>CP129018.1:1200000-2400000 GCA_020524525.2 Bacillus tianshenii | reverse complement strand
AATGATGATGACCAAGAACAACTCTTACTTGAATATGAAGTTGAAACCATAGAAAGCATACTTGAATCCAAAGAAAAGTATCGCCGTATCATCCAAGCCGGGATTGCTCGCTGGGTTAAAGACTTCCAAGATGGGCGCATTGAAATTAAGTCAGTTGATGACTTAAAGAAACTTATCGAGATTGACTTGGAGCTTCAGAAGGATGATCTATAAAACAAACTCAACATAAGCTCTTTCGGGAGGTGGGTGAGATGTAGTGCCAAGACCAAGGAATCCAAATCGTGACAAGGCGTTTGAACTTTTTAAAGAACACAATGGAAATATCACAAACAGAAAAATCGCAGAAATTCTTGGAGAGAAAGAAAAGACAATCTCATCATGGAAGTCACGCGATAAATGGAATGCAGTACTGCAAAAAAATGATTGTAGTACTGCAAATAAACGTAAGAGAAAAGGTGGCGCCCCAAAGGGTAACAAGAATGCAAAAGGCAATAACGGCGGAGCGCCCAAAGGCAATAAGAATGCACTAGGAAACCCAGGAGGCGGGGCACCTCAGAAGAACAAGAATGCAGTGGTGACAGGTGAGTTTGAAACGATTTATCTGGATGTCCTGGATGAAGAAGAGCAAACAATGTTCTTTGCTATCGATACAGGACCACGACTGCAGCTTGAAGAAAATATACGTCTGTTAAGCCTGCGAGAACGGCGCATGCTCAAGCGTATTCAAGACTTAATGAATGGCCTTACTGAGAAACAAAAGCGCGTTCTACAGGAACGTAAGGCTGTCAAAGAGCCTGTTGAGGTAGTGGATGAAAAGACAGGCGATAAGAAAGTGGTCCCTCGTGTTAAGGAGCAATTGGTTATTACAGAAGTTGAAGAAACAGAATACCGCGTTATCGATGATATTCTGCGTATTGAAGAGGCGCTGACTCGAGTGCAGGATAAGAAGCTAAAAGCCATTAAGCTGAAACATGAAATGGAAGAAGTGTTTGAACATAAGAGAACGCTTGAACAGACACGTTTGCAAATTGAGCAAACTAGGAATTCTGAAGAACTGGTTGAGTATGATGATGACGGATTTATTGATGCATTGAATGCTACAACAGTTGAGGTGTGGTCAGATGAAGACACTGATGAGTAATAAAGTGTCTTTCATGATGAGAAGAAAGAAAAAGCCTGCGCCTTTTCAATTTAAACCTTTTAGTAAAAAGCAGCTCAAAGTATTGACCTGGTGGCGTGATGATTCACCACATCAAGAGAAAGACGGTATTATATGTGATGGTTCCGTTCGTGCAGGCAAAACGGTTGTCATGTCCTTGTCTTATGTGATGTGGGGTATGGAGACGTTCCATGAAGAAAATCTCGGAATGTCTGGTAAGACAATCGGTGCTTTGCGCCGGAATGTGATTACCCCTTTAAAGCGCATGCTACGTTCCCGGGGATATAAAGTAAAAGACCATCGTGCAGATAACTACTTAACAATTACTTTTAAAGGGAAAGTTAATTACTTTTATTTATTTGGCGGGAAAGATGAGTCCTCGCAAGACCTTATCCAAGGAATTACTCTTGCTGGCATGTTCTTTGATGAAGCTGCTTTAATGCCAAAAAGTTTTGTGGACCAAGCTACTGCTCGGTGTTCAGTTGAAAGTTCAAAGCTATGGTTTAACTGTAACCCTGCGGGTCCATACCATTGGTTCAAGTTAGAGTGGCTGGATAAGCTGAAAGAAAAGAACATGCTGCATTTACATTTTACGATGGATGACAATCTGTCTCTTTCTGAAAAGGTGAAAGCGCGCTATCGGCGAATGTACAGCGGTGTTTTCTTTAAGCGTTACATTCTCGGCCTATGGGTTTTAGCTGAGGGTGTCATTTATGATATGTGGAAGGAAGAGGAGCATGTCATAAATGAATGGCCGAAAGAAATTCATGAGTACCAAGTTACAATCGATTATGGAACCCAGAACCCTACAGCATTTATCTTGCAAGGGATTTATTACGATAAAGAGGGTATTCCGACCTTTTATAACTTGAAAGAATATTATTATGATGGTCGGAATAAAGGTAAGCAAAAAACCGATGGAGAGTACTATGAAGACTTAGAAGCCTTTTGTGAAGGATACACCGATATGGTAATTATTGACCCTTCTGCAGCATCTTTCATTGCTCAAATACATTTGCATGGCAAACTCATGGTTCGTAAAGCAAAAAATAGTGTAGTAGATGGGATAAGAAATGTTGCGACTACAATTTCTGAAGGTCGTAATTACACTCATAAAAGTTGCAAAAATTTAATTAGAGAACGTTATTCCTATGTTTGGGATGAGAAGGCTGCTGAACGTGGCGAAGATAAGCCGGTCAAAAAGAATGACCATGCAATGGATGCTGAACGTTATGGCATTTACACTCATGGGTTATAGAGGAGGTGATAGTTGTTGAATTTTATTAGCAAGTGGTTAATGAAATCTCAGGCAGTGCAGCGAGCAATTGTCAGCATGTATGTTGGGCAACCTATTTGGACACCCCAACGATTTGAAAAGTTAGCTGAAGAGGGTTTTCAAAGGAATATTTGGGTTTATCGATGTGTCATGGCAATTGCTCAATCAGCATCATACCTACCTATTATTCTTTATGAAAAGAAAGGTAAGGAGTTAACTGAAATTGAACAACATGTATTGCTAGATTTATTGAAAAAACCTAATGCTATACAGAGTGGTCAAGAATTTTTTGAAGCGTGGGTTGCTTTTCAAATGCTTTCTGGAAACAGTTATGTGGAGATGAACGGACCGAATAAAGGACCATCAAGAGAATTATGGCTACTAAGGCCTGATAGGACAAGTGTTGTCCCTCATCTAGAAAAATATATTGGTTCTTATTTGTACCAGGCTAACGGAGAAGAAATCTTAATTCCTAGTGAAAAGGTAATGCATACTAAATTTTTTGCGCCTTTAGAGGATTTTTATGGGTGGTCTCCAATACAAGTGGCAGCACGTGGAATTGATCAAGATAACGCAGCAAACGCGTGGAATGCTTCGTTATTACAGAACAGTGGACGTCCTAGTGGAGCCTGGATACATGAAGAGCCTTTGAATGATACTCAATATAATCGTATGATGTCAAAGATTAATGCTAGCTATACAGGTATCAAAAATGCAGGAAAAGCCCTTTTGATGCATGGTGGTGTGAAATGGCAAGAAATTGGAATTAATCCTAAAGATATGGATTTTATACAATCAAAAAAATTGAGCCGCACTGAGATATGTGCGGCTTTTGGTGTTCCTCCTGAAATTGTAGGAGATAAAGAGCATGCCACCTATTCGAATTACCAAGAGGCAAGGCGTGCTTTTTATGAAGAAACAGTTCTTCCGGTATTCAATAAAGTAATTTCTAAAATGAATAATGAACTGGCACCTCAATTTGGAGAAAACTTATTCCTTGCCGTAGACACCGATCGTGTTGAAGCCCTTCAAGAAAACCGAGATGCTGTTTACGAGCGAAATAATAAGGCAGTGGCAGCCGGTTGGCTAAAAATAAACGAAGCAAGAGAAGCAGCTGGGTATGAAGCGATTGAAGGCGGGAATGTGCGATTAGTTCCTGCAAGTGTTATCCCAGAGGGAGAAGATGCGCCTGATGATCAAACTGATATTCCTGAAGGTGATGAAGAAAAAAGTTTCGAACAAAAGTCAAATGACCGATACTTCCAATCTTTCGAAAGGCGAAGGCGACCTTTCATAAAAGCAGCTGAAAGGCAGGTGAAGAAAAGGTTTGAAGCTGAAAAGAAAACGGTTGTAGCTGCTTATAAAAAATTAGGCCAAGATGGGGTTGAAGAGATACTGCAGAGTCAAGCTACTGAATGGCAGAAGACACTGAAAGCGGTGTGGCTTGCGGTCACTGAAGAATTTGGAAGTGATTCCTTTACCAATTTGAAAAAGGCTGCAGGAGATATTGAGGTGAAGCTCAACCCGTTTGCTATGCTTTTTGAAGAGCAGAATAGCTTTATCCAGGCTTACATTGCGGATATTGTAGCGCAAGAGGTAGTAGGGATTAGTGAATACACAATTGAGCTTTTGAAATTCGTTATTGGTGATGGTGTTGCCAACAGATTAAGCACACAGGAAATTGCCAAAAATATTGAGCGAAAGTATGAAGACTTCGATAAATATCGAGCGATACGCATTGCTCGAACCGAAGTAATTGGCGCAAGTAATTATGGTAATCGCGCAGGCGCTCAAGCCACTGGCATTCCACTTACAAAAACATGGGTAGCAACAAGAGATAAGCGTACTCGAAAGTCTCATGAAAAAATGGACGGTGTTACAAAGCCGTTCGATGAGCCATATGATGTTGGCGGTCATTTTATGATGTATCCAGGTGACCCGGACGGACCTGCTAAAGAAGTTATACAGTGCAGGTGTTGCGAGAAGTATCAGCCTGCAGATGAATGAGAGGAGGGAAAACTTTGAAGTATAAGTCACTTCCAACTGAATTTAAAGTTGATGAGGAGAAACGGGAGATTGAGGCTTACGTATCTACCTTTGATTTTAAGGATTCAGATGGAGATATTGTTCGTAAAGGCGCGTTTTCTCAAACCGTTAAACAGGATAAAAGTAGAATTAAAGTTTTGTGGCAGCATGATATTAAATCACCAGTTGGTTTACCAAAACATATTGAAGAAGATAGCAAAGGGTTGTACACCGTTAGCAAAATTTCTAAGACGACACTTGGAAATGATTTAATTATTCTTGCGAATGATGGTGTGATTAGTGAGACTTCAATTGGGTTTAATACTTTGAAAGATAAATGGAATAAAGGTGAAAATGCTCGAGAGTTATTGCAATTAAAGTTATGGGAATACAGCTTTGTTACCTGGGGAGCAAATAGCCAAGCTTTAGTTAGTGGAGTAAAAACTCTTGATGATGTTTGGAATCACTTAGATGTGGTCTATGAGCTACAAAAAGAAGTGAAAGCCGGACGTGTACTCAGTGAAAAAAATCGTCAATTATTAAAGACAGCTATTGAGGCCATGCAAGCTGTTATTAATGCTGCGGAACCTCAGACGCAAGATGAACCTGATAACTTGCCAAATGAAGATGAACAAAAGCAACTAAAATCTATAGTAGATGAAATGAAAGCCTACGCTAAATCAATGCAGTAAGGCTTTTTATTTTGTGAAAAATAAGGAGGAAATATGAATGGCAATGAAAGAAAAAAAGGCAGTTCAATGGCCATTAAACTTAAATATTCAATATTTCAACGGAGACAGTGGCACTAAGGAACTTGCTACACAAATTCAAGAAGCGTTCACGGAGCTTAAAGCAGCTGGTGATAAGCAGGCTGATGAAATTAAAAAGTTTGGTGATGCGACGCAGGAAACGAAAAATAAAATTAACACCATCAATCAGACGCTCAACGAATTGAAAGAACGTCTCGACCAAGCTGAAACAAAAATGAATCGAAAATTTCAACCAGACCACGACCCAGCACAAAATCCAGAGGAAGGAAAGTTGACACCAGAGCAGCAAAAGTCTTTCTTTAAATTCCTGCGTGAAGGAAAAGGTGGAATGTCACCGGAAGAACGCAAGGCGCTTGTGGAAGACACAACAGGCCAAATTATTGTACCTGAAGCACTGGACGCAGAGATTTATCGCGAGCTTCCGAAATTGACGGTATTCCGTCAACTTGCTTCGGTTCGCCCTACCAACCGTGACCGAATTCGCCGCCGTTCAATGACAGAAGTATCTGTAGGATGGGGTAAGCTTGAAACGTCATCTACAAAGAAACTAGCAGACTTTGAAAGCGATATGACTCCGGATGAAGAATGGATTTATGTCGAAGACGTACTCGGCCTGACCAAAATCGGTGAGGACGAGCTGGAAGACACTGATTTAAACCTTCAGCAGTTCATGGCATCTTCGTTCAACCGTGCATTTGCTGAAGCAGAGGATACAGCATTCTTAAAAGGTACTGGACACTCAAACGAGCAGCCTGAAGGAATCCTGGTTAATTCAAATGTTCAGCGTACTGTGACTGCAGGGGTTGGTACAGCTACAATTGATGATTTCATTAAATTGATGTATGACGTACCTACACAGTATCGTCGAAACGGTTCGTATGTCGTACATTCTCAGACGGAAATGATGTTACGCACGCTCAAAAATAGTCAAGGTGACTACCTATGGCAGCCTAGCGTACAAGCTGGCACGCCAAACACTTTCCTTGGCAAGCCAATTTATACGCAGGATGATTTTGACACTGTGGCAAACGAATCTGAAATCGCTACGTTTGGTGATTATAATGCTGGTTATCGTATTGTTGATCGTAAAGGTGGTTCTATCACACGTTTGAATGAGCTTTACATTGAAGACGGCTTGATTGGTTTCAAATACAAGCGCCGTGTCGGTGGCGGTGTTGTTCGTCCAAAGGCAATTCGTGTCTTGAAGGTTGCTGGTGCGTAATGAAAATTAAATTAAAAGCGGGCATTATGACAGCATCGGGAACTAAAAAGCCCGGCGCTGTTATTGATGTTGATGATAAGACCGCGGAACAGTGGATTGAATCTGGAATTGCCGAGGTTGAAAAAGGATCCGGTCGAAAACGACCAGGACCGAAGGCTACTAAAGTTGATGGTCCGGAAGAAAAGAAGTGAGGGAGGAAAAATGAACGCAAACTATCGTGAGTTTAGTTTTGTTGCATCGCCAAATGAATCGGATCATGTAGTTAATTTTTCTGGAGAGCCGACCGATGAGGAAAAGAAAGTTTTTTTAAAGCTTGAAAACGTGATTAAGAAGTTTCAACCGACCTATTTTGAAGCTTATGATGCAATTGAACTGGTTGAAAAGCATATCAGCAATATCAGCGTTCGTTTAGGTGTAGCAAACTTTCGTCATGACAATCAGATGGTTGAAGAAATGGTTAAAATATTTTTAGATGAACAGGTTCTGACTTGTCACGTCACTGATTATTTGCGAATACTAAAGAATAGCATCTTTACTCATTCATTGCAGTTAACGGTTGACTTGAGCGCAATTGAAGAATTTGAATATCGATCTGCGATGCAAAGGGAACAGTCTTAATGCTCTCTGCTAACGCACTAACAACCGTTGCAACAGCCATATCTTATCTAGGTATCTATGAAGAAGACAATGTACCAAATCAATTGATTGAGCGTGCTATTAACGTTGCTTCTTCTACTATTGAAGGCTATTGCAATCGAAAGTTCAAGCTGCAGCAACATACAGAAGTAGCTCAAGCAACACATACAAATATGCTGTTGTTAAAGCAATATCCTGTCCAAGATGTTTTTTCAATTGATGGTGAAACAAACACTAACGTCACTCTCATGAAAGAAGAAGGGATGCTTTACCGCAAAGCTGAGTGGAAGGAAGACACTGTGGTTGAATATACGGCTGGTTATGTACTGCCAAACGATACCGAAAATGTTCGGACATTGCCATATGATTTAGAAGACGCTTGCCTACAACTAATCGGCAGCGTCTTTTTTGATGAAGAAGGTAAAGAAGATGAGCAGGTTACGAGTGAAAAAATCGGTGATTGGTCGGTGTCATACGCAAAAATATCAACAATTGGTGTTGGAGGGATTACTGATACTGTTAAGTCTGTCCTTGAACGATATAGGAGATATCCAATATGAAGACTAGACCAAGCCGAAAAAGTCAGCGACGTTTTAAGAAGCAATTGATTCATACGGCAGCAGTTTTTAGAGAAGAAGAATATCGCGACGGCTACGAATGGAAAGAAGAGTTCGTTCACAAAAAGGATATCCAGTGTCGTATTTCTACAAGCACACCTAAAAATGATGAGGTCAAACAATACGAACAACAGCAATTTACACCAGTATTTACTCTCTACTGTTTACCGGAAGATATCGAACCTAATGACCGTATTGTTCATAACGGTAAACTTTATGAAGTTAAAAGTGAGCCAAGAGACCCATCACATGTCGGCCATCATTATGAAGTACCCTTGGAGAGATTGAACTTAAACTTTGAAATCAGAAAAGTAGTGTTGGTCATTAAGGAAAGTGGGTGACATTATGGGTATGGAATTTCGAAGTTATTTTCGCCAAGCGCAGCAAGACATACAGGCGCTCGAACAAGAAAATCTTACCAGAGCGCTGTTGCATGTCAGAAATGCTGTAATCGATAAACTTAGTAAGCCTGGAGCAGGCAATGAATATAAAGTACCTGGTACAAGAAACCGGAGGCATACTGCTTCGGCAGAAGGCGATCCGCCTGCAGTTTTATTTGGGCAGTTAAGAAGTTCAATTTCCTTTGAAATTGAACAACTACCAGATCGTTTCGTTGGAATGGTAGGTCCACGCGGCGTTCCCTATGCCCGTCGGCTTGAATTTGGGTTTGTAGGTGTAGATGCTGCTGGAAGGCGCTATAATCAAGCACCTAGACCATATTTAAAGCCGACTTTCGAAGAAAAAAGAGAAGAAATCAAACAAATTGTAGGTGGTCGAAGATGAATGTAATCGATCGCATTCAAGGTATTCTTGAAAATGACATGTTATTAGCAACGCTCCTTTCTACGTACAAAGGATTCAGGGCTATCGCTCAGGAAAATGCACCGAAAAAAATGAATATGCCATATATTGTGATGCGGAATGAGTCTGATACACAGGAAGCGAATGAGCTTTTGAATCGATTAGTGCTTTCAATTGATGTTTTTGCAGAGAATAATAAATCAACGGTCTATGCTATTTATAAAAGACTGAAAGATCTTCTTCATAGGCGCAGGCTCATGCCAGACGGAATTATTTCTATCTTAGATCGAGCAACACCTATTGAATCGCAAGACCCTAGCGTTTTCGGGCTAAATGTAAAGTTTATCATTCGTTACGAACTGTAAAGGAGGGAAATAAATGTCATATAAATATCGTTCAGGCCTAAGAAGTGGTTCTACCAAGCGTCTGATGATTGGCCCTGGCGCTCTATACAAAAACTTTGATTTGTCTGCCTTTAAAGTAAACGATGAGTCAACATGGGGAGAACTGCTAGGCGCCACAAAAGGCGGTAATGAAGTTAATATGGATATTGAATATCATGTTGCTGAGATTGATGGTACGCTTGGACCGGTAGAAGGTGCAGAATGGCTGATAAAAGCTGTGGCCAAGGTCTCGACAAACTTGCTTGAAATTAGTCGCGATAACCTTCTTTTGAAATTACCATCTTTCAATGCTCAAACTCATGATACAGATTATGACATTATTAAGCACAACGGTGAGATTGCCCCAACATCTGCTCAAAATCTCGCGTTGGTAGGTGAGATTACCGGGAAGTCTATTCCAGTTATTATTGTGTTGGAGCGCGCTCGATGTATCGATGCATTTAATTTGCCGTTTGGAACGGGCAAAGATGATGTGGTGTTAAAAGCAGAATTTGAATCACGTTACACAGAAGATGCACCAACAACAATCCCTTTTTATATTTTGTATCCTAAAGGCGGAAGTCCTGTTGCAATGCCTACAGCTAACCCTACAGGCGGAACAACGCATACAACGTCAGTTGATGTTGAATTGCTTCATACAGACCCGACAGCAGAAATATACTACACGACAGACGGAAGTATACCAACGCCAAGTACAGGAACACTATATAGCGGGACCCCTATTAATTTGACAGCAACAGCGACAATTAAAGCTATTGCTGTAGTTGGGGCGGATACCTCAATGGTCGCCTCGTTCTTATACACTGTAAATCCATAATTTAAAAGATTAAAAGGCTTGCGTTTAGCAAGTCTTTTTTATTTGGAGGGATTAAGATGGAAGAATTACTCAATGAGGGAGATAAGGTCACAATCGATGGAACTGAATACAAAGTGAAACGTCTCTCAACGCGGGATGTTTTTCGCTTTGTTCGCATGATTTCAAAGCTAGGATTAGGTGAGTTTGCAAGTATGATGCAGCAAAGTAAAAAAGATGGTGAAGATCCTGCGGGTAAAGGCTCGATCGACTATAAAATAGTAGGGTTTAAACTAGTTTCAAATATAACTCGCATTGAAAATGAAGTTATGGAGTTTGCTGCAAGCAAGATCGGAGTGAAGGTTGAAGAGTTTGAAGAAATGCCGGCAGACGCTCTAATCGATGTACTTCAAACTGTATTTGAAGGGAACGACATGAAGGCTTTTTTCAGCAAAGTGAACGCCATGATGGACAAAATGAGCGTTCAGAAAAGAACGGGAGCGACTATAGCGAACAAAGCGAGCGCACTGTAAGAAAAGCAGTAGACTTAGTCCAAGGACGGTATGGATGGACCGATGAATACGTACTTGATATATTGCCGTATGCACGATTGATGCAGCTTTTTCAGGACATTTCCGAGTGGAAGCATGAAGAAGAAAAAAATGAGTATGCAAAGACAGCATTTCTTGGTTGGCAAATTCGGAATATGATTATTGGCATCTTTGACGGCGAGCCGATGGAATATGAAGAATATTTGAATGGTGTTGGACTCGGCTCTTATCAAGAGGAAGAAATAACTGCTAAAGAAGCTATTGATAAAGCTCAAAATATATTACGTATGATTGGTGGTGACAATCGTGATTGAATTGTTTGATCTAGTCGGTCGCATTGTCATCGAACATGCTGGGGCCATTCGAGAAATCGGGAGAATTGAATCTCGAGCAGCGCAAGCTGCTGAAAGTGTCGGACGTTCATTTAATGAGCTTGGAAATAAATTTAATGACATCGGGCAAAACTTTCAGGATGTCGGAGGGAATCTAGCTGCTGGGATAACAGCACCTATTGTCGGCATTGGTGGTTTAGCCGTAAGTGCTGCGATGGAATACGAAAACCTTGTCGCAGATATTCAAGCGCAAACAGGAGTTGTTAAAGCGGAAGCTGAATCTTTGGCGAAGTCGGTCCAAAACGTTTTCTATGAGGGTTTTGGTGAGTCCCAGGAGCAAGTTGCTAATGCATTGATTACAACAAAACAGCTTTTTAAGGATATTAAGGACGAAGCCGAGCTTGAGGAAATTACTCGTAATGCCGTGATGCTCGAGCAAAAGTTCGATCAAGACATTAACAGCACTCTTAGAGCAGCAAAACAATTAATGACCACTTTTGGCGATGATAGTAAAAAAGCTTTTGATATGATGACATATGCCATTCAAAACGGAGCTGATTTTAGCGACGAATTAATGGACTCTATTTCTGAATATGCTCCACAGTTCAAGGCACTTGGCTATACATCAGAAGAAATGATGAACATCTTTGTAAAGGGTGCTGAAAAGGGCGTTTGGTCACTAGACAAGCTTGGAGATACTGCAAAAGAAACATTTTTGCTGATTGGTGAAGAAGGAAGAAAAGACAGCATTGAGGCTTTGGAAGCCCTCGGCCTGCCAGCAGAAAAAGTAATGGAGCAAATTCGGAGTGGCGGAGAAGAATCGAATGCTGCGTTTGCTACCGTCATGGCCTCATTGGCAGCTATTGAAGACCAAGCAGAACGTGACGCGTTGGCAATTGCCTTGATGGGAACACCCCTAGAAGATTTAGGTCCAGAATTTACGACGTTTTTCGCTGAAGTTCAAGGTGGCCTTGAAGGGTATGAGGGAGCTGCAGACAAAGCAGGAGAGGCAATTAAAGAGGCATTTCCTGCACGAATGAGAAGAGTCATAGGGGATGCTAAAGAAGCCTTGATACCTCTTGGAGAAGTTCTTCTTGATATTGCTGAACAGTGGCTTCCAGTTATATCGGAAAAAATTCAGTTGTTATCAGGGTGGTTTAATTCACTTACTTCTGAACAACAGAAAAATATCGTGAAATGGGGTGCGTTTGCAGCTGCAATTGGACCTCTCTTAATGATTATTGGGACATTGGCTGGCTCAATCGGAAATATATTCACGCTTTTTTCTATACTTTCACAGTTTATGGGCGGTATTCCGTCAGTAATTGGAAAAGTTATTGGCGCATTCTCAAAAGCCGGTGGAGCTGCTTCAAAGTTTGGACAAATAATAGGGAAAACCCCTTCTGTTCTTGGAAATGTTTTTGGGATATTTGGTAGGTTAAGCGGTTTTTTAGCTAGATTTGCAGGCATGTTAATACCATTACTTACAAACCCTTGGACTATTGCAATAGCACTCATTGTTGGGGCTGTAGTAGGACTTGTTGTATTAGTTGTTCGAAACTGGAATAAAATCTCGAGGGCAACACAAAGATTAGGTAATCGATTTCGAAGATTCGCAAATGATGTAGGAAGAGCCTTAGCAAATGCAGCGAATAATGTAAGGCGAAAATTCCAACAAATGCTTAACATCATTGGTAGCTTTAGTGGAAAGTTTTTTCAAAAAGGAGCCGAGGTTGTAAATGGATTAGTGAAAGGGATTCAATCAAAAGTAAAAGCGGCAAGAGAGGCTATTTCAGATGTTGCGGACAATGTGATGGGATTCTTCAAGAAAAAGTTAGGAATTGCTTCTCCGTCTAAGGTGTTTGTGGAATACGGTGGATTTTTAGGTGAAGGGCTAGAGGTTGGGATGACCAGGTACTTGCCTAAAATCGGGCAAGCTGCAGAAAAAATGGCGAATGCAACAGAGTTATCTAATCTGGCTATCCCATCTATAATCGATAAAGGCAAGCAAAGAGGACAAGTTATGCGATCAAACATCGGAAGAGAAACCAATCCTACAAAAAACACAGGTCCTGTTACCAAAACTTTTATTGGCGGTCAGCAAGGAGAGACTATTAAAATCGAAAATCTATATTTAAATGTAAAAAATGTTGCGGATGTTGACTCAATTGAAAAGCTTCGAAAAAACATTCAAACGTACGCTTCCCAAGACTTCTTTAATTATGCAATTCGAAAGCTGTAGGTGAGGGATATGGGATTCAAAAAGCTTTACAGACGTGGAAATAACTTTGTAAATGAACCAGGTGAAGTTGCTGTAACAAGTGGTGTTCTACGAAATATCACCTTTCCGACACCTGGTTGGGTGGCGTTTGATTTTTATGCTAAAGTAGCGAATGATGCAAATGGCCGTCTTGGCCAAGGGGAATTTTTTGTGAAAGTTGATGGTGATGAAAAAGCATCATATCGAGCTAGTTGGCCGTGGACGCGTCATTATGTATTCGTGGATGAAGGTGTCCGCACTATTGAGTTTAATACTCGCAATTACCAAGCTGGGGATGAAGCAAAAATACGATTTTTGAACTGTACAGAGTTTCCGGAACTGCAGATCATTGAAGCTATTGAACTTGCAAAACCACCTCAGCCACTGGAAGAAATGATTCGCATTAACATATTAAATGGTTCTACACGATATCAGTCAACATCTGAACGTGGTTGTCAGGTTGAAATGCAGCTAATCTTCAAAGGTACAACAAACTATCATCAGTTTATGAAGGGATTGACAAGCGACTACATTCTAAAAGGAGAAGAAGGAATGTATGGTGGTGTTCTATTGCCTCAATCCTTAGAACAAGTCAAGAAAGGGAAAATATATCTGGTGAAATGTGTGCTGCATTCACCAGCATTGGCAGGTGTCGGACATTGAGGCTGATTCATCCGGACTTACTTCAATACTTATCATCACAGTTTCAAATTTCGGGAAGAGCGCCTAATCAAGCGGTCTTCCTTTTCAATAAAAACACGAATGAACAAATGCGTTTAGATCGCGTGATGAGTATTGATGTTGACCAACGTTGGGATACGCCAGCAGGAGAATTCCGCATTGTAGCAGACAATCAAGATGGCTGGCTGTCGCCGGATTATGCGGAATGGAAAATCGACGACTTGAGCCGCATGGACCGAGGGCAGCCATCTCATAATCCTTGGTCAGATGCTTGGCCTGGGGTGATATGGCCAAATACAAAAGTTGAAATTTGGCTTGGCTATGGAACAGAAAATGATTTACTAAAACAAATCACTGGTCTAGTGGATACCGTTGCTATGAATGCGGAAATGCAGACAATAACCATTACTGGGAGAACAATGTATAAAAAAGTATTGGTGGAGACCCCTAATATCACTGGTGAAAGCTATAAGTACACAAACACAACAGCTCGAGACATATTGATTGATATTCACAGCCGAATAGGTTTATCGATCAGCGCTTCACCAATACTCATTCATGGTACAAACAGTATTTATGATGTAAAAGAGTTTGAGATTAAGAGAGGTCGTACATGGGATTCGTATGTATCAGATTTAATACTTTCCACATATACTCGTATTCACTCGAACTCAGACGGTGTGACGATTGTTGAGCCTGTTCCGCAGTATTCTCAAAGCAGTCAAGCTGACCATGTCCTCGATGAGACAATTAACCTGCAGTCGTTGAGTTACCGTATTGATGATATTGATATATTTTCAAACGTACTGGTCAAATCAGAAAATGGTATGAATGCCTATGTGAACTCTTTTTTTCGAGATCATGTCATGAATGGACAGTTTAGAGAAGAAGTCCTTGACATACCGTGGGCAGATACGGAAGCGAAACGACAAATGGCAGCTGCAGCTTTCTTTCGTCGCATGCGGCAGAAGTTTCGGTCAATATCAGTTGCCAGTGTAGGTCATCCAGGAATTGAATTATATGATTTATGTCGAGTAAAAGAGATTGTATCAACTGCTTCAGCAAAATATGTGGTCAAAGGTATTCGGACCAGCTATTCAGAACAGGGATATTTTGATTTTCTCGAACTTGAATTTACGTAGGAGGTGAATGCTTGGTACCGCACGATAACTTGTATTATCCGGTTGAATACATGCTAAAAAAGATGATGAAAAAAGAGGTAGACGGGCTAGGAAATGGTCAAACGTGCTGCACTTGCTTGGATGCAAAAGTTCCGGTGCGTCTTGTTCGATCTAATGGAAGGTTGACGCAAGTGATTGGTGAAGAGAACGGACAAACTGTTTATACCGTTGATTTGATATACAGTGGCGTTTTTCTGTACCAGGTAATCGCATCTTGTCCAAATGGATACAGCGAAACATATACACTTCAATATACAAATGGCATTTTAGAAAGTGTTGATGTTCAAACGTTAGGCACACCTGGTAGCGGAAGCGGTGGAACCATCCCGCCGACAATCACGATCCCATAGGAGGAAGAATATTGGTTTTTGAAACGAGTTATCTAGGCGGAGGTCGCCTTGACCCACCGTTTTATCCAACGAAGCCAAAACCATACACGCTTGGAAGGCGCATCACCATACCAAATGGCACAGGACCTGTAATAGATTCTTTCACACTTTCATTCGATGTTGAGCTGATTGCTGTTGCAGTTGATGCTAGACGAAATGAAGAGTTGGACAGATGGGATTTGAAAGTGAACAGCAATCTCGTTATTGAATCATCTTATATCAAACGTGTGCCGCAAGGTATATATCTAATGGCCATCGTTCCCGTGAAAGCCGGTGAAAAAATAGAACTCATTTATCACAACGACAGCGGCAGTAATAAATCTGTAGCTGTCGATTTTTCTATGTTAAGAGATTAGGAGGTTAAAAGATGCCTTGGATCGATGAAAGACTTCAAGAAGGACAACTTCAAAATAATTTATCATCGTTATTAACAACAGCTGGATGGGAATTAGTCCTGCAATTCAAGAAAGTAGCTTTTGATAAAAAGTGGTTAGACCCTGAATTTTTAAGTGAGACCTTTCCTTCTACAAAATTTAATTGTTTTGTAGCGAACCATTATATCTGGAAGTCTCAGGCCGGCATGTACTTTGGTTTGGCCATAGGTGCAGATATTTCGATGATGATGTTTGATATCCCAAATGAGGCGCAGCCTAAAAATGACCAAGCCAATCAATACGCTAACTTAGCCAATTTCTTTACAAATAAATTCCCTTTATTTAAACAAGGACACACATTGTACATGTACATGCTTGAAAAAGAGCCAAATCATGTACCAAAGGTTAATACTGATTCCCCAGCTGGTGAGGATGTTGTTATTGTTTGGGAAGGGGATTTAAAACGAGCAGCGCTTGACATTGAAGTGATAGAAACAAAAGTCGATTCAATTCCTACGCAAAGTGACCCAATTTTACGTGTGACGGTGGTGGAATCGCGTCCAGATTTATTACAGTCGCCAATCGCGGAAGCACGAATTCGTGTCCCAGCACTTGAAAGCTATCAATCAGATCATGGAGCAAACTTTGTCGATACAAATACAAACTGGTGGAATGATAGTATTATTCGTCTTCGAGGTCAGTTAGATGGAGAAACCATGTTTGTCATATTCGAGCCGGATGCAGCGGCTGCTTATGATTCAAACCAAGTTCCGATGATGCCTGTGTTTTGGGGGAAATTTGCGTGTCACGATGAAACACTTAAAATGAATGCACTATTTGCCGGAAGTGCGACGGCATCTAAACAACAAAACTATGAATTTGATAGTGTGACTCCAATAAACTCTATTCTGCAACCGTTGCAAAAAAACTACATGTCTAACCCATCTAACGGAGTAGATAACATTATGGTTCATAAAACAATTGGCGGTTCGAGGTACCAAGCACACCATTTGAACATGAAAGTTTCGCCTAACGCTATGCCGCCAGAACGGAAAGGACCAAATGGGGGTGAGTACCCGCGAGCGTTCCGCCAGAGCGGTTCATCATTTTTGAATTATCAATACAATCCTTCAAGACATACAAACAAAGTTCATTCATCTACAATTTACATTAAACATGCGGATGATGGTGATGTAGGAATTTTACCTAATTGCGTTGCAACAATGCCAATGTCCATTCAAGACGGTGATATTTTAAAGGTAGAAAAGCAATACTGTCCTGATTCATACGATAACTATCGTTATTTTTTAATTGAGGCTATCTCACCGTTCACTAAAATACCTGCTACTGCTTATCGCCCTGTAGGGTTAGGTTTACTCGAGGAGAGTGATGTTTCATGACGTGGTTTGATAAAACCTCATATATTCAAAGCTTTGCTGATGATTTAACTGACCTTTTTCAAAATGAAGGCTGGAATAATTTCTTGAAATATCGAATATACAAAGGGCAAAAATTCGGAGATGTCCGTTTGTTTCGCTCAAAAGGGACAGACGGGCAGATAAGACACTTGGGTATGGTGCATGGTTATGATACTAGCGCTTCTAAATTTAATGATCAGCGTATTATTTTTAACGATACTAACTTTGGAAAACTAGGAATAGCTGATGGAACACAAGTTGAATTTCAAGTTAAAATCCTTCCTATTAGCGACGATGAACCCTTTACGCTGCATATAGATGATGTGCCAGTCAATGAAGCAGAATATGAAGTTGATTTAGTGACTGGTAGAGTGACGTTCGATACGCCTCCGGAACCTGGTCAAGTTGTTTCGGCAACATACAAATTAGCTTGGAATGCACCAGAGCCTCCAAATAGGCTTATTTTTTTTACGTTTAAAACCGTATATCTTCAAGAAAAGAAAGGAACGACCACAGGAATTACCATTGGTAACGGAGATGGTGTGAAAATTATCTTCAAAACACCTTCTGGACCAATTAAAGACGGAACTTTGAAAGTTTATTTAGATAATAATCTAGTTGATTCTGCAGAGTATACAGTTGATTTGGAAACCGGAGACATTACTTTTAATACCGCCCCTTCAAGCGGGAAGGTTGTTTCCGTATCATATACTAAAATCGTTCCAGGAAATGTAGCTTTAAAACTTGCTGATGGAGATGGAACTACAACAGAATTTTATACACCGTCTTCTCCTATCAAAAGCGGAACTTTAAAGGTATACATTGATGCACAGTTTGTTGACGCCACAGAGTATACAGTAGACAACGAAACAGGTCTAATCACTTTTAATACAGCTCCGCCATTAGGTTCTGAAATAACAGTAGATTATACATCTTTAGCAGGTGGAATACCGGTAGGAACTGCAAATACCACTATAAATGATTATGAAGTAGACTCATTTAATCCTGATGATATAGAAAGTTTGATGGAAGCTGTATATCAATCACTTGTTTATATGATTCCGTCACCACCTACCGTAATGTCATTTGTATCTACTGATCAATTTAGTGCAGCGTGGCAACGCGACTCCTATATGTATTATTGGGGGCAAGCCAATAAGGACCGGATAACAGGAATCTTTCGTCCTGATGCAGCTGGTGGAGCTGATGAGGCTTATTTTTCCCCTTTCTACGCAGGCAAGGTTAAGCTGTTTGACCAATCGCCAAGAATGAATATGGCGCTCATATCAGGAACAAGAGATTCCGATGAAATCAAATACAGCCCTGGAAGCAAGTTGGGGCCTGTGATAATCGATTACGGAGCAGAAACATCAAACGGAAATGATAGTGTCTTGATTCAGCAATCGATTGGAGGAGCGTATTATCAAAAATATTATTTGAGCTTCTTTACACATGATAAGGCCATTGATCCATTAAATGATGGGCGCTTGAATCCATCTAAATATACTGACAAACATCATTTCAGTCGAATATTTATCGTTCACCCCAATGATGGAGAAGTCGGGGAACTCGATGATATGTATGCATGTCACCCGAAAGGTATTTCTCAAACGGATGATTTAGAGGTTGAAGAAACCGTTACCAACGAATGGCTTGGAGACGGAAATAGTGAACGTAAAACCTTTGATACAAAGCGAACAGCTCAAACAGGTACGCTGCAGGTTCAGGTAGATTGTTCAGCAGTAATAGAAGGTTCTGATTACACTTATAACCCTGACACGAAGACAATTGAATTTACAACCCCACCGACAGCTGGAGCAAAAGTTCTAGCAAGTTATTTATATAAACAAAAGTATCGATATTCATTACCTACTACACCGCGAACACCGTTTTGTATTGAAAATGTGAGTCCGTTTGCTCCAATTGGAGTGGCGATATTAGTTGATAATCTTACGTAATTAATGAGGAGGTGCTGGCCGGTGAAGGTAAAGCAATATGGAATAAAAGCCAGCACTTCTTTTAAATCAAAACGGTATGCTTTGAAAGTACATGTTCATTGTGAACCTAATCCATACATCATAAGAAGCCGGATAGCAGACGTATACTTGAGAAAGCTATATGCGTTGCACGTTAACCAGCATGAGCTAAGTAAAAAATATTCTTTTGAATTGAATATGTACAAGGCGTGGCTTTATACAAAAGTTCGATATATTTTCAGGCTTCCTGTACGCTCTGTATTGCCTGCCAAGCTGGTTGAGGGACATTCGTACGGAAAGAGAATTAAAAGCGTCCATTCGGTACTAGATTCATTCTTAGCTGCAGAAAGAATGAATAAATACAGTGTTTATGAACCAGCTGTATCAGTGCAAAGTTCAATGGACAGAGAAAACATTTCACATAAAGAAAATGATGTAAAACTATCAGGAACAAAGCATAGAGAATTCAAGCATGTTGAAAATAAACTAGGTGACCGTATTCATAAACATCACGTTTACCACAATAAGCGTGAATCTGTACAAAAAATACAGTCAAATGAAATCGAGATTGTACACCCAAGCTATGTATCAAGGCAGAATGAGCAAGAAATACAAATAACGGATAAACACATAGCTGAACGTGATCGAGTTCAATCGGTTAGCATATCGAACACGCAAGCGTCTAAACGATTAAATGAAATAGATTCCGTCAGTGCTGGTTCACATATAATTAAGAGGAACAATATTTATGATTCAGAAATAACTAGTAGCTTAACACTATCTCGTCAAAATGAGCACCATACATTGAATGAGAAGCAGGAGAAGGTACTAAGGTTAGTTGCACTGAATGCGGGGAAAGTTCAAGCTGATGAACTTCGAAAAGCATTTATACACCGGTCAGTTCATCTTAATAAAGAAAATGGGGAACTCTTTGGCAAAGAATCTTTATTATTTGAAGATGAACGCTATAAACAGGTACCAAAGGTTGCAGTTACATCTCATAAAGAACAATCAGTCAAACACGGTATTAAAGAAACAATAAAGCATCAAGACGATTATCTAAATCGATTATTAAACTATACATCCTTTATGATTGAAAACGTTAGACTGCAATTAAACCAAATGAGGTTAGCAAATTTAAGCAGTATCAGCACTTATAAAAGGTCTCTCAGTTTCTTTGGCCATACGTTCACACATGATAAAGCAATCAGAAACATTACATTTGAAGCAACTAATTCACAGAATTATCGATTCAAAGGATCCCCTTTGCAAACTTCGTTGCAACACATTTATCAAACAGCTGCAGTCAAACAATTTTATCGGTCCATTTTAAGTAGAGATGTTGAAGGACGCAGACAAGAAATCCAACACATGATGAATTCATCTTTAATAAACCTGACTAGAAAAAAACTAATAACAAGCAAACAGTTATTTAGCGAAGAGTACCTTCGGAAGAATGAACGCGATTCGCTTTTCTTCGAAAGTCGATTTAATGAAAGAGTAAATCATTCACATGTTATATTGCATGAAGGTCATAACGGTACACGAATAAACGTATATGATGCTTATCAGCACTGGCTTGATAAATTCACACGCGATCTTCATTACGATACACAGCTTTTGTTTAATGATTCAGGAAATGCTAAAAAGATTATCCCTTCCCTATATCACATGGATGTGTCGGGCAATCGATTTATTGAGAAGGGTGCTATATATGTATTTTTAGAGACTTTCAAAAGAATAAATCGATGGGAAAGCATTATCCCAGGCGGAACTATTCCTGGCACGCTTATTGATGAAGAAGAATTAATTTGGCTAATGCTCGGTAAGCCGAATTTTTATTCAATTTGGGATTGGAGAAAGTTTTATTAAGGCGGTGACAGCTATGCGGATGTACCGCAGGGAAACGGGTCTTATTGTAAATGACCAATTTGACATACTAGACTCTAGGTGGAATATTTCAGGTCAAGCTAATGCTACAGAAAATCCAGGTTATTTAAGATTAATGCCAAGCGCAGGAGACACTCTTGCGCTTTTTAATTTGCCTGTACAAGACATAGCACTTGAATTCTGGGCAGACTTTGTACCAGTCGAAAGTGTAGATAGGGCAGGCTTAATTGTTTGGAAAGATAGTGAAACAAAAATCGAATTGCTAGAAACGTTGCTTACTAGCGGAAAGAGCTACGATAAATATCGTGCAGTAAGAATGGGGCTTGTGTGGGACTTCTACGGAGTTACAGGAGATACAGTTGAATATATAGACAGCGCAGAACTTGAAGCTGGAAAGGCTGGTGTAATTTTAAAAAGCGGCAGCACCATTCCTTTTGATGTAGATAGGATGGTGTTATGCAAAGGGGATAAACTCTATATTACAAATGTACTCCCTGGTTGGAATGTTGAACTGTATGATGATTCGAATTCACTTGTTTCATCAAAACTAGTTGAACAAAGCACCACTTATGTGCTTTTTGAAATTCCTCGTCTCGCATTAAGCGGCAGAATAGACGTTAAAGATGAAACCAATACATTAATAGGCTCTATTGATTCAGAATTTTATGGCGGCGATGTATATGAATACGGAACATATCTAATCGTTGAACAAAATGGAGCTGAACTTGCACCTGATACAGAGACAGATATCGGTTACATGCAGAACGGAAAACTGGAAGTACAAATGACGCTAAAAAACCCAAGTAATGTAATGACTGCACAAAATATTGAACTAATGGTTCAACAGTACGATTCAAAATTCGGGTACCAGTGGGCTGACATATCTTCAGACGTTGGAGGCGTTCCAGGTACTTATAGCGATACACTGGCAATTACATCGTTGGTTCCAGGCGGAGAGCAGATGTTTTGGCTAAAGGTTGAGAAGGGTGCTCCGCAATATACTGGATTAGAACCTTTGCAATTTGAAATTTTTATTGATCATGAGTGAGGTGAACGTGTATGCCTTCTAAGATGCAGCTAGCCAAATATGGACTTGGTGAAAACAAATATTTTGCAACAGTGCGGGCTAATGGAGTGGATGTTGCTGCAACAACAGTGAATGATGTCGTGGAATTATTACAAGGTGAAAACATCGATTTGACCGTAGATCCAATCGGAAAAACAATCACAATCTCATCTCAAGGTGGAGCAAAAGAATGGCAGCAGGGCGAGGAGTATAAAGTAAATAACCTAATTGTAAAAAATGGAGCTATATACATTGCTTCTATTGATTTTACCTCATCTGAAGTATTTGAGAATGATGTGAATTCAGGGAAAATACAGCCCATCGTCAGTTCCAGTGGGGGAAATGGATATTCGCAATTTGTTAAACTTTCAGCTGGACCAGGAGACGTCAAATCAATCAACCTTTCAACATCGAATTTTACGTTTGACAGACACGCGTTTGCCTTGATTTTAGAAGGAGAGTCAGACGTGTCAATCGATTATTCTAGCTTTACAAATGGTGAAGCTTCAGACTTTAAATTTGATAGCCAGTATGTTGTTTTCGATGGTGAGATGAAGTTGAAGACAGAATACACATCTGAGATGAATGAAGTTGGTGTGCAAGGTTCAGTGAAAGTATTTGAAGGGCAGATTGACGTTAGACAGTTTAAGAATGTTGAAAGAATTAGTTTTTAGGAGGTTCATTTTTAAAGAAAGTATAGAGGTGGTTAATATGCCAGCGCCAGCAACAACAGGACAGTTAAGGACAAATATAGTGGATATGAAGATCGGGGATTATATTTTATGGAATTGGGTTGACTACGACTCTTGGCAAATAAACGTAGATAATGGAAATTCAGAATCTCCGATAGGTGGAGTAACAGGTATGTCAGGGTATTATTGGTACGGCATTAAAGTAGCCAAAGGGTTATTAGTAGCAGATAGAGTGGTTCTTCATTCACAAAGTTGGGATTGGCTAAATAGCAAGAAGTGGATAGAGGGAAAGTACTCTAACCTCCTAGATGAAAATAACACTATCGTTAAAAATGGATACATTCGTTCTCTCACAGGTGGTTGTGCTTGCGCAGACGAAAATGGAAATATGAGTTTAACAGATAAAGGGTATGGTGGCTTTCCAACGAATAATGAGTGGGATAAATACATTGTGAATTTTCCTAGTAAGTTAATTGCAGATGGGGCTACTTTAGATGAAGTGTTTCATTGGAGTGGAATTGTAACGCTATGTCAAGAAACACCTGTAAATGGATGGTTGGGAACTGACGTAAGAAATAAGCATAGAATTGGGAGAGGGTATGATTCTTCTTTGTCTATACACGGACAATTAAGTAACGAAATTTTTTCTAGTAGGGGTTTCCGCCCTGTGTTTCAATACAAAGAAAACTAAAAGAAAGGAGTGAGTTGTAAATGGCTACAGTAGGTGATCAACTTACAGCCCCAGAGAGCGGATGGAAAAGGTATGACAATAAGCATAGTTATATTAATTTAAAAGGCGGAGGGTCAGAATCGAGCCCCAACTTGTATGGTGGAACACATTATTATTTTGGCTCATCAGGTCAAGTTCAATTTCGCTTCAAAGGAACAGGTCTTAGAATTATTACGTACCGTGCATCTAATCGATCAACCGATGTGAAAATTACAATAAACGGACAAGAGTATCATTACAACGAAGCAGGTTCAGCTCAAAACATAACCTTAATATTTGAACTACTAAATTTAGATAAAAATGTAATATACAATGTAGTGATTACCCCTACTAATGGGATGGCTACTTTAGATGCGTTAGATGTGCAAAGTGGAGAGCTAGTTGCGTCTGTTGGCAATCAAATAACTTCACCCGAAAGTGGTTGGAAGAGGTATTCCTACAGAAATATCCCGTTAAAAGGTGAAGGGTTAGATTTTAACGATTCTTACAATCAAATATCAACAGATGTAGAAATTTCTATTGATTTCATTGGTACAAAATTTAGGTTTATTGGATGGAGATATACAACTAGAAGTTCAGATATTCAAGTAGAATTAGACGGTCTAATCATTGATAGCTTTAGTGAGTTAGGATCTGACCAAGAAAGTACTCTCTTTTACGAGATAAGCGGATTAGAAAATGTAAAACATAGTATAAAATTTAGAAGTAATGATTCAACTATTTTTAGTTTGTCTGATATCGACATAGATAACACAGGCAGACTCCTTCATCCAGACGAAGTAACTGACATTCGTGATCTAGAAGTAGGTAAACGCATTCGGTGTCACTATACTGCAAGTGCAAATAAAGTCGGTGCTTTTTCTAATCTAGGAGAAGAAACATATGTTGATGGAATTAATGATTTTATTCCTACATCAAGTTCAGCTACACCTAATGGAGATTTCTATTACATCATGGTGGAAGATTGGAACGGGAGAAAACGTTTAGTAGCTGACAGAAATATTCAACACAGTATTAGTTGGGATACGTTGAATAGTGCAGGTATTGCGAGTGGTAGTGGTGTTCCTTTATCAAGTCTAGAAGTAGAATCCCCTATTATAAACAGTGATTTTGAATTAGGTGAAAGTATAGGTTGGGTTTTTAATAAACACTTACCTCAAGCAGATGGAACAAAAGGGACTGGTGTAAAAACAGATTGGTCCACAAGTGGTGGGAAATCTTTTTACCTTAACTGTGCGTATAGTAGTACTTTCTCGTCCCAGCACCATATAGGAATACAACAAACAGTAGACCTTACCAATATTGACAAGATTATTTTTGATGCCAAAACTTTATCCCACGAGGATGTTCAGAATAATTACGGACATTCTTATTTTATCGTTGACGGGGTAACGTACTGGGATAAAACGGAAAGGAACGTTGAATTTTTAAATCAAGAAATCGATGTTTCTAATCTTACTGGCAAAAAAGTTATTGAGTTTAGAGGAAGTGTTGAATCCGTAGCAGTACTAAGGTATGCGGATTTTTATGTAGATAACATTAGAGTAGTTATGAACGACGGAAATACGTTTCAGTCTAGTGATTTTAATTATGTTACTCGAATACTAACAGGCGGCATAGATGCTACCGACCCTAATAATGAATGGGATAAGTACATTGTTAACAACGTAAGTTCTGTTCCAAATATGACAAGTAACACAACTCCTGAGGGTGTGGTTAACCAAAGTTCGACGTATGCAGACGCTGGTATCACCCTCGGGTATAAAGCATTTAATAATGACAATTCAGATTTTTGGGAAAGTAATGGTACATTTCCTTCGTGGTTAAGCTATAAACATAAAAAAACCAAAGTTGTAAAATCTTACGGGATAAAGGTTCCTTACTTCCCGTCCACCACTGGGAATATAGCATACGTACCTACTGCATGGGAGTTTCAAGGATACGATGGGTCTAGCTGGGTAACGTTAGACACACAAACTATAACTTACACGAATTGGAGGCCTAACGTAGAGAAGTATTTTACAATTGACAACGACACACTATACGAAGATTACCGTTTATTCATATCGAATGGAGTTCGAAATGACGGTGGTTCCGGAAGTATTCCTATTTGTATTAGTAAATTAGGTATATACGAACATTCTTTTGTGGCCGGGGACAATAATGTTTGGAATTGGAATGGTATATGGAGTTGGAGTTCTACGACATCTTCCTCGTCTGCCTACAGAAGCAGTAGAGGTAATGAGTTTGCATCATCTTGGTCTGCAGGTGCAAATGGAACAGCCCATTTAACTAATTTAGGTGGATTTCGACCAATTCTAGAGATAGAGCGATTATCAGTTATTAAGGCTTTGGTTTACCACGAAAATGCATGGAAAACCTATAACCAACAAACGGGGGCTTGGGAAGTTGTAACAACAGCTGCAGAACCGACAGAAGTTGATTTTAATGATTATGGAATGGAAGCGATTGACCCTACAATCGTAGCGCCTGTTTTAACTGACGGAAAACTTTTTTATCGTGTGGCTAATCCAGATAGTACAGTGCCATCAATGCAGCAACAAATAAGCGCCGTTCCAAAAGCTCAGCTCGTCATCGCAGACGGGCTTTTTGATTTGCGTGATGTGAAAGAGATACATCAGATTTTGCTTGAATTCTTGGAAAGCGGCAACGGCCATGTTCGAGTTTTGCTCACAAGAGACGGAATTGACTGGTACAAATGGGATGGAATTTCGTTTGTACTTGTAGGTTCCAGTTTAACTGAAGGAGGTGGTCCGGATGCTCAACTTGCTGCCGCAGAAGGGAACACAAAAGCAGATATTGAATCGCTAACATGGGAAGAGATTAAACAATTTTATTCTTCCACACCAGATGGTTCGCCTGACTTTATTGGTTTTGCCTTTTTGTTAGAAATTGCTTCATCTGCAGGTGAAGCAGCAAACAGAAATATATCCTTTGATTTGCGACTCAAAGGAAAGTACAGACAGGCGGACAGCAGTGAGATTGCAATTAAATGGGGGAACTATTCGGTTGAATTCATAAACAATACTGGCTCAACAATCACATACAGAGGTAACTATGAAGACGCTAAATTAAAGCGTTATTTTTTATGAAAAAAGGAGGTAAGAGGTTTGGAGCAAAATGGTGTAACAATTGGATTTCGGGAAATATTCGATGAAGTAAAGGGGATGGGCCAGGTGTTACAGCGACTGGAACAACGCATGACGCATATGGAAGAGAAAACAGATGTTGCAGTAACGGCAGACCAGCGTAGCCAAGAAGCTCTAGCTCAAGCGAAAGAAGCGACTGAATTAGCAAAAAGAGCAATGGAAGTCGTACAGGAGACTGAAGAAGATAGAAAAAACAATCGGAAATGGATTATTGGCTTAACAGTCACGGTAGCCTCGCCGTGGCTTTTTCAATTGATAGCAGCATTAAATAAATTTTTGAATGGAGGTTTTTAAGATGAGTAAAATCGATGTTAAATCTCGGTTGCGCAGCTATCCTTTTTGGGTAGCTCTTTTTTCTCTTACCGGGTTAGTTCTTGGTAGATTTGATGTTATAGATGCGGGTGAATATCAACGTTTGGTCGATGCAATTTTATCTGTATTAGTAGCTGGAGGTATTGTAATCGACCCGGCTACACCTGGTATTGGGGATGGTGAAAAAAGTGTATAATTTTGAATTGTTGCCGCTGCTTGTTGATAGACGTTACAAGCTGCCTTCTCATGCGTGGAAGGAGTATAAGGATTATGGAATTGGATCTAAACGTGATCAAGCTATTCACCATTCACTTACTAAAGAGGGTTCTGCTGAAGCATTTGCTCGTTACCATGTTCGTACTCACGGTTGGCCAGGAATTGCATATCATTTTGTTATCTTAAAGGATGGAACAATTATCTGGTGTCACAATCCTGGTGTGTTAAGTTATCACGTAGGAAATTCCAATAAGCAGGCTATCGGTATTTGTCTTGTTGGTGATTTTAGGAGTGAAGAACCCACGGATGAACAAAAGAAATCTTTGTACGACTTGCATTATGCGTTAAAAAAGGACATGCCTAACTACAGGCGCACCAAAGGGCACAATGAATTCCCGGGGTACGCTTGGAAAGCCTGCCCTGAATTTGATTATGAAGCTGTCATAAGGGGTGAGTTTATGGAGAAGAAATACAACACAAATCAAATTTTGTACCTAGCTAAACTACTGCATGAGAAAGGTACTTCAAGTGGGAGTGGGAAGTGGGCTTTGAAGCAACTGCAGAAAGAATTGAAATAACAATAAAGCCCTCCAATTTTGTGAGGGCTTATATATTGAAGTAAGTGGATACTGCTAATCACAGCAATTACAAATTTGCTCACTACTTTCATCAACCTGTACATGATAAGGGCGCGAAAGCAAAAAGATACCGACAAGTAAGCCGATGTCAAGTAAGCATTAGGGATTGCGCCTCCGTTCCCAATCTGAAAAATAGCACATAGCGAGGAGGGGTTTAAGTGGGCATGATAACAATGATCGTTAGTGTCTAAGCTTTGGTAGTCAGCCTGTTCGCATTAAGTAAACCTTTTGGAAGTAGGTAAGAATAATGAAATACCATTTTGTATCCGCTTAAGAGTTATTGGACTATTTGAATGAACAACTTTTGTCTGTGAAAGAAGCGGCAGAGTTGCTTGGGGTATCAAAAGCTCGAATAGGACATTTAGTAAGAGGCGGTAAGTTACAGCCAGCTAAGGAATAGCCTAAGGTCTTCTTGAAGAGCAGTATTTTAGAAAAGAAAAAAGAGTTCGGGCAACTTCGAAAGAAGTACCGACCATATGAGTAGTTGTTGAAGGTCCTGGTGGCAGCATCAGGGCTATATTTTATTTGTGTTAAGACTTTTTTTGTTTGCTACTTTATAGTAAAGTGAAAAAAGAAAAAAATTACATAAGTGGGGGGATCGCTATGAATATGTTTCCAGTAATTCCGGCTGATAAGAACTACTGGTTAGTAAGAACTCAATCAGGAAAGTATTACGGGGAATTTAGAAGGAAAGGGTTCATAGGCATCAATTGGGAAGAGATTAAGTTAGAAGATATTAATAATTTGACCAATGAAGAATTGACACATAAGATAAAAGAACACTACCCTGATAAACCTAGACCTGGCACTACTGCGAGCCAACTAAGAATTTTTAAAAATCATATAAAAAAAGGTGACACAGTAGTTATTACAGGTGTTTCGTCTAATAAGTTTTCCATTGGGGAAGTATTAGAAGATGAGTGTTATATAGAAGCTGTTACAGAAGAAGAATTAGAAGCTAATCCTAAGTTATGCCCTTATGAGAAAAGGAAAAAGGTAAAATGGATTAAAGAGGTGCACAAATGGGATGTTGATATGCCTATGTTCAAACTTCTGCAACATGCTCAACACACAATTACGGATGCAAATGAATATAATGATGTAATTGAAAGTATGATCCATGATTTTTATATAAGAGGAGAATATGCTCAATTATCTTTAAAAGTGAAGAAAGAAGAGAACATTCCAATGTTATCTTTTTTTGCACTAGGAAAAGAAATTCTCGATTTAGCCGATGAATTAAATGAGTTTTCGGATAAAATTTATATGGACCTGGACGCTATTGAAACTCAAATAAATGTAAATTCACCCGGAAAGGTAAAATTAAGAGGTCCAATGCTTTCAATTCTTGCATTAGGAGTGTTGATTGTTTCAGCTGCAGGTGGAGGGATAACGATTAATCCTCCAAGTCAAGATGGACCTGGTTCTTTGGAATTTCAAAGCAATAGCATTATATCCGAAGTGAATAACTTCCTTAATGATAAACAAAAGCGTGAACATAAAGAAATGATTATGACTGAGTATATGGATGACTTAGATATTGAAACTCCTGAAGAATTAAGCAAGTTACTCAATGCGTTAGAAAATAAAAATAATTAATAAAGTAAAGATGGAAAAGGAGGGTTGAATTTGAATTTAATATTAAATGGGATATCTGTGTTTGGAACTTTTCTTATTGTATTTAGCCTATTATACTTTATTCAACATTTCACCCTAGGTCTAATTCCATTCTTTAAAAAAGAAGTAAAAGGAAGAATTTCTATAGGGGATATTGTTTTTCCGATTACCTCTTTAGCCTTTATTATAATTTTTATAGATTTTTACCACCCTTATTAACTTGCTCCTTACTCTAATGAGTAAGGTTTTTTTATTAGAAAAAATAAAAATACCAATTTCATAAATTCGCATCTTGAATAGAGAAATTCAAGCCCAAACCACGCTATTTTCGACGCATATTGACAAAGCTTAACAGAATTTAAAGTGCGAATTTAACAAATCCCTGTTTTGATTCATACGATTAAAAATCATATCCTTTTGTTAACAAAACAAAAGGAGTGAACCAAATGCCAGAGCAAAAATACCAAGTATCAATTGTATTCTTCAAAGACTGGAATGGAGAAGAAGGTGACATCTACATTGCTTATCTTGGGTTTGAACATAAACCTTCTATTGAAGAGCTAGTGGAGCATGCAGTTAAGTGTATTACACATGACTGGGTTGGCAATGGAGGGTATGTCTGTTCAATGTTCCTGGATTACAAAGAAATAAATGTTCTTCCTGAATTTAAGCCGCTAAACTAAATGTTAAGCGGCTTTATTAGAATAATTTTAACTTTCTATAAACCTCTTACCTGTACTGTCATATTTCAGTAAACCTAACCGAAGGTAATATTATCCTTTCTTAATTGCAAAACATACACATTTATATAGAAGAGAAAAATTTTCCAAATAGACAATGCTGTTTCTGAGTAGAAAAAGTTACCACCTAAATTACCTTGAGTACCGGCATTTGGGTGTAATAAACTTAGAATAAGGTACCAAGAGGCTTATCTTTGTATTTATGTGAGGTATATATGCCTCTATTTAAATACGAAAAATCAAGTCCTCCACAAACAAACCATTTTTATCGGAAGCTTGAATGCCTCGATCGTGCATCCGCGTGAGGTCTTCAAAGAAGCGTTCCGACGCTCAGCTGCCTCGATCATCTGTATTCATAATCACCCTTCTGGCGACCCCAGCCCTAGCAGAGAAGATATTGAAGTAACGAAACGACTTGTGGAATGTGGAAAATTAATTGGCATAGAAATGTTAGACCACCTAATAATTGGGGAAAGAAAATATGTAAGCATGAAAGAAAAAGGGTATGTGTAACACTATCCTTTTCCTTTTTTTTGTCTTATAATTAAAATGTTAAACGTTTGAACTAAGAACGCAAATTGCCTTTTAGGAAAAATATATTCAAATATGTAATTCGTTTGGACATTAAGAAAGGAAGATACATACATGCTAGGTTTAGGTGGTTTTTCGCGAGATATGGGCATTGACTTAGGAACAGCGAACACCCTCGTTTATGTGAAAGGAAGAGGTGTTGTTGTTCGTGAGCCGTCTGTAGTCGCGTTACGTACGGATGCAGGATCGATCGAAGCAGTAGGAAATGATGCGAAGAATATGATCGGTAGAACACCTGGAAACATTGTAGCTGTAAGGCCGATGAAGGATGGGGTTATCGCCGATTTTGAAACAACTGCAATTATGATAAAGCATTTTATTAAGCAGGCTCAAAAGAATCAGTCTGCTTTTTCACGCAAACCGAACGTGATGGTGTGTGTGCCATCTGGAATTACCGCAGTTGAAAAGCGTGCTGTTGAGGACGCTACAAAGCAAGCTGGCGCGCGGGAAGCATTTACAATTGAAGAGCCGTTTGCTGCGGCAATTGGTGCGAACTTACCGGTTTGGGAACCAACAGGAAGTATGGTTGTTGACATTGGCGGTGGAACGACAGAAGTAGCCGTTATTTCATTAGGCGGAATCGTTACAAGTCAGTCTATTCGTGTCGCAGGTGATGAAATGGATGACGCGATTATTCAACATATTAAGAAAACATACAACCTTATGATCGGTGAACGAACAGCAGAAGCTCTTAAGCTTGAGATCGGATCGGCTTCTAAGGCAGAAAGCATTGAAGATATGGATATTCGCGGTCGTGACTTGTTAACAGGACTGCCGAAGACGATTACCATAACAGCAGATGAGATTACAGGTGCATTGCAGGATACAGTTGATTCAATTGTCGAAGCTGTAAAGAATACACTTGAGAAGACACCGCCAGAACTTGCGGCAGATATTATGGACCGTGGGATTGTTTTAACAGGTGGCGGGGCATTGCTTCGTAACTTAGATAAAGTGATTAGTGAAGAAACAAAGATGCCAGTGCTTGTCGCTGAAGAGCCGTTAGATTGTGTTGCAATTGGAACAGGAAAAGCATTAGAAAACCTTCATTTATTCCGATCTAAGCAAGGAATCACTTCTCGTTCACGCAAAACATAACTAAAAAAATTCAACGATGTCTAGCTCCGAGCGCCAGTGGCTCACCGTCTCAAGGCGAACACATCTTGGAGGCAGTCGGAGACAGGAAGCCGAATGTCTGGCGCTCTGCGCTTTTCGTAAGAAGGTGTAAAACATGCCACAATTTTTTTTGAACAAACGCTTGATTCTGCTGCTTATCAGCATTATTTTACTCGTTACGTTAATTGGACTTTCGATTAATGACAGGGATAAATTAACATGGCCGGAACAATTTGTGAAAGACTCTGTCGGTTGGTTTCAATCAGTCTTTCATCGACCCGCTCAATATGCAGCGGGTTTCTTTGAAAACGTCGGAGAAATTCGCGATGTGTATAAGGAAAATCAGCTATTAAAATCAAGGCTTGATGAGTACGTTGCGCTATCGGTGAAATCGAAAGAGCTTGAAGAAGAGAATGAACGGCTGCGTAACCTGCTTGACAAGAAGGAAAGCTTGCGAAGTTTCACCTCCATTCAAGCTACCGTCATTGCGCGTAACCCTGAACAATGGGATGAGCTTATTATTGTCAATAAAGGTGCACAGCATGGTGTGAAGAAAAATATGGCCGTTGTTACAGCACAAGGGCTAGTCGGAAAAGTGAAAAATGTGTCGCAATATACATCGACCATTCAGCTGTTAAGTGACCTTGACCGAACAAATCGGATTTCCGCGATTGTAAAAGGAAATGAAAATGCCTTTGGGTTGATTGAAGGTTATGAAGATGAGAAGGAAGCACTCCAGCTTAAGCGTCTTCCCGCAAACTTAAAGGTGAAGAAAGGCGAAACCGTTATTACTTCTGGGCTCGGAGGCGTCTTTCCACGCGGGCTTGTCGTCGGAGAAATTACTGAAGTCGAACCAGATGAATACGGGCTAACGCAAACGGCGTTTGTAAAGCCAGCAGCTGAATTTTATAACATTGATCATGTGATGATTCTTGACCGGTCGGCAATTTCTAAGCTTGACTCTCAGTATGAAACACCTGCTGAGGGAGAGGCTGAAGAAAGTGAGGAGGAAGCGAGTTGAGTCGATATATCCTTCCTCTCATTATCTTTTTCTTTTTCATTATGGAAAGTGTCTTTGTAGATTTACTTGGAGCTCAAGTATTCGGAGCTGAGCGAATCTTTGTCCCGCGTTTTGTATTAATTTTATTAATTATGATTGGTATCTATTATGACCGTCAGCATGCGGTATATGAAGGGGTTATTTTCGGCTTTCTGTTCGATGTTTTCTATACGGAAGTGCTCGGCATACATATGTTTATGTACGGGGTAATCGCTTATTTGATGGGTTATGCAAAAAGGATGCTGCATGCGAATTTGTTTATTGTTTTATTGCTTGGCATCCTTTCTACAGCCCTGCTTGAAGTGTTTAACTACAGTGTGTACACCTTGATTGGTTCGGCCAATATGTCATGGGAAGTGTTCACGAATATTCGCTTGTTACCGACTTTGCTATTGAACAGTGTTTTCACAATTATTGCTTTTTATCCATTGCGAAGACTTCTTGAACAGCTTTACAAAAAAAGAAAAGAAGCGCTGTAGGAAATATTTACTTATGTAGGGATATGTACACTTCTCTGTTTCCGTTACGAAGGTATATTGGAGGAAACCCTTTAAATTTGTCGAATATATGTGAATTGAGGTGAGATTGCGGAATGGGACAAAAACAACAGTTAGTTGTGATGAAGGGTACAAAGGATGGGCTGACATTATATCTAGATGATACTTGTTCGTTTCAAGACATTATGAATGAACTTGAGGAAAAGTTATCTTCGAATCATCAACAACAAGAAGATGTTCCGCTTATCACCGTTCATATCAAGACAGGAAACCGCTATTTGCGGAAGGAGCAGGAAGAAGATATACGAAAGCTGATTCGTGGAAAAAAGAACCTTGTTGTTGAAACGATCGAATCAGATGTCATTTCCAAACAAGCTGCGATTGAATGGAAACGAAGCTCTGAGATTGTATCTGTAACAAAGATTATCCGGTCTGGTCAAGTGTTAGAGGTACCGGGTGATTTATTATTAATCGGTGATGTGAACCCTGGAGGAACGATTATGGCTGGTGGAAATATTTTCGTAATGGGCGTACTGCGAGGAATTGCGCATGCCGGCTGCTACGGAGAGGAGAATTCGGTTGTCGCTGCTTCAGTTATGAAGCCGGCTCAACTGCGAATCAGTGATTATATTAGCCGTGCTCCTGATTCATCTTCAGACGATGGAACCAGTGAAATGGAATGTGCCTACATAGATAGAGAGAAAAAACAGATCATCTTAGACCGTCTGCAGACATTGACACATCTTAGACCGAATTTAACGAGGCTAGAAAGGGGAATGTGATGTGGGTGATGCAATTGTCGTAACATCGGGAAAAGGCGGCGTAGGTAAAACAACTACGACTGCCAATCTCGGTACAGCGCTTGCCTTATCAGGAAAGAAAGTCTGCCTATTAGATACAGATATTGGGCTGCGAAACTTAGATGTTGTAATGGGATTAGAAAATCGAATCATCTACGATTTGGTGGATGTCGTAGAAGAGCGCTGTCGTTTGAACCAAGCATTGATTAAGGACAAGCGCTTTGAATGCTTGTATTTGCTTCCAGCTGCACAGACGAAAGATAAATCAGCTGTAAGCCCAGAACAAATGAAAAAAGTCGTTGAAGAGTTAAAAGAAGACTATGATTATATTTTAATCGATTGTCCTGCAGGGATTGAGCAAGGCTTCAAAAATGCTGTTGCTGGTGCAGATAAATCAATCGTCGTTACAACGCCTGAAATTTCTTCTGTAAGAGATGCTGATCGGATTATCGGTTTGCTTGAGCAAGAAGAAATTGAAGCACCGCGCTTAATTATTAATCGTATCCGTAATCATATGATGAAAAATGGTGACATGCTGGATGTTGATGAGATTGTGAATGTTCTCTCGATTGAATTACTAGGTATCGTTGCAGATGATGATAGTGTCATTAAAGCTTCAAATAACGGTGAGCCAATTGCGCTCGACCCGTCTAGTAAGGCATCAATCGCATATCGAAACATGGCGCGACGCATCCTTGGTGAATCCGTACCATTACTTTCATTAGAAGACAAACCAACAGTTATGGAGAAGGTCAAACGCTTCTTCGGCATTCGTTAAAAACACTTCGGTTCTGCGAAGTGTTTTTTTGTTTTATTTCACCAGCCGACCGATTTCTCTTTCCCCCTTTTCTGGTCATATCTCTCTCGGACAAGTCATATGATGTACAAAGCCAAGAGAGTGAAGGAATGGTGAGTGATGAGAAATCGTGTGAATGAAGCTCGCAAACGAATTGAGCGGCGGAAGAAGCAACGGAAGCTTCAGCAGCCTGTTCGTACGCCGCGGTCAGGTGCTTCTTTTATTCCCTCAGATGAAGAACGGTTCGGCGCGCCGCCGGATGGGAATTTGTTTGAACCGTCGTTTCAGCAAGATGGAAAGAAAAAGACATTTTCACCAGAAAAGCTTGTGATGCAGGTGATGCTTGCTAGCTGTTTATTTTTAACGACTGGTATTCTTTTTAAGACGCAGCATCCGCAGCTAGATTCAGCGAGGGCATTTGTTGAGAAGACGTTTGAACAAGAATTTCAGTTTGCCGCCGTGTCAAAGTGGTATAACGAAACGTTTGGGACGCCTGTGTCGCTTCTTCCAGTACAAGAAAAGCCGCAGGAGGCGCAAAACGTTGATGAGCCGCTCGATTATGCTTTGCCTGTAACAGGGAAGGTGCTGGAGACATTTGAGAAGAATGGACAAGGTGTCATGTTAGCAACAGGGCAAGGTATTGAGGTGGAGGTGATTGACAAAGGCGTCGTCATCTATGCAGGTGTGAAAGACGAACTCGGTAAGACTGTCGTCGTTCAGCATCCAGATGGAACTGAAACATGGTACGGCCATCTTGAAAATATCGATGTCGCACTTTATGAATGGGTTGAGAAGAAAGGGACGCTTGGAAAGGTTTCAAATGCAGAGAATCACTCAGGTTCCTTTTATTTTGCGATGAAGCGTGATGGCGAATTCATCGATCCAAGTCAGGTGATCAAATTTGAGTAAATTCGTTTCCTTGATGAAAAAATGTACAATCCATCCGCTGTTCTGGATTGTTGCTGCAATTGGTGTGTTGTCAGGACGATTTATGGAGACGGCGATGGTGTTTGCAATTATTTTCATTCATGAAATGGGTCACGCCGCAACGGCCCATTTTTTTAATTGGAAAATCAAGAAAATTGAGCTGTTTCCATTTGGCGGGGTAGCGGAGGTTGACGAACATGGCAACAGGCCGTTAAAGGAAGAGATGCTCGTAATTTTAGCAGGACCAGCACAGCACGTTTGGATGATTGGGCTGTCATATCTTCTGTTTCTAACAGGACTTATCGGAGAAACCTTCCATAACATATTTGTTCTTCATAATGTTATGATTCTTTCCTTTAACTTACTGCCAATCTGGCCGCTTGATGGTGGGCGGATTCTATTAACGCTTTTTTCAAGTCGAGTTCCTTTTCTTCAAGCTTATCGCTATGCGCTGCTTGTTTCCTTTACGGCATTTGGCATCGTTCTTCTTCTTCATCTTATCTTTTCTTACTATCATTTAAATCTTTGGATCATACTTGGGTTCTTGTTGTTGTCTCAAGTCTTAGAATGGAAACAACAGAAATTTACGCATGTGCGCTTTCTGCTTGAGCGCTATTATGGCAGGCAGACGGAAATATCTCAGCTTAAATCCATTCTTGTTGAGGAAACGACGTACTTGCATGAAGTCTTCTCAGGCTTTTGCCGTGGATATAAGCACCAAATTATTATGCAATTAAAAGGCGGTGGACAACTGACACTTGATGAAAATGAAGTGCTGCACGCTTTTTTTGCTGAAAAGCAGACAAACTGTACAGTTGGTGAACTTTTCGGCTAAAATGTAGGATGGAAAAAAGAAAAGAAGCTAGGTGAAGGTATGAACCAAATTATTTTATCTGTGAAATCCATCCAAAAGCAGGCTGCATGGCTTGAAAATGAAAAGCTGCAAGACTTGATGATTGAAAGTATTGGTCATGATGACATTGTCGGGGAAATCTTTAAAGGAAGAGTCCGCCAAGTAGTACCTGGGATGCAGGCTGCATTCGTTGATATCGGCTTTGAGAAATTCGCTTACTTAGAACGTAAAGAATTGACTGCTTTTCGAAATAGTGCAGAGAAGAAAGAAATTTCATCGCTCGTGCACGAAGGCGAGGAGCTAATCGTTCAAGTGAAAAAAGAAGGTGTCGGCGAGAAAGGTCCTGTCGTCACAGAGCTTGTCGAATTTCCGGGGAAATATCTCGTTTATATGCCGAACAGTGAGTACACAGCTGTTTCGAAAAAAATTGAAGATGAACAGGAACGCGAGCGGCTCACAAAATTAGGGATCAGGTTACGTCAAGAGAAAGAAGGCATTATCTTTCGGACAGAATGCGCCTCCACTTCAGATGAGCAAATTGAAAGAGAGTGGATGTTCTTAAAGGAGAAAGCAAGCCAAACCTTTATGAAGGCCAAACAACTGTCAGCGCCTGCTCCGCTCGTACGTCCGCAAACGATTGTTGAACGGGTCATTCATGAATGGCCTCTTTCTGCATGTGATGAGCTCATTGTCGATTCAAGTGAAGGGAAACGATTGCTTGTTGATCAGCTACAGCTCTTCGGATATGAATCTATTCCTGTTCACCTTCATAAGAACTCAGAAAATATATTTGTGGCTTATAAGCTTGAAACAGCTGTTGAAAAAGCAGTAAAGCCGTTCGTTTGGCTGAAAAATGGGGCAAATATTACAATCGAACAGACGGAAGCGCTAACGGTCATTGATGTGAATTCAGGAAAGTTTACGGGACGGACAAATAAGGAGAAAACATTAGCGGATGTGAACAAGGAAGCCGCAAAGGAAATTGCACGTCAGCTTCGTATCCGTAACATTGGTGGCATCATTTTGGTTGATTTTATAAACATGAGGCAGTCGAAATTTAAGCAAGAAGTATTGAAAATTCTTCGGCAAGAAACGGCGAAAGACCGGATGACGGTACATATTATTGGCTTTACACGCTTAGGGCTTGTGGAAGTAACGCGAAAGAAATCACGTCAGTCTGTCAGTGAGCTATTAACTGAGAAGTGTTCGTGTTGTCACGGTACAGGGAAAACGTTCACAGAGGAGGCGTCTGTGACACAATTAGAACAGGAACTCATAGAGTATGCAGGCAGTGATGATGAAGCTGTGCTTATTGAGGTGTTGCCGGCCTTTGCAGAATACGTTAAGCAGCATTGGTTCGAGCACCTTGAGGCAGTATGTCGTAAGCAAATCTTTTTTGTTCGTAATGCTGCATTAAAGCAAAGATTTCATATTCGTCGCTTAGGAGAAGCTGCTGAACTAATCGAGTCAGCGAAATTGCTCGATAATCGTTGACAATAACTTTTAGAATATGGTACAGTTAGCTGTGTTGTTATTTGTGGCACCCGTTGCTACAACCGCGCAGAGCAGGTCTTTAAAGCAAAGTGATTTTGCACCTGTAATGGCGAGTCTGAGTCTAAGAGGAGGTGCAGAGAATGTACGCAATTATCGAAACAGGCGGTAAGCAAGTGAAAGTAGAAGAAGGTCAAGCGATCTACATCGAAAAGCTTGATGTAACTGAAGGCGATACAGTAACTTTTGATAAAGTTCTTATGGTCGGCGGCGACAACGTGAAAGTTGGCAACCCAGTTGTTGAAGGAGCTTCTGTAACTGCGAAAGTTGAGAAGCAAGGTCGCGCTAAGAAGCTCACTGTCTTCAAATACAAGCCTAAGAAAAACTACAAGCGTAAGCAAGGTCATCGTCAACCTTACACAAAAGTCGTTGTTGAAAAAATCAACGCGTAAGGATTGAATGATGGTTAAAGTAGAAATTAAACGCGACGTTCACGATAAAATTCAATCGTTCACATTAAGCGGGCACGCGGACAGCGGACCATATGGATATGACCTTGTCTGTGCAGGCGTTTCATCTGTTTCATTTGGAGCAGTAAATGCCGTGTACGAGCTTTGCGAGGTTCCGCTTGAAGTGGAACAAGCAGAAGACGGCGGTTATCTAGCTTGTACGGTTCCAGCTCATTTAGATGGAGAGACAAGCCACAATGTCCAAGTCTTGCTTGAAGGAATGCTCGTTTCACTACGAACGATTGAACGTGACTATGGCAAACATATACAAGTAATCGAACTTTAGAGGAGGTGGAACAGATGTTGCGTCTTAACCTTCAGTTCTTCGCACAGAAAAAAGGGGTAGGTTCGACTAAAAACGGTCGTGACTCTATTTCAAAGCGTCTTGGCGCTAAGCGTGCAGACGGTCAATTCGTTAACGGCGGTGAAATCCTTTACCGTCAGCGTGGAACAAAAATTTACCCAGGTGCAAACGTTGGCCGCGGTGGCGACGATACACTATTTGCAAAAGTAGCTGGTGTTGTTAAATACGAGCGCGTGGGTCGTAATCGTAAAAAAGTGAGTGTATATCCAGAAGCTCAATAATGACAGTAGAGAACTCTAACCTACACAAAAGGTTAGAGTTTTTCTTTGCCCTTAAGAAATCTTTAAGCAAATGCCTCATGTCTGTAGTACAAGTTTTCGATAATCTTTGCTATAATGCATTTAAATTGTATATATAGGAGTGCAGTTATGGATATAAAATGGGATACTGTTGAACTTCTAAGGCACTCTCGACATGATTGGTTAAATAAACTTCAATTGATAAAAGGGAATCTGGCGCTAGAGCGATATGAACGTGTAAATGACCTTATCGAAGAAATCGTCATTGATGCTCGAAATGAAGGAAAGCTATCTAGTTTAAATATGCCGGATTTTGCTGCATACTTAATGACATACAATTGGCGAGAGAATATCATCAAGGTTGACTTTGAAGTACTTGGTGATGAAAGAGATTTATCGAACTGTGAAGAGGATATACTGAAATGGTGTAAGGCCTTTTTTCATTTATTGAAAGAATCTGTTGTGCCGCATGGGGAAAACCATGTCAGCTTATCAATGGAAATTGGCGAAGGCTGTGTGGATTACTATTTTGATATTCAAGCAGACTGGGCAGACCGTGAACAGTTTGAAACAAAGCTACAAGCACTGGAAACATCGAAAGAGCTTCAGTGTAATAATTATAGTCTCCATCACAATGAATGCACCATAGAGCTGCAGATGAATTGTTAATGAAGATGTAACAACAATGAGAGGTGACCGACATGTTTGTCGACCAGGTCAAGATATATGTGAAAGCAGGCGATGGTGGGAATGGGATTGTAGCCTTCCGTCGTGAGAAATACGTACCAAAGGGCGGACCAGCCGGTGGTGACGGAGGAAACGGCGCAGATGTTGTTTTCGAAGTTGACGAAGGCCTACGTACGTTAATGGACTTCCGCTATCAAAGACATTTCAAAGCATCACGCGGTGAAAATGGAATGTCAAAGAGCAAGCACGGTAAAAACGCCGATGATTTAATTGTAAAAGTACCACCTGGAACAGTTATTTCTGACCAGGATACAGGTGAGAAGCTTGCTGACTTAACTCAGCATGAACAGCGTGCTGTCATTGCCCATGGCGGACGCGGCGGACGCGGTAATATTCGATTCAAATCACCTGCAAATACAGCGCCTGAAATTGCTGAGAATGGTGAGCCGGGACAAGAGCGAAACATAACGCTTGAGTTGAAGCTGCTTGCTGATGTTGGGCTTGTCGGTTTTCCAAGCGTCGGAAAATCAACCCTTCTATCTGTTGTTTCATCAGCAAAGCCGAAAATTGCTGAATATCATTTTACAACGATTGTCCCGAACCTTGGGATGGTTGAAACAGATGATGGGCGGAGCTTCGTCATGGCTGACTTGCCAGGCTTAATTGAAGGTGCACATCAAGGGGTCGGACTTGGGCATCAGTTCCTGCGTCACATTGAGCGCACGCGTGTTATCGTTCATGTTATCGATATGTCCGGTATGGAAGGCCGTGACCCATACGATGATTTCTTGAAGATTAATGATGAACTGAAGGAATATAACCTTCGCTTAACAGAGCGTCCGCAAATTGTTGCTGCGAATAAGATGGACTTGCCGAACGCAGAAGAGAACTTACAAGCATTCAAAGAAAAAGTCGGTGAAGATGTACCTGTGTACCCAATTTCAGCGGCAACACAACAAGGGATGCGTGATATGCTGTTCCATGTGGCAGATCTACTTGAACAAACATCTGAATTTCCGTTATTTGAGGAAGAGGAAGAAGAACACGTTTTATACAAGCATGTGGCAAGTCCACAAGAATTCACGATTACGCGTGATGATGACGGTGCTTATGTCATCTCAGGCTCTAAGATTGAACGCTTGTTTAAGATGACAAACTTTAATCACGATGAGTCGATTCGCCGATTTGCACGTCAGCTTCGTTCATTTGGTGTGGACGATGCCTTGCGTGAACGAGGAGCGAAAGACGGCGATACCGTTCGCTTGTTAGAGTATGAATTTGAATTCGTAGATTAACGAGATGGACAAGATACAATATGACAGGTGAATAAATGTTTGATATGGTGAAAAAAGGCTGTTTGTAACCGAGCAGCCTTCTTTCTCTCCAATGTCCAATCGTAAAATAGTGTAGGCGGTTTTATGGAGGGGAAACAACAATGAGTGAGAAAGATGTACAATTTTATTTAGTACGAGAAGATATTTTGCCAGATGCTATGAAGAAGACGCTCGAGGTGAAAGCGCTGCTCGAACGAGGAAAGACAGATTCAGTGGCAGAAGCTGTACAAACGGTTGGATTGAGCCGTAGTGCATTCTATAAATACCGTGATTGTATCTTCCCGTTTCATACGATGATGAAAGAAAAGATTATTTCCTTGTTTTTTCATCTTGAAGATCGTTCAGGCGCACTTTCAAACTTACTAGCAGTTGTAGCAGAAATGGGCTGTAATGTGTTAACGATTCATCAGACGATCCCGCTTCAAGGTAAAGCTAATGTCACCTTGTCACTCAACACACAAGGGATGCATAGTGATTTGAACGCATTACTAAGCCAGTTGAGACAATTAGAATTCGTTGAAAAAGTCGAAATTTTGGGAACAGGAGCATAAATAGACGAGACTATAACGAGGAGAGAAGGAAAATGGCCATAACAGTCGGATACCTAGGTCCAAAGGGAACATTTACAAAGCTAGCAGTGCAGCAAGTCTTTTCAGAGGAAAATTCCGTTTCATATGAGACGATTCCTGCTTGTATTGATGCCGTGAAGAATGGAGAGATTGACTTTGGCGTTGTGCCGCTTGAGAATGCGATCGAGGGCTCAGTCAACTTAACGATCGACTACATCATACATGAGCAGCAGCTTCCGATTGTTGGAGAGATTATTGTACCGATTCGTCAGCATTTGATGGTCCATCCTAATAACAGAGAAGGCTGGACAACGATTGAGTCAGTTCATTCTCATTCACATGCGATTGCACAATGTCACCAATATTTACATAAGCACCTTCCGAAAGTGAATTTTCATTATACAAAGTCAACAGGTGCGGCGGCTGAATTTGTGCATGAGCACCCTGACTTACGGGCAGCTGCGATTGGTAACGAGCTTGCGGCAAAGGAATATGGGCTTGAAATCGTTCAACATGATATTCATGATTATGATAACAACCATACGCGGTTTGTGATTTTGCATCGTCAGGAAGTCGTTCCCGAAACGAAAGTTGAACACCAAGGTTATCGCACTACATTTATGGTCACCCTTCCATCCGATTATGCCGGTGCTCTTCATCAAGTATTGTCAGCCTTTGCTTGGCGTAAATTGAATTTATCTAAAATTGAATCCCGTCCGATGAAAACAGGACTCGGAAATTATTTCTTTATTATAGATGTCGAAATGAAAATGGATGACGTGTTACTTCCAAGTGTGAAAGCAGAATTAGAAGTACTTGGCTGCACAGTAAAAGTCCTCGGAAGCTACCCATACTATAAGGTTGGACAACGGATCGCAAATGGTAGTTAAGGTAGATGTGGGGCATTACTCTAATCGTCAATAGAAAAGATAAATAAGCTTTAGCGTAGTATTTTGATGGAGCGGCCACTGCATTTGTTGCTAGATCAAGAAAACCCGAACAAAATGTTCGGGTTTTCTTGATCCTCTATTCAATAAGAAATCCGGCTTCTTTTAAAGCTTGGCATGCCTCATCAAGCTGGCTTGTGGAGTCAGCTTCAATGGTGTGAAGGTGTGCCCCGTTTGTTAACTCAGAAAGGAGCGATGCCTTTGTTTCTTTGATTTTTTTGTAGGAATTGGTCAACTTCAAGGCGGTTCTTCACCATAACCGAGGCTGTTAAGTCGCCGTATAGCGGGTGTTCTACTTTCACATCTTTAACGGTAACGCCGTGATCGACGAGAATGGTCAGCTCTTCTCTTGTTTCCTCAGGCTTATGCGTACAAGCAATAATACGCTCGATTTTATTCTCCTGCTCTTGTGATGAAAAGTATACATAGCCTTGACTTGTCGCGATAATTGGCTCATTTCGTGCTTTCAATAATGAAATATCTTGAACAATCACTTGGCGGCTGACATTGGTTTTATCAGACAGTGCCCCTCCTGTGAGTGGTGCTTTTGCTTCCTTTAACCAACGGAGTATTAACTCTCTTCTTTCTTCTCCAAGTATTTTTTTATTCTCTTTTGTCATTCAGATCGTCCTCTCTTTGAAAAAGCTCGCATATGTATCTAACGAGTGGGTTTTGTGCATAAGTTTATTTTAACAAACTCGGAGATTTTTTTGGACAGTTGATGGTTGTCATACATAAACGGATAAACTCCTGCATATTTTGTTGTGAAGCATGAGTAGCAAAATGCCTAATTCACTCATAAGATATAGAGATTTTTGAGGAGGGAGTAGTAACTGTGAAGATTCATATCGTGCAAAAAGGGGATACACTTTGGAAGCTATCCCAAAAGTACGGAGTTGACTTTGATAAGTTAAAATCAGCGAACTCACATTTAAGTAACCCTGATATGATTATGCCCGGGATGAAAATTAAAATCCCGACATCAAGTGTGCCGGTGAAGAAAGAGAAAATGAAACAAATGGCTCCTGTAAAAGGAAAAACGGAATACAAACCGGCAATTAGTACGGAAAAGGCACTGCCGAAAGAAATGATGCCACCGAAAGCGAAGCCGGCGCCGCAGAAGAAAGAAGCTGTTAAGCCGGTAAAAATGCCAGAAGCACCTGCACCTCAGCCTGCACCAATGCAGATGCCTGTGATGCCGATGCAAATGAATTATCAAACACCCGAGATGCAGCAGCAAATGTATGCGAATTATACATTTAACCTGCCGCAGTACCCGATGATGCCGATGATGATGCCAATGCATATGGAAAGCTCGTCACATATGGAAAGTGAAAGCTCACCTCATAAGAAGCCAGCCGTACAACCAGAAAAAATGCCGGAAAAGAAAGTAGCCGGTGTGACACAGAAAGAGGAGATGGAAGATATGAAGTACCAAATGCCAGAAATGCCACAGATGCCGCAAATGCCGCAAATGCCCCAAGTACAAGGAGTTGAAATGGAACAAATGCCTATGATGCAGCAACCAATGATGCAGCAGCCAATGATGCAGCAACCAATGATGCAGCAGCCAATGATGCAACAACCGATGATGCCGCAGATGCCAGTTTCTCCTTATGGCTGTGTACCTATGGGGCCGATGATGCCAGGAACAGGACTTCCAGGAGGCTATGGTGGTTATCCGCAGGCAGTAAGCCCAGCACAATATGGAGGAATGCCGCAATACGGCCAAATGCCAATGATGCCTGGTATGATGCATGGTGGTATGATGCCTCAGTACGGTCAGCCGCAAGCGGTAAGCCCTGCGATGATGGACCAAATGCAAATGCCTCAGCAACAGATGATGCCACAAATGGGTGGTTACGGTGGCGATTGTGGCTGCGGTGATGGTGGGATGATGAATCCATACTATGGCGGCGGTTATATGCGCGAATATGATTATCTTGATGAGGAAAGCGAATAAGAATGACGAAGCATGCCAGAGACGATTTCTTTAGAAATCGTCTCTTTTTATCGGAGCTTACAGGGTTTGAGGTAGATGAGGTCCAAATCGTCCGGCCTTATGTTATAAAGCTTTACTGTAAGGAAGGAAGTTATATGATTAAAGGCTTCCCTTCTCATACACGCTTACACTCACAAATAGCGCTAACGAATGCATTAAAAGAAACAGCGTTTACTCATACGTATCAATTTATCCCATTTGCAAATGGAAAGCTTCATATTCAACTGAACGATAAGGATTGGGCGATGACTCCGTTTATTAAGCATGGCCATTCCTTTCTTTATTCGAAAAGTCGTGACCGAAATGATGGTGCAGCACTGTTGAGAGCTTTTCATCATGCATTGGCAGATGTTCCAAGTGAAGTGAAGCAGCAGTTTCCAAAGTTTTTATTACTTGAAAAATGGAGTGAGCGCTACACGACATTTTATCAGTATGCCCATCTTTTTGCAGCGTACTTAGGCAAGCAGGTTGTCCATGAATTGTTGCAATGGGGTTATTGGAGTATGGCAGCCTTGCAAGGTACAAAGCTCCCTCAGCTTGAACGAAAAGCACAAGATAACGGCTATCTCATTCATGGAGATACAGCTGAGCATAATTTTATTCGCAGTGTCTCGGGCAAACTGTATTTAATTGATTTTGACCTTGCGGCTATTGCTCCGTCTGAATATGATTTCCTGCAGTACGCGAATCGTATTCTGCCTCATTTAGAGTGGTCATTAACCGCTCTGAGTAAAAATTCTTCCTTTCCGCAGGTAGCGTCAGAGAAGTGGTTTATCGCAGCCCTCGTCTATCCAACAGATCTTTTTCGTGAATGGAATCGGTCGATTCGTGGTAAAGGATCTAAGAAGAAAATTAAACAGCTTCAACAGTGGACATTGAAAGAGTATCATGCTCGGAAATTGTTTGTTGAAGAAATTCAAGCTATGATAAGATAATGAACAAACTACACTGACGGGGAAAGGAATGACATTATGGAGCAAAGAATTGAAAAGCTTGTTTCATGGCTTAGAGAAAAAGTTGAAGGTTCGGGATTAAACGGCCTAATTGTAGGTGTCAGCGGTGGAATCGATTCAGCGGTTGTCGCCCACCTGATTAAACGCGCATTCCCTGACAATTCGTTAGGCGTTATTTTGCCGTGCAAAAGCAATCCTGGTGACGAGGATGATGCGAAGAAAGTAATCGATAGCTGTGGCATTGACAGCGTTACAATTGACCTTTCGCAAACACATGAAGAATTGTTTTCATCAATTGAAGAACAACTAACGAATAAAGGCGAATGGCACAAAGACCGCGCACAAATGGGTGATGCTAATTTACGTGCACGCCTGCGTATGAGTACACTATATGCAGTCGCAAACAATTATGGGTATCTTGTGGTTGGCACAGATAACGCGGCTGAATGGCATACAGGCTATTTTACAAAACACGGCGATGGCGGTGTTGATCTTGTACCACTTGTTCACTTTGAAAAAGGTGAAGTACGTGAAATGGCAAGTGTACTTGGCGTACCAAGTGAAATTGTTGAAAAGAAACCAAGTGCAGGCCTTTGGGAAGGTCAAACAGATGAAAATGAAATGGGAACGACTTACGACACAATTGACAAATACTTACGCGGTGAGGAAATTCCAGAAAAAGATAAAGAAATCATTGATCGCATGCACCGCAACACAGCACATAAACGTGCACTTGCGGCATCACCGCCAAAATTTTAATAATCAACCCTGTATTTCTCAGATTAAAGAAGGCCTCTCTTAGTCACTCTAAGTAGTGAAGGGGGGCTTTTCAAATGATAAAAAAGAAAACGTTAATGACACTTTCAACTGCATTTTTGCTTGGTGGTCTTGTAGGGTGTGCCCAAGATAATGAAGCACTTGATACTCGTTACAATGACACAACACAGCCGATTGGTTATTACACAAATAACGACGATAGCCGTGGCTTTGGTTGGGGTATGGGTGACTATACAACACGTTATACAAATCAAGAGCGTGGCGATACTGACCGCTATATGAACCGTGGTATGCGTAATAACGCTACACCTCAAGCTGGGGAGTACAAGCGTAAAGATGTCAACTATTACGGTCAAATGAATAATTCATTAGATGGTCGTGCTAACAAGTCTTATTACAACAATTACAACGGGAAAATGGCTGAAAGTATTTCACGCACAGTTTCTGAAATGAACAATATTGATGACTGTCGTGCAGTCGTTACTCGTGACACCGTGCTTGTTGCTGTTGATACGAACGATAACAACGTAAAAGATGTTGAAAACAAAGTTCGCGCAAAGGTTGAACAAATGGCAAACGGTAAAAACGTACGTGTCGTAACAGATGAACGCATGTATGACCGTGTCACAAACATCGACAACCGTCTTCGCGACGGAGCAGGCATGCGTGAAGTCCGCTCAGACCTCCGTGGTGTTATGGATGATTTAGGCAACGCAATCACACGTCCATTCGAAAACAACGCCCGCTAACAGATGTCAAAAAATAAACCCACCTGAAAAATGGTGGGTTTATTTCTTATATCTACAGGGGAATAGATTACCAATTGAAAGGAGCGTGATATTGATGGAGGAGGGTCAAACACTATACATATATGGAATTATTCCTGTAGAAGAAGTCGTCCAAGCTTCTTTAGCTCCGTTTGAAACTTTTAGCAATGACCAATTTGCTGTCGTGTATACAGATAAAGGTATAACATATGAAGAGTATTACCAAGTCCTTTCACGCCTCCATTCTACTTTCACTCTGTTACCGATGCCATATGGGACGATGTACTCTTCATTGGCGGAGTGTGAAAACGTACTACATACTTATAAAGAACAAATTGAAGAAAAGCATCGCCTTATTAAAGGGAGGGATGAATGGACGTTTATCATCTACACGGATGACAGCGCGTGGGAATATATGATGGATGAGCGCTATCCTGAAATCGAGCGACAATACAAAGAGTTGGAAGAACTGCCAGCTGGAGAGCGTTTTTTCGAGAAAAAGAAAATTGAAAAAACAGTTGTCGAAGCGATTGAAATGGAGAAAGCAAAAGTGTGTCAACGATTACATATGGAGCTTATGGCGATTAGTGACGGTTATATAGAGCTGGATTTATTAAGCAGACAAGAGTCTGGCCTTACGGATGATATGGTGTGGCACGGAACGTATTTAATCAGCTGCCAATCAGCTGAAGGGCTTGTTCAAATGGTTGATGAGTGGAGTATTGAATTAAAGTCACTTGGCATTATGCCAGAATGCAAAGGTCCATTCCCTGCTGTAACATTTGCAAAGCTGCCAGAACAGTTTTAGAAGGTTCTCCTCTTATGATATATTGAAAAATCGCGAATTTTTAATCGTGAGGATAGGGTATTGTATGGTAGGACATTCAAAGTGGGGAAAATATACAGCGACGAAAAAATGCACAGGATACAAAGCGCGGTGAAATTTTTGCAAAGTTATCGAAAGAAATTTTTGTAGCGGCCAAAATGGGAGAGCCTGCCCTTCGCCTTTAAGAGAAAGTTTCGTAGTCAATGGATAAAACTTCTATTAGGTGGTTAAGCTATGCGTAAGAACACTTAATCATGCTGATAGAAGTTTTTTATTTGTGATTGCAATCTACTCTTTCTTTGTACGAGGTGAGGTATGTGATGACTGCTCGTATTTCAAAGCTACAGGCTGCTCTGTTGCTTGCGCTTGGGATGTTGTTTGGCGGGGTTATGACCTTTTTCTTTCTGCCGATGATTCATGAGGTTGAGGCTCAGCCTGATACAGAAAAAGCCGCACAGCCAGCACAGAGTGAGGTTGTTGAACAAATTGCTCAACCGCTAAGTGTAGAGGTGACCTTGCAGCGTCATTACATGGATGGGGAAATGAGCGAAGAAAAAGTAACCGAAATTATTTGGTCAATGGAAGATTTCTGGTCTGCTTACGCCGATTGGCAGCTTGTACATCAAGAAGGTGGTCAAGTCATTTTTCGCAAGCAGATTAACGATATTTCTCCTTTGCTGAAGGCAAACGGATATGTTGGATTAGATGAACAAGGCGTCTTGACAATCTTTTCAGGAAAACCCGAACAGCAGAAGGTTATTCAATCGTTCTTTCAAATTGATGTTGGGAAGCTTGAAAGTCTTCAGCATCAGCAGTTAAAGAACGGGATTCCAATTAAAACAAAGAAGCAGTATGAAGATGTAATAGAAAGTTTTCGTAAATATACAGTTAACTCTAAGCCCTACTGAAGCTGATCAACCCATTCTGATCAGCTTCTTTGTTGTTCTATCTCAAAAAAAGAAGGTGAAAGAAGGCATGAAGTTGTGTTATATTGGTATACTGTCAACTTATACTTTTGTAAACGGATATGATAGAATGAACAAATAGAAATACATGTTCGCATTCGTATAACAAAGGGAGAGAAGAAGTTGATCGCGTTTATTGAAGGTATGATTGAATATGTCAGTCCTGAATCGATTATTGTTGATACAGGCGGACTTGGCTATGAAGTGTTCTGTCCGAATCCGTTTGTCTTTCAGAAGAAATTAAATGAACGAGTTAAAGTGTTTACATATCATTATGTACGTGAAGATACGCAAGCATTGTACGGGTTTGAAACACGCGAGGAGAAAGTGCTTTTCATGAAATTGTTAAGTGTTTCAGGCATCGGGCCAAAGGGTGCGCTTGCAATTCTTGCTTCAGGTGCACCTGAACAAGTTGTAGGTGCAATTGAAGAGGAAAATGACAAGTACTTAACGAAGTTTCCTGGTGTCGGAAAGAAAACGGCACGTCAGATGATCCTTGATTTGAAAGGCAAGCTTGATGATTTATTTCCAGATGCCTTTCCTAACCTTTTTGCACAGGATGAAAAGCATCAAACAACAGGCGTAAATTCTGAACAATTGGATGAAGCGATTGAAGCATTGAAGGTGCTAGGCTATTCCGAACGTGAATTGAAGAAGGTTATTCCAAAGCTTGCGGAGAAAGAACAAACAACGGATCAGTATGTGAAAGAAGCATTACGATTATTGTTGAAATAATGCAGGAGGTTGAGGCCGGATGGTGGATGAACGGCTAGTATCTGCAGAAGCGGAAATAGAAGAACAGTCACTGGAACAGTCATTACGACCGCAGACTTTATCACAATATATTGGCCAAAATAAAGTAAAAGATAACTTAAATATTTTCATAGAAGCAGCTAAGATGCGGGAGGAAACGCTGGATCATGTGTTATTATATGGCCCCCCAGGTCTTGGGAAGACGACATTAGCAGCGATTATTGCAAATGAAATGGGTGTGCAGCTGCGGACTACTTCAGGGCCTGCGATTGAACGGCCTGGTGATTTGGCAGCGATCTTAACAGCTCTGGAGCCAGGAGATGTGCTGTTTATTGATGAAGTGCATCGCCTGCATCGGACGGTGGAGGAAGTACTCTATCCTGCGATGGAAGACTTCTGTTTAGACATTGTAATCGGAAAGGGCCCAAGTGCCCGTTCTGTTCGCTTAGATTTGCCGCCGTTTACATTAGTCGGTGCGACAACCAGGGCAGGCATGCTGTCTGCGCCATTGCGTGACCGTTTCGGTGTGTTAAGCCGCTTAGAGTATTATAATGTCCAAGACTTAACAGAAATCGTCGAACGCACAGCAGATGTCTTTAACGTTGAGATTGCTGAAACGGCCGCAATTGAAGTGGCAAGACGCTCACGTGGGACACCGCGTGTTGCGAACAGGCTGCTGCGTCGTGTGCGTGATTTCGCTCAAGTACAAGGCGATGGTTCGATTACAGCAGCACTTGCAGTTGATGCACTTGAGAAATTACAAGTTGACCGTCTAGGACTTGACCATATTGACCATAAATTATTATTAAGCATGATCGAAAAATTCCGCGGCGGTCCTGTTGGTGTTGATACCATTGCTGCTTCAATTGGTGAGGAATCCGATACAATTGAAGATGTATATGAGCCATACTTAATGCAGATCGGTTTCTTACAGCGAACGCCGCGCGGGCGAATGGTAACAGCACAAGTGTATGAACATTTTCAAATGGAGGTGCCAACCGACTGATGAGCAAAGTCTTAATCGGTATCGGCATTACGTTAGTTGTTCTCGGGGCTGTTATGGCAGTTCATTGGCAAGCTGCCAGGCAACTTTGTGTTCAAGAAAGGAAATGTGACGTTTTACTTTCCATTGACACTATCCATTATCGCAAGTATTGTATTAACGATTATTTTTTACATCATTGGACGCTTCCGATAATGTGCTAAGCAAAAGAAGGAGATAGAGCTATGGATGTCAATTTATTTGATTTTTATTTACCAGAAGAATTGATTGCACAAGTACCGCTTGCGGACCGAACAGCATCAAAGCTGATGGTATTAGATAAAGAAACAGGCCAAACGAAACATGAAACATTTAAAGAAATATTGAATTATTTGAACCCAGGTGATTGCCTCGTTTTAAACGATACAAAAGTGCTTCCGGCTCGGTTGTATGGTGTGAAAGAAGAAACGGGTGCGAAGATTGAAGTATTATTGTTAAAGCAAATTGAAGGTGACATGTGGGAAACACTTGTTAAGCCTGCGAAACGAGTGAAGGAAGGTACGGTTATTTCTTTTGGCGACGGACGTTTAAAGGCAAAGTGTGTTGGTTCAAACGAGCATGGCGGACGTAACTTTGAGTTTATGTATGACGGTATTTTTTATGAAGTGCTTGACTCTTTAGGAGAGATGCCGCTTCCGCCTTATATTAAGGAACAGCTTGATGACCGTGACAGGTATCAAACTGTATTTGCTCGAGAGCGCGGCTCAGCTGCTGCACCAACCGCAGGGCTTCATTTTACGGAAGAATTGTTAGAAACGATTCGTGAAAAAGGTGTGCACACGGCATTTATTACACTTCATGTCGGACTTGGTACATTCCGCCCTGTCAGCGTGGAGAACGTTGAAGAGCATGACATGCACGGTGAGTTCTATCAAATGACAAAAGGAACTGCAGAACTGCTGAATACTGTGCGTGAAAAAGGCGGCCGGATTATTTCAGTTGGTACGACGTCGACTCGGACCCTTGAAACGATCGCCTCTGCCTATGACGGTGAATTCAAAGAAGCATCAGGCTGGACGGATATCTTCATCTATCCGGGTTATCAGTTCAAAGGAATTGACGCGATGATTACGAATTTCCATTTACCGAAGTCCACACTTATTATGCTTGTCAGCGCACTTGCAGGCCGGGAGAATGTCTTAGCTGCTTATCAGGAAGCAGTTGAGAAGAAGTATCGCTTCTTCTCCTTTGGTGATGCGATGTTTATTACGAATCAGCTTGAAGGGTAACGAAAGGGGAACACAATTGTGAGTGCAATTCGCTACGAATTAATAAAAACATGTAAACAAACAGGTGCACGTCTTGGCCGCGTTCATACACCACACGGCTCGTTTGATACACCTGTCTTTATGCCTGTAGGAACCTTAGCAACAGTAAAAACAATGAGCCCAGAAGAATTAGAGGAAATGGGAGCAGGCATTATTTTAAGTAACACCTATCATCTGTGGCTTCGTCCTGGTGAAGATATTGTAAAAGAAGCAGGTGGCCTTCATAAATTTATGAACTGGAGCGGCTCGATTTTAACCGATTCTGGCGGCTTCCAAGTTTTTAGTTTAAGCGATTTGCGTCAAATTGAAGAAGAAGGGGTTCATTTCCGCAACCATTTAAGTGGTGAGAAGCTCTTCCTTTCTCCAGAAAAAGCGATGCAAATTCAAAATGCACTCGGTTCAGATATTATGATGGCATTTGATGAATGTCCGCCATACCCTGCTGAATATGATTATATGAAGTCATCTGTTGAGCGTACAAGCCGTTGGGCAGAGCGCTGCTTGAGAGCCCATGAACGGAAAGAAGACCAAGGCTTATTTGGTATCGTTCAAGGCGGTGAGTATGAAGATTTACGAAAGCAAAGTGCATCTGACCTTGTTTCCTTAGATTTCCCTGGCTATGCAATTGGCGGATTATCAGTCGGTGAGCCGAAAGATGTGATGAATCGCGTGCTTGAGTTCACAACGCCGCATCTTCCAAATGAGAAACCGCGTTATTTAATGGGGGTTGGTTCACCTGACTCTTTAATTGATGGTGCAATTCGTGGTGTCGATATGTTTGATTGTGTGCTTCCAACACGTATTGCGCGTAACGGTACATGCATGACGAGTGAGGGACGCTTAGTTGTTAGAAATGCGAAGTTTGCTCGCGATTACCGTCCATTGGATGAAAATTGTGATTGCCATGTATGCCGCAATTATTCACGCGCATATATTCGCCACCTTGTAAAATGCAATGAGACATTTGGCTTCCGTCTTACAACTTATCATAACCTGTATTTTCTGTTAAAATTGATGAAGCAAGTGCGCGAAGCTATTCAAGAAGACCGTCTTGGAGATTTCCGAGATGAATTCTTTGAAAAGTATGGTTTCAACAAACCAAATGCGAAGAATTTCTAATTGAAGATCCTCTCCATTCCCGCCGCTTCCTTGCGGGAGTGGGTAGATTCATATTGTAAAAGCTGAAAGGGGTGAAAGGAAATGGATTTTCTCGTACAAGTATTGCCGATTATTTTAATGTTTGCGATTTTTTATTTCTTGTTGATTCGTCCTCAACAAAAGAAACAAAAGCAAGTGCAAGAGATGCAGGCAAGTATTCAAAAGAATGATCGCGTGATTACAATTGGCGGCCTTCATGGCAAAATTGATGCGGTCGATGAAGACACAGTTGTCATTCTTTGCGGTGATGGCTCACGCTTAACGTTTGACCGTAATGCGGTTCGTGAAGTTGTAAAAGCATAACGCATACATAAAAAAACACACCTCCCGATTAACTGGGAAGTGTGTTTTTTTGTGGCTAGGTCCTTAAGCTCGCTTTTCTCCACCTTTCATATTCACACCGATAATGCCCCCAAGTACGGCTGTCATAATATAGCCGAGGTGATAAAGCATTTGTTCCATCGAAAATGCTGACTGATAACCGAGGTATTGAATAAGAAAGACGAGCCCTGTGAATAGTGCTCCAGTGCCGGCGCCTGTTAGCCAGCCTTTTTCTTTATTTTTCCCACCTGAAATAAATCCGCCAATAAATAAAGCTAAAAATGAAAGAACTAAAATAACCCATGCAAGCGACTGCTCTGTTAAGTTTGTCATTTTAAGAAGCAATGACAGGATCATGCTTGAGACAAGAACGATAACGACAATGGCGATAATGCCGTACAGCACAGCCATCCACGTATGTTTCCCCATTCTTTTTCCCTCCCGATGTGTTCCGATATTTTCAATACAGTGGTGTGATACAAGCATATGCATGTCAGCGGTTGAATAGAAGAGTGATTTTTCCGGGATTTCTTCATAGGTATATAGAGAATGAAGGACAAGGAGGGCTACCTGAATGGACATGGTCATGTCGCTTGTCATATTTGGCAGCTGTTATGTCATGCTTGTGTTAGAAAAGTGGAACCGTGCCTTAATTGCAGGTGCCGGCGGCTTGCTCATGATCCTTGGGGGCATCTACACACTTGATGACGCATTCGGTAAGTATATTGACTGGAATACCATTTCACTGTTGTTTTCGATGATGATTCTTGTTGCGGTAACAAGCAAAACAGGGGTGTTCGAGTATATTGCGATTACACTTGCGCAAAAGGTTGGGGGCAGAGCGATACCGTTGCTCGTTGTTATGGCCTTGTTAACAGCTGTCGGTTCTGCATTGTTAGATAATGTCACAACTGTGCTATTATTTGCGCCTGTTTTATTAACGATGACTGCTAGACTTGGCCTTCCGTCGACACCGTATTTAATTGTGTTAATTCTTGCTTCTAATATAGGGGGTACAGCAACGCTGATTGGTGACCCTCCAAATATTATGATTGGCCAAGCTGTCGAGGACTTAACGTTTAATGATTTTCTGCTCAACCTTGGACCGATTGTAGTCATTATTTTTGGTTCTGTCATGCTGGCGCTTATAGGGTTTTATCGAAAGCAGCTGAAGGTGACAGAAGCGAAACGGATTGAACTGATGAATATTCAGGCAGCAGAATATTTACGTAAAGATATGACCTTGTTTCAGTCATTGTTTGTCTTGTGCTGTACGATTGCTGGGTTCGTGCTGCACCCTGTGCTGCATATTGAGCTGACAAGCATTGCGATGGCAGGCGCATTATTGTTAATGCTGCTTACATACCGAAATATTGAAGTGGAAGATATTCTTAGAGATGTTGAGTGGGTTACACTGTTTTTCTTTATGGGGTTATTTATGCTTGTCGGAGGCTTAGAAAGTACAGGCATTATCGATGAAATTGCTCGGAGTATCATTCTGCAGACAGAAGGCGATGTAGCCAAGACGTCATTGTTTATTCTATGGAGCTCAGGGCTGTTATCGGGGTTTGTTGATAACATTCCATTTGTTGCCGCGATGATTCCTGTGGTTCTTGAATTTAAAGATTACGGCATGAATAATTTGGACCCATTATGGTGGGCGCTTGCATTAGGCGCTTGCCTTGGAGGGAATGCAACATTGATTGGTGCTTCAGCAAATGTCGTTGTCGCAGGCCTTGCAGCTGGTGCAAAACAGCCGATCAAATTTGTGGAGTTCTTTGTAATTGGACTGCCTGTTGTTATTTTTTCATTAATTCTTTCAACCGTCTATTTGTATATTCGTTATCTAATTTATTTTATTTAAAAAAAACGCTTCGTCTTTCATATTTCATCTGCGCCCGTTCAATACTAACAACAGATTATGCAAACAAAACGAGGTGCAGGTAATGGAGATTGTAACGATTATCAGCAGAACAGTGCTGCTGTATTTTGTAATTATTATTGTGTTTCGTCTAATGGGAAAGCGTGAAATTGGGGAATTAAGTATTTTAGATCTCGTTATTTTTATTATGATTGCTGAAATGGCTGTACTCTCAATCGAAGACCCAAAGTTACCTCTTCTGAATACAATCCTTCCTATTCTTGTGCTTATGGTTATCCAAATTGGGATGGCATACTTATCGTTAAAGAATCAAAAGCTTCGAGAAATAGTGGACGGAAAGCCATCGATTCTTATTAACAATGGTTCAATTGATGAAGTAGAGATGCGAAAGCAGCGTTACAATTTTGATGACTTAATGGTGCAGTTGCGTGACAAAGATGTTAAATCAGTCGCTGACGTGGAGTTTGCAATATTAGAACCATCAGGAAAATTATCTGTGTTTGAAAAGGATGAGCAGCAAGGAAGTGACGGTGTGCCACCATACCCATTAATTATGGATGGCCGTGTCCAAGATGACCATTTAGTGCTGTTGAATCGCTCTCAAGTATGGCTGCGAAATGAATTGCGAAAATTAGGCTATGAGAAGGTTGAGGATATTTCATACTGTACGTTAGATGATAAAGGACAGCTGTTTGTTGATAAACGTGATAAATAAATTTTAGACCATACGGAGGAACCGGTGGTCTTTTTTGTTTACAAAAAAACGCTTGGAGTCATCTCCAAACGTTTGGTTTCATTTACCTGTTCCAGAAAAACAAGGGAACTAGCGGCTTGATAAATGGAATTCGAGCTAATTCTTTCTCTGTTACCAACCGAAATACAAGCAGAAATACGAAATAACATAGCGTCGTACCTAAAATTGCAAGCATTGTTTTTGGAAAAATCGTAAGTTCTGAAAATGCATTTGTATAGAGCAGATGTCCAGAAATCCCTGAAATTCCCATGACAAGCAAACTCTTGACGTAATCCCTAGCATGAATCGTATAGCTAATTGCTTTTATAATAGTTGCGAAGTGAAGCATTGTCACAAGTAGAAAACCAATTACAATCGCAAGCGCCGTACCCATCATCCCGAATTCAGGCCTGGATGTAAGAGCGAAAATGGCGGCGATTTTTACCACAGATCCGATTAAGCTGTTCATCATTGCCGCCTTTGCTAAGTCCAGTCCTTGCAGAGCAGCCTGTAATGGTGCTTGAAAGTAGAAGAATAAGAAGAATGGAGCCATAAGCTGGACATAGGTTGCTCCGCTTGTCCGGCTGTACATCAGTTGCATAAGTGGCTCGGCGAATATGTACATGATAACAACAGATAAGCCCCCTGCTACAAGTGAAAGCCGCAGTGCCTGCCTTAAACGGTGTTCAACAAGGTGGTGCTGCTTTCTTGCGGCAGCTTCACTGATTGCTGGAACTAATGAAACAGACAATGACTGGGTAATAAATGATGGCAGAAACAACAAGGGTAGCGCATAGCCTGTTAATTCACCATACTGCTTCGTCGTGACAGCAGTTAGTCCGGCAAGTGCCATGCTTTGTGCTACAACAATTGGCTCAAAGAAATACGAGAGCGAGCCAATTAAACGGCTTCCTGTTGTCGGCAAAGCGATATTCATCAGTTCTGAAAATGTCTTACGGCCAGATTTGATTTGCGAGAAAAAGTGGCGGCGAATCTTTATTCGTTTGCGAAGCTTAAACATCGTAATCATATAAATAAGCGATGCGAATTCACCAAGAACAACCGAGGCCATTGCGCCGGCAGCGGCGTATTCCACGCCATAAGGCAAAAACATCTTTGTCATTACTGCTACAAGCGTGATGCGAACAACCTGTTCAATCACCTGTGAGAGGGCAACAGGGCGCATGTTTTGCAGCCCTTGAAAATAACCCCTTAAGACAGAAGATAACGCGACAATCGGTACAATCGGTGCAATTGCCATTAACGGAAAGAAGGTTCGTTCATCTGTTAAAAGTGTTCGTGACAGCATTGGAGCAGCCACCATCATCATTGTTGTAAACAGAATACTCAATGTCCCGGTTGTTGCAAGCGAGATAACGAGGATTCGTTTTATCTTCTTTCGGTCACCTGCAATTTCTGCTTCAGCAACAAGCTTAGAGATGGCAACAGGAAGACCGAGCTGTGTTAAGGTAATTGTCAAGATTAATGTCGGGACAGCCATCATATATAAGCCGACACCCTCTTCACCCATGATCCGGGCGACGACAATTCGGTTCACAAAACCGAGAAAACGGGTAACCAATCCCGCTGCCATTAAAATAAGCGTTCCTTTCAAAAAAGTTTGTTTCGTCATGCTTCCCCCTGCCTTCAAAAAAAGATGGATATTCGCTACAATAATCTATATGCTTATTAGGGGGGCAAGCATGACAAGCTTGAACCGCATTTATATTTTAAAAAAGAAAATGTTCGAAGTAAGAAGAGGAGTGCTTTTGCTTGAAAGAGAAAATTGTAGATTATTTGGTTGAAAACTTTAGCTTTCTACCTCCAGAATTAATTGTCATCCTCGTATCAGCGATGCCGATACTGGAGCTGAGAGGCGGACTTCCATTGGCATATGCCACATTTGAGTTTTCGTTTTGGAAGTCGTTTTTTCTAAGTGTGTTTGGCAATTTTCTACCGATTATTCCGTTATTATTATTATTTCAGCCGCTTAGTAACTGGCTTATGCGCTTTAAATGGTATGAAAAAATGTATGATTGGCTTTATCACCGCACACTGAAGAAAAGTGGAAATGTCGAGAAGTATGGAGCAATTGGGCTCATCCTCTTTACAGCGGTACCGTTGCCAACAACAGGTGCATACAGTGCATGTGTGGCGGCTTCTATTTTTGCAATTGGCTTTCGTTACGCATTAATTGCGATTACAACAGGTGTTATTATTGCAGGCCTCGGGATTGGAATTTTATCGTATTCAATTTTCTAAATGAGCGGAGGTTTTACACGTGAGTGAAGAATTGTTTGAACCGCATTCTGTTGATACATATCGACACCAAGTTCAACCTGCGATAAAAAGTAAAGTAGATGAATTACATTACCTTGGCTATACACGAGCGACAGCGGATAACGTGTGGAGCTGTTTAAAGAAGAAGCGCTGGCACAAAAATGAACAGCTGCGTCTTCATCAAGTGGTGAGTGATGTTTTATCATTATCACCGCATGATTATATGAATTACTTAACGCAAGAGTCTTACCGAAATGATCAAGACTGGTTTGCAGATTTTGAGCAAAAGCAGAAGAGTGATGTGGCTCCTGAAGAGGAACCGCCAGCTAATGAGGAAAATCCTTCTTAAACTGCTCAGCTCTTGTTGACTGTACAATTATTCGGAAAATTGACATTCAAAAACAAATTTCTCTATAATGGGGATATTGGCATTTTATTTAAAGGTTCGACAAAACTTGTGATATGCTGATTTATTTAGATGTAGGGATATGAAGGAGGAACACTGTCATGGTGAAGAAAGGGCGGATTGTAGCCTTTTTTCTTATTGTTCTTTTGCTTGCTGGAACAATAGGGACGACCATAGAAGGTATTGCAAAAGACATTAAGCTCGGTTTGGACTTGCAGGGTGGTTTCGAGGTTTTATATGAAGTTGAGCCTGCAGAAGAAGGGCAAACAATTGACAAGGAAACCCTTGTTAGTACAGTAAGTGCGTTAAATGAACGTGTAAACGTACTTGGTGTGAGCGAGCCGAATATTCAGATTGAAGGCGACAACCGAATACGTGTACAGTTAGCAGGAGTCGAGAATCAGAATGAAGCAAGGGACATTCTTTCCACTCAAGCAAACATTTCATTTCGTGATGTGAACGATAAGCTGTTATTAGATGGGGCTGATCTCGTTGAAGGTGGAGCAGCACAGTCGTTTAACGACCAAAACCAACCGATCGTTACGCTTACGTTAAAGGATGCAAAGGAGTTCGCAGAAGCGACAAAGCATGTCTTATCCTTAGCGCCGAACAATTATATGGTGACATGGTTGGATTATCAAGAGGGCGATTCATATCAGAAAAACCCGGACAATCAGAACATCATTTCTGTAGCTAGTGTTAATGAAGTATTGAACACGAAAAACGTCATGATTTCTGGGAATTTTACTGTAGAAGATGCAAAGCAGCTTGCTGACTTATTGAATGCGGGTGCACTGCCAGTGAAGTTGAATGAAATCTATTCAACATCAGTTGGGGCACAATTTGGGGAAAAAGCACTAGAAAAAACGACATTTGCCGGTATCATTGGTGTTGCGATTATTTTCTTATATATGCTTTTCTATTACCGTTTCCCTGGATTCATCGCAATGGTCACATTGTCTGTCTATATCTTCTTAATCTTACAGGTTTTTGATTGGATGAATGCGGTTCTAACATTGCCGGGAATTGCAGCTCTTATCCTCGGTGTTGGTATGGCCGTTGACGCCAATATCATTACATATGAGCGGATTAGAGAAGAAATAAAAGTTGGAAAGTCGATCATGTCGGCATTCCGTGCAGGGAATCGAAACTCACTTTCAACAATTTTGGATGCAAACATTACAACAATTCTCGCGGCGTCTGTTCTCTTTATGTATGGGACAAGCTCTGTAAAAGGGTTTGCGACGATGCTCATCATCAGTATCCTCGTCAGCTTCATTACCGCTGTATATGGAACGCGCTTATTGCTTGGTCTATGGGTCAACAGCCGTTTCTTCAACGGTAAGCCTGGCTTCTTCAATGTTAAGAAGGATGAAATTCATGACATTGCTGATGTTGAAGAAGGTGTCCCAATTAGTGAACGCTTCAAGAATTTAAACCTTGTCAAGCATACAAAGAAATACTTCATGTTCTCAATTGCAATGGTCGTTCTTGGTGTCGGTCTGCTTGGAACAATGGGCTTGAACTTAGGAATTGATTTTGCAAGTGGGACACGTGTTGAAGTCGTATCCAACGAACCTTTACAAGCACAGAAATTAGAGTCAGACTTCAAACAGCTTGGCTTAGAGCCAGATGAAGTTGTGCTTTCAGGAAATAACAATGAAATCGGAGTAGCACGCTTTATCGGTGTACTTGATAAAGGTGAAATTGCGCAATTAAAAACCTATTTTGATAAACAATACGGAGCTGAACCGAGTGTAAGTACGGTTTCACCTACTGTTGGTAAAGAGCTGGCACGCAACGCCTTTATCGCAGTAATGATTGCTTCGGTTGGTATTATTCTGTATGTAACAATTCGCTTTGAAATTTATTACGCGCTGGCAGCAATCGTTGCCTTACTGCATGACGCATTCTTCATCATTGCGGCATTTAGCCTGTTACGATTAGAAGTAAATATTACCTTCATTGCCGCTGTGTTAACGATTGTTGGTTATTCGATTAACGATACGATTGTTACGTTTGACCGAATTCGTGAAAACATGAAGCTGAAAAAGCGTATCAAGTCCTATGAAGACTTAGCAGATGTCGTAAACAAAAGTTTAGTCCAAACATTATCTCGTTCAATTAACACGGTTATTACTGTTATCTTTGCAGCAGGTGCGTTATTAATCTTCGGTAGTGAATCAATCCGTAGCTTCTCAATTGCCCTGTTAATCGGACTTGTAGCCGGAACTTATTCTTCACTATTTATCGCATCTCAGCTTTGGCTGAAATGGAAGTATAAGCAGCTGAAGAAAAATGGCTTCAAACCAATCCACAAAGAAAAGAAAAAAGATAACGAACCAGAAGCACAAGTATAGAACGCCCAAAGAACCGCGACTAGATGTCGCGGTTCTTTTCATCGTGAGCTATCTTCAGACTGAATGAAAACGCTTAGCATTCAAGGCGCTTGGTTTTCTGAGGAGCGGAACGACCGAGGTGGTCTTGAGCACCGGAAGAAATCAAGCAACGCAGAATGTGAGCGTTTCTCAACTGTCTGAGAACCGCGACTAGATGTCGCGGTTCTTTCACGTCTTTTAGGGAATAATAAGTAGAAGTGAATCTTGCACAAGGAGTGAATGCTGTGCAAAAGGAAGAGCGTTTTAAGAAAGCTGAATTTGCCGCAATGGTCGGTGTTGTAGGAAATATTATTCTTGCAGTTGTAAAAGGTGTACTCGGTACAATCGGGAACAGCCGCGCATTAATTGCGGATGCGGCCCACTCTTTTTCTGATGTAATGGGTTCAATTGCTGTCTATGTTGGGTTAAGGGCAGCAAAGCAACCGCCTGATGAAGATCACCCGTATGGACATGGGAAAGCGGAATCAATTGCGGCGATTATTGTGGCGGTGCTGCTGATGCTTGTCGGGTTTGAAATTGGTCTTTCTTCTTTTAAGAGCTTTTTCAAGCCGCTTGAAGCCCCAACGAGTGCAGCTATAATTGGTGTTAGTATTTCGATCGTTGTTAAGGAAGTAATGTTTCAATACAAGTACCGGCTGGGTAAAAGAATCAAAAGTGATGCTATTATTGTCAATGCTTATGAGCATCGTTCAGATGTTTTTTCATCACTTGCTGCACTCGTAGGGATTGTCGGTGCGATGGTAGGAGGCTATTTCGAGATTGGTTGGCTTATTTACGCTGACCCTGTAGCGGGGGTTTTCGTTGCTGGTCTTGTTGTAAAGATGGCATGGAAGTTAGGAGCTGAATCCATTCATACGACACTCGATCACGTCCTGCATGAAGAGGATGTTGAAGAACTAAGAAAAGTCGTATACACGGTGCCAGAAGTGAAACTAATCAATGAACTGCATGCACGAGAACACGGTCATTATGTCATCGTTGATTTGAAAATTGCTGTTGATCCGTTGATGACTGTCGAAAAAGGTCATAGCGTGGGAAAAAAAGTAAAGGAAAAGCTATTGAAAGTGTCGAATGTTCAAGATGTGATGGTGCATATCAACCCTTATAATGCAGAGAAATAAAGAAAGTGAGGGAGAGTGATCTTGAAAATTCAATGGAGTATGCTGCTTGCAATTATTTTTGCTGTTATCGTCGCTGTCTTTGCCGTTATTAATGTAGACGCTGTTGAAGTGAATTATCTCTTTGGAACAGCACAATGGCCATTGATTCTTGTTATTTTATGTTCAGTTTTAATGGGGGCACTGATCATCGGTTTTGGTGGACTTGTCCGTATCTATAAGCTGCAGCGTCAAGTAAAAGGGTTAGAGCGTGAGAAAGCAGAGCTTGAGGCAGAAGTTGCGCAGCAAAACAATCACACCCGTGACAAGCATAAAGTACAAGAAGCATCGACCGTTTCATTAGTCGATGATGAGCGTAACTAAGTGAGCAACAATGAAATAATGGCAGTTGCCGAAAAACGGTTTACCGCCCTTTGACCAATTTAGTATAATAGGTTGGTCGAGGGGTGTTTTTATGTTAAAAGCGAAATCCCGTTGGAAAGTAAAATCGTTTTCCAATGAACTAGCAACGGAGATTGAAAAAGAATTAAATGTATCCTCTTTTGTAGCGCAATTACTCGCCACAAGAGGAATTCAGTCCGTAGAAGAAGCACAACAGTTTCTTCATGTAGACACACAAGACTTTTATGACCCATTTCTAATACATTCAATGGATATTGCTGTAGAACGCATTCAGCGCGCAATCGAGCAGCAAGAGAAAGTGCTCGTGTACGGAGATTATGATGCGGATGGTGTAACGAGTACGACGATTATGCTGAAAACATTGCATGAGCTCGGTGCCAATGTTGACTTTTATATCCCGAACCGTTTTGACGAAGGGTATGGTCCGAATGAGGCGGCATTCCGCAAAGCAAAGGAAGCGGGTGTCTCTTTAATTGTGACGGTTGACACTGGTATTTCAGGTGCACATGAAGCAGAAGTTGCAAAGGAGCTTGGTATCGATCTAATTATTACGGATCACCATGAGCCGCCGGCAGTGATTCCTGATGCGTATGCGATTCTTCATCCGCGTATTGGGGACGAGCCATATCCTTTCGGTGAACTAGCAGGGGCAGGCGTTTCCTTCAAATTGGCACATGCCTTGCTTGGGAAAGCACCCGAACATTTGTTAGCGTTTGCGGCGATTGGTACGATTGCTGATCTTGTTCCTTTAGTTGATGAAAATCGTCTAATAGCTGTAAAAGGATTAAAACAAATTGCATCAGCAATTAATCCTGGTTTGCGTGCCCTTTTAAAGCAAGCAGGGCTAAACAATCAAGCGATTACAGAAGAAACCGTGGGCTTTGGCATTGGACCACGGATAAATGCGGTAGGTCGCCTAGGAGACGCTGACCCGGCGGTGCATTTATTTATGACGGAAGATGCAGAAGAAGCTGAGTTTCTTGCTAAGCAGGTAGACAGTTTAAATAAAGAGCGTCAACAAGTTGTTCAAGTGATGACGGAAGAAGCGATTGCAGAAGTAGCAGAGCTGATGGAAGCTGAAAATCCGTCTGTTATCGTTATTGCACGTGAAGGCTGGAATGCAGGTGTGATTGGGATTGTTGCATCTCGTCTTGTGAATCGCTTCTACCGCCCGACCATTGTTTTATCAATTGACAATGAAAAAGGTGAGGCAAAAGGTTCAGCCCGAAGTATTGAAGGCTTTCATATGTTTGAAAACTTAACAGAATGTGCGGATTTGTTAATGGGCTATGGCGGGCATCCGATGGCAGCTGGAATGACATTACGTGTTGAAAATATTGAACTCTTTCGCGAGCGGTTAAATGAGCTTGCAAATGAAGTCCTATCGGCTGAAGATTTTATTCCAGTTGATTATGTAGACTTAATTTGTACGGCTGATGATGTCGACTTAAATGTCATTGAAGAGATGGCTAAGCTGGCGCCGTTCGGCGTTAGTAATCCGAAGCCAAAAGTTATGATTGAAGATGCTAGTTTGAAAGTTATTCGTCGCATCGGTAGTGACCAGAGTCATTTGAAAGTGGCGATCGATAGCAGTAAAGGGACATTAGACGGCATCGGATTTGGCATGGGCTATTTGTTTGATGAAATTTCGCCGTCCTCTCCAGTCGCGTTGTATGGTGAGCTTTCAGTTAATGAGTGGAACGGTATGCGAAAGCCGCAAATTGTTGTGCAAGATGCAGAAGTGAAGAATTGGCAATTATTTGATTTGCGTGGTAAGAAGCGAATTGACCAAGTGATTGATAATTTACCTGCAGATAAGCTGTTGATGGTGGCATTTCGTGAGGAAACAATCCCTAGATTAGGGCTTGAATACTGGCTGGAAAAGATTGCAATGGTTCAGCAGTTAGACGGGGCAAACATAAGCGACCGTTACTTAATGTTGCTTGACCTCCCACATACACTCGATCAATTAGAAACATTATTTCAAAATGGTATGCCGGAACGATTGTATGCAGTGCTTGATCATAAAGATGATCATTATTTCAGCATGCTTCCAACACGTGAGCATTTTAAATGGTACTATGGATTTCTATTGAAGCAACAGCCATTTAACCTTGAAAAATATGCGCCGCTGCTCGCTAAGCGAAAAGGCTGGTCTGTTGATATGATTCATTTCATGTCACAGGTGTTTTTTGAGTTGAACTTTGCTACAATAGAGAATGGACTTATTAATCTAATGGAAAAGCCTGCAAAAAAAGATATATCTGACTCAAAGATTTATCAGCAGAAGAAGACCCAGATGACGCTTGAAAATGATTTCCTATACTCATCGTATGAAGTATTGCGCAAATCATTTCAGCAGATGTGTGATGGTGTTAAGTTAGAGGAGGAAATAAAATAATGGACTATAAACAGTACATTACAATTGTCGAAGATTGGCCAAAAGAAGGCGTACGATTCAAAGATATTTCTACACTTATGGATAACGGAAAAGCTTACCAAAGTGCTGTCAATGAAATGGTAGACTATGCACGTGATAAAGATATTGATATTATCGTAGGACCTGAAGCACGCGGCTTTATTGTTGGTTGCCCTGTGGCTTATTCACTTGGAATTGGCTTTGCTCCTGTTCGTAAAGAAGGAAAGCTGCCACGCGAAGTCATCAAAGTTGACTACGGTCTTGAATATGGAAAAGACGTGTTAACGATGCATAAGGATGCAATTAAACCAGGTCAGCGCGTCTTAATTACAGATGACTTGCTTGCAACAGGTGGTACAATGGAAGCGACAATTAAGCTTGTTGAGGAGCTTGGTGGCGTTGTAGCTGGACTTGCATTTTTAATTGAATTAACGTACTTAAATGGTCGCGAAAAATTAAAAGGCTATGACGTTTATACATTAATGCAATATTAAAATTAGTCTTACACTATTAAACACAAAGAGTGCTCTCTAGAAGGGTACTCTTTGTTTTACTTATCAGTTTAGAGGTGTCTAGCTCGAAGCGTTTGTCTTGTGCTGGTCGCCGATGAGCAGGCGCTTTTCACTTTTATTATAATGTACAGAAAGTTTTTGCACTTTACATTGTTCGGTTTTTTCATGATAATAGAAACAATATTTATATTCTCTTGTATTAAGGTGATTCCATGGCAAAGGATAATGTGTTAACAGCTGAACAAGTGTTGGATCTTGTTCGGGAATATTTATCTGAGGAAGACTCATTGTTTGTTGAAGAAGCATATGAGCTTGCTGAGAAAGCGCACCGGGAGCAGTATCGAAAGTCGGGGGAGCCGTATATCATTCACCCGATTCAAGTTGCTGGGATTCTCGCTGAATTAGAGCTGGATCCAATTACGGTAGCGGCTGGTTTTTTACATGATGTGGTTGAAGATACGGATTATACACTTGTGGATATAGAGAAAGCCTTTAACAAAGAAGTGGCGATGCTTGTTGATGGCGTTACAAAGCTTGGTAAAATCAAGTACAAATCAAAAGAAGCACAGCAAGCGGAGAATCATCGCAAAATGTTCGTCGCAATGGCACAGGACATTCGTGTTATTCTCATCAAGCTTGCAGACCGGCTTCATAATATGCGTACATTAAAGCATTTGCCGCCAGAGAAGCAGCGACGTATCTCAAATGAAACGTTAGAGATTTTCGCACCGCTTGCTCATCGTCTCGGTATTTCAACCATTAAGTGGGAGCTTGAGGACACAGCACTCCGTTATTTAAACCCTCAGCAGTATTACCGTATTGTGAACTTAATGAAAAATAAGCGTGCAGAGCGGGAAAATTATGTTCAAGAAGTGATTGGGGAAATCAAGAATCGGATGAGTGATGTCCATATTAATGCGGATATTTCAGGTCGTCCGAAGCACATTTACAGCATCTATCGAAAGATGGCTTTACAGAATAAGCAATTCAATGAGATTTATGATTTGCTTGCTGTAAGGGTGCTTGTTGACAGTATTAAGGATTGCTACGCTGTACTTGGCATTATTCATACGTGCTGGAAACCGATGCCAGGCCGATTCAAAGATTACATTGCGATGCCAAAGGCGAATATGTATCAGTCCCTTCATACAACCGTAATCGGTCCTAAAGGTGACCCGCTTGAAGTGCAAATTCGTACGAAGGAAATGCATGAGATTGCTGAATACGGGGTTGCTGCACACTGGGCATATAAGGAAGGCAAGAAGCTGAATGAGAAGCAGGAAAGCCTTCAGGAAAAGATGACATGGTTTAGAGAAATACTTGAATGGCAAAATGATACGTCAGATGCTGAAGAATTTATGGAATCGCTGAAGATTGATTTATTCTCAGATATGGTGTTTGTCTTTACGCCAAAAGGTGATGTATTTGAATTACCTAAAGGCTCTGTGCCAATTGATTTTGCTTATCGCATTCATACAGAAGTTGGTAATAAAACCATTGGTGCCAAAATAAACGGCAAAATGGTTCCGCTTGATCACCAGCTTCGTACAGGTGATATTGTCGAAATTATGACTTCGAAGCATTCCTATGGTCCAAGCAAAGATTGGCTCAAGCTCTCCCAAACGTCGCAGGCGAAAAATAAGATTCGTCAGTACTTTAAGAAACAACGCCGCGAGGAAAATGTGGCAAAGGGGAAAGAGCTTGTTGACAAGGAAATCCGCCGCCATGAGGTTGAACCAAGTGAAGTGCTTACAGCAGCTAACATTAAGCGTGTAGCTGAAAAGTTTAGTTTTTCTAATGAAGAAGATATGTACGCCGCAGTTGGCTACAATGGCATTACCGCTGCTCAAATTGCAACGCGGCTGACAGAGTATGTTCGCCGTCAGCGCGGGTCGGATTTGGAAGAAACACTTCAAGAAGCTATCTCAGAAGTGAAGAATGTTCCATTCAAAAAAACCGATACAGGTGTCAGTGTAAAAGGTGTTAACAACTTGCTTGTTCGTTTATCAAAATGCTGTAACCCTGTCCCTGGCGATGATATTGTCGGTTATATTACTAAAGGTCGCGGTGTTTCTGTACACCGAGCGGATTGCCCGAACATTCAAACAGCAGATGCCAAGCAAAGGCTCTTGCCTGTTGAGTGGGAAGGATCAAAAGAAGGAAAGTCATACAACGTTGATATTGAAATTTCAGGATTTGATCGTAGTGGCCTATTAAATGAAGTGCTTCACGTTGTGAATAATACGAAGACGAGCATTACAGCCGTTTCAGGCCGCACCGATCGAAACAAAATGGCGTTTATCCATATGACCTTGTCCATTCAAAACATTAGTCATTTACAAAAGATTGCCGATAAAATAAAACAAATCCCAGATGTCTATTCAGTCCGAAGAATTACGCAGTCATAATGAAGGAGTCGTTTGAACGTGAGAGTGGTCGTACAACGTGCAAAACAAGCAGCAGTAGATGTGGAAGGGGAAACGATAGGCAGCATTGATTTCGGTCTCATGCTGCTTGTCGGGATTACCCATGATGATACAGAAGAAGACCTTGCATATGTCGCAGATAAAGTAGCGAACCTTCGAATCTTTGAAGATGAAAATGGGAAGATGAATCATTCTTTATTAGATGTAGAAGGTCAAGTGCTCTCCATTTCACAGTTCACATTGTATGGAGACTGTCGCAAAGGTCGTCGTCCGAACTTCATGGAAGCGGCGAAGCCTGACTTCGCGAAAGAAATGTATGAGAAATTCAACGACTTACTCCGTCAAAAGGGTGTGACAGTCGAGACAGGCAGTTTTGGAGCTATGATGGATGTTTCCTTTACCAATGATGGCCCTGTGACATTGATTGTGGAGAGTAAAAGCAAATAAGCATTAAACAGCCCCATTCAGCTAAGTGAATGGGGCTGTTTTTTTATCTTTTGCTTAAATGAAAGCGGCCGATTAATGTATTTAACTGGTCAGCCAAGTTTGATAGTGAATCCGCACTTGCTGTAATTTGTTCCATGGAGCTGTTGGTTTCTTCCATAGATGCGGATGTTTGTTCAACTCCTGCTGCTGATTGCTGAGAAATGGAGGCGATATTTTCAATAGACATATTCATGTCTTTACTCTGTTGAGCCAATATTCTCAATGTAGCTGAGATTTTCTCTGTTCGTTCATTTGTATCTGTTACAGCGTGCTGGATATCAGCGAACGTTTCTCCTGTCACTTTAATTTGATTTGTTCCTTCTTCAACCTGTGCGTAACTATGCTGAAGTGAGGAGGCTACTCCGTTTGACTCTTGCTGAATACTATCCACAATGTTCGTAATATCGACGACGGAATGAGAAACTTGTTCAGCCAGCTTGCGTACTTCTTCGGCTACAACTGCAAAGCCTTTTCCATGTTCTCCAGCTCGTGCAGCTTCAATCGCTGCGTTTAATGCTAATAAATTTGTTTGGTCGGCAATATCTTTAATCACTTGGACAAGCTTTGAAACCTCTTTCGACTGGTTGTCCAGTCCTTTTACCTTCTCGACCGCTTCTTTCACGATTTCATCAATGACACTCATTTGATGAACAGATTTATCCATCAGTTTGCGACCGTTTTTCGTCATCGACAGAACTTGCTGTGAAGCTTCTGAAACATAATCACCTGCTTCATTTGTTTCCATAATTTCTTGGTAAAATTGTTTCATGCCTTCTGCTAAATCAGATGCTGTACTTGCTTGTGTTTCTGTGCCTGTTGCCAGCTCTTCCATTGTTGTGGCCACTTGTGTTGTGGCTTCTTTCACTTCATTAGATGACTGGGTCAGGTCATGGCTATGTTCAGCGACCGTTGTGGAAACAGAAGACATCTTCATGACCAAATCTTTAAGCTGAGCATTCATTTCATTTGTTGAATGAATAAGAGAACCGATTTCTGTATTGTCAGTATGATGAATAGGTTCATTGTCTAAGTTTCCTTTACCGATTTCCTGCAGACGATTCATTACTTTCACAATCGGGTTTGTTAATTGGTTTGCCGTCCTCATGGCAATGACAATACCAATCACAACCGCGATAATGGACAGAATCGTAGCGCTAAGGTAAATATTTTTTCCTTGCTTAATAATATTGTTCCCAAGCTCAATGGTATGGGCCTCCCTTGATAATGCCATCTCTTCGAAACCGCCCATAATTTCACGAGCAAGCGGTTGAGCCTGCTCCGCTAACAACTGTGCTGCCAAATCTTGTTGCCCGCTGTCATAAGCCGCAAACACCTCATCAATAATCATTTTGCGCCATTCAATACTTTTATCAATCAATGATTTTACTTCCTCAGACTCACTGATTTTTAGAAGGTCATTTTGAATTCGTTGACTGTCTTCTGTATATCTCAAGAAATCTTCTTTGTACGCTTCATCACCGTATAGCACATACCCCCGTGCAAGTGAAATGCGTTGTGAAATGTTTAAAGCGAGCTTTTCATCTGTAATCAGCAATGGGACTTCTTTTGTAATGATTTCTTCTGTTTCTTGATTTACTTTTGAGATTGAGTAGTTGTTATAGAGTGCCATAATAACACTGAAAATAATAACCATAAAAAAGCTGATTAAAATCTTTGCCCGTAAGCTTTTCATAAATATCCCCCTATTCCCCAATAACCCATTAGGACTGTTTGAAGAAATTCACCAGTCCTTTATAAATGCCTTCTACTGCTTTTGATTGAAAGTCATTTGTTTTTATAATGGCTTCTTCATTTGCATTTGATAAGAACCCTAGTTCAATTAAAGCAGCAGGTTGGCGGTTTTCGCGCAGCACGTGGTAATTTCCATACCGTGCCTGTCTGTCTGTGTGTCCAGTTTGCTGTATAAGTGAACGTTGAATCGCTTCAGCTAGCGGATAGTCTTTCTGCTTGCTGTAGTAGAAAGAGCCGATTCCATTCACACTCTTATCTCCGGTACTGTCATAATGCAAACTTAGAAAAGCATCTGCATCATAATAGTGCGAGATGTCAACGCGGTAGTTTAAGGTGATGTACCTGTCATCACTTCTCGTTAAAATCACATTGGCACCGTTTTGTTTAAGCTTACTTGCGAGCGATAATGCTGACTTCAACGTATATGTCTTTTCGTGTGTGTCACCACTGCCGGCCGTACCCCCCGTCGCGGCCGCCGTGGCCTGGATCGATGACGATTGTTTTTCCCTTCAATGGATTAGAAGGATCTGTATGTTTCTTTGCATTTGATGCACTTGATACAATCCAAGCTGCAACATAAGCAGTTTGACCGTTCTTAAGCTGGACCTTATACCAGTCTTTGTTTTCTTTTACTGCATGGAACGTTTCGCCCTTACTTGCTTGGTCTACAATAGATGCGGTTAAGGACGGCTTGCTGCGTAGGTTCGTACCTGCATTTAAGATTTGAATTGTTTCTGTTATTGGTTTTTTCTCCGGCAATGAGTCACTTAAAAACTCGTTGTAAACCCAGCCAGTACCATTACCAGTTGAAACCTTACTCCACTTACCATCTGTCGCAATGACAGTTACTTTATCAGACGCACTAAGCTGACCAATAATCGATGTTGAAATAGCTGGTCCTTTTCGGATATTTAAAATCGTTGCGGTTACGACTTTTGTTTGCCCAGATTCTGCTTTGGTTGCAGTTTGTCCCTGTTCTGTTACAAACTTTCCGAAAATCCAACCTGCTCGATTGTTTGAATTTACTTGGTACCAGCCATTTTGGTTTGAAGAGTATGATACAATTTCTCCTTGTTTAAGGCTTCCAGTAATTTCACTATTCGTGTTTGGCTGTTTTCGAATGTTAAGGGTTGGAACACTTACTTTCACCTTCCCAGAGGAAGTCGTTTGGCTTGGTTTTGAACTAGCTTGTTTTGTATTTGTATACTTTGCAGCAACCCAGCCGCTTACACTTCCGGCTTTAATGTGATACCAACCATTTTTCTCATCCATGATACTTAGAGATTGACCATTTTTTAATTGACCGACAAGCGTGCTTGATGAATCAGGAGTTTTACGTACGTTTAATGTCGGTACGGCTACACTAGCGCTTTTGTTGCTTACTGCAGTGCTTGATGGTGTTGCGGCACTATTTGTTATAAAGCGTGCGGCTGCCCAGCCTTCTGAATTGTTGTATTGAATTTTGACCCAATCCTCTACAGAAGCTATTTGTTTAAAGGATTTTCCTGGATTCATATAACCGATCGCTTCGTATTGAAGACCCGGTCCTTTGCGAACCCGCAGAGAGTCCACATTACTGCTTACCCAATTGCCATTAGACGGAGCTGCTTCCGTTTTTTTTACGAGCCATGATGCAACCCAGCCGATTTTTCCATTATCTAACTTGATTTTAACCCAATCTTGCTGTTCACCGAGGATTTCATATGTATCACCTTTGTGAACTTTTGTGAGAATGTCACCATTTAACCCTGGTTTATCTCGAACGATAACTGTGTCGCCAGCGATTTTTGCTTGCTTGGCTTCTGCCGTATGTGCTGAAGTGAATACAAGTGAAAAAATAAGTATGCACGAAAAAGCAATAGCAATACTTTGTCTAAACAACAGAAGTCCCCCTTTTGATAATATTGGTATTTCTTGGTGCATGAATCTCAATCAAATACTTTCGAGGAAATTCTGCAAAATTCCTTGTGATTTCTTGAAATTAATCCGTTTGGAATGGGCATAGTAGAAAAGAGAGTACAAGTTCGCATAAAAAGGAAGATGTTCATGCATTTAAAACGAAAAATGGAAATTTGTACGCGTCCCTTTCATCAAATAGAAAATTCTTCATTCCAAGAAAGTTTGCTGCAAGAAGAACAAACAAATCAGATGTTTTCTTCTTATGAATTTGGCGTTTGTACTAACAGTTTTAAAGATTTAAAAGACCAGTCGAATCGATCATAATTTTTCCATATCACAACATTAATTTAAAGGATAAGTTTCGTCTTGACAAGATGCTAAATCCGCCGTAACATTAAAATCAATTGAAAAATTTGAACGGAATCATACCATTGAACCAATGACGGAGAAAAGTAGTTAAGAATACACATGGACAGAGAAGGGATGACGCGGCTGAAAGCATTCCACATGATGACTTAATGAAACAACACTCTGAAGGTTTCTCTCTGAAAGGCGCAGCTGATTAGGAGAAGGACGTATACAGGCGTTAACTGTTGAGGTGAAAGCAAGATTACTTGCTTTAATTAGGGTGGTACCGCGGGTAAACTCTCGTCCCTTCTTACATGTGATGTAAAGAAGAGACGGGAGTTTTTTTATGTTGAACTTTCGATAGACAACAAGGAGGAGCATGAATATGGCAATTCAAATTCCACGTGGAACGCAAGATATTCTACCTGGTGATGTTGAAATTTGGCAATATATTGAGAAGATAGTTCGCGAGCAATGCGAACTCTATCAATACAAAGAAATTCGTACACCGATTTTTGAGCACACTGAATTATTTCAGCGTGGTGTCGGTGATACAACAGACATCGTTCAGAAAGAAATGTACACATTTAAAGACCGGGGTGATCGCAGTATTACACTTCGTCCAGAAGGTACTGCATCAACCGTTCGTTCCTTTGTAGAAAACAAATTATTCGGACTGCCACAGCAGCCGACAAAGTTATTTTACATAGGACCGATGTTCCGTTATGAACGTCCACAAGCAGGCCGTATGCGCCAATTTCACCAATTTGGTGTGGAGGCACTCGGCAGTAATGACCCTGCAATTGATTCAGAGGTAGTGGCGCTTGCAATGAACATCTACCAATCACTTGGCTTACAACGCTTGAAGCTTGTTATTAACAGCCTTGGTGATGATGAGAGTCGCACAGCACATCGTAATGCGCTTGTTGAACACTTCAAGCCGCGTATCGGGGAGTTCTGCTCAGATTGTCAGGAGCGCCTTGAGAAGAATCCGCTACGAATCTTAGATTGTAAGAAGGACAGTGACCATGAACTAATGGGAACGGCTCCTGCTATTCTGGATTATTTAAATGACGACTCACGTGCGTATTTTGAAAAAGTAAAGGCGTATCTTGAGGCAATGAATATTGACTTTGTCGTTGATCCAACGCTTGTTCGTGGACTTGATTATTACAATCATACAACATTTGAAATTATGAGTGATGCAGAAGGGTTTGGTGCGATTACGACCCTTGCTGGCGGCGGCCGTTATAACGGGCTCGTCGAAGATATCGGCGGACCTGAAACACCTGGTATTGGGTTTGCTTTTGGTATCGAGCGTGTCTTATTGGCGCTAAAAGCAGAAAGTGTCGATCTTCCAATAGAACAGGCGATTGACTGCTACGTAATCGCTCTTGGTGAGAAAGCTGAAACAAAAGCAGTAGAATTACTCAATGAACTGCGTAAGTCAGGCGTGAAAGCAGAGAAGGATTATCAAGGTAAGAAGATGAAAGCACAATTCAAATCCGCTAACCGCCTAGCAGCAAAATATACCGCAGTGCTTGGTGAGAATGAGCTTGAACAACAAGTGATTAACGTGAAAAATATGGATTCAGGTGAACAAGAAGAGGTTGCTTTAGACCAATTCATCGCATATATGACAAAAACAATTGGGGAATGAGGAGGAACAATCATGTCAAAAGCATATGGCAGAACACATTATTGTGGAGACTTAAGAGAAGAGCATGTAGGTGAGAAGGTTCAATTAAAAGGATGGGTACAAAAGCGCCGTGACCTTGGCGGCTTAATTTTTCTAGATTTGCGTGACCGTTCAGGAATTGTTCAAGTTGTCTTTAACCCAGAAATTTCTGAGGAAGCATTAAAGATTGCAGAAACAATCCGCAGTGAATTTGTTCTTAATATTGAAGGGGAAGTGCTTGCACGTGACCCGAAAACATACAATGACAAAATTGATACAGGCAAAATTGAAGTTCAAGCAAATGATGTAACGATTTTAAATAAGGCAAAAACAACGCCGTTTCTTGTGGATGATGAAGACGTTTCAGAAGAGCTTCGTCTAAAATATCGTTATATTGACTTACGTCGTGCTGAAATGCAAGAAACGTTCAAGCTTCGTCACCGCGTAACGAAAACAATTCGTGATTTCCTAGATGAAGAGACTTTCTTAGAAGTTGAAACACCAATGTTAACGAAGAGTACGCCAGAGGGTGCACGTGACTACCTAGTGCCAAGCCGTGTGCATGATGGAAAGTTCTATGCATTGCCACAGTCCCCACAGCTTTTCAAGCAGCTGTTAATGGTTTCTGGTTTCGACCGTTATTATCAAATTGCACGTTGCTTCCGTGATGAAGATTTACGTGCTGACCGCCAGCCGGAATTTACTCAAGTCGACATCGAAACATCTTTCATGGACCAAGAGCAGCTTCTTGCAATGATGGAAAAAATGATGGGACGTGTCATGAAGGAATCAAAAGGTCTTGACATCCAAGCACCATTCCCGCGTATGACATATGACGAAGCAATGGCACGATATGGCTCTGATAAGCCTGATACACGCTTTGGTATGGAGCTTATTGAAGTATCAGAAATCGTGAAAGAATCAGGCTTCAAAGTCTTTGCAGGTGCAGTAAACAGCGGTGGTCAAGTAAAAGCGATCAATGTAAAAGGTGCTGCTGATAAATATTCTCGTAAAGATATTGATAAGCTGACAGACTTCGTAAAACCATACGGTGCAAAAGGTCTTGCATGGCTGAAAGCTGATGGTGAAAGCTTCAGTGGTCCAATTGCGAAATTCTTCGGTGAAGAAGAAGTTTCAGCTCTTAAACAAACACTTGAAGCAGAAGAAGGCGACCTATTATTATTTGTAGCGGATACGAAAGAAGTTGTTGCACACAGCCTTGGTGCATTGCGCGTTAAGCTTGGAAAAGACCTTGAGCTAATCGATCAAACGAAATTCAACTTCCTATGGATTACAGATTGGCCGCTTCTTGAATTCGATCCTGAAGCAGGCCGCTACTTTGCAGCACACCACCCGTTTACAATGCCGGTGCGTGAAGATCTTCAATATCTAGATGACAAGCCAGAGAAGGTTCGCGCGCAAGCCTATGACCTTGTGTTAAACGGTTACGAGCTTGGCGGTGGTTCATTGCGTATCTATGAACGCGAGATTCAAGAGCGCATGCTGAAGTTACTTGGATTCAGTGAAGAAGAGGCTCGTGAGCAATTTGGCTTCCTTCTTGATGCATTTGAATATGGTACACCACCACACGGCGGTATTGCCTTTGGTCTTGACCGTTTAGTGATGATTCTTGCAGGTCGTACAAATCTTCGCGATACAATTGCATTCCCGAAAACAGCGAATGCAAGCTGCCTGTTAACAGAAGCTCCTGGCGATGTAAGTACCGATCAATTGCTTGATTTAAACCTACAAATTCGTCTTTAAGTGACCTTAGAGCAAAATAATATAATGATCATATAAAAAGATGCGCTAGGATGAAATGTTCTACTTGCAACATTTCATCCTGTGTGCTATTATTCAATTAACAAAAGTCCTGAGATGTTCGTCATTAACCGAAACGTTTTGACCGAACAGCTATATTTAGGGGAGCTTGAAGTTTCCAAGCAGCGTACAGGCCTCTCGTTAGAGGAAGTATAAAACTTGGAACAGGGCACCCACCTGCCGAGAGCGGGTTCAAAACTAAGGATTTAATAATGACGGCATTGCGGGACTTACTTATTTCCTCAATCAACCCTAAGGGAGCTATTCTCTTAGGGTTTTTGCATGTTATAGGAGAACTGTTAACGGGTAATAGCACCATAACAAAGGATTTTCAATATAATTCCGATTGGTTTGGTTGATTTTTGTCGTAAGTATGCTATAGTCATTTTCGGATACAATGAAAAAATATAACGAAGATGTTGGAGTGTGAAGAAATGCTGCATCAATTTTCTCGTAATGAACTTGCCTTCGGTAAAGAAGGGTTAGAACTTTTGAAAAATAAATCAATTGCTGTACTCGGTATCGGCGGCGTCGGTTCCTTTTCAGTGGAAGCTTTAGCAAGAAGCGGTGTTGGCCGTTTGATTCTTGTGGATAAAGATGATGTTGATATTACAAATGTAAATCGTCAGCTGCATGCCTTGCTATCGACAGTTGGACAGCCAAAGGCTGATTTGATGAAAGAACGAATTAAAGACATTAACCCCGAATGTGAAGTTATTTCACTAAAAATGTTTTACACAGAAGAGACATATGAAGAATTCTTTTCTTATAAGCCGGATTATGTGATCGATGCATCTGATACCATTTCATATAAAATTCACTTGATGAAAGAATGTCTTCAACGTGAAATTCCGATTATTTCAAGTATGGGTGCTGCGAATAAGATGGACCCGACTCGCTTTCAAATTGCGGATATTTCTAAAACGCACACGGACCCAATTGCTCGCGTCGTGCGCCAGCGGCTGCGAAAGGAAGGCATTCGCAAAGGAATTCCTGTTGTCTTCTCTGATGAAAGCCCAATTCGTATTCGCGAAGATATTCGCAAAGAAATTGTCCCGGATGAAGATACATCGATTCGAAAAGCAAAGTTACCACCAGCTTCAAATGCCTTTGTGCCATCAGCAGCTGGTCTGATTATGGCAGCACATGTCGTAAGTGAGATCTTAGAAGGCGTAACAATTGAAAGAAAAGCATAGAAAAAAGCGCTGGGGAAAAATTCTCAGCGCTTTGATAATTTTTAAGCTTGTTGTTCATTAGATTGAGCAGGAGCCGGTGTATGGAAAACGAGCTGTCGCGCACGGTCCATAATCCCGATTAATGACTGATAATCTTCTTGGATCGCTTTATGTTTAACCGTTAATGTATCCAATTTCTTTTGAAGAGATGTACGTTTTTGCTGTAATGCTTCATTTTCTGTTTGCAGTTGTAGTAGCTCTTTTTCTTGACGATTTAAGTGATTACCGTCCACTTTAAGGCGAGTAAGGTAGGAGATCGCTGTATCAATCGTGAGTGTCCCTGTTGTGCTTTCTGTTGATGTAATTTCTTGGATATTTTCTTGCGGCTCCTCCTGCATCTCAACAATCGCAAACTGTTTTCCCTCACTGCGCTGCTTTTCTTTACGCTGTTTTTTTGCAATTTCCATTGCTTGATCATATTTTTGACGAACTTCTGAGTTCCAGCGAAACCCGCAGGCTGCTGCTGTGCGATGTAAGTGCGAACCTACTTCTTCAAATGCTTTCAGTTGGGTGCTTCCTTCGCGGACATGACGTAAAACGGTTTCAGCTAAAATTAAATCATCTTCATGTGACCATGCATCTTGACGAACTTTCATCGTATGAATGCTCCTCTCTTAACTTTCGCTTTTAAATCTCATTATCTCTCGTTATTCAGTTCTTTATACATATAGCCGATAAGAAAATAGAAAGCTATATTAGTTCCGCTAATATATGGTTTTATCTCCTAGTCATTTGGGTATAGAGGACTATTAGTGTTGGTTAAAGGGGATGGGTGAATTGAAACAAATTCGTTTCTATCAGGGGCTTAGGTTTAAATTTATTATTGCATTAGTACTAGTTTTATTCTTTAATGCTGCGATTTCGAAGTTTATTTTAGATGCGATTAAAGCCACTGGAGTGAATCTTGGGATTATTGGGTTACTCTTAAATAATTCGATGAATATCATTGTGGCAACGATTATGATTGCATTAATGCTTGAATACTTCGTCATTAAGCCGGTTAAAAACATTACACACTCGATCAATGAATTTGATAACGGTCACAAAGAGACAAGGGTCGAGTTAAAAGGAAACAATGAAATTTCTTTACTTCGTGAACGAGTTAACACATTGTTTGATAACATCCAAGCATTTGAGAACAATCAAGAGCAACAATTAACCATTGTAGAAGACAAATCTAATCAAGTGTCCGATAATGTTTCGAAAATGCGTAATAATATGCAAACATTTAATACGGTCTTTACAGAATTATCTGCAAAGGCGGAAGAGCAGCTTGCCGTCTACCAAGAAACAAACACGTCTGCAGATATGATTCAACAAAATATGTCCTCTACTTCAAGTGACTTAGAAAAGCTTTACATATCATTTGAGGAAATGCAGCAATCATCAAAGCAAGGAATGCAACAAATCGAACATTCGACAGAGATGATTAACAATGCAGCTCAAGGAGCGCTTGCTTCAAAAGAAGAAATCTTTGATCTTTCTGATGAAATCCGAAAAATCAATGACATCGTTAATTTAATACATGATATTTCGGATCAAACGAACCTTCTTGCATTAAATGCTTCCATTGAAGCAGCACGAGCTGGGGAGCATGGAAAAGGTTTTGCAGTTGTTGCACAAGAAGTGCGCAAGCTTGCGGAAAATTCAGCTGAGGCGACACGAAATATTACAGAACGTGTGACACAAATACTTGGCAATGTGGAAAAGATCGCAATAACCTTTGATGCGCGTGTGCAAAAGATTACCCAAAGCTCAGAAGAAGTGAAGCGGATGAATCAGCATTTTGAAGAAATTATTTCGGTTATCTTTTCAAACTCTGAACTTGTGCAGACTTTAAATGACAATGCTTCCGGCTTAATGAAGGCGACGAAGGAAATATCAGGGGCCATGGAAGAAGTATCAAAGCAAACAGATGAATCGACACAACAAATGATTCATATGAACGAAGCGATTACTGAACAATTGAAACAAGTGGACCAAGTTCACCAATCAATGAAGCAATTGAAGGAATCATTTGATCAAAGCAAAAGTGCCTGAGGGAAACCAGGCACTTTTTTATTTGAATTTCTTTATTAAGTTGTTATAGATTTTGCTTAAGCCTTGTTCGAACTTTCCGGTTGTTTTTGGTTCGTAATAGACACGGTTTCGAATTGGGGTAGGCAAGTATTGCTGCTCAACCCAGCCGTTCTCGAAGTCATGCGGATATTTGTATTCTATACCTCGTCCAAGTTCTGCTGCGCCTTTATAATGTGTATCTTTCAAGTGTGCAGGTACATCACCGATTTTCCCAGAACGAATGTCAGAAAGCGCAGCATCGATTGCTTTATAGGCGGAATTAGATTTTGGTGCAAGACAAAGCTCGATGACTGCATTTGCAAGTGGAATACGTGCTTCAGGAAAACCAATTCGTTCGCACGTCTCAATTGCTGCAAGTGTACGCTGACCAGCGGACGGGTGGGCAAGTCCAATATCTTCATAAGCGATGACAAGCAAGCGGCGGCTTATACTTTGTAAGTCGCCTGCTTCAATCAACCGGGCTAAATAATGAAGAGCCGCATTCACATCGCTGCCGCGGATCGATTTTTGAAATGCGGATAGGACATCATAATGCGCATCACCTTGCTTGTCGTGTGTGAAGGTTTTCTTCTGAATGCATTCCTCGATTGTCGGTTTGCTTAGGTGAATGATCCCTTCTTCATCTGGATCAGTTGAAAGCACAGCTAACTCAAGGGCGTTTAGTGCACTGCGGACGTCTCCGCCGCATAGCTCAGCAAGCCCTGTTAGCGCCTCATCCTTGATTTGAACATTCTTTTTTCCTAAGCCGTTCTTTTCATCCTCTAATGCACGTAGTATTGCTTTTTCGATATCTGTCGGTGCAAGTGGTTCAAGTTCGAAGATTTGGCACCTGCTTCGTATTGCAGGGTTGATCGAGTGATAAGGATTTACAGTTGTTGCGCCAATTAATGTAATTAAGCCGCTTTCAAGGTGCGGTAGTAAGAAATCTTGCTTGCTTTTATCTAAACGATGCACTTCATCAAGAATTAAAATTAAATGATTTGACATCTTTGCTTCTTCAACGACTGCCTGCATATCTTTTTTATTATGAATGACTGCATTTAACGTGCGGAAAGCAGAGTTTGTACTGCCTGCAATCGCAGTGGCGATCGATGTTTTGCCAATTCCAGGCGGTCCATAAAGGATCATCGATGAGAGATGTTTCGTTTTCACCATTCGATATAAAATTTTATCTTTTGAAACGAGATGTTCCTGCCCGATAATATCTTCAAGCTGTTTCGGACGCATCCGGTATGCTAACGGTTTTTTCAGCATGCAAATCGCTCCTTCTGCAAAAAGTGTACCGTGATTTATGAGGTGTGGCAAACAGTTTACATTGACATCGTTTAGAAGAGAAGTTATGTTATAATTTTCTAAATGGTGGTGGGCTTCGAGCGCCTCCTATAACGCAGTGGGGATGGAGAGTGAATGGGTTGCAGAGAAAGATAAATATGCGTCAATGGCTAGTCTTTTTTGTTGGCTTATTGATTATGGCATTTGGCATTGTGCTTATGATTAAAGCAGACTTAGGGAGTGCTCCATGGGATGTACTTCATGTCGGATTATTTAAGCAAGTTGGTCTTACAATTGGAAGTTGGTCGATTATCATTGGGATAGTTGTGTTAGGGAGTTCTGCGTTGCTGGCAAAGAAGCTTCCGCAAATTGGCGCATTTTTGAATATGCTGCTTGTCGGTGTTTTCATTGACTTATATATGTTGTTACCATTTTTACAAACACCGTCGACAGTAGTAGGGAAGATTGTGATGCTTCTTAGCGGTATTCTTATTATTGGGTACGGAATGGGGGTATATATCGCGGCGGATTGTGGGGCAGGACCGCGTGATAGTTTGATGTTGGTCTTAACCGAGATGACAGGTTGGACACTTCCGCGCATCCGTTTTGCAATGGAAATGGGAGTGTTATTTTTTGGCTGGCTGCTTGGAGGCCCTATTTTTATTGGGACGATTATCTTTAGCGTGACGATCGGCGCAGTTGTCGGGGCGGCTCTTCCGCAGTGTCGTCGTTTCTTGTCAAAATGGATGTATGCACAGCCGAAAATACGGAGGAGTGCTAGTCAGCACTAATCGCCATTAAATGCAATACCGCGTATTTCGTGCTATAATAATGCGTGTTTAAATGAGAATGTGTTTGACGTATTTTATAGGGGTGAAAAAATGAAAATTTCAACCAAAGGGCGTTACGGATTAACAATAATGATCGCGCTAGCAAAGAAGACAGGCGACAGCCCGACGTCTTTGAAGTCAATTGCGCAAGAATATAACTTATCAGAGCATTACTTAGAGCAGTTAATTGCACCATTGCGGAACGCAGGACTTGTAAAAAGCATTCGCGGTGCGTACGGCGGCTATATTTTAGCAAAAGATGCAGAAAGTATTACAGCTGGAGATATTATTCGTGTGCTTGAAGGGCCGATCAGTCCTGTTGAAGTAATTGATGATGAAGAACCGGCAAAACGTGATTTATGGATTAAAATTCGTGATGCAGTGAAAGATGTACTTGATACAACAACACTGCAATATTTAGCAGACTATGATGACGATGCAGAACAAGAAGCATATATGTTCTATATTTAATAGAACGAGTAAAGCAGGTGAGTAATTAAGATGGAACGGATTTATTTCGATCATGCAGCAACAACGCCTGTCCATCCGAGTGTAATTGAAAAGATGACACCGTTGCTTGCTGAAGTGTACGGCAACCCTTCAAGTATTCATCATTTTGGACGAGAAAGCCGTAAATATTTAGATGAGGCAAGGCAAGTATTAGCGGACACAATTGGTGCAGCTGCCAATGAGATTATTGTAACGAGCGGTGGAACAGAAGCAGATAACCTTGCTATTTTCGGTACCGTATATGCAAATCAGAAGAAAAACGGCCACATTATTACTACGGCTATTGAGCATCATGCTGTTCTGCATGCTTGTGAACAGTTAGAAGCAGAAGGCTTTGATGTAACATATTTGCCTGTTGACCGTAACGGTGTGGTAGCAGTGAAAGATGTGCGGGAAGCATTACGTGATGACACACTGCTTGTTACGATTATGTATGGCAATAATGAAATAGGAGCGGTTCAGCCGATTAGTGAAATTGGTGCAATGCTGAAAGAAACAGCTCCACATGTCGTTTTTCATACAGATGCAGTCCAAGCGTACGGTGTTCTGCCCCTTAATGTAAATGAATGTCATGTTGATTTACTGTCTGTTTCCGCCCACAAGATTAACGGACCAAAGGGAACGGGCTTTTTATATGCTCGAAACGGTGTGAAGCTTACACCGCGTTCATACGGCGGTGAGCAGGAACGTAAACGCCGGGCTGGGACTGAAAATGTACCTGGAATAGTCGGCTTTGCGCATGCTGCAGAACTTGCTATCCGAGAGCTAGAAGAGCGTCAAGAACAATATCGTGCTTATCAACAAGCAATGATTTCAACCTTGAAAGCTGAAGATGTTTCATTCCAAGTAAACGGCAGCATAGAGAACGGGATGCCGCATATTTTGAATATTTATTTTCCAGGAACAAATGTTGAAGCACTGCTTGTGAATTTTGACTTAGCAGGGATTGCAGCTTCAAGCGGTTCGGCATGTACGGCAGGGTCGATTGAGCCGTCTCATGTATTAACGGCCATGTTTGGGAGCGAAGCACCTGAAACAATTGCATCTGTTCGATTTAGCTTTGGCTATGGAAATTCAGTTGAACAAGTGGAACAGGCTGCAGTTGAAATTGCCAAAGCGGTTAAACGCTTGGCTTCGTTATAGGGTTAAGTGGAGGTGACAACAATGGAAAAAGCACCGAAAGATACACGAGTTGTCGTCGGTATGTCAGGCGGTGTCGATTCATCTGTGGCCGCACTGCTGTTAAAGGAGCAGGGCTATGATGTGATCGGCATTTTTATGAAAAATTGGGATGATACAGATGAGAACGGCGTATGTACGGCGACAGAAGATTATAATGATGTTATTCGAGTGTGTAATCAAATCGGTATCCCGTATTATGCAGTTAATTTTGAAAAGCAATATTGGGACAAGGTGTTTACGTATTTCCTTGAGGAATATAAAGCAGGCAGAACACCAAATCCTGATGTGATGTGTAATAAAGAGATTAAGTTTAAGGCGTTTTTAGACCATGCGATGACACTTGGAGCTGATTATTTAGCAACAGGTCATTATGCACAAGTTGAACGCCGTGACGGTGAAGTGAAAATGCTTCGCGGTGTTGATGAGAATAAAGATCAGACATATTTCTTAAATCAACTAACACAGGAACAATTGTCAAAAGTCATGTTCCCGCTTGGCCATTTACCTAAGCCTGAGGTGCGTAAGCTTGCAGCAGAGGCTGGGCTTGCAACGGCGAAGAAAAAGGACAGCACAGGTATCTGCTTTATCGGTGAACGGAATTTTAAAGAGTTCCTAAGCAATTACTTGCCTGCACAGCCTGGTGATATGCAAACATTAGATGGTGAAGTGAAAGGAAAACATGACGGCTTGATGTACTATACAATTGGACAGCGCCATGGTCTTGGTATCGGTGGAAGCGGAGATCCGTGGTTCGTTGTCGGTAAAAACCTAGAAGACAACGTCCTCTATGTAGCGCAAAGCTTTCACAATGACCTGCTTTACTCTGACAGATTGATTGCAACAGATGTAAGCTGGGTAACAGATAAACTAGTCGAGAGCGGGCTAAAGTGTACAGCGAAATTCCGTTACCGCCAACCAGATAAAGGTGTGACAGTGAACATGCTTGATAATGGCCATGTTGAAGTTATCTTTGATGAACCACAGCGTGCCATTACACCAGGTCAAGCAGTTGTCTTCTATAATGGGGATGAATGTCTTGGCGGTGCAACGATTGATAAAGTCTACAAAAATGGCGAACAGCTGAATTACGTTTAAACCCAAAAATTGCCTCAATCCATGATCGGATTGGGGTTTATTCTTTGTTATACTAGTGTGAGAATGATGATTTGTGAAAAAGAGGTGCAAACATGACGGATAAAAATAAACAAGGAATTCAATATATGCAGGCCGGAAAGTACGAAGAAGCTGCCAAAGTATTTACTGAAGCAATTGAAGAAAAACCAGATGATGCGGTAGCGTATACAAATTTCGGAAATTTGTTAACGGCACTAGGTGAATTACAGCGTGCAGTTGCCTTCTATGAAAAAGCACTTGAAATCGATGAGCAGATGGCGACGGCTTATTATGGTGCTGGGAATGCCTTTTACAAAATGGAACAGTTTACGGATGCAAAGGATATGTTCCAGCAAGCACTGCAAAAAGGCTTAGAAGAAGGAGATACCTATTTTATGCTGGCTATGTCGATTTATCAGCTTGACCAGCCGAAGCTAGCGTTGCCGTATTTTCAGCGCGCAGTTGAATTAAATCAAGATGATGTTGATGCTCATTTCCAATATGGCTTATGCCTAGCACAAACAAATCAAATTGATGAAGCAATTAACGTGTTAGAGCAAACGGTAGCTATGAACGATGAGCATGCTGATGCTTATTATAACTTAGGTGTGGCTTACGCTTATAAAGATGATGCCGAAACAACGCTTGCGATGTTCAAGAAAGCGCTGGAGGTACAGCCTGACCATATGCTTGCTGCGAACGGTAAAGAAAAGATTGAAGCATTGCTGAATGAGAATTAACACGAACATTCGTGGAGGTAGGAGCGAGCTCGGATGGACCAACAATCCTTTCCGCTAGAAGAAGAGAAAAAGTACATAAAAGGCGTTATCGTTGCGATGATCTTTCATAATGAAGACAGCCTCTATTCGGTTTCTCGTGTGCGTGTACTTGAAACGAATGAGAATTATGATGAGAAAGAAGTTATTGTGAATGGGAATTACCCATCCCTGCATCCAGATGAAACCTATACATTTTACGGGAAGTTTCGCACACACCCGAAATATGGAAAGCAATATAATATTGAGCACTTTCGCAAAGAGCTTCCTTCAACAAAAGAAGGTGTTGTGTTGTATTTATCAAGCGATCTGTTTCATGGGATTGGGAAGAAAACAGCAGAGCATATTGTCGATGTTCTTGGTGAAAGTGCCATTTCACGTATTATGCAGGACCCAACTGTATTAGACAGTGTACCGAAGCTGTCAGAGGAAAAGGCACGCAACTTATATGAAACGTTGCTTGAGCATGAAGGGTTAGAGCAGGTAATGATGGTGCTGTCCCGCTATGGGTTCGGCCCGAAGCTTTCAATGAAAGTGTATCAAGCTTATAAAGAACAGTCGCTTGCGATGATCGAACATCATCCATACCAGCTGATTGAAGATATTGAAGGGATCGGTTTTGCCAGAGCTGATGAATTAGGACAAGCATTCGGGTTATCCGAGAAACACCCGGAACGTTTGCGTGCAGGCTGTTTGTATTTGCTCACTCATACCTCTTTGCAGGAGGGGCATGTCTACTTAGATATTGAAATGCTATATGAGGAAGCAATCAAGCTGCTTGATAAAAATGGTGAGCTCCAACTGACTAAAGAAGAGCTGGCAACCGAAATCGCAGCACTTGAAGAAGAAGGTAAAGTTGTCACAGAAGAGACGCGTATATATGAACCGTCCCTTTACTTTGCTGAAAAAGGCTTTGTAACGAGTGTAAAACGGCTAAGCGATCAGCTTGGATTTGCTGACGAATTTCCCGAATCTGAATTTTTAAAAGCATTAGGTGAGCTTGAAGAACGCCTTGGCGTCCAATACGCTCCGTCTCAAAAGGATGCGATCCAAAAAGCCGTTTCTTCACCGATGATGATTTTAACTGGTGGTCCTGGTACAGGGAAAACGACGGTTATTAAAGGAATTGTGGAGATTTATGCAGAGCTGCACGGCTGTTCGTTAGATGTAAAGGATTATGACAGTGAAGAAAATCCTTTTCCAGTGCTGCTTGTTGCCCCAACAGGACGTGCTTCTAAGCGTATGAGTGAAGCGACAGGACTTCCTGCTGTTACCATTCACCGTTTATTAGGTTGGAATGGCTCTGATTTTGAGCATGATGAAGATAATCCGATTAACGGTAAGCTATTAATTGTTGATGAAGTATCGATGGTAGATATGTGGCTTGCCAATCAATTATTTAAAGCACTGCCTGCTGATGTGCAGGTGATTCTAGTAGGTGATGAAGACCAGCTTCCGTCGGTGGGACCTGGTCAAGTATTGAAGGATTTACTTGAAGCAGATGTTATTCCATCTGTGCAGTTAACGGATATCTATCGTCAGTCTGAAGGTTCTTCCATTGTGGAGATTGCTCATGCCATTAAGCGTGGTGAGTTTCCTCATGATATAACCGAGGGGAGAGCAGATCGAGCATTTTTTAGCTGTCGGCAAGACAATATTGCAGATGTGGTCCTTCAAGTGTGTGCCAATGCGCTGAAAAAAGGCTACACCGCTCGTGATGTCCAAGTGTTAGCTCCAATGTATCGTGGCAGCGCAGGGATTGAAAAGCTGAATGAAGTACTTCAGGATGAGTTCAACCCTGCAAGCGACCAGCGACGTGAACTAAAGTTCGCTGACAAGCTTTACCGTGTCGGTGATAAAGTTCTCCAGCTTGTGAACCAGCCTGAGGACCAAGTATTTAACGGGGATATCGGCGAAATCGTTAGTATTCTTTATGCAAAAGAAAACGTGGATAAAGAAGATCTCACGATTATTTCCTTTGATGGAACAGAAGTACAGTACACGCGACAAGACTTGAATAACATTACGCATGCTTACTGTTGCTCAATTCACAAAGCACAAGGTAGTGAATTTCCGATTGTTATCTTACCGATAGTAAAAGGCTATTATCGGATGCTCCGCCGAAATTTAATCTATACAGCGATAACACGCAGTAAGGATTTTTTAATTTTATGTGGGGAAGTTGAAGCGTTTCGGATGGGAATAGAACGTACAGACGATGCAAAGCGTCAAACTTCGCTAACTGAACGTCTCCAGGCTGTTTTTCAAAGCAGTGAGCCTGTTGAAAATGAAGATGTGGAAAACCTTTCACCGTATGACTTCATGGACGAGTGAGGAAAATAAGAATGTTCGAAAGAGGTGAGAGCCTTTGCGAACATTCTCGAGCATTAGAGGATTGCCTGTTTTCCTTCAACAAACTGGTGCAAAAATCGGTGTCATTGAAGAAGTATGTATTGATGAAGCGGGGAATGTGAAAGGCTTTATCATTGATGTAGAAGGTTTCTTGAAGCGAGACCGCTACTTACCGTTCGAAAAGGTGAGCGCCGTCGGTCGGGATGGAATTATCGTAGCCTATACACAGTCAGCATTCCACCGACCTGTACTGCAACCAAACGAGCATCATCTTCATGATCCGAAAAAAGGTGTTTGGGGAAAATCGCTCTATACAACAGAGGGCGAAAAGCTAGGAATGATTGCTGACGTATACTTTCAGGAAGAATTGGGCAAAATTACAGGATATCAAGTATCGGATGGCTTTTTTGCTGATGTGACAGAGGGGAAGAAAAGAATTCCTGCGTATTCAACTTGCTCCATTGGTGAAGAAGCAGTATTTATCACATGTCGAGATGACATGTCAAGCACGATATGAAAAAGGAGATGCCTGTAAATGAAATGCCCAAACTGTAATTGCAGAGATTTAGGGAAAATTGGGGTAAACCAATATTACTGCTGGGGTTGTTTCGTCGAGCTTTCAATTTCGAAAGACCGCTTACACTTGCACCAAGTTGAGGAAGATGGGTCGTTAAGTTCGCTTGATGATTTGTTTACCGAAGAAGAAACGCGTCTTGAGATGTAGTTTTCTTTACTGAGGTGGTGAAACGAATGAGGGGTATGATGTCTTCCTTGCTGGCAATCGGTACAGGGATTGGGGCAGCATATATGATGAGCAATGGCAACAACATGAATATGAATCGGACGATGAGACGAATGCGCCGACGTATGCGACGCGCATTTCGTTAGAAGGATAAATTCCCTTCTGCCTAAGCAAAATATAGGCAGGAGGGAATTTTCTTATGAAGCAATCATCGAATGTCACTTGGTTAATACGTTTAGTGAATCTTGTTTTAATTGCACTTATTCTTTTTCTTTTTATGCGCCTTTCACCAATTTGGCTCCCTTTTTGGCATGGGCTTTGGCGTGTGTTGCTGCCATTTTTTATTTCTGCATTTATTGCGTATTTACTGCATCCTGTAATTGAAGGACTTCATGCTCGAAACATGCCCAGACCGCTTGCAGTATTACTAATTTATTCGTTGTTTTTTGGTGGAGCTGCGTTTGCTGTCTATCGTTTCACCCCAATAATGGTGGAACAGCTGAAAGATTTAAGCCGCAATATCCCAACATTTTTGCAAACATATCAGACTTATCTTCAAGCGATGTATGAGCGGACAGCCTTCTTACCAGAAGGGTTTCATGATGGTTTAGATGAGTTCTTACGAAAGGCAGAAAATCAAGCAGAGGATACCGTCACAAACCTTTTAAACAGCACAGGAAAATTACTGAATTCGATTTTCTTATTTGCGGTCATTCCGTTTATTGTTTTCTACCTATTAAAAGATTACCCGCTCGTAAAAAAAAAGTGCTTGGTACCTAACTCCTCGTAAATGGCGAAAGTCGTTATGGGTTGTGCTTCGTGATGTTAATACAACACTTGGCCAATATATCCGCGGTCAATTGTTAGTTTGTACGGTTATTGGAGCTGCAGCTGCTGTAACCCTGTGGCTTACAGGTATGAAATACCCGCTTGTGCTTGGATTTATAATTGGGATTACAAACATTATTCCGTACTTCGGACCGATCATTGGGGCGGTGCCGGCTGTGATCATTGCTTTTACTGTATCTATTAAAATGGTCTGGGTTGTCGTTGTGTTAATCATCGTTCTGCAATTTTTAGAAGGGAACTTATTATCACCGCTGATTGTCGGAAAGAGCTTGCATATGCATCCTGTATTTATTATTTTTGCACTGCTTGCTGGTGGTGAAATTGGTGGAATTGTTGGACTTATCCTTGCTGTTCCAGTCTTATCTGTTATTAAAGTTGTCATCCTTCATGTTGTTGAACATTTCAGCAAACATTGACAAAAGGTAATAGAATTTTCTATAATAACCGCATACAAATGACTTCGAAGCAATACGAAGACGGACCGAGTACGTTAAAGCCCATTCATTAAGAGAGGGATTTCCGCGGCTGAGAGAAATCCTGAATGAAGAGTAACGGAACGCTAGTCCTGAGTGCAGGGTCTAAAACCTGCCGTTGCTACCGCGTTATGGTAGACTTGAGGTGATGAGCGATTCGTTTCGTTCATAATCAGGGTGGTACCGCGAGAATCAACTCTCGTCCCTGCTTTTTGCAGGGATGGGAGTTTTTTTATGTTCAAAAATAAAGCAATTCAATCCAAGGAGGCAATACGATGAAGAAATTAACGTCAGCTCAAGTACGTCAAATGTACTTAGATTTCTTTAAAGAAAAAGGACATGATGTTGAACCGAGTGCATCACTAGTCCCGCATGAAGACCCTACACTATTATGGATTAACAGCGGTGTAGCGACATTGAAAAAATATTTCGATGGCCGTGTAACCCCTGAGAATCCGCGTATTTGTAATGCACAAAAATCAATCCGTACAAACGATATCGAAAACGTTGGGAAAACAGCACGTCATCATACATTCTTTGAAATGCTCGGTAACTTCTCAATTGGCGATTATTTCAAAAAAGAAGCAATTCATTGGGCTTGGGAGTTCCTTACGGATGATAAATGGATTGGCTTCGAGGCTGATCGTTTATCTGTAACGATTCACCCAGAAGATGATGAAGCCTATGACATTTGGCTAAATGAAGTTGGCGTACCAGAAGACCGGATTATCCGTTTGGAAGGGAACTTCTGGGATATTGGTGAAGGTCCAAGTGGTCCAAATACAGAGATTTTCTACGACCGTGGCGAAGAATATGGTAATGATTCAAGCGACCCTGAATTATATCCTGGCGGTGAGAATGAGCGTTATCTTGAGATTTGGAACCTTGTATTTTCACAGTTCAATCATAACCCAGATGATACGTACACACCGCTTCCGAAGAAAAACATTGATACAGGCATGGGCCTTGAACGTATGGTATCCGTTATCCAAGATGTTCGTACAAACTTTGATACAGATTTGTTTATTCCGATTATTCGTGCGACAGAAGAGATTTCAAAACAGCGCTACAACGAATCTGAAGCAAAAGATGTCGCATTTAAAGTCATTGCGGACCATATTCGTACAGTAACATTTGCAATTAGTGATGGAGCTCTTCCTTCAAATGAAGGCCGCGGTTATGTATTACGCCGCTTGTTGCGCCGTGCTGTTCGTTATGCAAAGCAAATCAATATCCATCGTCCGTTCATGTACGAGCTTGTCCCAGTCGTAGGGGAAATTATGGTTGATTATTATCCAGAAGTAAAAGAAAAAACAGATTTCATCCAAAATGTAATTAAGACAGAAGAAGAGCGTTTCCATGAAACATTAAGTGAAGGACTTGCTATTCTTTCAGATGTTATTAAGAAGCAAAAAGCAAACAATAGCACGACTATTCCTGGTGAAGATGCCTTTAAGTTGTATGACACATATGGCTTCCCGTATGAATTAACAGAGGAATATGCGGAAGAAGAAGGCATGATTATTGATGAAGTTGGCTTTAAACGTGAAATGGAAGCACAGCGTGAACGCGCTCGCGCAGCTCGTAAAGATGAAGGGTCAATGCAAATTCAAGGCGGCGTTCTGTCTGACTTAGCAGAAAAGAGTGAATTTGTAGGCTATGATAAAGATGGTGTTGAAGCTGTTGTAACAGCTGTTCTGCAAAACAAAGAATACGCAGACAGCATTTCTGAAGGTGAAGAAGGCCACCTTATTCTTGATAAAACACCTTTTTATGCTGAAAGTGGTGGACAGATTGCTGACCAAGGTAAAATTATCGGCAATGGTCTAGAGCTTGAGGTGAAAGATGTCCAAAAAGCACCGAATGGTCAACATTTGCATCATGTTCTTGTTAAAAAAGGAACGTTAACAAAAGGTTTAAACGTAACAGGTGTTATTGATTCAGAAAAACGCAGTAAGATCGTGAAAAATCATACTGCGACACATTTACTGCACCAAGCATTGAAAGATATACTTGGCAGTCATGTTAACCAGGCAGGTTCATTAGTAGCACCTGACCGTCTTCGTTTTGACTTCTCACATTTCGGACAAGTAAAACCGGAAGAGCTAGAGAAAATCGAAGAAATTGTGAATGATAAGGTATGGCAAAGCATTCAAGTGGAAACAATGAATAAACCGATTGATGAAGCACGTCAAATGGGCGCAATGGCGCTATTTGGTGAAAAGTACGGTGATATCGTCCGTGTTGTACGTGTTGGTGATTATAGCTTAGAGCTTTGTGGTGGTTGTCATGTAGGCAACACTGCAAATATCGGCTTGTTCAAAATCGTTTCTGAATCAGGTATCGGTGCAGGTACTCGTCGTATTGAAGCGGTAACAGGTGAAGCGGCATATCGTTTGCTTAATGATCAAGTAAGCGTCTTAAAGCAAGCCGCATCTAAACTGAAAACGAACTTAAAAGATGTCCCTTCACGGATCGATGCATTAAACGATGAGCTAAAAGGCCTTCAGCGTGAAAATGAATCACTATCTGCAAAGCTAAGTAACATTGAAGCAGGCAGTCTTATTGATGAAGTGGAAGAAATGGACGGTGTGAAATTGCTTGCGAAAAAAGTAAACGCTGCGGATATGAATAACCTTCGCAGTATGGTGGACGAGTTGAAGAATAAACTTGGTTCAGGCATCGTCATTTTGGGTACAGTAAATGGTGAAAAAGTCAATCTTTCTGCAGGTGTAACAAAAGATTTAATCGAGAAAGGTTTCCATGCTGGTAAGCTGATTAAAGAAGTTGCAACACGCTGTGGTGGCGGCGGTGGCGGTCGTCCAGATATGGCTCAAGCAGGAGGCAAAAATCCTGAACAATTACAAGATGCTCTCGCTTATTCAAAAGAATGGGTCAAATCTATTTCCTAATTCCAAGCTCATCGTGTACAATGAAAAGAGATATTGATTGAAGATTTGGTTTTGAAGGAAGAAGAAAGAAAAGGACAAGCTTTTCACCTTTTCTTTCTTCTAAAATTTTGCAAGAAATGAGAGGTGTCGTTTCGTGAGTCAGTTCGACAAAACGATGAAATTTAATTTTGACGATGAACCGGTAGACACCAATGTAAAGGACGTCTTATTAACCGTACACGATGCATTGCAAGAAAAAGGCTATCATCCAATTAATCAAATTGTCGGGTATTTATTGTCAGGGGATCCCCGCGTATATCCCTCGTCATAAGGATGCGCGGAACATCATCCGCAAACTTGAACGAGACGTTAATTGAGGAATTGGTGAAGTCTTACTTAGAAACAAATCGGAAAGGGAAGTAGTCATGCGGGTATTGGGTCTAGATGTTGGGACGAAAACAATTGGTGTTGCAGTTAGCGATGAAATGGGTTGGACAGCGCAAGGAATTGAAACGATTAAAGTTGATATGCATGATGAAATGCGAGAAACAGGAATCGAGCGAATCCGTGAGTTGATCGAACAATATAATGTCGACACAATTGTAGTCGGTCTGCCGAAGAATATGAACGGTACGATCGGTCCCCGTGGTGAAGCATGTCAAGAATATGCGGAACTGTTAAAGCAAGAACTAGCCCTCCCAGCCATTCTTTGGGATGAGCGGCTATCAACAATGGCGGCTGAACGTGTTCTCCTTAAAGGAGATGTCAGCCGAAAGAAACGTAAGAAGGTAATTGACAAGATGGCCGCTGTAATGATTTTGCAGGGCTACTTAGACAGTAAACAATAAGAGGTGACATCAATGGCTGAAGAAAAAGAACGTATCGTAATCCCTGATGAAAACGGGGAAGAGCATTTATTTGAGATTTTATTTACATTCGATGTAGATGAAACGGAAAAATCCTACATGCTAGTCGTACCGGCTGATACAAATGTAGACGATGAAGAGGATGTAGAAGTGTTTGCATTCCGTTATGAAGATAAAGGCACAAAGCCAGACGACCTAGAACTTTATCCAATTGAAACGGATGAAGAATGGGATATGGTTGAAGAAATGCTTAACACATTTACAGACGGACAAGAGTAAGAAGAATGGGGACTTCTTTTTTTATAAAAGAGGCCCCGTTTTTTTATGTCTAAGTTCTGTATTTGGGAAGGGAATTTTGCGGAATTTGTAGTATAATGAGACGCATGAGGGGAGGAGAGCGTGTGAGTTCGACAAATTCAGATGATAACCAACATAAGCCTGACCGCTTTGAAGAACGGCATGATGAGGCAAAAACAGTGCGAAAAATTGTTCTAGCAATTGTTCTTACTGTCGGCTTGCTCGTCGTTAGTGGGGCTGTCGGTGGCTATTTCTATATTAGTTCTGCATTAAAGCCAGTCAACCTGGAAAGCGAGAAAATGATTGATGTAACGATCCCGATTGGTTCTTCGACGCGTTCAATTGCAAATATATTAGAAGAAAATGGTGTTATTAAAGATGACAAAATGTTCCGTTACTATATTAAGTTCAAAAACGAAACAGGTTTCCAGGCTGGTGATTATGTCTTCAGCCCTTCTATGAAAATCGATGACATTATTGCTCAGCTGAAAACAGGAAAAGTAATGAAACAGGCTGAATTAAAGGTTACGATTCCAGAAGGCAAGCAGCTTACAGAAATCGCAGGTATTCTTGCTAAGAAAACCGATCATACAAAAGAAGAAATTATGGAGAAGTTAGATGACCGTCAATATGTGAAACAATTAATGAAGAAATATCCGTCGCTACTTACAGACGAAATTCTTGCGGGAAATGTGAAGCATCCGCTTGAAGGGTATTTGTTCCCGGCAACCTATCATTTTTATGAAAAGAAGCCATCGCTTGAAAAGATAATTGAAAAGATGCTTGGCAAAACGGAAGCTGTGCTGAAAGCATATGAAAAAGACGTTTCTACGAAGCAATATTCTGTACATGAAGTGATGACAATGGCATCATTAATTGAAGAGGAAGCAACAGAAGAAGTTGACCGTGAAAAGATCTCCTCTGTTTTCTATAACCGTACTGAGGAAGGAATGCCATTACAGACGGACCCAACAGTGCTTTATTCATTAGGAAAGCACCAAGTGCAGATTACCTATGATGACCTTGAAGTTGATTCACCATATAACACGTACCAAAATGCAGGTCTTCCACCAGGACCAATTGCAAGTCCAGGAGAGACATCGATTCAAGCAGCTCTAAACCCATCAGAAACGAAGTATTTGTACTTTTACGCACGACCTAGCGGTGAAGTGATTTTTACAAAAACACTTCAAGAGCACAACGAGGTTAAGCATAAGTACAAGCATGAATGGGATCAATATAAAGAGAAAAATTAACAACAGGCTTTCAGTGGGGAATGTGATAAATACTTCGCATTCCCCCTATCGTTATGTTAAAATATATCGGGTTCACTTCTAGTCCAAGGTTCTAATAAGTTGACTAGAAGGATGGTTAGAAATAGAGAGGGGCGGTTTCACTTGTTTATTCCAATACATGTACAGCAATATGTAGAGGAGCTTATCCCAGCGCGTGATGGCCTATTGCAGGAAATGGAGCAATTTGCGAAGGAAAATCACGTACCGATTATGGAACTGATCGGGATTGAGACAATGCTTTCAATGCTGCGTATGAAGCAGCCAAAGCGTATTCTGGAAGTGGGAACAGCTATCGGTTATTCAGCAATTCGAATGGCAAAGGCTCTTCCACATGCAGAAATCGTCACATTAGAGCGTGATGAGGAACGCTATAAGCAGGCACTCCATAATATTGAACAGGCTGGGCTGACCTCGCGTATTCATGTGTTGTTCGGTGATGCACTTGACCAGGAACAAGCAGTGAAAGAGTATGCTCCTTTTGATTGTATATTTATTGATGCGGCTAAAGGTCAGTATCAACGCTTCTTTGAAATGTACACACCGTTTTTAACAGATAACGGTGTTGTTCTTTCAGACAATGTCCTTTTTAAAGGGTTCGTGGCAAATGGTCAGGATGCGGATAAACGCATGAAGAAAATTGCCGATAAAATTCGTGGGTATAACACTTGGCTTGTTGAACAGTCAAGTTTCGATACGACGATTCTACCTGTTGGAGATGGAATCGCAGTAAGTACAAAGAGGTGAGAAGGTTGAAGAAGCCAGAACTATTAGTAACGCCAACGTGCGTTGACGATATACAACCATTAGCAGATGCAGGTGCAGATGCCATCATTATTGGTGAACAGCGTTATGGTTTGCGTCTTGCTGGTGATTTTAAACGAGAAGATGTTACAAAAGCAATCGAAGTTGCAAAGGATCTTGGCTTAAGAGTCTACATTGCAATGAACGGTCTTTTTCATAATGATGTTGTTGATGAACTGCCTGATTACGTAAAGTTTGTAAGTGAAGCAGGTGCGGATGCGATTGTATTTGGTGATGTAGCGGTGCTGATGACAGCCCGTGAAGTAGCACCGGCTATGAAACTGCATTGGAACACTGAAACAACAGCAACAAACTGGTTTACATGTAACTACTGGGGCCGAAAAGGTGCTAAACGTGCTGTGTTGGCCCGGGAAATTAACATGGATGCAATTGTAGAAATTGCAGAGAATGCAGAAGTCGAAGTTGAAGTACAAGTACACGGTATGACATGTATGTTCCAATCAAAACGTTCACTTATTGGGAATTACTTTGAGTACCAAGGGAAAATGATGGAAGTTGAAAATCGCCGTGCGAAGAAGGACATGTTCCTTTTCGACCCAGAGCGTGATAATAAATACCCGATTTTTGAAGATGCAAATGGCACACACATTATGAGTCCAAATGATATGTGTATCATAGATGACTTTGACGAAATGGTTGATGCAGGTGTTGATAGCTTTAAAATTGACGGTGTCCTGCAATCACCTGAATATATCATCGCTGTAACGAAGATCTGGCGTAAAGCGATTGATCTATGTGTTGATGACCGTGATGCTTATGATGAGAAAAAAGACGAACTGTTAGAAGAAATTGAAGCCATTCAGCCTGATAATCGTCCGCTGGATACCGGTTTCTTCTATAAAGAAACAGTTTACTAAGGAGTGTGGGAAAGATGGCAATTGCTGTACCTTCAAAGGTTGAGAACGGAAAGCGTGTCATAACGAAAAAGCCGGAACTTCTCGCCCCTGCAGGAAACCTTGAAAAGTTGAAAATTGCCGTACGTTACGGTGCAGATGCCGTTTATATTGGCGGACGTGAATTTGGCTTACGTTCAAATGCGGATAACTTTTCACAAGAGGAAATGGCAGAAGGCGTTAAGTTTGCCGATCAATACGGTGCGAAAATCTATGTGACAACAAATATCTATGCCCATAACGAGAATATGGACGGACTTGAAGAATATTTAATTGGGCTTCAAGAAGCAGGCATTACAGGTATTATTGTGGCCGACCCATTAATCATTGAGACATGTGGTCGCGTAGCTCCAAAGCTTGAGCGTCATTTAAGCACACAGCAGTCTCTAACAAACTGGAAGGCTGCTCAGTTCTGGAAGGAAGAAGGCCTAGAACGTGTTGTGCTTGCACGTGAAACAAGCTATGAGGAAGTAAAAGAAATTAAAGAAAAAGTTGATGTGGAAATTGAAGCATTCGTCCATGGGGCAATGTGTATCTCTTATTCAGGCCGTTGTACATTAAGTAACCATATGACGGCACGTGATTCAAACCGTGGCGGCTGTTGTCAGTCTTGCCGTTGGGATTATGACTTAATGGCTCTTGACGGTGCTGGTGAGAAGCGCTTATTTAATGAAGAAGACGCGCCATTTGCGATGAGTCCGAAGGATTTGAACTTAATTCAATCGATTCCAAAAATGATTGATATCGGAGTAGACAGCTTGAAAGTTGAAGGGCGTATGAAATCGATTCACTATGTAGCAACGGTTATTAGTGTCTATCGAAAAGTTATTGATGCTTATTGCGCCGACCCAGATAACTTCAAGATTAAGAAAGAATGGCTTGAAGAGCTTGATAAATGTGCAAACCGCCCAACAGCACCAGCGTTCTTTGAAGGGGTGCCAGGATATCAAGAGCAATTATTCCAAAATCATAGCCAAAGAACAAAATTCGATTTTGCTGGTCTTGTGATGGATTATAATGAAGAAACACAAATGGTAACCGTTCAAGAGCGTAATCATTTCCGTCCTGGAGATGAAGTAGAATTCTTCGGTCCTGAGATTGAAAACTTTAATCAAGTGATCGATAAGATTTGGGATGAAGATGGTAATGAAATTGATGCTGCAAGACATCCATTGCAAATTGTCCGTTTTAAAGTGGACAAACCTGTATATCCTTATAACATGATGCGGAAGGGGAACATGTAACATGGGGAAACAGCCCGTAGTCCTTGGCATTGCGGGTGGATCGGGTTCAGGAAAAACATCTGTGACAAGAGCAATTCACAAACATTTTACTGATCAATCCATTTTAGTTCTTGAGCAGGACTATTACTACAAAGATCAACATGATGTACCGATGGAAGAGCGTTTGCAGACTAACTATGACCACCCACTTGCATTTGATAATGATCTATTAATTGAGCACATTCATAAGCTGCTGAATTATGAACCAATTGAAAAGCCTGTATATGATTATGAGCGTCATACCCGTTCTGACCAGGTCATTCCAATTGAACCGAAAGACGTGATTATACTAGAAGGCATTCTTATTCTAGAGGATGAGCGTCTTCGAGATTTAATGGATATCAAATTATTTGTTGATACTGATGCAGATTTACGTATTATCCGTCGTCTATTGCGTGATATGAAAGAGCGTGGCAGAACAATTGATTCTGTAATTGAGCAGTACGTGTCTGTTGTAAGACCGATGCATGAACAGTTCATTGAACCGACGAAGCGTTATGCGGATATTATTATCCCTGAAGGCGGGAAGAATAACGTAGCGATTGATTTAATGGTAACTAAAATTCAAACAATTCTTGAAGAAAACCGTATTTTGTAATAGCATAGAAAAAGCAGTATATCACTTGAAGTGAACAATCGAACAAACATTATTATAAATGCTCAAAGTACAGCTTTTTTCACCTTTTAGAGAAGAAGATGAAAAAGCTGTGCTTTTTATACATGTTTTTGTTCATTTCATCGTATTGTAAGAACAGACAGAATGAAGAACGAGAGAGCAATACGAATATTAATATAGGACAAGTAGTGAAATTAAGTTTTATTTTGGTGAAGGAGTTGACCAGTCATGGCAGAAGAAAAAAGTTATTTTATGACCGAAGAAGGTAAAGAGAAGTTAGAAAAAGAGCTTGAATATTTAAAGTCTGAAAAACGTAAAGAAGTAGTAGAGCGCATTAAGATCGCTCGCGGCTTCGGTGATCTTTCCGAGAACTCAGAGTACGATGCTGCGAAAGATGAGCAAGCATTCGTCGAGTCACGTATCGCAACATTAGAGAAAATGATTCGTAACTCTGTTATTATTCAAGAGGACCAAGGAGACACTGGAATCGCTTCGCTTGGTAAATCTGTTACATTCGTTGAACTTCCAGATGGTGACGAGGAAACATACCAAATTGTCGGAAGTGCAGAAGCAGACCCGTTTGAAGGTAAGATTTCAAATGACTCCCCAATGGCAAGAGGACTTCTCGGTCGTGGAATTGGGGAAGAGGTTGTTGTCCAAACTCCAGGCGGCGAAATCAACGTTAGAATCGTTGATGTTAAATAAATATTCTCTTACAAGCGTTTGAATTCCAAACACCTCGTCGAAAATGTAGGCGAGGTGTTTTTTATGAAACCAAAACTAAGAATTCATCATACAGCTTTTATTATTTTATTGGGTTTGCTCATTTTACTAGCACGGTTAGCATATATTCAACTGTTCGCTACAGAATCTTTTTCGAAGCATCACGTTAATTTGTTAGAGGAAAGTGTTAAGCAGCGTACACAATATATTGTACTTGACCAAGGGCGAGGAAGATTTGTTGACCGAAATGGTGAACCACTCTATGATAACTATTACCCAAGCTTAATTTTGTTTCCTTTCTTGAAGCAGCTTGATTGGAAGGCAGAAGAGGTCGCACGGATTCTTCAAGTGCCCGTCGATAAACTAGAGGACACAGTGGAAGGGGCAGAAGGGCCTGTTGTATTTGGTGATAATCGTCCGCTACAGTTAACAGAAGAGCAGATGAAGGCAATAAATGACCTGAAGGTGCCAGGTGTGATTGCTGCTTATCATCAAACTGAAAGTTCTAAGCCTTTTGCCGAACATTTTATAGGACTTGTGCGTGAGAATGAAGAATTATTAGAGAAGCGTTATCGCGACAAGCTGGATAAAGGCTGGCTGACCTATCAGACACCAGTTGGAATTACAGGCTTACAGCGTGCGTTCGATGAGTTTCTCGTTCAAGAGGGAGAGGCGAAGCTTCTTTATCATGTTGATAACCAAGGCAGTCCGTTATTTGGTTTGGATGTAAAATATGCAGCACCTGCCAATCCTTTTTATCCATTAACTGTCCAAACAACGTTATCGAGGGAACTTCAAGCAGAAGCAGAACGTATAGTAGATGAATTGAAGTTGAAAAAAGGCGGTTTAGTGCTATTAGATATTGAAAGCAGAGAAGTATTGGCAAGCGTAAGCCGGCCGCACCTGGACATGCAGGCACCATTTAAAGATGATGGTGGAAAGAATTATATGGTCCTACCACAAATCCCTGGCTCGATCTTTAAAGTTGTTACAGCTGCCGCAGCCTTAGAAAATATTGAACTTCGAGACCGTACCTTTAATTGTGACGAAAATTTATATGGGGATGGACTGGCATCAAGAAAGCTTGGCATGCTTAATTTTCGAGAAAGCTTTGCACAAAGCTGTAATCGAACATTTGCACAGCTGGGTAATGAAATGGTGAAGGAAAACCCCGATATAATAGAAGAATACGCAGACAAGCTTGGTTTACTTTCTTCTGTCGGTTGGCAGGGGGATGTTTTCCATATACAATCATTCACACACTTTCCAGAAGAAATGGGGGGAGTCGTCTGGGATGACGAGCGTGACAAAGGTTCTCAGCGGGCTATTTCACAAACAGTAATTGGGCAGAAAGAAGTTCGCATTAGTCCGCTTGCTACAGCAAATATGATGGCTTCAATTGCTGAAGGCGGAGAAAAGAAACAAGTGCGCGCAGTCGATAAAATCATTTATAAAAACGGTGCTGTGTTATATGATTTCAATTCACAGGAGCTTGGGGAAGTTTCGCTATCACCTTATACGGTTAGTAAGCTTCAACAAATGCTCCGCGATGTAGTACAAACTGGAACAGGACAGAGTTTTAGCCATTTGCCATATTCTGTTGCTGGTAAGTCAGGTACTGCTGAAATTGGCAAAAAAGGATATGTGAATAAATGGTTTGCAGGTTATTTCCCGACAGAAGATCCGAAATATGCCCTCGTGGTCGTTGATTTAAATGAAACGACATGGCAGACTAAGACATATGACACTTTTGCAAAAATGGTTAAAGCTGTCTATGATTCTGATCATTCAAGTAAATGATTAATGACTTTTAGAGTAGGGAATAACATAATGCCCCACAATTCGATTGTCGAATGCGAATAAGTTAGGGGAATTTTGACTAATTTTAGGTAACAGGGGGATGTCTAGATGCCTCAAGAACAGTCACGTTATCAACAACGGACGCAAGGAAAAAAGTCGAGTAAGTTAATGTATATTTTCGCAGGGTTTTTCGCCGCATTGTTATTGCTCTTTATGGTTAGTTTTTTCGTTGGCAGCGGCAAAGATTCTGAGTTTGTATACGGTCCAACGACGCCTGACTCTTATAAAGACGATAAGCAAGAGGAGCAGGTTGTTAGTGATGATGAGAAGGACAAGAAAGAAGATAAATCATCAGAGGACGAAGCAGACAGCAAGAACAAGTCAGAGAAAGATGCTGACAAAGAGAATGAGGATGACGTCGAGGTTACCCGAAAGCCTAGTGATAAAGAAAATGTGAACGAGGTCATCACTGGGGATTGGAAGCCTGTTGAAACAAATCAACAAGGGAACCATGTCACCTCTTATGAAAAAGGCTCAAAAGATTGGAACGAAATGCTTCAAGCAGTTGAAAGAGCGACAGGCTTAAGTCAAGATGAAATGGTCGTTTGGTGGCTTGGAAATGGAGGAAGTCCAAACTCCTCAACTGCCACAGTTAGTCCAGAGGATAAGTCACAAACATATCGGGTACTACTGCAATGGGTAGAAGGCCAAGGCTGGAAACCTGTCCGTGTTGAAACGTTAAAGCAAAATCCTCATGGATAATGGAAAGCACCTCACTAGCATGAGGTGCTTTCTTCTTATTTAGCTTTAAAATGAACAACGGCAGTGAAGTAGGTACGACCTGATTCATAATCAACATGTGACTGGTGGGAAACGGAGTGAACTTGTAGAAGAATCGCTTGATTTTGCTCAACTTTTTCGTTTACTTTCTTTTCAAGTTCCTTTAATGTCCCTGCTTCGAAAAACTCAATTTTATCTTCTATACGATCAAGTTTAATTTGCATAGCAATCGTCCTTTCATCAATATGTACGCTCTTATTCTAATATAAATCATATTCTTTTTAAATTGGGTTTGCGAAAGAAACAGGTGGGGACGTATAATGAAACAGACTACGTACATAAGGAAAGAGGTTAGGTTATGAAAATTGGTATTATTGGTGCGATGGATGAAGAGGTGCAAATCCTAAAAGATAAAATGGGAAACCGTGAACTTGATACAGTTGCAAATTGTGAGTTTTACACAGGGGACATTAATGGGGTAGAAGTTGTCTTGCTTCGTTCTGGAATTGGGAAAGTAAATGCAGCAATGGCAACAACGATTCTGTTAGACCGTCATAACCCTGATATGGTCATTAATACAGGTTCTGCTGGCGGTTTTCATCCTTCACTAAATGTTGGCGATTTAGTCGTTTCAACAGAAGTGCGTCACCATGATGTTGATGTGACTATTTTTGAATATGAATATGGTCAAGTGCCAAACATGCCGGCTGCTTATACAGCTGATGCAAAGCTTGTTGAAGCGGCGATGGAGTGTGCCAAGGAAATTACTGATGTGCAAGCTGTAAAGGGCTTGATTGTAACAGGCGACTCATTTATGAATGATCCAGCACGGGTTGAATTCGTCCGCAGTAAGTTCGTTGATTTGTATGCAGCAGAGATGGAAGCGGCGGCAATTGCGCAAGTATGCTATCAATTTGATATGCCATTTGTCGTTATTCGTGCCCTATCAGATATTGCTGGAAAAGACTCAAACATATCATTTGAACAATTCTTAGATAAAGCTGCCTTTCATTCCTCAGAGCTCGTATTAGCGTTCGTTGATAAAATGAAAGACATGCAGTAAGCAGCTACCAACAGTCGGTAACATTAGTGAATATTACTTCCATTTCCCCGTTATTTTCTATGTTATAGTGAAACTATCGGTTATGAGATGGAGGTGGCACCATGGAAGACAAACAGATTCAAGCATTGAAAGCAAAGATGACAGATTATGCACGATATGCCTATATCTTGCTCATTTTCGGTTCGTTCTTTTTTATGGGCGCCATTTTGCTTGCAGATGAAAAGACGTCAACACAACTGATGGTCATGTTCAGCTCAACGCTTGCATTCTTGTTCGGAAGTGTCTTTTTTTACTATAATTCATTGAAAATAAAACGACGTATCACAGAAGAAGACCAATCCTCAATGTAAGAGGACTGGTCTTCTTTGTTTAATATTATTTGTTATTGTGGAGCGCGGAAGCCTGCTTGTTGTGCTTCTTGTTCTGTACAAAAGATCATTTCTGCCTTTGTTTGCTCATACCATGGTGATTCCTCTGTATGGTATATTTTATCCCCTTTAGAATTGATGTTACCTTTGATTGTACAATCATCACTTTGCTTTGTTGATTGTCGTTGTTCTTCTGCGTGGAAGCCGTCTTCTTGCGCGTAGTTTTCAATCGACCAAATGCCGATTCCTTCTTTTTGAGCTTCTTTTTGCGTTTCATAAAAGCTGTCTACATATTTCGTATTTGGCTCAAAGACATAGGCTACACGAGCTAATCCTCGCTCAATCAGCATTTCGTTAAAGAGCTTGTCATCTACCCATATGTAAGCGAGTAAACGTCCGTATTTGTCACGCTCTGATACATCAAGCTCGACTTCTACGGTTTTGCCTTCAAGTGTTTCTTTTGCAAAAGTAGAAGCCTCCGGACCAAATGGCTGAACAGGTTTGTCAGGATGCTTCGTTTCAGGCGTATCCACTAGCAACAACCTTACACGTTCTTCTTTTCCATTGAACCGTATGTCTAATGTATCACCATCAACAACATATGGTACCGTTGCCTCGAATGTATTGTTTTGTTCCTCGGAACAACCACTTACAGCTAAGAGAAGGAGTAGTAACAAAGAATAAATGAACTTCTTCATAAAGTGTTCCCCTTTCAAATGATGCCTTCGTACATTTTATCGCAAATAAAAAGAAAAGACAGCCACAATTGTGACTGCCTCAATTCTTATTGTTCTTCTAAAATGATTTTTTCTAAGTCATCAAGCATTTCGTTTGCTGCTAAGACACCGCCAGATGTGTTCCATGTTGCATCGCTTACTCTGTGAACATTGCCTTGCTGAACGGCATTAAGCTTTTGCCATAGCGGATCATTTGTCCATTCTTTTTCGACTTGTGAAGCTTCACCATCACCTGTTTCATACGTAAAGTAGAACAGAATGTCTCCATCCATATCAGGAATGCGCTCTTTTGTTACGTTTTTCTCAGCAAATGCATCAACATCTTGAGAAGCAGGGCGTTGGAAACCTAATTGCTCAAGAATAACACCTGAGAATGAATCTTTTTGATAGATGCGCACATCACCAGATAGGAAGCGGACGACTGACACTTTTTGATCAAGCTTTTCGCCTGCTTGTTCTTTGAAGCTTTCAATCCGTGCATTATATTCGTCTAATACTTCTTGACCTTTATCTTGTTTATTCAATGCATCTGCATATAGCTTGAAGTTTTCCTGCCATTCACCTTTAAGTGTTTCAGAGAATACAGTTGGTGCAATTGCATTTAACTGTTCATATACTTTTTCTTGGCGTAATTTGTTTCCGATGATTAAATCAGGCTTAAGAGACGCAATTTTTTCGATATTTGGCTCACTTTCTGTTCCGACTACTTCTACATCTGTCATCTTGTCTTCGATATGTTTGTACCATGGTTCACCTGTCCATGATTGAACAGCTCCAACAGGCTTCACATCCATTGAAAGAAGGGCTTCTGTTCCTTCATTTGTAAGAATAACGACACGCTCTGGGTTTTCAGGAACTTCTGTTTCCCCCATCGCATGCTGTACTGTTCGAGTTGCAGCTTCTTTTTCTTCTTTTGGAGCAGCATCCTTGCTTTCTTCAGATGAACCACTGCATGCGCTTAATACGAGCATAAAAGAAAGTAGTAAAGCCATTGTTATGTAAGACTTCCAAGTTTTCATGTTGTATACCCCTTTCTAATAGAGAACGATTTTCAATTACAGTAAGTATCGTATAACCATTGAGAATGGTTGTCAATAGATAATTGATAATAATTTTCAATATCATTGACAAGTGAGAATTATTCTCATAAACTTAAAGGGTAATAGAAAGTTATGGTTAGGAGATACAGCAATGGTCTTGAAAACAACTTCGGCAAGAATGATTGGACTACTTATTGGTTTGTTCATTTTTCTATTTTGTATTGGAGTTAGTATTGTATATGGATATACAGATACAAATTGGGGTACAGCCTACAATGCATATTTTCACTTCGATCAATCAAATGAACATTATATTATAAAAAACTCACGCACTCCTAGAGCTTTAATTGGTGCTGCGGTAGGGGCGAGTCTTGCTATTTCTGGAGCATTAATGCAAGCGTTAACTCGTAACCCACTTGCATCACCAGGAATTTTTGGGGTAAATGCTGGCGCCTCGCTGTTTATCGTAACAGCTATTTCATTTTTATCAGTTGGTTCGATTACTGGACTGACGTGGATTGCTTTCTTAGGAGCGGCAGTTGCAGCGATATCGGTTTATTTCTTAAGCTCATTCGGGAGAGAGGGGTTAACGCCATTAAAGTTAACGCTTGCTGGTGCTGCAATGGCAGCTCTATTTCAATCGATGACCCAAGGATTGCTTGTATTAAATGAAAAAGCACTTGAAGAAGTTTTGTTTTGGCTTGCTGGTTCGGTCCAAGGCAGAAAGATGGGGCAGCTTGTCCATTTGCTCCCTTATCTAAGCATAGCCTGGTTCGCTTCTTTCCTGCTTGCGAAGCCTATTAATACGCTTATGATGGGAGAGGATGTCGCAAAAGGGCTAGGTCAAAGAACAGGTCTTGTAAAATTAGGTGCTGCTATTGTGATTATTGTTTTAGCTGGCGGGTCGGTTGCTGTAGCGGGACCGATTGGCTTTATCGGTATCGTTGTTCCACACCTTGCTCGTGCATTAGTTGGAATGGATTATCGCTGGGTTGTTCCTTATGCAGCCTTACTTGGCGGGATTTTACTAATGGTAGCCGATGTTAGCGCGCGGTATGTCATTATGCCGCAAGAAGTCCCGGTTGGGGTAATGACTGCAATTATCGGTACACCATTCTTTGTATATATTGCTCGTCGCGGGGTGTCAGGGTTATGAAGAAATACATTCGTTTTCGTATAAAAAAGCCAGCTGTTTCGTATTTAGTAAGCAAACAGGCATTAAAAGTTACAATGGTGCTTTTACTCTTATCATTTGCTGTATTTATTGGAAGTGCTGCGCTTGGAGAAATGCGGATCTCACCGCTTAATGTGATAAAAGTTTTTTTCGGAATGGGCTCTGAAATGGATACATTGGTAATCCAATCATTTCGATTACCACGAATTATCATCGCTTTATTTGCAGGGATTGCTTTAGCGGTAGCAGGCTCGATTCTACAGGGCATTTCTCGCAATCCGCTTGCTTCACCAGACATTATTGGGATTGTCGGTGGTGCATCAACTGCAGTCGTCGCATTTCTTGCTATTTTTAGTGATAAAAACAATGCACTAACTGTCAGTATTAAGTGGATGCCGCTTGCGGCCTTTCTAGGAGCACTTATTATCGGAATTGTTGTTTACTTGCTTGCATGGAAAGATGGCATTTCGCCACTTCGTTTAGTTTTAATCGGAATTGGTATATCCGTGTTGATGCAGTCACTAACGACGCTTTTTATGGTTGTTGGACCGATTTATCGCGCAAATCAGGCGAATGTTTGGCTGACTGGGACTGTATATGGATCTTCTTGGTCTGATGTTCAAATACTTGTTCCTTGGACTGTTTTCTTACTTCTTATCTGTGTGCTGATGATACGTCAATTGAATATTCAAGAATTAGGCGAAGATTTAGCGAAAGGTGTTGGAAGTGCACTTCAAAAAGACCGCATGCTATTGCTATTAATAAGTACCGCGCTTACGGGTGGGGCTGTTGCGTTTGCAGGAGGACTTGGCTTTGTAGGTTTAATGGCACCTCATATTGCAAGGCGGCTTGTTGGTTCAACGTTTGGAGCTTTAATGCCTGTTTCAGCAATGGTTGGCGGTATTCTTGTTATGCTCGCTGATTTGGCAGGGCGTACATTATTTTCCCCGCTCGAAGTCCCAGCAGGTGTGTTTACGGCAGCGTTTGGAGCACCGTATTTCATTTACTTACTATACAAGAGTAAGAATCAATAGGGAGGAAACATCATGAATGGTATGGAAACAAAACAACTAACACTCGGCTACGGAGAAACAATTATCATTGATGAACTGGATTTGAAAATTCCTAAAGGGGAAATCACTGTTTTTATCGGTGCAAATGGTTGTGGTAAATCAACATTACTTCGTTCACTTGCTCGTTTACTAAAGCCAAAAAGTGGCCAGATTTACTTAAATGACAAACAAATGCAAACAATGTCAGCGAAAAAATGTGCCAGAGAGCTAGCGATTCTCCCACAAAGTCCGCAAGCTCCAGAAGGGTTAACCGTGTTACAGCTAGTGAAGCAAGGACGTTATCCGTACCAGTCATGGCTGAAGCAATGGTCAGAAGAAGATGAGAAGATTGTAGGAGACGCCTTGCAAGCCACGCAAATGACGGAGTTTGCAGATCGCGCTGTTGACTCTCTATCAGGGGGACAACGTCAACGAGCTTGGATTGCGATGACGCTTGCCCAGGATACGGATATTATTCTGCTTGATGAACCGACGACTTATTTAGATTTAACTCATCAAATTGAAATTCTTGATTTATTATTTGAGTTAAATGAACAGCAACAACGAACAGTTGTGATGGTGCTGCATGACTTGAACCTTGCTTGCCGTTATGCTCATAATATCGTTTCACTGAAAAATAAAAAGATTTACGCCCAAGGACGTCCAGAAGAGATTGTCACCGAAGAAATGGTCCGTGAAGTCTTCGGCATGAACTGTGATATTACGACTGACCCACTGTTTGGTACGCCGTTTTGTATCCCGCACGGAAAAGGAAGAGTTCTTAATAAGCAAAAGGAGCAGCGTTATGCAGATGCGATTCAACAGAAGCGAGCTTGAAACGCTAAAGAATGATTTTCGCCTAACGACGATTGAAAGTGGAGCATCCGTCTGTTCAGAGAAACTGTTGCAGGTAAGTTTTTTGAATGAATACTTAGATGAGTTGCGTCCGAAATTCAAAGCACCAAATTATGTCGTAACAGCACTGCAATTTTCAAAACGGTACGCTTATCTCGTTTCGGTACATGCTCTTTATGCTATGACTGCTTATAACAAGCAAATGGAACTATCTTTTCAAAATATTTATATTGAGGGAGCCGAAGAGAATGGCATTTGGCTTCCGAAGCTGCGGTTAGAGCATCTCCAAACTATCGAGCCAATTGAAGGAGAGCGAGAAAAGTGGCGGGATACAGTCTTAAGGAAGTTATTTTTAGACCATCTTGCACCTGTCTGGCAGGCATTACAGAATTCAGCATGTGCCCCTGTTATGACACTGTGGGAAAACACTGCATTATATATTTCCTGGCTCTATGAACAAGTTCTAGCAAACCACCCGGATGAGGTTGTTCGGAAAAGAGCTGCAGAAGATTTTCATTATCTAATCCATGAAGCATCTTCCGAACTATTCGGAACTCGTTTTCAGCCGTTAACAAAATTTTATTCTCCACAAAATACTCGGCAAACATGCTGCTTGTATTACCAATTAGACGGGGCCGACTACTGTCGTACATGCCCTAAACGATGAGAAATCCGCCCATCAAATGAGCGGATTTTTTGTATTAATGCTTTGCTTGGAATGTTTTGCAGTCTGTTTCATGCTGTGTTTCAGCTTGATTTCCTGCATGACTAACAACGTAAATTTCCGCTGCTGTACATTTGTTACCGTTACCCCAGTATGAACAGTTTCTTACTTCACATAGAACATCTTGTGCCATCAGTTATTCCTCCTAATTTAAGTAAATATGGACTTACGGCACTTAGTTTGTGAAGCATTTTTTTAAATATTCTAGTGAAAATATTTCTCAATTATGTTGACATAGATAATCATTCTCAATTAGAATGAAAACAAATGATAAAACGGAGTGGTGAAAATGCAAAATATTCTCATCATAGGTGCTGATCGATTAGGGAACATTGAAACGAACTTAAAGGATTATGGCTTCGGTAAAATTACACATATAAATGGCAGAAAAGTAAAAGCAGTACACCGGGAGATTCCAGAGCAAGTGGATATTATTCTCGTGTTAACAGATTTCATTAACCACAACCTAGCAAACGTCATAAAAAGCAAGGCGAAAAAACGAAATATTCCAACTGTTTTTGCACGACGCTCTTGGTGTGCAATTGCGAAGACCTTAGAAAAGATTTCATAAGAAAGAGAGTGAATAAAGTGAAGGAGCATCTTATTCAAGTAAAGACAATGTCAGACAGAGCCATTCAATCATTTATGCGCTGTCCATGCGAATTTTATCATAACGAATTTGCTAAAAGAAAATCATCATTGAATTGGAAACAAGTCGTTCAAGCTGCAGTTAATCAAGTTGTGAAGCATTATTATGAAACCCCTGTGAACCAACGGACATCACTTACGGTATTGAAGCTGATTGATCGGAATTGGGATAAGATAGAAGTATCACTTTTCCATTCAAAAGCTCATTATTATGAAATTCTCGCGGTTGTGAGTGATCATTTGCTGCAATCATTAGGAAAACACTCTTCGGCTGAGCAACCATTAATGCTTCAAGAGAAACACCATGTTTATTTAAACGAACTTGATGCTCATTTAGCTCTACACTTTGAAGTAGCTGAATGGTCAGAGAATAGTTTTCGAGTAAGAAAGTTTTTAGTTGATGAAAATGTTGGTTTCGTTCAGCTGTTTAAGCAAATGGTTATTGTGTTTTCGCAAAATGCCTTTAACCGTTTACCTGAATGTATTGAAGTTGACTCATTACTTAATGGTAATTCCTATACTTTTTACCCACAGGCGTGTGATTATGATAAAGCTCTTGAAGACATTAAAATGATAAAGGGTGCGTTTGCAAATTTTCATAGCTATAAGCCGGGGATGCAGGGAGAGCATTGTACATATTGTCCTGTGCAGGAGGATTGCCAAGCTGCACCACAAGCTGAGGAGAGACCAGTGTTTTACATGTAAATGATATTGAGATTTATTCTCACTTCATGTATAATACGAAATGTTGATAATGATTATCATTTTTATGAGAATATAGGGGGAAGAAGATAAATGAAGAAGTTACCGTGGAAGGCACTCACTTCGCTTGGAATCGTGTCTGCACTTATGTTAGCAGGTTGTACACCGAAAGAATCAACAAATGAAAGTGCGCCTGCAGAAGAAGAAGCAGAGAAAAGTGCTGTCAGTGTTCCTGTTAAAGATTATCACTTTGATACAGCAGGTAATATGTTTGCCTATACTGAATTTGAACTATCAGGTGAACCGCTTGTTGAAGGACTTGGTTTGAACTTAGATGTATTAGATCCGAAAGAAGTCAATCAACCTTCTGAATTTGATTACACAGCGGGTGTTGAATCCTATGAATATTCAGAGGAAGCAATGTATGAGGTAATTGAAAAATCAGGACTTGGTTTACATATGGTAAATGCCCCAATGCTAAATCAATTAGCAGAGAAAAATCAAAAAGACCCAGGCGAAATGCTTGGTGAGCGCTTCTACCAAATGGCTGATGCAGTAGGATATCCGAAAGAAGAAATCTTCCGCAACATGTACCCAACCTTTATTGAATTTGCAGGCGGGGACCCGCATTACATAGAGAAAGTGAATACAGAAGAATATGCTTCAAATGAGGATGGGTCATATGTTCCTGTCTATCAAGTAGATTTCAAGAGCTTACGCTGGGATCGTGAAAAGATGGACAAAACACTTGTACCAGCAGCCTATGGCTCAACATTCTTAAAGCAAGCAATGTGGGCTGGCGATTTTATGGGCGGCTTCCATACGGTTGATGGAGATGAAGAGCTTGGTGGCGAAACACCGAAAGATGATGACGACAAAAACATTGCTCTTGGTGTAAGTAGTGCAGATGGTATGCAAGGGATGATCTTAACAGAAGGCATCTGGAATAAGTTAAAATACGTTCACGGCAATTTATTTTATAACCCAAGCACGAAAAAGCTTGAACAAGGAAAGTCAGGAGTAGCTTATAACCCTAAGGAACAGCTTCTCTATTTGCCGCATGAAATTAGTGTGAAAGAGAAAGGCGACAGTGGGATTCCAACCGTAGACAGCCTGGAAGTAACGGATGCAAGTAGTATGCTGCGCGACCAGTGGCTTATGCTTTGGCCTTCAGCTGAATTTTATGGCATGACTGACCAGCGTACTGCAAATGAAAATGTAGCACCATCATTCCGTGCGTTATTTGATGGCAATCCATACCCGAGCGCACCGAAAGAAAATATCGATGACAACCCAGCAAATGATGTAGCATCAGACGACCCATACACATTAAATCGCGATGTTCTCTACATGCTGTTCAAAAATATTGAAGCGATGCATTACAATGAAGCTGAAGGGGCGTTTGTAGAACAACATAACGGAGAAGAGCAAGGTAAAACAGTGAATATGTTTGATGCTGGTTATACAATGGAAGCACTCCGTCTTTTCCAACGTTCTGTTGATGGTCTGCCTGTAGGCTATGCAAGCGGGGAAGCAGCAAAAGGCCTTGAGACTGAAGAAGGTAAGAAAGCAATTGAAATGATTACAAAGCAAGCTTCATTCATTATGGACAAAATGCTGCTTGATAATGGTCTTGTTGCAAACAGCTATACAATTGGCGAAGGAGCTGACAAATCAGAGCCGACACTTGACGCTCAACTTGGAGCGATTCGTGGTCTTACTGCTGCTTATTTGGCTACAAAGGATGACAAATACCGTGACGCAGCACGTTCAATCTATCAAGCGATGGATAAACAAATGTGGGATGAAGAAGCGAAAGCCTATAAAACAAATGGTGATAACATGACCTATACACCATACACAGCAGGAGCTCTTTCAGCTGTCTTCCGTATCGGTATTCAAAACTTAAGCAATCAAGGAAGTGACAGCGAAGCACCAGAAAATCTTGAGCGTGATGTCATTATCGAACGATATACAGACTTTTATCGTACAGTTATTGATGGTCCATCACTAGAAGAAGGCATGCAGGTTAGTGAGTTCTGGGATACTGGCGATTTCTATAAGAAGGATGATAACAGTGGTAATACAGATGGGGATACTGTACCGCAAATTCAAGCAGGTCATGGCGAATTTGGTATCTCACCAGTACTTGTTGAGGTAGAAGTGAAAAAATAAAAGGCGGGATTAGGTATGGGATATAGAAAGTTATTTATTTTCATAGGAGCGCTCCTAGTTTTATTAGGGGCGCTTTCCGCCTGTCAAAATCCAGTGGCGGAAGTGGTAAAGGAAGAGGTCATCCGAAAGAAAGCAGTTAACAGTAATAATATTCTTATGAACAATGAAGGTACAAAGATTTATACAGCTAATATTGACGTAAATACGGTAAGTATAGTCGATGCACAATCAAAGAAAAAGCTGGCTGAAATTCCCGTTGGCAAGAAGCCGAAGCAGCTGGCCTTAAGCCCTGATGAGAAAACATTGTATGTGTCCTGTATGATGGATAATAAAGTTGACATTGTCTCCTTAGAAAAAGAAAAAGTCGTTGATTCGCTTGAAACAGGAATTGAGCCTTATGGACTGATTACTTCACAAGATGGAAAGAAACTCTACACAGCGAATTATCGTTCAGGCACACTGTCGGTCTATGACCTTCAAAAAAAGAAAGAAGTTAAAACGGTGAAGGTAGGGGCACGCCCGCGTACCGTGGCAATTAATGCAGATGGTTCCAAACTCTATGTGCCACAATATTTAGATGCAAAAATTAATGTCATTGCTACAGAAAATCTAGAGGTGACGAAGAAAATAAAATTGGCAGCTTCACCAGACAAAAATGATCCGAAAAAAAGTCAAGGGATTCCAAATGCATTAGAGCAATTCGTGATTTCGCCTGATGGTATGAAAGCATGGATACCGCATTTATTAACGAATACAGATACTCCGATCCATTTTGAAGAAACGATTTTTCCGGCAATTTCTGTGGTGGATTTGAAGGAAGAGAAAGAGCTGGTTGATGAAAGAAAAGAACTGTTTGAAGAAATAAATGTACAGGATTCAAAGAATGAAGCAATGATTGTTTCAAACCCTTATGATGTCGCTTTCTCACCTGACGGAAATAAGGCGTATGCGGTGATGAGTGGCAGTGAAGACCTGGTTGTCTTTGACTTATCTCGAGGTGGAAATGCAATGCAAATCGTTCGCCGAATTAAAGGGGATAACCCACGGGGAATTATCGTGTCTCCTGATGGTGAGAAAGCTTATGTACACAATGCAATGAGTCATGATTTAGCGACAATTGATACAGGTGGAGATAGCTCATACGCCAGGGTGAAGATGGATGGCGATAATCTTTCACTAATTGAAAAGGACCCTCTTTCAGCTCAAGTACGTCGCGGCAAGACGATGTTCTACAGCGGAAATAGTGATGAGTTTGCAATTGACCTGACAGGAAACAACTGGATGAGCTGTGCTTCCTGTCATGCTGATGGTGAGATGAACGGTTTAACCTTGACTACACCAAAGGGACCACGCAACATACCAAGCAATGTTGTTACAACAGAAACAGGTTTATTTCTTTGGGATGGAAGCCGTGATGACTTTACCGATTATATTCATACGGTTCAAGGGGAAATGGGCGGCATGATGGAACTCGACCCTAGTAAGCCGATTCCTAAGGATGTCCAGAAAATGTATGACGATATTCTTGCATTTCTGGAACAGCCAGATTCTTTCCCACCTCCGAAGAGTCCATATCGAGATGAAAATGGTGAATTGACTGATACAGCACGTAAAGGACAAGAGCTTTTTGAAGGGAAAGCGAGCTGCTTGCAATGTCATGGCGGAACGAATTTTACTGATAGTGTGAAAGCAGTTGACGGGGACGGAAATTTAACGACTGATAACACGGATTATTTGCATGATATAGGGACAACTAATCCGAATGATAAAGATTCTGACGGTGACGCACGAGCACAATTCAAAAACCCACGTCAGAAAAATCAATTTGACACGCCGACACTCAGAGGCGTATGGGCAACGGCTCCTTACTTACATGATGGCAGTGCAGAAACAATTGAAGGCGCAATTAATAAACATCAATATGAAGAAAAGCCAGATTTATCAGATGGAGAAGTAAGAGCCCTTGCTGAATATGTACGTTCAATTGAATAAATGAAAAGAACAAGACCCAGCTGCTGTATGAAATGGCAGCTGGGTCTTTTATAACTAGTTAAGAGCTGTTTTTAATGTTTCAATATTTTGTTTCATAAGACTGAAATAATCTTCATCGGTTTTAACCTCTTCTTCTGTGCGTACAGAGAGGTTATGAAGTTGAAGAGTATCTGCGTTTAACTCATTCTTAATAATATCTGCTACTTTTGGTTTAACGTTTTGTTCGAAAATAACGTATTTAATTTGATTTTCTTCTGCAATATGAATAATTTTTTCAAGCTCTTTTTGTGATGGCTCATTTGATGGTGAGAGACCAGCAATACTAATTTGCTCTAAACCATATGCTTGTTCCCAGTAGCCATAAGCAGCATGAGAAACAAGGATTTTTGGGTTCTTTGCGCTCTCTACTACATCATGAAAATCATGATCAAGTGCTTGAAGGTCTGTTTTTAATTGTTCAAAGTTTTGATTAAATGCTTTTTCCTCTTCAGGCTTTAAGCTTACTAATTCTTCTTTTATATTTTCTGCAAGTTGAATAGCTAGCGTTGGATCAAGCCATACGTGCGGATCTTTATCACCGTGTTCATGTCCGTGTTCGTCTTCAGAGTGAGTGTCTTCCTCATGCCCGTGTTCATCTTCAGTATGTGCTTCGTCTTCAGAGTGAGCATCTTCCTCATGCCCGTCTGCGTGAACATGTTCTTTTAAATCAATTTCTTTTGAAGCTTCTAAAATTTTGACGTTCTCAGCTTGTAAGGATTCAGCCATTGATTCTGCATAGGATTCCATGCCAGCACCGTTATAGATGAATAGGTCTGCTTCAGCTAGTTTCATCATCATTTTAGTTGTTGGCTCGTAGGTATGAGCATCTGCACCTGCTGGAATAAGTGAGTCCACTTCGACGTGCTCACCGCCAATTTTTTGCGCGAAATCTTGGAGCGGGAATAACGTTGTATAAATCGTTAATTTTTCCTTTCCCTGTTCATCATCAGCTTGCACAGCTTCATCTGTTTGTTGTCCGCTGCATCCGCTAAGAATAGAACCTAGTAGCAAAATAAGAACAAAAATAGAAAATGTCCAATTTTTCATATGTAAAACCTCCTCTTATATTATCTCGTTATGCCATCTTAAAATGAAGTCCTTGCTTATTATATCGTAATTGTTCTGATTTGCAAACAAGAATTATTACGTTTTATATTAACGAATTGATTATATAGTTATAATTACCTATTTGTGATTATTTTAACAATATAGATAGTTATTATAATTCACATATTTACAAAACAATTACATAAAATCCATAATTTTGTCATAATTATTATAGATTAACTTAACAATTGTGTTGTAAGATGTATTTATAAGTTAAATATTTTAAATATTGTTATAGTTTTGTTGATTAATTTGTTCATACTTGAACAAATATCAAATATATAATTAGGGAGTGTGGAAGATTTGAAGAAGAAAGTCGTTTTCTTTGAAGTCCGTGAAGGTACAGACAAGGGCCCGGACGGTTACAGACCTGATACTATGCCAATGGTGAACGCGCTTAAAGAGCGTGATTGGGATGCAGAGGTTATCTTCTACTCGGATGAGAAGAAGGATGAAATTTTTGAACACGTTTTCAAAACAGCTGACGCATATGTAAGTCGGGTTAACCCTGGTAATCTGAAAAGTGAGAAAGCATATTTTGAAATGCTTCGTAAGCTTGCAGATAACGGCGTAATCGGTATGGCACATCCTGATGCAATGACGAATTACGGTGCGAAAGATGCACTCGTAAAACTTCGTGATACAGATTTAGTGCCAACAGATACGTTTGCATATTATAGTATTGAAGAATTCAAGGAGAATTTCCCGAAACAAATTGCTAATGGTGAACGTGTACTGAAGCAAAACCGTGGCTCGACTGGCGAAGGAATTTGGCGTGTTGTGCTGCAGGATAAAGATGCAATTGATGAGAACGGCAGTGTCAAATTAGATGCAAAGATTAAATGTACAGAAGCAAAGGATAACCATGTTGAAGAACGTGAACTTGGTGAATTCATGACTTTCTGTGAACAGTACATTATTGGAGATAATGGTATGCTTGTTGATATGCCATTTATGCCACGTATTAAAGAAGGAGAAATTCGCATCTTTATGATTAATGATAAGCCGATGAATGTCGTGCATAAGAAACCTGCAGAAGGTGCAGACGCATTCTCAGCAACATTATTCTCAGGTGCGCAATATCGCTATGACAAGCCTGAAGATTGGAAAGACTTGATGGATTTATTTATCGGCAGCTTAGAGTCCATCACTACAAAGCTTGGAGGCTATGATCTTCCACTAATTTGGACTGCGGACTTCATTCTTGACACAGATGCTGATGGTAATGATTGCTATGTGCTTGGTGAAATGAACTGCTCGTGCGTAGGTTTCACTTCACACTTGTCACTTGCAAATGATGTGGCAGACGAGATTATTGCAATCGTTAGCAAAACAAACGAAGTAGAATCTGTCTAAGAATTTTCACACTCCATAGAATTGACTCCCTTAAGACAAACAAGGGCCCTTGTTATGTATCCTCTTCCTTCTATATATGAAGGAAGAGGATTTTTATATATTGTCTTCATTAAGAATGTTCGTTAGTATGTTAAAAGAAAGAACCGTAATCTAACAGCAGGAGATGTTACCGTGAAGACAAAGAGAATTTTTTATATACTTGCCGCATTATCACTTACCTTTACCGCCGGCTGTGCAAGCTTAGAAACAGATCAGCCATATGAAGACCAAAGCCAGCAACAACAAGAACAACAGCCGAATCAATCAGATGAAGCAGATCAAGAATCTGTAGATAAAGAGTCAAACAAACAAGAGCAACAGTCAACAGAACAACCAGAAGAGAAGCCAGAGCAAGATAACGCAAAACAAGATAGCAAAGAACAAACACAACCAGAAAAAAAGCCGCAACAAGAACTGGACGAACAACAAGAAGCGGTCCCAACATATGTGAAGTCAGTGAATGGCAAGCAAGTCATTACAAACCCGACAAACTTACAAGTGCTCGTTAATAAAACAAATTTCCTGCCATCAGACTATAAGCCAGAGCTTGTTATTCCAAATGTCCCTTTTTATTTTGAAGAAGCGTTGCCAAAGAAACATATGCAAAAGAATGCAGCGAAAGCATTGGAAACGTTGTTTGCTGGTGCAAAACAGCAGAGCTTAAACCTAGTCGCAGCTTCTGGCTATCGTTCATATGATCGCCAAAACCAAATCTATCAAGCGCAAGTAAACCGAGTTGGCAAAGAGAAAGCAAATGAAGCCGTGGCATTACCAGGTCAAAGTGAGCATCAGACAGGTCTTGCAATTGATGTTACAAGTCCAGAGATGAACTATAAGCTCACTCAATCATTTGAAGAAACGAAAGAAGGTACATGGCTGAAGAATAATGCGTACAAATACGGTTTCATTATCCGCTATCCAAAAGGGAAAGAACAAATCACAGGCTATCAATATGAGCCATGGCACCTCCGTTATGTAGGAGTAGAAGCAGCAAAGCAAATCCATTCACAAAACATTACACTCGAACAGTATGTCAACGCGGTACCTGTTCAAAATAAACCAAAAAATGAAGCACAATAAAAATGCGGCCTCCAATAAAGTGGAGGACCGCATTTCTTTATGTCTTTGTTTTCCGTCGCTTCTTCTGCTCATTGCGATAAAATTCATGAAATAGCTTCATTAACGCTCGCTTTTCGATTCTGGAGACGTAGCTGCGTGAAATGCCTAATTCTTTGGCGATTTCTCTCTGGGTTTTTTCATCACCTTGCTGCAGACCGAATCGTCCGATAATCACTTCTTTTTCCCGTTCATCTAAAATATGAATATACTTCGCAACTTTCTCAAGTTCAAGTGTTTGCTGGATTAGTTCAATCACATCATCATTTTCAGATTTTAATATGTCTATAAGGGATATTTCATTACCTTCCTTATCCTGGCCAATTGGATCGTGCAAGGAAATATCTTTTCTTGTTTTTTTCAAAGAGCGTAAATGCATAAGAATCTCGTTTTCGATACAGCGAGCTGCATATGTGGCAAGCTTCGTTCCTTTGCCAACCGAATAGCTTTCAATTGCTTTGATCAGACCGATTGTTCCAATTGAAATCAAATCCTCGGAATCTTCATTCGTGTTCTCGAACTTCTTCACAATATGTGCCACAAGCCGCAGGTTATGTTCAATCAGCTTGTCGCGTGCTTCCTTGTCGCCTTCTGCCATCAGCTTAATGCATTTCTGTTCTTCTTTTTCTGGCAGTGGTTTTGGGAAGGCATTGTTTTTGACATATGAGACGAAGAACCAGACATCCTTCACAAGGTGTGAAATCGCAATCAATAATCCCGACACAGCCTCACCTCCACAAGAGTTTGCTTTACCTATCATATGAAGGGATATAGGTATTTGTGCGTGTCCTATGGGAAAAGAAAATTTTTCTTCGTTGACATATTCCTGACACATTCAGTTGCTAAATTAAAGCTATTCAAAATGAGTAATGCGGAAATAGCACCAGCTCAATGAGAAGAAACCCAACAAGGAGGAGTTCGTAATGGGTTATTATGATCAACATGTGTCAAAGAAGAAATCATCTTCTAAGTGGATAAAGTATTCTGTGTTCGGCGGAGTTGTCGGTTCAATGATAACGAGTTTATTTTTTGTGATTTGGCTTACGGTTGGACAAGGTTCGGTCATATTTGCGAAAGATGATGATAACAGGGCAGTCAATTCATCTGAGGCAAAGATAGAAAACAATCAAAGTGATGTTCAAGGAGCGGTTGAGAAGGTTTCCGATGCGGTTGTAAGTGTGAATAGTATGCAGCGTGTAGCAATGTTTGGTGAAGAACAGGCTCAGGCAGGGACAGGGTCTGGCGTTATTTATAAGAAAGCTGATGGCAAGGCATACATTGTAACGAATAATCATGTTGTTGAGGACTCCGAAAGTGTGGAAGTAACCTTAACTGATGGAACGAAGGAATCAGCGAAAATTATCGGAACTGATCCACTGACAGATTTAGCGGTTCTGCAAATTGATGGAAAGCATGTTAAGACAGTAGCGGAGCTTGGAGGTTCTGAAAATTTACAATTAGGGGAGCCTGTTATTGCAATTGGCAACCCGTTAGGTCAAAGATTTGCAGGCTCTGTAACACAAGGGATTATTAGTGGCTTAAATCGCGATATTCCAGTTGATCTAAATGGCGACGGAAAGCCTGATTGGCAGTCAGAGGTCATTCAAACCGATGCGGCGATTAATCCTGGGAACAGTGGCGGTGCTTTAGTTAATATGAAAGGACAAATTGTCGGGATTAATTCGATGAAAATTTCCAAAACATCTGTAGAAGGAATTGGACTTGCTATCCCTTCATCGGCAGTAAAACCGATTATTGAAGATTTGGAAATCCATCATGAAGTAGAAAGACCTTATATCGGTGTGGCACTACAAGCCCTATCAGATATCCCGCAGTATCATTGGCAAGAAACATTAAAGCTCCCAGAAGGTGTGAAGGATGGCGTAGCTGTATTAGAAGTCGTTCCTGGTTCCCCAGCTGATAAAGCGAATTTGAAAAAATATGATGTACTTGTTTCTCTAGACGGACAAAGTATTAAGGATGATATGGACTTGAGAAAATTCTTATATACGAAGAAAAAGATCGGGGAGAGCATGAAAGTAACATTCTATCGAAATGGAGAGAAACAGACAGAAGTTGTGAAGCTTGTAAAAGATGCCTATTAAGAACAAAGATGAGGAGCCTGCGGGCTTCTCATTTTTTCGATCACCCGAAACGTTCAAGAATGTTTTCGATATTTGGACACAAATAGGCTCCCAGTTGTGTTAAATTTTAACTAGTAGAGTGTTCTACGAAAAGGGAATGAAGGGGGACGTGAAATGTCGACAGCACAATTACAACAGAAAAATGTGCGAGAGTTTGAAACATTGCTAGAGGTGCTGCTAGATGTATGGACGAAGGAAGAGCTTGCAGGTGTAACGAAAACTTTAGGACTGCAGATTAGAGGGTTTAATAAAAAGATAGAAAACGCACCTGTGACGAGCTTACAAATGAAAATTAGGCGGGCAAAGAAGCAATTTTTCCAATTAGAAAATGGCTTTAAAAAATACTATGAAAATGAGCGTGAAAAATATACAGAATTAGATGACCAACAGTTTTTATTGAAAGTGATGCAAGACGAGACGTTAAGCACAGCTGAATGTCTCATCTTAACCTATTATGGATTACCAAATTGGTATGACGAACACATAGAGAAGATGAGAGACAATGTGAAAGCAGGTAAACCGTTATTTCATAAACTAATTGATAAACAAGGCAGTCGTGAAGACTGGCTTTACGTATTAGCAACAGAAGCTGAGGAGTTGTCTGAAGCATTAGCTCAATCATTAGTAGCAAGTGAAGAAATTCACATCAATCTTGAACAATGTAGCTTAGAGGAATGGCTGCAAAGGGCTGGTCATGCAGAGAGCAGTGAGAATATTCAATTTATTTTACGTTCAGTCGATGAGTGGAGAGAGTGGCCGATAATTGAACAGATGTACTTACAAAAGGTATTAAATGCATCCTTACTGACACGTCTTGAAACCATCCAAGACAAACTTACGTTACACGAAAAAGAGAAAGCAGAACTGCAAGAACAACTAACGAAAGAACAAGACCGCAGTCACGATTTGGCTGCAGCATTAGATAAGAAGAAGAAAGAAACCTTTGCATTGAAAAATGAATACGAGCAAACAATTAATGATTTGAATGAAACAATTGAAACATTGCAGGAGGACAAGCAATCTAAGCAGAAGGAATTAAGTCAATTACATGCATATTATAAAGCAGAGTTTGCAGCATTGAAAAAAGAATTAGAAGAAGTGGAGCATACGAAACAAACAAGCACCCATGAACCGCTGTTTTACGGAGAAGCTGTGTGGCTTGTGACGGATTATGAGGCAGATAGGTTTTCAGGGTACATGCTTGATGAGCAAATTGTTCCCATCGAGCACTTCTTGCAGGCGCAAGACAAATATCGCGACCAGCTATTATTTATTCATACAACAGGATTATCAACATCGAAGCAGTTTGAATTAGAAGACGTCGCGCGACAAGTGTCTCCATTTACATGTTTTATTAACGGCAATGAGCAAGCCGTAGTCCGAAAGATCGCATATTACTTAGAAGGGGAATGGAAATATGAAGCTTGAGACAATTATACCTTTTCAGTTGCACAAACAATTAGAGGCCTCCGCTTACTTTCTCGGAAGACTTGCGACTCCTGATGAATTAAAGTATACGATGCTTGATAGTCCTGTGAAACGATTTAATGAGCTTGATGAAGATTTGAATTTTTATATTCGATGTCTAAGTCCGATTCCAGACGAGATCAAAGAGCATTTTACCTATCAAAATAACATACTAACCGGGGGAACAAAAAGTGATAACAATGTTCGAAAATTAGATGAATGGATGAATTACCGACGTGTTCATTACGTAGATAAGATCGAAAAAGTAGAAGAATTTCTGAAAGGGAAGTTAATTATTTTCCGTCTTCGGGTAAATCAAGCGAGAGATCATATCTATGTTGAATTTGAAGATATTGAAGAAGAATTACAGCCTGCCAAATCATATATTGCCATCCCAGGACCAGAGTTGAAGCCAGCAGAACGAAAAGAAGATTTTGAAACAAAATTACTGGCACAGAACCGTCCTTTCGTCTTACCTTGCTATCCGAATATGTTTGCATCACCTGAATTTCTCGTTCACCACCAAACTATTTATGCGAATATTTCCATAAGTCCTACGCAAAACCCAACAACCTATACACAGAAGAAAACAGAAGAAGAGATTATTTATGCGGACGTACCTGAATTACGTAAGTTCGTTCATGCAAGAATTAATGATCAGCTCTATTTCATCCCACAAGAAAGCTTGGACGACCTCAAAGCAATTGTAAAAGAACGAGCAAAGCGCCTAAGTAAGAAAACAGAAGAGATTCGTGTGGTAGAGCCGTTTTCTAAAGAACCAAGTATATCATTTGTTACAGAGAAGATTCTCCCTGAAGCCCACACGTTTGTAGAAAGTGAAATGCAATTTTTGCAGTTATTAAATGAAAGGGCTGCCAAGAGAAATTTATTCTACAATACAGAAGATTTATATTCGTTTCATACGAGTGTGAAAACAAACAGCATTACCATTCTCGGTGGAATGGCTGGAACAGGGAAGTCACAGCTTGCGCAATTGTACGGAGAAACAATGGGGCTGGAGCCTGGTAAGCAGCTATTAACCGTGCCGGTCTATCCTTCCTACAATGAGCCGAATGATATTTTGGGTTATTTAAATCCGACGACAGGAGTCTTCCATGAAAGCGAAACAGGCTTAACAAGCTTATTGGTTGAAGCAGAACGTCATCCAGACAAGATGTATATGGTGATTTTTGAAGAGATGAACTTATCACAGGTGGAGTATTGGTTTAGTCCATTTATTACATTGCTTGAATTGCCGCTCGATCAGCGTCGCCTTGCACTCTTTAATAAAAACAGTCACTGTGTCAATGGCTATCATCATTCTGTTACGATTCGTGATAATGTCCTTTTTATCGGTACGGTAAACTTTGATGAAACGACGAAGGCATTTTCAGACCGTCTGCTTGATCGGACGAACGTGATAACCCCGCGTAAGATTTCATTTGAACAAGCGTGGGAAGTGATGCAGCAGCAAACAACTGATGAAACAGAATCAGACTTCATGGTCATTGAGTACGAACAAATGCGAGAGGACTGGGTTCAGGATAAGGTAGGTTTGAACAAGCTTTCACGAGAAGAGTTGAAAGTGCTTGATCAAATGAATCGTATTCTAAATGAACAAGATTACCAAAAAGGTATATCGTTCCGTGTCGTCAGTGCGATTGCAAAATATATTTCAAATATTCCTGTTAATGAAGACGGTGAGATGCTGATTTCAAGAAGACGAGCATTTGACCTTCAAGTAAAGCAGCGAATTACAACAAAGATTAAAGGTTTAGAAGCATTTGTCGGACCGCTTGTCGGAAATGAAGCAATGGATGGCACATTAATTACGTATTTGAAAAACGAAGAAGCACAGAAGGTCTCTGATTTCTCTGAAACAATTAAAGTTCTCGAACAGAAACGAAAAGAGTTGAGTGTGTATGGGTTTGCAAATTAATGCAGTGCCGGAGAGCCCGTCCACTGATTCAGTATCAGCATTATTGCCTTTTCAACTTTATGTGAAAGCTGGGTATGAGACGAAGACACTCTCATTTACTGAACGACGTGAAGAACTAACAAAGCATGAAATCTCCATTCCAGAGCTGACTGATTTGACGCTTATTCTTGAGACAGAAGCGAATGCGTCTGTCAGAATCTATTGGGGCTGTTTATATCGTATATCAAATGGGGATGACCCGCAGTCTTGGTATGCTTTGAACCAGGACACTTCAGAAGTAAAGCTTTTCGAAAATGGAAAAGGTAAAGAATATCCATGGCGTTGCGGTGTCTATCCTGTCGAAATCGTTTGGGAAGGCAATGTGTATTATAGCTGCTATCGGGTTCTGCCGAAGAACTTAAACAGCAAGCAGATGGAGATGATTCATGAACAATTAAATGAACAGCTCCAAGGGTTGATTGTCGATTATTTGCATCAAAAGCAATTTGCAGAACGGTCTGACCCACTACACCGTTCATCGTTTTGGCGCCTATTACATTGGTTTCAAGATAATCGGAAGGATTTGTTTTCATCCTTGCATATGATTATGAGCAATCCGCACATTGAAATCGGCAAGGTGTATACGGAAGAGTCATTTCCGAAACGGCTTGATTACCGAAGCGCTCGTTTTGAAAATACGTTAAAAGGAAGCGTTAAGAGAGGAGAGCGTTATTATAATCGAAGTCTCGTTAAAGAAACCGATAATGAAGCAAACCGCCTTGTGAAATTTCGCTTGCTTCGCTTAATAGATGATTTAAAGCAAGGCATACGTGATTTGCATCGTACACTTCAAGAAATAAAAGAAGAAGTATTGATGCAGGAGGAAGACCTAGCTGCATATAAACGAAGGTATGAGCTTTTGCTAGAAGATACACGTACGCCTGAACGCCATCTCTTGACCCGGCGTAATGCGTTGTATACGAAGGAGCATGAATTAAATAAGAAAAAGAAACAGCTATTTGATTATGAACAGGTGCTTGCGGAGCTTGAAATGATGGAACGACAATTAACAGCTGTTTATAGCAACGTCTTTTGGAGCCGAATTCGTTTACAAATGCCGCCACGTCTTTTAAACGGTAGACATAGTGGTTATCAAATGTTTGTAAAACTGTGGCGGGAAAGCCGTGCATGCTTTGATCATACGCTTCAGACGAGCAATGTTTTAGTACCTGTATATCATCCATCTTATTTGTTGTACGAATACTACGTTTTCTTTGGAGCAGTTCGCGCCGTAATGGAGAGCGGATTTGCTCCAGAGAAAGACTTGTCAGGACGAATTGCCACTGCCCTTACTGGGACTGGTCTTCCTGATGGTTTTACTGTTACATTGACGAAAGATAGTCAGCGAATTGATATAGTTTATAATCAAATGATCGAGCTGAAGGCACAAGAGGCATTAATGAAGGGTACGCATTTTTATTTAAATAGTGAACATCGAAAGCCTGATATCCGGGTTGATTTGTATGAAGAAGGCAGTGATACATGGAAGTTTGTTCAAACGATGATTATTGAAGTAAAGTATAGCCCGCTTCGTAATATCGTTAATCCACAGACATATGGTGACACGAGGGCAACAAAACAGATGGATGCGTATGGTAACATGAAATATATCTACAATCAAAATGAATTCAATCACCAGCCTGTCCATTCAGTTGTTTGTGCTTTCCCTGGCGATGATCATTCACCAGTTTATCGCCCGTTTGAATATGGTCATCTATTGCAGTTCTATCCTGCAAAGGAAGAAGAAATTGTCGGGCTGAAAGAGCTACGTACACACCTTCAACAAATGATTTATCGAATATAGCAAACGAAAAGGCGAAGAATTTTTCTTCGCCTTTTTCTATAAAAAAGCATTGGATTGTACGATAATGAAAGATATAATCAGAAATAAATATCTCCACCATCTCTAAAGTATTCGAGGTGAAAATGATGATCTATCGAAGAGACGAGGCATTTCGCTATGAATTTGGCACCCCTTTAGATTGCAAATTTTCGATCATTCAAATAAATGATAAACCTTACAATAGTAAACAGGGTGCAGGAAAGATTCATGATATCAGCCCACGAGGTTTGAAAATTAAAGCCCCATTAGACTTAAATGCGAAGCAAAATGAAGTAAAAATCGAGATTCATTTTGAATTGATGAAAAGAGATTTCTCGATTGAAGGCACTGTTCTTTGGCAGGAAAAGTTTATTGATACATTTATATATGGAATTGAATTAGATATTTTTGATGATACGCAGGAGCTGCTTATTCGCCAAATCAAATTACACGCTTCCGCTTCAATTGACGGTGCTAAATAAAGCATCGTTTTTTATATTGTCAGTCCTATACAATTAGACGTTTGTCCATAACGAATTTGTCTACAAGGGCATATGCTGTAGTAAAAATATCTAAAGGAGAGAAGTGCAATGGCTAATGGTTATGGTTTTGGCGCACCTTATTATCCTCCTTACGGTTATCCTGCATCACCGTATTATGGTTATGGCAGCGGTTATTGGTTAATTGTCATCCTGCTTATTTTGCTGCTTGTACTTGGTGGAGGGTGCTACTATTACTGGACCTGTCAGCGTTAAAGCAAAAAGACACGTACAGAGTATTAAACTCCGTGCGTGTCTTTTTTTTGGTGTAACGTTTTTTAATTCGTCCTTTACGCTTCCTTCCCAAAGCTTCACACCACTTAAGTAGGCTGCTCTAGAAATCATATGCCCTCCAACAGGAGCTGTTAACAGAACAAAGATAATTCCAAGAATTAACTTCCCGCTAACGACGTGTTCTTCAGCTAGAAAGAAAAGAAAAGCCGCAATTAAGATACCAGCTACACCGAGAGTCGCGCTTTTCGATGCAGCATGTAACCTTGTGTACACATCAGGAAACCGAAGAATCCCAATGGAGCCAGAAACAATAAAAAAGGTGCCGCTTATTAGAAAGAAACTAATGACGATCTCGATCAATGATAACACCCTTTTCTAAGAATTTTGCGATGGCCACTGTTCCGATAAAGGCCAAAATACCGATTAACAAGATAATATCGTTAAACTTTGTCGTTTCAATTTTTATCGCGTATAACGCTGTTAAGGCGATTAAATTAATCCCAATTGTATCAAGCGCAACAGCTCGATCTGGGCTTGTCGGGCCTTTAATTGCCCGGTATAACAACATAACTAATGATAGAGCGGTGGCGACTGAACAAATATCAATGACGATATGTAAATATGGCGTCATTATCTTGTCACCTCCATAATTGCTTTTTCAAACGTATCTTTAATGCCGTTAATGGATTCTTCAACATCTGGAATATCCATTGCATGAATATAAATAGTTGTTTGGTCATGAGAAACCGCGACAGATAATGTTCCTGGAGTTAATGTAATTAAATTAGCAAGTAATGTTATCTCCCAGTTCGTACTAAGCTCTGTTGGAAGAGCAAAAATTCCAGGCTGCGCTTCTTTCAAATTTGGCTTATAGACGAATTTCAGCACAGATAAGTTTGCTAAGATTAACTCTTTAATAAAGAGAAGCATAAGCTTCAAAATGGCTAGCACTTTTTCCATGTAAAAAAAGTCTGGAATAAAACGTCTCATTATGAATAAAAGAAAAATCCCAATGATGTAGCCGATTACAAAGGTGGAGAAGTCATAGGATTCATTCAAAAACATCCATATAAATGCAACAAGGATGTTCAAAACAATTTGAAAAGTCATTGTCATTACTCCTTTAGCACCGTATTGATATAGATAGACGGATCAGCAAGTGCTTCTGCAACTTGGTCAATATATGGATAGAACCATTCAGCACCTAAGCCCAGCATGACTGAAAATGCTAAGAGTAGGGCAATTGGAGCGACCATGCCTTTCTCACTGCCTTTTTCTTGATGACGTTCAAGTTTGACTTCTCCCCAAAATGCATTAATGAATATGCGGATAACCGATAACAGAATTAATAAGCTTGATAGAAGAGCTGCTCCAACGATGAAGTATCGTCCTTCACCCATAGCACCAGTTAGCAGCAAATATTTTCCGATAAAACCACTGAATGGCGGAATACCTGCAAGTGTTATACAAGCTATTAAGAATAACCAGCCAAGCAATTGATGATTGTGAATTAATCCGCCCATTTTTCTAAGGTCAGATGTGCCAGTAATTTTAATAATTGCTCCTGCAAGTAAGAACAAGGCGCCCTTAACAATCATATCATGTGCAAGGTAATACACTGTTCCAGCAAGAGCTGTTTCGTTGAAAACGCCAATCCCCATCATCATAAAACCAACAGCAGGGATGATGTTATAGGCAACAATCAGCTTAATATTATGTGTAGATAGAGCCCCGATAACACCAAATAACATTGTAATACCTGCGAGAACAACAAATAGCTCATGTGTAATGTCTGTCTTATGAATAAAAATCAACGTGAAAACACGTAAAATCGAATATACGCCGACTTTTGTTAAGAGAGCACCAAACAGTGCTGAAATAACAGGGCTTGGTACTGCATACGACTTTGGAAGCCAGAAATACAGCGGGAAAAGAGCCCCTTTAGTTGCAAATACTAAGAATAAGAGAATTGAGATCGCTGTTAAGATACCTTGCTGTTCAACCTCACCGATACGTTCCGCTAATTGAGCCATGTTGACTGTTCCTATAACAGAGTAAAGAAATGCAACAGTAGTAACGAAAAGCATCGAAGAGAATAAATTGATTAACACATATTTCAATGATTCTCTTAGCTGTTCTTTGGAGCCTCCAAGAATGATGAGACCGTATGAAGCCATTAATAGCACTTCGAAAAATACGAACAAGTTGAATAAGTCACCTGTTAAGAATGCGCCGCTCACACCTGCAATAAGAAGTTGGAAAAAAGTATAGAAATAGAAGCGTTCTTTTTCCTCATCAAGTGAGCGGAATGCATAAAGGGCACAGGCCACCGCAATTAAGTCTGTTACTAAAACAAGTGTAATCGCAAGCTTGTCGGCAACAAGCACAATCCCAAATGGTGCGATCCAGTCACCTGCTTCAAGAACAATCGGTGCCTGGTTAAAAATAATTGTAGCCAGATAGAAAGATGTTAGCAACGTGACAATTGACATTGTAATTGTAATTGTGCGTACTGCAATTAATCGTTTATGAAGAAATGCAGCCAGCACACCAGTTAGAAACGGTAGTAGAATTGGCAGAATGGCTAAGTTACTCATTTTCAGTACCTCTCAATTGTTCCATATTATCTGTTTTGTTTGTTTTATATGTGCGATAAGCAAGAACGAGCAAGTACGATGTGACACCAAAGCTGATAACAATGGACGTTAAGATTAACGCCTGTGGTAAGGGGTCCGTATACTTTTCAACACCCTCTACGATGATGGGAGGAGCTCCTGTTTTCAGTTTTCCCATCGTCAAAATCAGCAGATGAGCTCCATGCGAGATGAGGCCTGTGCCAATAATAATGCGCAGGATTTGTTTTTGTAACAGCATGTATACGCCCATTGTAAAGAGTACACCGGCTGTAATACACATGAAAATTTCCATACCCTATTCAGCCTCCCCTTTCTTCCGCAGTTTGATCATCGTAAAGATTGCAAGTGCTGCAAGTCCGAGTACTGTAATTTCCAGCATGGTATCAAGACCACGCATGTCAACAAGAATGACGTTTACGATGTTATGACCGCCGCCGAGTTCTACTGACGTTTCTACGAAATAGTCTGAAATGGTTTCGAACATTTTGGAGCTATGAGACGCGATTGCAACAAGTGTCACAATCGTTCCTACAGCAATTGAAATAATCCAGTTAATAACGTTGTTTGCAGATTTGTTATCCCGTTTCTCTAAGTTCGGTAAGTGATAGAAGCAAAGCAGGAATAACGCAACCGTAACTGTTTCGACAATCAACTGTGTTAAAGCTAAGTCTGGTGCTCGGTAAATAACAAATAGCAGTGAAAGGCCATAACCGACGACACCTAATACCAGAATCGCTGTAATACGATTATTCGCAAATACAGTACCAACCGCAGCCCCCATCATCGTAAGCCCGATCAGAATTTCCGTCCAACTAATTGGTGCTAAGTCTTCTGTAGAAATGGCAAATCCGTCTGTAAGTGCCATAACAACCCCTGTTAAGGCGACTAAGAAAGTTAGAATAATTAACATGTACAGACGCAGTGAGCCTGTCATGTATAGCTTTGTAATCTTCTCAGAAGCTGTATAGATGTTCTTAACTGAGTAGTCATATACTTTGTTCGCACTAAGTGGGCCTGGGAGCATATTATAGACTGCTGCCCATTTCTCACGTGTTAAGTAAAGAAATATACCGAAGCAAAGGACAACAAGTGACATGAACAGTGGTACACTCTTGAAGCCATGCCAGAATGCAACATGAACATGTGGTGCAGACCCATGAATAGCCTTAACCGCTGGTGTAATCAATGGTCCGTTAATGATATTTGGAAGCAAGCCAATGACGACAATGAATGCGACAAGGATAATTGGAGAGAGATGCATGCCAAATGGTGGTTCATGCGGCTTTTTCTCCAATTGCGCTAAGTCGCCTTTTCCTGTAAACGTTTTAAAGAATAGTAGCATTGAATAAACAAACGTAAAGATACTACCAAGAATCGCAACAACAGGGAAGAATGGCGCAACAGCTGCGACAATACTTGAACCCTCATGTGCAATGTGTAAAGTCGATTCAAAGAACAATTCCTTACTTAAGAAACCGTTCAAAATAGGAAGCGGTGCACCTGCCATCGAAAACGTACCGAATAACGCAAGTGTTGCAGTAATCGGCATTAACGTCATTAAACCGCCAAGGCGTCTAATATCCCGTGTTCCTGTTTCATGGTCAACAATACCCGCAACCATAAACAAAGACCCTTTAAATGTTGCGTGGTTAAAAATATGAAAGACTGCCGCAAAAACAGCAATTTCAGTTCCAAAACCAAGCATCGACATAATCATACCGAGTTGGCTAATCGTTGAAAAAGCGAGAATTGCCTTCAAATCAGTTTGGCGTACAGCCATATATGAACCCCAGCACAACGTTAATAGGCCAAAGCCTGAGACAAGCAGGAAGAACAAGTCTGTCCCTGCAAACAGCAATGACAAACGTGCAACTAAGTAGATACCTGCTTTAACCATTGTAGCGGAGTGAAGATAAGCACTAACTGGTGTTGGCGCTTCCATTGCGTCAGGTAACCAGATATGAAATGGAAACTGTGCTGACTTTGTGAATGTGCCAAGTAAAATTAGGATTAAAATTCCGGCAAATACGGGGCTGTTCACAACAACATCTGCATTTTCAATAATTGTCCTGATGCTTGTTGAACCAGCTGTTATCGATAGAAGAACAAAGCCCCCAAGCATGGATAGTCCACCGAACACAGTAATTAACAGTGATTTCTGAGCACCGTAGCGTGAACGTTCCTTATGATTCCAATATCCAATCAATAAGAAGGACGATAGACTTGTCAGCTCCCAAAAGCTATATAATACAAACAAGTTATCTGATAAAACAACGCCAAGCATGGCGCCCATAAACATTAAGAGATAGACATAGAAATGTCCGAGCTTTTCACTCTTATGTAAATAAAAGATTGAATAAAGTACAACGAGTGAACCAATACCTGTGATAAGTAATGCAAATAGTAAGCTTAGCCCATCGACATAAAGGTCAAAGTTGATGCCTAATGATGGTATCCATTCAAGCTGTTTAAATGCTGCCCCATTTTGAATCGTTGGGAAGTAGGTTAGAAAATAAGAAAACAATGTAACTGGTACAACGAGGACAAACCAGCCTGTATGTAACGGTCGTACTTTGGAATACAAGAGCGGTACAAACACCGCGAATAATAACGGCGCTAATACGGCGAGATGCAGCATGACATTTCCCCCTTTTTAAAGCATAAAAAAATTCTTTGATTTCTATTTATATTCTAATCTTGCAAGCTAAAAGAGTAAGCTCAGTTTTAGGGTCTTAAGAACTGTTCAAAACACTACTGAATTTTCTCTTATAGCAATAAAAGTGTAAAACATCATTATAATTGTAAGCACAAAGCCTATTATTATTCAACAGAAATCGGCTATGAATCGTTGGTATAAAAAGATTCGTTCTGTTTCTTCCTATTTAAAAAGAAAACAAATATTTATTTACTTTTTCGAAAAGAGTTTATATTGTGAAATTTTTAACAGACTAAGCCTCTTTATTATACGAAAAATTTATAGGAATGTTGCAAAAAACGATAAAAAAATAAAAAAACCGCTCCAAAATTGGAAAGCGGTTTAAATGTATTGCGATAAATCGTATGTTTTTAGGAAATTTTCACTTTATTCGTTAGGGAACGCTGTTCAATTTCTTGTTCGATCAATAAAATAAATTCTGGGCTTAAACGTAACTCAATCGCTTTTAAATATGATTCAATCAATAGGTCATCTGATAATTTCTGCATGTTTACAGCACGCATACTTTCACCTCCAGCAAATGTTTACAAGTATATCTGAAGATGTATCTGCATATATGAAGCATCTCTTGTTGATATGTATACTTTATCACGAAACAAAAAAGAGAACAATCGTTCTTATATCCACAGAGTAAAGGGGATAAATTGTGGGTAATATGTTTGTAAATGGTATTAGCCTTGATAATACAAGGGGGATAATGTGTACAAAGTTATCCACAGGCACTTAGTTTTGTCAGAAAATGTCGAAAGTTTTTAGGACAACATCTATCTTAACGAGATTTAACCCATTATGGTGTTTAATTTTATTTTGAAAGTGACGATTAAATCCGTTATCATAGTGAAGATACCAATGTGAGTCGAAGTGTGTAAAAGTGTATCGTAGATAGAGGTGGATATAGTTGATAAAGAATTTTTTACCTGATCAACATGTACAATCGATTTTGGATATAAAACCGGAAGCATTAAAAGAAAAAGGTGTACGCGGGGTCATTACCGATCTAGATAATACATTAGTTGAATGGGACCGACCTGATGCAACACCTGAGCTGCAAGAATGGTTTCGATCTATGCAAGACCACGGGATTCTCGTTATGATCATTTCAAATAACAAAGAAGCGCGTGTTCGTAAATTTGCAGAGCCTGTAGGTGTTCCGTTCATCTATGCGGCCCGTAAACCGATGGGGCGGGCTTTTAGGCGTGCTTTGAAAGAAATGATGCTTAAGAAAAGTGATGTCGTTGTAATCGGCGATCAACTGCTCACAGATGTATTAGGAGGAAATCGCGCAGGTTTTCATACGATTCTTGTCGTGCCTGTTGCGCAGTCAGATGGTTTTATTACAAAATTCAATCGCCGTGTGGAAAGACGCATCCTAAGCTGGATGAAGCGAAAAGGGATGATTTATTGGGAGGAATGAACGTGGAAGAGCAAGTGTATTGCATCGGTTGCGGTGTGAGGATTCAAACAGAAGATAAGAAGGAAATGGGCTATGCGCCACCCTCAGCGCTGGAAAAAGACGATATCATTTGTCAGCGTTGCTTTCGTTTGAAGCATTATAATGAGATTCAAGATGTTTCCTTAACAGATGATGATTTTCTTAAAATTTTAAATGGAATTGGGAAGTCAGATGCTCTTGTTGTAAAGATTGTCGATATTTTTGACTTTAATGGAAGCTGGTTACCTGGCCTGCATCGTTTTGCAGGGAAGAACCCGATTCTTTTAGTAGGAAATAAACAGGATGTGCTGCCGAAATCAGTAACAGAAAACAAACTGTTGCATTGGATGCGTCATTCGGCAAAAGAGCTTGGAATGAAGCCGATTGATGTGGCGCTTATTAGTGCAGCTAAAGGCCATGGCATTACGGAACTGGCAGCACTTATTGATAAATACCGGGAAGGCAAGGATGTGTATGTTGTTGGTTGTACGAATGTTGGAAAATCCACATTTATCAACCGTATTATTAAACAGTTCTCTGATGAGAAGGACGATGTCATTACAACATCACAATTTCCTGGCACAACGCTTGATTTAATTGATATTCCGCTTGACGACCAAGCAGTGATGTATGATACACCAGGCATTATTAATCATCATCAGATGGCTCATTTTGTTGACGCAAAAGGGCTTAAAGTAATAACACCGAGAAAAGAAATTAAGCCGAAAGTGTATCAGCTAAATGAAGAGCAAACTTTGTTTTTTGGAGGTCTTGCTCGCCTAGATCATGTTTCAGGCGGACGCACTTCCTTTACTTGTTATGTATCAAATGACTTGTATATTCACCGTACAAAGACAGAGAAAGCAGATGACGTCTATAAGAATAACGTCGGTGAATTATTAACACCGCCATATCCAGAGCAACTAGATGAATTTCCAGAGCTTGTGAAGCATGAATTTACGATTCGTGAATCAAAAACAGATATTGTCTTCTCAGGCCTTGGCTGGGTTGTCGTAAATGAACCTGGAACAAAGGTAAGAGCATATGTACCAAAAGGAGTTAGTGTCTCAATCCGACCATCCATTATTTAATAATAAGGGGGGCGTTATTTGTGGGGGAATTGTATGGTCTGCTCGGACATCCTGTTGGACATTCAATGTCGCCTGTCATGCATAATGATGCATTTGCAGCGCTAGACTTGCCGCATCATTACCATGCCTTTGATGTGCATCCAGATGAACTGACAGAAGCAGTAAAGGGGTTAAAAGCGTTAGGTGTAAAAGGCTTCAATGTAACGATTCCGCATAAAGTGAATATTATGCCATTGTTAGATGTCATTGATGAAGAAGCAGCAGCAATCGGAGCCGTCAATACAGTTGTGAATGAAAATGGTAAGTTAATCGGCTATAATACGGATGGACAAGGTTATATCGAGTCATTACTGCCGAAATTAACAGCACCGCTTTCAGCACAGAAACTACTGCTGATTGGAGCAGGCGGAGCGGCGCGAGCTATCTTTGTTTCATTAGCTAACCGTGGAGTTAAGCAAGTTGATATTGCGAATCGGACTGTTTCCAAAGCAGAAACGATTATTGCAGACTGTCCATTTCCATCCGCTTCAAAGGCATTGAGCCTTGAGGAGGCTGAAACAGCAATAAATGATTATGATGTTATTATTCAGACAACTGCAGTTGGCATGAGTCCCAAAGTTGATGAAATGCCGCTCAGATTAGGTAGATTAGAAAAAGGGAAAATTATTAGTGATATTATTTATAACCCATTGAAAACAAAATGGTTAAGTACAGCAGAAGAAAAAGGTGCTATTATACATGGAGGCATAGGAATGTTTGTTGGGCAGGGAGCCCTTGCGTTTGAAAGATGGACAGGCATTCAGCCCGATATGAAACGAATGGAGAGCATCGTAAGACAACAGCTTGGAGGCTAAAATATGTTAACAGGAAAACAAAAAAGATATTTACGTTCAAAAGCCCACCACTTGAACCCAATTTTTCAAGTTGGTAAAGGCGGCGTAAATGAAAATATGGTTGTACAAATTGAAGAGGCACTAGAAGCTCGTGAATTAATAAAAGTAAGCGTACTGCAAAACTGCGAATATGACCGTAAGGAAGTAGCAGAAGAATTAAGCAATGGTGCAGATGCTGAGCTTGTACAAGTGATCGGCAATGTAATTGTGCTCTATAAGGAATCAGAAGAAAACAAGCAAATTAAACTTCCTTAAGAGGAAAGGAGGAGGGTTATGAAACGGGTCGGCATTATTGGCGGAACTTTTGACCCTCCGCATAATGGGCATTTGTTGATTGCAGAAGAAGTCCGAAGCGCGTTATCATTAGAACAAATATGGTTCATGCCAAGTAATGTCCCGCCGCACAAAGAGCGGAAGGTGACAGACAGTATGCATCGAATTGAAATGGTGCGCAGGGCAATTGGTGAGAATCAACATTTTGCTATGCAACTAATTGAGTTTGAACGCGATGGGCGTTCGTATACGATTGATACGCTTAAATTGTTGAAACAGCAGCACCCTGATACCGAGTTTTTCTTTATTATTGGTGCTGATATGGTCGAGTATTTGCCAAAGTGGCACCGAATTGACGAATTAATGGAAATTGTACAATTCGTCGGTGTGAAGCGTCCTGGCTATCAGTTTCAAACAGATTATCCGGTCCAATATGTCGATGTTCCGCAGTTTGATGTATCCTCAACATCGTTGCGGGAGCGTTTTGAAAAAGGCAGAAATACCGTTTATTTATTGCCGGATATTGTGAAAAACTATATAGAGGAGAATCAGTTGTATGGAACGTAACCGTGCGCTGGAAATTGTGAAGGAACAGTTAACTGAGCATCGCTATCAACATACATTAGGTGTTGTGGAAACAGCAATACAGCTTGCAAAGAAATACAGTGCAGATGAGAAGAAAGCGGAACTTGCGGCAATTTTTCATGATTATGCGAAATTTCGTCATAAAGACGAAATGAAACGTATTGTACAAGAACAAAATATGCCACAAAATTTGCTTGAGCATGGAGCTGAACTGCTGCATGCGCCTGTCGGAGAATTTTTAGTTAGGACAGAGGTTGGAATTGAGGATAGAGAGGTACTTCAAGCCATTCGCTACCATACGACAGGACATCCACATATGACAACGCTTGATAAAGTTGTCTTTTTAGCGGATTATATTGAACCGGGGCGTCAGTTTCCAGGCGTAGAAGAAGTGCGAGAGCTGGCAAAAGAAAGCTTAGATGCCGCTGTTTTGAAGGCGTTGCATAATACGATGCATTTCTTGTTAAAGAAACAGCAAATGATTTATCCAGATACATTCGAAACATATAATTCCCTTGTGATGAAGAGGAAAAAGGAGGCGAACAGCTAAATGACTGAACGTGAATTAGCTGTATTAGCTGCAAAGGCGGCTGACGACAAAAGGGCAGAAGATCTTGTCGTTTTAAATATGAAAGGTGTTTCTCTTGTGGCAGATTATTTTATTATTTGTCACGGGAATTCTGAAAAGCAAGTGCAAGCGATTGCCCGGGAAATGAAAGACCAGGCTGAAGAAGCAGGCATTGTAGTGAAAAAATTAGAAGGTATGGATGAAGCACGTTGGGTATTAGTTGACATGGGTGATGTTGTCGCACATGTTTTCCACCGTGAAGAACGTGACTATTATAATTTAGAACGTCTTTGGGGCGATGCACCAGTTGAAGATATTCGTGAAGAATTAGAATTACATCAATAATGTAAAACTCGGCACATCCGCCGGGTTTTCTTTTATGAAGAAAGGAGTGGAACGATGGCATATGAAGGTTTTGCTTATCTTTATGATGAGTTAATGAGTGATGCGCCGTATGATTCATGGACTGAATTTGTCCAAAAGCAAGCAAACAACTATAACATAGAGGGAAAACGCTTGCTAGACTTAGCATGTGGAACAGGTGAGCTCTCTGTAAGACTAGCAGAAAAAGGCTGGGTTGTGACAGGAGCTGATCTTTCAGAAGATATGTTGGCGGTTGCTCAACAGAAAGCACATATGAAGCATTTACCAATCACCTTTTTGAAACAGGATATGGCTAAGTTGAGCCAATTTGAGCCGTTTGATATTATCACGATTTTTTGTGATTCTTTAAATTATTTGCAGACAGAAGAAGATGTGAAGGAAACATTCTCATCTGTATATGAGAACCTTACTGATAATGGATTGTTTTTGTTTGATGTGCATACCGTATATAAGATGAAAGAGCTGTTTATTGGACAAACATATGCTTCAAATGATCCGGCAATTTCATTTATTTGGCAATGTTTTGAAGGGGAAACGCCGTTAACGGTAGAGCATGATTTAACCTTTTTTGTTGAAGATAATGGGATTTATGAACGATTTGATGAAACACATGTGCAGCGTACATACCCAGAAGAAAGCTATGATGAATGGCTTCGTGAAGCAGGTTTTTTGGTTGAGAAGAAAGTTTATGACTTTCATTCTGAAAAGCATGATGCAAATGAACGCCTCTTTTACGTAGCAAAAAAAATCATCCGCTAAAAATTTCATGCGGATGATTTTTTTTTGCAGGAAATTACATGATGATGTGGTAATTAATTGATATAGGTGTTAAATTGGGTTGTAATGTTTTCTCGGTCTTCTGCGTATTTGTCATGGGTAACTTTTACAAGCTCTTCAAACATTCCTGCCGCGTGTTTTTCTAAGACTTTAATTCCTTCTCCTGTTACACCGCCCTTAACGCAAACCTTTTCTTGGAGTGAAGGTAGGGTGTACACTTGCTTTTCAAGTAACGTTCCAACACCGATTAGCATTTGACTTGCAAGCAGTGTTGCTTTTTCTTTCGAAATGTTAGTTTGCTCTACCGCTGCATCAATATAGGCTTGCACTAAGTAACTGAAAAAGGCTGGTGCACAGCTGGCAAGATCAGATGCCATTCGAATATAATCATTATCGACAATAATAGGGGTCGAAATGGCTTCTAAGAGGGTGAGCACATCTTTCTTTTGTTGTTCTTGACACATTTCTCCAAACGTCACTAATGTAGCACCAGAATGAGCGCGGTTGGTGATACTTGGCACTGCGCGTATCACTGGGCATTGCAGCATTGTCTCAAGTTCTTCTGTATGCACAGGGCTTGTAATCGATATAAAGCATTTCCCCTGTAATTCCTCAGGTTCCCTTCCACTTAGCAAAGAATAAAATTCCAATGGCTTTACACAAATAAAAATATAATCAGCTTCCTCAATGATTTCTTCTGCTGAGGGCATTAATTGAAGTTCCGGGTATTTTTCCTTTAAACGTTCTGCTTTTTCGATCGTTCGGTTCGTAATAAGTAATTGATTTGTGGCAAGCGCATTAGACTCAGCAAATGCTTCTGTGAGAATTGTTCCCATGTTTCCTGTGCCTATCATTCCAATTTTCATCTTGTACGTTCCCTCCCTTTGCAAACAATCTCTCTCCTAAACAGTATGAAGTGATGTTTTCATTTATGAAGATTTTCCGAGAAAGGAGGCGCTGAATGTTACGTTTTCAGCTTTCGAACCGTGAAAAGATCCTTTCAAGTATAATTGGTTTCCTTGTAGTCGTCTGTCTTTTTTTATTTTTATTTAGGCCGAATGATGTAGTCACAGAACAAGTTGAAGAAGAACTCTTTCAAGTACAAGAGCCTGAGAAGGAAGAACTGCAGGAAGTAGAACCGGTTCTTATCGTTGTTGATGTGAAAGGCGCCGTGCACTCCCCTGGTGTCTATGAAATGCAGGAAGGAAGCCGGGTAATTGATGCTATAGAGAAGGCAGAGGGCTTTCTTGATAAAGCTGCACAAGAGGCTGTAAACCTCGCTTCTCGTGTAAGTGATGAAATGCTTATCTACGTGCCAGAGGAAGGTGAAGAAGACATTGTGGCAGGGACACCGTTGAGACCTGCAGAAGAAGGGAAGATAAACATTAATAGTGCTACTTCTGCAGAGCTGCAAACACTTAATGGAGTTGGTCCAGCGAAAGCAGAGGCCATCCTTGCTTATCGTGAAGAGAATGGAAAATTTGAAACAGTAGAAGAGCTGTTAGAAGTTTCAGGGATAGGAGAACGTTCACTTGAAAAGCTGAAGGATGATATTATCGCTCAATAGAAAGAAAGATTGACGAAAATTGTAGTATTTCTGTACACTTAATGGTATTAAAAAACGTGTTGGGATGAATTGGAGGAACAAGTGTATGGAACGAATTTCTTGGGATCAATATTTTATGGCACAAAGTCACCTATTAGCATTACGAAGTACGTGTACACGCTTAAGTGTTGGAGCGACAATTGTGCGGGATAAACGAATTATTGCCGGTGGATACAACGGGTCAGTTTCAGGTGGGGTTCACTGTGTGGATGAAGGCTGTTATGTGATTGATGGCCATTGTGTACGGACCATTCATGCGGAGATGAATGCCCTGCTTCAATGTGCAAAGTTTGGAGTGCCAACGGAAGGCTCAGAAATCTATGTGACCCATTTTCCTTGCATTCACTGTACAAAAGCAATTATTCAAGCTGGCATTCAAGCTGTCTATTATGCAAAGGATTACAAAAACCATCCGTACGCAGAAGAGCTTTTCCGCGATGCAGGTGTACACATGGAACAAGTTGAACTGGATGAAATGATTATTGATTTCAAAAACGATGAAAAGCTTCAGTTCGTATCAAGCTTGATTCAAAAGCTAGCCCAAAGCGGCGGTAATGAAGAAGAAGTACGTCAACTTCATGAGCAAGCAAATAAGTTATTTACAAGTTATATGTAAGAGCGGAGCTGTTCCGCTCTTTTACAAATTATAGGAGGGGTGGGTTTGAAAGGAAAATGGTGTTATGCGGCGTTTGCAGCATGTATGGCAATATGGCTGTCACAATCTTTTCGATGGCTCGGACTGTTTATCACAATCGTATTCTTTGTTTATTTGTATCGGCGTGAATCAGTGAAAGCGATGCTGACTATGCTTCTTGTTTTTATCCTCTTCTTTGGCTATACCCCTATTTATCAACAACTTCACTCCACTACAATTACTTCTGAAATGAACAACCTCACTGGAGAGATCTCGACAATCCCTGAATTTAATGGTGATACAGTACGCTTCCGCCTGAATGGCAATGAGCACGTCCTCGTTCATTATAAGCTAGCTTCAAAGCAAGAACGAGATACCTTGAAGGCTTTAAAGGTTGGCAGTACGTGCAAGCTAACTGGAAAGTTTGAAGCACCTGGAGAAGCTCGTAACTTCGGTGCATTTGATTACAAGGATTATTTAAATGCTCAAAATGTTTACTGGGTATTTAAGCCTGATGTTATTCGAATTGAGCAGTGTACGCCTGCAAAATATCGGTGGAGTCAACCAGCTATATGGAGGCAAAGTGGCTTGGAATACATAGGTGAGCATTTCCCACAGCCGGCAGAAGGAATTACGAAAGCGTTAGTGTTTGGCTGGCGTGCAGACTTAGAAGCTGATGTAGAAAAGCTGTTTCAGCAGTTTGGCATTATTCACTTATTGGCAATTTCAGGTCTTCATGTTGGGTTTATGACAGCAGTGCTGTTTTATCTATTGTTACGTATTGGCCTTACAAGGGAAAAAACATATGTCCTTCTCTTTTGCTTGCTGCCACTTTACATGCTTGTCGCTGGCGCTGCTCCATCTGTTGTGCGGGCAGGGATGATGACGATGTGTGTGTTGTTTACGCTTCGCTTTAAGGCTCACTTCTTGCCGATTGATGGCATTAGTCTTGTGGCTTTATGTATGCTAATTTATCGACCTGCCTATTTGTTTGAAGCAGGCTTTCAGCTTTCATTTATTGTAAGCGCAGCTTTAATTCTCTCCTCTGTCGCGATTTTTTCAAGAACTTCATCGACATGGAAACAGATGCTATATGTGACGGTTATTGCACAGTTGAGTGCTCTACCAGTCATGCTGCATCATTTCTATGGCTTCTCACTATTAAGTATCCCTCTAAACCTTTTGTTTGTTCCATTTATGTCGTTAATTATTATGCCACTGTCCTTTATCGCATTCTTTCTTCACTTTGTCTTTCCACCACTCTCTGATGTGCTCATTTGGTTTGAAAATGGCTTGTTACAGATTTCTTATGTTTTTCTTAAGTGCTTTGAGAGGATTGACTGGCTGACATTAACCTTCGGCAGGCCGCCTATGTGGTGGAATATGCTGTACAGTGTAGCGTGTATTTTTTTCTTTGCAGCATGGGAAGAGTACGACAATGTCCGTGCTTTTACTGTCTCGTTTTCGCGTGTAGTGCTTGCACTTATTTTTCTCTGGTGTTTACCGTATTTAAACCCTTGGGGAGAAGTAACGGTGTTAGATGTCGGGCAAGGAGATTGCATTTATATTGAGCTGCCATATCGACGCTCTAATATGCTCATTGATACAGGTGGTCTCGTTTCTTTCGGTGAAGAGAAATGGAAACAGACAGATAACCCCTTTCAAATTGGAAAGGATGTCGTCGTACCATTTTTAAAAGCAAATGGTGTGCGGCGAGTTGAACGGTTTGTTTTAACACATGGGGATTATGATCATATTGGAGATGCGGAGGATATTTTGCAAGCAATGCGTGTGAAGACATTAATGATTGGAAGTGGGGCAGATTATTCGTCTGATTGGCAAAAGGATGTCCTGCAAACAGCGTTGAAGCGAAAGACGAATGTTGTTCGTGTCAAATCAGGACAAGGCTGGCATGAAGGGAAGACGAGCTTTTATGTGTTATCACCATTTGGAAGTGAAGTCGAAAAAAATAACAGAAGCGTTGTGCTCTGGGCGCAGCTTGGGAAGAAAAAGTGGTTATTTACAGGGGATTTAGAGGAGGAAGGCGAACAACGTCTGCTTCGCACTTTTCCGGCGCTTCAAGCTGATCTATTAAAAGCCGGCCACCACGGCAGTAAAACATCGAGCTCAGAAGTGTTTATTCAGGAAATTGGGGCACAGGTAGCGGTAATTTCAGCAGGAAAAGACAACCGCTATGGCCATCCGCATGCAGAAGTGCTGAAGCGATTTTCAGCTAATAAGGTAGCCGTGTTAAGGACGGATCAATTTGGGGCGATTCAATGGAATTTTTCACAGAATCGTGGAACCTTTCGGACAGTTCTACCATACGATACAGTAGAGATTAGGTGATGATAGGAGATAGTTACAACTGAAAAAGAGACTGCTGTAAGCAGTCTCCTGTGGAAACAAATAAATTAGCTTCCGATGAATTTCATAACAATCGCGATGATAAAGATTGTAAAAAAGAATCCGAATGATACTACAAAGCCAACACCAGAGTCAACAGCGTCGTTGCGTTTACTTTGGACGTTTTTTTCAAACTCGTTCATATGTATCCCTCCTATTGCAGTTTTTAGTATAAGTGATGGTGCAAAAAAAATCCATAAGCTGTGAGTGATGGATTTGTACTCTTGCCTTTCTTGACAAGAGTTGTCACAAATAGTTCAAAAACAGCCGGTTAGACTATAAATGCACACGTTTTAACCGCTGAAGTCAGATGTCCTAGGCCTCAGACTTCAGCGTTCATATAGATCGGGAAGAAGCCCCTACTGCTTCTTCCTTTTATTTTACATAGTGTTGCTTAATAAATCCACAATTCCCGGAAAATTAACTGACTTGTCCTGTTGTCAAAATTGTTCGGAAAAACCGCTTGCCCTTATTAAAGAAAGGCTTTAAGATGAGAGCGGTTGAGGTGAATGAAAATTGAACATAATTGATATTCAACGTGAAATAAAGAATGGAATGTTTTATCCGGTCTACCTATTTTATGGAACAGAAAATTTTTTAATTGAGGATACGAAACAAAAACTTATTCAAAAAACATTAAGTGAAGAAGATCGTGATTTTAATTTATCCTTCTTTGATATGGCAGAAACACCGATTCAAGCGGCAATTGAAGATGCGGAGACACTTCCTTTTATGGGGGAACGACGGGTCGTGATTGTTCAGAATGCTTATTTCTTGACGGCTCAAAAGAATGACCAAAAGGTAGAGCACGACTTGAAGCAGTTAGAGCGTTATATAGAAGATCCATCTTCAGAATCGATTGTCATGATGATTGCCCCGTATGAGAAGCTGGATGAACGAAAAAAAGTAGTTAAAGCAATCAAGAAAAGAGGCGGGTTTGTTCACGCTGCCCCGTTGACGGAAAAAGAAATTAAGCAATGGCTTAATCAGCAGGCAAAAGAACGGCGAGTTAGTATAGAGCCAGAAGCTGTTGCTTTGTTATTAGAAACAGTTGGGCCAGACTTGATGATGCTGAGCACAGAAATGGACAAGCTATCTCTCTATGCATTTGATACTGGAGAGATTACCGTGAAAATGGTTGAGATGCTTGCCTCACGTTCACTTGAACAAAATATCTTTTCACTAACAGATATGGTGTTAAAACGTGATTTACAAAAGGCGATGCGAATTTTCTATGATATGTTAGAGCAAAAAGAAGAACCGATCAAAATTCTTGCCTTGCTGACACAGCAGTTTCGCTTATTGTATCAAGTGAAAGGACTGGCAAGCCGTGGGTATGGACAAAGTCAAATTGCTTCAACGCTGAAAGTACATCCATTTCGTGTAAAGCTTGCAATGCAAAAAGCCAATTTGTTTGAAATGAATGAGCTGTTAAGGCTGATGGATGAGCTGGCAGAAGTGGACTACAGAATTAAAAGCGGTAAGCTGGATAAACAGCTGGCAGTGGAATTGTTTTTGATGAAACTGAAGAAAGAATAGAAACAGGGGGAGTGCGAACCAATCGCTACTCCCCCTGTTTGTATCAAAAAAGAAGCGTGAATAAGGACGCTTCTTTTACGTTCCTGCAATTAAGCAGAAAGTTCGTTTAGTTTTTGAGTTAGACGAGATTTTTGACGGTCTGCTTTGTTACGGTGAACTAGACCTTTACGAGCAGCTTTGTCAATACGTTTAACAGCGTCAACTAGAGCTGTTTTTGCGCTATCTACATCTTTGTTATCAGCTAATGTTTCGAATTTCTTGATTGCTGAACGCATTTCAGATTTGATTGCAGCGTTTTGTACGCGACGTACATCGTTCTTCTTTACGCGTTTGATTGCAGATTTAATGTTTGGCATTCCTTTCACCTCCTTGAATGGAAGCTTAACTTTCACTCTTATATAGAACACAAAGTATTCTATCAAACGGACGGTTTCTTTGCAATAGAGGATTAAGAGTTTTTCATTTAAGTGTGCATGAATGTCACTGTATATGGCAAAACTGTCAGCAAGAAATGGTAACGAGAAGGAGGGACTTTTCATGAGTGAACCGCTTGATTTGTCGGTGTATGCCGTTCGGACTGATTTGGCATTGGAAGCACGGGATATGGCAGTAGAACGGCAGGGCCAAGAAGGACAAAAGAAAAATACGATTGATGGCGTTGTTGTGAAAGAACATGAGGTTGACGGGATCAAATTAACGCATATTCGCATTGAAGATAAAGGTGCTGACATAACGGGAAAAAAACCTGGGCGCTATATTACGATTGAAGCGCCAGAAATAAGAGGTAGTGATTCGGAATTTCAGCGGCGTGTTGAACAGACTTTCACACGTGAAATGGTTTCTTTAATGAAAGAGTGTGGCATTAAAGACGAGGATACATGTCTTGTTGTCGGGCTTGGGAATCGTAATGTCACACCTGATGCGCTTGGTCCGATGATGATTGAACAGCTTCTCATTACAAAGCATTTGTTCACGCTTGAACCAGAACGAGTCCAAGATGGTTATCGCTCTGTCAGTGGTGTCGTGCCTGGAGTCATGGGGTTAACTGGCATAGAAACAAGTGATATTATCGCCGGGATTATTGAAAAAACAAAGCCTGACTTCGTTATTGCGGTAGATGCTCTAGCTTCACGGTCGATTGAACGTGTTAATTCAACCATTCAAATCTCTGACACAGGTATTCACCCAGGCTCAGGTGTCGGTAATAAACGGAAAGAAATAAGTAAGGAAACATATGGGATTCCAGTTATTGCGGTTGGTATTCCGACAGTTGTGGATGCTGCGACAATTACAAGTGACGCGATTGACTTTCTATTGAAGCACTTTGGTAGAGAGTTGAGTGAAGGAGATAAGCCTTCCCGTTCGCTTGCACCGGCTGGCATGCAGTTTGGCGAAAAGCGGACATTGAGTGAAGAGGACCTTCCGAATGAGGAGAAACGGAAGACGTTCTTGGGGATCGTAGGCACTTTACCTGATGAAGAGAAGAGGCGTCTAATTCATGAGGTTCTTGCACCGATCGGTCATAACTTAATGGTAACCCCAAAAGAAGTCGATATTTTCATGGAAGATATGGCTCATTTGATTGCAGAAGGCTTGAATGATGCTCTTCATCCAACGATAAACGATGACAATGTTGGGGTCTATACCCGTTAATTCTAGTCATTGCTCTTTTTCTAGTTCTATTCTTTCTATCATCTCATATGCTGATTACTAGTATAGCGATGAGAGGGTGTGAAAGATGAGGCCTCCAAGAACACAAAGGATTGGTGTCATTATTGAAGGTCCACATATTGTGCGGTTAGTTGTTTTCTTTACCGTTATTATGATGATTCTCTTTATCATGATCGGCACGTTAACGTCATTGAAGCCAGAGTACCGGCTTTCTTCCTCATCAGTACATCAATGGGCAGCAAAGTTAACAGGCGAATCATTTCTTCATCTGATGACGTTTGAAAATCCTTATTTCTCTCAAGTGCTTCCAGAGGGAAATGCTGGACCGAAAGTTTCTTCGTTTTTATTTGAGATTGCCACGAATATTAACTTTGACGACCCGCGCAGCTTTTTAGGGCGGGAGCTGCCGTACTTTTCAATTTATGACGGAGAAATTATTGTGGCTGGAGAAGGGACAGACTATACGAATATGCCGTACGAATCAGCACCGCCTGTAGAAGTGCTGTTGAAAGAGCGTAAAGCATCGCTTGAAAGCTTAGAAAAAGCAGACAAGCCAGATGAAAGTGCAAAGCCGAAAATGACGACAAATGGAAAGCAAGTTGTTTTCATCTACCATACGCATTCAAGAGAATCGTATTTGCCGCTGATTCCTGAGGCAAAAGGTGGAGATGAAGCCTACCATAGTAAAGCAAACGTAACGCTTGTAGGAACACGATTAGCAGAAGAGCTGGAAGCGCGGGGGATTGGGGCAACAGTTGATACGACAGATATTACCGGTCAATTGCTGCAAGGCGGGATTCATTATTCACGCTCTTACGATCAGTCAAGACCTGTTGTCAAACAAGCGATTGCAAACAATCGTGATTTGCAATTTTTCTTTGATATTCACAGAGACTGGCAGACGAAGGAAAATACAACCGTTGAAATAAACGGAAAAAACTATGCACGTACTTATTTTGTAATTGGTGGAGAACATGCCAAATATGAGCGGAACTTAAAGTTGGCAACAGATCTACATGAGTTGTTAGCGAAGCAATATCCAGGTATTAGCCGTGGGGTCACGACAAAATCTGGACCAGGAACAAACGGAAAGTTCAACCAAGACTTATCTGAAAATGCGATTATTATCGAAATGGGTGGAACAGAGAATACACTTGAGGAAGTCTATCGGACGACTTCAGCTATTGCAGATGTTTTTGCGGAATATTATTGGCAGGCTAAAAAAGTGAACAATTAGAGGGATGTGCAATGTGGAAATTTCTTATTCTGTCTGCTGGCTCTGCGCTACTCTTATTTTTCGGCGTTCTGCTTGGCATGCAGCAAGCGAACAATAGTATGGAAGAGATGAGAGGTTATGATGATCCAGAAATGAAAGAAGTGATAAGTGTCGAAGAAGGAGAAGATGGAGTAGTGGAAGCTTCTGTGCTCGGCAAGGAGGTTGATGCTACCCAAATTGAAGAGAAGAAGGAGAAGCTCCAGCACATCAAGTCTTTCAACTTTTTCTCAGAATTAGGTAAGAAGCTGTCAGAGATATTAGAAACCCTCTTTACAAAAATCATTGAAATAAGCATTTTTGCGTTTGAAAAAATAATCGAGAAGATTCCAATTTAGAGAACAGTGGCTCTGACTGCTGTTCTTTTTATTTTATTATCGTAACGTGTACAGCGAAGAAAACTTGTGTGACTGCACCTTCACTGCTATAATCTATGCTAGTGTATCTTTGCCGTTATGGTGGGAGTGATCGATTTGAATAATGAACAGAAGAGAAAAAGGCAAGAGCGCATACGTAATTTTTCTATTATTGCACATATTGACCATGGGAAAAGTACGTTAGCAGACCGTATACTAGAAAAAACAAGCGCCTTGACACAGCGTGAAATGAAAAGCCAAATGCTCGATGCGATGGACTTAGAGCGTGAGCGTGGCATTACAATTAAATTAAACTCTGTCCAATTGAAATATAAAGCGAAGGACGGAGAAGAGTATATTTTTCATCTAATTGATACGCCAGGACACGTCGACTTTACATATGAAGTGTCTCGTAGTCTTGCAGCGTGTGAAGGTGCTATCCTTGTTGTGGATGCAGCGCAAGGCATTGAAGCGCAAACACTCGCGAACGTTTATTTAGCACTTGATAATGACTTGGAAATTCTTCCGATCATTAATAAGATTGACCTTCCAAGTGCAGAGCCTGAGCGCGTCCGTCAAGAGGTCGAAGATGTAATCGGTCTTGATGCTTCAGAGGCTGTATTAGCAAGTGCGAAATCTGGGATTGGCATTGATGAAATTTTAGAACAGATTGTAGAAAAAGTACCACCGCCACAAGGTGATCCAGAGGCGCCGTTAAAAGCGCTTATTTTTGACTCCTTATACGACCCTTATCGTGGTGTTATTGCGTACATTCGAATTGTAGAAGGCTCTGTTAAAGTCGGCGATAAGGTTCGTATGATGGCAACAGGAAAAGAATTCGAAGTAACGGAGCTTGGTGTCTTCACGCCAAAACCATTGCCGCAGGATGAATTAACAGTAGGGGATGTTGGTTTCTTAACAGCTGCTATTAAGACAGTTGGGGATACGCGCGTCGGTGATACGATCACAAGTGCACAGAAACCTGCTGCTGAGCCACTTCCTGGTTATAAGCGTCTTAACCCGATGGTATTCTGTGGTCTCTATCCAATTGATTCGAATAAGTATAATGATTTGCGGGAAGCACTTGAACGTCTTGAGTTAAATGATTCTTCGCTACAATATGAGCCGGAGACATCGCAGGCGCTTGGTTTTGGTTTCCGTTGTGGTTTCCTAGGGATGCTGCATATGGAAATTATTCAAGAGCGGATTGAACGTGAATTCAAGATTGATTTGATTACTACTGCGCCAAGCGTTAGTTATCGGGTAGAACTGACAGATGGAGAAGAAGTGATTGTCGATAACCCATCTAACATGCCTGACCCACAAAGCATTCAACGAGTACAAGAGCCATATGTGAAAGCAACCGTTATGGTTCCGAACGACTTTGTTGGTCCGGTTATGGAATTATGCCAAGCGAAGCGTGGTAATTTCATTGATATGCAATATATGGATGAAAACCGCGTTAATATTGTTTATGATATTCCGCTTGCGGAAATCGTTTATGATTTCTTTGACCAGTTGAAATCGCAAACAAAAGGGTATGCATCGTTTGACTATGAGCTAATCGGATACAAAGAGTCACGCCTTGTGAAGATGGATATTTTATTGAATGGTGAGCAAGTCGATGCGTTATCCTTCATCGTTCACCGTGATTTCGCATATGAGCGGGGTAAGGTTATTACTGATAAGCTAAGAGAGCTTATTCCTCGTCAGCAATTTGAGGTACCGATTCAAGCAGCAATTGGAAACAAAATTGTCGCTCGTTCAACAATTAAGGCAATGCGTAAAAACGTACTTGCAAAATGTTACGGCGGGGATATTTCTCGTAAGCGTAAGCTACTAGAAAAGCAAAAAGAAGGTAAGAAACGAATGAAGTCAGTTGGGTCCGTCGAAGTCCCGCAAGAAGCATTCATGGCGGTTCTGAAAATGGACAGCGACGAGAAGAAATAAATGGAAAAAACACAAAGCCGCAAGCAACTGTCTTGCGGCTTTTGTTTGTGGAAGGTGAAAAATGAATGGCAAAAGCAGTGTATCTTCACATTCCGTTTTGTGAACATATTTGTTATTACTGTGACTTCAATAAGGTGTTCCTTCAGAACCAGCCTGTTGAAGACTATTTAAGAGCACTTGATACAGAAGTGAAGCATTCACTTGAACGGTTTCCGACAGATCGAATAGAAACGATTTTTGTTGGTGGTGGTACGCCAACTTCGTTGAATATGGAACAGATGGAACAATTTTTGAGCACGATTGAACGGTACATCTTACCGCTTGCTGTTGAAAATGTTGAATATACGTTTGAAGCAAATCCAGGTGGTTTGGCAAAAGAGAAGCTGCAGCTTATGAAAGACTATGGAGTAAACCGATTAAGCTTCGGTGTCCAAACATTTAATGATGAGCTGTTGAAAAAAATCGGCCGCACACATCGGGCAAAAGATGTATTTGAGACCATTGAAACAGCACAAGCAGTCGGCTTTGACAATATCAATGTAGACTTAATTTACGCGCTGCCTGGACAAGAGATGAGTTCTTTTGAAGAAACGCTACAAACGGCGTTTGGTCTTGGTGTGAAGCATTTTTCTGGTTATTCATTACAAATAGAGCCGAAGACTGTCTTTTACAATTTAATGAAAAAAGGGAAGTTACGCCTTCCGAGTGAAGAGAATGAAGCGCAAATGTTTGAAGTGTTAATGACCGAAATGGAGAACCAAGGATTTACCCAATATGAAATTAGCAATTTTGCAGTACCAGGGTATGAAAGCAAACATAACTTAACATATTGGCATAACAACGAATACTTTGGATTTGGTGCAGGCGCACATAGTTATGTTGCAGGGGTGCGCAGAGTTAACGCTGGCCCGCTTCCTCATTACATGCAACGAATTGAAGAGAATGGCTTTCCGTATATTGAAGAGCATAAGGTTTCTCTTTCTGAGCAGATGGAAGAGGAAATGTTTCTCGGCTTGCGAAAGCGTGAAGGTGTGTCCAAGCAACGTTTCTTCGTTCGCTATGGTAAAAGTATGAACGAGGTGTTTGACAAGCAAATTAAAGATGCAGTTAAAAAAGGATTGCTTGAAGAATCGGAGGAGCGCATAAGGTTAACAAAGAAAGGGTTCTTACTTGGGAATGAAGTCTTTCAAAGTTTCCTCGGTGTGTTTGAATAACATAAAAACGGGTAACGATTTTTTTGTGCAGAGTGGATTCTTAACGTTGACAATCCAACAATGGATTTGGTAATTTAATATTAGATTTAGCACTCGATGTAAAGGAGTGCTAACAGAGGTGATCATCATATGTTGACAGAACGCCAACTGTTGATTTTACAAGTGATCATTGATGATTTTATCCATTCTGCACAAGCGGTCGGATCGCGAACACTCGCGAAGAAGGAAGAAATCACCTTCAGTCCGGCGACAATCCGCAATGAAATGGCAGACTTGGAGGACATGGGCTTCTTAGAGAAGACTCATACATCATCAGGTCGAATTCCATCAGAAAAAGGCTACCGCTTTTATGTAGATAACTTGCTTGCTCCGTCAAAGTTATCACGAGGAGAGCTTGAATCTATTCATACGTTCTTTTCGGATCGTGTGTTTGAGTTAGAGCGGGTGGCACAGAAGTCAGCAGAGATTTTATCGGAATTCACAAGTTACACATCAATCGTGCTTGGGCCTGAAATGTTCGAGACTCGTTTGCGGCAATTTCAAATGATTCCGTTGACAGATACGACGGCCGTTGCGATAATCGTGACGGACACAGGTCATGTCGAAAATCGAACAATTACAATGCCAGAAGGGATAGAGCCAGGCGAATTAGAAAAAATGGTCAATATCCTGAATGAGCGCTTGAAAGGTATTCCGCTTATTGAGTTGCCTGAACGATTGAATGAGGAAGTTGGGCATGTATTAAAACGCCATCTCTACAATTACGAGAAAGTATACCGAATGTTGATTGAGACATTTGGCAGTCAAAAGAGTGAAAAAATCTATTTTGGCGGAAAAACGAATATGCTTTCTCAGCCGGAATTCAATGATTTACAGAAATTGCGTTCGCTTATGTCTCTTATCGAGCAGGACCAGCTTGTCTATGACATGCTGCGAACATCAAAGTCAGGTATTTCGGTTAAGATTGGTCAAGAAAATAAAATCGAAGAGATGCGTAATTGCAGTATTATTACAGCGTCCTATTCAGTCGGCAACGAACATATGGGTACAATTGCAGTACTCGGGCCAACACGAATGGAATATTCAAAAGTGATCAGCTTGTTGAATGTCTTTTCTGCAGACTTGTCAAAGGTTCTTTCGTCACTGTATCAATCCAAGTAACAATGGCAATATTGTTAAGGGGTGGAAGTGGTAAGGACTTCCATCGCTTTCCTATGTATAAATGAATGTTAATTGGATTGTTTTGCAGATATATGCAATAGTGTTAATGCACATTATGCTGTTAGAGTAATAAGGGAGGTGAAGGGATTGGCTGAGGATAAACTAAACCAAGAGCAAGAAGAGCTTGCAAAAGAAGCAGAAGCTGTTGAAGAAGAGGTTTCAGTTGAAGAAACACAAGAAACAGATGAACTTGCCAAGAAGCAAGCTGAAATTGAAGAACTGCAAGCGAAAGTTGAAGAATACAACAACCGTTATTTACGCGCACAGGCTGATATGGAAAATTTCCGCCGCCGTGTGAACAAAGAGCGTGAAGCGGATCGTAAATATAGAGCACAAAGCTTGATTGAAGAGGTTTTACCTGCGCTTGATAACTTCGGACGCGCGTTAGCTGTCGACCCTGAAAAGGACAGTACAGAATCTGTTCTCAAAGGAATGCAAATGGTGCATAATCAGCTTATCGAGGCACTTAAGAAGGAAGGTCTTGAAGAGATCGAGGCTGTTGGAAAGGAATTTGATCCACAGTTGCATCAAGCAGTTATGCAGGTTGAAGATGAGAACTACGAGTCAAATGTTGTTGTCGAAGAGCTTCAAAGAGGCTACAAATTGAATGACCGTGTCATTCGTCCATCAATGGTAAAGGTAAATCAATAATTCGCTAATGAAAATACATAGCATAATAATAAAGGAGGCTTTCATCAATGAGTAAGATCATTGGTATTGACTTAGGTACAACAAATTCATGTGTGGCTGTCATGGAAGGCGGCGAAGCAAAGGTAATTCCAAACCCAGAAGGTAACCGTACAACACCATCTGTTGTGGCATTCAAAAACGGCGAGCGTCAAGTCGGTGAAGTTGCAAAGCGTCAAGCAATTACAAACCCAAACACAATTCAATCAATCAAACGTCATATGGGTACAGATTATAAAGTAGAAGTAGAGGATAAGAGCTATACACCACAAGAAATTTCTGCAATTCTTCTTCAAAACTTCAAATCATATGCAGAAGATTATCTTGGGGAAAAAGTTGAAAAAGCAGTTATCACAGTTCCTGCTTATTTCAATGATGCAGAGCGTCAAGCTACAAAAGATGCTGGTAAAATTGCTGGCTTAGAAGTTGAGCGTATCATTAACGAGCCAACAGCTGCAGCACTTGCATACGGCTTAGATAAAGAAGACCAAGACCAAACAATCCTTGTTTATGACCTTGGTGGCGGTACATTTGACGTATCGATCCTTGAGCTTGGCGACGGTATCTTCGAAGTACGCGCAACTGCAGGTGACAACCGTCTTGGTGGTGACGACTTTGACCAAGTAATCATCGATCACCTTGTAAGTGAGTTCAAGAAAGAAAACGGCATTGACCTTTCAAAAGATAAAATGGCACTTCAACGTTTGAAAGACGCAGCTGAAAAAGCGAAAAAAGATCTTTCAGGTGTAACAAGCACGCAAATCTCTCTACCATTTATCACAGCAGGCGATGCAGGTCCACTTCACCTTGAAATGAACTTAACTCGTGCTAAGTTCGAAGAGCTTTCTTCTGATTTAGTTGAACGTACAATGGGACCAACTCGTCAAGCACTTAAAGATTCAGGCATGTCTGCAAGCGAAATTGATAAAGTAATTCTTGTTGGTGGTTCTACACGTATTCCAGCTGTACAAGAAGCAATCAAGAAAGAAACAGGTCAAGAACCACATAAAGGTGTTAACCCGGATGAAGTTGTAGCACTTGGTGCAGCAATCCAAGGTGGCGTACTGACTGGTGACGTTAAAGATGTTGTACTTCTTGACGTAACACCACTTTCACTTGGTATTGAAACAATGGGTGGCGTGTTTACAAAGCTAATCGAACGTAACACAACAATCCCAACAAGCAAATCACAAGTGTTCTCAACAGCTGCTGATAACCAAACATCTGTTGACATCCATGTTCTTCAAGGTGAGCGTGAAATGGCAGCACACAACAAAACACTTGGCCGTTTCCAATTAACTGATATTCCACCAGCACCACGCGGCGTACCACAAATCGAAGTATCATTCGATATTGATGCAAATGGTATCGTAAATGTATCTGCTGCTGATAAAGGTACTGGTAAGAAACAAACAATTACAATCAAGTCTTCTTCTGGTCTTTCTGATGAGGAAGTTGAACAAATGGTTAAAGATGCAGAAGAAAATGCAGAAGCAGATAAGAAGCAACGTGAACAAGTAGAACTTCGCAATGAAGCAGACCAAATGGTATTTACAACTGACAAAACGTTGAAAGACCTTGGCGATAAAGTCGAAGAAGAAGAAAAGAAAAAAGCTGAAGAAGCACGTGATGCATTGAAAGAAGCACTAGAAGGCGATGACTTCGATGCAATCAAAGAAAAGAAAGAAGCACTTGAAGAAATCGTACAACAGCTTTCTGTTAAGCTTTACGAGCAAGCAGCTCAAGAAGCACAAGCACAACAGCAAGCACAAGGCGAAGGCAATCAAGATGACGACGTCGTAGATGCAGACTTCGAAGAAGTAAACGACGACGAAAAGAAATAAGCAATAAATAACGACCTAAAAAAGTCAAAGTCAGGTTCCTCTTGACTTTGACTTTTTTTGAAAAAGAAAACAGAGAAAGCAGCCTGCTTTTTCCTGTGATAACGATCTTGTAAACTGTTGCGAAAAGTCTACAATCAATGATAATATAAAATTTATGTGAAAAATGATCGGGAGTGGGTATTTGATGAGCAAGCGAGACTATTATGAGGTTCTCGGCGTCGACAAAAATGCCTCAAAAGATGAGATAAAGAAGGCATACCGCAAGCTCGCACGCAAATATCATCCAGATGTAAATAAGGAAGATGATGCAGCTGATAAGTTTAAAGAAGCAAAAGATGCATACGAAGTCCTTAGTGATGATCAGAAGCGTGCACAATATGACCAGTTCGGCCATACTGACCCGAACCAAGGTTTTGGCGGTTTTGGAGGCGGCGGAGCTGACTTCGGCGGCTTTGGCGATATTTTCGATATGTTCTTTGGTGGAGGCGGCCGACGTCGTGATCCAAACGCACCAAGACAAGGTGCTGACTTGCAATATACAATGTCATTGGAATTTGAGGAAGCTGCTTTCGGTAAGGAAACAGACATTCAAATTCCGCGTGAAGAAGAGTGCGGCACATGTGATGGAAGTGGGGCTAAGCCTGGCACAACCCCTGAGACATGTCCACACTGTAATGGTGCAGGTCAAATGAATGTTGAGCAAAACACACCGTTTGGCAAAATTGTAAACCGTCGTGTATGTCATCATTGTAACGGAACAGGAAAGTATGTACGTGAGAAATGTCCGACATGCGGCGGTGACGGCAAGGTTCAAAAACGCAAGAAAATTCATGTGAAGATTCCAGCTGGCGTGGATGAGGGACAGCAAATGCGTGTATCAGGACAAGGGGAGCCTGGTGTCAATGGAGGCCCTCCTGGTGACTTGTTTGTTGTTTTCCATGTCAAGCCGCATGAGTTCTTTGAGCGTGATGATACAGATATTTATTGTGAAATGCCATTAACATTCGTTCAAGCTGCTCTTGGCGATGAAGTTGAGGTACCAACATTACACGGAAAGGTAAAGCTGAAAATTCCAGCTGGTACTCAAACAGGCACAAAGTTCCGTTTGCGCGGTAAAGGTGTGCAAAATGTGCGTGGCTATGGTCAAGGTGACCAGCACGTACAAATTCGGGTTGTAACGCCGACAAGTCTTTCTAGTAAGCAAAAGCAGCTGTTGAAAGAGTTCGGTGAAGTGAGCGGAGATGAAACAACTGACAGCAATTTCTTTTCGAAAATGAAGCGCGCCTTTAAAGGTGAGTAAGTTTCCTTTATACTTTCATTAAGATGAAGTAATCAGCCTGCATGCTGTTATCGGCATGCAGGTTGTTCATGAAATCAAAAAAAGTGAGCTGGTAAACATGAAATGGTCAGAACTTAGCATCCACACGACACAAGAAGCGGTAGAACCAATTTCTTACATTTTGCATGAGGCAGGGGCTAGTGGGGTTGTGATTGAAGACCCGCAGGACCTTGTGAAAGTATGGGATACATCATTAGGAGAGATGTATGACTTGAATCCTGATGATTATCCAGAAGAAGGTGTTATGGTTAAAGCGTATCTCCCGGTTAATAGTTTCTTAGGAGAAACAGTTGCAGAGATTAAACAAAGCATTAACAACCTTCTCCTGTATGATATCGACCTTGGGCATAACACGGTTGAGCTTAGTGAAGTAAATGAAGAAGAATGGGCAACAGCGTGGAAGAAATATTATAAGCCAGTGAAAGTATCTGAGCGGATTACGATTACACCAACTTGGGAAGATTATCAGCCTGTTAACACAGATGAGTTAATTATTGAGCTTGACCCGGGTATGGCGTTTGGTACGGGGACACATCCGACAACTGTTCTATGTATGCAAGCACTTGAAAAGTATGTACGTCCAGGCGATGATGTGATCGATGTCGGTACAGGTTCCGGTGTATTAAGTATTGCTGCTGTATTGCTTGGTGCCGAACGTGTCCGCGCATATGACTTAGATGACGTAGCAGTTAAGAGTGCTAGAATGAATGTGAAACTAAACAAAGTTCATGATCAAATTTCTGTTCAACAAAACAACCTTCTAGACTATGTTGAAGGTGAAGCAGATATCATTGTCGGAAATCTGCTTGCTGAAATCATTCTTCGCTTCCCGCAGGACGCTTATGATAAAGTGAAAAAAGGCGGCTACTACATTACATCAGGAATTATTAAAGGAAAACGAGATCAAGTAAAGCACGCTTTAGAAGAAGTCGGTTTCCATATTGAAGAAACGTTAAATATGGAAGACTGGGTAGCAATTATTGCGAAAAAGAACTAGAAGCAGGTGAACAGCTTTGCAGCGTTATTTTATTCAAAATGATCAAGTCAGTAATGAACAAATAATACGATTACAGGTGATGATGCGCACCATATTTCACGTGTGATGCGGATGGAGTCTGGCCATGAAGTGATTTGTTGCGATGAAGCCGGTCAAAGCTGGCTCTGTGAAGTACAAGAAGTAGACAAACAAGCAGTTCAATTACAGAAAGTTAAACAGCTTGAAGAAGAGCAAGAGCTGCCTGTGGCAGTGACAATTGCTCAAGGACTACCGAAATCAGACAAGCTTGAATACATTGTTCAAAAAGGAACTGAGCTTGGTGCAAGGGGCTTTCTGCCTTTTTTTGCATCCCGCTCAATTGTCAAGTGGGATGAAAAAAAGGGAAGAAAAAAGCAGGAACGATTACAAAAGATTGCAAAGGAAGCGGCTGAGCAATCGCATCGCCAAGTGATTCCAGTGGTTTCTACACCTGTCTTGTTTAAAGAATTATTACGCTTAGCAAAAGACGCGGACGTGAAAGTAATCGCGTATGAAGAAGAAGCGAAAGCAGGTGAGACAGCTGCGCTTGCAAAAGCTTTACAAAACATAAAGCAAGACGATAAAATCTTTGTTGTTGTTGGTCCGGAAGGCGGCTTAACAGAAGAAGAGGTCTCAGCATTGAAAGCAGAAGGGTTTGTTTCCTGTGGGTTTGGACCACGCATTTTACGAACGGAAACAGCACCTCTTTATTTTCTTTCAGCTGTCTCTTATCAAACTGAACTATTGAGGTGAACATCATGCCATCAGTTGCTTTTCATACATTAGGTTGTAAAGTAAATCATTATGAAACAGAGGCAATTTGGAAATTGTTCTCTGATGCTGGCTATGAACGAACAGATTTTGAAAAACGTGCTGACGTTTATGTTATTAATACATGTACGGTAACAAATACGGGCGATAAGAAGAGTCGTCAAGTGATTCGTCGTGCCATTCGCCGTAATCCTGATGCAGTGATTTGTGTAACAGGCTGTTACGCGCAAACATCACCTGCTGAAATTATGGCAATTCCAGGCGTTGATATTGTAGTTGGTACTCAAGATCGTACGAAAATGTTAGATTATATTGAGCAATATAAGCGTGAACGTGAACCGATCAACGGTGTTGGCAACATTATGAAAACACGTGTCTATGAAGAGCTTGAAGTACCTGCTTTTACAGACCGTACGCGTGCATCGCTTAAAATTCAAGAGGGCTGTAACAATTTCTGTACATTTTGTATTATTCCATGGGCTCGCGGTTTAATGCGTTCTCGTGATCCACAAGAAGTTGTTCGACAAGCGCAGCAACTTGTAGATGCTGGCTACAAAGAAATTGTTTTAACAGGCATTCATACAGGCGGTTATGGTGAAGACATGAAAGATTATAACTTTGCTAAATTACTGCGTGACTTGGATGAGCAAGTAAAAGGCTTGAAACGCATTCGAATCTCTTCTATTGAAGCAAGCCAAATAACAGATGAGGTTATTGAAGTGTTGGATCAGTCTGATAAAATTGTTCGCCATTTACATGTGCCGCTGCAATCAGGCTCAAACTCTGTGCTTAAGAGAATGCGCCGTAAGTATACAATGGAGTTCTTCCAAGAACGCCTTGACCACTTGCGCCGTGCGTTACCAGGGCTTGCCGTTACATCGGACGTGATTGTAGGCTTCCCAGGTGAAACAGAAGAAGAATTCCAAGAAACGTATGATTTTATTAAAGAGAACCGTTTCTCAGAGCTTCATGTTTTCCCTTATTCAAAACGTACTGGCACACCTGCAGCACGTATGGAAGACCAAGTGGATGAAGAAGTGAAAAATGAGCGTGTTCATCGCTTAATCGAACTTTCAAACCAGCTTGCAAAAGAATATGCAGCTCAATATGAAGGTGACGTGCTTGAAGTGATTCCAGAAGAAATTTCGAAGGAAGACCCAGAAAGCGGCCTTTATGTCGGCTATACAGATAACTATTTGAAGGTGAAATTCCCAGCCACTGAGGAAATGATCGGTCAAATTGTAAAAGTGAAAATTACAAAAGCGGGCTATCCATACAGCGAAGGTGAATTTGTCCGTGTCGTAGAAGATGATCATGTCGGCGAAAAAATTTCTTAAAACGAAACCTCAAGGTAAAGTATTGCCTTGAGGTTTTTCTATTCCTGGCGATGAACCCTTTTGATGAAGCTTGCAAACGGCTTAATTAGTGGTAAGAAAATGAGTGAGACAAGTACGTTAAAAATAACACTGGCATGAGCGAGCTGAACATCAGGTGAATCAGCAAGTATCATGGCTGTATTTGTCAGCAGTTGAATAAGTGGGTAAAAGGCAAGGACCCCAATAATATTTAGCCAAATGTGAGCGTATGCAGTTAATTTTGCATGGTTATTTGCACGAAGGCTGGCTAAAAAAGCTGTTATACATGTGCCAATATTTGCGCCTAGCATAACGGCGATACCTGTTGAGAGAGGAATCGAGCTTTTTTCGATAATACCCATACCCATTCCTGTTACAGCAGTGGAAGATTGAAGGATAGCTGTTAACACGGTTCCGAATAAAATCCCGTTTACATGTCCTTTCGTGTCTGCTGTAAGTAAGTTTGTGAAAAGTGGTGATTCGCTAAAAAAGCTTGCAAGTGAGGAAAACCCGTTCATTGCAATGAATAAGCAACTAAAGCCAAATAAAATGCTTCCAACGTCAAATAATTTTTTTCGCGATATCATCATAAGAAGAGCGCTAAAAATAAGCAGAGGTAAGGCTAGTTGTCCAAGGTCGATACTGATCATTTCAAGTGTGACCGTAGTACCGATATTGGTACCGAGAATAATACCGAGTGCTTTTTCAAAGGTTAGATACCCAGCTGCACAAAGTGCAACCGTCATTACTGTAACCGCAGAGCTGCTTTGAAGAACAGCGGTAATCAAAGTCCCAGCCAGCATACCTTTCAATGGAGTATCAGTGATATGAACTAACTTTTGCTGTAAGGTGTCATGGGCAAGGTGAAAAAGTCCATAACGCATAATCGACATCCCCATTAAAAAAATCATAATAAAGACCATTAAAAAGCTTAACATGTGCATACGCCGAACACCTTCCTTCTACACCAATATATGGACAGGTTCTCAACGTATGACGAAAAATCATGTTGTTGCAAATAAATACATGATGTTATATAATGACCAAAGACGTGTCTACTTCATGTAGATATGTTTTTATTGTGATTGGCTGTTTCGGAGGGAGGGAAAATTATGTCTAATACTCGCGTTCGCAAAAACGAATCTTTAGAGGACGCTCTTCGCCGCTTTAAGCGCAGTGTTTCTAAGAGTGGCACACTTGCTGAGTACCGCAAGCGTGAATTTTACGAGAAACCAAGCGTTCGTCGTAAGAAAAAATCGGAGGCGGCTCGTAAAAAGCGTAAATTTTAAGAGAGGGTGTTCTGATGAAGCTTGCTGAACGTCTAACCGACGATATGAAACAAGCAATGAAAAACCGCGACAAAGATAAGCTTGCAGTAATTCGTATGGTAAGAGCTTCATTGCAAAACGAAGCGATTAAATTAGGCAAAGATGAGCTTTCGCAAGATGAAGAGCTTACTATCCTTAATCGTGAACTGAAACAACGCAAAGACTCCCTCCACGAGTTCCAAGAAGCAGGCCGTAATGATTTAGCGGAAAAGACACAATCAGAAATCGATGTGTTGCAAACATATATGCCTGAACAATTGTCAGATGAAGAACTCGACCAAATTGTGCAAGAAACAATTGCAGAAGTTGGAGCGTCTTCTAAAGCTGATATGGGAAAAGTGATGGGCGCGATTATGCCCAAGGTGAAAGGGAAAGCTGATGGTTCCAAAGTGAACCAAGCAGTCATGAAACACCTTTCATAAAGGAAGAACAACATCCTGCGAGGATGTTGTTCTTTTTTATTTGGCAAAGTAATTTTTATGAAGTTTCTCACGGATCTTTGAAACTTTTTTTAAATCGCTAACGTATTAGAGGTACGCATATTATTTTCCTTTCAATAGAAAACTTAATATAGAACACCTATAAAGGGAGGTGGAGCAGAATGAAGTGGATGCGGTTGGTCATTCTTCCGCTGCTGTTAGTTGGATTGCTTTCAAGCATTCTACTGACTCCTGCAAATGCACAAGAGAAGGGATTAGTTTATTTCGTCCCGTTTGAAAAGGAAGTTGAGAAAGGACTTCTTCAATTTATGAAGCGTTCTTTTGAAGAAGCAGAAGAAGCTGGTGCTGACCAAATTGTTATCGAAATGAACACACCTGGCGGGGCGGTTCCTGCTGCAACAGATATTGCGAAGTTAATGCGTGAAACGAAGATTCCGATAACTGTATTTGTTAATAAAAATGCCATTTCTGCTGGGTCATACCTTGCGTTAAATGCCGATCATATTGTGATGGTACCCGGTGCAACCATGGGAGCGGCAGCGATCATTGATCAGCAAGGAAACACGGCCGGCAAAAAGGCAGAATCCTATTGGCGTGCTGAGATGAAAGGTGCTGCAGAATATAGCGGCAGAGACCCTGTCTATGCAATTGCAATGGCAGATCCGTCTGTTGATTTACCGAAATATGACGCACCGAAAGGCAAGCTGCTTACTTTAACAGCCTCCCAAGCGAAGGAAGTTGGCTATGCAGATGCCATTGTGGAAACACGAGGTGAGATTTTAGATTTTTTAAAGATGTCAGGGGCTACAATTAAGGAAACAGAGGTATCACTTGCTGAGCATATTGCTCGTTTTGTAACCAATCCTGTTGTGGTGCCTATCTTGTTATCTATTGCAAGTTTAGGGCTTGTCGTTGAGCTCTACTCACCTGGGTTTGGTATTCCGGGGATTATGGGGGCATCTGCACTTGTGTTGTTCTTCTACGGTCATTTAGTGGCTGGGTTAGCTGGAATGGAATCGATTATCTTACTGATAGCAGGGATTGTACTAATAATAGCAGAATTATTTGTTCCAGGTGGGATTGTCGGATTAGCAGGTGTGGCGGCAATTATTATAAGTTTAATCTTAAGTGGAAATGATGTGGGGTATATGGCAATGGCGATTTTAATTGCCTTTATTGTTACAGTGATTGGTTCAGTTGTTTTATTTAAGCTTCTTGGCTATAAGAAAGGGATTTTTAGGCATATTATTTTGTCAGACTCGACATCCACTGATAAAGGGTATGTGTCAAATGAAAATCGCTTAGAATTAGTCGGGAAGGTCGGGAAAACGATTACACCGCTGCACCCAGCGGGCACCGCGCTCATTGAGGAGGACCGCATTGATGTCGTAACAGAAGGAGGATTTATCGCTGCTGACCAACCTATTGTCGTCATTAAGGCTTCTGGTTCACGAATTATCGTGCGAGAGGCTAAGGAAGAACAACTATAAGAGTACGAACTAGAGGAGGAAAGAAATGTTGGGTCCAGATACAATTGCAGTATTATTAATTGCTGGTCTTATTATTGTTGCGTTAATTGTGTTATTTACATTTGTTCCGGTGATGCTGTGGATTTCGGCGTTAGCCGCAGGTGTCCATGTCAGTATCTTTACACTCGTGGGAATGCGTTTGCGTCGTGTTATCCCAAGCCGTGTCATTAATCCATTAATTAAGGCACATAAAGCAGGCTTGAATGTTACAACAAACCAACTGGAGAGTCACTATTTAGCAGGTGGTAATGTTGATCGTGTTGTCAATGCATTGATTGCTGCGCAACGTGCAAATATTGAATTAAGCTTTGAGCGTTGTGCTGCGATTGACCTTGCGGGACGTGATGTACTTGAAGCTGTACAAATGAGCGTTAACCCGAAAGTAATTGAAACACCATTTATCGCTGGTGTGGCGATGGATGGGATTGAAGTGAAAGCGAAAGCTCGTATTACTGTTCGTGCAAATATTGACCGCCTCGTCGGTGGTGCTGGTGAAGACACAGTGATTGCTCGTGTTGGTGAAGGGATTGTAAGTACAATTGGTTCCTCACATGACCATAAAAAAGTACTTGAAAATCCAGACTTGATTTCACAAACAGTGCTGAAAAAAGGCCTTGATGCAGGAACAGCATTTGAAATTCTCTCAATTGATATCGCAGACATCGATATTGGTAAAAATATCGGAGCTGTATTACAAACGGATCAAGCAGAGGCAGATAAAAATATTGCGCAAGCGAAGGCTGAGGAACGTCGCGCAATGGCAGTTGCACAAGAACAAGAGATGCGTGCGCGTGTTCAAGAAATGCGTGCAAAAGTAGTAGAAGCGGAAGCGGAAGTACCGCTTGCGATGGCTGAAGCGTTGCGTTCTGGTAATATCGGTGTAATGGATTATATGAACTTTCAAAATGTGATGGCTGATACAGATATGCGTGATTCCATTGGTAAGCTGACGAAAGATGACGATGAAGACGAAAGTGATCAATAATGGAACAGCTCTTTGAAATGATCTTAGCAAACCTACCAGTGCTCGTATTTATTTTGGTTGGATTGTGGGGGGTTATTAAGCGGGCTGCAGGCGGAGACAGCAATAAGGAGTCGCCCCAAAAACCCCGCGAACGGCAAAGATCAAAGCCACAGCAACCCTATGAACCGCGTAAGCAAGAAACTGTACGCAGAGAGTCTATCCATGTTGAAGAGACTCCTAGCGAGCAAACGAGCTCTATTAAGAGTTATTATGAAGAGTTAAAGAAAAAGCAACAGGAGCTGCAAACAGTACAAGCAAAGCCGCAAGTTTCAAAGCCAAAGAAAAGAAAGAAACGAGAAATAGAAGGGCAATTTGGATCGTTATCCAAAAAAAGAGTCGTCGAAGGTGTGATGTTCTCAGAGATATTAGGAGAACCTCGCTCTCGCAAACCCCATTCAGCAGCAAGAATCTATCAGAAAAAGCGTTGATTGCCATTTCGGCATCAGCGCTTTTTTTATTTTCGTAAAGCAGTTCACATTCTCCATTATATTATTTATTAGTGATAGAAGTGTTGGTTGGGTCATAAATATGAGTTGAAAGGGGGTTCGTCAATTGAGGAAATGGAGACAGAAAATGAAGCGCTGGGTTATGCAGAAGGCTGAACTTCCTGCAGATGTTGTGATGGATTTGCCGCGAATAACAATGATTGGACAGCTTCACATATATATTGAAAATCACCGCGGCCTCTTGGCGTTCTCGGACAATGAGCTGCGTTTGTCATTAAAGCAAGGTCAGCTACTTGTAATGGGAAAGGAGTTTGTGCTTAAAACAATGCTTCCAGAAGAAATTTTGCTTGAAGGACAAATTGATGAGGTTCGCTTTATAGATGATTCGGAATAAATGACAGTCCTATACGGAGGGATGATGTTGAAAAATCATTGGACATCCTTTTTTTATGGATATACGAAAGTCGTCGTAGAGGGCAGGCTGCTTGAGCCTTTTTTAAATCATAGTGCAAAAATGGGCATACATATGTGGGAAATGAAACGAACAGGTGAAGAAAGTTTTATAGCTTATGTACAAGTAAAGGATGTGAAAGCACTTCGACATTACGCACGTGCTTATCACTGTAAACTGCGATTTATCGAGCGGAGAGGATTGCCTTTTTTACAAACAAGGGCACTTCGGAACAGTGGGTTTGTAGGAGGATTGCTGGCGTTCATTGTGTTATTATTTGTGCTTTCAAATATGGTGTGGGGGATTGAAATTAAAGGGGCAGAGCCAGATGTCGAGCATGCCCTTCGGAAAGCAGTTAATGAATATGGCATTAAACGGGGAAAGCTAATCATTACACTGCCAGATACAGCTGTAATTCAGCGGGAATTAACACTTCAGGTTGACGGGCTTACATGGCTTGGTGTGGAGCGAAAGGGTACAACCTATCACTTCCAGGTTGTTGAGGAGAAAAAGGTAGAGCTTCAGGAAGTGAAAGGGCCGCAACATTTAGTTGCGAAGAAGCGCGCTGTTATTCATGACATGTTTGTTGAAGAAGGACAACCGATTGTATCAGTTGATGATTTTGTCGACAAAGGTGACGTGCTCGTCTCAGGCATTATTGGCAAAGAAGGGCAAACAAAAATGGCTGCTGCAAAAGGAGAAGTGCTCGGGGAAGTGTGGTACCAGTCACGAGTTGTAGTGCCGCTTAAAACGAAATTCAGTGTACTGACAGGCGAGAAGCAGGCAAAGCACCTTTTTTACATCGGAAACTTTTCCTTCCCATTTTGGGGGTTCAAAGAGGTGCCATACGAAGCGTATGAAACGAATACAAAGAAAACGCCATTTCTGCTTTTAAATTGGACAACACCATTTGCATATGAACAAAAACTCTACCTCGAAAAAAAGCAATCTCTTCGACAATATGACCAGAAAACAGCAGTAATGGAAGGTAAGAAAATGGCGAAAAAAGAACTAATCAGTCGGATTGGAAAAGATGCTGTTATTAAGGGCGAAAAAGTTTTGCACCAAGCGATTGAGAATGGTAAAGTAAAACTAACAATACACTACCAAGTAATAGAAGATATTGCAGTGGAACAACCAATCATTCAAGGAGACTAAAGGATGACAAAAGATTTGCATACGATTGATTTACATGTGGAAAATCCGAACGAAGCACTCGCCTTATTTGGTACAGGCGACAGGCATTTGAAGATTATCGAGGAAAAACTCGAAGTATCCATTGTAACAAGAGGCGGAGCAATCGGTGTATCTGGAGATGAAGAAACCGTCAAGTTAATTGGTGAGGTGCTTCATCAATTGCTAAGTGTCATCCGTTCAGGAGCGAACATTTCTGAACGTGATATTGTCTATGCGATTCAGCTTGGCCAGCAAGGGATGCTTGATCAATTTGCAGAATTATTCGAGCAAGAGATTACGAAAAATGCCAAAGGTAAGCCGATTCGTGTAAAAACGCTAGGACAGCGTAAATATGTTTCGGCAATTAAGAAAAACGATTTAGTATTTGGAATCGGCCCAGCTGGTACCGGGAAGACGTACTTAGCCGTAGTTATGGCAGTTGATGCTTTGAAAAAAGGTATGGTGAAGCGCATTATTTTGACGAGACCAGCAGTAGAAGCAGGCGAAAGTCTTGGTTTTCTGCCAGGTGACTTGAAAGAAAAGGTTGATCCTTATTTGCGCCCATTGTATGACGCATTAAATGATGTATTAGGGGCAGAACATACCCAGCGTTTAATTGAGCGCGGCACAATTGAAATTGCACCACTTGCCTATATGCGCGGTCGAACGCTTGATGATTCATTTGTAATTTTAGATGAAGCACAAAACACGACTCCTGCACAGATGAAAATGTTCTTAACACGTCTTGGCTTTGAATCCAAAATGGTCGTAACAGGCGACATAACACAAGTTGACCTTCCGAAAGGCGTAAAGTCAGGTCTTGCGGTTACTCAGCATGTATTAAAGGGGAAGTCAGGCATTTCATTTCTATATCTTGAGCAAGCAGATGTAGTTCGTCATCCGCTCGTTCAAAGTATTATAGAAGCATACGAACAATACGAAGCTTAACCCAATGAAACCTTGTTTTCGTTGGGTTATCTTTACACTGTTTAACGCTTTGTCTTAGGGAAAGAAAGGGTTATTCGTTTTGCGTAGTGTAAGCCGTGCTTCGGTTTTCATATTAGCTCGGCTTACGCCGAGTTTTTCTAATGCTTTCACATGGTAGAGAAAAGAAAGGTTATAGGCTTCTTTTTGCTCTAGCTACGGCGGGCAGAAATTTGTGTCACTTCAACTTCCCACACCGAGGCAAAAAGCGCCTCTATGTGAGAAGCCTCCAGTGAACAATATTTCTAAGCGGCCCGCCTTTGCTTTTCAAGATGTCTAGCTACGGCGGCTAGGGGCTCGAGGTCATAAGTCAATCTGTTATGGAGTCAAAGAGCGGTCTCCTTCAGGGTACCAGGGAAGAGGTAATGCAGGGATGAAACCAATTAGAAGTTGGAAAACGAGTTTGCAGCATATCCAAGATAAACGTGCCGTTACAGTCAGCTTGTACTTACTTCTAAGTATCGTGCTTTACGTCGCCATGTTTAGTAATATTCAGCCGGAAAAGTTGAATATCACGTTATTTTCAATTGCTGATCGTGATATTTTGTCTCCTGTCACGGTGGAAGACTGGGAGTCTACTGTGCAGAAGCGGCAGGAAGCAGCGGCTGCAGTTGAAGATCAATATATTTTAAAAACTGAGTATACACAGCATCGTGTTGATATGGTTGCGGATTTGTTTGATGCGGCTATTAAGGTTAAAGCAAATGAAGAGTTGGAAAATTTGGGTAAGAGACTGTCAGCGTTTGAAAAGCAGGTTGCAGAAGAAATGCGTCAAGCGATTACACCACAGGAGATGACATATTTACTGACAGCATCGCTTGATCAGCTGGATACAGCAAAAAACACAACAATTACTGCTGTACAGAGCAATATGAAAGGGCGCATTAAGTTTGGGGAAGAGGATAAGGTGAAAGAGCAGATTGCAAAAGATTTACGAAAGGTAAACCTGCCTTCGGGCCTTCGCTCATCAATGGTAGCAATTGGACAATATGCGATAATCCCTAACTATGTATATGATGTAAAAGGTACAGCTGAAAAGAAGCAACAAATGATGGAATCTGTTCAGCCTGTGAAAATTCGTGCAGGTCAAGTACTTGTAAAAGAAGGACAAGTTGTTGATCGTGATGTATACCGTCAGCTTGATTTAGTGGGGTTGTTGGACGAACGCCTTAATCCATTAACATATATCGGACTTGGGCTGCTTGTTATGTGTTTAATCGTTCTTACCGCTTATTTCTTTAAAGATGTGACAGATTTAGTTCATAGTCAAAATAAATACTTAGTGATTTATGTTCTAGTGTATGCAATTATGATTGCGCTGATGAAGATTTTGAGCCTTTTTCAGCAGTTTTCAGTTATCGCTTATGCTGTACCTGTGGCAATGGCAACCATGCTGATCAAAATGCTCATTAACGATCGTTCAGCTATTATTACAAGCATGACGCTTGCGATTTGCGGAAGTATTATTTTTAATGAGGATACCATTGAGTCTTTTAACTTTATTATTGGTGTTTACTTTTTCTTGAGTGGGATTACCGGGGTTATTTTCTTAAGTAAACATAACCGCCGTTCGAAAATCTTACAAGCAGGGTTTTATATTTCAGTGGTAAATATGGTAGCTATTACTGCTTTGTTTATGATAAAAAACGGACAATACACAAGTTTGGAAATTGGCACATATCTTTTGATGGCTGCATTGTCTGGTTTTCTATCAGCCGTGTTAACGCTCGGTCTTATGCCGTTTTTTGAGGCTGGTTTTGGAATGCTATCAACAATAAAGTTAATTGAACTTTCGAATCCGAATCATCCGTTGTTACGTAAGATTCTTACCGAGACACCTGGAACATATCATCATAGCGTGATGGTTGCAAACTTGGCAGATGCAGCATGTGAAGCAATTGGTGCGGACGGGTTCTTAGCTCGTGTTGGGGCATATTACCATGATATCGGTAAAACAAAACGACCACGCTTTTTTATTGAAAATCAGCTTAATATGGAAAATCCGCACAATAAAATTGCCCCACAACTCAGCAAAACGATTATTACAGCTCATCCATATGATGGTGCAAAGATGCTGCGGGAATATAAAATCCCACAAGAAATTATCGATTTTGCCGAGCAGCATCATGGTACAACCTTGTTAAAATACTTTTATCATCAAGCAAAAGAGAAGTCGAAGGATGTGCGTGAGTCAGATTTTCGCTATCCAGGTCCGAAAGCACAGACAAAAGAATCTGCAATTGTCGGTATTGCTGATAGTGTAGAGGCAGCCGTACGTTCAATGCAGAACCCGACGCCGCAGCGAATTGAAAATCTTGTCCGTAATATTATCTCTGACCGTCTTCAAGATGGACAGTTTGATGAATGTGATCTAACACTTAAAGAAATTGATATTGCAGCAAAAACGATGTGTGAAACATTGAATGGCATCTTCCATTCACGAATTGAATATCCAGAAATGCCAAAGAAGAAGGTGAAGCAAGCATGAATATTGACTTTATTGATGAACAAGGATTTTTATCAGAGGAAGACAGAACTGAAATGAACAAGCTACTACAGTATGCAGCTACGAAAGAAAACGTTGAAAAAGATGCAGAGATGTCAGTAACATTTGTTGATGATGCGGAAATTCAACAAATAAATCGCGATTATCGCGGAAAAGACAATCCGACCGATGTTATTTCATTTGCCTTAGAGGAAATGGGTGAAGGTGAGCTTGAAATTCAAGGAACTGATTTGCCACGTATGCTTGGAGATATCATCGTTTCCATTGATCGGATGAAAGAACAGGCAGAAGAATATGGGCATTCTATGCAACGTGAATTAGGTTTTTTATGTGTGCATGGATTTTTACATTTATTAGGTTATGACCATATGAATGAAGAAGATGAAAAAATCATGACCAATCGACAAAAGGAAATTTTAGAAGGATATGGCCTTCACAGGTAGAGGGAAGTCGCGGCTAGGGCAAAGTTTCTCTTACGCGTTTTGTGGGCTGTATTATGTGGTAAAACATGAACGTAACATGAAAATTCATGTCGTTATAACAATTTTGGTGCTTGTATTGGCTTGGCTTTTGCACCTGCCGAGAGAAGATATCTTTGTTATTTTATTATTAATCGGTGGAGTTCTTAGCCTAGAAGCGATGAATACTGCCGTAGAAAAAGTGGTTGACCTTGTTACGGAAGAATTTCATCCACTTGCCAAGCAAGCAAAAGATATTGCGGCAGCTGCGGTGCTCATTTACACCATTATCGCAGTAGTGATTGGTATCGCAATATTTTATAAGCCCATTTTAAATTTCTTTACAAACACATAATGTAAACGAATTCAATTTGTTGTAGAATAGGAATAGAGAGACATTTGTTTATTGGTGGGTAGAGAGAAGATCCGAATACAAAGTTTGATAACTGAAATAGATTCAGTAATGGAATTGAAGAAGTTACAGCAACAGGACTTACAGGGGAAAGAAAGGATTGTTTTTATGAATCAAGAAACACTCATTCAAGCAGCGAAAGAGGCACGAGAACAGGCGTATACACCATATTCAAAGTTTAAGGTTGGCGCTGCTCTACTAACCGAAGCTGGTGAAATCGTCAAAGGATGTAATATTGAAAATGCTGCTTATGGTCTTTGCAATTGTGCAGAAAGAACGGCAATGTTTAAAGCTTTTTCAGAAGGGGAAAGGAACTTTCAAGCGATGGCGGTAGTTGCTGACACTGACCGACCAGTTCCTCCATGCGGTGCTTGCCGTCAAGTAATGGTGGAGCTATGCCCAGCTGATATGCCCGTTATTTTAACAAACCTACAAGGCGATGTTGAAGAGACAACTGTGCAGCAATTACTACCAGGAGCATTCGTACCGGAGGATCTAAATGAATAACGAAGGCTACCGTTCAGGGTTTGTGGCAATTATTGGACGTCCGAATGTTGGAAAATCAACATTTCTTAATCGTGTTATTGGGCAAAAAATTGCGATTATGAGTGACAAACCGCAAACAACTCGTAATAAAGTGCAAGGTGTATATACTACAAATTCCAGCCAAATCGTGTTTATTGACACACCTGGCATACACAAGCCGAAGTCTAGGCTAGGAGATTTCATGGTCGATGCTGCACAAGCGACGTTAAATGAAGTGGATATCATATTGTTCATGGTGAACGTAGAACAAGGAATCGGAAAAGGCGACCGGTTTATTATTGAATGGTTGAAGTCAAGAAAGAAGCCGGTGTTTTTAGTACTTAACAAAATCGATCAAATACATCCAGATGAATTGCTTCCGCTTATTTCTCAATATAAGGAGCTTTATCCCTTTACAGAAGTCGTACCAATTTCGGCTCTTGAAGGAAATAATGTATCAACATTGCTTGAGCAGATTGAAGGCTATTTGCCAGAAGGGCCGCAGTACTATCCGGCAGATCAGCTGACAGACCATCCGGAACGTTTTATCGTTTCTGAATTTATCCGTGAAAAGGTGCTTCACCTAACGCGAGAAGAAATACCACATTCGATTGCTGTATACATTGAAAATATGGAGCGCCGTGAGGACAGTAATATAATCGATATCGGCGCAACAATCGTTGTTGAACGTTCTTCTCAAAAAGGCATCATAATCGGAAAGCAAGGTAAGATGTTGAAAGAAGTTGGCAAACGGGCAAGACAAGATATTGAGACGTTACTTGGGTCAAAGGTATTTCTTGAACTGTGGGTTAAAGTACAGAAAGATTGGAGAAATAAGCAAATTCATTTGAATGACTACGGTTATCGTAAGGATGATTATTAAGCTTAACCATTAGCAAAATTTCTCTTACATCTTTGTAGTATTCAAGGGTCAAGCTAAAAGATAAGAGGAGCACAGCTAGTGTAACTAATCACGAAAGGTGGGGTTTCTTTTGTTAGATCTGACTTGGAAGATTTTCAGTGAAACAGGAAATATTGATACGTATCTTCTGATGAAAGAAATTGAAAGAGACAATGGAAAGCCTGAAGACGAAAGTGAAGAACTGGCAGAAATCAACACTCCTTTAGCTTAGGTAGACCTTTTTTGCTTAATAGTATGGGCGGTGACGTGATTGTTTACAAAAACAGAAGGAATCGTCATCCGCACAAGTGATTATGGCGAAACGAACAAAGTCGTAACCCTCTTTACGAGAGATTTAGGGAAAATAGCTGTTATGGCCAGAGGGGCGAAAAAGCCGAAAAGCCGGCTCGCCTCTCTAACGCAGCTCTTTACGTACGGAAGTTTCCTCGTGCAGAAAGGAAGTGGGATGGGCTCCATGCAGCAGGGAGAACTCATTCAATCATTTCGAAGTTTGCGCGAGGATATTTTTAAGACTGCTTATGCTGCGTATATAGTTGAATTAACTGATAAGCTGACAGAAGATAAGCAGCCAAACCCATTTCTTTTTGAGTTGCTGTATCAGACGTTAATCTATATGCATGAAGGAATTGACTTAGACATTCTTATGTACATTTATGAGGTGAAGATGTTTGAGGTAGCTGGCATCCCACCTTACTTAAATGGGTGTGCAAATTGTGGTCGCACAGAAGGAACTTTCGCCTTCTCCGTTCGGGAGGGCGGTTTGCTATGTAATCAATGTTTCAACGTCGATCCGTACAGAATGCAAGTCAGTCAGCCTGCATTGAAACTACTTCGCTTATTCTTTTATTTTGATATAAAAAAACTCGGTACAGTCTCTGTTAAACAACAGACAAAAGATGAGTTGAAGAAGATGATAACCGCTTATAATGAAGCACATTCTGGTGTTTTTCTTAAGTCTCGACGTTTCTTGGAGCAGTTAAGCCACTTTGAAAATGAAAGTTGACAACTTGTTGCGGATTATGTATGATTTCTAATAAAATTAAGTACAAACATTATATGTGCATTGAAAGAGAGTAGTACTTACCTCATCTCTATACAAGCGAACCTGGGATAGTGCGAGCCGGGGAATAGAGAAGTAAGGAAGGCGCTCTGGAGCACGTCTTATAAAGTGGCCTTTTTTTTAGAAGGCAAATAGGGTGGAACCGCGGGAGAACTCTCGTCCCTATGCTTGTTGCATACGAGCATAGAGACGAGAGTTTTCTTAATGCTCGAAGAAGAGTTTAAATTTATTCGGAGGTGTACAAATGAATATCCAGCAAATGATTTTGAAATTACAAGAACATTGGTCCAATCAAAATTGTATTATCATGCAGGCATATGATACTGAAAAAGGTGCAGGGACGATGAGCCCGATGACATTGTTGCGAAGCCTTGGACCTGAGCCTTGGAATGTTGCTTATGTTGAGCCTTCACGTCGTCCAGCTGACGGCCGTTACGGAGAAAATCCGAACCGCTTATATCAGCATCATCAGTTTCAAGTAATTATGAAGCCTTCTCCTGACAATATTCAAGAGCTTTACTTAGATTCATTGAAAGCGCTTGGGATTAATCCACTTGAGCATGATATTCGTTTTGTAGAAGATAACTGGGAAAATCCAACGCTAGGTGCAGCAGGCCTTGGTTGGGAAGTATGGCTTGACGGGATGGAAATTACCCAGTTTACGTACTTCCAGCAAATCGGTGGCCTTGAAGCAAAACCTGTTTCGGTGGAAATTACATACGGAATTGAACGCTTGGCGTCTTACATTCAAGATAAAGAAAATGTCTTTGATCTAGAGTGGACTGACGGAGTAACAGTTCGGGATATCTTTTATCAGCCAGAATATGAGCATTCCAAATATACATTTGAAATGTCTGATACAGAAATGCTTTTCAACTTATTTAACACATATGAAAAAGAAGCAAAACGCATTATGGAAGAAGGTCTTGTCTTCCCTGCCTATGATTATGTGTTGAAATGTTCCCATACGTTCAACTTGCTTGACGCAAAAGGTGCGATTTCTGTAACAGAACGAACAGGTTATATCGGCCGAGTGCGTAACTTAGCTCGTGGCATAGCAAAAGCATACGTAGAAGAGCGTGAACGGTTAGGATTCCCAATGTTGAAAGGTAAGGAGGCAGCTGATCATGAGTAAACAAGATTTATTGCTAGAAATCGGACTAGAAGAATTACCTGCGCGTTTCGTAACGGATGCAATGGAGCAGCTTGCTGATAAAGTTGCTGTGTGGTTTGAAGAAAACCGTATTGAAATTGAAGGGGTACAAGCTTACTCAACACCTCGTCGCCTTGCAGTCATTGTAAAAGGTGTGGCAGAAAAGCAAGCAGATATTAGTGAAGAAGCACGTGGACCTGCAAGGAAAATTGCTTTAGATGAAGAAGGTAACTGGACGAAAGCGGCACAAGGTTTTGCTAAAGGCCAAGGTGCTGATGTGAATGACATTTTCTTCAAGGAAATTAAAGGCGCAGAGTATGTGTTCGTTAATAAATTTTCTGAAGGTCAGCCAACATTCACACTTCTTCCGCAATTGAAAGATGTGATTACAGGCTTGAACTTCCCGAAAAATATGCGCTGGGGAACAAATCAAATGCGCTATGCACGTCCAATCAAATGGCTCATTTGCCTATTTGGGAAAGAGGTAGTGCCATTTGAAATTACAAACGTCAAAACAAGCAATACAACGTATGGCCATCGCTTCTTAGGTGAACAAATCACAATCGAAGACCCTAGCCAATATAAAATGAAATTACAAGAACAATTCGTCCTTGCGGATGCTGAGGAACGCAAAGAAGCAATTCGTAAACAATTACATAACCTTGCCGATGATGAAGGCTGGGTTATTCCGATTGATGAAGACCTGCTTGAAGAGGTTAATAACCTTGTTGAGTATCCAACTGCTTTGTATGGAACATTTGATGAAGCATTCTTGAATTTGCCTGAAGAAGTGTTGATTACGTCGATGAAAGAGCATCAACGCTACTTCCCAGTCAAAAATGCTAATGGAGACTTGTTGGCATATTTTATTACTGTACGTAATGGAGATGCACGTGCACTTGAAACTGTTGCAAAAGGGAATGAAAAAGTATTGAGTGCTCGTCTCGCTGATGCACAGTTCTTCTATGAAGAGGATCAGAAGCAACCGATCGAGAAATCATTAAAACGCTTGGATAACATTGTCTTTCATGAAGAGCTTGGAACAATCGGAGAAAAAGTTCGCCGTGTTCGAGAGCTTTCTGGTCAAATCAGTGCGCTTGCTTCAGTCAGCACAGAAACGAAGCAGAAGGCAGATCGTGTTGCAACTATCTGCAAATTCGATCTTGTGACGAATATGGTAAACGAATTTACTGAGCTGCAAGGCATTATGGGTGAAAAGTATGCCCGCTTGTTTGGTGAAGATGAACAAGTAGCGATTGGCATTAATGAGCACTACATGCCGCGCTCAGCAGGTGATGATGTACCTAGCACTGACTCTGGAGCTATTGTCAGTATTGCCGATAAGTTAGATACGATTGCTGGCTGCTTTGGCATCGGTTTAATTCCAACTGGTTCACAAGATCCTTACGCATTGCGTCGTCAAGCGACAGGCATTATGCAGACGCTTATTACGAAGGAATGGGGCATCCGTTTTGAAACATTGCTTGAAGTAGCTGTAGAGGAAATGAAGAATTTACAATTATTAAAACGTCAAGGCAGCGATGTACTTGACGAACTTATTCATTTCTTCAAATTACGCCTAAAAAACATTTTGAATGAAAAAGGTATTCGTTATGATGTGATTGAAGCAGTGCTTGCCGGTCCAATTGCGAAGCCTGCAGTACTTGTGAAGCGAGCGGAATTACTACAAGAAAAGCTTCACGATGAAACATTTAAGGAAACAGTTGAAGCATTAAGTCGTGTGACGAATATTTCTAGTAAGGCAAAAACAGAAGAGTATGAAGCCGATTTATTCCATGAAGAACCTGAAAAAGAACTTTATACAAACTATGTAAAAGTTGAAGCATCTGTGGTAGAAGCAATTGACAATGGGAATGTCAAAGAAGCCTATACTCAGCTTGCTGCGTTAAAGCCTCATATTGACAACTATTTTGATAATATTATGGTTATGACAGAAGATGAAAAAGTACGCGAAAACCGACTTAGCTTCATGGCAAGTATCGCTAATACAATCAAGACATTTGCTCATTTCAATGAGATTGTGTTTAAATAAAGCTATTCGAATGAGAAGCCTGTTGAATAAACAGGCTTTTTTTCTCGCTTATATGTGCTAGTATTATAAAGTATGACCTAAATCTTTAATTATGATATAAGATTCTTTCGGAAATCGTATATATCAGATATAATATTATATAGAAACAGCATTTGTTCAGCATTAATGGTTTTCCATGGTACAAAGGTGGTGAGAACAATCGAACTGAATAAACGGCAAGAGCACATCTTGCAGATTGTAAAAGATAATGGCCCAATTACCGGTGAACAGATTGCAGATCGACTTGATTTGACTAGAGCAACACTTAGACCAGACCTCGCAATCTTAACCATGGCTGGCTACCTTGAAGCACGACCCCGTGTCGGTTATTTTTATACAGGAAAAACTGGTTCGCAATTGTTGACTGAGAAAATTCGCAAACTTCGTGTGAATGAGTACCAATCAATTCCTGTCGTCGTAGAAGAGAACGTCTCTGTCTATGATGCGATTTGTACAATGTTCCTTGAGGATGTTGGAACATTGTTTGTCGTTGATAAGCATGCCTTACTTGTAGGGGTGCTATCACGTAAGGATTTATTGCGTGCAAGCATCGGGAAGCGTGATCTTGAAGCCATCCCTGTCAACATTATTATGACGCGCATGCCAAATATTACGTATGCTCAAAAAGAGGATTTATTAATTGATGTGGCGCAGAAAATTATTGAGAAACAAATTGATGCCGTCCCAGTTGTGAAAGAGACAGAGAAAGGCTATGAAGTTGTAGGCAGAATTACCAAAACAAACATGACAAAAGCGTTGCTTGAACTTGCAAAAGATGAAATGATATAGTGATACACTAACCTGTACTACAAAATAGAAAGGAATGGAGACGGAATGAGTAGTTCAATTGTTTATGTCGTTTCCGATTCCGTCGGCGAAACGGCTGAGCTAGTCGTCAAAGCTGCATCAAGCCAATTTCATTCATTTGGTATTGAAATAAAACGTGTGCCTTACGTTGAAGATACAGCGACCTTAAAGGAAGTTGTTCAACTAGCCAAAGAAAATGACGCGATTGTTGGTTTTACGTTAGTTGTACCTGAAATGCGGAAATTTTTATTAGAAGAGGCAACAAAGCAAGGCGTAGAAACAGTCGATATTATTGGTCCGATGGTTGATAAAATGCAAGCGAAGTATAATCGTGACCCACGACATGAACCAGGGCTTGTACATAAGCTCGATGAAGATTATTTCAAGAAAGTAGAAGCGATCGAATTCGCTGTTAAGTATGACGATGGGCGTGATCCTCGTGGCATTCTCCGAGCTGATATCGTGCTTGTCGGTGTTTCTCGTACGTCCAAAACACCGCTCTCACAATACTTAGCTCATAAACGTTTAAAAGTGGCAAACGTGCCGCTTGTACCTGAAGTAGAACCGCCAGAAGAATTATTTGAAGTTGACCCGATGAAATGTTTCGGATTAAAAATTAGTCCAGATAAATTAAATACAATTCGCAGAGAGCGATTGAAAGCCCTTGGTTTGAATGACAAGGCGAGTTATGCAAACATTGATCGTATTAAAGAAGAACTTCAGTATTTTGAACGGGTTATTAAGCGGATTGATTGTGAAGTCATTGATGTTTCTCACAAAGCGGTAGAGGAAACTGCTAATGTTATTTTGAATATCCTACATCATCGTAGTGAATAAATTGAAACTTTATAATCAAATGGTACGTTATATAAAAGCAAAGAAAGTTTGCTTCAGAAAGCACAGTCAATACTGTGCTTTCTATATTTTTCACGGCATACAGCCTAAACTTTTCTATAAAAAAGTTTAGGCTAAATGATAGCCAAATTGCTTAAAGTATATTATAATGAAAAATTGTGATTTAGTTACTATTTAAAGGTTTAGAGTAGAGAAATTAGGAATAAACTAGAAAAGTATAAGTTTATTCACTGATAAACGATTCGTTTTTGCAAAAATTTTGCTGGGCTCGACAAAATTCTGAAATTTAAAACATAAATTTCAAAGAAGGATTATGAGGAGGGATGTAGAAATAGAAAAATATGACGAAAGCATGTGTACGATCTTTGTCGATGCGGACGCATGTCCTGTGAAAAAAGACATAGTTGAGATTGCAGCTGCTTATCATTGTTCAGTCATTTTTATCTCTTCTTATAACCATATGATTCATGATAAGCCTGGTGGTGAATGGGTCTTTGTCGATACCAACCAAGAGGAAGTTGACCTATATATTGTCAATCATGTAAAACCTTATGACCTTGTTATTACTCAAGATATTGGACTAGCAGGGCTTTTGCTGAAACGAAACGTTTATGTGTTATCCCCGCGAGGAAAAGAATATAACGAGGCGAATATTGAACCTGCACTGTTCTCTCGATTTGTACATGCGAAACAAAGACAAGCAGGTCAAAAAACAAGAGGACCTAAAGCATATACAAAACAAGATAAAGAACATTTCCGTGTAGAATTGGAAAAAATATTGTCGAATCTTGCAGGAATTTAATTGTTTATCAAGAATACCACACAGGGCGCGGTGATAAATACATGACAAATCGCATACCTGAAGATACGATTGAAAAAATTCGTTCAGAGAATGACATTGTAGACGTAGTCTCTGAATATGTTCAATTGAAGAAGCAGGGACGGAATTACTTTGGTCTTTGTCCTTTTCACGGTGAAAAAACGCCTTCCTTTTCGGTGGCTCCAGATAAGCAGATCTATCACTGCTTCGGTTGTGGAGCTGGTGGGAATGTTATTTCATTTATTATGAATATTGAAGGTCAAGAATTTCCAGAAGCAGCAAAAATGCTTGCAGATCGTGCTAATATTGAGCTTCCACAATTTGAGCAATCAGATAGGTATGCTGATAGTCCAAGTGGAACGAATGAGACTCGTAAAGCACATGACCTTTTAAAGAAATTTTACCATCATTTACTCGTAAACACAAAGGAGGGCCGACGTGGCCTTGAATATTTAAAGGACCGCGGCTTCACGAATGACGTAATTGAAGCGTTCGAACTCGGTTATGCACCTGATTCCTGGGAGACGACAGCTGTTTTTTTGGAAAAGCGTGGCTTCCAATTAGATAAAATGTCTGCTGCAGGAATCTTAGCACAGCGTCAACAAGATGGTGTTTATTATGACCGCTTTCGTGAGCGGGTAATGTTTCCAATTTGGAACCAACGCGGTGATGTAATTGCCTTCGGTGGAAGAGCAATTGGAGATGGTAATCCGAAGTACTTGAATAGTCCGGAAACGGATTTGTTCAAGAAGGGAAGAAATTTATATGGTTTTCACCTTGCTCGGAAAACCATGCGTAAAGAGTCAACCGCCGTGCTGTTTGAAGGATATATTGATGTTATTTCGGCATGGTCGGCCGGTGTAACAAATGGCGTAGCCACCCTTGGAACGTCACTGACTGAAGAGCAGGCTGACCTTCTTCATCGTCTAGTTGATACGGTTATTATATGTTATGACAGTGATGATGCTGGAATGGATGCTGCAGATAGGGCTGCGAAAATGTTACAAGCCACTGGTTGCCAGGTGAAAGTGGCCGTTATGCCAGATGGAATGGACCCTGATGACTACATCAGAAAACATGGAGCTGAAAGTTTTCGAAAAGGTGTAATAGGGGCAAGCTTGACCTATATGTCTTATAAAATGCGGCTGCTTCGGAAAGGAAAAAACTTTCAAGAAGCAGGAGATCGTATCCAATATATAGAAGATATTCTCAAAGAAATAACGAAATTGTCGAAAGCAGTTGAACGTGAGCACTATTTGAAACAATTAGCCGATGAATTTTCAATATCATTAGATACGTTAAAAGATGAGCAACGTCGCATTTATTATCAAACACGCAAGTCGAAGGATAATCCATCTTTTGAAAGAAATAATAAGCATCAATATAAAGTTTTAACGCAGAAAAAATTGCTTCCGGCTTTTCATAATGCGGAACGGTATTTGTTAGCTCATATGCTGCAAGATGCTTATATCGCAGAAAAGATTCAGGATGAGATTGCCTGTTCCTTTAACATTGATGAACATAATGCGATAGCGATTATGCTCTATGCTTATTATGAAGAACATGACACCCTAGAGATTAGTGATTTCATGCATCGAATTGAGGACGAGGGGTTGCGCAACCTCGTTTCAGACCTAGCAATGCTAGAAGTAAATGCTGAGGTGTCCGAACATGAATTAAGCGATTATATTCGTTGTGTATTGGACCATCCGCGATGGAAGGAAGTCCATGAATTCGAGCAAGAGAAGAAAGAAGCAGAAAGACAGCAGGATATTGTGCGTGCAGCGCAAATAGGAATGAAGATTATTGAGTTAAAGAAGCAGCTGAAGCATTAAGAGAGTGGTTCGGCGTTTATTAGTTGGAAGGAGGCGAACATATGGCTGAAAAACGAGCTCGTTCAAAAAATGTTGAAACTGAATTAACATTGGAGCAAGCAAAAGAACAGCTGTTTGAAATTGGTAAAAAACGCGGTGTCTTAACATATGAAGAAATCGCTGAACGTTTATCAGCCTTTGAATTGGATTCAGATACAATGGATGAATACTACGAGTACCTTGGGGATAAAGGAATCGAAGTAATCGGAGAATCTGAAGAAGATCCAAATATGCAGCAACTAGACAAGGAAGAGGAATTCGACCTTAATGATTTAAGTGTACCTCCAGGTATAAAAATAAATGACCCAGTAAGAATGTATTTGAAAGAAATTGGCCGTGTTGACTTACTTTCAGCAGAAGAAGAGATTGAATTAGCAAAACGTATTGAACAAGGTGATGAAGAAGCCAAGCGCCGACTTGCTGAAGCAAACCTTCGTCTCGTTGTAAGTATTGCAAAACGCTATGTAGGAAGAGGTATGCTTTTCCTTGACCTTATCCAAGAAGGTAACATGGGCTTAATAAAAGCTGTTGAGAAGTTCGATTATGATAAAGGGTTCAAATTTAGTACGTATGCAACATGGTGGATTCGTCAAGCAATTACGCGTGCAATCGCTGACCAAGCAAGAACAATCCGTATTCCAGTGCATATGGTTGAAACAATTAACAAGTTAATTCGTGTTCAACGTCAACTACTACAGGATCTTGGCCGTGAGCCATCACCAGAAGAAATTGGTGAAGAGATGGAACTAACACCAGACAAAGTTCGTGAAATTCTGAAGATTGCCCAGGAACCTGTCTCATTAGAAACGCCGATTGGTGAAGAAGATGATTCACACCTAGGTGATTTCATTGAAGATCAGGAAGCAACTTCACCATCAGATGCAGCCGCATATGAACTATTGAAAGAGCAGCTAGAAGATGTGCTAGATACGTTAACAGACCGTGAAGAAAATGTACTTCGACTTCGTTTCGGTTTAGATGATGGACGAACAAGAACTCTAGAAGAAGTGGGTAAGGTCTTCGGTGTTACACGCGAACGTATTCGACAAATCGAAGCAAAAGCACTTCGCAAACTTCGTCATCCAAGCCGAAGCAAACGCTTAAAAGACTTCTTAGAATAAAGTCCAGCTCAGAGAATAGTTTACTTCATTGCGTATGGAGTAAACTATTTTTTGGATAATAGCGAACACAAGGTGGCTTTCACTAGGGTTGACTTGGCGATGGGCCAAGTTTTTCTAGTATTCAAAGAACCCATTGAGGTGGTTGAAGTGAGTGACCGCAAAGAAACAATTATTAAAGAAATACGTTATTGGAAAGAACACCATTTACTCCCTGCCCAGTATTGTGATTTTCTACTCAAGCTTTATACTGAGGGAGAAGAAGAACCGCAACAAACGGAGCACATAAAACAGGCTAAGACCAGGACTAAGCATAAGGTGAACATAGCCCGTATGCCATTTTATTTCCTTTTATTTATTTTGTTCGCTCAATTACCGATAACATTTCTTGTCATTTATTTTACTGAATTGTCTTTCCTTTTGCAAATCGGACTCTTTTCCATATTTATAGGGGTATCTGTAATAACTGGAATTATTTATTATCGTAAAAAAGATAAATGGATGCACTTACCGATTATTACGGGGTCATTAGTTTTGTTCCTTGCAACTGTTCATTTAATGAGTACATATGTAAGTACGTCACAGTGGGCATTAGTTACCGTCATTCTATTTAACTGTATGACTTGGACTCTTATAGGTTGGAAAACGAAATTAACGTATTTGCTAATTGCAGGAATTTCAAGTGCTGTATTGCTTGTCTCCTATAGTTTTTTGTGAAATGAGAAGAATTGAATGATACTATCTTAGTATATCAATTATTCGTTCTAGGAAAGTTTTAAGAATTTTTAATTTTTTTGTAATTTTTCTTTAAAATATTTGATGAGTTTTGACATTTACATGAACTTTTTATAAAAATGAGAATAACTTAGGGCTACCCCCTTTTCTAGAGCGAGTATTTGCAGTAAAATATAGGTGTTTTAACATAGCTTGTGGTACGTGTACACTGTACTAATGTACATATACATAAGGAGGAAAAGAGATGAATCGCAACCCAGTAATGCCTTACCTAATTACGATGGTTATTGGTATTATTCTTATTGTTGGCTTGGGAGGTTACGGGTTAAGTAATCCACCAGGAGAAGCTGCAGAAGGTGAAGCACAAGAAGAAGCGGCACCTGCAAATCCAGAAGAAATCTTCAAGCAAAGCTGTGCAGCATGTCACGGTCAGAACCTTGAAGGTGGAGCTGGTCCAAACTTAACACAGGTTGGAAGCAAGCTATCAGCTGACGACATTAAGGGTATTATTCAAAACGGTAAAGGAAGCATGCCTGGAGGCCTAGTAACTGGTGAGGCACAGGACAAGTTAGCACAATGGCTAGCAGAAAAGAAATAAGGTGAAAAAGAGGAGCTTTTTGTCTGATTAGGGGCAAGAAGCTTTTTCTTTTGTATCAGACGGTTCGCCTTCTCTTTTCTTTTTTTGTGTGTACTTGTATGATAGTAGTTGTGGAATAAGGAAAATGTGGTGAAAATGATGAATGAGATACGATTATCAGAGCGATTATGCGCTGTTGTAGATGAGATTCCAAAAAATTCAACGATTGCAGATATTGGTTCGGACCATGCCTATTTACCGTGTTATGCGTATTTACGTGGTGTTATTTCTGAAGGTATTGCTGGTGAAATTAATGAAGGTCCTTGGAAATCTGCACTTGAGCAAGTAAAGCGATGTGGGATAGAAAGTAAAATTTCCGTACGCCGCGGAAATGGTCTTGAAGTTATGGCTCCTGGAGAGGTGGATGTTGTTGTTGTAGCCGGAATGGGTGGCCAATTAATTGCTTCAATTCTTGAAGATGGCAAGGAAAAGCTTGCTGGCGTGAAACGGCTTGTTTTGCAGCCAAACGTCGGAGCGAGATTTATCCGTATTTGGCTCCGTGACAATGGCTGGGAATTAAAGCGTGAGCAAATCTTGGAGGAAGACGAAAAGATTTATGAAATATTAACTGCTGACAGAGGTGATGCTAATGTGCCATATAAGGCTCGTGAAGAAGCAGCACTCTTGTTTGGTCCTTTTTTAATGAAAGAGAAAAATGAGGCATTCTGTAAAAAGTGGCAGTACGAATATGCGAAGTGGAAAAAGATTGTTCAGCAAATGGAAGGTGCTGAACAAAATGAAGCATTAGCTGAAAAGCGAGCAAAGATCGAATCGCGAATGAAATTGGCAGAGGAGGTTCTTTAAAGTGGCAAACTTTGCGAATGGACAAGAAATCATTCAAGCATTTGAGCGATTTTCGCCTAAGTCATATGCAGTTGAAGGCGACAAAATTGGCTTACAAATTGGTACGTTAAATAAAAAAGTAAAAAAAATAATGATTGCACTTGATGTTCTAGAAGAGGTTGTTGATGAAGCGATTGATGAAGAAGTAGACTTAATTATTGCTCACCATCCAATCCTTTTCCGTCCTTTAAAGCAGCTTGTTACTGACGAAGGACAAGGAAAGCTTGTCGCAAAGCTGGTGAAGCATGATATTACCGTCTATGCGGCTCATACAAACCTTGATGTTGCCAAAGGTGGCGTAAATGACCTTATGGCAGAAGCGCTCGGCTTACAGGAAACAGACGTACTTGTGCCGACATATGAAGACCCGTTAAAGAAAATTGTTGTCTTCGTACCTGAGGAACAAGCAGACCGTGTGCGTCAAGCGATAGGGGACGCAGGTGCTGGTCATATCGGTAATTACAGCCATTGCTCATTTAATACACCAGGCACTGGCATGTTCTTACCAGGTGAGGGAACAGACCCATTCATCGGCAAGCAAGGTGAAATAGAGCATGTGAATGAAGTAAAGGTTGAAACGATTGTTCCAAAGTCACAGGTAAATAAAGTTCTTCGTGCGATGTTAAAAGCACACCCATATGAAGAACCTGCCTATGATATTTATCCGCTTGAAAATACAGGTGAAGTGCTTGGATTAGGACGTGTTGGCAAGCTCGACCAAGCAATGACCCTAAAAGAGTTCGCGGAACACGTGAAGCAGGCATTTGATGTAAAAGGTCTTCGCGTTGTTGGTAACTTGGACAACAAGATACAAAAAGTTGCCCTGCTTGGCGGTGACGGTAATAAGTACTGGAAGAATGCAAAATTCAAGGGCGCGGACGTATATGTAACAGGTGATATGTATTATCATGTGGCACATGATGCGATGATGGAAGGATTAAACATTGTCGATCCTGGCCATAATGTTGAAAAAGTAATGAAAGACGGCGTGCGAAAAGTGCTCCAGTCTTTTCTAGATGAGAAAAAGTATGCAACAGAGGTAATCGCCTCAAAACCGAATACAGACCCATTTACATTTCTATAAAATAAACAAATGCCGCAGTGCGAGACTGCGGCATTTGTTATGCTTTTTTCTTTACTTTTGGCAGAATTTTATTAAGTGCAACTTTACGTTCTGGATTATGTGTGCTGGTGTCTTCTAGGTTATATTGTTCGATGAATTTAATCACTTCTTTAGCAATCGGTGTTGGTGTTGAAGCACCAGCTGTAATGGCCACCTTTTGAACACCTTTCAGCCAATCTAGACTGATTTCGCTCACATCAGCGATCCGGTGGGCAGGAGTTCCTGCAATTTCTTCTGAAACTTGTGCTAGGCGGCAGGAATTGTTACTGCGCGGGTCACCGACAACAAGGGTAAGGTCTGCTTCTTTTGCTTGTTCTGCTACAGCTTCTTGTCGTACTTGTGTTGCCATACAAATTTCACGATGAAATTCAGCATGTGGATAACGTTCCACAACCTTTTCCATAATGTCATGAACATCCCATTGGCTCATTGTTGTTTGGTTCGTGATAATAATTTTATTAGATTGGATGTCTAAGTCTTTTACATCGTCCATATTGGAAACGAGATGGACAATATCGGGGGCAACACCTAATGCACCTTCTGGTTCTGGATGACCTTTTTTACCAATATAGACTACCTCATAGCCTTTTTCTTTCATATCTCGAATGAGATCGTGTGTTTTCGTTACGTCAGGGCATGTGGCATCGAGCACAGTTAAGCCCTTTTCTTCTGCACGTTTCTTAACCTCTGGCGAAACACCGTGTGCAGTGAAGATAACAGTTCCTTCATTAATCCCTTCTAATAGGTCTAAGCGACTTTGACCATCAAGGGTGATGATACCTTCTTCTTCGAAAGCCTGCGTAACATGAGCGTTATGAACGATCATTCCTAAAATATAAATTGGTCTTGGCAATGATTTATCTAAAGCGGCATTTCGTGCAATCACCATTGCGTCGACAACGCCATAGCAATAACCTCGAGGGGCAATTTTAATAACTTCCATTCTGTTATCCTCCTCTTTATGTCTGTGGAAAAGGGTGAAGCTACACGCCTTACGAACTGTATATTATGCGCCATTTCGCTCGCACCTCTTTTATTTAGTTGGTGCTAAAGCTTACTGATAGATTCATATTCAGGGCACATTCCACCTTCATTATAAAGGAGAGCAGAATGGAATACAAAACAACAAGATATTAAAAAAATAAATTTATATATAAAGCTTTGGCTGAGAAACTTTTGGTTTCAGACTTTCTTCTTGCTCAATATGTGATTCGCCAATTGTCGTAAGATCAAGTGTATTCTCATCTATGTCCTCAAAATCATCAGCTGATTCTTCAAATTCATCGTCAGTAGGCGGCGAGAGTAAGTAAGGACGGCTTTCTTTCGTTGTCTCTTGTTCAATGGAAGATTCGTTTGATTCTTCGACGACCGTTTCAGTTGTTTCATTTTCAGTGTTGCTGGAATCTGCGTCATCCATATTTGAAAGTTCTTGATACAATTTAATCATTGAAGGGATGTTGCGTATCATTGGTCCATACTGCTGTACCATTGGGCCGACCGTTTGCGCCATTTTTAAGCCTTTTTGAAGGTTGTCAAGTACACCTGTGAATCCGCCTGCACCTTGTGTGAGGCCTTGTAAGCTAGAGAGACCACCTTGCATGCCAGATAATCCTTGCATTCCTTGTTGAGCACCAGGGAAGCCAGAGAAGCCTCTCATGCCGTTTAACATCATGGCGTTTCGCCCTGCCCCTCCACTAAATAAACGGGAAAGCAACCCACCCCCTCGGCTTAATCCTTGCATCTGACCCATCGGAAGCTGTGAAGGAAACATTGTAGGTGACATTTGTTGTTGGAAAAATGGCATATAGCCACGTGTAGGCATGGGCGGCATTGGAGGTCTGAACATTTTATAACTCCTCCTTTCCTATCCTGATTCAAAAAATGTTCAAGTCAAATCTCTATTACAAAATATGAGAGATGCTTTGTTTCGGTGTGCTTTCGATGTAAAATAGACAAATGCCCAGAAGAATTGGTTGTTGACCTATTTTTCACTTATAATAGAATGTTAGGTGGACTCGTAATTTTTTTTGCGTCGGAACAGTCTATGGAATTTAACTTAAGGAGAATGTTTGATGAAGAAAACACAATTTGATCGTTTTGATTTTAAACCGTTTATTATAGAGGCAGTTCAGGAGTTAGGCTTTTACCAGCCGACAGATATTCAAGAGCGTATTATTCCGAGCATATTGAATGGAGAAAGTGCGGTTGGACAAGCACAGACTGGTACTGGAAAGACGCATGCATATTTGCTTCCGATCTTTGAGAATATCGATCCAACCCTTAACGAAGTGCAGGCTGTTATCACAGCGCCGACGCGTGAATTAGCGCGGCAAATTTATCAGGAGGCTCGTAAAATTGCTGATCGCTTTCCGAAAGAGACACCTGCGACAGTTAAATTCTTTATCGGCGGAACAGATAAACAAAAGACAATGGAGAAGCTCAGCACGCAGCCGCAGGTCGTGATTGGAACACCTGGCCGAATTAATGACTTAGTTCGTGAACAAGCGTTGTTTGTTTATACAGCAAAAACGGTTGTCGTTGATGAAGCCGACTTAATGCTAGATATGGGCTTTATAGAAGATGTGGACCAAATTGCTGCAAAGATGCCTGAAAAATTACAGATGCTTGTCTTTTCAGCAACCGTTCCTGAGAAGCTGAAGCCTTTTATGAAAAAATATATGGAAAATCCGCGCTTTGTCCATGTGGAACCGACACAAGCGACACCTGAGAAGATTACCCATTACCTTGTGCCACTGCGTCATCGTGATGAAATGAAAATAATTTATGATTTATCTGTAATGGCTAATCCATACTTGATGATGATTTTTGCTAATACGCGTAAGAAAGCAGATGAAATAGCGGATTATTTGTTAGCACAAGGGCTTAATGTAGGACGCCTACATGGTGATTTGACACCACGTGAACGAAAAAATGTGATGAAAAAAATCAAAAAGGCAGAATATCAGTACGTGGTCGGTACAGACCTTGCAGCTCGTGGTATTGATATTCAAGGTGTCAGTCATGTGCTTAATGCAGATATTCCTCACCATGATTTGACATTTTATATTCATCGTGTTGGACGCTCAGCGCGTGCTGACTTTTCGGGTGAAGCGATTACGCTCTACAGCTTAAGTGACGAAGATTCATTGAATAAGCTTGAAAAGATGGGGATTTCCTTTAAACATGTTGATTTTCGGGATAATGAATGGATTGATATCGGTCCGCGTAATAAACGTGCAAAGCGTGCAAAGACAACAGATGAATTCGAAAAAACCGCTAAAAAGCTTGTTCGGAAACCGAAAAAAGTCAAACCTGGCTATAAGAAAAAACGTCAGCAAGAAATTGAAAAAGTAAAACGTAAAATGAAGCGAAACAATCGTTTTAAATAGGGGAATGGAGTGAAAGAAATGAAAATTGGCTCACACGTTTCGATGAAAGGAAAGAAAATGCTGCTTGGCGCAAGTGAAGAGGCTGTTTCCTATGGCTCAAAGACATTTATGATTTATACAGGTGCTCCGCAAAATACGCGCCGTAAAGCAATTGAAGAACTTAACATTGAAGCCGGCACAGCACATATGAAGGAAAATGGTATTGATGAGATTGTCGTTCACGCGCCATATATTATTAATATTGCAAATACAACAAAGCCTGAAACGTTTGAGCTCGGTGTTCGGTTTCTTCGTTCAGAAATTGAGCGGACAGAAGCACTTGGAGCAAAGCAGATAGTGTTGCATCCAGGCGCCCATGTAGGAGCTGGGGCAGATGCTGGGATAGCAAAGATTATTGAAGGATTAAATGAAGTATTAACGAAAGACCAAAAGGTACAAATTGCCCTTGAAACAATGGCTGGTAAAGGAAGCGAATGTGGCAGAACGTTTGATGAGTTGGCGAAAATTATGGACGGCGTTACATTAAATGATAAGCTTTCTGTTTGTTTTGATACGTGCCATACACATGATGCAGGCTATGATATTGTAGATGATTTCGATGGGGTTCTTGAGGAATTTGACAGAATCGTTGGACTTGAGCGGTTGAAAGTGCTACACGTAAACGACAGTAAAAATGAACGTGGTGCTGCAAAAGACCGTCATGAAAACATCGGTTTCGGTCACATCGGGTTTGAAGCATTAAACAGGATTGTGCATCATCCGCAATTTAATGATATTCCAAAGATTCTTGAAACACCTTATGTCGGAGAAGATAAGAAAAATAAAAAGCCGCCATATAAACATGAAATAACGATGTTCCGCAATAAATCGTTTGAAGAAGATGTGCTTACAAAGATTTTAAGCGGTGAGTAAATGATGAGAGGCGCGAAAATTCATTCATTTTCGCGTCTTTACTTTATGTGAGGTGGGAATCGTGAAGAAGTTAACGAAAAAGACAGGCCTACAATTAAGGCTTATGCTTATCGCTGTCATGTTGATTGCACCTATAGCAAGTGGCTTGCGCCTTTTTCCTGGATCTGTATTGGTGTTTTTTTATATCGTGAGTGCTGTTTGCTTAATTGGTTTATTTGTTGTCGAGTTTAATACCGATAAATAAAAAAGAACGAGCTGCGTACAAAAGCTCGTTCTTTTTGTATGTTTTTACAAAACGGATTGAAATTGTTCGAGTAATTCAGCGGCTTTGCCTGCTGCTTCATTTCCAACGATTCGGCGTACTTTTTCAAGCAGTTGATTTAATTGAGTCGTGTTATAGATATTGATGTTTTCTTTTTGTAGAATCATGACGATTTTTTCAGCTTCGGATTTAGTGAGGGAAATGTCGTACTGCTCTGCCATTTGGATTAGTTCACCTGGGGTTAATTGTTTAATCTTCGTATTGACGATCGTTTGTAAAAAAGGGTTCATCAACGTCACGTCCTTTAGTTAAAGATTCGTTTACGATATGCCGATAACATACACACGTAGAGGATTTAAGCATTTTTTAAGATTTCAAAAGTACAATTTTTATTAGAGTATGGGAACAGTTGAAAATGGTGCATGTTCTTGTTGGGAAAATTATTGCTGAGGTGACGGATGAATGAAAGGAAGTATTGAGTTAAGTAGGAAGCAGGATACATGTTTTCAAGAGCTAGTGAAAAATCATCTAGATACAGCATGTTTAATTTTGAATAAGGATTTGCAGGTGCAATTTGTAAATGATTCGTTTGTGAAGTTTATCGAGAAGGATGCTGGGGAAATGATTGGTGAATCCTTGGACCGATGTCTAAATGGGCATATTTTACATAATACGATGATGTCTTTGATAAAGGAAGTATTATTCATTAATCAGATGGTCGAGCATATTTATTATACAGAAGACGTCTTCTATCAGCTGAAAGCACATATTTTAGAGGAGAGTCAGAACATATGTGTCATGTTGTATGATCATTCTTATCAACAGAAATTTGAAAATTTACTCGTCTATAAGGAACAGATGGATACCGTAGCTCAGCTAGCGGCAGGAGTTGCCCATGAACTCCGTAACCCACTTGCTGTTATTCGCGGTTTCTTTCAATTGTCGAAAATGACAAAGGGCTGGGACAAATATTATGAAACAATTATGGCAGAGATGATCCGGATGGAAGGGATTATTGAGGAGTTTCTTTCAATGGCCCGCAAGAATGAGAAAAAAGAGCAGGTTTATTTGCATGAGGTTCTTGGTGCTATTCTCAACATTATTCGTGCAGAATGTTTGCTTCATGATATCGAATTCCGCCATAATATAGTAGACTGCCCTCACTATGTACTAGCTAATGAAGCAATGATTAAGCAAGTGATGTTGAACTTGCTCCGTAATGCTATTGAAGCATTTGATGGAACGGAATCTTCACCGCAATTTTCGCTTACAACAGCAGTAAGTTCGAATCATTACGTCGTTCGTGTACAGGATAATGGTCCAGGGATTCCAGAGGATATCTTATTACAGCTTGGACAACCATTTTTTACAACGAAAGAAAATGGTACAGGAATTGGTCTGGCAATGTGTAAGAAAATTATTCATGATTATAACGGGACGTTTCGAATTGAAAGTGAAGTTGGTGTTGGGACTACCGTGAGTTTTTCCTTTCCGCTTGCATAATGAGGGTTGTAAAAAGGAGTAACGGGAGGGAATTATGGCAAAGAAGCAGCATAAGAGGGAGAGCATACCACATTTATTGTATCGACTTGTCATGATTTGCATTGGAGCAGGGCTTGCAGCATTTTCGATCGAGCTCTTTCTTGTTCCAAATGAAATTATTGATGGCGGTATTATTGGTATTTCACTTATTTTAGATCATTTATTCGGTGATCTCTCGCCGTTTATTAGCTTTGCGACGCTTGTTGTTATTTTAAATATGCCATTTATGTACTATGGCTATAAGCAAATCGGTAAGACGTTTGTGTTCTCATCGATTTTCGGTATCTTAGCACTTGCAATTATTGAAAGCTTTCTACACCATGCAGCACCGATAGATTTGAAGGAACCCATTCTTGCAGCTGTGTTTGGCGGATTAACGCTCGGTATTGGGGTGGGTCTTGTTATACGTCACGGCGGGTCAATGGACGGAACAGAAATTCTCGGTATTTTAATGACGAAGCGGCTGCCGTTTTCAGTCGGGGAATTTGTAATGTTTATAAATCTTTTTATCTTTGGTTGGGCTGCTTTCGTATTTGGTCTTGAACAGGCGTTGTTTTCAATCTTAGCCTATTACATAGCGTTCAAAACGATAGATACCGTTATCCAAGGTCTTGATGAAACAAAGGCTGTTATTATTGTCTCTGACCGTTATGAAGAAGTATCGGACGCAATTCTGGATCGGCTTGGTCGCGGAACGACAAAGTTGAAAGGAAAGGGCGGCTATACGGATGCTGAGAAGGATGTTATTTATGCCGTTATTACCCGATTAGAAGTAACAAAGTTAAAAGCACTTGTCCATGATGTGGACCCAAGCGCATTTATTACGATTATGAATACACAAGAAACGAAAGGTGCAAAGTTCAAGTCACCGATTCATTAATCGTTTCCGAAATTTGCAGGGCGTGATGGTTACGACCTGCTTTTTATTTAACATATTTTTGGATTTTTACTTAAAAAAACCATGTTTGTTGACGAAATCATAAGAAAATGAGGATTAGTCAATGTTTTTACAAGAAAATAAGGCGTTAAACCCTTTGAAATGGGCTTCAACCATCCATTTATCCTATTTTTGAGTGTATTTATCTCTTGCTTAAGGTAAAAAACTTCGTTACAATCAGCGCTATGAGTTTAGAAAAGGAGTGATTATAGGTGAAGAAATTCATCAATCGTCCTCGATATATTTTCACGGCACTGTTAATCATTGGAGCAGGCGTGTTTGTTGCAATGCAAAGTCATTATCAACATAAAGTATCTGCGCTCGAGGCAGAGGTAACAGAGTTAGAGGAAAAGAATATTACGTATCGTGATGCGATGAAGTATACACAGAATAACGAGGAAGAAAAAATCGGGAAAGTATCTTTTTCAAATTATAAACAATGGCAGAAAGCTCAAAAGCTTGCCAATCAATTTGTTGAACAAAGTGATGGAAAGTTTAAAAAAGAATGGGGACTATTTTTAATCAGCAAAGCAAAACAGTATGAGATTGACCCATACATTGTATATGAGCTGATTCGCGTTGAAACAGGAGACACATTCGACCCGAAGCTTAAAGGTCCTAAAACGCAATATGGACATGCTTATGGGTTATCCCAGTTTATGAAAAATACAGCGCCATGGATTGCAGATATGGCCGGTATTGAATACAAAGATGACTTATTATACAATCCTTACTATTCCATTCAATTGTCGGTCGTCTATTTGGACTTTTTGCATGAACGTTACGAAGGGGACTGGGACCAAGCATTAACTGCTTATCATCGCGGCATTTATGGCTTGGAAAATTACGTGAAAGAAAATGGACATGCTAAGAGCTGGTACGCGAAGCGTATTCAAAATAAAGCAAAGAAACAAGAACAACTTGTTGCATATAACCAATAGCTAAAAAAGGAAACCTGGGCTGTACAAGACGTATAGCTCAGGTTTTTTTGCGGTATTGTTTACATTCGAAGATCAGTTTAGTATACTTAGGTACGCAAATCGTAATAAATCGTAATGATTACAAATTATTAAAGTGAGTATAGGTGATGAACCATGAAGGAACCCATTTTAGATATTGAACACGTCTACTTTCGTTATGAAAAGCAAGATGTATTGGAAGATATTACGTTTAGCTTGCCGCAAGGAGCTTTCCTTGGTCTGGTCGGTCCGAACGGCTCAGGTAAGTCAACTCTAATTAAACTCATTCTCGGTTTACAGAAACCACGAAGCGGGAGCATAAAGCTTTTTGGCACACCTATTCAAAAGTTTAAGGACTGGGACCGTATCGGTTTTGTTTCTCAAAAAGCAAACAGTTTTAACACTGGCTTTCCAGCTACTGTTCATGAAGTTGTGTCAATGGGACTTGTTTCAAAGCTCGGTTTCTTTCGGTTTATGGGGAAGAAAGAGAAGCAGAAAGTGAATGAAGCAATTGAAGCGGTTGATATGATGGCGTATGCGAACCAAAATATTGGCGAGCTTTCTGGCGGACAACAGCAACGGGTTTTCATTGCTCGTGCACTTGTCAGCGAACCGGACCTGTTGATTCTAGATGAACCAACAGTAGGGGTCGATGCTCAAAATGTGAATATGTTCTATGACATGCTTGAGAATTTAAATCGTAATCGAAACATGAGCTTGTTGCTGATTACGCATGATATAGGGACTATTACTGATAAAGTGACACATGTGGCCTGCTTAAACAAGCATTTGCATTTTCATGGAGAAGCCGAAGAATTTGAGCAGCTTGAAGAAAAGAATGTTTCGCAAATCTATGGTCATTCGCTCCAAGTGTTAACACATAATCATGGAGGGCATGCACATGATTGAAGGCTTCTTTCGTTATGAATTTTTGCAAAATGCAGTGCTTACAGGAATGATGATTGGCTTTATTGCGCCACTGCTAGGAGTGTTTATCGTTGTGCGCCGTCTATCATTGATTGCAGACGCACTTTCACACATTACACTTGCCGGCATTTCAGCAAGCATGCTGTTAGAGAAGAAGTTTGGGCTTGTTGGCTTGAGTCCTGTCTATTTTGGAATGGGCTTTTCTGTGCTTGGGTCACTATTTATTGAGCAGCTTCGGAAGGTGTACAAGCATTACGAGGAGTTGGCTATTCCGATTATTTTATCCGGTGGGATTGGTTTAAGTGTTATTTTCATTTCACTTGCAGATGGATTTAACTCGGACTTATTCAGTTATTTATTTGGCAGTGTAACAGCCGTAAGTCGCGGCGACTTGTGGATGATTTCTGCTATTACGATCATTGTTGTTGCAACAGTGATTCTATTCTATAAAGAATTATTCGCTGTTTCCTTTGATGAGGAACATGCCATTGCATCTGGTATTAAAACAAAGGCTGTTCATTCAATAATTATTGTGATCGTTGCCCTTGTTATTGCTGCTTCTATGCGCATCGTTGGCGTACTATTAGTGTCTTCCTTAATGACACTACCTGTGGCGGCAAGTATTCGTATTGCAAAAGGGTTCAAACAAACCATCTTCATGTCTGTTATTTTTGGAGAGTTAGCTGTTATGGGAGGGCTTGTAGGGGCTTATTACTTAGATTTGGCTCCAGGTGGTACAATTGTTGTTCTTGCTGTCTTCATTTTGTTAGGTTCGATTGTATGGAGAAAAATTAGTCGTAGATAGTTTCTCTATTTCAGGAGGGAAAGCGTTATGAAGCTTGATCATGCCTTAGATATGCTGAAAAATAAAGGGTATAAATATACGAATAAACGGGAAGAAATGCTTCGCCTGTTCGTTGAAAATAATCGCTATATTCGTGCAAAAGATGTGTTGGATTATATGAAAAGCAAGTTCCCAAGCTTAAGCTTTGATACAATTTACCGTAACTTGTCATTGTTTGCTGAGCTAGAAATCTTGGAAGAAACAGAATTAGAAGGTGAAAAACACTTTCGTATAAAATGCGCCACAAACGAACATCATCATCACTTTATCTGTCTCGACTGCGGCAAAACAGCCCAAATCCATGCCTGCCCAATGGAACGCCTAGACGAAAACTTCACCGGCTACGACATCACCGGCCACAAATTCGAAATCTACGGCAAATGCCCAGAATGTAAATAGAAAAGCGGAGGCGCCTTGCTCAGGGGCGACAAGCATAAGGCAGAATGCGGAGAGGACCGCTTTTTGTCCTCGCAGCAGGCTGACTTATGACCTCGAGCCCCTAGGCGCCATAGCTGGACAAAAGAAAAGCGGAGGCGCCTTGCTCAGGGGCGACAAGCATAAGGCAGAATGCGGAGAGGACCGTTTTTTGTCCTCGCAGCAGGCTGACTTATGACCTCGAGCCCCTAGGCGCCATAGCTGGATCAAAATCAAAGGAACGCTGGCTAAGAACGGCACATCCTGGGCCAACGCCTGAGCTAGTACATCCTGTACGTCGAAAAAAGCCCTCAGCATCACCAAATAAGGTGAAAATGCTGAGGGCTTTTTTATGCTTCTCGTCGTAATGATTCACTTTTTTTCCAGTTTTCGACCCAGTGTTGGGCTTCTTGCCAGCTGTAAACGCGAATCACTTTGTCTGGGATAGGGTTACGATTATATGGTGTATCAAATAAAATGACCGGAATGTCGCATTCCTCACTAATCTCAACCGCGTTATCATGTTTGTCTTCAAAGAAAATATCGACATCGTGGTTTTGAGCGACTTTGATTTTATCGTGTTGACCAATTAGCTCAATATGGTCGAAATGAATATTATGTTTTTCAAACCATTCTTTTGTTGTATTGAGCAAATGATTTCCTCGTGCACTAATGAAAAAGAATTCGTGCTCGTGCTTCCAGTCATCTAGCACGTCGATCGCACCTTCTGCAAGCGGTGACTCCGCATAGATGCGTTGCTCATTTCTGGCAAACCATGCAGCGACTTCTTTTTCAGAAACGCCAAGTAATGGCACAAGATTGTATTGTGTGATGTCTTCAAGTGTAAAATCTTTTTGAAATGCTTCATTTAAATATGGCACAAATGTGCTCGGGCATGTGACGGTCCCGTCAATGTCGATACCCATTCGAATTGATTTCATATGCAACCACCTCTTTTCAACATAAGTTATATTGTAACATATTTGTTCGAAGTGCAAACATTTGTCACTTATAATCGCTTCCCTATGCTTCATACTATGAATGCTTCTCTATAAAGGAAAGCGAGGGATGAACAATGACAGAAAATAACTTTGAGAACAATTCGAAAACCTACGATAAAGAGGAAGTACGAGCAGCCGCTGAGCGTGAATATCGCGAAGAAACAGCCGCTGAAATGGCACCAGCTCGATTACCTGAAGTCAACAGTGAGACTCGAGCAGAAGATGCGCATGATATGCGTGCTCGTCAAGAAGCTGAAGATACTGACGGTAGAGGGCTTGGTATGTTTGCGCTAGCGATGTCGATTCTTGCACTGTTCTTCTTGCCAGTGATCTTAGGGGCAGCAGGCATTATTGTCGGCTTTATGGCACGTAGAAGAGGAGCAGAAGGCTTAGGCGCTTGGGCTATCGGTGTCGGAGCAGCTGCGATTATCGTATCATTATTTATTGCACCCTTTTTTTGATATCGCTTAAAGGGATTGCATATGCATAGAAAAGAACATAGAAGCGTTCAGCCGAGAATCTGTTGTTTGATTCCACCGTTGAATGGGTCTGGTTCTAATCTAAAAAAGAAGCTTGACGAGATATTTCTCGTCAAGCTTCTTGTGCTTCTTCAGCCTGCTTCTTATAATGCTCTTCTGCGATTTTGTCGACTTCTTTCTTTAATTCTTCAACCATTATCTCTTCTGGTACTTTACGAACGATTTCTCCATGGCGGAATAGTAAGCCTTCACCACGTGCACCTGCAATGCCGATATCCGCCTCACGAGCTTCACCAGGACCGTTTACTGCGCAACCGAGCACTGCGACTTTTATTGGTGCTTTGATTGTTGAAATGTATTCTTCTACTTCGTTTGCAATGCTAATTAAATCAATTTCAATTCGGCCGCATGTTGGGCAGGAAATAAGTGTTGCCGCATTCGCAGCTAAGCCAAATGATTTCAGCAACTCTCTTGCAACCCGAACTTCTTCAACAGGGTCTGCGCTTAATGAGATACGAACAGTGTTACCGATTCCTTTGCTCAAGATTGCTCCAAGGCCTGCAGCACTCTTAACAGTACCCGCGAATAGTGTTCCTGATTCTGTAATCCCTAAGTGAAGCGGATAGTCAAAGGCACGAGAGGCTTTTTCGTAAGCTTCAATCGCAAGGTTCACGTCAGAAGCCTTTAGCGACACAATAATGTCATGGAAATCAAGTTCCTCTAGAATTTGAATATGATGAAGGGCACTTTCAACCATACCATCTGCAGTCGGATAGCCGTATTTCTCTAAGATACGTTTTTCGAGGGAGCCTGCATTGACACCGATGCGGATTGGAATCCCTTTTTCTTTAGCGGCGTTTACGACAGCTTCGACTTTCGCACGTTTTCCGATGTTACCTGGATTGATGCGGATTTTGTCTGCACCGCCTTCAATTGCTTTAAGGGCTAATTTATAATCAAAATGAATATCCACTACAAGCGGAATGTTAATTTGCTTTTTAATATCGGCAATCGCATTTGCTGCACGTTCATCAGGACATGCGACACGAACAATCTGGCAGCCTGCTTCTTCAAGACGTTTGATTTCAGCAACGGTTGCTTCAACATCGTGTGTTTTTGTTGTTGTCATGCTTTGGACGACAACTTGATCATTTCCACCGATTGTCAAATTGCCGACTTTGACAGGGCGTGTTTTTGTGCGATGTGTAATTTCATTCATTTCTAATATCGCTCCTTTGATCAAATTTGCTTGATCATTGTTGTTCGTTTTCTTTCTTCATTATAAAGGGTGTGATGTCCTTTTAGAAGGGAAAACTTAACGTCTTCTCCATCCTAACATAAAATGCTTTAGATGGTGTATGTTATTGTTTCTTCTCGAGCGAATAGGTTGGAAAGCGATAGACTTTATCCGTTTGAATGTTTATAGGTTCTGTGTTTTTATTGTATTTTTTAAAATCCTTGATAAGTTGATCGATTAAAACAGGAGTTTTCCCACCGTGCAGTGTTTGTGTAATTGATAGCAATGTGTCTCCGGGCTGAACTTTATGCTCGACATATGGTGCTGAAATCCTTTGCTCTTGTTTTTTCGCATAAACCGGTGTTGTATCCCGAAGAGAACCTGTTGTTAAGTCTGAATAAGCTGCGTATAAAATGAATGTCGCTAGTAAGCTAAGTAGAACCTTCTTCATTGTCATCTCTCCTTAATATTTCTTACTACAAGTTATGCTTGTCCATTTGAAAAATAACGAAATTGGACATATTTTTTTCATGTAGAAAGATGACATTTGGAATAGATTTCTCTCATTTCCTGTATCTTCTTAATAAAATGTTTATCGCCTCTTTACACTTCTTTAACAAAAGTTTGTCATACTCTGACTTGAATATGGTAAAGGGGTGTTAGTGTGAAAATAGGGAATGGGAAGCGGTTTGAGCTCACAAATAAACAGACAAAAAGCTCCTTTAATAGTAAAAAGAAACGGTCACCGAAGAAACGCGAAAGTCGTTTTATGAAGTGGATTCAGGATACAGTTCTTATGAAAGTTAGCTTGCAGCAACGCTTGTTTATCTTATTTATTACATTACTGGTTGCGTCTTTAAGCACTACCGGTTATGTATCTTATTCGAAGTCAAAAGAAACGACCATGAAAATTATCGAAAGTCGTTTGGAACGTGAAGTAGACACAACGAGTGAAATTGCTGGAAATTTGATGTTGGCATATGCAGGGGATATGGAAAAATTTGAAAATCGTTTGAACCGTAGAGTTATTCAGACGCAATCATCTCAGTTAATTCAGGACGGTCTTGAAGCCGACTTTTTTCTAGTAGAAAGAGGACAAGCAAAGCCGTTTCCGATTAGTGCCTCGTCAAAGGTGACCTTTTCACAAGAGGTGTTAAAAGTCATAGATGAAATGGAAGATGGTATCATCCATGCTGAGGTAAATCATAAAGATTATACACTTGCATTTAAGACTATCCAGGAATTACGAGGGATCTATTTATTAGCTGTTCCAACCGAAAGTTATATGGGGACGATTTATCAGCTAGGGCGTTTTAATCTACTTGCAGTAGGTATTAGTGTCGTTATTGCAAGTTTAATGATTGGAATGATTGTGCGAAGTATAACAAAGCCATTAACTGAATTGCGAAATGTGATGCGGAAAGTACGGAATGGGGATTTAAATCAGCATATTGATATTACAACTACAACCCCTGAAATTACATCACTAATAAAAAGTTTTAACTTAATGATGAAGCAAATGTCATTAATGATTTCACGTGTAAATCAGACGACAACACAACTTGAATCGACTGGCCATGACCTGCGGCACGCTTCTGATACAGCGCAGTCATATAATAACCAGCTTATGGATGCAATCCATGTTGTGAAGCATGGTGCTGAACAAACGGCCTCCCGTTCTGAAGAAAACATTCATACGTTTGGAGAAATGAAACATCAGATTGAGCACGTTTTAACGAATATGCACAATCTTTTCAGAAGCGCATCACAAATGAACGTCTCTGCTGAAGAGGGAGAAGGTCGGATGACAGATATGATTGATGCGATGGATGAGTTTGAAAAAGAGTTTACTTCAATGGCAAAAACAATCGATGACGTCAAAAAGCATTCTTTATCCATTGCAAATGTCATTGATTTGATTAACAATATTGCAGAACAAACGAAGCTTCTTTCGTTAAATGCAGCCATTGAGGCGGCGCGTGCAGGTGAAGCTGGTAAAGGATTCTCCGTAGTTGCGCAGGAAGTACGAAAGCTTGCAGAACAATCATCAGACGCTACGACAGAAATATCACATTCCATTCAAAGTATGGAGCAAATTTCACTTACAGCAGCAAACCAATTTGACGGAATGCGCAGTAATATTTCTGAGCATTTAGATGTTGCGGTCACATCAAAGCATTCATTTGATAACTTAATGAAAGAAATTAACGTCATGAACGGAGATATGCAAGTCATTGAACAGGAATTACAATCATTGCAACAGATGTTACCAACAATTGAACAATCAGTCCAAAGCTTTGCGTCAGTTTCGCAGGAAACATTAGCAAGCGCTGAGCAAATGCAGGTCGTATCAGAAGATCAGATGCGTCAGATGAATGATAGTCATCAAATTGGAAAGAAGCTAATGGAGCTGTCCGAATCGTTAGCTAAGTTAACGAAAGAATTTCAAATTGCCAAACAAAAAGATGCGAGCTAAGTGCTCGCATCTTAATTTATTTCGTTTTAAGGGTAGCTAAACCAATTCCAAGGGAACCTGCATAAATAAGAGCACACCAAGCAATATATTCAACGATAAACATTGTTAGCCCCTCCTTAAAGTTAAGAATATAATATATATGTATGTCTATGGCGTTAGAACAGCTCAAGGAAAATTTAACAAATAAAATTAAATGGTTGTAAATAATGTTAATGTTTTGTAAATTAATTATTACAATATTTCGGAAAAAAGTCAACAAAAAACCACTCTTTACATGAAAAAGTGATCATGTACGGAGTGGTTTTTAGTGATGGTTAACTCTGCGTTCAACTTTTGGGTTTCGGAACCCCTTTTAGGATGGTAATGATACATAGGAATGCAACTAACCAATAGAGAAGAAAGGCACCTGGCACTGTTATTTGGAAGGCATCAAGTAAAGCAAAGATTGTTGTTGGAATCGTGGCTGCATAGGCAGACAACCTCCATAATTGGCTGTAGTTAACCCTGCGCTTCATTGCATTTTTAAATAGAAGACCAGCCAAAGCTAAAGCCGAGATGCCGATAAATTTTAATGCAGTTGCGAAAAGATACATGATGAGAAAGAAAAGCGGACCAATAATCAGTAGCCATTGTTCAAGCTTTTTAATTAAATCAATCGCTTTTTCTTTAGTTAGATTTTCAGGAAGAAATAGCCCCTCATATGGTAAGGTTTGCTGTTGTTGACTTCTTTTTAAGACAAGTTCTGATTGAAGAAATCCGACTGCATTTTCATGTTTGGTCACTTGCTCGGTTGTGATTTCGCCCGTTGGATCAAAGTAGTAGATATAGCCGTTGTTTGTCCACGTAACAGGTTCGTCCGTTACAGAAGTCAGTTGACCGTTTTTTAGTTCAAATTCAGGCATATTTTCATTAAATTGACTAGCTGCATTTTCGAAAAGGTCGTCAACATCAAGGTAGATCATAATAGCAGTCGGTAACGAAATAATAAGCATCATCGTAAAGACGTACAGAATCGTTTTGCCAATTGATTGAAAACGATAGACAGCTGTTTTCCTTAAAGCATAAAAGCATTGGAAAAATTGTTTGAACACATTCATGTATACGAGCACTTCCTTTTATGATATCTATCGAACATTTTATCTAATAATGTCGACTGAAACAAATAGCGAATATTCAATTAATAGACCTTTTTATAAACGAAACGTAAAACGAATGTAAATTCTGTGTAAATTTACGCGTGTAATGGTTTACAAAAGGATTACGTATAATTAATAATGGTGAAGGTTATTGATGAAGAATGTCGAAATTTTTTAGATGAGGGGTTGAATATTGTGGATTTAGATGTCCAAAAGATGATATTTGAATTCTTAGGAGGTCTTGGTATCTTCCTATTCGGGATAAAGTATATGGGAGATGGCCTTCAAAAGTCAGCAGGAGATAAGCTTCGAGATATTTTGGACAAGTTTACAACAAATCCAGTTATGGGGGTTATTGCTGGGGCAGTTGTAACGATTTTGATTCAATCAAGTTCAGGTACAACCGTATTAACTGTGGGGTTAGTTAATGCAGGCTTTATGACATTGCGTCAAGCAATTGGGGTTGTAATGGGTGCAAATATCGGGACAACTGTTACAGCATTTATTATCGGGATTGATGTAGGGGCCTATGCATTACCGATAATTGCTGCAGGTGCAATCCTGTTATTCTTCTTTAAAAACAAAAAAATTCATTATATGGGACAGATAATGTTTGGTTTTGGGGCACTTTTCTATGGGTTAGAGTTAATGGGCTCTGGTATGAAGCCGTTACGTTCCCTGCAAGCATTTCAAGATTTAACGGTTAGCATGAGTGATAACCCGATTCTTGGGGTTGTAATTGGGACAGCATTTACAGTTATTGTCCAAAGCTCAAGTGCTACAATCGGAATTTTGCAGGAGTTGTTTGGCCAAGGTGCAATTGATTTGAATGCTGCACTGCCAGTATTATTTGGAGATAACATTGGTACGACAATTACCGCTATCCTTGCATCTATTGGTGCTACTGTTGCAGCTCGTCGTACAGCATTAACACACGTTATTTTCAATGTAATTGGAACAACCATTTTCTTGATTATTCTACCGTTATATACGACGTTTATAACATGGCTGCAAGGTACCATGAACTTGAATGAACCGATGACAATCGCGTTTGCTCATGGAACCTTTAACTTAACAAATACTTTGATTCAACTTCCGTTCATCGGACTGCTTGCATTAATCGTGACGAAGCTCATTCCTGGTGAAGACAGCTTTGTTGAGTATAAAGCACAGCACTTAGACCCGATCTTTATCCAGCAGTCACCTTCACTTGCGCTTGGACAAGCAAAAGAAGAAGTGCTTCGTATGAGTGAATTTGCGGTAAAAGGGCTGGAAGAAGCGCACCTTTATATGCAAAATAAGCAGCAAAAGCATGCGGATATGGCGATGCAATATGAAGATGCCATAAATAACTTGGATCGAAAAATAACAGATTACTTAATTGAACTATCCGCAAGTGAGCTATCAGATGCTGAGTCTGAGAAGCATTCAATGCTAATGGATACTGTCCGTGATATTGAGCGTATTGGGGACCATTTTGAGAATGTAATTGAGCTTGTTGACTATCAGCTTTCAAATAAAGTAAAAATGACAGAGCATGCAATGAAAGACCTTGAAGGAATGTTTGAGTTAACTGTTTCGACACTGCGTCAGGCTATTCAAGCGTTGCATAATCTTGATAAAGAGGATGCACGTGCAGTTGTTCAGAAAGAAGACCAGATTGACAAGATGGAACGCAATCTTCGAAAGCAGCACATCCTGCGTGTAAATCAAGGAAATTGTTCAGGTTCTGCTGGCATTATCTTTGTTGACATTATTAGTAACTTAGAGCGTGTCGGAGACCATGCAGTAAATATTGCTGAAGCGGTTATTGGCGAGGAAGAAATACAATCATAAGTAAATTAGTTGGGCAGCGGGGGAACTCGCTGCCCAATTTAATAAGAATATATATATTTGGAATCCTTTTTTGGGAAAATAAATTATTGCACAAATTTATTTTTTATGTTATAGTATTTCTTGCGTCGTTAAGAGAAAGTGATGAGGTTGACAACCTTTCTCTTACATGATATATTCAATTTTGTCTTTTAAAAAATATTCCACAGTAGCTCAGTGGTAGAGCTATCGGCTGTTAACCGATCGGTCGTAGGTTCGAATCCTACCTGTGGAGCCATATGGCGGCGTAGCTCAGCTGGCTAGAGCGTACGGTTCATACCCGTGAGGTCGTGGGTTCGATTCCCTCCGCCGCTACCATACATAACTTTATAAAAGCTTAATGGCGACTGTGGCGAAGTGGTTAACGCACCGGATTGTGGCTCCGGCACTCGTGGGTTCGATTCCCATCAGTCGCCCCATTAAGGACCCTTAGCTCAGCTGGTTAGAGCTGACGGCTCATAACCGTCCGGTCGCAGGTTCGAGTCCTGCAGGGTCCACCATACACACTGCGGAGGAATACCCAAGTCCGGCTGAAGGGATCGGTCTTGAAAACCGACAGGGGCTTTACGGCCCGCGGGGGTTCGAATCCCTCTTCCTCCGCCATAATATTTTTTAAGATGGATCGTAAGGCTCAGTGAACTTAAAAAATTTAATTCCTTATCGTCGCGGGGTGGAGCACGTCCGAATAAGCATCGGAGCAATCACTTCAGCATACCGATTGAGCCACAGCTTGAATAATCAACCTGAAATCGGGATGGTTCTCATGTAAAGCTCAGTGAACTCAATAATCTATATTTTTAACCGTCGCGGGGTGGAGCAGTCTGGTAGCTCGTCGGGCTCATAACCCGAAGGTCGTAGGTTCAAATCCTGCCCCCGCAACCAAATTAATTTCATTAACTACGTCGAAATCACTTCTTAGCTAATGAAAAAGAGTAGTGCAATCGTACAACCAAAATACTTTTACTTACTACGTCGAATCAACTTCAAAGTTAGTAAAAAAGAGTAGTGCAATCGTGCAACCAAAATACTTTTACTTACTACGTTGGAATACTTCCATTGTTAGTAAAAGAAAGTAAACAACTAAAATTTTAATCATTCATATCAAACTGTCCAATAAATAGGACAGTTTTTTTGCGTTTTAATGGTTTGGGAGTTCTTATTATCGGGTACATTTTATAGTGGACTAGAAAAAGGATACGAGTGTATAATGCTGGTCACTTTTCATATACTAACAAAGGTTTGGAAATGATGAGCAAAAGAATTGAACTAGTACGACACATCTGCTAAAGTAATGAATGTAAGAACTTTTGAAACATTTTTGTTTAGTAACTTGCGAAAAGGTTCTTACTTCTATTACATACTTAAAAATACAAGGAGGAGTTTCACTTATGGCATTTGAACTTCCAAAATTACCTTACGAGTACAACGCACTTGAACCTCACATTGATGCAACAACAATGGAAATCCACCATACGAAACACCACAACACGTATGTAACAAAATTAAACGCTGCACTTGAAGGTCACAACGACCTTCAAAGCAAAAGCATTGAAGATTTAATGGCGAACTTAAACGAAGTACCTGATGACATTCAAACAGCAGTACGTAACAACGGTGGCGGTCATGCAAACCACAGCCTATTCTGGACAATTCTTTGCCCGAATGGCGGCGGTGAGCCAACAGGTGAACTAGCTGAGGACATTAACAAAACATTTGGCAGCTTTGACAAGTTCAAAGAAGAATTTGCTGCTGCAGCAGCAGGCCGCTTCGGTTCTGGCTGGGCTTGGTTAGTTGTAAACAAAAACAACGAGCTTGAAATCACAAGCACACCAAACCAAGATACACCTCTAATGGATGGTAAAACGCCAATCCTAGGCCTTGACGTTTGGGAGCATGCATACTATCTTAACTACCAAAACCGTCGTCCTGACTATATCAACGCATTCTGGAGCGTTGTAAAATGGGACGAAGTTGCAAACCGTTATAGCGCTGCAAAATAATTAAGTAATTTAGAAAAGACCGGAGACAAGATTTACTTGTCTTCGGTCTTTTTTATTTGGTGCTTTCTCCCCTTTTTTGCATAAAAGATGACTGTTTCGGAAGACTAGAAATAGCATTTAAAGGGGAGTCGGCTATGAACAAAGCATTGCGTTTTTTTACTGGGAAAATTGATGTCAGTAAAGATTTAATTTTACTGCTTATTGTTGGTGGATTATACGCGCTCAGCATTGCACTATCAAATACCTTTGTAAATGTGTATTTGTGGAAGCAATCGGGGCAGTACAGTGATATTGCGCTTTATAACTTAGCGATCGTTATTATGCAGCCGCTAACATTTATTTTAGCAGGGCGGTGGGCAAAGCGAATAGACCGTGTTATTGTACTGAGAATGGGTGTTATTTTTTTATCTATTTTTTATTTAACTGTGTTAATTGTTGGGGAGCATGCCTCAAGCTTTTTATTACTGTTAGGTGGATTGCTTGGAATTGGCTATGGTTTTTACTGGCTTGCGTTTAATGTGCTTACATTTGAAATAACAGAACCTGATACACGTGATTTCTTTAACGGTTTTTTAGGCTTGTTAACATCATTTGCAGGTATGATTGGTCCTTTTCTGGCAGGCTTTATCATTTCTAGCTTGGAAAAGTTCACTGGGTATACAGTTATTTTTAGCATTTCGTTAGGTTTATTTGTTGGAGCTGTCTTTTTAAGTTTCTTTTTAAAAAGGCGTCCGGCAAAAGGAAATTTTTCATTTCGAAGGATTATGGCAGAACGCAAAAATAACAGCAACTGGAATAACATTTTATGGGCACATTACTTTCAAGGTTTACGGGAAGGAACATTTATTTTTGTTATTTCTGTTTGGGTCTTCGTGTCAACGAATAGTGAGCTTGCTTTAGGAACATTTGGGTTGCTAAATTCAGCTGTAGCGTTTGTCATGTACTTTTTAGCAACGCGTTTCATTAAACCGCGCCATCGGAAGCGGTCGATTTTAATAGGTGGTCTTCTTCTATACGCTGGGATTTTCTTAATTATTTTCACACCGACATTTCCACGTTTGATGGTTTATGCGGTTATTATTGCTATCGCGTATCCTTTATTGCTTGTGCCATATTTGTCGCTTACATATGATGTAATAGGCAGGGCTTGGCGTGCAGCAGAAATGAGGATTGAATATATTGTCGTTCGTGAATTATACTTAAACTTCGGGCGAGTTACGTCCATTGTTTCCTTTCTATTTGCAGTTACCTTCTTTAATGAACAAACAAGTATTCCAATACTTCTTTCCGTTATTGGTGCAGGGCACTTAGTAATTTCACTGTTTGTGCGTAATATTTATTTTAAACCAAAAGAAGAACGTGAGCCGACAAGGAATGCCTCAGTTGTTAAGCCGGAGCTTGCGGACGGAGAAGGAGGGTCTACAGTCTGACCCTTTTCGTTCTATGTAAATCCATTATATAATATAGAGAGAAAATGATTGTTTTTTAATTGGAGAGGGAGAGGATTTGTGAAGAAAAAAAAGAATAAATCTCACATTCCGTTTCGTTTAAATATATTGTTCTTTATCGTATTTATGATTTTTTCAAGTATTATCTTGCGGCTTGGTGTCGTACAGATTGTCGAAGGAGAAACATATAAGAACGAAATTGAACGAACGGAAAATGTCATTGTTAATACCCCAGTTCCACGTGGGAAAATGTACGACCGAAATAATCAAGTGATTGTTGATAACGAACCGTTAAATACAATTACGTACACCCGTATGAAAGGTACTTCAGTTGAGGATACGTTAAAGGTTGCTCGCAAGCTTGCTGCGTATATAGAGAAGTCACCAGAACATGTCACAGAACGAGATAAGAAAGATTATTGGATGCTAACACATCCAGATGAAGCGAAAGCATTATTATCTGAAAAAGAGATTGAGGACCTCGAAGATAAAGAGTTGTATAAGCTGCAATTAGAGCGAATTCCAAAAGAAGAACTAGAAAGCTTTTCTAAGGAAGAGCTTGAAGTGTTAGCCATTTTTCGTGAGATGAATCAAGGCTATGATTTAACACCACAATATGTAAAGAAAAATGTTCCGAAAGAAGAATATGCAGTGGTAAGTGAGCACCTTGAAGAACTGCCAGGTGTCAATACAACGACAGATTGGGATAGAAAGTATGCCTACGGTGATACGTTTAAATCCTTCTTAGGCAATGTGTCGTCATCTGAACAAGGGCTACCGGCTGAATCGTTGGAATATTACTTATCACGTGGCTATAGCCGTAACGACCGAGTTGGACGGAGCTTCTTGGAGCTTCAATATGAGGATGCGTTACGTGGTCAAAAAGAAAAGATTATTAATGTAATAGACGCTTCTGGTAAGTTAGATAAAACAAATGTGGTCGCAAATGGTCAACGTGGAAAGGATTTAATACTTACGCTTGATATTGAGCTCCAGCAAGAGGTTGAGAAAATTATTAAGGAAGAGCTGTTAAAGGCGAAGCAGAAATATCCTCATTATAATCGTTTCTTAGACTCTGCATTTGTAGTAATGATGGACCCGCATACAGGAGAAGTTTTATCGCTTGCAGGTAAAAAGTATACAAAAAATGATGAAGGAAAGTATGAGTTTTATGATTATGCACTTGGTACAGTGACATCAGCTTACGAAATGGGCTCTGCCGTCAAAGGTGCGACTGTATTGACTGCATTTGATCAAGGGGTCATTGAGCCTGGAGAGCGGCTGTTTGATACACCAATTCGCATTAAGAATACGTCTGAAAAGTCATCGTGGAAAAACATGGGCTGGATTAATGATTTAACAGCTTTGAAGCAATCATCGAATGTTTACATGTTCAGGATTGCCATGATGATGGGTGGATATAATTACCAACCAAATCAAAGTGCACCGTTTAATAATCCAGAGGCATTTGAAGCGATGCGAAATTCGTTCAGTCAATTTGGTCTTGGCGTAAAAACAGGCATTGACCTACCGTTTGAAGCGGGTGGAATTACAGGTGAAGCACGCCGCATTGGTAACTTAATGGACTTGGCGATTGGGCAGTTTGATACGTATACACCGATTCAGCTTGCTCAGTACATTTCCACAATTGCAAATGGCGGCTATCGCATTCAGCCTCATTTATTAAAAGAAATTCGTGAACCGGCGATTAACAAAGATGAACCAGGTAAAGTGCTTTATCAATATGAGAAAAATATTTTAAATCGAATCAGTATGAGTGATGAACATATAAATCGTGTCAAAGAAGGGTTACGCCAAGTTATGCAGGAACCAAATGGTACAGCATATAGTCCATTTGGTGATGCTGAATATAAACCTGCTGGTAAGACTGGTACAGCGCAAACCTTCTATTATGGACCAAAACGCAAGCCTGGGGATCCAGTTGAGCAGACGTACAATTTAACACTTGTCGGTTATGCCCCTTATGACAACCCAGAAGTATCCTTTGCAGTAGTTGTGCCATGGACACATGATGACTATGCTGTTAATAAATATATTGGTGAGCGTATTATGGAAACGTATTATGACTTGAAAAAGAAACGAATGCAAGGTGATGAACAGGGAGAAAAGGCTGAGCCAGCTGAAGGACAGCAACCAACTGAATAGAGGAAACATATGAAGAAAGTACCTGTCAAAATTGGCAGGTACTTTCTTTTTTTCTCTGAAAATAAAGATTTTTCCCGATGTATGTAGAAATATGCGAGGTTTACAAAACCTTAACACTCGATTAAAACGTCTTTAAAAGTACAGGCGTAATATACTAATCGGAGCGGGGCAACAGGCCAAAAGCTTCACAAACCCAAAAGGTTAGGTTACATGTACAAGCCTAACTCAATCTTTTAAAAAAATTAGGGGGAATAAGGAATGAAGCACATGAAGAAAGCAATGCTAATGCTTTTACTAGCTGCAGTGATGGTTGTAGCAGCAGCATGCGGAGGCGGCGGAAATAGCGCGCCAGCTGAAGGTGAAGGAAATAACGGTGGCGGCGAACTTGAAGGTGAAGTAGCAATTGATGGTTCATCAACAGTATTCCCGATTATGGAAGCTATTTCAGAAGAATATGCAGGACAACAGCCGAAAGTTAAAGCACCTGTTGCAGTATCTGGTTCTGGTGGCGGCTTCAAGCGTTTCGTAGTTGGCGAAACTGACTTAAGTAACGCATCTCGCCCAATTAAAGATGAAGAGAAAAAACTTGCCGAAGAAAATGGCGTTGAATATTTAGAATTAACACTTGCTTATGATGGTCTTTCAGTAGTAGTAAACAGTGAAAATGACTGGGCAACTGACTTAACAGTTGAAGAGCTTAAGAAGATGTGGAAAGAAGGCAGTGAAATCAAGAAATGGTCTGATATCCGTTCAGAATGGCCTGACAAAGAAATTAAATTCTTCAGCCCTGGTACAGACTCTGGTACGTATGACTACTGGAATGAAGTAATCCTTGAAGATGAGCCTATGCGTCGTGACGCTCAGCTTTCAGAAGATGATAACGTACTTGTTAACGGTATCGCTGGTGAAGAAGGAGCAATCGGATTCTTCGGTTATGCTTATTTCCTTGAAAACAAAGATAAGCTTAACGTTGTAGGCATCGATAACGGTGAAGGTGCAGTAAAACCTGATGGTGACACAATTCAAAGCGGTGAATATGCTCCACTTTCTCGTCCATTGTTCACATATGTAAATACGAAGTCTCTTAAAGAAAAAGAGCATGTGTATGACTATGTAAAATATACACTTGAAAATGCAGGTCCTCTAGCAGAGGAAGTTGGTTATGTAGCACTTCCAGATGAAAAATATCAAGAGCAGCTTGATAAAGTGAAAGAAGCAGCTGGAAAGTAATTAGATGAATGTTTGAAGTGGGAAGTGAGCTTCACTTCTCACTTCGCCATGTAAATGAAAGGGGTTTTCATAATGGCAATACCGAAGCAAAAACAAGATTTTGCCGAGGATATCTCTGTCAACGAGATCATTAAAGAGAAAAAATCAAAACGTTCGATGCATGGAATAATTGAGAAGCTTGTTCCGATTTTCTTATTTGTATGTGCGAGTATTTCGGTTCTTACAACAGTGGGTATTGTATTTACCCTATTGTTTGAAACTTTTACATTCTTTGACCGTGTCTCAATGGTAGAGTTCTTAACGAGTACAGAATGGTATCCGTTCTTTGGCGAAAATCCGGACTACGGTATTATGCCGCTTATTAACGGAACACTATTAATTGCAGTTATTGCTATGATTGTGGCAATTCCCATTGGTCTTGGTTCAGCCATTTTCTTGAGTGAGTATGCGACTGACCGAACACGTCGTGTGATTAAACCAATTTTGGAAGTACTTGCAGGTGTGCCGACTATTGTATATGGCTACTTTGCTTTGACATTTGTAACACCTCTTCTTAAAAGTATTATTCCTGAACTATCCATCTATAACGCATTGAGCCCTGGAATTGTCGTTGGGGTTATGATTATCCCTATGGTTGCTTCGCTTTCAGAAGATGCCATGAGCTCTGTGCCGAATGCAATGCGTGAAGGTGCACTAGGTTTAGGTGCAACACGCTTAGAAGTGGCACTTAAGGTTGTATTGCCAGCTGCCTTATCAGGAATTATCGCTTCTTTCGTACTTGGTATTTCTCGTGCAATCGGTGAAACGATGATTGTTACCGTTGCAGGTGGAGCAAGTCCGAAAGTGACATTGGATGTAACAGATTCCATCCAAACGTTGACAGCCTATATTGTTCAAGTAAGTCTAGGTGACGCAGGGTACGGAACAACAATTTATTATAGTATCTATGCAGTAGGTATGACATTGTTCGTATTCACCCTAGTGATGAACTTATTTGCACAATGGATTTCTCGTCGCTTTAGGGAGGAATATTAATTATGAAACTAGTTGATCAATCACTTGTCAGAAAGAATACGTCAAAGCGTCTAAAAAAGAACGGCCTTTACAAATATATCTTTATCACAGCTACTTCATTTGGTTTGGTTGTATTAGCAACGTTATTGTATCGTGTATTGACTCAAGGATTAGGTTATGTTGATTTATCATTCTTTCAAAATTTCGCCTCTCGACATGCTGAAGAGGCTGGTATTAAAGCAGCGATCTACGGAAGCTTGTGGATGATGTCAGTTGTTGCGCCAGTTTCCCTTATCTTAGGTGTCGGAACAGCGCTTTACTTGGAAGAATACGCAAAGAAAAATCGTTTTACGACATTCATTCAAACAAACATTCAAAACCTTGCAGGTGTACCATCAATTGTATTCGGTCTTCTTGGTTTAACCATTTTCGTTCGTACATTTGGTCTTGGCCGAAGCATTCTTGCCGGTGGGCTGACAATGAGTCTCTTAATCTTGCCTGTTATCGTTGTAGCAGCACAAGAAGCGATTCGTTCTGTACCGAAAGAACTTCGTGAAGCATCGTTTGGAATGGGTGCGACAAAGTGGCAAACAATTCGTCGCGTCGTGTTACCAGCAGCCATTCCTGGTATTTTAACAGGTGCGATTCTTGCTTTATCTCGTGCGATTGGAGAAACAGCTCCACTCGTTATGATTGGTGCGTTAACATTCGTTGCGTACTTGCCTGAAAACTATTTAAGTGGGTTTACAGTTATGCCGATTCAAATCTTTAACTGGACGAGTCGCCCGCAAGAAGAATTCCACTTTGTGGCAGCAGCCGGAATTATCGTCCTGTTATTAATGCTTATTATCATGAACTCAATTGCTGTGTTTATTCGAAATAAATTTCAAAAGCGTTACTAATCTTGAAGGGTTATTTAGATGAAGGAGGATTCAACTGATGAAAGTTGCAAAAGCAATGGAAAATAAAACAAAAACAAATCCAGCATCAGCAGAAACGGTTTTCAATGTAAAAGGGTTAAACTTATGGTATGGTGATGACCACGCGCTTATTAACAATGATATTGCAATTCCTGAAAAGCAAGTAACAGCGATTATCGGGCCATCTGGTTGTGGGAAGTCAACATTCCTTAAAACATTAAATCGCATGGTTGAAATGGTACCAATCGTACGTACTTCAGGTGAAATCAATTACCGTGATCGCAACATTTTTAATAAATCATACCCGGTTGAAGAGCTTCGTACTCAAGTAGGTATGGTGTTCCAAAAGCCAAATCCATTCCCAAAATCAATCTATGATAATATCGCTTATGGTCCGCGTATCCATGGCATCAAAGATAAGAAGACGCTTGACCGAATTGTTGAGAAGAGTCTTCGTGGTGCCGCTATTTGGGATGAAGTAAAAGACCGTTTGAACGAAAATGCATATGGCTTATCAGGGGGGCAACAGCAACGTATTTGTATCGCACGCTGCCTTGCAATTGAGCCAGATGTTATTCTAATGGATGAACCAACGTCTGCACTTGACCCAATTTCAACATTAAAAGTCGAAGAACTTGTCCAAGAGCTGAAGAAAGATTTCAGTATCGTTATTGTTACACATAATATGCAACAAGCTGCTCGTATTTCTGATAAGACAGCGTTCTTCTTAAACGGTGAAATTATCGAATTCGACCAGACAGACCGCTTATTCTCGAACCCTTCTGATAAGCGTACAGAAGATTATATTACTGGACGTTTCGGGTAAACGTTAGGAGTGCTATGAAATGAGTGTACGGGAACAGTTTGACTTAAAGCTAAAAACGATGAAAGAAATGCTTTTAGAATTAGGAACGCTTGCTGAAGTTTCATTGGATAAAGCTTTCTATGCTCTTGAGCATGAAGATGTGGATATGGCGCTTCGAGTGATTGAAGAAGATCAGAAAGCAGATGATTTGGAAGAAGAGATTAATGATTTAGCAATTATATTAATTGCACGTCAATCACCCGTTGCAATTGATTTACGTCGCATTATTGCTGCTTTAAAAATATCTGCAGATGTAGAGCGAATTGCAGACTTGTCCGTGAATATTGCTAAGTCTGTGATTCGGATGGGCAATCGCGAGCATCGCATTGAAATGGAACAGCTTCCGAAAATGAGAAAAATGGTCAAAGAAATGCTTTCTTCTGCGATTCAAGCATATGTGGAAGAAGATGTTGTTCTTGCAAAGAAAGTAGCTGAAACAGATGATGATGTGGATCGCTTATATGCAGAAATGGTTCCAGAATTGATGCCGATGTCAACTCGTTTTCCAGATGAGATCGTACAGATTACGCAGCTTGCCTTCATTGGCCGCTATATTGAGCGCATTGCTGACCATACAACTAACATTGCCGAAGAAGTCTTCTATCTTGTAAAGGGCATCCGCTATGATTTGAATGAATAGGGTAAAACGCTGTTTCCTTTAAAGGTAAGGAAGCAGCGTTTTTGTTTTGGCTCTATAGAAGAAGGTGTTTAATCTTTTTTTAAAGGGGAAATATTTAACATAAGTCATTGTCAATCAATACCGTTAAAATTCAAAATACTGATTCATTAATGTTGTTCTGGTGACATTAATTTTTTTAACAATATTCTGCGCAATACGGCTATCATCTCAATTACTCTATTTCATTTCAAATCGTTTTGCCAACTCCACTAGCAAATAATTGCAATTATCCTTAAAAAAAATAAAAAATTTGTAGAATTTTAAGATTCTTTTAAGGTCTAAATAGTACTATTATAGTAGTATTAGAATGGATTTATCTTCGAATCTTAAAAAAATGTCGATATACAGAGGTATTTGTATGAAAAATGGTGTAATTATGTCTTTAGTATAGGTCATTTGGCATATTTGTTGGAGTGAAGGATTAGGAAATGAGTTTCGACAGGAGGGAAAAGGAAGATGGCGCGTATTATCACAATCACTTCCGGTAAGGGTGGTGTCGGCAAGACGACAATCACAGCAAATTTAGGGACCTCGCTTGCATTAATGGACAAGAAGGTTTGTTTGATAGATGCTGACTTCGGATTATGTAACCTTGATTTGCTGCTTGGTTTAAAGGAACGGGTTATCTTTGATATTGGAGATTATTTTAATGGGGATTGTACACTTGATAACATTTTGGTTAAAGACAAGCGGCTGTCAAATTTGCATTTTATCCCTGGTTTTAAAGAATATTCGAATACGGAAATTGCTCCTGATGCGCTAAAGCGTCTCATAAGTGAGCTTGAGGATGGCTATGACTATCTATTAATTGATTCACCGGGAGGCATTGAGCAAGGCTTTCAGAATGCGGTTACTGCTGCAGAGGAAGCGATCGTTGTGACAACACCTGAAAAGACTGCCCTTCAAGATGCTGACCGCATTGTTGGTATGCTTGACGAACAGCTTGAAACATCACCGCTTTTGATCATAAATCGCTATTGTGAGAAAGAGACACAGTTTACAGTCGAAGATATTATTTCATTACTTAACATTGAATTGCTTGAGGTAATTCCAGAGGATGCAGAAATTATGAAATCTATTCACCACCAAGTGCCGATTGCTCTTGATACACGTCAAGAAAACGGGCTTCGTTTCCGACATATTGCACGGAATCTCTTAACGGACAAGCTTCATTTATTTGTATCACGAAAGCAGACTGGAAAGCAGAGCTTTCACGTGCCGGTTATTAAGAAGGTGATGAAGCACCTGAAGATTTCTTCGTTATAAGCCACCTATATAAGAAGCACCCATACCAGTTTTTGGTTGGGTGCTTTGTATGTTATGGACGAGAATATTAGATTTCAGTGACTCTTTATTTAATTAGTAGATTTGGTAATAATTTTGCTAATTTGTTGATACGTCATATCACTTGTGATTTTATATGTACCGATTCTAATTGAGCTTTGCAGATTGTTTTTGAGTAAATAGTTATTGTAGTCATCTGCATTTTTTACCATTTTGTTAGCCGCTAATTTTGCGGCAACAGCGTCACTGCTCATACCGGATTGGATAGAAAGAGTGTATGTCTTTGCTTGTTTTGGCTCTTCCTTCGGTTTTTCTTTTGGTTGTTCTGCTTTTTCAGCTTGGGCTTGGGTCGGTTTTGCTTCAGGCTTCTTTTGTTCGGTTGCATTGTTAGTAGCTAATTCGTTCGGTTGCTTTGCTTCTGCTTGTTGCTTTGTCTTGTCGGCTTGTTCCTTTGCTTCGACAAGTTCGTAATATTCTTTTTCACTCACTTTGACATAATCATGTTCATCCAAGTAAGCAGTCACGTCTGCTTCTGTAATCGCTTTTTGAGTGGTCTCAGCTGTTTGTGGTTCGATGAAATAGACGAGTGAAAGGATGGATGAAGCCGTGATTAATCCGAGTGAAAAGTAGCGGATGTGATTGCGACTCATTATTATCTCCCCCGTTTTGCAATATGTTCAATAATTAATTGCACTTGATCGTAGGGTTGACCTGTTTCTTGGGCGATTTGCTCGTAGGTTAACCCCGCGTCATAGAGAAACAGTACCTCTTCTTGGTCGGTCATTTCTGAACGGTCAATTGCCGTATAAGGGGGCTTTACTGGCTGCTTTTCAACCGTGAGGGGCTGTTCGTTAAGAATCAACTCTTCTTCAAATACTTTCAGCTTCTTCTTAATTTGATAATGTTCCTTAATCATTGTCATTGAAAGCTGGTCAACTTGGTTTTCAAGTTCTGTCAATTTGTCATCTTTAAAGAAAGAAAGAATTAATAGAATGATTGCGACAGAAAATAAACCAATAATTGCCCATTCCATCATGCGTCAACACTCCAAACTATTAGGTATCGTTTGCCAATTTTTAATGTTAACTCTAGTGTACTACAAAACTTGTCATTCAAAAATTTCTTTTTGATGATTATCACCTCTAAAATTGTAGTTTTTTCAAACATGTATAAGTGCGTAATTTTGTCGTTTTATGCATTTTTCCAACGGATCCTCATATATATAGACAATGTAAAAGGAAACAGAAATTTTTTTCTAGGCGGAATACCTTGAGGCGCATGGGAGGACGGCATTCGACATTTTCCACTTATTGTAGGATATGAAATACAAATGGTATCATTAAATTATCAAAATAATACAAAAAAAAGATAAGATTTGACTGTAGACAAAGCATAGTCAGATGTAAGAAACGTCAATGATAGAAGTGCTTGTCAGCAGTCTATAGGGAATGGGGCGCCGGTGAGGGTAATGAACTAAGTGAAAGGGTGCCTGACATGAAAGCAGTGATATTGGCAGGGGGAAAAGGAACACGGCTTCGGCCTCTGACATGCAATCTTCCTAAACCGATGCTTCCAATTATGGAAAAACCAGTTTTACAACATTTAATTGAACTATTACAACGCTATCACATAAAGGAAGCAGCGGTAACAGTTGAGTATATGTCCACTTCGATTAAGCGGTATTTCGGAGACGGAGAAGGATTTGATGTAGATATTCAATATTTTGAAGAGAAGAAGCCGCTCGGAACAGCAGGGGCAATCAATAGTACCCAAGGGTTCTGTGATGAGACATTTCTCGTAATAAGCGGTGACATTGTGACTGATTTTGATCTAGCAGAAGGACTTGCTTTTCATCGTAAACATGGCGGAGTTGCAACGGTGTTTTCTGTAGAAGTTGCGAAGCCTCAAGAATATGGCGTGATTTTTTCGGATGAAAATGGAAAAATTACTGACTTTGAAGAAAAACCTCGCCGTACGAATTTGCAAAGTCGTCTTGTGAATACAGGCGTTTATATTTTTAACCGTAGGATTTTCGATTATATTCCAGTTGGTGTGGAATGGGATATCAGTCGTGATTTGATTCCGAGTCTGCTTGCTGAGGGTGAACCAATTTATACGTATTCGTCAAGTGCCTATTGGAAGGATGTTGGGACGACGGAACAATACCGTCAAGTTCATGAAGATATCCTTCGCGGTAAAGTTAATGTCAATTTCTCAGCTGTATGGAATGATGAGTACGGTGTGTGGATGGGAGATGGTGTTTCAATTGAAGAAGGCGCTTTTATTAAAGGTCCAGCATATATTGGAAGCGGTGCAGTTATCCGCTCAGGAGCAAAGATTGACCCTTATTCTGTAGTCGGATCTCATGCAGAGGTGCAGCATAAAGCCTCAATTAGAAAAAGCATCATTTGGCAAAATTCATATATCGGTGAAAAAACAGAACTGCGCGGGGCGATTATTGCTGAAAAGAATGTGTTATGGAATGGAGCAGCGGTATATGAGAACGGCATTGTTGGCAGTGCTTCAACAATTGGCGCAGATGTTGTTGTCCGACCGGAAGTGAAGATATGGCCATACAAAAAAATTGAGCATGACACAGTTCTCGATCACTCGCTTGTTTGGGGGCATCATCAACCTGTTTCATTATTTCAAGGCCACTCAATTATCGGAAAAGCAAATATTGAAATGACACCTGAATTCATTGTAAATCTAGCAGGTGCCTACAAAGCAGTTGTTAGCGAGGGCGATGAAATTATCATAAGCAGTGATAACAACCCTTATACAAGCCTTCTAAAAGATATTTTTATTCATACTGTACGGAGCGGTGGAATTAATGTACTTGAAGAAAAGGCAGGTTCTTTGCCAGTCGTAAGCTTTGCACTTGCTGCAAATGAGGGAAGAGTGGCCGGTATCTATCTTGAGATGCAAGATGACAATGTCATTATTCAATGCTTAGATGAGAACGGTGAAAGACTTAATAATAAGAAGCAATATGAACTTGAACGTGCATACAAGCAGCACGCATTTCCGAATGTGCCATTTGAGCGGATTGGCAAGCATACCGTGCTTACGGTAGATAGTTGTTATCAAAATGTATTGCACACTTCAGGTGATATGCGTTTTTTTCTTTATGAAATGCCTTGTGGAAATGAGGCATGGACTCAACTGAAAGAAAGCTTTTTACAAGAAGGGTTTTATGCGGCGCCGGATGTAGAAGCTCTTTCATTAATACTTTCGTCTGGGGAAGGTTTGTATTTAACATATGAAATAAATCACCCCAGCATTGTTATCTATACAGACAAAAAGATTCCACACGTCTTAATTGAATTGATAAATAAAAAAATCCAACAATTCCAAAGGGTGTAGTTAAAATGAAAAGTTATAAAAATTGTGATGTGACAATACATGTGTCTGGTGATGGCTTGGTCAATAGGCTTGAAGCGTTTGAACGGAGGTTTGAGGCAGAGCGGGGAATTCTTCATATCGGTTCAAGCACGGAAACAACATTTGAAACAGTAAATACGATTCATGCAGGGCTCCCTCTTTTTGAACGTCGTGTTGACTTGTTTAATAATACAGAAAAGGCGAAACCGTTTGAGATATGGTTTCATCAAAATTTTAAAGAACAAACAGATGAGCAAATTGGTTTCTATAGTCCATGCGAGCAAAGCTTTATCCATTATGTAGACGGCGTATATTTCTTGTTTGGTCTCCATGCAAAAACAGCTGATAAAAGTATTCGTTATGCATTGTCGAACGATGCTAGGCCTTCTTACTATCAATTACGCAATGCTCCTGATGAGGCATGCTGGCGTCCACTTGCAAGCGGACGAGTGGACAGTACGCTTTGCGTAGAAGGAATGCTCGCACCATATGAAAGGGATTCCGTTTACTTTCATATGATAGCAGCACGTTCTGAAAAAGAACTGTTTGAATATCATCATGTTTTTCAGCAATTGGATTCGATCCATTCTATGCACGAAGCTCTGCAACATGATTCGAATACGCAAATTTCCTACAAAAATCAAATGGAAACGCAGTCCTGCTAAAAGTTCTCCCTCCAAAAAACATATGCTTGATTGTCACGTCACGTTTTGCTATGATATTAAGGTGTGATTGTATGAGCTTAGGCCTTCACGATCATGGAGCGTTATGCGATATTAATTGAAATTATTGTTTGATGGAGGGATATAGACATGCGTGTTAATATTACACTTGCTTGTACAGAAACTGGCGATCGTAACTACATCACGACGAAGAACAAGCGTACAAACCCAGAGCGTATTGAACTTAAAAAATACTGCCCACGCTTAAAGCGCCACACATTGCATAAAGAAACGAAGTAATCGTTTAATCGCAATGTGGAAAGACCGCAGCACCTTTGTAGAAGGTAGAGCGGTCTTTTTTGTTTGGTTAATAATAGTTATTTAAAAATGGTCTAATCTCGTTGTTGATACAAAGGGTATGTTCTTGTGATGGGAAATGGCCCATTTTTAATGTTTTAAAGGCAGTTAAGTTCGGAATGATGTCTTTCGCTTTTTTGTATAATCGCTCCTGTGGAAAAAAGATATCATCTTCCCCAGCAATGATTAGCGTAGGAGCGTTATAGTGAATAAGTTCTTTCTTTTCCGTTAATTTAGGCATTTCCTGTTCCAGCTTCAATGTTTGAAAGATCTCCCCGATAATTTGCTTATCGATATCTTGCATACTGTTTGCTGACATAATATTTGTAATGGTAGTGAGGTAGTTTTCGGATGAGGTTGCCTTAAACAATAGTAATGGAATGAGAATTTTTTTAATCATTTCCCGTTTTGAGCCTAATTGGATGCCTGCAGGTGAAACGAGAACAGCACAATCAATTTTATTCGGCATGTATGCAGCCAACCGAAAAATGATGCCTCCGCCATAAGAAGGACCAATAAATGCACTGCTTTCAATATTAAGATAATCCATCATTTCTATCAGCCATTGAGCAAAACTGTTGTCCTTTGCTGAAATGCGAGCTTCAGCACTGAACCCAGGGTGACCAATCGTGTCTGGGGCATAAATCCTATACTGCTCTATAAGCGGCAAAAACCAAGATAAGGTCATTGGGTTAATACAATTCCCCCCCTGAAGAATAAACAACGGCTTACCATTTTGAGGTCCAGTCACAAGCATATGGGTTTTTCCGAAGCTTGTCTCTACATATATTCGTTCTACCTCAAATGGAAAAGAATCGAGATAAGTTCTATAATGCGCATGGATCGTTTCTTTTCCTTTTTCACTTCTATAAATGCTCTTCATCATCATACCTCCATTCATATATTTTACAAAAGATCTCATGAATAAGAAGTAATATGTTCTGAAACGGTGTTTAATATAAATAAAACTATAGTGAATTAGTTCTCCTCTGTCCATTATTCATGATATGATAAAAAAATGATGGATAAATTATGAATTGTAATTCAGTTTTTGCTACTATACTGAATTTTATTAATAAGGGAGAAGAACGATATGGATCGATTCAAAGAAGTTCTGAATAATGTAAAAAAAATATATCCGTTGTTTGATAAAAAGAGTAGTGATTTAGAGGAAACCTATGAGATTCTTAGCTCATTGTTAACCCATTCAGCTGATGCAATCGCAATCCTTAGTACAGATGGCATTGTAAAGCAGGTTAATCCAGCATTTGAGGAATTATATGGGTGGGAACTTGAAGAACTGATAGATAAGCGACTTCCTTTTACAGAGGAAGAGTATGAAAATGAAATTAATGATCTTATTGTAAGAGTTCGAAACGGTGAAACAATCCGCTCGTATGAAACGACAAGAACAAACCGAAATAATGAGAAGGTTCATGTTTCGATTACATTATCTCCTATTCGAAGTTCTGAAGGTGAGGTAGTGGCAATCAGTTCGTTTATTCGCGACAATCAGCAGCGAATTGAGACAGAAAGACGTTTAGAAGAAAGTAAGTCTCGTTATCAATCACTCTTTCAATATAGTCCAGATGCAATTTTTTCACTTGATTTAAAAGGGAATATATTGAAAACGAATTCATCTTGCGAAACACTTATTGGCTGTATGAAGGAGCAGCTAACGGATAAGCCTTTTTTACAACTTATTACACCAGATGATATGGATCTCGTCCGTACTCGTTTTTATGAGGCGCTAGAAGGACAGTCATCTTCCTATGAAGCTCGTATTACTCGCAAAGATGGAGTAGAAAGACAGTTATTAATTAATAATGTACCGATTTTCATCAATGAAAAGGTAATTGGTGTGTACTGTATCGGGCAAGACCGGACAGAGATGAATAAAGCATTACAAGCATTGAAGGAAAGTGAGGAACGCTATCGGTTAATTGCGGATCATTCACAGGATTTGATTACTGTTCACCGCACAGATGGACGAATCACGTATGCTTCTCCTTCACATAGTCATTTGCTCGGTTATGAACCGAATCAACTGTTGGAGCAACCACTTTGCAATCTCGTCCATCCTGAGGAAAGGGAAAAGCTGAATGCCTTTTTCTATGAATCGATTATGACGAAGCAGCCGTTCACATGTCGGGTCCGCAAGAGAACAAATAATGAAGAATGGATTTGGTACGAGGTAAAGGGAAACCCTGTTAGTGATGAGAAACACAATTTGATTCATGTCATTCTTGTGTCGAGGGAAATTACGCAGCAGGTTCAATATGAGAAAGAACTGAATAGCATGGCTTTCTTTGATGAGCTGACAGGTCTGCCAAATCGACGTTTGTTTTATAATAGCATTACTAAAGTGTTTTCTAGTGCTCAGCGCCATCAATATAGTTTCGCGGTTCTTTATTTGGATGGCGATGAATTTAAGAAGGTTAATGATACATTCGGCCATGATGTCGGTGATGACTTCTTAGAGGAGGTAGCAGCTAGACTTCAAGCTGTAATCCGTGAAGAAGATACGATTTCAAGGCTAGGTGGGGATGAATTTGCCGTTCTGCTTTCTCGACTTTCTGCACCAGCTGAAGCGGATGAAGCAGCCAAGCGAATTTTAGCTCACCTATCAAAGCCGTTTCATATTAAAGGAAATAAAATCGATTCTTCATTCAGCATCGGTATTTCTGCTTATCCAGCAGATGGCCAAGACATTGAATCACTTATGAAACATGCAGATGAAGCACTTTATCATGCGAAAGATAAAGGCAAGAATTGTTACGTCCATTATAAAGATATTCCAGAAGAATAACATTGGAAAAGCTGTCTAAGTGGCAGCTTTTTGTTTTTTGTAAAATACTAATTTTGAGAGATATGGAGGATAATTGAACTATTTTCACTATTTCAAAAGAAGAATTATGCTAAATTTGAAACAATTTACTATTCCCATTCGTTATCTTTAGGGAATGGTTTTTTTGTGTTGGGTTAACTTGCAAAAAAAAGACTTAGGAGGAGCATATATGGAAATTGCCGCACTGCTTTATGCGGGGGGTTGTAGCTGCCCTTTTAATAGGAGCTTCGAAGAAAGTTAAGCTATGGTTTGGCAGTATATATGGCGGAATGATTGCTATCTTTCTAGCAGGTGAATTATATATTAAGACGAAGACAGGGTTCTTCAAAGACAAAGGAGAATGGCTTTCAAGCGGCGGTTCAATCGAGCTTGGTGATTGGGTTGTTCCGTTTTATATTACCTTAATGATTACCTTAGTCGTGCTTATTGATTTCCGTATTTTTAAGAAAGCTTATGAAGTAGAGGGGAGCACAAGATGGTCGCTGATTGTACTCGGTATTTTGTTTACTTTGGTTTATGGGGTTGGTGTAGTCGCTTCCTTGTTCTTTGTTGCGTTTATGTTTTATCCATTTGCTCCATAAATGGAGTTAACTGAGTGCAAGGGGTATGAATTTGAAGCGGAGGGTAGTAGGGTGAAAAATATACGAAATGGTTCGATTTATTTAATGATATTTGGCGGTGCCTTTACAGGTTTGGTCATTAATCAAGCGTTTGACACAGTTATTGGAGCTGATACAGATTCTTTTAATGGTGTTTCCGTATTGTTGGGAGTAATTATGGGGTTGCTGTGGGAAATAGCTCATACTTTGCAAGAGTTGTTACAACAAAAATCAGAACGGCAGGTGAGCTAATATGGACTCAATGCGATTAAGGCTTCCGAAAATTTTATTGGTACTAAGCCTTACTGCTGTATTCGAGATGATTGGTTTATTCATATATGCTAGTTCTTATCCGACGATGAGTATTTCCTTATACATCATACCACTTAACATAGTAATCATTTTGAACCTTATTATTTGGCAGCAAGCAGAAAGGTTACGACGTCGGACGATTAAATATAATGTAATTGGTGTTTTTTTTATTATACTCATTTTACCGGTTATTTTTTTATCAATAAAGCCTACCTACAGCTATGAGCAAGCGAAACACATTCTTGCGCGCACTGAATCAGTTAACATTATTGACTTTAACGTTAAAACAAACTACAGTGATAGTCATTATTATTATCAAGTGAAAAATAGTGATGGGAAGGGAACCTTTTTAATTCATCCAAACAGTGGTGAAATTATAAAGAAAGATTAGTAGAAAATTAGAACTTTATGGGATAATATGTTAAGGTTATTTTGTGAATGGAAATAGTGAAATTAAATTTAAAAAAGAATGAGATGTCACCAACAAATTGAATAGAAGCAATGAGGAGATTAGATGAGAACATTACAAATGATTATTGTCATCCCATCAACCATCTTGATTCTTTTGTCACTATATTACAATAGTGATATTGGAATGATTCTTGGTCTAGTGGGAGCCGTGCTTGCTATTATTATTAAGCAGCGGCGCATACATAACGAAAGGTGTTCGGACCGCGGAGAAAGTGCTTCTACAACTGACGATAGGGACAAGCCAAACCCAGATGATGACTAGAAAATAACTTTGGAATAATGTTTTATGAGGTATACTTTTTAGAACTCCAGTTGATAAAGACTGGAGCTTTTGTCGTTTTGATTGCAGGGATAATTATGTTATACTTCCAACCTTAGTCATTATTATTAGGCTGAATTTCTTAAATAAATATTTTGGAGTGGTAGTATGACGAACAAGCGAAACATCATTCAATCGTTCATCATTCTGCTTGGAGGAATTGGTGTGCTTATTATTCAAAATCCTTTAGGTATGATGTTGAAGGAAGATACAGTTAATTATATCGGGTTATCAATTCTACTTGGGCTTATTTTCGTTCTTATTCTTAATGGTTTTGAAGCTTTAAATAGGTTAAAAAAACAGCGAGAAGAATGGGGAAATTATTATAAGCGGAAAATTATTATTAAGACCTATTCGGTAGTATTACTTACAATTAGTATTATCGCGGTTCTCGAATTTATTTTTTTCTGTTTTTTACTTAGTTCCTATCCAACAATCCAGGTGGAATATATTTTTGCGATACTTATCATAACAGCGGTTTCGGCATTGGTTTTGCGGGAAAGGGCATTAAAGTTTCGGACACGAACAATGAGGAAATTTATTAAAAGCTTGCTGGTAGGCTTGAGTATCTTGCCTATTCTATTTCTCTTTTTCAAACCTATTTATAGCTATGTGGAAGCACGGCAAATGCTTGAGCATATAGAAGGTATAGAGATAGATGACTATGAGGAAGTGAAAATAAATTACCGGCAAGACTATTATTTTTTCTACGGATTTCATGACAATGTAAAGAGAATTTTCTGGGTTCACCCAGACAGCGGACAAATTTTGGAGCGTGAGATTGGTGAGATAGAATAGGAAACGACTAGAATCTGTTCTTCTGTTTGTAAAGGATTATTTCCTTGGCAATATTCGACACATACTACTGAATATTGAACTCATTTTTATCAAAACCTATTCCTAACAGGAAATGGATGGAGTGGGACGATGAAAATTGCGATTATTGGAGCAGGATTGTCAGGACTTGCATGTGCAATCACCTTGGAGAAGCATGGGTATTTTGTAGATATATTTGAAAAACGTGGGATGGTTGGTGATAGGTTTGTTGTAGCAGAAACGATGTCTTCAATGCTGCATATTCCGATAGATGATGGCGTGAAATATTTCTCAGAAGAACATGATATACATTTGAAGCCAAGCAGTAATATTCGTAAGATGTATGTTTATTCGCCTAATGAGTCAGCTTGTTTTGAAGGGCATTTAGGGTCGATTAATATGCGGGGCAAACATCCTCATTCCTATGAAAAGCAGCTTGAAGCACAGTTGCATACGAAGATTTATTTTAATGAAGATGTGAGCTATGACGATATTGCTAAGGAGTACACGCATATTGTGCTAGCAACCGGTGACCCTAGCTATACACAGATGCTACAGTCATTTGATACAGCAGTAAAGGTTTCTTTTAAAGGAGCGTTAGTAAAGGGAAACTTCGAAGTTACAGATATACATACTTGGCATAATCATCATTATGCACCAAAAGGAGTGTCTTACTTCCTTCCGCATTGTCAAACAGAAGGAAGTTTGATCATTGCTTATCCGCAATATCCTGAAAACGAAGGTGTACAGAAAGAGGAGTTGTGGAAGCGATTCTACGATGAGGCATGTAAGAAGTTGGGGCAAAATCTGCACATAACAGAGACATTTTCATTAAATAATTTCGTAATCGGAAAGGCGCGTTATCCAAGAATTGGTAATACCTTCTTTACAGGTAATTGTCTAGGTGTGATGACCCCGTTTCAAGGTTTTGGACAGCTGCCATCAATTATTTCAGGAATATACGCTGCACACGATCTATGCGGGCTTGGTAAGTATGAAGAGTTAACAAAAGGGTTATTTCAAAACTATCATGATTCTCTTACATTGCGCAGGGCAATTGAGCAGTTAAGTAATGATCAGCTTGACCTTCTAACAAAGGCATTTCGCTTAGAATTTGTTGAACGGGCATTGGTCAATCACCGAATTAATTGGTTCAATGTTGCAAGTCGTATTATACATCCTTTTTCGCGTAACTCTTAGCACCTTGTCTACGAGGTGCACTTTTTTATTACTAAAATTGTTAAAAGGGCTTACAATAGAAGAAAGAGACAGTTATACAGGGGGATAAGAATGGGGATATTAGCCATTGACGATCATAAGACGAATTTACTGCTCATTAAGAAAATGCTAAAAGCATATGGCTATGAAGACGTATTCACCGCTTCTTCTATAGTTGAAGGGTTAGAGGTTTTGCAGGTTTCATGCGACACAATTGAGCTCATTCTGCTTGATATTCAAATGCCTGAGGTAGATGGAATTGAATTTTGTAAAACGCTAAAGGAAAGTAAAGAGTATGGACATATTCCAGTTGTTATGATTACTGCCTTTCATGATGAAAAAAAGTTAGAAGCAGCCTTTGAAGCAGGGTGCTTTTCTTATCTTACAAAGCCAATTAAACGGATCGACTTGCTTGCTCAAGTGAAATCAGCATTAAAATTACATCATGAATATAAAACAAGAATGCTCGAAGCAGAAAAAGCAAAGGAAGCCGATAGCCAACTTAATAATATCTTATATGCCCTTGGACAGCATGCGATTGTGTCCATAGCGAATGCTCAGGGAGTTATTACATATGTAAACGACAAGTTCATAGAGTTATCGAAATATAAAGAGGAAGAACTAATTGGTGCTACTCATCGAATTATTAAATCTGGCTACCATCCAAAGACTTTTTTCAAAGAAATGTGGGAAACGATCACTAGTGGTCAGAGCTGGACGGGTGAAATTTGTAACCGAGCAAAGGATGGATCATTCTATTGGGTTCAGACCGTCATCGTTCCTTTTATTGATGGAAATACAAATAAGCCCTATCAATATGTTAGTATTCGCGGTGACATTAGTGAACGAAAACGTTTAGAACAGAAGCATCAAGAAGAATTACAGCTGGCAAGTACTATTCAAACAAGTGTATTGCCTCTTCCGATTGAGAATGAAAAAATTTTGATCCATGGGGTTTATTTTTCAAGTTCAGAAGTGTCGGGTGATCTGTACAGCTGGTATCAAATTGATGAAGAAAGGTATGGAGTTATTTTAATTGATGTAATGGGGCATGGAATTCCAGCAGCGCTTATTACAATGGCGATTCATTCGAACTTAAGAAGAATTGTAACGACTTATATGAAGCCAAAAAGGGTAATGGAAGCCCTTCAAGCGAACTTTAAGTCGATTTTAATGAATTATGAAGATAATTACCGAAAACCATATTTTACAGCCTTTTATGCATTAATTAATACGAAAGAACGGAGGATTGACTATATAAACGCAGGGCACCCAGCGCCGCTTCTTGTAATGGAGAAAACGATTGTAGAATTAGAATCACTTATCCCGCCGATTGGTATTATCCCCATTGAAGAATTCCATAGTAAGAGTATGTCGTTTGAGGAGACAGACGCAAGGCTTTTTCTTTATACGGATGGTTTATCCGATATGTATAAATGCAATGAACAAGAGCTTGTCAACTATTTATCAACTAAATTCCATAGTGATAAGGGTATGGGGAATGCATTGTTGTCGGAAATCACCGCAGAATTAATAAACGGAAATAAATTAGAGGATGATACATCGATGATTCATATCTTTCTTCCATTGAAGTAAAAGAAACATTAAGAAAAAGGGTCTGTCTATATGTTTACAACCTGTCTGTAGTGGTGAATGGTAGATTAAGAGGATTCTTTTCGACTACGTTGAAGGTCTTCTTTCACAGGGTCGTAACATACAACTAGGAGGAAATGCAGATGGAACCATTTATTCGAAATCATCATTTTAATTTTATTAAACAGCAAGTTTATCAAGTGCTATATCAGATTAATTCAGTGAAAGACCCTGAGATTATTGAAGCGGTAAAATTAAGTGCGCGTGAGAAGGTTTTTAATATGTTTCCTGATATGACAATTGAACAACAGGCGCTGTTACGCCCAATTGCGAAAATGCGGAAGGAAGAGGAGTTCTCGAATTATCTGGACATGCTTTCCATTTATCGTACGAAATTTCCCAAACTTAATACAAAGAAATTACAGAGTCTATTTCCAAAAGTAAAGAAATTAAAAATGCCTAAATTAGAGCTTGATTACAAATCTTTAACGTATATTGGTTGGAAAGACTATAGTTCAAACACCATATATCTCGTTTATGAAATGGATAGCGAGCTAATTGGCATTGAAGGTAAATATACACCTATACGACAAAAAAATATGTGTTCACTTTGCAATCAATATGAAAGAGTGGCACTCGTAACAGCTGTTAATAAGGAGACAAGCTCAGTGGACGCCTATAAAGCATATGGCAATTATATGTGCATAGACAGTGACCAATGCAACCGAAATATTATTGATGTGACGAACTTAGAAAACTTTGTAGCTCGCATCATCGGATGATCAGAAAACCCTTATTTATAAAAGAAAGAGGATGACCTTCAAAGTTCTTTTGGAGGTCACCCTCTTTTTTTATTGAACACGCGGCACATTAGATGCTAATACGTTATAACAGTAATTTAAGCTTTCTTGAAGCAACTTAAGAAAGTTAATTTGCAATGCTGGGTTTTCCTGCATCAGCCTTCTTAGCAGGTGAATTGAAACACTGAGCAAAACTGTTGGTTTTGTCGTTTTGATGTTCATGTTACTTGAATTAAAAAAAGGAAGGACTTCTCCACTTTCTAACACTGCGATAACAAGCTGTTCATAATTATTTTGGAGAGACAACTCGACCTGTCCGTTTAGAACAATATATAACTGATCCGTTTCTGTACATTCATTTACTTCCAAGTTTGGCTTTAATTCAACAAGATTAGCGTTTTTCCCAATTTTGGAAAGAAGCGAATTATTGGCATTTTGAAAGGCGGGAATACTTTTAAGATATAACAAATAGTCAGATTTTATCATTGTTCTTCCTCCGCTCTCATGCTTGATAACTTAAGTATAAACGAAAAATGAGATAAGATATGTGATGTTTCGCACATGCAGAGGAAATTAATCAATATTGCAAATGTCAACAGAGCAATATTCACAGCCGATTTCTGCTTTTAAGTGTTCAATGTCGCGGATGAACAATTTCCCTGAGGGCTCTGTTGAAAGGATGCCTAATTTTCTTAGCTCACTTAAGCTTCGGTTAACACTTTCTCTTGTCGACGCACAAAATTTTGCTAAATCTTGATTTGTAAGGGAAAGGTCGATTAAGATGCCTTCTTCCTTTTGGACGCCATAGCTGTTCGAAAGTCTAATTAGTGTTGAATAGAGAGCTCCTTTTTTCCCCGAAAGAACAAGGTCACGGATTTTTGATTGGATTTTTCGTAAATGCGTACTAACCCATTTCATAAATTCGAATGTCAGCTCTGAGTTTTTTACAAGCTCTTGTTCTAATTTTTCTTTTTTTATTGTTAGGATTTCACTATCTTCAACAGCCAGTGCGCTTAGCATATATTTTGCATTGTCAGAAAAGAGAGTTAGTTCCCCAACAATATCGTCACGCTTGCAAATTCGCAGTGTAAGCTCTTTGCCGTCAACTGTTAGCTTACTAATTTGCACTAAGCCATCTTGTATTAAATAAATTTCTTCTGATTCCATTCCTTCTTGAAATAAAAAGCTTCCTTTTGAAATTTTTTTCGGTGTACTGATTGATTTAAGAAGATTACGAAGTTCGGGGGATATTAAATCAATATCTCTCTTTCGTGCATTTTCACTCATCGAATCACTCCCACTAAATGGCTATTAATATACATATTACCCCTCCTCTCATCTCAAAAACTTGTTCATAAGGCATAAGTGAGATTTCCTTATAAGAGTTGAGGCTTTTATTTTGATTAAGGTTTGATGAGAGTGGAAAAGATATCTTTATTGCTTCAAAGCTGTTTTTCGACATTTTTGGACAAAAACTTATTTTTATTTGTGGAAATATGTTATCAAGTCTGTTATATTTATATCTGATTGTCTTTAGGAGGTTCGGCATGGGTGTTGGTTATAATTGTAAATATTCTGATACTTTTTACAGCCTAAGGAATAATTTAATAAAAAAGGAGAAATTGGATGGGTAAAATATCAAACGTTTTTTGGATAACAGTTGCATTAGTATTGGCGTCGGTTGTGTTTGGTGTTGCTTTACCAGACAGCTTTGAAAGTGTGACAGCAAATATTCAGTCATTTATTACGTCAACATTTGGATGGTATTATTTAATTTTAGTGACAACGATCGTGATTTTTTGTATCTTTCTTATCTTCAGCCCTGTCGGCACAATTAAATTAGGGAAGCCTGATGAAAAGCCTGAGTATTCAAAAGGCACATGGTTCGCAATGCTATTTAGTGCTGGTATGGGGATCGGGCTTGTATTCTGGGGAGCAGCAGAACCGCTTTCCCATTACATGAGCCCACCGCTAGCTGAAGGCGGAACAGCTCAAGCAAACAAAGAAGCGATGCGCTACACATTCTTCCACTGGGGTATTCATGCGTGGGGAATATACGCAATCGTGGCATTAGCTTTGGCCTACTTTAAATTTCGCAAAGATGAGCCAGGGTTAATTTCAGCGACATTAAAACCTGTGTTAGGAAAAAGCATGGACGGATTCCTTGGGACAATTGTAGATGTGCTCGCAGTTTTCGCGACAGTTGTGGGGGTTGCAACGACACTTGGATTCGGTGCAGCTCAAATAAACGGTGGTTTAGCATATTTATTTGGTATTCCTAAGAACTTTACTTCTCAATTCTTTATTATCGCTGTAGTTACGGTACTATTCATGATTTCAGCGTGGTCTGGATTGAGCAAAGGAATTAAATATTTAAGTAACACAAATATGATTTTAGCTATTGGTTTATTAATCTTAATGTTCTTTGTTGGACCAACAATTTTGATGCTTAATATTTTTACGGACTCAATTGGTGGCTACATTCAAAACATAGCCCAAATGAGCTTCCGTATTGCGCCTTTAAATGAAGAACACCGTGCTTGGATTAACGGTTGGACTATTTTCTATTGGGCTTGGTGGATCTCCTGGTCACCATTTGTCGGAATCTTTATTGCGCGTGTATCGCGTGGACGAACAATTCGCGAATTTTTAATTGGCGTATTATTGTTGCCGGCACTTGTTAGCTTCTTTTGGTTTGCTGTATTTGGAACTTCTGCGATTGAAGTCCAAAATGCAGGAAGTGTTGATTTAACACAGTTTGCTACAGAAGAAGTATTGTTTGCGATCTTTAACCAGTTCCCAGCATCAACGTTATTATCGTTCGTAGCGATTACACTTATTGGTACGTTCTTTATTACATCTGCAGACTCAGCAACATTCGTGCTTGGGATGCAAACGACATATGGCTCTTTAACGCCGCCAAACGCTGTTAAATTAACATGGGGTATTGCGCAATCAACTGTTGCATTAATTCTTCTTTATAGTGGTGGGCTACAAGCGCTGCAAAATGCCTTGATTGTTGCAGCCTTTCCATTCTCATTCATCATGGTGCTTATGATGCTTTCACTATATCGTTCATTGACAAAAGAAAAGAAAGAGCTTGGTTTATATATTAAGCCGAAGCCGCGTAAGAAAACATCATAACAATTAAAAAAGGATGTCCAATTTTTGGGCATCCTTTTTATTTTTTAGAATGTGGATCCTAGCACATACTACTGTCAGGAGGTGGCCGTAGTATGAAATTTGCACTTATTGCATTTTTTTATTTACTGGGAAGTCAAATGGACGTTACTGACAATTTAACTGTAAAAAATGAAGGAGAGCCAGTTGCTTCAATTAATCGAGCTGAACTGCACATGCCTATTTTCGGGGAAACAGTTATCAATGAACAAGGTTATCAACAATTTGTAAAAGAATTAAAAGAAAAAATACACCTAAAGCCTGTAAACGCCAAGATTGATGATAATGGGAAAATTAAAGAAGGGAAAACAGGCTATATGCTTAACGAGTATAAATTTAGAGCACAATTTTATGCTTATTATTACAGTAGCGGTTCAGCCGAAATGGAGATTCCAAAGCATACTTTACATCCAGAAGTAGATAGTGAACTGCTTGCAAATATTCGCACAAAACAAATCGGTTCTTATGTTACCTATTTCAATCCAACTAATAAAGAACGTTCACGAAATATTAAGCTTGCGGCAGAGGCGATTAACAGCCATGTCGTGTTTCCAGGCAAGACTTTTTCATTTAACCAAGTAGTCGGAAAAAGAACAAAAGAAAAAGGTTATATGTCTGCCCCTGTTATTGTAAAAGGGGAGTTAGCGGAAGGGATTGGAGGAGGAATATGCCAAGTCTCATCCACATTGTTCAATGCTGTTGACCAAGCGGGTGTGCAGATTGTAAAACGCTTTTCACACAGCAGGCGTGTCCCGTATGTTCCACCAGGGAGAGATGCAACAGTCAGTTGGTATGGCCCGGACTTTGCTTTCAAAAATAACTATAATCAGCCTGTCCTCATCCGAGCAAAAGTACAAGGAGGTAGGATGATTATTACGATATACTCGTCCGAGAACATTAATTATGAATCCCGAAACGTCCCGAAAGCACCAGCACATTTGCCAGTTGAAGTAGAAGCGCATTCCTAGACGAAAGATTGAAATTTGTTCGTTTGAGCACTGACCAAAACTCTTGTAAAATAACGAGAGGAACGACGAATAAAAATAGGAAAAGGTGTTAGCAGTGCAAACATACATTGTAGTGGGAGCAGGGATTCTAGGAGCATCAACAGCCTATCAGCTCGCAAAAGAAGGAGCGAAGGTTACAATTGTGGACAGGAAAGACGAAGGTCAGGCGACAGATGCCGCAGCTGGGATCGTTTGTCCATGGCTTTCGCAGCGTCGTAATAAAACATGGTATCGGCTTGCTAGTGGGGGAGCACGTTACTATCCACAGTTAATTAAAGAGTTAGAAGCAGATGGGGAAACAAGTACAGGCTATAAACGGGTTGGCGCAATTAGCTTACATACAGAAGAGAGAAAGCTTGAAAAGATGATCGAGCGTGCATTGAAACGCCGAGAAGATGCCCCTGAAATTGGAGAAATTACTCGTTTATCAAGCTTAGAAACGAAACGGATGTTCCCTCCGTTATCAGATGAATATCGTGCCGTTCATGTAAGTGGAGCAGCTCGTGTAAACGGGCGTGCACTCCGCAATGCTTTAATTCGGGCAGCCAAAAAGTACGGGGCTTCGTTTGTCGAAGCTGAAGCACAACTTATTTCTGAAGGAAAGCGTGTGACAGGTGTTCAAGCAAATGAGCAAGTGTATACAGCAGATACAGTAATTGTAACAGCAGGTGTTTGGGCTAAGCATCTGTTACAGCCATTAGATATTCACTTTAAAGTGACAGCACAGAAGGCACAAATTGCTCATTTAGAACTTCTGGATAAAGATACAAATAGCTGGCCAGTCGTAATTCCACCGACTAATCACTATCTCCTAACATTTGATGAAGGGCGTGTAGTGGCAGGAGCGACACATGAGGATAACAAAGGATTCGACACCCGTGTTACAGCAGGTGGAATGCAGGAAATTTTTACGAAGGCTTTGACGATTGCGCCAGGGTTAGAAAATGCCACCATTCTTGAATCAAGGGTAGGATTTCGGCCATTTACGCCAGGTTTTCTACCTGTCTTCGGTGTATGTCCTTATTATGAAGGCTTGCTGCTCGCTAATGGCCTTGGGGCTTCAGGCTTAACGAGCGGTCCATATCTCGGTGCAGAATTAGCTAAGCTTGCCCTTGGCAAACCGACCGAGCTTGACCCAAGTGATTATGATATTTCAGAAGCTGTTGAGAAAATGACATAGAAGCATCGTTTAATCGTTTCCGAAGGCGGAAGCGATTTTTTTGGTGGGAAAAATGCTGATTTTTTAGAAAAATATGAAATGCGGACAAAAAATGTCGAGTTTTGCCGAATTTTAATTATGAATGAAGTTTACGGAGAAAGGAGGTGAGATGATGAACTTCCGAAGTGTCATTATAACAGTCTTACTCGTAGGAACGGCTTTATTGCTTCCAACAGACGCGATGGCGAAGAAAGAGAATATCCTTCCAAAGCCAGCTCAACAAAACAGTCATCTTGTAGAGCTGCCCGATACAGCAAATAATCCAGTACAAGCCAGTGTGAATGAAGAAAAGGCAAAGTCTATGGAAAAACCAAATAAAGGTCAGCTACGAGAACAAGCAAAAGAGCATGCACAAAATGCCGTACATATTGTAAACAAGAATGCAAACAAGACCACCAAACAAACGTTGCCTACAGTAGCGGAAGTGAAACAGGGAGAAAAGAAGGAACAAGCAAAGGCTAAAAATAAGCTTACGCAACATAAAAAGGTCATTCAACCTAAGAAGAAGCAGGTTGAGAAGACAGTCGAAAAACCAATTGAAAAACCGAACGACGATAAGGGTATTGAGGTAGAGAGTCACACACCTATGAAAATAATTCAGAATCCAAAGGTTGCGAATGGTACAAGCCAACCTGTCGAAAAAAATGAAGATACTTCTAAAAAAACGACATCTGAACAATCAGCACCACAAGAAGAAAAGCCACCTCAGCCTCATGAAAAGTATCCTGTAGACGTTCAGATTATACATTCAGAGCAACAGACGAAAACGCCTGGTAGTTCGTCTAAAGACAGAACAAGCAACAGCCAGAACGCTAGTCATTTTAATGAAAAGTGGTTGGAAATCGAGAAACAGCTAAGTTTGAATCTCATTCAATCTTATGGTTCTCGAGAACGGGTTTTTCAAAATCAATGGATTAATGCTCCCCCGTCACAACCGCCAAAGAATGCTCTTTTTTTCTAAGTGTACGTTAAATTAAAAACAAATTAGAAAAAAGGAGCGAATTCAAAATGAAAATGAACATTAAAGGAACAACTATTGTAAAATCTTTCGTGTTAGCAGGGGTACTTTCTGTAGGAGTTTTCGCTGGTGGTCAAGTAAGTGAAGCGGCAGGCCATGCGAAAGATTCAGTTGAGAAAGTGCAAATTGAAAAAACAGAGGTTGCTGTAAAAGAAGCAAAAGATTCAATGAAGAAAAAGTCAAAATCCATGGCAAGCAAGCATGCAAGCGAAACGGCAAAATCACATGCTGCATCACATGCTGCTGTTCATGCGAAAGTTGAAGCTGAAGTTTCAGCAGAGGATACAACACTTGAAGAAGAAACAGATGCAGACGTTCAAGCAGAAGAAGATACAAAGGTAAGCCCATCTGTTGCCAATAAAGCAAAGTCTATGGCAAGTGAGCGCGCAAGTGAAACAGCAAAAGCACATGCAGCACCAAATGCAGCTGTACATGCTACAACTGAAATGGATTCAGAGGCTACAGAAGAGAAAGCAGATACTGAGGCAGAAGCAACTGTTAACGAAGAAGAAGGTAAGGAAGCTTCAACTGAAGAAACAGCAGGAGAAGAAAATACAGATTCAGAAGAAGCAACAGAAATGGACACAGAAGATAAAGGATATACACAAGAAGAGGAAACAGAAGAAACAGATGTTGAAGAAGTTGACGTACCAGAGGAAGAGCTAGGTGAAGCAGTAGAAGAAGCAACAAATCTTTCACTAGATGAGCTTATTCAAGCGTTGGCAAGCAAGTTTACAATGGAAGATGCTCAAAAGCTTGCAGACTTTCTTACAACTGTTCTCGCTAAGCTTGAAGCTGTAGATACAGACGCTACAGAAGATGTAGAAGCAAAGCCTGAAGAAGAAGCAATTGAAGAAGAAACAAAAGAAACTGCAGCAAAATCAAAGGCAAGTGAGCATGCAAATGAAACAGCAAAAATGCACGCAGCTTCTAACGCAGCGGTTCACGTTTCAACAGAAGAAAATGCTGACACAGAAGAATAAGTAATATTTTCAAAACCGAAGGGGCTTTCCCTTCGGTTTTTTGATCTTTCTTAACATGAAAAGACATTTTATGCAATATAATGAAAAATTCAGAAAAATTATAAGAAGTTTTGTCGAATATGTTTTTAGATTGCAAAAACATTGTACAATACCTACATATAAGATCTTATATCCACAGCATATTAATCTTAACAAGAGAGTTTTGTAGTGTTTTAAAGAAATATAGGTTAATAAATTGGTAAACATACAGAAAAATAAAATAAAAAATGGGAATGGTGGGGCCGTGTACTGGTTTATAAAAGAATTATCACCTAATTTATTCTTTATGTTATTCTTAGTACTGCTTTATCAATTTTGGTTTGAAAGAAGAGAATGGTCAAAGAAGATAAGAGACTTGGGGATGTTTTCTTTTGCGGCGATGGCAATTGTATTATGTATGTCTTTTCCGGTTCATATCGGTCAAGACTTTATTTATGACTTGCGAAGTGTGCCATTAATTGTCGGGGGACTATACGGGGGTACATGGATTGCTGTTGGGTTATCGTTCGTTACGGTTATCTGTCGTTTTTTTGTAGGTGGTATGGCTGGCTTTTATACAAATATGATTGTGGTGATCTTTGGGCTTTGTGCAGTCCTGTGGATGAATCGACGGTTTTTTACTTGGGAGCCGAGAGTTCGTGTTGCTAGTATTATACTGTTAGTTATGACAATGTCAGGATTAGCAGCCGTGCTATCAGAGCTTATGCATCCTGAACTCTTAGTTTGGGTGAATTATCAACATTGGTTAGGATATCTATTGGCTTATTTCATCGCAGCGTTCATTACGTGCAATGTTGTCGAGTCAATTATTAAGAACGAAATTGTTCGAAAACAAAGTATACGGAATGAAAAATTAGAGGTAGTCAGTCATTTAGCTTCAAGTATTTCACACGAAGTACGGAATCCATTAACAGCAAGTCGTGGCTTTTTGCAGTTGTTAAATGAAGAAAAGCTCCCTCTAAAGTCCAAAAAGTATATTCACATTGCACTTGAAGAGTTAGATAGAGCAGAAGGAGTCATAAGAGACTATTTAACTTTTGCAAAACCTACTTTTGAAGAGAGTGAACGGTTTCAAGTTGAAGAAGAATTAGAGAGAGCTGTTAATGTGATAACGCCATTAGCTAACATGAGTAGTGTTATAATAGATACAAACTTTACATCTACAACAATCAAAGGTGAGCGAGCGAAGCTTCAACAATGCTTTATCAACTTAATGAAAAATGCAATCGAAGCGATGCCAAATGGTGGATATCTACGAGTAGAAAGCAAAGTTGAGAAATCGAATGTTGTGATATGTATTTCTGATACAGGTTCTGGTATGACGAAAGACCAAATAAACCGATTAGGGGAGCCGTATTTTTCAACAAAAGGGATAAAAGGGACAGGCCTTGGGATGATGGTCGTTTATCGGATCATTGAATCATTGAAAGGAACAATTGAAGTAACTAGTGAAGTTGAACAAGGTACTACCTTTGTTATAAAGTTGCCTGCTCAAAAAACGAAGAAAAGACTTGCTTCATAAAGAAAAAAGGAGGCTGACCTAAGAGTCAACCTCCTTTTGCGTTAACCGATTGATTTTCCAAGGAATGCTTGTAGCATCCAAACATGCTTTTCAAGGCTTGAATGAATGGCAAGCAGCATATCGCCTGTTGTTTCATCATCAGCTTCTTCAGCAACAGACATACCTTTCTTTAGTTCCTCAATAAGTGTAGTGAAATCATTTGCAATCGCTTGAACCATTTGTTCAGACGTTTCCTCTCCTGTTGCTTCTTCCACCGATGAAAGCTCTAGATAGCCCTTCATTGTGGCAACAGGCTTACCGCCGATTGATAGAAGTCTTTCTGCTAACTCATCAATATGGATGCCAGCTTCATTGTAAAACTCCTCGAACTTTGTATGTAGCGTAAAGAACTGCTCACCTTTTACGTACCAGTGATAATTGTGCAGCTTTGTATACAGCACATTCCAGTTTGCAATTTGCTTGTTAAGGACATTATGTAGTTCATTTGACATGAAAATTCCTCCTTTATACTTATTATGATCATAATACTAATTTATCATTAAAGATTTTATTTTTCCAATAATGAGATAAATAAGAATCACTTTACCCCTTAGCAAGTTATTTAGTTTAGCCATGGGTTCATGTTTAATGTTATGAAGTGTGTGTTACTAGGAAATGTAAGGATATTTTAAAGGAGGCTTTTTCATGCCACACGGAAAATATCACGATCTCATCGAAATATTGCATAAGTGTATGGCAGCTTGCAACCATTGTTATGAAGAATGTTTAAAGGACAAATATACAGAAATGTTAGCAGAATGTATTCGCTTAGATCGAGAATGTGCTGATATGTGCGGCTATTTGGAACAAGCACTTGTGAGAGGAACGCCGTTTGTCACTGACTTAGCGGGTGTATGTGCAACTATTTGTGAAGCATGCGGGAATGAATGTCAAAAACAAGATTATGAACACTGCCGAAAATGTGCAGATGTTTGCTTTAAATGTGCGAAAGAGTGTAAAGATTTAGTTGCTTAAATAGAGGGTTGCTATTGCTGGGTACTAAAATTAAATAGCGATTTTAAAGAATGCTTGCTGTTATGGTAAGCATTCTTTTTTAATACTTTTTTAATAAATTGATAAGTGTATATTAAGGCCTTCTTGAGAAAATAAGTTCAAAGGGAGGCATGTTATATGCAAGTGAAACCGATTGTACAGCTTAAGGATGTTACAAAACACATTGGGAATAAAACAATTATTGATCATATTTCATTAGACATTTACCGTGGAGAAGTTTTTGGTTTTCTAGGACCAAATGGAGCGGGAAAAACGACGACAATTCGCATGCTTGTCGGCTTAATGAGTATTTCTGAAGGTGAAGTTCTTATCAATGGGTATAGTGTTCGTAAAAATTTTGAGAAGGCGGTAAGTCATGTAGGCGGTATTATTGAAAACCCAGAAATGTATAAGTTTTTATCAGGTTATGACAACCTTGTTCATTACGCAAGAATGATTCCAAATGTTAAAAAAGAACGAATTGATGAAGTTGTAAGGCTCGTTGGACTGGAAGAGCGAATCAAGGACAAAGTAAAAACCTATTCACTTGGAATGCGTCAGCGATTGGGGCTAGCGCAAGCTTTGCTGCATTCTCCTTCACTCTTAATTTTAGATGAACCTACGAATGGACTAGACCCAGCAGGTATTCGTGAAATTCGCACATATATCCGACGGCTTGCAAAAGAAGAGAAGATTGCCGTATTTGTGTCAAGTCACTTACTAGCTGAAATGCAGCTAATGTGCGACCGTATTGGGATCATTCAACAGGGGAAGCTAATCAATGTTGAAACGGTCAGCGATTTTGTAAGCAATGATAAGGCTTTATCCGTACATTTTGAGGTAGCAAATGTTGAAAATGCTGAAAAGCAGTTTAAAGATGCTTTTCCTGAGTTGAAAGCGACGGTAATAAATAGAAAGCTTGTTATCGAAGTTGCTCGTGATGAAATTCCGGCCATTGTAGCGCATTTTGTTAAAAATGGTCACAAAATCTACAGTATCGTGTCAGAGCAACAAACATTGGAAGACAAGTTTCTAGAGATGACGGGAGGGGAAGCACATGTCTAGCATGCTTCAGTTAGTTCGAAATGAAAATATGAAGATTTATAAACGCTCTGGTACTTGGGTAATGATTGGCTTGTTAATCCTGACTGTCTTCGCTGGCGGTCTGTTTAATAAATATGTATCATCAACCAATGATCAACAGCAAAACTGGCAAGTGCAGCTGCAAGGAGAAAATGAGCATTTAAGAAAACAGATTGAAAAGATAGAAAGTATGCCAATGGCTGAATCAGGTATTAAGCAAATCAAGCAACAAATAGCTATTAATGAGTACCGAATCCAACATGACATACCGCCTGTGGAGGATAAGACATTATGGGGATTCATGACATCAGCGCCAAGCTTCACCGGGATCGCGGCTCTTTTTACAATCGTAATTGCAGCAAGTATTGTTGCAAGTGAATTTTCATGGGGGACGATTAAGCTGTTGCTGATTAGGCCTGTTAGTCGTTCAAAAATCTTACTTTCAAAGTTTATTGCGACTCTTTTATTTGCTTTGTTTTTGCTTGTATTCATGTTTGTTTCTTCTTTTATAATAGGAGTTATTCTATTTGGCTTCACGGGTGTTGAGCTTCCATATTTAGCATACAGTGGTGGGCAGGTAGTAGAATATAACATGGTTTCATACATTTTAACGCTGTATGGATTGAAAAGTATTGACTTAATTATGATGGTGACATTTGCTTTTATGATTTCAACGGTTTTCCGAAGCAGCTCATTAGCGATAGGGCTTTCATTATTTTTAATGTTTACGGGTCAGCAAATCGTCCAGCTACTCAGCCGATATGATTGGTCAAAATATATTTTATTCGCGAATACAAATTTACAACAATATATGTCTGGAACACCGCTCGTTGAAGGAATGACGATGACATTTTCAGTTATCGTATTACTTGTTTACTTTGTAATCTTTACAACGATCTCATGGACTGTTTTTCAAAAGAGGGATGTTGCGGCATAATCAAAGAAAAAGGATAAAGGCGGTTTAGGATGAATCGAGAAATAATCTTAATCGTTGAAGATGAATTGGAACTTGCAGAGTTGCTTCGTGATTATTTAGAGATAGAAGGGTATCAAGTTGTGCTAGCTGCAGATGGAGAAGAAGGACTTCGACGTTTTGAGGAAGAGCAGCCAACACTTGTTTTACTAGATATTATGCTTCCGAAAATGGACGGAGTTGAAGTTTGTCGAGCTATACGCAACTCCTCAAATATTCCAATCATTATGATGAGTGCGAAAAAAAGTGATACTGACAAAATTATCGGTCTTGGAATTGGCGCTGATGACTATGTGACGAAGCCCTTTAGCCCGAGTGAGGTTGTTGCAAGGGTAAAAGCACAGTTTCGTCGCTTTCATCACTTTTCTAATCCGAAAGAAACAGCGAAATTGCTTCGCTTTGGCGAACTGACAATTGATGAGAAAGGCTATAACGTTTTTGTAGAAGGTAAGCAAGTCGACCTTTCAGCAAAGGAATTTCAATTGTTGTATTTTCTTGCTACACATGAAGGACAGGTTTTTTCGAAAGAACAGCTCTTTGACCGCGTGTGGGGGTATGAGCGCTATGGTGATATAAATACGATAACTGTTTATATTCGTAAAATTAGAGAAAAAATCGAAACAACACCCTCGAAGCCGACGTTTATTAAAACAGTCTGGGGAATCGGCTATAAGTTTGAGCGGGGGTCCTCATGAAGATTGGGCTAAAGACAAGACTTGTCATTGCGTTTTTAACAATTATTCTAGTTCCGATTTTTGTTACAATAGGAATGCTCTACTTTTACTCAAGCAGTTTTGAACAGAAGGCTGCTGGACAAAATGAACAGCAAATTGAGCAGCTCTTTTCTGAAGTGAAAGCAGAAGTACGGAGAAATATTCAATATATTGATAATGAAGCACTTTTTTTTGAAAAAATATCGTCTCTTTTAAATAGGTATGAAATCGGTTTGAAAATTAAATCAGCAGAAGACAAACTCTTATTCGATTCGGGAAAGTTTAGCCCGAATGAAAAGGAAACAAACAGGTCGCTTCTTCCCGATATGTCACAGCTTTTGCAGGTACGGGTTGAGACAGGTGAAGGTGAATTTGTTCAAGTTGACATTATTGCTAATTCATTGGAAGTGGAGCCTTTTCGGCAGTTTCAACATATGCTTCAGGGCATTTTCGTTAGCCTAGCAGCAGGAGTGATTGCATTACTCGTATTAATTGTAGGTTGGACGTGGTATATATCTCGAACCGTTTTACAGCCGATAAAAGAAATTTATACAGCAACAGAGGAAATGAGAGAGGGAAATCTCGATTATCCAATCTCATATAGCCGAAATGACGAAATTGGCCGGTTTATTAATGGCTTTAATTTGATGAGAACACATTTAAAGGAATCTTTAAAAAAGCAAAAGCAATATGAGCAGAGCCGCAAACAGCTAATCGCAAATATTTCTCATGATTTACGCACACCGTTAGCTTCGATTAAGGGTTATGTGGAAGGCCTGCTTGATGGCGTAGTGCGGGATGAAGAAAAGCAAACACGCTATCTTCAAGTAATCCAGACAAAATCTGAACAGCTAGACAGGTTAATTGAGGATCTGTTTGAGTTCTCCAAACTAGAGTTAGAACAACTTCCGGTCGAAAAAATGTTAATCGATAGTGCTGAATTCTTTTCAGAAGTATTATACGATGCAAAAATGGACGCTCGCCAACATAAAGTTGAATTAGATATCTTTGAGCCGATTCCTTCTGTCTGCCTTTACATTGACCCACAGCGAATACAGCAAGTGCTTACGAATTTGATTGACAATGCGATTCGATACGGCAGCACGAGAATCGATGTAAGCATGAATGTGCATGAGGGCAATCTCAATGTAGAAATTATTGATAATGGGAGCGGTATTGCAAAGGAAGACCTGCCTTTCGTCTTTAACCGGTTTTATCGCGGTGAAAAATCACGCTCCCGAAAAAGTGGAGGCACAGGCTTAGGGCTTGCTATCTCAAAGTCAATTATCCAAGCCCATCAAGGAACGATAGACGTAAGTAGTATAAAAGAAGAAGGAAGTATATTTACCTTTACTCTCCCTTGTAACTTTCAATAGTAAAATTAGCAAATTAATTTGTTTTTAAAAAGATACTTTTAATGGTCGGCTTTCAATTCAGAGAGCCGGCTTTCTTGTGAAAAATTTTTTTGATTTCAAAAATATAGTCGTGGTAAATAATATTTCCACGGCAATAATCGACATCGTTTGAAGCGAAAGGAGTTGAGCTTTTTATATTCACTTCATTTGTTAACTTATCTTTTTTCTGATTGTTTTTTTGAAAATCCCTCATAAACTAAGAACAAATATCGATATTATTTATTATATTGATTGTGTTCTTTATAATTGCTATCAAGCTTTTCTTTTAATTTTAATTGCAAATTTATTTCTTGGCTTGTTTACGAATTTCTGCTATTATGAAACATCGTTGTTTCTTTTCGTTTTCTTTCCCTTAGATTGTGACAAAGATAAGGCGAATGATAATTTTTGGCATTTATTCCAAGAAATAAAGTGTACGTTTCCGTAATCTTAGTGTAAAATCCTAATGTAAAAGGAATATAAAATAAAGATTAAAAGTTTATGAAACTTTTATTAAGTTCAACTCGTCTTAGTAGTGGATAAGGAAAGCTAGGAGGTATTGTCTGTGAACGATACATTTAAAAGATTGTTAGAGGGACTAAAAGTGGACCGCACATTATTGTTCACGGTTCTTCTGTTATGGGTAAAGTCGTATCTCGTGATGCGGTTTCTTTTTGATTTACCGCTCGATAATAATAAGCAAGAATTTATTTTATTCATCAGCCCGTTAAGTTCAACGATTATTTTGGCGCTGATTACGATGACATTGTTTAAGAGAAAGAAAGTACTTGGGCTTATGATTATGTATGTCGTCGCAACATTGCTGTTGTTTGCGAACGTCGTCTACTACCGTTTCTTTGAAGATTTCATAACAATCCCAGTGCTATATCAATTTAAAAACTTTGGTGATTTAGGCGGCAGTGCAAAAGGGTTGATGCAGCCGTACGATATTTTGTTATTTATTGATATTGCTGTCTACTATGTGGTTATCAAAAAAATACTCAAGCCTGCAGAGAAAACACGAGGACGTGTCTTGTTTGCTACAGTGGCTGCTGTGCTTGCATTCGTAAATATTAATCTTGCGAATGATGAGCGTCCTGAACTGTTAACACGTACGTTCGATCGTGAGATGCTTGTGAAATTTTTAGGTGTGTATAACTATCACATGTATGATTTAGTCGTTCATTCCAAAGCATCAGCTCAACGCACATTTGCAGAAAGTGACGACTTAACCGAAGTTGAAAACTATGTTCAGCGTGATGTGAATCAGCCGGGAGAATTATTTGGTGCTGCAAAAGGGAAGAACTTAATTATCTTACAAGTTGAGTCATTGCAAAGCTTTGCAATTGACTATAAGTTACATGGTGAAGAGGTTACGCCTTTCTTAAATAGCTTAAAGAAAAACAGCTTCTACTTCCCGAACTTTTATCATCAAACTGGACAAGGGAAGACATCAGACTTTGAGTTTTTGCTAGACAATTCCCTTTATCCATTGTCACGTGGAGCTGTTTTTACAACTAATGCACAAAATGAATACAATTCAATGACAGAAATGCTGAAAGAAAAAGGTTATGAAACTGCAGCACTTCACGGTAATAATAAGAGTTTCTGGAACCGAGACATTATGTACAAAACATTAGGATATGACCACTTTTTCTCAGAGCGTAATTATGAAGTTACCCCTGAGAATAGCGTTAACTACGGACTGAAGGATAAACCATTCTTTGAGCAGTCCATTCCAATGCTTAAAAGCATGCAGCAACCATTTTATGCGAAGTTTATTACATTGACACATCACTATCCATTTACATTGTCTGAAGAGGATCAAACGATTGAGCCAGCAACGACAGGTGACGGAACAGTTGACCGATATTTTCAGACAGCTCGTTATTTAGATGAATCGATTCAAGAGATGTTCACTCATCTGAAAGAACAAGGTTTGTATGAGAATTCAGTGATTATGGTTGTTGGAGACCACTATGGGATTTCACAAAATCATAACCGTGCGATGAAAGAGATTATGGGTACGGAAATCAACCCATATCAACATACAAAGCTACAGCGCGTACCAATGTTTATCCACATTCCAGGTATGGATGGTAAAGTGATGGATACAGTATCTGGTCAAATCGATATGAAGCCAACATTACTTCACTTACTTGGGGTCGAAACAAAAGGCGATATTCAGTTCGGTTCTGATTTATTTGAGAAGGACCGTGATGAACTAGTCGTCTTGCGTGATGGAAGCTTTATTACAGATAAATATCTGTACGCTGGAGACACGTGCTATGATGCCAACACTGGTGAGCAAATTGATAGCTCAATGTGTGAACCAATTCAAGAAAAGGCTCAGCATGAATTAGAGCTTTCAGATAAAGTGATTGAAGGTGACCTGCTGCGCTTTCTAGACCGTGGAAAAGAAGGCGAAGGTGCAGAAAAAGAGAACAAACAAATACAATAGTAGTTAAGAAGCGTCCTGATTAATCAGGGCGCTTCTTTTGCATTGTGAGCTTAATGGATTTCTTTTTAACATGATTTATTGTACATTCCTTACACCTTTACACCTTTTTACCTATCTAAAGGTTAAAATTATGTAAAAAAATATCAATATGTGATAAAAAGGAATTATTCGTAAATTTTTTATTAAGCAAAAGGATGGGGAAAATGAAGAGTGTAAAGTTTAAGCTGTTGGCAATTTTTATTCCGATCTTATGTCTTGCACTGCTTGGAGTAGCATGGCTCAACCATAATAAGGCGAAGGAGTTTTTGCAACAAAACTTTGAAGAAAACGCCATGACACAACTTGAGTTACTGCAAGTAAAGTTAGATGAACGGTTAAGCAAGCATGTTGAAATTTTAAGTAATATTGCTTCAAGTCAGGATATTAATGGGATGGATACAGCCCAGCAAATGAAATATTTGAAGCAGAAGCTGGATGAATACCCTGCATATTCGATGTTTTTCGTTTCAGATGAAGCTGGAAATGTAAATACAACTGAAGGGAAAACGGCAAATATTAAGGACCGTGACTATTTCAACAAAATTATTAATGGTGAACCATATGTCATCTCTGATCCAATGAAAAGTAAAACGTCAGGGGAAGAAACGATCGTATTTGCTTCTCCAATTAAGAATGATAGTGGCAATATTATCGGTGTTATTGGTACGTCATTCCCAAGTGAAAATTTACATGCCCTTGTTCGGGAAGTGAAAATTGGGCAAACAGGCTATGCATTTATTACGCAAAAAAATGGGCTGATTATTAGCCATCCAGACGAAGACTTAGTCTTGTCAGAGAATGTTACAAAATTAGGTGTCCCAGCTCTTGCAAAAGCGCATGAAAGTGTTCAAAATGGCGACCACGACTTTACACGCTATACGTTTCAAGGAGTAGACAAATACAGCTTTTATACACAATTGCCAACAACTGGATGGGGAGTCTTCTTAACAGCACCTGTTGATGAAGCATCTACGCAGCTATCTTATTTAGCGAAGTTATCGTTCGTTACGGCTGCTGTTGTCTTACTTATCGCTGTCGTTATTGTTATTGTCTTCTCATCCCGAATGGTACGGCCGATACAGCGATTGAGCGAAATAACGTCTCGTGTGGCGGAAGGAGACTTAACCCTTAATATTGATCATGAGAGTGCTGATGAAATTGGAACCTTAGGGCAGAACTTCAATGCCATGGTGAAAAAAATGCAACAATTGCTTGGTGAAATTTCCAGTGTCTCCAATCATGTCAAAGGCTCTTCAGATGTACTGGTTGCTGCAAGTGAAGAAACAAAGCAATCAGCTGAACAAGTGGCAACAGCGATCTCTGAATTAGCTTCTGGTACGACAGATATTGTGACCTCTGTTGGAAATGTAACAAATAATGTTTCGGAAATGAACCATACATTAGACAACATCTCACAATTTGCGGAAGATGTGAAAATAACATCGGATGAAAGTAAAGCAACTGCTCACCAAGGAACCATCTATGTCAAAGATGCCATCGAGAAGATTTCAAAAACAAATGATACTGTGAAGCAAACGGCAACAATTATTGACAAAGTCGATCAACAATCGAAAGAAATAGGAAATGTCATCTCGATTATTACAGGAATTGCGGAACAAACAAACTTGCTTGCATTAAATGCAAGTATTGAAGCAGCCCGAGCAGGAGATGGTGGAAAGGGCTTTGCAGTTGTAGCAGAAGAGGTACGTAAGCTTGCTGCTGAAACGACTCATTCAGCTGAGCAAATTGCAAAAATAATCGGAGAAACCCAGCAAGAAAGCAAACGAGCGGTCTCGTCTATTGAATCAGGCACGAGAGACGTTGAAGAAGGTCTTGATGCGGTTATTCAAGCAGGAAATGCATTTGAAGACATCACTGAAAGTGTTGAAAAAGTTTCGCAACAAAATGAACAAATCAATAGTGCAATTCGTGAACTTGAAGCGATTAGCAAAGGGATTGGGGCAGATATGGAGAGTATCTCGGCTGTTACTGAGCAGTCCTCTGCTTCCGCAGAACAGGTAAGTGCAGCAAGTCAGCAACAAGCAGCAGGTGCAAGTCATATCTCACATGATGCTACTAAGCTAGCCGAATTAAGTGAAGAGCTCCAAGGAATGTTAAAACAATTTCGAACAAAAGAAGATTAAAAGTAAGAAAGACCTGATCCAATATCGGACCAGGTCTTTCCTGTTGTTTTAGCTCTTTCGCCAAACGGTTCCTCTTCGTTCATATTCAAGTCTTTTCTCAACCTCATAGGCTGTTGGAGCTCCTGCAAAGCGTTCTATGAGCCATAGTGCTAGATCAACGCCAGACGTAACTCCACGAGCTGTTAGAAGACGGTCATCCTCTACAATTCGGGCACCAATGACTTCGCAGCCGTAGGTAGTCATTTCTTTAGCAGCGAGGTGATGCATCGTTGTCGTTCTTCCTTCTGTAATTCCTGAAACAGCCATTAACATCCCACCTGTACAAACACCTGCAATAATCGATCCTTGTTCGTAGTAATATTTAATCAGCTTCGGCAACTTTTTTTGTTTTGCCTCTATTCTTGCTCCTGTTTCGCCGCGATGGTTCCATCCACCGCCAGGCACAATTAATAGATCAGGTATATTATTAAGGTTTATGGCAGAATCAGGTTTTATCTTCAGCCCATAATAAGCTGTTACTTCTTCTGTCTCATGCAGCGAAACAAGCTTTACGTTAAATTTGGCCCCCGCTTCATTTCCGCGCTTTAATACTTCAAACGGAGCAATCGCATCTAACTCATCGAAACCATCAAAAAGAACAATTTGTACATTCATGCTGTCTTCACTCCCTCGGTTTCTTTTTCTCTACATTAATCTTATAATACAAGTAAGCTAAGTGAATATTTTAATTGTTATGTAAATACATAAGAAAAAGTTATGACAACGAGAGATAAGCGGGGGGAATTATGAATTTATTAAACGAAACATGTGGACGTATTGATGATGTTAATCAGTCTATATGCGAACAAGCGAGAAGTAGGATAGACCAACTGATTAAACCAATTGGTAGTCTAGGCAGGATAGAAGAGCTGTTTATTCAACTAGCTGGTATCACAAGAAACCTCTTTCCTGAAATGAACAAAAAAGCCGTTGTTGTGATGGCCGCTGACCATGGGGTAGTACAAGAAGGCGTAACGGCTTATCCATCAACTGTGACAGCTATTCAAACACAGCTTTTTTCCAAAGGAGTTACAGGGGTATGCGCCTTTGCTAAGCAGACAGGAGCTGAAGTAGTACCAGTTGATATTGGGGTAGCCGCTGACATTAATGTAGAAGGTGTACGTCAGCATAAAGTAAAGTATGGAACAAATAATTTCACAAAAGGACCTGCGATGACAAGAGAGGAAGCTATTCAATCATTGGAAGTAGGTATTGAAATTTCTAATGAATTAGCTGAAAAAGGGGTCCATGTTATCGCGACTGGTGAAATGGGGATTGGGAATACGACGGCAAGTGCAGCCATTACATCTGTTGTGACTGGGGCTGACCCGTATGAAGTTACAGGGTTAGGTGCGAATTATCCAGTTGAAAAATTATTACATAAAGCCGCTATTGTTAGCAAAGCCATTGAAGTCAATCAACCAGACCGAAGCGATGGTGTTGATATCCTTGCAAAAGTTGGCGGGCTTGAAATTGGGGGAATGGCAGGAGTCATGATTGGCTGTGCAGCAAACCGTATTCCTGTCGTTGTGGACGGCTTTATTTCTTCGGCAGCTGCATTAATTGCGACAACAATTGAACCGAACGTAAAGCAATATCTCATTCCTTCACATCTTTCAAAAGAAGCAGGGGCAAAGAAAGCACTGGAGCATTTAGGTTTAAAACCGATGTTCGACCTTGATTTGCGGCTTGGAGAAGGAAGCGGTGCTGTACTGGCCTTCCCGTTAATTGAAGCGGCAACTGCGATGAATCGTGAAATGATTACATTTGAGGAAGCGGGACTTAAAGTATAAAATGAACCAGACCTAAGCAATCATGCTTAGGTCTGTTTTTTTAGTAATGAGGAACTCAGTTAAAAAACCACGCTTAAGCTAGTAGCAGAAGCGTGGTTTCGTATTAATGGTTGGCCGCTTTATTTAAGCCGCCTGGTTTGTTGTGAACAGCCAATTTATCGACAAGCTGATTGCTTTCTTGATTCAGTCCAATTAAGTTAACTTTTGTTCCATTTTGGTGATATTTAATCACAACTTTATCAATAGCACCTACGGCTGAATCGTCCCATAAGTGTGCACGGGTAAAGTCTAAATCAACTTCTTCAATATCTTCTTTATAGTCAAAGCTGTTAACGAAGTCTGTGACAGAAGCGAAGAACAATTCACCTGAAATTCGATACACTTTTTTCTGATGAGAGCCTTCGACTGCCATGCTAGTAATATGAACTTTTGAAATCTTAGCTGCAAAGAAAATGGCACTTAAGATCACACCAGCAATTACACCTTTTGATAGATCATGCGTCATGATCACTGTCACAACTGTAACGACCATAACGGCTGTGTCTGACTTTGGCGCTTTGTGTAGCGTCTTTAAAGATGACCAATCAAATGTTCCAAAAGAGACCATGAACATAACCCCTACTAAGGCAGCCATTGGAATTTGTACGAGGAAATCGTTTAATAATACAATTAACGTCATTAAGAATGTACCTGCTACAAATGCAGATAATCGGCCTCTACCGCCTGATTTTACATTAATGACGGATTGACCAATCATCGCGCAGCCTGCCATACCACCAAAGAAACCGGAAACGATATTTGCAATACCTTGTCCCTTTGCTTCTTGATTCTTATCACTTTCTGTATCTGTCATATCATCAACAATTGTCGCAGTTAATAGTGATTCAACGAGACCAACAAGTGCGATCGATAATGCATAAGGGAAAATAATTTGCAACGTTTCGAAGTTTAATGGAATATCTGGTAGCAAAAAGATTGGTAACGTTTGTGACAATTCACCCATATCTCCAACTGTTCGTACACCACTGCCTGTGAACACTGCGATTGCTGTAATAAATAGAATCGCCACAAGTGGTGAAGGGACTGCTTTTGTAAAACGAGGTAGAATGTAAATAATTGCAAGTGAGCCTGCAACCATTGCATACATCGGCCATGACTCCCCATTAAAATGAGGAAGCTGGGATGTAAAAATTAAAATCGCTAAGGCATTTACAAAGCCTGTCATCACTGAACGTGGAACGAACTTCATTAAACGTCCAAGCTTTAGTGCCCCCATGATAATTTGAAGTACACCCGTTAGAATCGTTGCAGCCAATAAATATTGAAGCCCATATTCTGCAACTAAGGATGTCATGACAAGAGCTGTAGCTCCTGTCGCTGCTGAAATCATACCAGGACGTCCACCTACAAAAGCAATCGTAACGGCAATACAGAAAGATGCATACAAACCGACCATTGGATCAACACCAGCAATAATTGAGAAGGCAATTGCTTCTGGAATTAATGCAAGTGCTACAACGATACCTGCTAAGACATCGCCTTTCACATTGCCAAACCATGCTTGTTTTAAACTGTTTGCGTTCAAATCAGCACCTCTTCCTATGAAATTTTTGTTTGAAAATAGTGACTTTCAACTCTCATGAAAGTCGGGTCCGTTATTAACATGATGCATTATAGTGTCTTTTGAAGGATTTGTGAAATCTCCATGTAAACGTTAACTTTCTATTTATTCTCTGTTATTCTCTTATATACATAGTTATAAAGGGTGATTTGTCATTTGTAATTTTTTTAGTAAAAATAATGAAAAAAGAATTTTCAGATCTTTCTTGTGCTTTTTCAGTTATCAAACTATACTTTGTAATACTGTAGAAAGAGAGTGTCTGAGTGAAAATTGGAGGCGATTGTTTGTTTAATAAAATCTTAGTAGCGGCAGATGGATCAGAACATTCACTGCGGGCTGCAGAAAAAGCGTTGGAACTAGCAAAGCTTAATTCGAATGCAGTTGTAGAAGTGGTCTATGTAGTAGATGGGGAAACCTCGAAGCGGGACGTTATACATAACTGGAACTCCATGGGGATTGCTGAAAAACGGCGTGCAAAAATGGAGGAAGTGGAAAGAAGAGCAGAAGAGGCTGGTATCAACTACAGTGTAAAAATTTTACACGGTGAACCGGGTCCGACGATCGTGAAGCATGCAAATGAAAATGATTTTGATCTTGTCACAATTGGTAGCCGCGGTCTTAACACACTCCAGGAAATGGTACTTGGAAGTGTCAGTCACAAAGTAGCTAAACGTGTCGACTGTCCTGTATTGATTATAAAATAAAGAAAACGGAGTAAAAATTGAAAGAAAACAAGCTTGGGGTGTTTGCCTCAAGCTTATTTGCGTTTCCTTCATAACCAAATTGTGGCTAAAGCGCCACAAGGGAAAGTAGTTTTGTTAGGAGAAAATTACTAAATACGTGACTGTTTATGGGAAGGAGGGAGTTAAGATGAAAGAAGAGTTGAACTATGACCACCCGCTTATTAAAAAGTGTCTCATTCATCTTGAAATCATCGGAGCCGATGAAAAAGTTCAACAGCTTGTATCTAATTATATGAAGGAATTAAGTGAGGAAATGAAAAACAAAAAATAAGATTCTCTCCTCGAAAAGTGGAAAGGGCCTGGTAGTAAAAGCTTATGAATTAAATTTAACCCCCAGCATAACTTTTTATTAGGTCCAAGTGTCTTTTAAAAGGTCAAATCAACCTATTAGAGTACCGACTTTTTGATTTCATAACGGAACCTCTCGCTTTGTAATCCCCAGTTATATTTCTTTTTTTATGGTAATTTAACAAATTTCCCGTTAATAATTGTTTGTGTTTTTTATATAAGTACTTTATTATATAAGCAAATAACAATATACTTGATAGGAGGTATTCTTATTGATAATGGATCAAAAGGTAATCGCTGCAGCTCAAGTATTAAAGCTGCTCGGTGACAAAACGAGGCTTGCGGTGGTTGGCTTGCTTCTTGAAGATGATTTTTGTGTATGTGAATTTGTAGAAATCTTTCAAATGAGTCAACCAGCGATTAGTCAGCACCTTCGTAAACTGAAAGACAGTGGTCTTATTCAAGAAAAACGGAAAAGCCAATGGATTATTTATTCGTTAAACACGGAAAATGAACATTATCCACTGGTAAAGAATATACTGAAGCACCTGCCTGATCAAGCGGAAAAAGTAGAAGAGCTTGAAAGGAAAGGGTTGCGTATTTCATGTAACTAAGTAGGAGGTTTTACGTTTTGACGCAAGTCGTACTCGCTTCATTGATTTTTCTGTTGACACTTGTGCTCGTTATCTGGCAGCCAAAGAACTTGTCAATTGGCTATTCAGCATGTGGGGGTGCAGTGTTAGCTCTGCTTGCGGGCGTTGTTGATTTTGGAGATGTTGTTACTGTAACAGGTATCGTCTGGAATGCAACGCTTGCATTTATTGCAATTATTATTATTTCACTTATTTTAGATGAAATTGGTTTCTTTGAATGGGCGGCTTTACATATGGCTCGTGCTGCGCGGGGAAGCGGTTTGAAAATGTTTATCTATGTGACATTGCTTGGTGCGATTGTCGCGGCATTTTTTGCAAATGATGGGGCTGCATTAATTTTAACGCCGATTGTCCTTGCGATGGTACGGGCGCTCAATTTCAAAGAGAAAATGATTTTGCCGTTTATTATGGCAAGTGGTTTTATTGCAGATACGACGTCACTGCCACTTATAGTCAGCAATCTTGTGAATATCGTATCAGCGGATTATTTCGGGATTGGGTTTGCGGAGTATGCATCACGAATGATTGTACCGAACTTCTTTTCATTAGGTGCAAGTATTCTTGTACTTTACCTTTATTATCGTAAGCATATCCCAGCAGACTATGATTTGACTCAATTACGCAAACCACATGAAGCCTTAAAAGATCTCAAGATGTTCCGCTTATCATGGGGTGTGCTTATCGTTCTTCTAGCAGGCTATTTTATTAGTGAATTTGCAGGGATACCTGTTTCATTTATCGCTGGAATTGTGGCGATTTTCTTCTTGCTGATGGCGCGCAGAAGTCCTGCAGTACAGACAAGAACGGTTATTAAGGGAGCACCGTGGGCAGTTGTGTTCTTCTCAATTGGAATGTATGTAGTCGTATACAGTCTTCGAAATGTTGGCTTAACTGATTTGCTGGCAGGTGTAATTCAATCTGCAGCTGATCAAGGGTTATTTGTCGGGACAGTGGCGATGGGCTTTATTGCAGCAATTTTATCTTCCATTATGAACAACATGCCGACTGTTATGATTGACGCACTTGCAATAGCGGATACGAATACTTCAGGGGTAATGCGTGAAGCATTAATTTATGCGAATGTGATCGGCTCTGACCTTGGACCAAAGATTACGCCAATTGGTTCACTTGCAACGTTATTATGGCTGCATGTTTTATCACAAAAAGGTGTGAAAATTTCGTGGGGCTATTATTTTAAAGTTGGTGTCATTCTAACCGTGCCAACACTCTTTATTACACTTGTTGGCCTTTATATTTGGCTGCTTATCATTTAACAACAAAGGAGAAATGAAACATGTCGAAAAAAACAATCTATTTTCTTTGCACCGGAAACTCTTGCCGCAGTCAAATGGCAGAAGGGTGGGGCAAGCACTATCTTGGTGACGAATGGGAAGTGAAAAGTGCTGGAATTGAAGCACATGGTTTAAATCCAAACGCTGTGAAAGCGATGGCTGAAGTGAGTATTGATATTTCAAACCAAACATCCGATATCATTGACCCTGAAATCATGAACAGTGCAGACTTAATTGTTACTCTTTGTGGGCATGCAGCTGATAATTGCCCAGTTACACCACCGCATATTAAACGAGTGCACTGGGGATTTGATGACCCGGCTAAAGCGGAAGGAACAGAAGGGGAGAAGTGGACGTTCTTCCAACGTGTGCGCGACGAAATTGGTGAGCGTCTGAAGCGTTTTGCCGAAACGGGTGAATAGAGATAAAGGCCGAGAGCTTTCTCGGCTTCTTTTATAAAGAAAAAGGAGTGAAGGTTATGAAGAAAGTTGAAATTTTTGACCCTGCAATGTGTTGTGAAACGGGTGTGTGTGGACCAAGTGTGGACCCAGTTTTAACACGGGTTGCATCTGTTATTTTTTCATTAGAGAAAAAAGGATTTGACGTGAAGCGTTACAATCTTGCTAATGATCCAGCTAGCTTTGCTGAGAATAAAATCGTTAATCAGGTTTTACACGAAAAGGGTCCAGATGCTCTTCCAGTAGTCCTTGTAGATGAGAAAGTTGAGTTAGTTGGTGAATACCCAACAAATGCTACATTTGCTGCATGGTTTGGTATTGATGAGGCAGAACTGCAACCGAAAAAGCCGAAGCTTTCATTCGATCTTAAACAAATTTAATAGGAGAGGTGGAGACAGTAATGGAGCGGTTTCACCCTCGTGTTGTATCAAATACACCATTCCTTTTCTTTACAGGAAAAGGGGGTGTCGGTAAGACATCAACAGCTTGTGCAACAGCTGTCGCATTAGCGGATGAAGGAAAGAAAGTACTAATTGTGAGTACGGACCCTGCTTCTAACTTGCAGGATGTGTTCGGAGTAGAGCTTAACACAAAGCCAAGACAAATTGAGGGGATAGCGAATTTCTTTGCCTGTAATCTTGACCCAGAAGAAGCAGCAAGAACGTATCGGGAAAAAGTTGTCGGTCCTTATCGCGGAAAGCTTCCTGAAGCTGTAGTCAACCAAATGGAAGAACAGCTTTCAGGCGCATGTACGGTTGAAATTGCAGCCTTTGATGAATTCACAAACCTTTTAGCAAATGAAGAAATGACGGATGGGTTCGATCATATCTTATTTGATACGGCGCCAACAGGGCATACGTTGCGGTTATTGCAGCTTCCATCAGCTTGGAGTGGTTTCTTAGAAGAGAGCACACATGGCGCTTCATGCCTTGGTCCTCTTTCGGGGCTACAAGAAAAGAAAAGCTTATATGCAAAAACAGTGAAAGCTTTAGCAAATCGAGAGCAAACGACTCTCATTCTTGTTGCACGTCCTGATACCTCAACTTTTTATGAAGCGGAACGTGCTTCACAAGAATTGAAAGAGCTTGGGATCATGAATCAATCTCTAATTATCAATGGCTTGATGCAAAACATTGACGGTGGGGATGAAGTTGCAAGCGCCTTCGTAGAACGGCAACAAGCTGCCATGGCTCAACTGCCAAGTCATTTACAGCAACTTAAGACGTATTCCTTACCATTTGTTTCTTTTTCCCTGACAGGACTTCAAAGCCTTCGTCAATTCTTTGCCACAGAGGATAAGCAAGTTAAACAAGGAGAGGAAACAGAAGGATTCGTCGAGAATCTTGCCTCACTCAATGACATGATCGATGATTTGGTAAAGCAGAATATCCGTGTGATTTTCACAATGGGAAAAGGCGGTGTGGGGAAAACAACGATTGCTTCTAATGTTGCTGTTATGTTAGCGGAAAAAGGGCAGTCTGTCCATTTAACGACAACAGATCCAGCTGCACATTTAGAATTTTATTTTAAAAATAAAGAAGTAAGGGAGAACCTTCGAATAAGTCGTATCGATCCGAAAGTAGAGGTTCAGCGCTATAAGGATGAAGTTCTTGCAAGAGCGATGGAAGGGCTGCATGAAGAAGGCTTAGCTTATTTACAGGAAGATTTGAATTCACCTTGTACCGAAGAAATTGCGGTTTTTCGTGCTTTTGCGGATGTTGTTGGGCGAGCAAATGATGAGGTTGTCGTAATTGATACAGCCCCGACAGGTCATACATTATTGCTTTTGGATGCGGCTCAGTCTTATCACAAGGAATTGACGCGTTCAACAGGGGAAGTTCCAGTCAGTGTACAGAACCTTCTTCCACGACTGCGTAACAGAGAAGAAACAAGTGTGTTGATTGTTACTTTACCAGAAGCAACACCTGTTCACGAAGCGCGCCGACTGCAGGAGGACTTAAAGCGGGCAGAGATTGAGCCAAGGTGGTGGATTGTAAATCAAAGCTTATATGGGACAGAGACGAAGAATCCGATATTAAAACAAAAAGCAAGCAGTGAAGTGCAATGGCTTCAAGTAGTGCAGAATGAACTTGCACATCAAACAGCGCTTGTCCCATGGCAGTCAGAAGAGAAAATGAAGGAGGTTAACGTTTAAAATGAATATTACCAATGCGGCTAAAGAGTTATTAATCGAAGCGATGGAGCAAAATGAAGCCTCAAATATCCGCTTCTACCACACAGGTACGGCTTGCTGTGGACCACAAGTCGGCCTTTCGCTTGACGAAGCAGAAGACAATGACCAACTACAAGAAGTAAATGGTATTACTGTTGCGATTGAAGACGGTGTTGAAGAAATGATTACCAATGCTACACTGGACCGTCAAGGCGAAAGTTTGACGATAACAGGCTTGCCTGAAACAGATTGCTGTTAATATGATAGAGTAGAGCAGAAGAGTGAGTGTTCTGCTCTTTTTTATGTCTGTGAGTGAGGGGTGAATCCTGTGGCTTTGAAAGCAGTGATGATTTTTATATTAGCCGGTATTGCTGAAATTGGCGGAGGGTACCTAATATGGATGTGGTTGCGAGAAGGAAAAGCGGGGATACTCGGCCTGCTTGGCGGAGTCGCTTTGTTTCTATATGGGGTAATTGCAACATGGCAGGTATTTCCGAGCTTTGGGCGTGTCTATGCTGCCTATGGCGGTGTATTTATTGTGCTTTCGGTGCTATGGGGATGGTGGATAGATAAAAAGACGCCTGATTTATACGATTGGCTCGGCTCAGGCATTTGTTTGCTTGGTGTTGGAATTATGTTATTTGCACCACGGCAATAATCCCTCTTGAAAAGAATTGCTTCACTCTTTATAATGAAAGAACACCACATTTGGTGAATGTCGAAAATTAAAATACTATATTTAGTGTTCATGCCGTTAAATAAGGTGTCCATGTAGGACTGAAAAGGGAATCTGGTGAAAATCCAGAGCTGTCCCCGCAACTGTAAGTGTTGACGAAATAAGCGTAAACCACTGTCACAAGATGGGAAGGGCTTAGAGTAGGGTGATACACAAGTCAGGAGACCTGCCTTATTTAAGCGTCGTATCTTCTTCGGGAGCTAGGAAGATGCAACGAGGGTAAATTAGTAGGTTTCAAGTTTGATGCGATCTACTAGTCTATCAACGTTGTACTCTTCCATCTCTTAATATTAAGGGATGGTTTTTTTTATGCTCTTAAGAAGTTGAAAACTTATACTTAGGAGGAATAAATGTGGCTTTTGCAACGAAACAACATGCTATTACATTACCGAAAAGTGGTGATGTTACTGAAATAAATGAACTTATCGAAAAGCTTAAACAGAAATTTCCTCACCTTAATTTTGATGATTATAAGGAAAAGCTGTTGCAATCTATTCAAATGAAAGAAATGTTTAGCAAGCAGCAATTAACAAAGCTGCTTATCCTTTCAGCAGAAGAACGAATTTGTGCTGAGGAACCGGATTGGACATATGTAGCTGCCCATCTTTATTTGCAGAGGCTATACGAGCAAGCAGAAAGTAATCGAGAGGCTTGGTCCTTTTATGGGTTGATTCAATCACTCCAACAAGCAGGGATTTATGATTCAGTGTTACTTGAAAGTTATTCACGACAAGAAATTGACCAACTTGGTGCTTTTATTGATTATGAAAAAGATTATTTGTTTACATATATCGGGATTGTAACGCTTGCTGAACGGTATTTGGCAAAGCTGTACGATGGGGCTGTATATGAATTGCCACAAGAGCGTTTCATGATTATTGCGATGACTTTGATGATAAATGAACCGAAAGAAAAACGACTGCAGCTGATTCAAGAAGCGTATTGGGCGTTATCAAATTTATATATGACAGTTGCGACCCCAACCTTAGCAAATGCAGGGAAAAGCTATGGTCAGCTATCTAGCTGCTTTATTGATACAGTCGATGACAGCTTACGTAGCATCTATGATTCCAACACTGATATTGCAACTTTAAGCAAAAATGGTGGAGGACTTGGTGTATATCTTGGGAAAATCCGCAGCCGTGGCAGTGATATTAAAGGATTTAAAGGTGTGAGTGGCGGGGTGATTCCATGGATGAAGCAGCTAAATAATACGGCGGTTTCAGTAGACCAACTAGGGCAAAGACAAGGGGCAGTGGCTGTTTACTTGGACGTATGGCATGCAGATATTTTTGCATTTCTAGACACGCGCTTAAATAATGGAGATGAACGTCAGCGAACGCACGATTTATTTACAGGTGTGTCTATTCCAGACTTATTTATGGAGTTAGTAGAGAAGCGGGAGGACTGGTATTTGTTTGACCCGCATGAAGTGCGAAAGACAATGGGCTTTTCATTGGAGGATTACTACGACGAAGAACTAGCAGAAGGTGAGTTTCGTAAGCGCTATTGGAAGTGTGTGGAACATCCTTTGTTATCCAAAAGAAAAGTTCCGGCAATTGAAGTTTTTAAATCAATTATGATGTCACAACTTGAAACAGGGACACCGTACATGTTTTATCGAGATACGGCTAACCGTACCAACCCGAACAAGCATGAAGGAATGATTTACTGCAGCAATCTTTGTACAGAGATTATGCAAAACATGAGTCCAACAGTGGTGGAAGAAGAACAAACAGTTGACGGTAAAATCATTACTGTTAAAACGCCAGGTGATTTCGTTGTTTGTAACCTTTCGTCAATCTCACTAGCGCGCAGTGTAATGGATGATGTGCTAGAACGATTGATTTCGATTCAAGTGCGAATGCTTGATAATGTGATTGATTTAAATAACATTCCTGTGCCACAAGCGCAGATTACAAATGAAAAATACCGCGGTATCGGACTCGGCACATTCGGCTGGCATCATTTATTAGCGGTTAGAGGAATTGCTTGGGAAAGCGAAGAAGCGGTGCAGTATTGTGATAAGTTATACGAACAAATTGCTTATTATACGATTCGGGCAAGTGCAAAGTTAGCGGAAGAAAAAGGTTCATATCCTGCGTTTCCACGTTCAGAATGGCAGACAGGCCGTTATTTTGAGCGGAAAAACTATACATCTGAAAAGTGGCAGGCTTTAAAAGAAGGTGTTCAAGCAAACGGCATGCGTAACGGTTATGTGATGGCAGTAGCTCCGAACTCCTCTACTTCACTTATTGCTGGTTCGACAGCGAGCATTGATCCGATCTTTCGGCGCGAATATTCAGAGGAAAAGAAGGATTTCAAAATTCCAGTCACTGCACCTGACTTATCAGCGAAGACAACATGGTATTACAAGACTGTGTATCAAATCGACCAACATTGGAGCATCAAGCAGAATGCAAAGCGTCAGCGTCATATTGACCAGTCGGTTTCATTCAACTTTTACGTCCGCAATGATATTAAAGCAAAGGCATTGCTTGACCTACATCTTGATGCTTGGAAATCAGGCTTGAAGACAACCTATTATGTACGTTCGACATCAAGTGCTCAGGTTGACGATTGTGAAAACTGCCATAGTTAAGGAGAGGATCATATGACAATTGTAGAAAAAAGAACGTTAATGGATGCAGAAGCACCGAATTGTTCAACTGGTATCATTAATGGGAAAAGCTCGAATGTTCTTAATTGGGATGATGTTCGATATTCGTGGGCCTACCCGAAGTACAAAACAATGCTCGCGAACTTTTGGACGCCATTTGAAATTAATATGTCAAAGGACATTAAGCAATTTCCGCAGCTTACTGATGAAGAGCAGGATGCTTTTTTAAAGATTATTGGATTGCTTGCACTGTTGGACAGTATTCAAACTGATTATGCAGGAAAGGTTGCTGATTATTTAACAGATTCGAGCCTAAATGCTTTGATGATTATTCTTGCTCAGCAGGAGGTTATCCACAACCATTCTTATAGCTATGTGCTTTCAAGTGTTGTCAGTAAGAAGCAGCAGGATGAAGTATTTGATTATTGGCGTAGTGAGCCGATTTTACGAAAGCGTAATGACTTTGTGACGAATGGCTATAAAGATTTTACCGAAAATCCAACTGTTGAAAATTTGTTAAAGTCGATCGTTTATGATGTGATTTTAGAAGGGTTGTTCTTCTATTCAGGGTTTGCGTTCTTCTATCATTTAGCTCGTAATCAAAAGATGGTTGCAACAAGCACGATGATTAATTACATTAACCGGGACGAACAAATTCATGTTGGGCTATTTGAAAAAATCTTTAAAGAGATATTGCGCGAATACCCTGAACAGGACACAGCAGAGCTTCGCGAATTCGGAAAGAAGACTTTTGCAGAGGCGGCCGAGCTTGAAATTGAATGGGGAGAACATATCCTTGGTAATAAGATTGATGGGATCCTTATGCCAGAGGTAGAGGCATATATTCGTTTTATGGCGAATAAACGTGCAGAGCAATTAGGATTTGAAGCACCATTTGAAGGCTACCGTCAGAACCCTTTGCGCTGGATTGTTGCTTATCAAGAAGTTGACTTAGGCAAAACAGATTTCTTTGAACAAAAGTCTCGCCAGTACACGAAAACAACCGAAGCGAACGGGTTCGATGAGCTATAAAGCGAAGTCAATCGAGAGCATTACCGATCAATTAGAAGTGTTAACGAGTCATGAATATTTGGATTATTTTAGGTGATTTTATGCTAAAGGGTGTATTGAATTGGTAATGAAATCACTGTGAATCAAGTTTATGAATTTAACAAACTAGCAAAATCATAAAGTTAGACGTTTAGAGACATTCTTAAATGGATAGACTTTAACCATCCCCCCTAAATTATTACACCCTTTCTAAAGCTATCAACTATATTAGTTGGTAGCTTTTTTATGTACAATTTCAAAAAGTTGATAGTCCAACTTCAGGAAAAAACAAAGGAACCCCCTGAGCTTTTTCTCAGGGGGTTGAGTCTTTTTATTGTTCTTTCGTCAATGTGACCATTTCATTGCTTCCATCCCAGTTAACGTTCCAACCAAGAAGTTCTGCAATGAAGCGAAGCGGTACTTGAGTGCGGCTGTTTCGAATCATTAGTTCAGCGCCAACGTCCTTGCGCTCGCCGTTGAATGTCATATAGTCTTTGCCAATCCAAAACATTGCCGTGTTACCGTTTGTTGTTACTTTTACACTGCGGTCGTCTGCGTTCCATGTAACTTCAGCACCGACTGCTTCACTTAACGCACGTAGTGAAATAAATGTGTGGTTATTCCAAAGAAATGGTGCGACATCAAGTGCTTGCGATTTGTCATTTAACCATAGTTTCTTATGACCAATTTGGAGCTTTGTTACAAGCATATTCATCTGCTCATCTTGCTTATCCGCTTGAGCGAACTTGTCAGGGAATTGTGCAACAACGGCTCCGGAGATACCTTTTGCGGGGTTTGCCATATGTGCATACGCATCACGTAATGTATCGTATGCTTCGTTGTAGTCTTTTTCAGTATAGCTATCAAACGTACCGACTAGTTGATTTACATGTGTTTGGAGTCCCATTGCAACCGCGTCTGATTCAAGGCCGCCCTCTGTGGCAGTTTCAAGGAACTTCGAGAAATCCTGTCGGTATTGGTCAAGGTTGTTTAATGCCTCTTGCTGCATAGCTTCATCATTTGCTGCAGTGCCTTTTACATAATCAACGAAGAAGCCGATATGACTTGCCCATAGTTCTTTAAACTGCATGCCTGCTTTTTCACCATATATTGACGCAATCGCAGCAGCTAAGTCTTCTGTATTGGCGTTAAGGGCTGCAGCAGAAGCTTGGAAATCATCTGAACCATCAACACCGTTTTGCATCGCCATCATTGCTAAGCCGGCGTGTTCTGATAATAGATAATTTAAATCGGCACGTAAATCACCAGCAGGAGTGACTGCTTTCGTATGGTTAAATTGGGCTGGGAATTGATCAGCGATTGCAGCGGAGAATCCCTTTGCAACCATATGCATATGCGCAATTGCTTTGCGCTCTTGCATGTAGGCTTCTTCATAATTGCCCGCCACATAGCTGTCAAACGAGCCGATTAATTGGTCAATGTGAGCCTGCAAGCCTTTTGCGAGCATATCAGCTTCAAGACGTTTGTTTGTTGCTTTTTCTAAAAAGGCGGAGAAATCAGCTTTGTAACCGTCGAGGTTGTCCAATGCTTCTTCTTTACCAGCTTCATTGTTATTGCCTGTTGCCTTTACATAATCAACGAAAAAGCCGATATGTTCACTCCAAATATCCTTAAATTGTTCACCAGCTTCTTTTCCGTATACAGAGGTAATCGCTTTTGAAAGTGCTTCAGTATTTTCATTTAATGCTTCAGCGGATGCTTGGAAGTCAGGAGCTCCTTCTGCACCTTTTCGCATCGTTTCAACTGCTAAATAGGCATGTTCACTTAACAATGTTCCAAGTTGAGCACGAAGGTCAACCGCGGGTGTTTCAACAGAGGGTTTTTCAGCTGCGTGAGCCTCAGTAGCGAGACTGCCTGCCATAGCAGGGACAACTAACGACACACTAAGTGGTACGGCGATTAAAGTTTTTTTCCAATTCACAATGAATCCTCTCCTTTTTAATTTAGAATCTACTAAGCCTACGAAAGGAGATTTCATTTGGATCACACAAAAATAAATTTTTTTCAAAAAAAAAGACGAACGACATTGTTCGTCTTAAAAATCACTTGCCATAAGCATTTGGCCTTGTGGTGTTTCACTTGTTGGTGTCGGCTCATGGGTAATGGCCACTGTGTCCCATTCTTGCTCTGCCATCGTTTTATCCAGCGTGAAGACGACAGCACCTTCACCAGCATTATTTGGCACAAAGGTTCCTGAACGGTATGGCTTTCCGTCTTTTAATAGCCAGACCTGCAATGTTTCATCGCCTTTTGTTTGCGGCATGCCTGACACTTCTACCACAAGCTGGCGCTGTTGGCCGTTTTCGATAAGAGCTGCAGCACCTTGACCTTGGTTATCCATCGGGTTAAGCGCTACTCGTTTGTTTGTATTGATAACTTGGACTGCTTCTTCTGGTGCTTCTTCACTTGTAAGACTTACATAAGCCCACAAGTTTCCAAGCAATGATAGAAGCAAGCATGCTACTAGTAATGGGTTTAATCCTTTGAAAATAACCCTTTTTCGTTTCTTTTCTTGTAGTTCGTCACCAAGGATATTTGAGAAAATTCTCTCCTTCATTTGCTTCGGTGGGGTAAGAGAAGGGCTTGCGTAAGGCATAATGTCATGTAATTCCTCAAGCTCCTGTAGTGCTTGCTTACAATCAGCACATGTTTCTAAATGTTTTTCGAATTCTTCATGCTCTTTAAGGGTTAAGGCACGGTTGTAATAATCAAGTAGTTGGTGGCATTGCTGTTTTTCAGTCACTTAGGGACACCCCCTTCTTAGTCAGACAGTCTTTCAGATGTTTGAGTGCTAAGCGAAGTCGGCTTTTGACCGTCCCAGGTGGAATGTTAATACGCTGAGCAATGTCCTTTTGTGTAAAGCCTTGATAGTAAAATGATTCAACCGTTTCGCGTTGATCAGCTTTTAATGCTTCAATACAGTGCTGAACGAATTGTTGTTTTTCTTTCCAAACAACTGTTTTTTCTATGTTTGCTGAATCAACCTGTAGTGCATCTTGTTCTTCTGTATATTCATAGGTGATTTTACGTTTTCGCATCAGATCAATGCATTGATTACGGGTAACTGACAAGAGCCAGCTCGAAAATTTCCCTTTCGCTGGGTTAAAGTGGACTTTCTTTCGCCACAGCTTGAAGAAGACCTCTTGAATCACTTCTTCAGCAAGGTCCGCCCGCCCAGTCATTTTCATCAAAAATGAGTAAAGCAGGGATTCATACCTGTCATATAAGGTTTCGAGCGCATGTTGGTCGCCCTGAGCAACTTTTTGTACGAGTATGTTATCCTCTTTCAACAGCATTAGCTCCTTTTAATTTGGTTGCCCTTATTATAGAGTATTTAGTATAAATACGATATGAAATAGAAAAAAGATCAATTTCCAATCTAAAAGAACAAAGGGTTTTAGTAAAGTGAAAAAGAAATGGAGAGGGGGAAGAGGGGGGAATTTAATCAATGAAAGAAGCTAAAACAAGCCGCCTTTATGTATACAGGCGGCTTGATTGCATTAATATTTGTCCTTTAGTTCTCCGCGTTTTTCTTGATATCTACCTTTGTCTTTATCACGTTTCCCTTCCTGCTGAAGGTGCGGTTTATCAGCTGCATTACCGACTTGGTCTTTAACCTCGCCTTTTGCCTTAGAAACATTGCCTTTTACTTTATCGCTTAGTCCTTTATTATCGCCCATAAATGAAATGCTCCTTTCTTATGATGTGTTGGTTTTGGTTTACCCGCTCATTGTGTCAATCAAACAAACTCAAAAAATTACCCCTACATTTAGCGTATATAGTATTTTTACTATCAATTATTTGAAAAAATATAGTAATATGAACTTAACAGAATTATTGAACAGAGGAAGGATGGGAGACACCTTGATTGGGGTAAAGTATGAGGAGCACTTTCTTAATAAAAATCATTTAATAAATAACTTGAACGAAGCGTTTCATCAACAGAGAGAGGGAGCGCTCATTATAATAACTTGTCATCAGCTTGCACAATTACAGCAGCGAATTTCCGGAGGCATGTCAGCTTTAGGGGAAGCAGTCAAACAGAATATTCGAGAGAGTGATCAGTTGTTGTCCTGTTGCGATAATATGTTTGTTGTTGTTTTATCAAGCATTCAAACAGCTGAGGAGGTTAAGGTTGTTACAGAAAGGTTAATAGCGATCCTTCTTTCCTTTGAGATAGATTTGTTAGAGTTAGGACTGGAGCTTCGCACAGCGCTGTATCCAGCAGATGGACGTTCTGGAGAAGAGCTTTATTTACAAGCAGAGATTCCAGGTTATATTAAGGCATAAATATAGCACAGCAGAACGTTTGCCTGCTGTGCAGCTTGTATGCTAGATGGAGCGGATAATCCCACCTTCGACCCGCTGACTTGCTCCATTAATAGCTGAAGCGTGCGGGGAAGCTAGGAAGACAACTGTGCTTGCAACTTCTTCTACTGTGCCGAAGCGCTGGATAAGCGAAGTCGGTTCATTGTTTTTGAAATAGTTTTTTGTGAATGATTCGAGGTCTTCGCCTGCATCTTCTGCAGCGCCTTTCATGAAGTTTGCTACGCCTTCTGTCCATGTTGGTCCAGGAAGTACATCATTGACTGTTACGTTTGTACCTTTCGTTCGCTCAGCTAATCCACGTGTTAGGGAGTTAACGGCCCCTTTTGTAGTGGAGTATGGAATCATTTGTGCTAATGGTTTGACCCCTGCTTCGCTCGAAATATTTAGAATACGGCCTGTATCACGTTTTAGCATCTTTGGTAAGAAGTGACGAGAGAGCCGTACCACACTCATAATATTAGTTTGGAAATAATCCATCCACTCTTCTTCTGTCACATCTTCAAGCTGTTTCACCTCGAAAAAGGCTGTGTTATTTACAAGGACGTCGAGCTCACCAAGCTCATCAACTTTTCGAATAAGCTTCTCGGCTCCATCTGCTGTTGCAAGATCAGCAGCGACACCGTGAACTTCTCCGCATTTAGAGAGTTCTTTCACGACTTGTTCTACTTTTTCAGCTGTACGTCCATTAACTACGACTCTTGCGCCTTCACGTACAAATGTAGCGGCAATTTCTTTTCCAATTCCTTGAGTTGAGCCAGTAACGAGGACTAACTTTCCTTGTAATTGTAAATCCATACGACACATCCTTCTCTTATGATGTAAGTAATCATGCACATCGTAATATTGACAGAAGGAATGTGGCAAATCTTTTGCTTCGTCGGACGCGAAAACTACGAACGATGGCGTTTTACATACCAAACAATTGCAATTATAATTAGTACCCCCAGTAAGACAGCGACAATTTTTGAATAGGCTCCTGTATAGGTTAGAATTTCTCGCCATGATTCCCCAAGAGCAACGCCTGCTCCGACTAATAGGGCGTTCCATATTAAAGTCCCAGCTGTAGTGAATGTTAAAAACATTTTAAAATTCATGTTTGACATACCCGCAGGAATTGAAATAAGACTTCTGACAAGCGGGACCATTCTGCAAAAGAAAACCGTCCGTTTTCCATACCGATCAAACCACTTATCTGCTTTGTAAACATCACTTTTACGAACCCGGAGAATATGTCCCCAACGCTCAATAATTTTTTCAAGCCGTTCCACATCTAGCAATAAGCCAATGCCATAAAGGGCAATTGCACCGACAACAGAACCAGTCGTTGATGAAGCGAGCACTCCGAGGAAATGTAGGTCTGCTTTCGTTGTCATAAACCCACCAAACGGAAGAATCACTTCAGAAGGGATAGGAGGGAAGATATTCTCTAATGCAATCAATAGAAAGATTCCGAGATAACCGTATTGTTCAATAAATTTCGTCATCCATTCTTCCATTATACGCACTCTCCTTCTTAATATTCGTCTAATAGTCTCCTTCCCTTTCTAAAATGAAACATTCATCATTGAAAAAAAGATATTTATATTGGTTGTTCGTTATGGAATGGGGGAAAATATAATAAGTGGTTATCAGTAAAGGCAAGCAAAATAGTTAACATTTTATCCTTATAGGTTATACTAGGGGAGGTACTAGGAACTTTTTTAATGAAGGTGAAAAAATGAGTGAGAAAAAAACAACGGTAGACTCAAAGTATATCCAGCAGCATTTAGCAAATGAACGAACTTATTTAGCATGGGTTCGCACGGCCATTGCGGTGATTGGGATTGGCTTTTTAATTACAAATCTTCACTACACGATGGAAGCATCGTTCACAAGAGTAGGAGATCTAGTTGCAAATGCCATCGGTTTGATCTCTTTTATCATTGGAATTATTACGATTTTAGTGGCCACATTTAGCTACTTTAGGAAAACGAAACAAATTAATGACCAAACCTTTAAAGCATCAAGCTATTTTGTTTGGCTGCTGACGATTTTGACGGTTTGTATCATTTTAATTTTTGCGTTGTATTTATTTACATTTACCCTATGAATATGCTCGAAAGCATTTGAAGCCAGCAAGATATTTATTCTTGCTGGCTTCTTTTAAACATTAAATTTGCTTACTTCTTGTTTCAATCGTTCGGCAGTTTCGGCTAGGTGATGGGAAGACGCAGTGACTTCTTGTACAGTTGCTGTTTGTTCCTCTGCAGCAGCGGCTACTTCTTGAGAGGAAGCAGCTGACTGTTGACTGATGCTTGAAATTCCTTCAATTGCCTCAAAAACATAGTTTGAGTTTTGTTGAATAAGCGTGAAGACCTCTTCGATTTCTTTTGCGGCACGCTCGGTTTCCTCTACTTGATGAACAATTTCTTTAAGGGAATGTTCGCCTTTATGGATAAGGTTAGCTTGTGATTCGACCGCCTCTAGATTGTCTTCCATTATGTGTACAGTTTCTGCTGTTTCCGCTTGGATAGCATGAACAAGTCCGGTAATTTGTTGTGCAGATTGATTGGATTGTTCCGCTAATTTACGAACCTCTTCTGCAACGACTGCAAAGCCTTTTCCATGTTCACCAGCACGGGCTGCTTCAATTGCTGCATTTAATGCCAGCAAGTTTGTTTGTTCAGCTAATGATGTAATAACCGTGATGATATTACCGATTTCTTCTGAACGCTTACCTAATGAATGGATGGAAGAAGAGACAGAAGAAACGGTTTCTTTTACAGTTGCTAATTGTTTAATGGCTTCTTGGATAGCTTCTTCTCCTGCATAGGCTGTAGTGGTTGAACTTTTTGCATTTGTCGTCGTGTTGCATACCTTTTCTTTACCACGTTCGACTTGTGTTACATTCTTTTGCATCATTTCTAATATTTCAGTAGTATGAGACGATTGCTTTGTCGTGCCATGAGCAACTTCATTAATTATCGTCGCAATTTGGTCGGTTGATTTTTCTGTTGTTTCAGCACTGTGCATAAACTGTAGTGACACCTCTGCCACTTTATTAGCATTGGTTAAAACGCTTGAGACAATCGAATGGACGTGCTGAATAAAAGTGTTGCTTGCCCGTACTAATTGGCCGATTTCATCACGGCGTTCAATTTGGATTTGTTTTGTTAAGTCACCATTTTCGGCAATGTTAACGAAGAAATCTCGCAATAAGTTAATCGGCTTTGATATCGTCCTTGCAAAAGTAAACGCTATAATAAGCGCTACTAACAATGTGACAAGTAAAATAGTAAGCACGGTCATTTTTGTGTTTGTTTGTAGCTGATTGATTTGTGACGTATCATATGTCAGCTCAATCATTCCTTCTACTACTTCTCCTGCTGGGTCGTACAAAGGATAGAAGATATGGTAGGCATGCTGCTCTTCTTCGTTGATTTTTACCGTGTCTCCCTGAGCCACGCTTTCGAAAATGGCTGGATTAGCAAGCTGTTTATTCAGTCGCTGCTTCTCTGATTCATTTGAGGTTTTCACTAAGATGTCTCTTTCATAGAGTGATACATCTCCAGAAATGGCTTGTTGGATATCTCTGAGGAGCTGGTCATTAAAGTTAAAGCCAATTTGAAATGTACCGAGGATTTCACCATCAGCTTGAAGCGGTACAAACGCTCGAACAGCTAATCCGCTGCTTCCGAACTCAAAGCCTTTTACTGTGTCTCCGCTTAGAGCTGTTTGGATTGAACTGTTGCTGCTTTTGTCGTCACCAAATTTCCCAGGATGATGACCACGTGTGAAGACTGTTCCGTTTTTGTCACCAAATTCAAATACTGTTACACCTTGATTCTCATTTAGAATCTCGTAAATCGGTGCAATTTGAGCATCAAGTGAAGCACGTTCCCCACGTTTGAAGGCTGAAAGAAACGCTTCATTTGCAGCATAACGTTGTGCTAAGTCTAGTGCTTCGTTTGCTTTCTGTTCAAAATAATAGTTGGCGACAGAGATTGATTGTTCTGTATTTTCTTCAATCATCTGTTCAAAACCATGATTTGAACGTTGAGACAAAATGGTTGAACTAACTACTAATGGCACCATTGCGATTAGTATGAACAAAATGACTAGCTTGAATTTGAAAGACATCATATACCCCCGTATATGTAAATTAGAAGAACCCCATCCTCTAATGTCCATCAAACTTTTATACTAGTACAATCATCATTATTTTTCTATGGATAATATGTTAAAATTTTGTAAAAAAGACTTCCTGAAGTTCAACTCAGGAAGTGGGTCTCTTTTAGGCGCGTGGGATAATAACAGCGTAACCGGGGTAGATGACATCGGGTGAGAAGCTTGCACGGGCGTTGTTTGCCTTAATGAGCGCTTCTAATGCGACGTTATATTTTCTTGCAATGTCATATAATGAATCGCCTGCAGACACGATGTGCACTTGAGCAGGTACCCGAAGCATTTGGTTAATATAAATGACATTTGGATCGGAAATTTCGGGGTTAAGCTGTAACATTTGTTCTACAGTAGAAGAAAAGCGAGTTGAAATCGAATATAAATGATCACCTGCGTTCACAATGTAAAATACTTGATCAGTTGATTGCTGTTGATTAGAAACGACCAGAACTTGGCCGGGAAAAATTAAGCTCGGATCAGTGAACGGGGGATAGAGTGAATTTTGTTGTTCGATTTGTTTGACACTACTTCCGAGTCTTTTTGCAATTGAATAAAGTGTATCCCCTGATTGAACGGTATAAATGAAAAATGTTCCACTTGCTTTAGGCATTGATGAAACTCCTCTCGCATTTAAACTTCATACCTAGAATATACAAGTAGAGCTTGAGTTGTGCCTTTATAAAAGAAACCCGCATCCTTTATTTTAGAAAGGGTATGCGGGTCTCGGAATTCATTTATTTATTTACGTTGTTTGACATCGACAATAATCGTTCCGTAAAGCTTATCATTCACATAAGCTTTTAATTTCCACAGCCCGGGGGATGGGAAGGACATTAAGACGGGTTGCGAAGCATCTGCGCTTATAATAGATTGAATGGTCGTTCCAATGTTTCTTGATTTTGATGCTTCTTGAATTTCAGTTGCCCATACCTTTGCATTATTTTTATGGACAAGCAATTTTTCTTTTTTACCGTCGAGCTTTTGAATACCGACAAGCTTAAAGTTTTGTTTCTTTACTTTTACGTCTTCATTGTTCCAGAAGAACCATTTTGTTTGCTTTGGTTCATTTGCAACAAATTCTCCACTGTCTAGAAACGCGATTTCACCTTCATGTCCTTTTAATTCGTACGATTGTTTTCCTTCTGCCGTAAAGCTTTCTGTTTCGTTCCAATCGTTTGGCTGTGTGGCTTGCGCTGCGCACCCGGACAATATCATTGAACTAAGCAACAATATTGTCATCATCATTCTCACGTTTGTCACCCCTCAAAAAAATTTAGTTTCATCAATCAAGAACGACAGAAGTATTTGTGTCTATCAAGATTTGTCCCAATTCTAACAGGCATCCATTTGCATATGATACTGACAATTTATTCATTTTTTAGAAGTGGATTAGAATTAGCTGAAACGAAAGACTCACTTGTTTTTCCGATTCAAGCGAACCTGGATCAGTTATAATGAAAGAAATCAGGTTGAAAGGACGTTCCCAATGGATGAGAAAAAGCAATTCCGTCGACGAATGAAGCAACGATTAAATCAAATAACAGTTGAAACACATAAAGTGTGGTCGCAGTGTATTACTGAAAAATTAGTCGATCACCCGTTTTATAAGGATGCGAATACAATCGGAATCACTGTGCCGATGCCTAGTGAAGTTAATACATGGTCGATTATTGAGCATGCGTGGAAAGCAGGAAAAGGTGTTGCTGTTCCGAAGTGTATACCGTCAGAGAGAAAAATGAATTTTCATCTGTTTACGAGCTCCTCTCAATTAGAAGAGGCATATGCAGGTCTTTATGAGCCAATTTCGCATGAAACAGAACGGGTTGATAAAAATGATATTGATTTACTTGTTGTTCCGGGGCTATGTTTTGACGAAAGGGGATATCGACTTGGCTTTGGTGGGGGATATTATGATCGTTTCTTAGAAGGATATCAGAATCGAACAGCAGCACTTGCCTTTGAAATTCAAGTGTTAACCTACATACCGACAGAACAATATGATCTTGCAGTAGAGACACTTATTACAAATAAAAAGGTTTGGATGTGCAGATGACCACTCTCATTGGCTACGCGTTTATCTTCATCGTTTCGATTCTAGGCTGGCGGCTCCGCTTGTTGACGGGCTCAGGTGCAATTGCTGCAAGTATAATCGGTGGTTCTATTTACATGAGTTATTCTTATACAGGGTTGTTCTTATTAGGTGCATTTTTCGGTTCTTCGAGCTTTTGGAGTGTTTATAAACGCGAACTAAAAAAGAAGTCACAAGATAAAAATGCGAAATCAGAACGTCGCGATTGGACCCAAGTGTTTGCAAATGGAGGAGCAGCAGCGTTGGCAGCAGTACTAGGAGCCTATTTTGAGGGAGAAATTTTTTTTGTAGCATTTACAACAGCATTAGCAGCGGCGAATGCCGATACATGGGCTTCTGAAATTGGTGTGCTTAGTAAACGCAAGCCTTTTCATTTATTGCGAATGAAGAAGGTTGAATCAGGAACATCAGGGGCTGTGTCACTTCTTGGTTTTGCGGCTTCTTTTGCTGGAGCGTTTTTTATCGCTATAACGGCTGCATTTTTGTACCCATCATTAAGCCTAACAATAATTTTTATCGTTTGTTTACTCGGCTTTTCGGGAAGTGTGGTAGATACAATACTTGGTGCCTCAATCCAAGTTTATTATGTGTGTGAAGTTTGTGGAGCAGAGACAGAGAAGAAGGTTCATTGTGCAGAGCCTACCAGTCGAAAAGGCGGCTTTCGTTTCATGAATAATGAAATGGTTAACTTTTTTTCGAGCTTCATAGTTGCACTTCTCATCTTTATTTTAAATGGTTTTGGTCTGTTTTAATGAAAAATAAGTAATGTGTTCTTATGTAAAACCCTTATAAAATATGGATAAATAAACCTGTTTTATAGCTTTAGTTAAGTTGTCACAATTTCGAAAAGAACGAAACGCTTACATCGCTTTTAAAGTTTGTGAAATAATGTACAATAAAGGTGTCAAACAAAGAAGAGTTTTCCAAAAGGGTGATGAAAATGAGCAACCGTGTAAACCGAGTAGCATTAATTGGAGCAGGATTTGTAGGATCAAGTTATGCATTCTCATTATTGAATCAAGGCATTGTGGAAGAGCTTGTAATTATTGATGCAAATGAGGACAAAGCTGAAGGCGATATGATGGATTTAAACCATGGACTTTCATTCGCCCCATCATCTATGAAAATCTGGCACGGTGGTTATGAAGATTGTAAAGATGCTGATCTTGTCGTCATTACAGCAGGTGCAAACCAAAAACCAGGTGAAACCCGTCTTGATTTAGTGGAAAAAAATACAGCGATTTTCAAAAAAATTGTGACAGCTGTAATGGGCAGTGGATTTGACGGTATTTTCCTCGTAGCAACAAACCCTGTTGATATTATGACATACGCAACATGGAAGTTCTCTGGTCTTCCGAAAGAACGTGTAATTGGCTCAGGTACGATATTGGACACTGCTCGTTTCCGTTTCTTGTTGGGTGAATATTTTAATATTGATACCCGCAATGTACATGGCTATGTAATCGGTGAACATGGCGATACAGAACTTCCAGTGTGGAGCTTAACACGCCTTGGCGGTCGTTCAATTGATGAATTATTGGAAACGAATGAACGTTATGAAAAGGCTGAATTAGATAAATTGTTCATAAATGTTCGTGACGCAGCTTATCATATTATCAACCGAAAAGGCGCGACGTACTATGGAATCGCGATGGGTATGGTTCGCTTAACGAAAGCGGTGCTAAATAATGAAAATTCTGTATTAACCGTATCTGCTTACCTTGACGGTGAGTACGGGCAAAAGGACCTTTATATCGGTGTACCAGCAGTCGTCAACCGTGAAGGGATCCGTGAAGTCATTCAATTAAAATTAACAGATAAAGAAAATGAGCAATTCGAATATTCAGCAAATGTTCTAAAGCAAACGATGGATCCAATTTTTAAATAGGATAGATGTAAAGAGTTGTCTCAGTGGAGGCAGCTCTTTTAGTTTGTTTCGTTTTGAATTCGTTATGCTTGTCGCCCCTGATCAAGCCACCTTCGCTTTCGACGCACAGGACGTGCTAGTGCAGGCGTTGTCACAGGATGTGACGTTTCTTAGCCAGCGTTCCTTTGATCTAGCTGCGGTGGCTAGGGGCTCGAGGTCATAAGTCAGACTGCTATGGGGACAAAGAGCCGTCCCCTCCGCATTCAGCCTTATGCTTGTCGCCCCTGTTCAAGCCACCTTCGCTTTTCTTATTATTCTGAAAAATTAATAAAATTGACTTTTTTTTAAGTACCTTATAATATTGTTATCGTGAAATACTTAACTGCATGAAAGCGTAAAAGGGAAAAAGCGTCGAAGCAGGAAAGACTCGGGGGATAATGATGAGGAATAAATTTTCACTTAAAACAACCATCTTTTTATTTCTTTGTTTATTGTTAATTATCTTTTTTGGAATTTTTTATTTGAAGACACAACCGCATATTCCACTGTTGATTACACTGGTGTTTTTGGCGGTTGCCGCTAAGCTGAAAGGTTTTTCTTGGAATGAAATTGAGAAAGGGTTTACATCTGGGGTGTCCGCTGGGATTAAGCCAATTCTCATTCTCGGTTTGATTGGAATGGTCATTGCGATTTGGATGCAAAGCGGAACAGTACCAACTCTTTTACATATTGGTTTTACGTGGGTAAGTCCAGAGTGGTTTACATTAAGTGCTTTGTTTGTGACGGTGCTTGTGTCGACTTTCACTGGAAGCTCATTTACGACAATTGGTACGGTTGGCGTAGCGCTAATGGGCCTTGCTTCAGGACTTGGTATCCACCCAGCTCTTGCAGCAGGAGCGATTATTTCTGGGTCTTGTTTCGGGGATAAAATGTCGCCCCTGTCTGATACGACGAATTTCGCGCCAGGGGTTGTCGGTGTTGATTTGTTCACCCACATTCGCCATTTAGTCTGGACGACTGTACCGAGCTTTATCGTTACGATTATTTTATTTTTAGTTCTGCGTGAAGGCGGAGGAAGTACCGTTGAATGGGAGAAAATTGCACAAGCACAAGCTGTGTTAAGCCAGGAATTTAACATAACATGGGTAACGCTTTTATCACCCCTTCTCGTTATGGTGCTGGCATTTAGACGGTTTCCAACGATTCCTACTCTAATCGTTGGAATTGGCTCAGGCGTTCTGATTGCTCATTTAACCCAAAGTGGAGTTACAATTGCAGGCTGGGTAAATGTATTACAGGATGGGTTTAAGCTTGAAAGCGGCAACGAGATTGTAGATGGAATTGTCAATCGTGGTGGCTTACAGTCAATGATGTGGTCAATTTCACTCGTATTTATTGCGCTTGCACTTGGCGGCTTAATCCAACAGCTTGGCATGCTTGGAGTATTAATTGAAGGATTAACATCTATTATTAAGCGTCAAGGTGGCGTGATAACAGCAACAGTTGTTTCGTCCATGGGCGTGAATTTGCTGACAGGGGAGCAATACTTATCAATTTTGCTTCCAGGTCAAACCTTTCCACCATTATATGAAAAGTTCTCACTGCATCAAAAAAATCTTTCACGGACATTAGAAGATGCAGGCACGTTAATTAACCCACTTATTCCTTGGGGGGTTAGTGGTGCATTCTTTGCAACAACACTAGAGGTTCCTGTTGTTGATTACCTTCCATATGCTTTTTTCCTATATTTTTCACCCATTTTTGCAATTTTGTTGGGTTATTTGAATATAGGAATTGCGAAGAAAGCCGAACAGTGATGACTGTTCGGCTTTTTCGTTAGGAAAAATATTCTACATATCAAATTGGATAAAATCCCACTAAAAAACTCACAGTAAGAGTAAGGAGGGAATCGACATGAGAAACAATAACAATTCCTTATTTCAATTAATAGGTATGATCTTAATGGTGCTGTTTCTTTTTCAAGTCCGCTACGTTCTTTTAAATGTTATTTTACGCTTTCCGCCACTTCGTCGCTTCGCCGTATCGTCCTTTATGAGAATGCCGTTTATGCGAGGGATGTTTATTAAACAAGCTTTTAAATATTAACAATTTGTCACATAAGAGACGTTGTTGACTATCAACACGTCTTTTTCCTTTGTTATACTACTAGAAAATGAAGCAAAGGGAGTCGGGGAGATGGATTGGAAATGTATCTGTTTTGATTTAGATAATACGTTATGTGATTACGAGCAAGCCTTTGAAGATGGGATGATCGCCTGCTTCAATGAGTTTGCGGAAAAAGAATGGCAATGTGAAAAGCTACCGTCACCTTCTGAGTGGTTTCCGGTTTATAAGTCATTGTGTGATGGTTATTGGCATAAGGTGGAAGATGAAACGTTTTCGAAGAAGGAATATCAACGTCGACGTTTAATTGATTCCTTAAAAAAGTTTGATGTTCATATTTCAATAGAGAGTGCCGATCGTTTTCAAGCCCATTTTTACGAACTTGTTGTTCATTACGTAACGCTTTATCCTGGTGTTGATCTGCTTCTCTCAGAGTTAAGAGAGAATGAAATCAAGTTAGGCATTATTAGCAATGGAAAAAAAGAAACACAGCGGGAAAAAATCTCGCGCCTCGGTCTACAGCGATGGTTTTCAGAGAGTGACATTTTTATATCAGATGAAGTAGCAGCGGCAAAGCCTGAGCCATCAATCTTTCAGTATGCGGAGCGGGAGCTTAAAGCGCAGCAGGATCGGAAGCTATATGTAGGAGATTCATGGGATTTAGATGTGTTAGGGGCATTGAATGCTGGTTGGGAGGCACTTTATGTGAATACGAGAAAAGAAATGAAGCCTTCTTCTTCGCTTCCGCTTGCTGTTTGTGAGACAATAAAAGAAGCCATGAATGTGATCCTACACCGAAAGTGGTGAACGATATAAATGCTTGTGATGGAACAGAATCTTCTCTATTGGAATCTTGTTTATGAGCTTGTTGCCAAGCATAATTTTCATATTTTACAGATCGATCAAGCTGGAGAAGTGTGGCTTGAATCTCCGCGTAATATTAATGGGGCAATCGTCCGCTTACGGCGCATTGACTTAGATTGGGCGAATTGGTTAAGCCGTGACGTTGAACTGGCAAGTCAACAAATGAAGCGGGTGAAAGGAAGTCAAATTGGCAGAAAAGTAAAACTGCTGAATGTCTATGTGAGCTCTTATCCACCTGTTGATAGCTATGAGCATGTCTTTAATGAATCTAATTTAACAAATATTCTTATCGAACATGAAAATCGTGAAGAACGCATTGCTTATATTTTTCAAAAATTAGAACTTACCCAGCCAGACAATATGAGTTCTTGGTATATGGGGGATGAGAACACGGTATTAATGATTCGTGATTCATTAGTACGTAAGCAAGAAAGTCAGCACCGGCAAGCACGGCAGATGTTTACACATGGTAAACCAATTATAACGTATCTGCTTATTGCGATTAACTTGCTTATGTTTGGACTCTTGGAGTTTTCTGGAGGAAGCACGAACCCTGCAACATTAATTCAGTACGGAGCAAAATATAATCCGAAAATTCTTGAGGGAGAATGGTGGCGTCTTATTACGCCAATGTTCTTGCATATCGGCTTTTTTCATTTATTTATGAATACGCTTGCGTTATTTTATCTCGGGACAGCTGTTGAGAGAATTTATGGCAGTGTTCGGTTTTTATTTATCTATTTTATTGCAGCAGTTGCTGGCGGGGTAGTTAGTTTTGCGCTTCAAGCTGAATTATCAGCGGGGGCCTCTGGAGCAATTTTCGGTTGTTTTGGTGCCCTGTTATATTTTGGTGTCGTCCATCCTAACTTGTTTTTCCGGACAATGGGAATGAACGTCATCTTCGTCCTAGGGATTAACTTAGTATTTGGTTTTACAGTGCCGATGATTGATAACAGTGCACATATCGGTGGCCTTGTCGGAGGCTTTCTTGCATCTGCGGTTGTATCACTGCCTAATGTTCGCAAAGCTGGTCGCTCGAGCCTGGCAGTTGTGCTGCTTTCGGCGTTAGGAGTGGGGTTTGTTTGGTATGGGATGACGAATCCAGTTGGTGCCACTGATCCGCTTGTGACGGGACAAACTGCACAACAGATGCTGCAAGAGGGGGATTATGAGCAAGCCTATGAGGAGCTTGTTCATTACATGGAAGAAAACGAGGACACTCCAGCAGAAATTCTCTTCCTACGTTCATTTGCAGAAATTAAGCTGAACAAATATGATGACGCTAAACAGCATTTACATCAAGTTATCGAGAAAAAGTCGAATTTCCATGAAGCTTATTATAATCTTGCGTTGTTGTACGCAGAAGAGAATGACCTTGCCAAAGCAAAAGAAATGGCGCAAAAAGCAGTTAAGCTTGCGCCAGATGAACAGAAATATCAAGAGCTAATGAACCAGCTGCAATCCTCATGAGAAGTATTGAATCAGCTGCGTTGGGTTGCCGTTTGTATCTTCAATTAAGACAATTAAATGTGTATCACCAAATAAAATAAGTGGGATGGTGCTTCCGAGCGGACTAACGGTGGTGCCATCCTCTTTTTTGATACCGAGATAGTAGTTTTTGTAAAGTCCTTCCCAGAGCTGGCCGAGAATCCGTGCAGATTCTTCTTCTGTTTTACCTGGTAACGGCTTTTCACTGTATGCAGGTAAGCTTGTCAGTGGAATGAGCTTATATTTTTTAACGGGAATGTTGTAATAGTCAATTAAACGTGTCCAGCTGTATTTTAATGCTTGTTCTGTTGCACGGTCTAAGGTTGCTTTCCATTCCTTTTCTTCCGGTGTTTTTGCTTGCTTAAATGACTCAAGCGGGTGTAGAGGTGAATCAATGACATAGATTTGGTCACTGCTCATGACCTGTTGGCTCTTTATAACGTCATCTGGATAATGAATTTCTGCATGGTGTAGAGAAATAGCACTTAAATGACTGCTGTCTTCACCTTTTATTTTCTTTTTTTGGTGTAGAGTGGTCGTATCTTCAACCCATTTCCCCATTGTATCAATTAAAATGCCGTCCGAATAAACAAGTCCAATGTCTTGGCGAAGATAAGCCTTCTTATTGGATTCCGAATCAATCGTCCACTTCACAACATATTCATCATTATCCTTCTCATCCAATAAGGAAAGCTTTGTTTCTGCTGTAGTAAATGATGCTGTCTTATCGAGCGGAAAAAAAGTAATCGTTTCTTTAACCTGTGGAGTTGATGTATAAAAATAGATAAAGAAAGCTGCTGCTAAACTTGCAGCAATCACTAAAAGGAGACGCCGCTTCTTCACTCTTTCCACCTCTTTTGGACAATCCTGTTATTTCACTCTATGTCGCCAATAAACAGCTTATGAGTATGAAATTTCTCTAAGTGGTACATGATGGAAATTAGGATTGTCAGGAGGTGCCCTATGACTCGAAATACAAAGGAAGTTCCTGTGAATAAAAAGATAGAAGAAAATGTTGACTATTTAAAAGAACGCCTTGGAGTCGATAAAAGCTTTGATGTCATTTACCTTGACTTAGAATATGCAGGTCGAAAGATGGCTATGTTCCTTGTGGATGGTTTTGCAAAAGATGACATTCTTCATTATTTAATGAAGCTGTTATCACGGCTTCAGCCGCATGAATTAGAGCCAGACCCATTGGACAGTCTCTTAAAAACCCATCTCTCCTATGTGGAAGTTGAAAAAGTGAAGGATTTGGAAAAGGTCGTCGATGGTGTGCTTGCAGGACCGACAGCACTTGTCGTTGATGGGCTTGAGCATGTTATTCTTATCGATGCGCGTACATATCCTGTCCGTGGACCGTCTGAGCCTGATACGGAGCGGGTAGTTCGCGGAGCGCGTGATGGTTTTGTAGAAACGATCGTCTTTAATACAGCACTAACTAGACGACGTATTCGTGACCGTTCATTACGAATGGAATATATGCAAATTGGACGGCGTTCGAAAACAGATATTTGTGTTAGTTACTTAGAAGATGTAGCCGACCCAGAGCTTGTGAAGCATATTAAAGATTCTTTGAAAAAGATCGATACTGATGGTTTGCCGATGGGTGAAAAAACAGTGGAAGAATTTCTGTTTGGCCACCACTGGAACCCGTATCCGCTTGTCAGGTATACCGAACGTCCAGACACAGCAGCCTCACATCTTTATGAAGGGCATGTCATTATTATGGTTGATGGTTCACCAAGCGTGTTAATTACCCCAACAACATTTTGGCACCATCTACAGCACGCCGAAGAGTATCGGCAAAAACCATTTGTTGGAGCTTATTTGCGGTTAGTGCGAATCTTTGCGGTAATGATTTCGCTGTTTGTCTTGCCGTTATGGTATTTATTTGCAGTTGAGCCTCAACTACTTCCGAAGAGCTTTAAATATATCGGACCGACCGAAATGGGAGAAGTGCCCTTGTTGGCACAGTTCTTTATTATTGAAGTAGGGATAGATATGCTAAGAATGGCTGCTATTCATACGCCGTCTTCATTAGCGACAGCACTCGGGCTTGTGGCAGCATTAATGATTGGTCAAGTTGCCGTAGAAGTTGGGTTATTTTCAAATGAAGTTGTGCTTTATTTAGCAATCGCCGCAATCGGCACATTTGCCACACCTAGCTATGAGATGAGCTTAGCTAATCGTTTAATGAGGCTGATGCTATTAATTATAACCGGACTGTTTGGTGTAATCGGCTTTGTCGGCGGCATTACGTTTTGGATTGTCATGCTAACAAGAATGCGTTCGCTTCATACGCCATACCTATGGCCGTTTATTCCTTTTTCATATAGGGCGATGCGTGATGTACTTGTTCGCGCTCCAATGCCGCTTAAGAATCGCCGTCCGCGCTTTTTAGATCCAAAAGACCCAGATCGTTAAACGGAAAGCTCCTCATTGAAGGGGCTTTTTTGTTTCTGTAAGAACAGGTTGAGTGTGATATAATATTTTCACGAAAATGAATGAAAAAGGTTGGGGTTACGGTGAGAACCATTTATGATATTCAGCAATTTTTGAAGCGTTTTGGAACGTTTATATATGTTGGCGATCGCTTAGCTGATTTAGAATTAATGGAACAGGAGATGCGTGAACTGTTTCAGTCACAATTAATGGATACGAAAGATTATCAGATGGCGATGCTGCTATTAAGGCAAGAGATTGCAAAAGAACGAGATAAACAACTGGCAAAGGATGAAGCGAAATGAGTGAGAAGTGGCTTGTTGGTATCGACTTAGGCGGTACATCAATAAAATTAGCATTCATCACACTAGATGGGGAGCTCGTACATAAATGGCATATTCCGACTAATACCTCGGATGGCGGCCGTAACATCACATCTGATATTGCCTCATCTATAAAAGAACAGCTTAGTGTTTGCGGGGGACATCAAGAGTATTTGCAAGGGATCGGTATGGGCGCTCCGGCTTTTATTGAAATGGCAACAGGCTATGTCTATCATGCAGTTAATATTGGCTGGAGAGAATATGCGCTGAAAGAAGAGTTAGAAGCAGCAACTGGTTTGCCGGCTGTTATTGACAATGATGCGAATGTAGCAGCGATTGGTGAAATGTGGAAAGGTGCAGGTGATGGTTCAGACCAGCTTCTTTGCGTGACGCTTGGCACAGGTGTCGGAGGAGGCATCATCATTAATGGTGAGATTGTCCACGGTATTAATGGGATGGCTGGTGAAATTGGTCATATTACAGTTGAAACGGAGAATGGAGCACCTTGTAACTGCGGAAAGACAGGCTGTTTAGAAACTGTTGCTTCTGCAACTGGAATCGTCCGGCTTGCTCGTCAAGCAGCTGTACAAAACAGTAAGAGTATCTTGAGAGATGTTGAAACATTAACAGCAAAGGATGTATTTGAAGTAGCTGAAAAAGGAGATACAGCAGCTATACAGGTCATTGAGCGAGTGACGCATGACCTCGGATTAGCGCTTGCAAATCTCTCAAATGCGATTAATCCAGAAAAAATTGTACTCGGAGGTGGCGTTTCCAAAGCAGGCAACAATCTATTAAAGCACCTGCGGAAAGCGTTTGAAAAGTATGCCTTACCACGTGTAAGTGAAGGGGCGGACTTAGAAATTGCTACACTTGGTAATGATGCGGGCGTTATTGGTGCAGCATGGCTTGTCAAAACAAAGATTTTATCAGAGTAACAGCCATCTTTTCCCTCACAGTAGCATAGATATATAATAGTCTGTCGTTGTGAGGAGGGGTGAGATGAAAGTTCGTGTGAGGCAAGGAGATTCCTTCTGGTATTACAGCCAGTTGTTTCAAATACCGCTAACGCTGGTAATAGATTCAAATTCTAACGTCCAGCCAGACCGTTTGTTTATTGGTCAATATGTAAGTATTCCAGGGTATGTGATTAATAATTATCGCTTCAAGCGCGGGGACAGCTTCTACAAGGTTGCAAGAGAAAGAGGGCTAAATACAGACGCGTTATTGTTGATCAATCAAGGGTTAAATCCACAGAATATTCCGGTTGGAACGCTCATAAACGTGCCACAACGTGTAACGCGTCCAGTTGTAAATGGAAATCGTCCGTATGACGTGTCGACATATATGAATGAATTAAATCAGTTACTTGAGATCTATCCGTTTATCAAAAAGACATCAATCGGGGAAACGGTGCTCGGCAATACAATTCAAGAGCTGCGAATTGGTACAGGTGCAAAGCGGGTGCATTGGAACGGCTCTTTTCACGCAAACGAGTGGATTACGACTCCTGTTATTATGACATTTTTGAATGACTATTTGTTAGCATTAACAAACCAATCGTCTATTCGAGGCTTGCAGATGGCTCCTTTTTATTCTCAGGTGACACTGTCTGTTGTACCGATGGTCAACCCAGATGGTGTCGATCTCGTTTTAAATGGCCCTCCTGAAAAAGAGCCATATAAAACGAATGTCGTAACGATTAACAATGGAAGTCTTGATTTTTCAGATTGGAAGGCAAACATTCGCGGCGTCGACCTAAATAACCAATTCCCTGTAATGTGGGAAATCGAAAAAGAACGTAAACCAAAGCAGCCTGCACCGCGTGATTACCCTGGTGAACGCCCGCTTTCCGAAGCTGAATCGCTTGCGATGGCAAATTTAACAAGAAAAAGGGACTTTACTTGGGTGCTTGCTTTTCATACACAAGGCGAGGTGATTTACTGGGGATTTGAAAACCGCGAACCTCCTTATGCTGAAACAATCGTCGAGGAATTTGAACGAGTTAGTGGTTACGAACCAATTATGACTGTAGAAAGCTATGCCGGCTACAAAGACTGGTTCATCTATGAATGGGGGAGACCAGGCTATACCGTCGAGCTAGGTAAAGGAGTCAATCCACTGCCGCTTTCACAATTCGATGAAATTTATCAGGAATCACTTGGAATTTTTTTAGCAAGTTTATATATGTAGAAGAGTGGAGACGAAACACAAACTTTCTCATAGAGAGGCGAAAAAAGCATCCTTTCCTCAGTTAAACATAGCACCCATCTTGGGGTGTTTTTTTATTTTGTTTAGTATTGCTTTACAACGCCTCAGCCCTCATAATCGTACTAAGGAGTAGAGGTTGAGGTGAAGAGAGTGTTTCGTTTTTTCTTAATAAGTCTTGGGTTATTGATGCTTGTTGGCTGCACCTCGCCGGACGACGCACAAAGTGCGCCACGGAGTAAAAAAATAACAGTGATGAAAGAGGCAGTAACAGGCACCTTTTTCTCAAACCAAACGGTGATGCCATACGAAGCGGTGATGGAAAATTTTCAATCATTTGTCGAGTGGTTTGATACCGATACGGTTCTGTTTTTAACGCAGCAGGATGAAACAAGCCGAATTTATAAATACGATTTATTCACAGGGAAGAAAGCGTTATTTTATTCTTCCAAAGCACCTATCACACAAGTTGACAGTAATTATTCACATTCCTATTTTGCAATTCAAACAGTGCATCGAAATCAAGAGAAGTCGTTAATTGTGTTAAATGACAAAGGAAAAGAAGCGTTTTCGTGGCGGGGTTTTGCAGAAGGACTGCAAACGATTTGGAATCCTTATCAGCAAGAGAAAGTGTTAGTCAGTATGATTTTGAAGGATTGGCAGTTTTCTGTATATGAAACAGATGTGCAAACTGGGCATATGGCTGAACTAAATGTTGCGAATCCGTTTGTGCAATGGGTAAATAGACAGACGCTTGCTTATTTGAATTGGAATCAGCAGGAACCAGACTTTTCAGCCCCGCTTTATTTAGTTGATATTCCGACGCAACAAGAAACAAAAGCGTTGGAAAATGTATATGCTGCTTTTTCTTTTTCTGGTGTGATGCTTGCCATTTCGGCAGATGGGCCAAAGCAGCAATTTGTTGACTTTACTTTTTATCAATCGGAGAGCTTTCAGCCTGTGGCTTCATTAAAAGCACCTGTTCTGCAGACCTTTTCTGAACAAATGTGGATACCACAGCATGTTTATGATCGTACAGAACGCACTTTTTATTATATGAAAGCAACATATCCTGGCGATATTAGCAGCTATGACGGAAAGTTTGAATTAACTTCTTTTTCGCTTGAAGATGAACAAGAGAAAAAAGTTCGAGAATTTGAGCGGAATGTGCCGCTAAAAATTTCACCAGGTGGAACGTGGTGTCTTATTGGTAACCGGTATGAAGAAATTATTAATTTAAAAACAGGGAAAGTGTTTTCATTGTTGTTATAAGCTTATTGAGCATTGGATGATTCCAATGCTTTTTTTCGTGGAAAGAGCTTGTAGGAATGTCATAGCTGTTAATATATATTAAGATAAAAGGAGAAAAGCTAATCGAATCCCGATAATTTGGAGTTGGATATATGAGTGAAATAATTTTTGAAGTCAATCAGCTTTCAACAGATTGGCTGAAAGAACTGAGCTTTACAGTGGAACGTGGTGATTTTGTAACAATTATTGGTCCATCTGGTGCTGGTAAAAGCAGTTTGCTTTATTTATTAAACCGCTTGAAAGACCCAAAAGAAGGGACAATTTTTTATAAGGGGAAAAATGTAACAGGTTATCCTGTTCGTGAGCTTCGTAAGGAAGTTGGAATGGTTTTTCAACAGGCAAACCTCTTTCCTGGTACAGTAGAGGAAAATATTCTCTATGGCCCAATTTTACATAAAGAAGCGTTAGAGGGAGTAGCGGAGGAGCTACTTGAAGTTGTGCAGCTTCCGAAAAGTTATCTACAACGAGATGTTGATGACTTATCAGGTGGTGAGAAACAGCGTGTAGCCTTCGCGCGCACGCTTGCTAATAAGCCGTCTGTTCTACTGTTAGATGAACCGACAAGTGCACTTGATTTACGTACGATCGATGCAATTGAAGATTTTCTTGTAGGTCTTATAGAAAAAGAGCAGAAGACATTATTGATGGTGACGCATAATGTTGAACAGGCGAAGCGTCTCGGCACAAAAACGATTTTTATGCAAGGTGGAAAGCTTATTGAAATGAATGATACGCATTCATTATTTACAAAGCCGCAAACGGCAAACCTAAAGGAATTTCTAAAGGGGGAAGGCGCATGACTCCTTCCATTTCAAATACTTCAATGGCATTTCTCGTCTTTTTCGTTTTTATTCCGATGCTTTTGTCGTATTTGTATGCATTGAAGGTAGAAAAAGAAATCATTTGGGCTTCGATTCGTGGAAGTGTACAGCTGTTTGCCATTGGTTATGTGCTTACATATTTGTTTTCACTTCCCCCAGGGTATGGCATTTCGATGATGCTATTTGTGATGATTACCGTTGCTGTACTAAATGCGTCTAAGCGGGGCGAAGGCTTGCCACAGGTACGGCTCAAAGCCTTTCTAACTTTGTTTTCAATTGAAGCACTTGTCTTGTCGATGTGGCTCATATTTGATATGGTTTCCTTTCAAGCTGAAGAAGTAATCCCGATGAGTGGAATGGTAATTGGAAATAGCATGGTCGCTATTGGACTTGCTTTAGAACGGCTGAAAAATGAATTTACTGAAGGAAAAGGGCGTATTCTTGCAGCATTATCGCTAGGTGCATCACCGAAAGACGCATCAAAGATTATCGTGCGAAAAACATTACGTGCTGCGATGCTTCCCAATATTGATGGGTTGAAAACAATCGGACTTGTGCAGTTGCCTGGTATGATGACAGGACTTATTCTTGGCGGTGTCAGTCCGATTGATGCCATTCGCTATCAGCTCGTTATTTCACTTAGCATCTTTTCATCTGTCACGTTAAGTGCGATGTTCATTACCGGGATGATGTATCAAAGCTTCTTCAATAAGGATATACAATTGCTAGAGCATGATGAATAAGGTACTATTTTTGCGAAAAGAGGGAGGGAAAAAGATGGCAATTGTCGATGTAACCGTTATTCCAATCGGTACAGAAGGGCCAAGCGTCAGCAGTTATGTAGCCGATATTCAGAAGGTCTTAGAGCGTTATAAGCAAGGTGGAAAAATTAATTATCAGCTCACTCCGATGAACACGTTAATAGAAGGTGAGCTTGCTGATTTATTTGAAGTTGTGCAGGCGATTCATGAAGTTCCGTTTGAAAGTGGAATCCAGCGCGTTGCAACAAACTTACGGATTGACGACCGCCGTGATATCAAGCGTTCGATGAATGAGAAGCTTGATAGTGTGAAGAAGCATTTAGAAAATGAAAAATAAGCTTATAATGAACGAAAAAAGCCATTCAAACTGGATGTTTGAATGGCTTTTTGCATTTCATAAGGATTAGTGAGCAGTCGGAACACCGTGACCGTTTAAGATCGCGATGAATGTCATCACAGTAAACCAGCCGAATACGAGAGTTGTTCCACCTGCGAAAAGAATAGCAAGCCCATTTTTTCGGCTAAGTGAACGTAATGTTCCTACTGCAGCCAAAAGAGTGACTAATGTAAAAATAATAACAAGACCCATGAAACGCATACCTCCTTACCGTTAATCGTTAAAAAATTCCACGATACAAGGCATATGTCTATTCGATCCAAGTATGTAAAAAGACATAAATGCACCTGTCATCATTTTAATGTTTTTTCTCAACTTTGTCGAGGTGTAAAAATGACACTTCTATGTCATAAGCCTCCGCATAGCCCTCTATTAACAGTTTATCTTTCTTGTCAATGAAGAATACCTTTGTGTTATCAATCTTAGCTGAAGCAACCAAATCTTCTTCAATTTGATATAATGCCATTTCCTTTTGCTCGTCCTTACCGTTAATAATTTTAAAAGCTGCCACTAAATCGGCGAAAAAATAAGCATCTGTCCTGCTCATTATTGCGTAATCAGTTGTAATTTGCGTAGACTGCGGGTAGCTGACATGGGCAATAGGGTGAAGGTCGACAAATTGTTCCAGTGTCTCGAAATAAGCTTGTAAAACATCTGCTTCATCCTTCGTTTGCACAAAATAGAAACCATCTACAGCGTCAACAAGTGTAACAAGCTCATCAAGTATGTCTCTTGCTGTCTGAAGTTCGGTTTCTTCTATTGTTGTTTCAACTGCAAACATGTATTGTTTCCTCCTAGATAATTTTCATTTGTATAGGTGTTTGGTATACTGTGGTAGGAAATTCACGTTTTACAATGATCGTGATAATGTAAGTGTAGGAGAATCTACTACAAACTGCAATGGAGGTAATAATAATGAAATGGGAGCAACTTCCATTAGGTCCGCTACAAACTAATGCTTATATTGTGTGGAATGATAATAATGAAGCTGTCGTAATTGATCCAGGCGGCGAAGCGGAGAAGTTATTTCAATGGTTAGACGAGCGAAGCTTACAGGTGAAGGCTGTGCTATTGACGCATGCCCACTTTGACCATATTGGGGCCGTGGACGAGGTTCGCGAACGTTTTAATGTACCGGTCTACTTGCACAAAAATGAAAAAGATTGGTTAATGGATCCCGCTTCAAATGGCTCGGAATTCTTCCTATTAAGTAAGTCAATTACCGCAAAGCCAGCTGATCAATTATTTGAAGGTGAACAAGCCCTTACGATCAGCTCATTTGAATTTGAAGTGTTAGAAACACCTGGTCATTCTCCAGGTAGTGTGTCGTTTTATGTAAAAGACGCCAATGTTGTATTTGCTGGTGATACATTGTTTGCTCGTAGTATCGGACGTACAGATTTACCAGGCGGTTCTCATAAGGTACTGATTGATAGTATTCATGATAAATTGTTATCACTTCCGGAGTCTACTACTGTTGCACCAGGTCATGGACCGACAACAACTGTACAATCTGAAATGGATGGCAACCCCTTTTTACATGGATTTTAAGACAGAAAAAAGCCGCATGCTTGCGGCTTTTTTTAAAAAACAAACCAAAAAGAGCCATCCTCATATAGAGAATGGCCTTTGGGGGTATGTTAATTGTTCAAATGGGATGGGGGATAATTAAAAGCTATGTTTATAATATATAATGGAATTACCACTATGTCAATGGTGAAAAGGGGGAATTTTTAAAAAATGTTAGATATTTTGCGAGAGAAAATAAAAGCATCAAAAAACAACTGCATTTCATATGCAGAGTACATGGAAACCGCCTTGTATCACCCGGTTAAAGGCTATTATATGAAGGAAAAGCAAAAGCTTGGCAAGGGTGGTGATTTTTATACGAGCATGCATGTGCATGATGTATTCGCCAAAATGTTTGCTAAGCTGTTTGCAAAGTTTTTTGCGTTAACTGATATGCCGCCTGTGATATGTGAAGCAGGAGGTGGAGACGGACGGTTCGCCCATGCCGTAATAACAGCATGGGAGGAGCAATCATCGAAGCCGTTGACCTACTGTATAATTGAGACAAGTCCTTATCATCGTAAGCTTCAGGAGGCACAGCTTAAATGCTTTCAACACGTTCACATTTATGCAAGCTTAGAAGAAGCAAAAACCGATAAAAGGGTCTTGAATGGTGTGTTTTTTTCAAATGAATTATTTGATGCATTGCCTGTACACGTTGTACAAAAGGTGAACGGAGAACTGAATGAAGTATTTGTCACACTAGAAGATGAGCAGCTAAAAGAAGTAATGATTCCTTGTACAAATCAACAGATTCTTAATTGGATAGCAAAGCATCTATTTGAATTAGAAGAAGGGCAGCGCCTTGAAATCCCGCTTATGATGAAAGAGATCATGCAGGATTATGCAGAATGGTTTGATGAGGTACTCATATTAACGGTGGATTATGGCTATTTAACTGAGGAATGGAAGCATCCAGCGAGGCGGAAAGGAAGCTTAAGAGGTTATTATCAACATCAGCAGATTGAAGATTTGCTGCAATATCCAGGAGAAATGGATATGACGACACATGTGCATTTTGATGCTTTAATTGATATTGGAGTAGAAGAACAATTGGAGATGTTGGGAATGATGAGTCAAGCTGAGTTTTTGTTGAAGGCAGGCATCTTATATGAGCTGCAGGCCCATCAAGACCCAAATCCATTTTCAGAGGTTAGTCGAAGAAACCGAGCAATACGATCATTTATTACAAGTGACGGTATGGGCTCTGCCTTTCATGTTGTGATGCAGAAGAAAGGTTTGCCGTTTCTTAAGGTGGAAGATTTGCTCGAAGTAGGAGAGCAATGGCGTTGAACAAAATAAAAAAGACGATGAATACAAATTCATCGTCTTTTTTATTTCGATGCAGCTCGCTTTTTTCTTAGTGACCGCCCATTCCTGGAACCATTTGGAATGTTGAGTAGTAAGTGAAGCCTACGAAGAAGATCGTAAGGAATGCACCAAAGATGTACAAGTAAGTACGTTCAGATAATTTTAAGAATCCAACTGCTAAGAAGAAACCTGTAATACCGACAAACAGCAAAGCAGTTTGCTTCATCTCACCTAGGAAGAACATGATTGAGAAAATTGCTGTCCAGAAAGCCATTACGCGGTACATATTCTGCATTATGTATTCCCTCCTTTGCTTACACCATATTTCTGACAATTACCATACTATTATATAGTACAACTTGCCAGCTTGTAAATGCGCTTCATGATCACTTTGTGACCATTGCTTGATAATTACAAGACTCGCATCCTTTAAGGATATTTTGTTCCTCTACAAGCTGCGCACTGGCGAACATGACTTCAAACATGCCGCTTAAAAATGCATAGTGCATGTCGCACACATATTTTTCTTCTCTTGCCACTTCTTTAAACGGGCAATTATGAATTTTGAAGTAGATTTTTGTTTCTTCCTTATTGCTTTCGAACTCTGGATAGAAGCCTAAAACAGTGGAAGCGCTTTTAATTAACTCGATCTTTTCATTGAAAGATAAGTCTTCTTTGGAAATATTCTTGTTTTGTAATTCTTTTTCCATTGATTCTTTACCATAGCGCTTACCTGTTCCAAATAGCGCTTTCTTACCTGTATCTCCAAGTGAAAGGAGAGTATCAATTGCCATTCTTGACAATAGCTGATAATCACGGAATGGGAAGTTCAACTGAATAACATCATCAGACAAACGATACAGTCGACTTGGACGTCCGCCTTTTCCTGTTTTCTTCGTTTCAGAGACAAGCATGTTAACATCTTCTAGTTTGGACAAGTGAAGACGAGCCACATTTGGATGAATATCAAATGCACCTGCAACTTCTTGAACTGTCACTTCTTGATGGTTCTTTGTAATAAATTGATAAATTGAATACCGAGTTGGATCTGACAAAACACTTGTTACTTTTAAAGTTTGTTCCAACTTCTTCACCCCTAGCCATTAAATACTATGTTTTATTATATTATAGTTCCGTTTTCTTTGAAATGGTTAATATGATGTTTACAGTTTTTGTATGAACATTTTCACATTTTCTTCATATTTTTGTTTAAAATAACTGTACAAAGATTATACAAATAGTGTACAATGAAAACAAGATACAAAATATTGTGTAGGAAAAAAGTTCAGGATGGCTGTTTCCTTTGACTTTGACGAAAGGATTTCCTTATTTTAATAGCTTGTAAGCTTACAGGAGGGGAATTATGTGAGTGATATTACATTTTATACGTACCCAAGTTGTACATCGTGTCGAAAGACGAAAGCATGGTTGAAAGCACATAATGTTGATGTCGATGAACGCCATATTTTCCGCCAGCCGCCAAATGAACAGGAGCTACGGCATATTTTAACAATGACGACTGAAGGCGTTGATGAAATTTTAGCAAAGCGAAGTCAAGAATATAGAGAGCTAGACATGAATATTGAAGAATTACCGCTTAGTGAACTTATGCAACTTTTACAAGAGAAGCCACGTTTGCTGCGCAGACCGATTCTAATGAAAGATGACCAGCTTGTGATTGGCTACAATGCCGCAGCACTGAGGGCGATTAGTGACAAGAAAGAGCATATTTCACATGTGTCCTAACCTACTTCGTTTGAAGTGGGTTTTTCTTTTGGGAAAGTACATGAGGTGTGCTTTTATCCCGGATGTAGGGATGGGTGTATGGCTTTTTTCATATGTTTTCTACAATTGTAAAGGTGTTATTAGGCTCACGAAAATAGGACTAAAAAAGTAGAAGGAAAATACAACTTGTTGAAGGGATTGTTCAAAGTGTGTCGAAACGGTAAGGTAGCACATAAAGAAAGAAGGTGATTGAAACAGAATGATTGAAAAGCTTAGTCTTCATATACTCGAAAGTGCCCTCAGCAGTAACGCCTCTGATATCCACTTCACTCCCTCCTCAGAAAAAACAACCGTTTCCTTTCGTATCGATGGCAGGTTATATCAGCATAGTTCTCTCGGAATTGAAACAACGAATAAGCTTGTTTCACATTATAAATTTATAAGTGGAATGGATATTGGTGAAAGGCGCCGGCCACAAAGTGGTGCGCTTATGTCTATTGTAAAGCACGAACGTGTGTATCTCCGTTTTTCCTCCTTACCAACTGTTCATGGCAACGAAGGGCTTGTCATTCGCCTTATCCCGCAAAATCGTCAAATATCCCTTAAACAAATTGCGCTTTTTCCAAATGACTTAAAGCACTTACTGCGTCTTCTCCATGTCCCAAATGGTCTGTTCCTCATTACAGGTCCTACAGGTTCAGGAAAGACAACTACATTGTATGCCCTCCTTAAAGCAGCTTCTGAACAATTCCATGCTCAAATTCTTACATTAGAGGATCCTGTGGAGCGTTATGATCCAGCTTTTACTCAAGTCCAAATGAATGAAAAGGCTGGTTTGACGTATGAAGCCGGAATTATGGCAGCCATGCGACATGACCCGGATGTGCTGGTGATTGGAGAGATACGTGATGCTCAAACAGCGAAGATGGCAGTTCGAGCGGCGTATACAGGTCATTTAGTTATAAGTACATTGCATACAAAACGAGCAGTGGAAGCGGTCTATCGTTTGCTTGAGCTTGGTGTGCCGCGAGTTGATTTGGAACAGACCTTAGTTGGTGTAGCGGCTCAGGAGTTAGTTGAATTACAATGCCCCTTCTGTTCAGAAGTGTGCTCCGTGCACTGCCGAAAGCTTCGGGGTGGCAGAAGAGCAGGTATTTTTGAGTTGCTTATGGATCAAAGCTTACAAAACTTATTTCTACAATTAAAAGGAGAGAAAGATCCTTTTCACCTTCCATGTTTTACTGATCAGATTCGAAAAGGCATTGCTCTTGGTTATTTATCTGAATCACTATTAACCAGAGGTGTTGTGAATGTTTAGGAGGAAGAGGTGGACAATAAAGCAGCAAGCAGATTTTTTGAGTAAGCTAGCGAGGTTGCTTGAAAAAGGCTATACCCTTTTACATGCACTTGAATTGCTAAAATCCTACCAAAAATCACATACAAAAAAAGACATTACTGAAGGATTACAAGCGTTGCAGGCAGGGAGTGAATTTCATGTCGTTTTAAAAAAATGGGGATTCTCTGCTTATGTAACAAGCTATATCTATACGTCAGAACGCCAAGGTGATTTTGTTTTTTCTTTGCGTTATAGCAGTAACTGGTTGTTTCATTTGCATAATAGTCAAAAACGCTTTTTCAATATGCTTCGCTATCCTGTATTTCTGTTGTTTCTGTTGTTTGGAATGGTTTATTTCATGCAGGTAATGCTTTTCCCTCAATTTGATTACCTCTATCAATCGATGAATCATCAGTTGCCTCCATTGACCCTCTTTTTGCTGAAATTACCCAAAATCATAAAATGGATGCTTGTCATATTACTGCTCGGGCTTTTTTCCTTCTGGTTGTTTTATCGTTTCTATCTCCAACGTCTTTCGGTTATAAAACAAATTTCAATATGGATGAAAATACCGATTTTCAACCAATTTCTTTCTCTTTATTTCACACATCAGTATATGATGCAATTTAGTAATCTTTTGGTTGGCGGTCTTTCGGTGTACAATAGCTTAGAGATTTTTTCAGCTCAACCTTATTCTAAGTTTTTGAGTGAAGCAGCTAGTGATATGATCGTGTGTTTGCGTAATGGCGCCTTGTTGTCAGAAATTGTTGAATCAATGCCTTATTTTGAAAAAGAAGCGGCAGTCGTTATTCATCATGGGCAGGCAAATGGTGTTGTTGGGAAAGAATTACAAGATTATTGTGAAATGGTATTTGAACAGATGGAGAAATGGATTAATCAATTGTTTCGAATTGTTCAGCCGCTCTTATTTACCTTTATCGGATTAGGGGTGGTGGTGATTTTTCTCGGTATGATGTTGCCGATCTTCGGTTTGATGAACACGATTTAAGGGAGGACTATAAATGAACAGTCGTGCATTTACATTGATCGAAATGTTGATTGTGCTAATGATTATTTCAACTTTGTTAATCATCACGATTCCTAATATAACGAAGCACAATGAAGTAGTGAAGGATAAAGGATGTGAAGCTCTGGTAAAGCTTATTGAAGCACAAGTACAAGCGTATGAAATCGAAAACGATAAGCGTCCAGATGATTTAGATACATTGAAGACAGAAGGGTACATTGAAACGACAACCTGTCCAAGTGGAAACTCGTTAAATTATGAAATAACAACAGGAGCAGTGAGTATTGTTCCATAATACACAGCGAGGATTCACGCTAATAGAGATGATAATTGTATTGTCTGTATTAACAACTGTCACGTTTGTAAGCCTCATTTATTTTGAGCCCGTTTTCGAACAAAAGCGCCACGAATTTTTCCTAGAACAATTGCAGCGAGATTTCCTTTATGCTCAATCATATGCAATAAACAATAACACAGATGTATTCATTCACATCGTGCCTTATGAACATCGTTATATTGTAAAGGAAGGGCTGACTAATAAAATTTTGACTCGTGATTATGCAGAGAACATTGAAATTAGTCGGGGAACTCTTGGCTATATGATTAAATTTCTTCCAAGCGGTAATGCAAGAAAATCAGGTGCGCTGTACATCAAGTTAGGAGATGAACATTATAATTTGATTGTGTTGCTAGGGAAGGGGCGGTTGTATGTTAAGAAGCTCTGATGGTTTTTATTTATTAGAATTGCTCATTTCGTTTGGTCTATTAATGAGCTTTATTGTAATGGTTTCACCTGCCGTTATGTCATTACAGGTGAAATATGAGGAAATAAAGAGTGAACATGCTTCAAGCTATGTATTGGAAAAGTCGCTCTATGACTACGTAGAATATGGGATTAATCCAAATAACAAAAAGACGTATAACGGGTTTGAATTTACGATTCATGGCTGGAAAACAGGAAGTGTCATGCGAATTTGCGTTCAGTCAACCAATTTAAATGGAAAGACCATAGAAAGGTGTACGTATGGGAAAAAGAAATAACGAGTATGGTTTCACATTCATTGAAAGTATGTTGTCTCTTTATATTTTCATCCTTATTGTGTCGCTCTTGCCACTGTTATTTCAAACAATTTCATTTAATAAGGTGAGTGAAAGCTTATTTGTAATAGAATCCAATATATTTTTTGAGCAGGTAGAGGCTGAAGTGCGAGGAACCGTTTCGATTTCAAAAATGGCTAACACGCTATACTTAGAACAATTAAATGGTGATGTTGCCCTCTATGAGCTTAAAGGCACTAATCTGCGGCGAAGGCTGAATTGGCTTGGTCATGAAGTGCTAATGAAAAATGTAAAAGATATAGATTATCATTTTTCTGGTCAGCAATTAGAGCTTTCAGTGGAAGGAACAAATGGACAAATAAGAAAGCATATCATTTTTCTTTTTCGAAGTGATGTTTATGGCTAGAAGAAAACGCTCAAATGAAAATGGCTTTATTTTTCCGCTCACTGCAGCAGTAGTGCTATTCCTTTCCTTCCTTTTTTTACATTATGTTGAAGCAACACGAATAGAAAAGTTAGTGCTTGAAGAGCAGGTGCGTTATATTCAAAAAGACAGCATTATCCAAATGACTGTTACGGATACTTTGGATTACCTTGAATCAGCCCCTGAAGTAAGTGCCCCTGTTGAAAAAGTCTTCTCCTACCCAAACGGTGAATCAACGATTAAAGTGGAAAAACAATCAGATTACGTTTACCACGTCTCAATCAGATGGAAGCTCCCCACTAGCAAGGAGGACGGGTTTATACTAATATATGATGCAGATACGAAAAAAATCGTTGATTGGAAAGAGGCGATGTGAGGATGAGGGCGATTTATTTAACGGGGTTTATGGGTTCTGGCAAGACGACTGTTGGCGCAGAGCTTGGGAAGGTGCTGCAGCTTCCTGTTATTGATACAGACCAATGGATCGAACAGCAGAAGGGCAAACAGATTCGTGATATTTTTGCACAAGAAGGGGAAGCGGTGTTTCGTCGCTATGAGTACGAAGCGTTACAGAAGCTCCCGAAGACCGATACGGTCATTACAACTGGAGGCGGGATTATTATTCAAGAACAAAATCGAGCCTTCATGAAGAAGAACGGCACAGTTTTTTATTTGCATTGTGATCTAGATGAGATCTACACACGACTTGAAAATGATACGACAAGACCGCTACTTGATGGTGCAAAGCGAACAAACATTGAAAACTTAATGAGTGAACGGCGCTCCTGGTATGAAGAAGCTGAGGTCATTATTGATACAACGGGGCGAAGCATTGAGGAAATTGTAAAAGAAATTGTCAATGTGATTAAAGAACGCCAGCGTGGAGACAATAAGTAACAAAATGTCACGGTGGTGAAATGGTATGTCGACAAATGATTATGTTAAGTTTGTCACACAGCAAATCGTCAGTTATATGGACCAACCGAAAGAAGAGCGCCAACGGATCAAGCAAGAACGGCTTGAAAGTCAACCTCCTGCATTGAACAGGTGGTTTGGTGTCATCCCTTTTGCACTGGCAATGTTCTTTCATAACAGAAGGAAGAAAAAATAAGGAAAGAGGCTGACTTAAGTCAGCCTCTTTCCTTATTTTGTGAACTGTGGATGCAAGTAAAATAATCCACCATTTACAACCTCGACATGAATATTTGGTTCGTAGAGCTCGCGAATAGATTCCTTCTCTGTGTAGTAGCATTCCGGCTTTTCATCAACTGCCTCATAGAATGTTTCAAGCAGGGAAATGCCTTCATTCATGAATCCGATTGCTTCCTCCGCCCATTCAAACGATTGCGTGTTAATATGCTCTTCAATGTAACGCTCAATTCGCTTTATCCCGCTTTCAAGTGTAATAAGCGGTGAGAGAGTGAAGCAGTAATCAGGCAGTACAGGTGTCATTGACCGCTCCTGTAATACGTCATGGAACTTTAAGCAAACTGCTCCATGGATTAGGTTGAGTCCAATTGAAAGTAGTTCTTCTTTTCGTCGGTTCGACTGATAGGAAATGCGGACATTCATACCGAGCCATGGATGAAGAGGAGAAGTGCCTTGGTTTGACTTTGCTTCTTCATATAGACGAATGTGTCCGCCCATCGTGTTTACAGAGCGAAAGATTTGATGGAGGCGTGGGGAACCAAAGTGAACATGCTCCCCTTTTTGTTCACCAGCTTGGTCAGGATCGGTAACGAATGCTACCCGCATTGGGTTTGGGGTTCCGCCTGTTTTTTCAAGGTAATGCCAGTAGAAAGGACGGTTCATCAGCTGCTTATCCATTTCAATGGTTAGCTGTACGGCAAGTGAACCGGCTGTTTGGTTCAGTATTTGACAATTTGTTCCTTCGAAATAACGGAGTAAGAAATGGTGTATATCACGTTGCTGCATGAAATATTCCTCCTGTTATTGGCTTGCTTCATGCGGTGCTGAAAGGTGTTCACCGAATTTCAAATAAGATGTTAGGTTATCCATTTTAATTTTTATTTCACCTTCGGAGGTTGATTGTGTCACAATCTCTTCAATATGCTTTTCCAACCCTTGCTGGAAATCAAGCCGTGTTAAAATTTCATCTAATTCTCCAATGACACGTTCGAACAAATTAATTTTCTCATATAACAGCGTCAAGATATGTTCTTCCACTGTGTTCTTGATCGAAAAATTATAAATGTGCACATCTCGTTCTTGTCCTAAACGGTGAATTCGACCAATTCGCTGCTCTACACGCATTGGGTTCCACGGCAGGTCATAGTTAATAATATGGTTACAAAATTGCAGGTTAATCCCTTCGCCGCCAGCCTCAGTTGCGATGAGTACTTGTGCATGATTGCGAAACAGCTCGCGCATCCAGTCTTTTTTGCTTCGTTTAAAGCCGCCGCGAAACGGAACAGATGAGATACCATGCTGAGCAAGGTACCACTGTAAATACATTTGTGTGGCTCGGTATTCAGTGAAAATAATAACTTTATCACCGATTTTTTGCACAATCTCTAGCGCTTTTTTTGCCTTTGCATGTGCTTCAATTTTATTAATCTGTTCAAACAATGTTTCATAAAATGGAAGCGGGTCCTTTTCGTACATTTGCTTTAATGTCATATAGGCAGCTTCACGGCTTGAGCATACTTCTCGCTGTAAGGTAAGAAGGGTAAATCCTCCATGCTTGCGTGTCTCTGTAATCATGTCATATAGCTTTTGTTCTTCAGGACTGAACTCTACTGGAACGGTTTCGACAATCCGTTTTGGCCAATCCATCTTTGTATCTTTCCTGCGGTTTCGCACCATTACTTGATTGACAAGAGCTTTAAGGCGTTCATCCCCTTGTAGGCTTCGTTCTTTCGCGGAGAAATTTTGATTAAATTCATCAATTGAACCGAGATATCCTGGCTTCAATAACGACACAAGGTTAAAGATTTCTTCAATTCGGTTTTGGACGGGTGTTGCGGTTAGAAGCAAGCAATATTTTTTCTTAAGCTGCTGAACGAATTCATAGTTTTTTGTTTTATGATTTTTAAGTTTGTGTGCTTCATCAATAATAATGAGATCATAATTTTGATTTAAAATAATATCCCGATGAGGAGCACGCTTTGCAGTATCAATAGAAGAAACAATGACATCACATTGTTCCCATACATACGTTTTTCTCTGAGAAACGGCCGGGATATAAAATTTTGTATTTAATTCGATTGTCCACTGTGATACAAGTGAAGCAGGCACGAGAATAAGAGCTCGCTTAACAAGTCCTCGAATCATATATTCTTTTAAAATTAGTCCTGCTTCGATCGTTTTCCCAAGTCCAACCTCATCAGCAAGGATTGCTTTGCCGTTCATTTGCTCGATTACTGTTTCGGCTGTTTCGAGCTGATGCGGCAGAGGGGTAAGCTGCGGTAAAAAGGATGGTGCAATTAAGCCGTGAAAGGAATGGACAAGTAGGTGATTGCCAACTTCATAAGCTAGCTGATAGAGAGCAGGTGAACTCCATGGGCCGTCATGGTTCACTTTCTGTAAGAATTGTTCCTGCCAAGCTGTGTCGAATCGAATCGGTACGTTCATCGTTAAGAAACCCACCTTCTGAAAGCTTCATTAATGTCTTAAAATAAGCAAATCACGAACAATATTTTGAAAATTGCATATTGCCGTTCAAATATAGATCGTGTAGGATAAATAATAGAAGTTTATATTTATTATGTACAAGTCGTGTCGTTTTTATCACGTAACGGTCCAACAATTACCACAATGTAAGAAACTAATCTTATATGAGCGAATGATAGCAAGGGGAGAGACTGTTTTTAATAGAAAAGCGGCGCCGAAGGAGCAAGCGAACACTTTCGTGAATCTCTCAGGCAAAAAGACCCTTGTTTGACGCAACTCTGGAGAGCGTTCAAGCAGTGTGAACCACCAAAGGGGTAATCACTCCAACAAGAGTGAGAAACTTTCAGGTGCAAGGACAGAGAAACCCGCATGTTTAAAAGGGGTTTCTCTGTCCTTTTTTTTTGGAGAAAGCATCTCGCCACCGTTTTTCGTTATTTCTACTAATTTCTTATTGAAATGTTCATCTATTTCTTGTTTTAATAGAATAGACGAACGATCTTTACCTTATGAGGGAGGAATGTTCATGAATTCATTAAAGCGGACACCATTGTATGATACATACAAGGATGCTGGGAAGTTGATTGATTTTGGAGGTTGGGAGCTCCCGGTTCAGTTTTCGGGCATTAAGGATGAGCATGAGGCTGTACGAACAAATGCAGGCTTGTTCGATGTATCGCATATGGGAGAAATTGAAGTAAAGGGTGAGGGCAGCGAAAAGTTTTTGCAGAAGATGCTTACGAATGATTTGTCCCTCCTGAAAGCGAATAAGGCGATGTATACAGCAATGTGCTATGAGGACGGCGGTACGGTTGATGACTTGCTTGTCTACAAGAAAAGTGAACAGGATTACTTGCTCGTTGTTAACGCAGCGAATATCGAAAAGGATTTTAATTGGCTGAAGGAACATGAGGAAGGGGCTGTATCGATTGAGAATGTCTCGGACTCAATTGCACAGCTAGCTCTTCAAGGCCCTCAGGCAGAGAAGGTATTACAGAAGATAACTGAGACGGATCTTTCGGAAATTGGTTTCTTTGGTTTCACTGATGATGTAGATATTCAAGGAGAGAAAGCACTTGTTTCCCGTACAGGCTACACAGGGGAAGATGGCTTTGAAATTTATTGCCCATCAGGTGACGCACCAAAGCTTTGGGAAGCAATTTTAGATGCAGGTTCAGAGGTTGGTGTGAAGCCGATCGGGCTTGGTGCTCGTGATACGCTTCGCTTTGAAGCACGCCTTGCGTTGTACGGACAGGAATTAACGAAGGATATTACACCAATTGAAGCAGGGATCGGTTTTGCGGTAAAGGTAGACAAAGAAGAAGACTTTATCGGCAAAGAAGCACTTAAGAAACAGAAAGAAGAAGGTGCAGAACGTAAGCTTGTCGGGATTGAAATGGTAGAACGCGGCATTCCGCGTACAGGTTATGAAGTGTATTCGGGTGAACGAGTGATTGGTCATGTGACCACTGGTACACAATCGCCAACACTTAAGAAGAATGTAGGTCTAGCGTTGCTTGATATTGCATTTACAGAATTAGATACAGAAGTAGAAGTACAAATTCGTAAAAAACGGTTAAAAGCAAAGGTTGTTAAAACACCTTTTTATAAACGCGGTTAGGAATTGCTAAAGGGGGAAAGTATGATGAATCATCGTTATTTACCGATGACAGAAGAAGATAAGAAGCAAATGCTCGCGGAAATCGGCGTCGATTCGATTGATGAATTGTTTGCAGATATTCCAGAGAAGGTTCGGTTTACAGGTGAGTTAAACATTAAAGAAGCGGCGAAAGAGCCGGATTTAATGAAAGAACTATCAGCGCTTGCAGATAAAAACATTAATACAAAGGATTATGTCTCTTTTCTTGGCGCAGGGGTTTACGACCATTACATCCCATCTGTCGTGGACCATGTCATTTCACGTTCTGAATTTTATACAGCATACACGCCATACCAGCCTGAGATTTCTCAAGGTGAGTTGCAAGCTATCTTTGAATTCCAAACGATGATTAGTGAACTGACGGGTATGGATGTTGCGAACTCTTCCATGTATGACGGTGGTACAGCGTTAGCGGAAGCGGCGATGTTAAGTGCCGGCCAAACGCGCAAGAAGAAAATCCTTGTTTCTGAAACCGTTCATCCGATGGCTCGTGAAGTATTGTATACCTATGCAAAAGGACAACACCTTGAAGTCATTGAAGTAGGCTCAACAGACGGGGTTACAGACCTAGAAGACTTCAAAGCAAAAATGTCGAATGAAATTGCCTGCATGGTTGTTCAGTATCCAAACTTCTTTGGCCGTATTGAGCCGTTAAAAGAAATCGAAGAGATTATTCATAGCGAAAAAGCAATGTTTGTCGTATCTAGTAATCCGCTTGCACTTGGATTATTGACGCCACCGGGTGAATTTGGAGCTGATATTGTTGTTGGTGATACACAAGTATTCGGCATCCCAGCACAGTATGGCGGTCCGCACTGTGGTTATTTTGCGACAACAAAGAAATTAATGCGTAAAGTACCAGGCCGCCTTGTCGGGCAAACGAAGGATGAAGAAGGTCGACGTGGCTTTGTCTTGACACTTCAAGCACGTGAACAGCATATTCGCCGTGATAAAGCGACTTCAAACATTTGTTCAAACCAAGCATTGAATGCCCTTGCTTCCTCGGTTGCGATGAGTGCAATTGGTAAGGAAGGCTTAAAAGAAATGGCAATGCAAAATATCCGTAAAGCACATTATGCCGTAAAAGTATTTAAAGAAAAAGGATTTAAGGTTGCATTTGAAGGACCGATGTTTAATGAATTTGTTGTTGAGTGCAGTGAGCCTGCTGCAAAAGTGAACGAGCGCTTACTTTCAAAAGGAATCATCGGAGGCTACAACTTAGGCCGAATCGATACAAAGTATGACCACTATATGCTTGTGGCAGTGACAGAAATGCGTACGAAAGAAGAAATCGACACGTTCGTAAAGGAATTGGGGGATAACAATGAATAAACAAGAAGAAAAACTCATTTTCGAACGAAGCACACCAGGACGAAATGCATCAAGCTTGCCTGAATGTGATGTTCCTGAAGTTGATTTGTCTTCACTTGTTCCAGAAGAGTATATCCGCCAAGAGCCTGCAGAGCTTCCTGAAGTGTCAGAGCTGCAATTAATGCGTCATTATACAGCATTGTCACAGCGTAACCATGGTGTTGATTCTGGTTTTTATCCGTTAGGTTCTTGTACGATGAAGTATAACCCGAAAGTAAATGAAGATGTCATTCGCTTGAAAGGTTTCGCTCATCTTCACCCAGAGCAGGATGAAAGTACAGTGCAAGGTGCGCTTGAATTAATGTATGAGCTGCAAACATCACTTGCAGAAATTACAGGAATGGATGAAGTTACGTTACAGCCGGCCGCAGGCGCTCACGGTGAATGGACGGGGTTAATGTTAATCCGTGCTTATCATGAAGCAAATGGGGACTTTAACCGGACGAAAGTAATTGTGCCAGATTCAGCACACGGGACGAACCCTGCTTCCGCAACAGTGGCAGGCTTTGAATCTGTAACGGTAAAATCAGATGAAAATGGCCTTGTGGATTTAGAGGATTTGAAGCGTGTTGTTGGAGAAGATACCGCTGCCTTAATGCTGACAAATCCGAATACACTTGGCTTATTTGAAGAGCATATTTTAGAAATGGCACAAATTGTTCATGAAGCAGGCGGAAAGCTTTATTATGACGGAGCAAACCTAAATGCCGTTCTTGCGAAAGCCCGCCCTGGAGATATGGGCTTTGATGTGGTTCACTTGAACCTTCATAAGACGTTTACAGGCCCTCATGGCGGCGGTGGCCCAGGCTCAGGTCCTGTAGGGGTTACAAGTGAGCTGGCACCTTATTTACCAAAGCCTGTGCTCGTAAAAGAAGGTGACGTCTACCGCTTTGATACCGACCGTCCGCAATCAATTGGCCGTGTGAAACCATATTACGGAAACTTCGGCATCAATGTCCGTGCTTATACGTATATCCGGACAATGGGACCAGACGGGTTAAAGCAAGTTTCTGAATATGCCGTGTTAAATGCAAACTATATGATGCGTCGTCTTGCAAAATATTATGAGCTTCCATACAACCAGCATTGTAAGCATGAATTTGTTATCTCTGGGAAGCGTCAGAAAAAGCTTGGTGTCCGTACGCTTGATATTGCGAAGCGTCTGTTAGATTTCGGTTTCCATCCGCCTACAATCTACTTCCCGCTGAATGTCGAGGAATGCATGATGATTGAACCGACTGAAACAGAAGCTAAAGAAACGCTTGATGAATTCATTGACGTGATGATCCAAATCGCGAAAGAAGCAGAAGAAACACCTGAAATTGTTCAAGAAGCACCACATACAACAGTTGTCAGCCGCTTAGATGAAGTAACAGCAGCGAGAAAACCTGTACTTCGCTATCAAAAGTAAAACATATGTTCGTATTTTCGTGGTGAAAAAAGGGAACCCATTGCGGTTCCCTTTTTTAATTATTATGCTTAACACGGCCGCTCCACTTCTTGAAGCCGCCTTTTAAATGGCTGATATCATTGCAGCCTAATTTTTTTACAATACCTGCTGCACGTGCACTGCGCATGCCGCTTTGGCAATAGAGATACACAGGCTTGTCCGTACGAATTTCTTGACGACGTGCACGTAATTGAGTAAGCGGAATATTACGGGCACCAAGAATGTGACCATTGTTATACTCATCTGGTTCGCGCACATCGATTAGCTGTGCTTTACGGTAACCTTCTTTGAACTCTTCCTCTGATAAGGTTTTGAGGTAACGTTTCTGGTTAAGCTGTGTGATAAGGATATATACAGCAATTGCAGCAACTGCAATTAAAATTGCATACATGTTAGTCCCCCTCTTTCTTTTCTCTTTATTACTACACGTTTTATTATATAAACGATTGGGAAAAGAATCAAAGAAAATCTGCGTTTAATACTCTGTTGATTCTTGTGAAAATATTATTTTGCTTTGTTAAAACTCTACCATTTCTCCAGAAGCACTTTCTTTTGACAATTTTCTTCCCTTTGATAGACTTAATATGGATTTCAACAATGAACGACAGAAAGAAGGATGTAACGTGGCGAAAGAGACATGGCGTTTTATTGATTCAGGTAATTGTTCTCCAAGCTTTAATATGGCGCTTGATGAAGCGTTATTGACTTGGCATAGTGAAGGAAAGATCCCGCCGACAATTCGCTTTTACGGCTGGAATCCACCCACATTATCAGTCGGTTACTTTCAAAAAGTCCAACGTGAAATTAACATGGAGGCCGTAAAGAAATACGGGCTTGGCTTTGTGCGTCGTCCTACAGGCGGCAGAGGCGTTCTCCATGATAAAGAACTTACATATAGCGTAATTGTATCTGAGGAGCATCCAGAGATGCCTAAGACGGTTACAGAAGCATATCGTGTCATTTCAGAAGGAGTTTTAGAGGGGTTTAAGGCGCTTGGCCTTGAAGCTTATTTTGCGGTGCCTAGAACGCAAGAGGAGAGGGATAGCTTGAAAAACCCTCGTTCAAGTGTTTGCTTTGATGCGCCATCATGGTATGAGCTAGTCGTTGAAGGACGAAAGGTAGCTGGCAGTGCGCAAACACGGCAAAAAGGAGTTATTCTTCAGCACGGCTCAATTCTGCTTGATTTAGATGAGGATATGCTGTTTGACTTATTCACCTATCCAAATGAGCGTGTTCGTGAACGGATGCAGAGGATGTTCAGTAGTAAAGCGGTAGCGATGAATGAGCTTCGTGAAAAACCTGTAAGCCTTGATGAAGCCCGCCGAGCATTTAAGACTGGCTTTGAAAAAGGATTGAACATTGAGCTTGTTCCTTACGAGCTAACAGAAGAGGAAATGGCGTATGTGAAAGCTATTGAAGAGGAACGTTATGCCAATGATGAATGGAATTTCCGCCGCTGAACAGAAATAGGTCTAAAGTCCTCTATTCAACTTATCGGAAAGCAGGTATAAATAGAGATTGTGTGAATAAAAAACTTGGCGAACTTTTCGCCAAGTTTTCTTAACGAATACAGTTTCGCAAATGTGGAAAATGCTCCATAATTGCCCATTTATCTTGTGATATCGAAATAGATGAGCTTTTAGAAAAAAAGCAACCGATGAAAATAGAGGAATATTGGTTTTGTTCCGTTCTTTTCGTCTTTATCCTCGTTCAATCTTTCTTTTTTGATAATTTTATCGTTTGACAAGCACCTAGGTGTTAAGAGTAAAATTCAATATATAGTATTTTGCACCGATGAATCTACACTACATATTGTTGATGCTCATGTTTATATATGATATGTTTTGGATACTAATGAAAAGTAAAATGGTATCGAATTTTGTACCATCGGCATGAAAGGGAGATGAGACATGGTAACCGCCAATACCGATAAAATGTCAATTGATGTTAATAAGCTGAATAAGGAAATTCGTTTATTTCCTCAAGTTCACGAAATTACAAATGATATGCACATTACGCATAAGGGTGTTTCGCGTTTAGTAATGTTAGACCGCTATGCATTTAAAGATACTGAAAAGATTACACTTTCAGCTGGCGACTTTGTCGTTTTGACGATTAAGGAAGACCCGAAGTTTCCAGCTCGCGGCCTTGGTTTCATTCAAGAGATTGACTGGGAGAATAAGAAAGCGACTGTGAAAGTTGGCGATGAATACTTCGGAGCGCTTGATACGGAAGAAGAACGTCAAACAGGCATTATCGTTCGTCCGCTTGATGTAATTGATAAGCCGCTTGAAGTCTTCTACGAGCAAATTGCAATGCGAAATGCAACAGGCCTTGCCTCTGTAGAAGAAACGGAAGAGAAGCGAAAAGAATGGTATGAAAAGTTCTACCATGAGCTTGTCTCACTTAACTTCGTTCCAGCTGGCCGTGTTCTATACGGTGCAGGCTCACAAACAGATGTGACATATTTCAACTGTTACGTCATGCCGTTTGTCCAAGATTCACGCGAAGGGATTTCAGAACACCGTAAGCAAGTGATGGAAATTATGTCTCGAGGAGGCGGCGTCGGCACAAATGGTTCAACACTTCGTCCACGCAACACACTAGCCCGCGGCGTGAACGGAAAATCATCAGGATCGGTCTCATGGCTTGATGATATCGCAAAGCTTACACATCTTGTTGAGCAGGGCGGCTCAAGACGTGGTGCACAAATGATTATGCTTTCCGCATGGCACCCAGATGTTGTGGAATTCATCATTTCAAAAATGCAAAACCCACGCATCTTACGTTTCTTAATTGAAACGACAAATGATGAACATATTACAAAGCTTGCAAAAGAAAAATTGAATTTCAAACCGCTTAGTGAAACAGAACAAGATATGTATCAAGGAATCGTCAATTACAAGAACATTCCTGGTCAGGGCGGATTTACCGAAAAAGCAATTAAAGAAGCAGAAGAGAAATTGAACACAGGTGGTACGTACACTGTTCATAATCCAGACTTCTTAACAGGAGCGAACATCTCTGTCTGCTTAACAAAAGAGTTTATGGATGCGGTAGAAAATGATGACATGTTCGAATTGAAATTCCCGGATGTTGAGAACTATACAGCTGAGGAAATGAAAGAATACAATGAAAAGTGGCATGATATCGGTGATGTACGTGAATGGGAGCGTATGGGCTACAAAGTTCGTACTTACCGTAGAATCAAAGCGAAAGAGCTATGGAACTTAATTAACATCTGTGCTACTTATTCAGCTGAACCAGGTATTTTCTTTATCGATAACGCAAACGACATGACAAATGCAACAGCGTACGGACAAAAAGTCGTGGCAACAAATCCTTGCGGGGAACAACCACTTGCGCCATATTCTGTTTGTAACCTTGCAGCGGTGAATTTAGCGGAAATGGCGGATAAGGAAAATAAAACGGTTAACTTTGAGAAGCTTAAACAAACGGTTAGCGTTGGTGTACGCATGCAGGATAACGTGATTGATTCTACGCCGTATTTCTTAGAAGATAACAAAAAGCAAGCACTAGGTGAACGCCGTGTCGGTCTTGGTGTAATGGGCTTACATGATTTGCTTATCTATTGTGAAACAGAGTATGGTTCAGAGAAAGGTAATGAGCTTGTTGACCAAATCTTTGAAACGATTGCGACGACGGCTTATCGTGAATCTGTTGAGCTTGCAAAAGAAAAAGGAAGCTTCCCATATCTAGTTGGGGAAACGGATGAACAGACAGCAGCATTACGCCGTAAATTCAGCGAAACAGGCTACATGAAACGTATGCCTGAAGATGTCCGTGAAAGTATTCTTGAGCATGGTATTCGCAACTCACATTTATTGACTGTTGCGCCTACAGGAAGTACAGGAACCATGGTTGGCGTATCAACAGGGCTTGAACCATATTTCTCATTCTCCTACTATCGTAGTGGACGTTTAGGAAAGTTCATTGAAGTAAAAGCAGATATCCTTCAAGAATATTTGGACAACCATCAAGAGGCAGATCCAAATAACTTGCCGAAGTGGTTTATCTCAGCAATGGACCTTTCGCCAGAAGCGCACGCCGATGTACAGTGTGTCATCCAACGATGGGTTGACTCTTCAATTAGTAAAACGGTAAACGCACCGAAAGGCTATACTGTTGAACAAGTTGAAGGCGTTTATGAGCGTTTATACCGTGGTGGTGCAAAAGGTGGAACAGTATATGTAGACGGCAGCCGTGATGCACAAGTATTAACGTTGACAAAAGAAGAAAATTCATTTGATGAAGAAGTTAAAAAAGAAGCAGAGCCGAAAGAGAAGTCACATGTTGTACTAGTCGATACAATTAATGATTTACGTTCAACAAATGTAACAATCGGTTCAGAAGTTGGTAATACATGTCCAGTTTGTCGACAAGGAACAGTTGAAGAAATCGGCGGCTGCAATACATGCACAAATTGTAATGCCCAATTAAAATGTGGCCTTTAAAATAAGCAGAAAAAAGCGAGCAGATGAGTCTGTTCGCTTTTTTTATGTTCGTAAAATATCTGGATTCATAAAAGCAAATGCTATTGCAGATAATCTTCTTAAGAGTGTTCGTTATAAACATTCAAATAATTGTTTGCATTAGAGGTGGCACAAATGAACCCGTTCGTCCCACAGCTTGTATATATAGAGCCGGGCGCGTTGGAATATCCGCTTGGTATTGAACTAAGAGATAAATTTACAAAGATGGGAATTGAGATAAGAGAAACGACATCACATAACCAAGTACGTAATTTGCCTGGGGAAAATGAATTGCAAAAATACCGTAATGCTAAATCAACACTTGTCGTTGGTGTTCGGAAGACGTTGAAGTTTGATACATCTAAGCCATCAGCTGAATATGCTATTCCACTTGCGACAGGCTGTATGGGGCATTGTCATTATTGTTACTTACAAACAACACTTGGCTCTAAACCCTATATCAGAACGTATGTCAATTTAGAAGAAATTTTTGCTCAAGCTCAGAAATATATTGATGAACGTGGTGAAGAGCTTACTCGCTTCGAAGCAGCGTGTACAAGTGATATTGTCGGTATTGATCATTTAACACATTCCTTGAAAAAGGCGATTGAATATATCGGGCAGACCGAGAACGGCAGGCTTCGTTTTGTAACAAAATATCATCATGTCGATCACTTGTTAGATGCTGAGCATAACGGTAAGACACGTTTTCGTTTTAGTATTAATTCCCGTTATGTTATTAAACACTTTGAGCCGGGTACATCGCCTTTTGAACAACGGATTGAAGCAGCACGAAAAGTAGCTCAGGCCGATTATCCACTTGGATTTATTGTCGCACCTATTTATCGGCATGATAATTGGAAAGAAGGTTATTATGAATTATTTGAACGACTTGAGAGGTCAATTGGAGATTTAAACATCGAAGATTTGACGTTTGAATTAATTCAGCATCGTTTTACAAAGCCTGCAAAGCGTGTTATTCAAAAGCGTTACCCAAAATCAAAGCTTGAAATGAATGAAGAAGAACGGAAGTATAAATGGGGGCGCTACGGTATCGGAAAGTATGTATATCCGACCGATGAAGCGAAGGAGCTAGAAGAGACATTACGCGGTTATATTCACCAATTCTTCCCTCAAGCAGAGATTCAATACTTCACTTAACTTGTCACATCCCCGTAAGTATTGTAAAATCTTATTATAATGAAAACGAGTGTTATTGGAGGAAATGATATGCCGACGCCAAGTATGGAGGATTATATTGAACAAATCTATCTTTTAATAGAAGAAAAAGGATATGCCAGAGTTTCTGACATAGCTGAAAACTTGGCGGTACACCCATCCTCCGTGACAAAGATGGTGCAAAAATTAGATAAAGATGAATATCTTATCTATGAAAAATATCGCGGATTAGTTTTAACTGCAAAAGGAAAAAAGATCGGTAAACGACTTGTTTATCGCCATGAATTGCTTGAAGATTTCTTACAAATAATCGGTGTACAGGAAGACCGGATCTATGAAGAAGTGGAAGGAATTGAACACCATTTAAGCTGGGATTCGATTGATCGTATTGGTGATGTTGTTCAATATTTCACGGAAGATAAAACACGCATTGATTCATTACGAGAGACACAAAAGAAGAATACTCAAGAAAACTAACATTCTGAGATAGACATGGAATGTTAGTTTTTTTATGTATCCACCCACTTTTCTTTGTACTATTTATGCGTCATTGTGCTTAGGATGAGATATAGGCTGTATCCTAAAGGGGTGATGCTTGTGCGAGTGGATGGGGTTTTCTCTGGAGGTGGGATGAAAGCAATTGCGCTTGTAGGAGCGCTTGAAGTAGTAGAAGAACGTCGTATTCAGTTTGAACGACTTGCTGGTACGAGTGCAGGGGCGTTAGTTGCCGCATTAATTGCTGCTGGCTATACAAGCTCTGAAATTACTGAGTTGCTCGATGACTTAGATACAAAACAGTTTTTAGATGCTCCAAAAACACCTTTTTTATTTATAAAGTGGTTAAGACTTTATTGGAAGCTTGGTTTATATAAAGGAAATGAATTAGAAGAATGGGTTGAGGAGCGTCTTCGTCAAAAAGGAATTCAAACGTTTGCGGACTTACCAGATGGGAAGCTTCGAATCATAGCGTCCAATTTAACACGCGGGGAGATGGTTGTGCTCCCAGATGACTTGCATAAGTATGGTTTGCGAGCAGGTAGTTTTTCTGTGGCCAAGGCCGTGCGAATGAGCTGTAGTATTCCGTATTTTTTTCAGCCGGTAAAGCTTTATTCGGTGAATGGTGAGAAGAACATCATCGTAGATGGAGGGGTTTTAAGTAACTTTCCTGTGTGGTTGTTCATGAATGAAAAGCGAAGACCTGTGCTTGGCGTAAAGTTAAGTGCAAACATGGAAAGCATGCCAAAGCATCGAATATGCAATGGACTTGAAATGTATAACGCATTGTTTGCGACAATGAAAGATGCGCATGATGCCCGTTATATCTCCTCTGCTGTAGAAAAAAATATCATCTTTATTCCAGTTAGTTCAGTTGTTACAACAGAGTTTAATATGGACGAAGAGAAAAAGCATAAGTTGATGAAGCTTGGAAGAATGCGGGCAGAAGCTTTTTTCAAAACGTGGAGTTGTTAATAAAAAAAGAAGAATCGAAGCTCTTAAAAAAGAGCTCGATTCTTCTTTTTGCCTTTTTTACCTTCAATGACAGTTAAGCGTGGATCATTCTTTTTCCGTGGTGCGCGGAATTTTGATTTGCCTGGCTTTACTTTAAATTTGTTTTTTTGAAAGCTTTTTAAGGAAGTTGGACGGTTTTGGCGTGCTGCTCTTGGTGCTCGTGCTGGTTTAGCAGATTGATGCAGCTTTGCAGACTGTTTGGCGGCCTTGCGGTATGCTGCATAATCGCTATTTGAGTAGCGGCGATTCATAACCATACGGAAAATAAAGAAGAAAATCGCTACTACACCTGCAGTTATGAGCAACTGCGTAAGTAAAGACATTGGTTCAGTAAACAATTTATAAAGTAAACCAAACACAGCTAGACTGATCAAAAACATGACAATCGGATTCATTGAACGGCGGAACAACGCAGTCACCTCCTATTATTATCACAGTCAACCAATATGACGAGTGTTCTTTTCATCCTCTGCAAGCTGCTCTTGTTCAAGCATCTTGTTAAAAGATGCAATCGCGACTTCAACTTGGTCATTCTTCGGTTCTTTCGTCGTTAACAATTGCAGTGATAAGCCTGGATAACCAAGGTAGCGAAGAATAGGAATGTCGCGCACTTTATTTGTAAGCTGTAAAACTTCAAAAGCAATACCAAGAACAACAGGAATTAACGCAAGACGATTCACGACTCTTACCCAAAGAGGCTCTGTTGGTACAAGTAAGTAAACGAACACACCGATAACGACGGTAAAGAGAATAAAGCTACTACCGCACCGGTAATGGAGACGTGAATGACGCTGTACATTTTCAACTGTTAACGGCATGCCATTTTCATACGTATTAATCACTTTATGTTCAGCACCATGATATTGGAAGATACGCTTAATAAGCGGCGTTAATGAAATTACGTAGATATACCCTAACAACAGAATAAGCTTAAAGAAACCTTCTAGTAAGTTTTGCATGAGATGTCCCGGGAAAGTTGGCCTTAAAAATTCTGCTAAGAAGGCTGGTGTTAAGGTGAAAATGAACTTTCCGAACAAGAATGATAGAACACCGACAGCAGCAACGCCAAGAACCATTGAAAGCTTGGAACCTTGTTGCTTATCAAGGGTATGGTCTTCAGTTGGGTCAAGTTCAAAACGTTCACTTGAAAAATTTAAATGCTTTGAGCCGTTTGCGCTTGCTTCAATAATTGCAATCATTCCCCGTAAAAAAGGGATTCGTTTAAATTTATTCAAAACGGGATTTGGTTTTTTGTCTGTTACGAGATAATCAATTGTTTCATCTGTTCTTCTTATTGCAGTGACAGATGTATGTTTGCCGGCAAACATAACACCTTCCACAACGGCTTGCCCGCCGTAAGCCTTTGGCGTATCTTTTGACATTTTCCATCAACCCTACTTTTCAAATATTGTATATCTTGTAGCATACTATACTTACCTATATTCTACAGCAAATTTTGTGAATCCTCTAGGTTGGTGGTTATATTTATTATTCCCGTTATGAAAAAAAATACACGTCTAATCTCGGTACTAATTGACTCATTTGTAGTAAATTTCGGTCATGAATGAAAAGAAGGGAGGACATACTACATAGCGGAGGTGTGACAATTATGAGAAATCATGAGACGCAAAACGAACAGCTTGAGCAAAATAAACGCGAGCAGCCAATGTCACATATAGGAAGAACGGCCACAATCGGATTCTTTGGTGGGCTGCTGTGGAGTACAATTGGCTTCATTGCTTATTACTTTCATTTCACAGCATTCAGTCCGGCTTTTGTATTAGATTTGTTTATGGTTGGTGATTGGAAAGAAGGAGCACTTGGGCATTTAATTGGCATATTGGTCATTGCGATTTTGTCAATTGGAGTGGCGTATCTTTACAATTTTATCTTAAAAAATATTGATAATGTATGGGCAGGTATTCTATTTGGTGTTGGATTATGGGTGATTGTTTTCTTTTTACTTAAGCCGCTTTTCCCGAATGTGAAAGCTGTTGCGAATTGGGAGCTTAATACGATTGTGGTAACACTTTGTTTATATATTTTATACGGTGTATTTGTCGGATATTCGATTTCTTTTGATGCGAAAGAAATGGCGCATGCTGACCAACAGCTGAAAGAAAGCTATTCAAACGAGTAGTAGTGTGATAAAATATGACTGGAAATTTGTCTATGGAAGCATTGATGTGATGGCTTTCAAATGTATGAACAAAAGGAGCTTATCCATGCGTGTACTTGTATTGAACGGACCTAACCTAAATCGCTTAGGAAAACGTGAACCTGGTATATATGGAAGTGAAACATTAGCCGATTTGGAAGAACAGCTCCGTCAGTCAGCAACGAATGAATCCATTGAAGTTGAATTTTTTCAATCTAATCATGAAGGTGAATTGATTGATTGCATACATGATGCCGAACGTTTTGACGGCATCATTTTAAATGCCGGCGCCTTTACTCATTATAGTTACGCAATTCGAGATGCGATTGCCAGTATCAATGTCCCGGTTGTTGAAGTACATATTTCGAATGTGCATGCGCGTGAATCGTTTCGGCATCACTCTGTCATTTCACCTGTCGTTATTGGACAAATTGCAGGCTTTGGATTCTATGGCTATCAAATGGCTATGCTTGCGCTGAAACAATACAAAGGAAAGGAATGACAGGATGAATCAGTTGACAAAACTACGCGAACAATTTGCAAAGCTTGGGATCGACGGTATGCTTATTACGAGTGATAAAAATCGTCGCTATATGACTGGTTTTACAGGAAGCGCTGGGGTCGTACTTATTACCGAAGAGAAAAGCGCTTTTGTTACAGACTTCCGTTATATGGAACAAGCAAATGACCAAGTAAAAGGCTATGACATCGTCCAACATAAAGGACCGATTCCTGAAGAGATTGCACGGCTTGCAAAAGAGATGGGCATAAAGAAGCTTGGATTTGAACAAGACCATATGTCTTTCTCACAATATCGTACATATGAAGAAGTAGTAGGGACTGATATAGTTCCTGTATCTGGTGCAGTTGAAAAGCTTCGTTTGATCAAATCAGAGGAAGAACTTACAATTATTAAAGATGCTGTAAAAATCGCAGATAAAGCATTTGAACACATCCTTACATTCATTCGCCCTGGGGTGACAGAATTAGAAGTATCAAATGAGTTAGAATTCTTCATGCGTAAGCAAGGTGCTTCATCTTCTTCGTTTGATATTATCGTGGCATCTGGTTACCGTTCTGCACTGCCGCACGGGGTCGCTTCAGATAAAAGGATTGAAAGCGGCGAGCTTGTAACACTTGATTTTGGAGCTTATTATAAAGGCTATGCCTCTGATATTACACGTACAATCGCAGTCGGAGAAGTAAGCGACAAATTAAAAGAAATTTATAACACCGTCCTCCAAGCACAACTCCTTGGTGTAGAAGGGACGAAAGCAGGAATAACTGGTATTCAAGCCGATGCTCTTACACGAGATTATATTAAAGAACAAGGCTATGGTGAGTATTTTGGCCATTCAACAGGACATGGTATTGGCTTAGATGTGCATGAAGGACCTTCGCTTTCTTTCAAATCAGATACAGTGCTTGAACCTGGTATGGTTGTGACAGTTGAGCCAGGAATCTATGTTCCGAATGTAGGCGGCGTTCGTATCGAAGATGATCTTGTCATTACCGAAAACGGAAACGAAATCTTGTCACAATCACCAAAAGAATTAATTATTTTATAAACGGAAACGGGAGGAACAAACATGATTTCAGTAAATGATTTTCGTACAGGTTTAACAATTGAAGTAGACAACAGTATTTGGCAAGTTATTGAATTCCAGCACGTAAAGCCAGGAAAAGGTGCAGCATTTGTTCGTTCAAAGCTTCGTAACCTTCGTACAGGTGCGATTCAAGAAAAGACATTCCGTGCAGGTGAGAAAGTAAGCAAAGCACATATCGAAAACCGTAAAATGCAATATTTATATGCAAACGGTAACATGCATGCTTTCATGGATAATGAAACATTCGAACAACTAGAGCTTCCAGAAGCTAGAATCGAAGACCATTTGAAATTCATCAAAGAAAACATGGAAGTAAATATCCTTACTTACGAAGGTGAAGTAATTGGTGTTGACTTGCCAAACTCAGTTGCGCTTCAAGTAACCGAGACAGAACCAGGAATTAAAGGTGACACAGCTCAAGGCGCAACAAAGGCTGCAACACTTGAAACGGGTCTTGTCGTACAAGTTCCATTATTTATTAATGAAGGTGAAACACTTATAATTAATACAAGTGATGGAAAGTACGTTTCCCGCGCATAATTAGTATATGCAAGAAATCCCCATGTGGACACAGGTCCGCATGGGGATTTTTTTGTGCATCTTTCAGAACAATATTTCTAAGCAATTCGCCTTCGCTTTTCTGTCATGAAGGGGTTTTGGTTTGCATACATTGAGACTAGCAATGCTATTAGGCTGGTAAGGGGGGGAGGGAAATGGAGGAGGTATTGGCATTTTTGCCTGAATCCCTTCAAGAAACAATCACTCAGATGTCTGTTTCAGAGCAAGAGAGAATTGAAGAGATACGCTTACGAATTAACCGTCCTCTTGAAGTGATCGTAGCAGGAAAGCCGGTTTATCCAGCCATGCGGAACGTGCTGCATGAAGAAGGCGTGTACTTTCTTAATCGAATAAGTCAGTATTCACTTTATACACTCGAAGAAGAATTTAGGCGCGGCTTCATCACGATTAGCGGGGGACATCGTATTGGGATTGCTGGCAAAGTCATCACAGAAAATGGGGCTGTTAAAGCGATTCGTGACATTACTTCCTTTAATATACGAATCGCAAGAGAGAAAATTGGCGTTGCTGAATGTTTAATACCGCACATTTATAAAGAAGGCTGGCTTAATACGTTATTAATCGGCCCGCCACAAAGTGGTAAGACAACGCTTTTAAGAGATCTTGTTCGGATTATTAGCAGTGGAAATAAGCAATGGGGTACCTCTGCGCAAAAAGTTGGACTCATAGATGAACGTTCTGAAATTGCAGGCTGTGTGAATGGGATTCCGCAGCATACATTCGGGATCCGCTTAGACGTATTAGATGCTTGTCCGAAAGCTGAAGGCATGATGATGATGATTCGCTCGATGAGTCCGCAAATTATTGTGGTCGATGAAATCGGCAGACGAGAAGATGTCGAGGCCATTATTGATGCTGTTCATGCTGGAATTCAACTATTTGTGAGTATTCACGGTTTCACTCTTGAGGATGTTAAGCAACGACCGATATTTCGAGACCTGTTTGATAATGGTGTGTTTGATACGTATGTGGAGCTTTCAGCTCGTAAAGGGGCTGGGACAATTGAAGTAATTCGCAACAAAGAAGGTATGGTTAGTACAACAGCAATGGAAGTGAAATCATGATGAAACTTGTGGGCGCACTTATTATTTTAATGAGTTCAACATGGACAGGTTTTGAAGCGGCAAGGCGCTTAAGTGAGCGGCCGCGGCAGCTTCGTCAATTGAAAGCAGCCCTTCAGGCATTAGAGGCTGAAATTATGTATGGGCAAGTTCCCGTGGCTGAAGCGTGCAGCAGGATTGCGGCACAGACGTCAAAGCCGTTATCGTGGTTTTTCGAGCGCTTTTCAAAAAGGCTTGCTCAAGGTGATGTCGCGTCATTAAGTGAAGCGTGGCTTGGTTCATTAAAGGAAGTGTGGAAGTTGACTGCTCTTAAAGAGAATGACTTTGAGATTATGAGGCAATTTGGTGAAACGTTAGGTAGGCATGATGCAATTTCACAGAAAAAGCATATCCAGCTAGCGATCGTACACTTGCAAAGAGAAGAGGAAGATGCCCGAACACAGCAGCAAAAGTATGAAAAAATGGTTAAGAGTTTAGGTTTTTTATCGGGCTTGTTAGTGGTTATTCTGCTTATGTAGTTGTGTGAGAGAGGAGAATTTTTGTGGCAGTGGATGTGAATACAATCTTTCAAATTGCTGGGATTGGCATTGTTGTGGCAATGATTCATACCGTTTTAAAAACGATGGGAAAAGGGGATTGGGCGGACTGGGTAACACTGATTGGATTTGTCGTCGTCCTTTATATGGTGGCGACGATTATTGATGATTTGTTCCAAAAAATAAAAGGCGTCTTCCTATTTCAAGGTTAGAGGGGGGATAGGCGATTGAAATTATCCAAATTGTTGGCATTGGCTTAGTCGCGGCTTTTTTAGCATTAATATTAAAAGAACAAAAACAATCGTTCGCCTCCCTTCTCGTTGTTTTTGTCAGTGCTGCTATTTTTATTTTTTTAGTTGATAAAGTATATGAAATTATTCATATGCTTGAAAAGCTGGCTCTTTCAGCGAATATCAATATGATTTATGTGGAAACAATTTTGAAAATTATCGGTATTGCCTACATTGCTGAATTCGGGGCCCAAATTACAAAGGATGCAGGGCAAGGTGCCATTGCCTCAAAGATAGAGCTTGCAGGCAAAATATTAATCTTGGCGATGGCAGTACCGATTTTAACGGTCATTATCGAGACGGTGCTCGAAATGCTGCCAACTTCATAAGCGAAAGCCGTCACAATGCGGGGTGTGTGAAGTTTGCCTGTTCAAAAGAAAGCAAGATTCGCTTTTATTTTTGTTCTTGTCCTTATGCTGTTATTGCCGATTGTTGTACAAGCTAATGAGGTAGGGCAAGAGGACCAATTTATAGAGGAACAGTTCCAAAATCTAGACGGAAATGAAATGCAACAATATTGGAATAAGGTTGTTGACCAATATGGAGGATTTTTGCCTGAAAGTCATAAAGGAACGTTCTATGATTTTATTAGGAATGGAAAAGACTTTTCGATTCAAGCTTGGTTGACTGGCATACTGCGTTTCTTGTTCTATGAATTACTTGCCAATGGAAAGCTGCTTGGTATGCTTATCCTCTTAACAGTATTTAGTATGCTGCTGCAAACTCTGCAAAATGCCTTTGAGAAAAAGAATGTCAGTAAGGTTGCATATGCACTTGTGTATATGGTGTTGATTGTAATTGCGTTGAATAGCTTTCATATTGCAATGTCATATACAAATGAAGCGATTCATACAATGATCAGTTTCATGCTTGCTTTACTTCCACTGCTGCTTGCATTAATGGCTTCAGTCGGTGGAGTAACATCAGTTGCATTCTTTCATCCGATCATTGTCATGCTTGTTAATACGAGTGGCATGCTCATTCAATATATTGTTTTACCTTTGCTGTTCCTTTCGGCTTTGTTAAGTATCGTTAGCACGCTAACCGATCATTACAAAGTAACACAGCTGGCCAATTTACTGCGAAATATTGCAATTGGCTTGTTGGGAACCTTCTTAACGATCTTTCTTGGCGTTATTTCTGTCCAAGGCGCTACTGCAGCGATTACAGATGGGATTGCTGTTCGAACGGCAAAATTTATTACTGGGAATTTTGTTCCAGTTGTTGGGCGGATGTTTACCGATGCAGCTGATACCGTCCTTGGTGCGTCCATGCTGTTGAAAAATGCAGTTGGTATCGTAGGTGTGGTCATCCTTCTTTTAATCGCTGTATTTCCTGCTATAAAAGTATTTACACTTGCATTAATTTATAAGCTTGCTGCAGCTGTCTTGCAGCCACTTGGCGGCGGGCCTGTTATCACATGCTTAGATATCATCAGTAAAAGTGTTATCTATATTTTTGCAGCACTTGCCGTTGTATCATTTATGTTTTTTCTTGCTGTCACGATGGTCATTGCGGCTGGTAATTTGTCATTAATGGTTCGTTAGCCCATAAAGGCGGGGTGAAAATGGAGTACTTATCGAATTGGATGACCAATATTGTGTTGTTCATCTTGCTCGCGGTTGTTGTTGATATGCTTCTTCCCAATTCATCCATGCAAAATTACGCAAAGATGGTAATTGGTCTCCTGTTAATTTTGCTGATTTTAACACCAATTTTGAGATTTTTTTCAGAAGATTTCGAAAGTGTTTTGAAAAGTATTGAAATGAGCGACTTTTCACAGAATGAACAACTTAAAAATAAGATTGAAGAGAAGAAAAAAGAAATACAAGCAGGACAACGTGCATATATCTTAGACAAGACGGCTGTCCAAATGAAAGAAAATGTTCAGGAGGAGTTGATGAATGAGTACGGATATGAAATTGCAGACATTGAGCTACAGCTTGCGGATGGGACTGGTGACGATTGGACAACGGTTGATATCCAACAAATCGCTGTAGTGCTGATGAAGAAGGCAACCGATGAAGTCGTTGACAAGCAAGTAGAGGAAGTGAAGATTGTCCAAATTGATGTACAAGCAAAGAATGAACAGCCATCCGCCGCAGAGGTGACAGATTATACACATATTCGTAGCTTTCTTGAGTCGCGGTGGGGCATATCTGATGAGAAGATTACAATTTCATCAGAGGGGGTGAAAGGTGAGCGTGAGTGAGAAAAAAGGAATTATCGAACGGTTGAAAAGCTTGGTCTTTAAGGAAGGAAGCGCCAACCCAAAAAATTTACGCGGTTACATATTAATTGCTGCACTGATCGGGATTGCAATGATGGTTCTCGGACAAATCTACAAACCAGATGTACCGCAAGAGCCTTCCGCGATGTTGCCTTCAAGTGAACAACATGAAAAAGATATTCCTGTATTAGGAAATAATCATGATAACAAACCCAATTCAATGGATCATTACGAAAAAGAATACGAAGAACAGCTTAAAAAAGCTTTAGAACATATATCAGGTGTTAGCGATGTCACTGTCATGGTTAATTTAGAAGCGACTGAAGCAAAAGTTGTGGAAAAAAACTCAGTTACACAAACACAGAAAACTGATGAAACAGACAGGGAGGGAGGCAAACGCCAGGTCGAGGATTCCTCGAAAGATGAACAAGTTGTCCTCGTCCGAAAAGGTGATCAAGAAGAGCCGATCATTGTGAAAACACGGAAACCAGAAGTACGTGGGGTGCTTGTTGTTGCTAGCGGTGCCGAAAATGTGCAAGTGAAGCAATGGATTGTAGAGTCTGTTACACGCGTATTAAATGTACCGAGTCACCGCGTTTCGGTTATGCCTAAGAGTACGAAAGGGGAGTAATGAAATTGTTGAAAAAACAAACAGTATGGTTATTAACAATGTTAAGCTTAGTTGTCGTTCTTTCAGTGTATTATGTAACATCGCCGCAACAGCAAATAAGCGAGGAATTTGCTGCAACAGAGCAAGCACAAGATGAGCAAGCGGAAGCAATGCCAGCAGAAGCAACAAAAACAGAAGCAACAGAAAATAATGAGCAGCCGGCAGAACAAAGCTCAGGTATTGAAACAGTAGTCGAAGAAGTGCAAGAAGGTGATTCAGTCGCTTCAAGTGTGTCCACTGATGATTTGTTCACATCACTTCGAATGGAACTTGACGACCAACGCAGCAAGATGAAGGAGGAGCTTCAAGCTGTAGTTGCTTCAACAAATGTAACGGCTGAAAAAAGAAGTGAAGCACTTGATAAGATTGAACAAATTAATGAAGTATCTAATAAAGAAGCAATTTTAGAAACAATGATTAAAGCAAATGAGAAATATTCAGATGTTCTTGTGAAAACAAATGAAGATGAAGTGAAAGTAATCGTGAAAGCAACTAAAAAATCAGAAGCATCTGCAAATGAATTAATGCAAATGGTTCGTGATGAAATGGGAATTAATAAAGTAGCGGTTGAATTTCAAGCAGTAGAGTAAAGAACTTGGCGAAAAAGCCAGGTTCTTTTTTTTTATTTAATGTATAATGAATGGCACTTAAAATAGAAAAGTTTTGTAAACTTTGTATGCTCATTAGTAGACATTTTGGGGCAAAATTTTAAAAGGCTTTTATAGTTATTTTGTCTATTAAATTGAAATTCTCTAATATAAATAAAAATTCAAAAAAATATCAAAAAATGCTTTCTTTTGTCGACGTTTTCATGTAGCATTTGTATAGGAATAAACATCTGTCGCAAGTATATCTGTAATTTGCTGACTATTACAAAAATTTAGTTGATTGGATAATTGGATAAGGTTTCTTTTTTTAGAAAGATGTTGAGCGAACGCTCGATTGAAAATTCACAAAGCGATTTGATCGCTCTAATCATTTATCGTATAGTTTAAATATCATTGTATAAACCCCTTATTAAAAGGGTTTAAAAATAAAACCTTTACATACAAACAGATATTAAGGAGTGGGCAGAAGTGTTAAAAATTCAAGAAATTCGTGAACTAATCAAGCTTCTTGACAAGTCTAGTATTGATGAATTGTCTTATGAGGAGCAAGGAGCAAAGATTAAGCTTAAGAAGAACCAAGGTGGAGTTAAGCAAGTTGTTGCAACTGAACAAGTAGAAGCAGCACCAGCACCAGCTCCAAAGGTAGAGGCAGCACCAGCACCGAAGCCAGAAGCACCGAAAGCAGAAGCAGCACCACAACCGAAAGAAGAGAAGGCAGCAGACATTAACGACGAGAACCTACATAAGATTGTTTCTCCGATGGTTGGTACGTTCTATGAATCACCAAACCCTGATTCTGATGTATATGTGAAAGTGGGAGACAAAGTATCAAACGACAGCATCGTTTGTATCGTAGAAGCAATGAAGCTTTTCAACGAAATCGAAGCAGAAGTAGAAGGCGAAATCGTAGAAATCCTTGTGAAAAACGGAGAGCTAGTTGAATACGGTCAACCATTGTTCCTTGTAAAGTCAGAATAGGAGGCGTTTTCATTGATTAAAAAAGTGCTCATTGCAAACAGGGGAGAAATCGCTGTTCGCGTCATCCGTGCATGTAAAGAGCTGGGCGTTCAAACAGTTGCCGTTTATTCAGAAGGCGATAAGGATGCGTTGCATGTACAAATGGCGGACGAAGCATATTGTATCGGTCCTGTAGCATCAAAAGATAGTTATTTAAATAAAACAAATATCATTACAATTGCAACTTTAACGGAATCAGATGCCATTCACCCAGGCTATGGCTTTTTAGCAGAAAATGCTGACTTTGCTGAGCTATGTCGTGATAGCGGTATCACCTTCATCGGACCAAGTCCTGAAGCGATTACAAGAATGGGAACGAAGGACGTTGCACGTGAAACAATGCGTGAGGCTGGCGTTCCGATTGTTCCTGGTTCAAAAGGGATTGTTGAATCAACTGATGAAGCTGTAGAGCTTGCAAATGAAATGGGATATCCTGTTATCATAAAAGCAACTGCTGGTGGCGGCGGAAAAGGAATTCGCGTTGCCCATACAGAAGAAGAACTAGTAAAAGGTATCAATATGACTCAACGCGAAGCTGAGACAGCATTCGGTAATCCGGGCGTTTACATTGAGAAGTTTATCGAAGACTTCCGTCACGTTGAAATTCAAGTTCTTGCTGACAACTATGGCAACACGATTCATTTAGGTGAGCGTGATTGTACAATCCAGCGTCGTATGCAAAAGCTATTAGAAGAAACACCTTCTCCTGCATTATCAGAGGAGCTGCGTGCAGAAATGGGTGCTGCAGCTGTGCGTGCAGCTCAAGCTGTTGATTATTCAGGTGCAGGGACAGTGGAATTCATTTTTGATGCTACCAATCAGAAGTATTATTTCATGGAAATGAATACGCGTATCCAAGTTGAGCATCCTGTAACAGAAATGGTAACAGGTGTTGATTTAATCAAGGAACAAGTTCGCGTAGCTTCTGGTGAAAAGCTTTCATTGAAGCAAGAGGATGTAGAATTTAACGGATGGGCAATTGAATGTCGAATCAATGCAGAGAATCCAGACAAGAACTTCATGCCATCACCAGGGGAAGTAAAAATCTACTTGCCACCAGGTGGGTTTGGAATCCGTGTTGATTCAGCTGTTTATCAAAATTATCGCATCCCACCATTCTATGATTCTATGGTAGCGAAGCTTATCTCATATGGTGCAACACGTGAAGAAGCGATTTCCCGTATGAAGCGTGCGCTCAGCGAATTCGTGATTGAAGGTATTGATACGACAATTCCATTCCACCAACGTCTACTTGAGCATGAAGTGTTTGTGGGAGGGGATTTCAACACGAAATTCCTTGAGAAATATGATTTAACAAAGAAAAAATAAGTGAGGTGCTGCTGTGTTGAGTGAAAACAACATTTTGGAGATGACAAGTGCATCATCTAACCTCGGAAAAGTAGAAATCGCGCCAGAAGTAATTGAAATTATTGCAGGGCTTGCAGCTTCAGAAGTAGAAGGCGTTAGCCAGATGCAAGGAAACTTTGCTTCAGGCGTTGTCGAACGTCTTGGGAAAAAGCAGCACGGAAAAGGCGTTAAAGTTGACTTGACAGAAGATGGAATAAGCATTGATGTCTATGTCTTTATGAATTTTGGCGTGTCAATTCCGACGATTGCACAAAAAATTCAAGAAAACATCCGTGAAACATTGCTGACGATGACAGCGCTAGATATTAATGAGATTAATATCCATGTTGTTGGCGTTAACTTTGAATCACAAAAGGAAACAGAATAAAGCGGAAAAGCCAAAGGAGTAAGTGCTCCTTTGGCTTTTTTCATGATGTTTGGAAGCGGATGGTGTTTTATAAAATCATTTTATGCTATTATCATGTTATGTCTTGAAGTATGAACTTGATGAGATGAAAGGAAGAAAGTCATGAAACGCAGAACAGCGAGAAAGAAAACATTGCAGGCATTGTTCCAAACAGATGTCGGCCAAACAGAACCGAAAGAAGCATTGAGCAATGTCGTTAACGATACAGAAGTGGATGAGTTTCTACAGAACCTTTTCTACGGCGTCATCGAAAAACGCGATGAAATTGATGAATTAATTAGTGGAAATCTTGAAAATTGGAAATTTGAACGTCTTGGCAATGTTGACCGTGCGATTTTACGTATTGCAACGTATGAGATGAAATTTATGGAAGATATACCCGTAAATGTCTCAATGGACGAAGCAATTGAACTTGCGAAAACATTTGGCGATGATGATTCAAGCAAATTCATTAATGCCGTCTTATCAAAAGTTAAAGCAAAACTGTAAGACCTTGTAACATTGCAAGGGGGATGGAAAATGTCAACGAAACGCTTTCTTACTGTAACGGCTCTTACAAAGTACATAAAGCGGCGCTTCGACAGTGACCAGCATCTGCAAGAGGTATGGTTAAAAGGAGAAATCTCAAACTTCAAACATCACAGTAGAGGCCATATGTATTTTACATTAAAGGATGAAAATGCACGGCTTACAGCTGTGATGTTTGCCGGTTTTAACCGCTATTTAAAGTTCATGCCTGAAAATGGGATGAAGGTGTTGGTAAGAGGCGAAGTATCGGTGTACGAGCCGTATGGACAATACCAAATGTACGTGAAAGAAATGCAGCCAGACGGGATTGGAAACTTGTACCTTGCATTTGAAGAATTAAAGAAAAAGTTAGATACCGAAGGGTTGTTTGCACAGCATCATAAGAAGCCACTTCCAAAGATTCCACAACATATTGGTGTGATTACCTCTCCTACAGGGGCTGCGATTCGAGATATTTTAACAACATTGAATCGTCGTTTTCCGATCGCAAAAGTGACGGTCATTCCAGTCCTTGTCCAAGGGGAGAATGCAGCCCCTTCGATTGTAAAAGGAATTGAAACAGCAAATGCGATTGGTTCATTTGATGTGTTAATTACCGGCCGTGGTGGCGGCTCGCTTGAAGATCTATGGCCTTTTAATGAAGAGGATGTTGCGAGAGCAATTTTTCACTCTAAGATCCCAGTTATTTCTGCGGTTGGTCATGAAACAGATGTGACTATTTCTGACTTTGTTGCAGATATGCGAGCACCAACACCGACGGCAGCTGCTGAATTGGCTGTTCCACACTTTGAAGAGCTACACGAACGGCTTCATCAGCGGCAAATGCGTCTTGTACGTGCCTTAAATGAAAAGGCTGTTTCAGCACGTGAACGACTACAACGTTTACAAAAATCGTATGCCTTCAGATATCCAGAAAAACTTGTTGCCCAAAAAGAACAGGAGCTTGATCGATTGTTCGAACGTTTGCAAAAGGAAGGTGAACGTAAGCTAGAACGAAAGCAACAGGCGTTCACTCATTTGGCCAACCGGCTAAAGCAACAGCATCCATTCGAACAATTACAGCAAGCATCAGAGCGAAGAGCTCGCGCTGTTCACACGCTTGAACGAACTTTTTTAGAAATAAAGAAGGAAAAAGAGTTTTTACTTAAAAATGCTATATCAAAACTCGAAACATTGAGCCCGCTTAAAATAATGGAGCGCGGATATGGACTTGTATACCGTGAAGATGAAAAACTCGTAAAATCCATTCAAGATGTCCAGCCTGGTGACCGTGTACAAGTACAGGTTCGTGATGGTCAATTAGATTGTCAAGTATGGGGATTAGAGGAGCGTGAACAAAATGAGTGAAACAGAAGTAACATTTGAAGAAGCAATGGAAAAGCTTGAACAAATCGTTGAGAAGCTTGAAGAAGGAGACGTACCACTTGAACAAGCGATTGCTTATTTTCAAGATGGTATGAATTTATCAAAAGTTTGTCACGATAAGCTCCAAGCAGTAGAAAAGCAAATGGCGGAGATTTTGCAAGATGATGGTGAGCTTCGTCCGTTTACAATTGAGGAGGAGCAAGAGTGAGTGTGTCTTCTCTACAAGATTATTTAAAAGAACAAAAGTTAAAAATTGATGCAGCTTTAATTGATTCAATTGAAGGACTGCAAACACCAAAAGTGCTTAAAGATGCTATGATTTATAGCGTTAAAGCGGGTGGAAAGCGTCTTCGTCCGATTTTATTGCTTGAAACCTTACGCGCATTTGATAAAGATGAGCAGCTTGGCATGAATGTAGCATGTGCGCTCGAATTGATTCATACATACTCTCTTATTCATGATGACTTACCAAGCATGGATAATGATGATTTGCGACGAGGTCTACCGACTAATCATAAAGTGTTTGGTGAAGCAAATGCTATTTTAGCTGGAGATGGGTTGCTGACACATAGCTTTCGAGTAATTACAGAAAGTGAACATTCAGAATTAACGGCAAGTAAGAAGGTGGCATTAATTGCTGAGCTTTCAAAGGCCGCAGGACCAGAGGGTATGGTTGGTGGACAAACAGCTGATATGGCTGCTGAGGAGCAAGAGGTTTCACTTGAAGAGCTAGAAGCTATTCATGAGCATAAAACAGGCAAGCTTCTGCAATTCAGCGTTAAAGCAGGTGCATTGCTTAGTGAAGCGGATGAAAGTCAAATGAAAAACCTTGAGCAATTTGCAAAACACCTTGGGCTTGCTTTCCAAATCAAAGATGACATCTTGGATATTGAAGGTGATGAAGAGAAGATTGGTAAGCCTGTCGGAAGTGATGCCGGCCTGCAAAAAAGTACGTATCCAAAGCTCTTAACGCTAGAGGGTGCAAAAGAAAAATGCAATACTCATTTTCAGTATGCAATTAAAGCTCTTCATCATGCAAATATTAATCATCAACGCCTTGAAGAGCTTGCAACCTTTATTACGCAACGTGATCATTAAAAAGGCGGACAAAAGATAAGCCGATCGTTTATGATTGAGTACACCTTGGTTTTGTGATATATTAATAGTACAAATTCGGGGTGGTGCAGTATTCTAGTCAGTCTACCGTACCTGAAGGCGGGCCTAAAAATCCGCTAAAGGGCACATCGATGAAGTTCCTTGTGCCGGCTTGAGGCGCCCAGCCTTGGGTTGGTGCTGGGAGTTAAGGTCGCAGGGCGATCCACAATGGCATGTGGGCGTTGACCCTGCTTCCGCGGAGGCCCATTCTTGTAGGTGGTGGCGCTCGCATGCGCAGCCTATGAAATGGGGTATGAACCTGCTACGTAAGTATACAATGGGAATCCTTGCGAGCAGCGTAGCCTGCCTTGAGTGGAGTCAGAGGGGATTATGGCTACAGGAACAGGGTTGTTCAGCAGGCCACTGACACTTGTTTCTCGACCATATGAAATCTACTCTGCAAAAGAGGCTAGGGTACGGTTAAAGGCTGTTGAGGAAAACTCCTAGACTGTTCCATTTGGACATATAAAAGGGATTATAGTGCGGACTAAGTGGTAATCCAGTCCAGCTTGAGGTGACTCGGCTGAGGTGGATTTAAAGGGAAACCGCCAGAGCGGCAACGCTCGGTATCTGCTTGGGAAAACCTACTGGACCTAAGCCGCAGTCTTTACCTTTTATGTGACCTCCCCAACTACATATCGTGATCAATTTTCCAGATAAACGGAAATATATAGATAGAACGAAATGCATTCAAGATAGGTGTCGATAAAACAAAGATGAAAGAATTAATACGTAATTCAACGAAATTTAGCTTGGGGATTGCCGTTATCACGTTTGTGTTAGCGGCTCTTTTTTCAATTGTATCTACTTTTACGTTAAGCGGCGTCGCTTGGGGGATTGGGATGATCATCGTGTTTGTGATCGTCTTTGTTGGTGTGTTTTTCGACATGCTTGGGATTGCAGCAGCTGCTGCAGATGAAGTCCCCTTCCATGCAATGGCCTCCGAACGTGTGAAAGGCGCTAAAGAATCAATCGTCATTGTTCGTAATGCAGACAGGTTTGCAAGTTTTTGTAACGACGTAATTGGTGATATTGCGGGGATTGTGAGTGGTACAGCCTCAGCTCTCGTTGTTTTACAGTTGACAGTCGGATTGGGACACTCAGAAGACTCCCTATTAGGACAAACTGTTTCTGTTGTATTTACGAGTGTGGTTGCAGCGGTTACGGTCGGTGGAAAAGCATTCGGAAAATCGTTCGCTATTCGATTCTCCACAAAAATCATTTTCCAAGTCGGGAAACTCTTCTACTACTTAGATGAAAAGCTTAATATTAAGTTTTTCGATACAAGTAAGAAAAAGCGGAAAGAACAGAAACGAAAGTGAGTGGGTTCTAATGGATCTTAATTCAATTCAGTCACCAGCAGACATCAAACATATGAGTCATCATGAGTTAAGCGAGCTTTCGCAAAGCATTCGTCAATTTTTAATTGAAAACTTATCTAAGACGGGTGGACATTTAGGTCCGAACTTAGGTGTTGTGGAATTGACGATTGCCCTTCATAAAGTGTTTGACAGCCCAAAAGATAAGTTTATTTGGGATGTTGGTCACCAATCATATGTTCACAAAATATTGACAGGCCGTGCAGGCCAATTTGAGACACTTCGAAAGTATAAAGGCTTATGTGGGTTTCCGAAGCGTTGTGAAAGCGAACATGATGTTTGGGAGACAGGTCATAGTTCCACTTCACTTTCGGCAGCGATGGGAATGGCAGCGGCCCGTGATATAAAGGGAACTGATGAATACATTGTGCCAATTATTGGAGACGGGGCGCTTACAGGCGGCATGGCTCTTGAGGCGTTAAATCATATTGGTCATGAGAAGAAAGATATGATTGTCATTTTGAATGATAATGAAATGTCAATTGCGCCGAATGTTGGTGCCTTGCATAATGTACTTGGACGTCTTCGAACTGCAGGGAAATATCAGAAGATGAAGGATGACTTGGAATGGTTGCTTAAGAAAGTGCCAGCAGTTGGCGGACGACTTGCATCAACCGCTGAACGTGTAAAAGACACCTTAAAATATTTTCTCGTATCAGGTATGTTTTTTGAAGAACTTGGCTTCACCTATCTTGGTCCAGTTGATGGACATAATTATAATGATTTATTTGAAAACCTTCGCTATGCGAAAAAGGTAGAAGGCCCTGTAATCATTCATACGATAACGAAAAAAGGAAAAGGCTATAAGCCGGCAGAAACAGATACCCGTGGTACATGGCATGGTGTTGGTACCTATAAGATTGAGTCTGGTGAAGTGCTTAAGCCTGTGGATGCTCCTCCTGCATGGAGCAAAGTGATTAGTTCTGCGGTGCAAAAGATTGCGCGTGAAGATAAGCGTGTAGCAGCAATTACACCTGCGATGCCTGTTGGCTCTAAGCTAGAGGAATTCCGTGATGAATTTCCAGACCGCTTCTTTGACGTAGGGATTGCAGAACAGCACGCCGTTACGATGGGTGCAGGCCTTGCTACGCAAAACTTAAAGCCGTTTGTGGCCATTTATTCGACGTTTTTACAGCGTGCCTATGACCAAGTGGTGCATGATGTATGCCGTCAAAACTTAAATGTTTTCTTTGGAATTGACCGTGCTGGTCTTGTTGGGGCGGATGGTGAAACACATCAAGGTGTCTTCGATATTGCATTTTTGCGTCATTTACCAAACTTGACAATTATGATGCCAAAAGATGAAAACGAAGCACAGCACCTTGTCTATACCGCTCTTCAATATGATGACGGCCCAATTGCGATTCGTTATCCACGTGGGAATGCTCTAGGGGTACCGGTCGATAAAGAAATGAAGGAAATTCCAATCGGCTCATGGGAAGTGTTGCGAGAAGGTTCACAAGCAGCGATTTTAACATTCGGTACGACCATCCCAATGGCCATGAGTGCAGCTGAACAGCTCGCTAAGGAAGGCGTACAAGTGAAAGTCATAAATGCGCGTTTTATCAAGCCGTTAGATGAAAATGTGCTGCATGAATTACTTGGACAAAATATGCCGATTTTAACTATTGAAGAAGGTGTTCTTCAAGGCGGCTTTGGAAGTGCTGTACTTGAATTTACGCACGATCATAATTATTCACATGCTGAAATTTCACGCCTGGGTATTCCAGATAAATTCATTGAACATGGAAGCGTGAAAGAGCTGTTGAATGAAATCGAATTAACTGAAGAAGGCGTTGTTAAGCAGATAAAGCGCCTAATACCAAAACAACAGAAAAGGGCTTGAGGCATGGCAGGTAAGAAAGAACGAATCGATATATTACTTGTAGAGCAAGGATTTTTCGAAACGAGAGAAAAAGCAAAACGTTCGATTATGGCAGGTATCGTTTTTGCCGATGGTCAACGTGTAGATAAACCAGGTGTTAAAGTAAAAGATGAAGTCGCAATTGAAATTAAAGGGCGTGTGCTTCCTTATGTCGGTCGCGGCGGACTTAAGCTTGAAAAAGCATTAAAAGTATTCGACTTAACGATGAAAGAAAAAACAGTGATTGATATCGGCGCTTCAACAGGCGGTTTTACAGATTGTGCTCTTCAAAACGGGGCAAGCAGGGTATATGCTTTAGATGTCGGTTACAATCAACTGGCATGGAAGCTACGTCAAGATGAGCGCGTTGTAGTAATGGAACGGACAAACTTCCGCTATGTTACGTTGGATGATTTAACAGAGGGGCAGCCGAACAGTGCTACAATTGACGTGTCGTTTATTTCTCTTCGTCTCATCCTGCCTGTCTTAAAAGAGCTTTTGCAAGAAGACAGTGATGTCGTAACACTTGTTAAACCTCAATTTGAAGCAGGTCGGGATGAAGTTGGGAAGAAAGGGATTGTCCGTGACAAGGCTGTTCATGAACGAGTCTTAACCGAAATCGGTGATTTTGCTCAAGGTCTTGGCTACTCTATAATGGATGCCTCCTACTCACCAATTACAGGCGGTGATGGAAATATTGAATTTCTATTGCATCTATGCTGGAAGCCGTCTGAGAAGCGGTCAATGAAAGCTTTCATTCCGAGTCAAATTGTACAGGAGGCACATGACAACCTCAAGAAAACAAACGGAGCGGGTAACAGCTGATTTTAAGCGTTACCCGTTTTTTTCGAAATATAAAGAACCTTTAAGGCTGGGCTCGATACGCTCACACTTTGTCACATAAAATGTACAACTTATACAAAATCGTATAACATAAGGGTAATGTAAATGCAGGTTAGGTAAAAGAGGTGTAAAGATGAATAAAGGGCAACGCCATATTAAAATTCGAGAATTGATTACAAATAATGATATTGAGACACAAGATGAACTTGTTGACCGCTTGAAAAATGCAGGCTTTAATGTCACACAAGCGACTGTATCTCGTGACATTAAAGAGCTTCATCTTGTTAAAGTTCCAATGATGGATGGCCGCTATAAGTACAGCCTTCCAGCCGATCAACGCTTTAACCCGCTACAAAAATTAAAACGAGCTCTAATGGATGCATTTGTCCGTATTGATTCGGCAAGTCATTTGCTTGTTATGAAGACATTGCCGGGAAATGCAAATGCAATTGGTGCATTAATAGATAATTTGGATTGGGAAGAAATATTAGGTACAATTTGTGGTGATGACACGATACTTATCATTTGTCGTTCAGAAAAGGATACAGAAGAGATTACAGAACGCTTCTTAGAAATGCTGTAAAAGATAATAAAAAGGTTGGTGCAGCATGCTTGCAGAATTATCGATTAAAAACTTTGCAATTATTGAAGGGTTAACCGTTTCCTTTGATGAAGGTTTGACGGTTTTAACTGGGGAAACAGGTGCTGGAAAATCGATTATTATTGATGCGATTGGTTTGCTTATCGGTGGAAGAGGGTCTTATGAGTTTGTCAGACATGGTACGCAAAAGGCTGAAATTGAAGGACTCTTTCTGATTGAAGAAGATTCACATCCTTGTTATAAGAAAGCAGCAGAGCTAGGCATTGAAATTGAAGAAGGACAAATTGTGTTAAAGCGGGATATGACAAGCAAGGGAAAAAGTATTTGCCGAATTAATGGGAAGCTTGTCACCCTTGCGATCCTTCGTGAAGTCGGCCAGACTCTTGTTGATATCCACGGTCAGCACGAGCATCAGGATTTGATGAATAGTGAAAGACATCTAATGCTGTTAGATGAGTTTGCTCATAATCGCATTAGCGAAACGTTAAATGAGTATACTGATATTTATGAGAGTTATGTAAAACTACAAAAAAAATTAAAATCCTATAATGAAAATGAACAAGAGCTTGCTCATCGGCTTGATCTAATCCAATTTCAGCTTGAGGAAATTTCAAATGCAAAGCTGAAACTGAACGAAGATGAAGAGCTGATGAATGAAAGGAATCAATTAGCGAACTTTGAAAAGGTACATCAATCACTTAAAAATAGCTATGAGGCGTTAAGTGGCGAGCAACGGGGCCTTGACTGGGTTGGCCTTGCGATGAGCCAGTTAGAAGATGTCGCAGAGCTTAGCGAAGATTTGAAATTGATGAGTGAACAAGTCGCAAACAGCTTTTATTTGCTTGAAGAAGCATCTTTTTCATTAAGAGATCAGCTAGAAGAGCTTGAATATGACCCAGAGCGTCTTGATTTTATTGAATCACGACTAAGTGAAATCAATATGCTTAAGAAAAAGTATGGGACATCTGTTGAAGAAATTTTAGAATATGCAGCAAAAATTGAAGAAGAAATTGATGAAATTGAAAATCGAGATGTACATTTAGATAAGCTGAAGAAAGAATTAAATAGTGTTGCAGAAGATTTATTAGTTGAAGCAAAGCATTTATCAAAGCTTCGAAAAGAAGCAGCTGTTCAATTAACAGCAATGATTCATCATGAGCTTCAAGAATTGTATATGGAGAAGACAACCTTCTCGGTAGAATTTGACCGAAAAGAAGGGGACCATGAAAATGTTGAGCTGGAAGGAAAGCCTGTCCAATTTGGCCGAAAAGGAATTGACCAAGTCGACTTTTACATATCGACAAATCCAGGAGAACCACTGAAACCTTTATCAAAGGTTGCATCAGGTGGGGAGCTTTCACGGATTATGCTTGCGTTAAAAAGCATTTTTTCGGAGCATCAAGGTATTACTTCAATTATATTTGATGAGGTGGATACTGGTGTAAGTGGCAGGGTAGCTCAAGCGATTGCCGAGAAAATTCATCGCGTTTCTATTGGTTCACAAGTGCTCTGTATTTCACACTTGCCACAAGTCGCTGCAATGGCTGATACTCATTTATATATTTCAAAGAAAATGGAGGCAGAACGAACAACTACCTCTGTTCAAGAGCTGAATGAAGAAGAAAAAATAAGAGAAATTGGACGCATGATATCAGGTGTAGAAGTGACGGAGCTAACACGACAGCATGCGCAAGAACTTTTGGAGCTTGCAGAAGAGATTAAAGCGAATGCATAAAAAAGCTATCCTGCTGGATAGCTTTTTCTTTTTGAGCAGTTATATTTCGACCGTGCTAAGGAAAAGTTATTATTACGGCATGCAAAAGAGAAAAAGCCGTTACGTATGTTGGTGATGACTGGAAGCGAGGAGAGTGAGAAAGCTTGAGAATAGATGTATTAAGACGAATAATCGGTGTATTTCTCCTTGTTTCTTGCATTGTATTCGGTTTTAGCAAGCAAGCAAACGAATATTTTTCGATTCCAAATGAGTTGCACCTGTTTGAAGGTGAACAGTTTGCTGTTACATCTTTACCAGTTAGTGCAAAGGTGGATAATGAAAGCGTTTTTGCCGTTCAAACAAATGATCAAAAACAACTTTCTGGTGAAGCGAAAACAAGCGGGGAAGCCCTTATGGTTCTTGAAATGGGAGATGTTCCGCTTAAGAAAGTTGATGTAAAGGTTCACCCTGATTTTAAAGTAATTCCGGGTGGGCAATCGATCGGTGTAAAACTAAATACAGCTGGTGTTCTTGTGGTAGGACACCATTTAATTGTTACAGATAATGGGAAGATGTCACCAGGTGAAAATGCAGGTATTGAAGTTGGTGATATTATTCTTCAGATGAATGACCAAAAGATCGAAGAAATGGGAGATGTCGCCCCGATTGTGCAACAAGCAGGTAAAGAAGGTAAATCAGTGGAAGTAGTAGTAAAGCGGGAAAGTAAGCAGTTCGAAACCCAATTAACACCAGTGAAAAGCAAGCATGAAACGAATTACCGTATGGGGCTTTATATACGTGATTCTGCCGCTGGAATTGGTACGATGACCTTCTATGACCCAAAATCAAAAAAATACGGTGCACTAGGTCATGTAATCTCTGACATGGATACAAAAAAGCCAATCCTAGTTCATGATGGAGAGATTGTTCGTTCAACCGTGACCTCAATTGAAAAAGGAAAGGGCGGCGTGCCTGGTGAAAAACTTGCGCGTTTTTCAGAAGACAAGCGAGTGCTTGGCAATATTACACGAAACAGCCCATTTGGTATCTTCGGCGTTCTAAACGATGACATTAACAATAACCTTAGAAATGAACCGATGCCAATTGCGATGTCACATCAAGTGAAGGAAGGGCCTGCAAAGATTTTAACCGTTGTCGAGAATGATCAAGTACAGGAATTTGATGTTGAAATAGTCAGCACTGTTCCACAAAAGTTCCCTGCTACTAAAGGGATGGTAATCAAAATCACCGACAAACGACTTTTAGATAAGACAGGCGGTATCGTACAAGGCATGAGTGGAAGCCCAATTATTCAAGATGGGAAGCTGATTGGTGCAGTTACCCACGTATTTGTGAATGATCCGACATCAGGCTACGGAGTTCATATCGAATGGATGCTCCATGAAGCAGGAATTGACATATATAAAGAAAATAAGAAAATCGCCGGTTAATTTTTTATAAACAGTTGTGCTATTTTAACAGTACAACTGTTTTTTTTGTTATAAAGTCGACAGTTTTTTATTCGGTAACGGAACACGTGACAAAAAAGGTGACTCTGAAGTAAGATTAGGGTATAGTCGAATTCACTCGAAAAGTTAAGAAATAAGAAGAATTGTGTAGCAAATAATGGGTTTTTATGAAATTTTTTAAAATAAAAAGGAATTCGTATTGCATTGTCGAAAGTTTTTTCTAGAATAGATCTTAGGCACAAATTTTTCTGGGGAGGAACAAAGCTTGAGTAAAATTAAAGTGTGTTTAGTAGATGACAATCGGGAACTCATTGGTTTGCTAGAAGAGTTCATTGCCAAACAGGATGATATGGAAGTGATTGGTGTTGCGTATAATGGTCAAGAATGTTTGGAAATGTTGAAGGAAAAAACACCTGATGTACTGGTGTTGGACATTATTATGCCACATCTTGACGGTTTAGCTGTTTTAGAAAAGATTCGAGAAATCAATATGCCGCAGTTACCTAATGTCATTATGTTGACAGCTTTTGGTCAAGAAGATGTAACAACGAAAGCGGTAGAGCTAGGTGCCTCATATTTTATTTTGAAACCATTTGATATGGAAAACTTGATAAGCCATATTCGCCAAGTAAGTGGAAAAAGTTCCTCTATTACTAAACGCCCAATTTCATCGCGCCATTCATCTGCACCAGTAAATAAAGAACGAAACTTAGATGCCAATATCACCAGTATTATTCATGAAATTGGCGTACCTGCACATATTAAAGGTTATCTCTATCTCCGTGAAGCGATTTCAATGGTCTATAAAGATATTGAATTGTTAGGGTCAATTACGAAAGTGTTGTATCCAGATATTGCAAAGAAATACAATACAACGGCAAGCCGGGTTGAGCGTGCAATTCGTCATGCGATTGAAGTAGCATGGAGCCGAGGGAATATTGAATCAATCTCAAATCTTTTTGGTTATACAGTTAGTGTTACAAAAGCAAAGCCTACTAATTCGGAGTTTATCGCAATGGTGGCTGATAAGCTGCGCCTAGAGCATATGGCTTCTTGAAAGGATGATCCCTCCTAATTTAAAGTTTTAGGAGAATTTAAATTACCTCTAGACCAAAAATTTTATATAATAAAAAGAAAAGCACCTCTCCAGTAAGAGGTGCTTTCATTTTCTATCTAAGTAGCTCATTTACGTATTGAAGATAATGCGTACCTTTTCCAAAATGGTCTTCTACCTTTTTTTCTAACATTGGACGAATCTTATCATTATGTCCCTTTAACACTTGATCAAAATAGAGATACCAATTAAAAATAAGTGACTTATCCCCTTCGTTCATCCTGCTCCCCCTTTGACTTGCAATAAAAACAGTTCTAAAGTCTCTTTTATTTGCTAATAAATAAAATTTATAACAATAATTGTATGTGTAAAATGATGAAAAATCAATATAAACCATGAAAAATTTCACACTTAAACATAGGTCTATATAATTAGTATGAATTTTTATAATAAGTTTATAGTTTTAAGAAATATCTTTTTTAAGAAGCATAAATGAAAATGAATAGGAAATTTTACTTATATTTTATTTGTCGTCACCAGTTATGATTTTTAATGGTAAAATCTAAACAGAATAGGAATTTTTTACGATAATAAAGAGTAAGAGGAAACCTTGAAGGTGAATCAGCCAAGAGCAGAGAAATTACTTGCGGCTGGTTAAAGAAATGCAGCTTGGCTAACATAAGTTTTCCTAAGAGGTACATAGAGCGATCTGCGTTGCGGAAAGGATTGGAAAGAATGGAGATTCTGAAGAACGATTATTTTACGATGACAGAAACAGATGGAAAGTTGTACATTCTTGTAAATCGTGCAGGTTTTTTGTTGCAGGATTTTAACCAGCTTCTCCAAAAACATCCACGGTTAGAAATCAGCAAATTCATGAATTTGCGCAAAGCACTAGAAGAGGCAAGTGGAGAGGAAGTTGAGGTTGGAAAGCTCAAGCCTGTAGCATCCATTACAATTACAAAGGATAAAATGCAGGCGAAGGTAAAGGTGAATGAAACAGAAGAAACATTTCTTTCAAATATAAATGGATACAAATCAATGATGATTGAACTCCTTCGGGAACAACGAGTGAAGGACGGCATTAAGGTTGAGGTGTTAAGTAATCCTGATATAACGAAGAAAGAGTTAGTTGTAGCTGAAGGGGTAGAACCTGTTAACGGCGATGATGCCATTGTCCGCTATTATGAATTAGCTGAGCGAAAACCGAAAATTCGTGAAGATGGAAATGCCGATTATTACGACATGAATTTTATTGATGAGGTGGAAAAAGGGGCTTGGCTTGGTGAAAAGATTGAACCAACAGACGGTTTTCCAGGCAGAACAGTAACCGGAGAATTTTTGACTCCTAAAAAAGGGAAAGACCGTCGCTTAAGCTACGACAAAAAGACCGTAGCAGCTGTTAAAGAAGGCGGTAAGACGGTACTTCGAGCAAAAACTGAAGGCGTTGTAAAAGTAGTAGATGGCAAAGTTTCAATCGGTACACACTTAACGATTGATGGAGATATCGGCGTTGAGACGGGAAACATTGAATTTGAAGGAAGTGTGGAAGTTCGCGGGACTGTACAAGCGGGGTTTTCGGTGGTTGCCACGAGTGATGTTTCAATTTTAAGTGAGCTTGGTATCCGTGGAGCAAAGCATATTGAATCACGGAATGGTGACGTCTTTATTAAAGGTGGCGTGTTTGGCCAAGGAAGTACAGTAATTCGTGCAAAGCGAAATATTTATTTAAAGCATGCAAATGAGTGTAATTTGTATGCTGGTGAGGACATTAATATTGGCTACTACTCGATTGGCAGCTTCTTGCAAGCAACAAATGTAAGCACAGATGATAAGAAAGGCAAGATTATTGGCGGACAAATTGAAGCAAAAGGGAAAGTTACATCCGCTTACATCGGTAATAAGATGGAGCGAAAGACACAGATTAATGTTCAAGGTTTTGATCGCAATGCAATTAAAGAAGAATTAAATGAATTGCTGGTGCATTATAAGACACTTGTTCAAGAGGTTGAAGTGTTAAAAAGGCAGCTTGAGATTTTTGAAAGTTTTCTTGATCAATTAGAGGAAAGTCAGCGCAAAGATTATGATAAGCACTTAGAGAAATATGAACAGCTAATGACAGAAATCGCTAACATTGAGCAATATCGAAAGACGTTAATGAGAATGCTTGAAACAAAAGGAGAAGGTCAAGTAACGATTCTACAGCAGGCATATCCTGAAGTGATGCTTGAGATTAAAGACTTAAAGAAAAAACTTAATCGTAATACAACAGGCACCTTCTTTGCACTTGGGAAAGAATTGCATTTCGAATAAGCTTTATGGGGATAAGCTATTTGAAAAGGGATTAAGAAATCGGGGGATGATGATGGAAACAAAAGACGGAAAGAACATGTATCGTTTCAAACTTTTGCTGAATGCGATTGATCTATTTTCGCAGCGTTTTCATATTGAGCAAATCCTTGACTATGCGTTCGAATTCACAAACCAGATGTATCATTTGAAAGCTTCTGCATTGTTTGTAAGAGAAGGTAACTACTTTGTTTTGAAGAAACAAAAGCAATATGATTTACTTCACCACCGTATGCGAACGAACCGAAAGCTTGACGAGCTGCCGCTGTTTCACGGTCGTATTCTCACAGCCAATATTCATGAGTATTTTGACCAAGAAGAAATAGAGCGCTTCGACATGAAAATGGTTGTGCCGTTAATAATCGATACAGAACTCGCAGGCTACATTGTTTCTAATGGAAAGAAAGATGGAGAGTTTGAAGCAGAAGACTTGAAAGTTAGTGACGCATTAATGCGCCTAATTAACCACTCATTAGAAAACAATCAACGTTTGCTTGATTTAAGAGACGTGAACTCAGAGCTGGACCGCAAAATCTTTAACCTATTAATTGTGAATCAAAGTACAAAAGCTCTTTTGTCAGAATTAAATTTAGATTCTTTATATGCGATTGCCACTGACGTGTTTAGCGAGGTTGCCGGTAGTAAGGTTACATCCTTCGGTATATATGATCCAGTATTGAAAAAAATCAAAATTTCGGGCTACCGTAATGTCAACTCCTTCACCTCTTATTATACAGAGCTAGAATTGCATACGCGAACATACACTTCATCAAATATTGTTCTTCATATGGAACGCGATGCCGAGACAATCAAGAGTATTTTTAAAAATTATGAGGAATTAGCAAGACTTGAAGCTACTTATATTGTACTTATTGTAAAAGGTGAAATTCTTGGAGTGGTTACACTTGGCGACTCTGTAACAGGTGAAGAGTATAGTAAGACAGAATTTGAACTTATCGAATCACTTGCTTCTACCACCTATATCGGCATTACGAATGCGACACTTTTTGAACAAATTTCGACTCAAAAAGAACAAGCGGAGCGGAAATACGATGTACTTTCTACGTTAAATCATCTTGTGAGAACGATTACTTCATGTAAAACAAAAGAAGAACTATATAGCTTAACACTACAAACATTGTCGCTCGGTTATGGTGTTAAGAAGGCGTTTATATGTGAACGAAATGATGCAGATGAATTTGAAGTTCAGTATACAATTGGGCTGGAGGAAACCCTTGACCAAGTCGTGCCGTTTGGGGAAAATTTAGTAGACGAATCGGAAGTTGAAACCGTATACAATTATTCTGCTCACCATCTGAACGCCTATTTTGAAGATGAATCGTTTATCGAAAGATTAGGAGAAACAAATGGCTTTGTGTTTGCCCCAATTTGTATTGATAATCATTTAGATGAAGGGCGAGAAGTTGAGTTATTTGGCAGCATTGTCGTTCTAGAAACGAAAGACAATCTAAAGGATGAAGAAATTTTGTTAATTGATACAATCGCCACGCATATTTCACCAATTGCTTATCAAATGGCTATCGCTGAACAAGCGCAAGAATCATGTGAAATTGATCCAGAATTTGCTTTAAAACAAACGGTTCGGGAAAAAATAGATGATGCTGAAATGTTTGGTTTGACGTTTAATGTTTTCATTAAGCAAATTCATACCTCACCTTTTATCGAAACGACAATTGAAGATTTAGGAATCGCGGTAACAAGCCTGGAAAAAGCGTTTGTAATCGGAAACTATGTCTTCTTGGTTAGTTACGACGAGGAAAAGGATGAAAGCTGGATTAAGGTAGAAAATCCAACAACTTTGGATGCAGTAACAGAAAAGCCATTTGCAAAACTGTGCTAATTTATGTTTAATTATATATAGTAGGATGTTGAAAGAGTATCTGTTTAAGATACTCTTTTTTGCAGTAAAGAAGTTAGCGTAGGTTTGGAAGTTTAGTATATGGGTAGCTAAGCGCCAATTTTACGCTATAAGAACTTGACTAATTGGCAAGTTTATTTAAGAGGGAACTTCATTTTTTCTTAATCTGCTTTTTTCAATTTTTCGTGCTAAAAAGGGTAAATGGGTTTATAATTTTAATTTAAGGGTAATGGGTTATTTGAAAACAAGGCGGAAATTGCACAGATAAGTTTTTTGAAAATTGTGCATTCCCTCTCTCTATTTTTTGGAGAATATGTTAATATTGTAACATTACAAAAAACCGAAGAACGAAAGAAGTGGGTGGAGAAAAGAAGATGAAAGTATCTAAGTTTGGTGGTACATCTGTAGCAAGTGCAGAACAATTTAAAAAAGTAGCCAATATTATTATGGCTGATTCAAATCGTAAAGTTGTAGTCGTTTCTGCTCCAGGTAAGCGGTTTTCAGGAGATACGAAAACGACGGATCTCTTGATTGAATATGGTGAAAAGCTACTAGCAGAGCAAGACGCTGAAAATGAACTACAAGACATTGTTGACCGTTATAATGCAATTGCAGCTGAACTAGGTCTTACAAGCGGGATTATTGATGAAATCCGTGCAAATCTTAACTCTCTTAAAGATGCGGACCGTACAAATGAACAACGTTTTATGGACCGAATTAAGGCAAGTGGAGAAGATAACAATGCTAAGTTGTTTGCCGAGTATTTAAATCATCTTGGTGTTGAAGCGCACTACGTGAATCCACAGGATGCAGGCATTATTGTAAGTGATGAGCCTGGAAAAGCGCAAGTTCTTCCTGAAACATTTGAAAATTTGAAAGCTTTACGTGAGCGAAGCGGCGTATTGGTTGTTCCAGGCTTCTTTGGATATTCTCCTGAGGGTGAGCTTGTAACTTTCTCACGTGGAGGATCGGATATTACCGGTTCGATTGTGGCAGCAGGCGTTAACGCAGAGTTATATGAAAACTTTACAGACGTTGATTCTGTCTTTAGTGCAAACCCTGCGATTGTGGAAAACCCACAAGCAATTGAAGAATTAACATACAAGGAAATGCGAGAGCTTTCTTATGCAGGCTTCTCTGTTTTCCATGATGAAGCACTTATTCCAGCGTTCCGTGCAGGTATTCCAGTATGCATTAAGAATACAAATAATCCATCAGCACGAGGTACATTTGTTGTATCAAAACGCGATTATACGAAAAATCCTATTGTTGGGATTGCGGCTGACAGTGGTTTTTGCAGCATTCATGTCAGCAAATACTTGATGAACCGTGAAGTCGGCTTTGGTCGCCGTTTACTAGAAATTCTTGAAATAGAAGAACTTTCTTATGAGCATATGCCTTCAGGAATTGATGAAACATCTGTTATTCTACGAGAAAATCAGTTTACTAATGACAAAGAAGAACGTGTATTACAGCGGATTAAAGAAGAACTTCAAGTTGACAGTGTATCCATTAAGCATGACCAAGCGATGGTTATGGTTGTTGGGGAAGGAATGACTCAACAAATTGGTATCTCTGCTAAAGCGACAGCGGCATTTGCACGTGCAGGTGTTAACATTGAAATGATTAACCAAGGTTCTTCTGAGGTTAGTATGATGTTTGCTGTTAAGGAAGCAGACGCTGCAGAAGCTGTGCGTTCTCTTTATAAAGAATATTACGGTGAATATAGCAAAAAAGAAGAATTAATTCCTGCGGTTATGGAAGTGAAATAATCGTGAAAAGTCCGGTTTTTAAATAAACCGGGCTTTTTTTATGCGGAAAAGTGACTGGGTGATTGGCAAGCTCTAGCATCGCTCACATCTCTTTGTTTTGATTCAGGATTGAAGTCTTATTTTAATATACAATAACCGTTTCGTTTGTATAATGGAAGGAAAGGTGTAATAGGAATAGTAGTGAAGGGGCGAGGGAAATGACGAAAATTTTCGGGCACCGCGGAGCTGCGGCAGATTATCCAGAAAATACGATGATTTCTTTTCAAGCGGCTTATGAAGCTGGTGCAGATGGTATTGAATTGGATGTGCAGCAAACAAAAGATGGTGAATTAGTCGTACTTCACGATGAATCAGTAAATAGAACGACAGATGGAAGCGGGTATGTGAAAGATTTAACCTTTGCGCAGATAAGCAGTATCAATGCGGCCGCAAGATGGTCGACTGTCACGTCTCAAGCAATTCCGACACTAGAGGAAGTGCTTCAATGGGCAAGTGATAAGCCGATTTGGTTGAATATTGAATTGAAAAATAACGTCTTTCCATACAAAGGAATGGAAGAACGTTTAATTCTGCTACTGAGAAAGTACGGAAATGCTGAGCGGATTATTCTTTCATCGTTTAATCATGAGAGCATTGTTAAAATTACTCGTTCTAATCCAGAATATGAAACGGCGTTACTGCTATCTGACAGTCTTGTTGCGCCATGGGTGTATGCTAATCAATTAGGGATAACTGCATTGCATCCGAAATGGCGGCACGTCGATAAGCATTTTATTGAGCATGCTCATATGCATGAAACAGCGGTTAGACCGTATACGGTAAATAAGGTAGAGGTAATGAAACGGCTGATCCATGCTAAAGTTGATGCTATTATTACTGATTATCCAGAAAAAGCCGTTCAACTTCGCAATGACTTAATTTTATCCTAAACTGGTGCTCGTTATGTTTAAAGGTCTAGGTAATAAGTAGTATATTACGGGCTATATTGTATAAATATTATGAAAATTATAGAATTTTTCCCTGATCTATCGTATTTTAGTCTTAGTATGAGTTTTGTAGATTAACAGGGAGGGGTATAATGGGGGGTTGCGAAAAACGCTTCAATAAAAATAAAATTACTTCTTACAATTTTAGTCGTTACGTTACTTCCGCTATTAGCGGCGGGGTTCTTAAGCTACAATTCGAAAGAGGGGATATACAAATTAACAAAACAAGACTTAAATTATATCGTCAGCATCAAGGCTGAACAAATCGGTGAATATATGACTGACACAGAGATTACAGAGGAAGAACGACAGATCGTAGAAGGCCTATTAGAGGATATGAAGAAAAATTATTATGAGGCACAGGGTTCAGATGGATATGGATATATTGTAGACTCAGAGGCCAATACGATCTTCCATCCAGATAAACAATTAGTTGGCACGAATCTGATGGAATATGAATTCATGCAAGAAATTATCAAACAAAAAAATGGTTACATTGAATATGAGTGGAAAGGTGAAATGAAGGTGGCAGCATTTCATGAATTGCCAAATGGCCATATTTTTGCGGTTTCCAGCTACCTTCATGACATGTTGAAGAGTACGAATAAAATTGAAAGAGACATGTTTATTATTAGTATTCTCGGTGCAATAGCAGCAGTTCTAGCTGGGGCATTCATTGTGAATCAAATTACAAAACCGATTAAATCAGTCGTTGAAGCTATGAAAAAAGCAGAGGAAGGTGACTTAACGGTTGGAGTCCCGGTTTATTCTAGAGATGAAGTTGGACAAATTTCGGTTATGTATAATAGCATGATTCAGAAGTTGAAAGGCATTTTAACGGAAATTCATGAAGCATCTGAGCAAGTAGCTGCCTCGTCGGAAGAGTTAACAGCTAGCGCAGGTGAGAATACACGAGCTTCTGAGCAAATTGCTAGTGCAGCCGAAGAGATTTCGCGAAGCTCTCAAGACCAAGTTGAGCGAGTGGGAGTGGTCGTTGAATCGATTCATGATATTTCGGGCGCCATTTCACAAACGAAAAATAACGTAAGTCAAGTGAAGGAAGATGCTCAAATTGCTTCTCAATTTGCAGAAGAAGGAGCTAGTAACTTAGCAGAAGTTGTTGAAGAAATGGAAGACATTACAACGAAAGTACGTAAAACTGAGGAAGTCATTCGAGAACTTGGTGGTCAGTCTAAGTCAATCATGGGAATTATTACGACCATTACTGATATAAGTGAACAGACAAACCTTCTTGCGTTGAATGCAGCAATCGAAGCAGCACGTGCAGGTGAACAAGGTAAAAGCTTTGCAGTTGTAGCTGGAGAAGTACGCAAGCTTGCTGAGCAGTCACGGAAAGCAGCTTCTGAAATTGCCGACCTTATTTTAATGATTAATGATGAAATTAAAGATGCTTCTTATATGATGGAAGAAAGTTCAAAAGCAGTGTCTGAGGGTGGCGCAGTTGTCAGCACAGCTGGGCAATCATTCAGGAAAATTAAACAATCAGTCAATGACGTCTATCATGAAATGGAAAGTTTAACAGGCGCAATTAAGCAAATTAATGATGACGCGACAAGAATTGTAGAAAATGCAGATGAGATTTCGAACCTTGCAGGAGTATCTGCGGGTGATACAGAGGAAGTAGCCGCAGCGTCAGAGGAACAAATGGCGACGATGGAAGAAATTAACGCTGCTTCGCAAATGCTCGCAAATATGGCTGATCATTTACAAGAACAAGTTAACCAATTTAAGATAACAAAGTAAAAAAAAGGAGTGCCTATATGGGCGCTCCTTTTAACGTTGGAATTTTCCTTGAACTTTGTTTCGTTTACGGTCGCGATAAAGAATAAACCCACCGACAAAGCCTAATCCTACAAGAAATAGAAGCAGACCAATCAAAAATTGTATCCAAAGAAATGGAAATGGTGGTTGTTGGATGCCAAAAACCATATCACGCATTAACTTTATACCATACCCTGCTCCGAAACCGGGAATTAACATAATTAACAAGGCGAGAATTCGTTTCATTTTTTTATCCCTTCTCTTACTGTTTTCTATATTTGAGCATGATAAATTTTTGGAAGATTGTCAAGTCCCACTTTTCAAGCTATGATCAAAGTATGCAATGTTTTGCATGCAAAAGTTGCAAAGGAGTGGAGAACGATTGTGCAAAATGTATTAATTGTGGGAGCTGGCAAAGGTGGCACAGCAATTTTAAAAATGTTTAATCAAACAAATGCAACGAATGTGGTTGCAATAGCCGATATAAATATGGAAGCACCTGGGATGAAACTTGCAAAGCAATTAAATATTCAGACAGGAGGGGATTGGAAGGAATTATTACATGATGAAGTGGATGTCATCGTTGAAGCAACAGGGGATGAACATGTGTTTAAGTCACTTGTGAAACATCGTGGAAATAATATGGTTGTGATTCCTGGTTCGGTTGCGTATATTACAGCGCAATTAATGGAAGAGAAAGAAACGTTAATCGAAACGTTGAAAAATCAATCATATATGCAAGATATGATCTTAAATGCAACCCATGATGGCATGGTGGCGATTGATGCAAAGGAAAATTTAATCCTCATTAACAAAGCTGCAGAGCGAATGATGAAGCTTCAATTTGAAGAAGTAATCGGCAGATCTGTAACAGAAGTTATACCAAACAGCAAGCTGCCAAGAGTACTGACTACTAAACAGTCCGAAATGAATAAAGAACAAGTGCTAGAAGACGGGACAAAAATTATTACGACACGAATACCGATGATGAGTAATGAGGGAAAAGTTATCGGTGCGATTGCGGTATTCAAGGATATTACAGAAGTTGTCGATTTGGCAACTGAAATTACCAATTTAAAAGATATCCAAACGATGCTAGAAGCGATTATTCAATCATCAGATGAAGCTATTTCTGTCGTTGATGAACATGGTAAGGGAATAATCATCAACCGAGCCTATACTCGTCTTACTGGACTTGAAAAGGAAGATGTAGTCGGCAAGCCTGCCACAACTGATATTTCTGAAGGGGAAAGTATGCACATGCAAGTGTTAAAAACACGAAAAGCTGTGCGTGGGACAAGAATGCGTGTTGGTCCGCACAAGAAAGATGTGATTGTAAACGTCGCCCCTATTATTGTGGATGGGAAGCTAAAAGGAAGCGTTGGCGTTATTCATGATGTATCAGAAATCAAAGAATTAACAAAAGAGCTTCGCAGAGCAAGACAAATCATTCGTACGCTAGAAGCGAAATATTCGTTTGATGACATTATTGGTGAATCAGAAGAAATGAAATTTGCGGTTGAACAAGCAAAGCTCGGCGCGAAAACACCTGCAACGGTTCTGCTCCGCGGGGAGTCAGGAACAGGGAAAGAGTTATTTGCACATGCCATTCATAACGGTAGTAACCGAAAGTACAACAAATTCATCCGGGTCAATTGTGCGGCAATTTCAGAAACATTGCTTGAAAGTGAGTTGTTCGGTTATGAAGAAGGAGCTTTTTCAGGTGCAAAACGCGGCGGCAAGCGTGGTTTATTTGAAGAGGCAAACAATGGCAGCATTTTTTTAGATGAAATCGGTGAATTGTCAGCAAATACACAGGCAAAGCTGCTTCGTGTGCTTCAAGAGAATGAGATTGTACGTGTCGGAGGTACGAAAGCGATTCCGATCAATGTCCGTGTTATTGCAGCTACGAATGTCAACCTCGAAAAGGGGATGGCGGATGGAACAGTCAGGGAAGACTTATACTACAGGTTGAACCGATTGCCGATCCACATTCCATCGCTTCGTAAAAGAAAAGAAGACATCCAAGCATTATGTGATCATCTTATTCAAAAGATAAATCAGGATTACGGAAGAAATGTAGAAGGCTTAACGTCTGAAGCTTTGCGTTATCTGAAAGAGTATGATTGGCCGGGGAATGTTCGGGAACTTGAAAACATTCTTGGACGAGCCATTATTAATATGCAATTCAATGAAGTAATGATTGATGAAAAGCACATACCCGATTTGAATATCAAAACAGGTAAAACGATGCAAGTACAGCCAAACATGCAAATTGATGGAAGCGATACTTTAAATGAATTAGTGGAAGACTACGAGAAACATGTTATTTCTGAAACACTGGAACGTTGTCAGGGGAACAAAACAAAAACAGCTAAGAAATTAGGTATTTCCATTCGGAATTTATATTACAAACTCGATAAGTATGAAATTGCAAATAATAGCATGCAATAATTTGCGTACTATGCATTGATTTGCAGAGTTGGTTTGCTCGGAAAACGGCTTAAATAAAGCGTTTTCATAAATGGGGAAGTTGGCACGTTTTTTGCATTATAAAAAGTGAGTGAAATAGAAAGGGTTGAAAGAAAGATGAAATTGTCTGCATTAATTCAAAAAGCAACCCAAGACAAACAGAAGACTGTTGCAGTCGCAGCAGCGGAAGACCGTGAAGTCATTGAAGCGGTGCTGATGGCACTGCAAGAAAACTTAGCACGTTTTCAGCTTTACGGGAGTGAAGAAGAGATTCGGTCGTTGCTAGAAGAGCATCAAGTAGATGCCTCGGCACACAGCCATTTAGAAATTATACCGGCTTCAAATGGAAAAGAAGCTGCTGAGATGGCTGTAAAAGCTGTTAGCCAAAAGAAAGCAGATGTGTTGATGAAAGGGATGATTCCGACTGCTGTTATTCTTCGAGCAGTTTTAAATAAAGAATGGGGTTTACGAGCAGGGAATAGCGTCCTTTCTCATGTAGCTGCATTTGAAATCGACGGATTCGATCGCTTAATTTTCATTACAGATGCAGCGATGAATATTGCGCCTACACTTCAGGAAAAGGCAAAAATCGTCGACAATGCGGTGGCAGTGGCGCGAGCGATTGGAGTCGATATGCCGAAGGTTGCACCTATCACAGCAGTGGAAGTTGTTAACCCGAATATGGAAGCCACTCTAGATGCAGCGGCTCTGACACAAATGAACAACCGTGGTCAGATTAAAAACTGTTTAATTGATGGACCGCTTGCGCTCGATAACGCTGTATCGATGCATGCAGCTGAACATAAAGGAATCGCTGGAGATGTTGCAGGCCAAGCAGATATTTTACTTGTACCTGCTATTGAAACAGGCAATGCACTGTACAAATCCTTAATCTATTTTGCAAAGGCAAAAGTAGGAGCAGTCATTGCAGGAGCACAAGCACCGATTGTATTAACATCACGAGCTGATTCAGCTGAGAGTAAGCTTCACTCTCTTGCTCTTGCTGTTTGTTCTGCGAAGTAACTTTTGTGTAACAATGGAATTCGGGGCATACCCTTGTCCCGGTTCCTTCTAATTATAGAAGTATGACCTATGGAATGAAAAAAATATTTTTATCATCAATGAGGAGGAGCAAAGCATGGAAATCTTTAAATATATGGAGAAGTATGATTACGAACAGTTGGTATTTTGTCAAGATGAACAATCAGGGTTGAAAGCAATTATTGCCATTCACGATACAACACTTGGGCCTGCTCTAGGCGGAACACGTATGTGGACGTATGAAAGTGAAGCAGCAGCAATTGAAGATGCACTTCGTCTAGCAAAAGGGATGACTTACAAAAATGCAGCAGCTGGCTTAAACCTTGGTGGAGGTAAAACAGTTATTATTGGTGATCCGCGCAAAGACAAGAATGAAGAAATGTTCCGCGCATTCGGTCGTTTCATTCAAGGATTAAACGGTCGTTACATTACAGCAGAAGATGTCGGTACTACAGTTGCAGATATGGATTTAATCCATGAAGAAACAAGTTATGTGACAGGTATTTCTCCTGCATTCGGTTCATCTGGAAACCCTTCACCAGTAACTGCTTACGGTGTATATCGTGGGATGAAAGCAGCGGCAAAGGAAGCCTTTGGCAATGATTCACTTGAAGGAAAAACAATTGCTGTTCAAGGTGTAGGAAACGTAGCGTACAATCTATGTAAACACTTGCATGAAGAAGGTGCGAGCTTAATTGTAACTGATATTAACAAAGAAGCTGTCCAACGTGCAGTGGATAACTTTGGGGCAAAAGCGGTTGAGCCAAACGAAATCTACGGTGTAGATTGTGACATTTATGCACCGTGTGCGTTAGGAGCAACTATTAATGATGAAACTCTTCCACAATTGAAAGCAAAAGTAGTAGCAGGTGCTGCGAACAACCAATTGAAAGAGGAACGTCATGGCGATAAGTTACATGAAATGGGCATTGTATATGCACCTGATTATGTTATTAATGCTGGTGGTGTAATCAATGTAGCAGACGAATTATACGGATATAATCGTGAGCGTGCAATGAAAAAGGTTGAAATGGTATATGACAATATTGAGCGTGTAATTGAGATAGCGAAACGTGACAATCTTCCAACATACAAAGCAGCAGATAAAATGGCTGAAGAGCGCATTCAAGGCTTAAGAAAATCACGCAGTCAATTTTTAATGAATGGTCATCATATTCTTAGCCGCCGCTAATCAACTCACGGTTGGAAAGAATCTGAGGGAAACGGGCTTCTGTCTTCGGACGAAGTGAGGGCAGAAGACCTGAAAAGAATACGGACAACGCATGAAAGTGAAAAGCGTTGTGTACTATTGGAGGGTCAAACGTTGCAGCAACGAGAATACAGAATGTTAGTCATTAATCCCGGTTCGACTTCGACCAAAATTGGCGTATTCGATAATGATCATATTGTTTTAGAACAATCAATTCGTCATGAATCGGAAGAAATTGAACAGTTCGGTTCAATTATTGAACAATATGATTTCCGTAAACGAGTGATCCTTGAAGCACTTGATCACGAAGGAATGAATATTTCCAAATTAGACGCAGTTGTTGGACGCGGCGGTTTACTTCGACCGATTGAAGGCGGTACATATACCGTGAATAATGTGATGCTTCAAGACTTGCGTGCAGGCTATGCAGGTGAACACGCATCGAACTTGGGCGGCATATTAGCACATGAAATTGCCAGTGGCTTGAACATTCCAGCATATATTGTTGACCCTGTAGTGGTCGACGAGCTACAAGAGCTTGCTCGCATTTCTGGTGTTGCGAAGATTGAACGCCGTAGTATTTTTCATGCGTTAAATCAAAAAGCAGTAGCACGTCGTGTTGCAAAAGAAATGAATAAAAAATATGAAGATTGCCGTTTTATTGTCACGCATATGGGCGGAGGAATAACGGTAGGGGTTCATGAGTATGGTCGTGTTGTGGATGTAAACAATGGTTTACATGGTGATGGTCCATTTAGTCCTGAACGGGCTGGAACGATTCCGGCGGGTGACCTTGTCTCTATGTGTTTTTCTGGGCAATATTACATGGACGAAATTATGAAAATGCTTGTTGGAAAAGGCGGATTAGTTGGCTATCTAGGTACAAACGACGCTGTTGAGGTTGAGAAGCGGATTGCAAATGGCGACGACAACGCAAAGCTTGTCTATGACGCAATGGCTTATCAAATTGCGAAAGAAATTGGTTCAGCTAGTGCTGTTCTAAGAGGTCAGGTTGATGCCATTATCTTAACAGGCGGATTAGCGTATGGAAAAGACTTTGTAAATGAAATTGTGAAACGAATAGAGTGGATTGCGGATGTAAACGTCCAACCAGGTGAAAATGAATTACAAGCACTTGCAGAAGGCGGCTTGCGCGTATTGAACGGTGAAGAAAACGCAAAGCAATATCCAAACCCAATAACACAAACGAAGGTTAAACGATAAGAAGGAGGAACAAGCAATGGCTGAAAATTATGATCTCGTCATCCTTGGCGGGGGTACCGGCGGTTATGTTGCTGCAATTAGAGCTTCTCAACTTGGCTTAAAAACAGCAATTGTGGAGAAAGGGAAACTAGGCGGTACTTGTCTTCATAAAGGATGTATTCCATCGAAAGCATTGCTTCGCAGTGCAGAAGTCTATGCAACCACAAAGCACGGAGAAGATTTCGGTGTCATCGTAAATGATGTGAAGCTTGATTTTGCAAAGGTTCAATCGCGGAAGCAAGGGATTGTAGACCAACTTCACCAAGGTGTGCAAGGATTAATGAAAAGAGGGAAAATTGACATATATGAAGGATTAGGACGTATCTTAGGACCTTCGATTTTCTCGCCTACAGCTGGCACTATCTCTGTTGAATACAGTGACGGTCGTGAAAATGACATGTTAATTCCAAGCAATGTAATTGTAGCGACAGGCTCACGTCCCCGTACATTACCTGGCTTAGAAGTAGACGGCAACTATGTGATGACATCAGATGAAGCCCTTCAACTTGAAAATCTTCCTCAATCTATTGTCATTGTTGGCGGCGGAGTGATCGGTATTGAGTGGGCATCGATGCTCCATGATTTCGGTGTAGAGGTAACTGTCATTGAATATGCCGACCGCATTCTTCCTACTGAAGACAAAGAAGTATCGAAAGAAATGCAGCGTCTAATGAAGAAGAAAGGCATCAACCTTGTAACAAGTGCAAAGGTGCTTCCAGATACGTTAGAAAAAGGTGATGGCATTACCATCAAAGCAGAGCATAAAGGTGAAGAAAAATCATTTTCTGCTGAGAAACTACTTGTTTCTGTTGGACGTCAAGCGAATTCAGAAGATATCGGTCTACAAAATACTGATATTGAAGTGGAAAACGGCTTTATTAAAGTGAACGATTATATGCAAACAAAAGAGTCACACATCTACGCAATTGGTGATGTCATTGGTGGCATGCAGCTTGCCCATGTTGCTTCACATGAAGGTATTCTTGCAGTGGAACATATCGCTGGTGAAAAGTGTGACCCAATCGATTACTCAATGGTTTCAAAATGTGTATATTCTAACCCAGAGGTTGCGAGTGTTGGCCTTACAGAAGAAGAGGCAAAAGACCTTGGCTATGATGTGAAGACGGGTAAATTTCAATTCCGTGCCATCGGTAAAGCACTTGTCTTTGGCGAGGCTGACGGTTTTGTGAAATTTGTTACCGATAAAGATTCAGAAGATTTACTTGGTGTTCATATGATTGGACCTCATGTGACAGATATGATTTCAGAAGCAGGTCTTGCTCGTGTTCTTGACGCAACAGCTTGGGAAGTAGCGCATACAATTCATCCGCATCCAACTTTAGCGGAAGCAATTGGTGAAGCGGCACTTGCAGTAGACGGAAAAGCAATTCATTCCTAATTATTTTGAGGAGGTAGAAACTATGGCGGAAAATCGTCATCAAGCATTAGGTTTAAGTGATGAGCAAGTAATGGAAATGTTCGAAACAATGCTATTAGCACGTAAGATTGACGAGCGTATGTGGTTGTTAAACCGTGCTGGTAAGATTCCTTTCGTTATTTCATGTCAAGGTCAAGAAGCAGCCCAAGTAGGAGCGGCGTTTGCTTTAGATCGTAAGAAGGACTATGCACTTCCATACTACCGTGACTTAGGGGTTGTACTTGCATTCGGGATGACAGCGCAAGAAGTGATGCTCTCTGGTTTTGCTAAGGCTGAAGACCCGAACTCAGGTGGACGTCAAATGCCTGGACACTTTGGTCAAAAGAAAAATCGTATCGTAACAGGCTCTTCTCCAGTTACAACACAAGTTCCGCATGCCGTAGGAATTTCACTTGCTGGGAAAATGCGCGGTGATGACATTGTTTCAATTGTTACTTTCGGTGAAGGTTCATCTAACCAAGGTGATTTCCACGAAGGTGCAAACTTTGCAGGTGTACACAAGCTGCCGGTTATCTTTATGTGTGAAAATAATAAATATGCTATTTCAGTACCGATCGATCGCCAGCTAGCGTGTGAAAATGTCTCAGATCGCGGAATCGGTTATGGAATGCCTGGTATTACAGTAGATGGAAACGACCCGCTTGCTGTATTTGAGGCGGTAAAAGAAGCAGCTGATCGCGGCCGACGCGGGGACGGTCCAACACTTATTGAAACGGTTTCTTATCGTTTAACACCACACTCTAGTGACGACGATGACCGTTATCGAGTGAAAGATGAAATTGAAGCGGAAAAGAAAAAAGACTCGATTATTACGTTTGCCAAGTACTTAAAAGAAGTTGGCATTATGTCAGACGAGCAAGAAAAAGAGCTTCATGAAAAAGTTCAACAGCTTGTTGATGAAGCAACAGACTATGCAGAAAATGCACCTTATGCTGATGCAGAAAGCGCAATGAAATACGTATACGCTGAATAGGAGGAGAGATCATTATGCCGGTTATGTCATATATAGAAGCAGTTACACGCGCGATGTATGAAGAGATGGAGCGCGATGAAAATGTCTTCGTTCTTGGTGAAGACGTTGGGAGAAAAGGTGGCGTGTTCCGCGCGACGCATGGGCTGTATGATACGTTCGGTGAGCACCGCGTCATTGATACACCATTAGCAGAATCTGCAATTGCTGGTGTGGGGATTGGTGCTGCAATGTACGGAATGCGTCCAGTGGCGGAAATGCAATTCGCTGACTTTATCATGCCTGCGGTCAACCAAATTATTTCGGAAGCTGCAAAAATTCGTTATCGTTCAAACAATGACTGGAATTGTCCAATTACAATCCGTGCTCCATACGGCGGCGGCGTCCACGGTGCATTGTATCACTCCCAATCAGTTGAGGCAGTGTTTGCTAATCAACCTGGCTTGAAAATTGTCATGCCATCTACGCCATATGATGTGAAAGGCTTATTAAAAGCAGCGATTCGTGATGATGACCCAGTGCTTTTCTTCGAGCATAAGCGTGCATACCGTCTTATTAAAGGCGAAGTGCCTGAGGATGATTATACATTGCCGATCGGTAAGGCTGATGTAAAGCGTGAAGGCGATGACATTACTGTTATCACATACGGCTTATGTGTTCACTTTGCACTACAAGCAGCTGAGAAGCTTGCAAACGATGGCATTTCAGCACATATTCTTGACTTGCGTACAGTGTATCCACTTGATAAAGAAGCGATTATTGAAGCTGCAGCGAAAACAGGTAAAGTATTATTAGTAACAGAGGATAATCTTGAGGGAAGCATCATGAGTGAAGTGTCTGCGATTATTGCTGAGAACTGCTTGTTTGACCTAGATGCACCAGTTCAACGCCTTGCAGGTCCAGATGTCCCAGCAATGCCGTATGCACCGACAATGGAGAAATACTTTATGGTTAACCCAGACAAAGTTGAAAAAGCAATGCGTGAGCTTGCTGAATTTTAATATAAAAGTATGAAGTAAAAGCAGTTAAATTGAAGGAGGTCTTTTCCATTGGCTGTTGAAAAAATTACAATGCCACAGTTAGGGGAAAGTGTAACAGAAGGTACAATTGAAAATTGGCTTGTATCTGTTGGTGACACTGTGAAAAAGTATGACCCACTAGCTGAGGTTCAAACAGATAAAGTAACGGCGGAGGTACCATCATCTTTTGCCGGAACGATTAAAGAGCTTGTCGCAAATGAAGGCGACACAATTGAAGTAGGCGAGCTTATCTGTTATATCGAAACAGAAGGCGGAGCAACAACTAAAGCAGAGAAGCCTGCTGAGAAGGCAGAGGGAACAGCACAGCCCCAAGCTCAGGAAGCATCTGCTGAAGAACAATCAGATCAATCAAACAAGCGCCGTTACTCACCAGCAGTACTACGTATGTCACAAGAGCATGGTATTGATTTAGAACAAGTACAAGGCTCTGGAAAAGGCGGCCGCATAACGCGCAAAGACCTTCAGAAGCTAATTGACTCAGGTGATCTTCCAAAAGCAGGTGAAGCGAAGGCTCCTGCGCAAGAGCCTGTTGTTCAAAAAGAAGAAGTCCAGCAGCCAGTACAATCGAAGGAACAACCTGCAGCAAAAAGCGCAGATATTCCAGTTGCAGCAGGTGATGTTGAAATTCCTGTTTCTGGCGTTCGTAAAGCAATTGCTGCAAATATGCTTCGCAGTAAGCATGAGGCACCACATGCATGGACAATGGTAGAAGTAGACGTGACAAACCTTGTTAACTACCGCAATACGATTAAGAATGACTTCAAACAAAAAGAAGGTTTCAGCCTAACATTCTTCTCGTTCTTCGTGAAAGCTGTTTCACAAGCGTTAAAAGAATTCCCAATGATGAATTCAATGTGGGCTGGCGATAAAATTATTCAAAAGAAAGACATCAACATTTCAATCGCCGTTGCAACTGATGATGCCTTGTTTGTTCCTGTAATTAAAAATGCAGACGAGAAATCAATTAAAGGTATTGCGCGTGAAATTACCGAGCTTGCTCAAAAAGTTCGTGCCGGAAAATTAACATCTGCAGAAATGCAGGGTGGAACGTTTACCGTTAATAACACTGGCTCATTTGGCTCTGTTCAATCGTCAGGTATTATTAACTATCCGCAAGCAGCGATTCTTCAAGTTGAATCGATTGTGAAGCGTCCGGTTGTAATGGATAACGGAATGATTGGCGTTCGTGACATGGTCAACCTATGTCTATCACTTGACCACCGGGTTTTAGATGGGCTTGTTTGTGGCCGCTTCCTAGCTCGTGTCAAAGAAATTCTTGAAAATATTACTGCTGAAAATACATCTGTGTACTAGAATTTGAGCCGCACTTCTTTCATAGGAAGCTGCGGCTTCTTTCATTCCAGTTATATTGATGTAAAGACCTTACAAGATCTTGTGGAATTTCAACTGAGGAAATCGCATCGGTTAAACGATATTGCTACATCGCGTATTTTGTAATACTATAAAGTGAGAAGATGTTTGAAAATTTTTAAAACAAAAACGAGTGTGGGTATATTTCGACAGAGAAAGGGGTGGAACGAGTTTGTGCACCAAGCGCAGACTCGGACAAAATGGCTGAAGAAAAACAAACAGTAGACCTAAGTCTATTCAGTGGTTTCCCTGTTCCAAGTGATGAAGAGTGGAAGGAAACAGCAGAGAAATCATTAAAAGGCAAACCGTTAGAAAAGCTTAATACGAATACATATGAGGGAATTCAATTAAAGCCGATTTACCGAAAGTCGGATGTTGAAGGGATTCCTCATTTGAAAGAATTCCCTGGAGAAGGAAACTACGTCCGTGGTGCAAGTCATCTTGGCTATGTAGCTTCCCCATGGAAAATTGGACAAGAAATCTATGCAGAAACACCAGAGCTGTTTAATGAGCGGCTTTTGCACGACCTTCAACGTGGTCAAACAATGGTGAATGTACCATTTGATGAAGCTGTTAAACAAGGTTTAGATGCAAGCGAAGCGAATGGAGCAGACCTTGGCTTTAACGGTATGTCTTTTTCGAATGTAGAAGATTGGAAGACTGCACTTAAAGATGTTGAGCTTCAAGGTGTTCCAATGTATTTACAGGGTGGTTACAGTACACCGTTTATCTTAGCCTCACTTCTTTCCTACGCGAAAAATGAAGGGGTACCGTTTGAGGAGCTAGAAGTATTTGGTGGCTTTGACTATTTAGGGTTAGTAGCTGAAACCGGAAAAGCACCGATTAGCTTTGAACGAGCGCTCGATTTGCAAGCACAAGCAGCAGTGTGGGCTGACAAAAATGCCAAAAAGATTCGTACAGTAGCTGTTCAAGGTGAACCATATGCGCAAGCAGGGGCTTCAGCCGTACAAGAGCTTAGCTTTGCAATTGCTGCAGGTGTGGATGTGATTCGTGGTTTACTTAAGCATGGGTTAGATATTGACCAAGCGGCAAAACAAATGTACTTCTCTTTTGCAATCGGTTCCAATGTCTTTATGGAGATTGGAAAGCTTCGTGCAGCGAAAATGGTGTGGGCAAAAATTATCGAAGCATTTGGTGGCAGTGAAGAAGCACAAAAAATGTATATTCATGGCCGTACGTCAACATTTACGAAAACAAAATGTGATCCATACGTGAATATGCTGCGTACGACAACAGAAGCATTTGCAGGAGCTGTCGGCGGGGTTAACAGTATGCATGTTTCTCCATTTGACGAACCGTTACGCAAGCCAGATAATTTTTCACGTCGTATTGCACGTAATACACAAGTTATTCTGCAAGAAGAGTCACACTTAAATAAAGTTGTGGACCCTGCAGGTGGTTCTTGGTATGTAGAGACACTCACAGATAAGATTGCTGAAAAGACGTGGGAGCTCTTTACGAAAGTAGAGCAAGAAGGCGGTATGTACAAAGCACTTCAAAATGGGTTTGTCCAAGAGAATATTGCACAAACAGCACAACAGAAACGTCAAGATGTCGAGTCACGTAAAGCACGTATTGTCGGCACAAATATGTATCCGAACCTTGATGAGAAACCACTAAACACGACAGCTGAACAAGAAACAACTGTGGCAGATCGTGTAGCAGTAGTTAAGGGGTATGTAGAAGCTGCAAGCGGTGTCACGATTGGCTTTGAATCATTTGAAAAGGTGATGGACGCAGCAAGTGAAGGGGTAACTGTCGGAATGGTAATGAATGCGCTGAAAGAAGGAACTGAAGCTGTTGAAGTGAAGCCGCTCCATGTTCATCGCGCAGCAGAGCCGTTTGAAGCATTGCGTAACGCTGCAGCAAGCTTTAAAGCTGAAAATGGACGTTACCCGCAAGTGTTCCTTGCAAATCTTGGCCCGATTCCAAAACATAAAGCACGTGCTGACTTTGCGGCAGGCTTCTTTGCAGCAGGTGGATTTGAAGCGATTACGAATAATGGCTTCAATACAGCAGAAGAAGCAGCAACAGCAGCAACTCAATCTGGGGCAGAAGCTGTGATTATCTGTGGTTCTGATGACACTTATGAAGAACTAGCAGTTGAAGTAGCAAGCAAGCTGAAAGCACAGCAGGCTGACACGAAGCTTTATCTTGCAGGAAATCCACAAGGCGAATTAGCACAAGCATGCAAGGAAGCGGGTATTGAAGAGTTTGTTCATTTGAAATCAAATTGTTATGACGTACTTCTGCGCTTGCAGCAAGAGAAGGGGGTTATCGCATGAGCAGAATGCCTGATTTTACAAACATGTCGTTTGAACCGAAGAAATCCGATGGAAATGTTGATGAATGGAAGCAAAAAGTAGAAAGTGAGATTGATGGCTCTTTTGATGAAATGGTTTTCCGTACAAATGAGCAAATCTTCGTTAAACCAGTTTATACAAATGAAGACATTAAAGATTACAAGCACATTGACTATATGTCTGGTATTCCGCCATATTTGCGCGGACCATATCCGACAATGTATGTGACACGCCCTTGGACTGTTCGTCAGTATGCAGGTTTCTCTACAGCTGAAGAGAGTAATGCGTTTTACCGCCGTAACTTGGCAGCTGGTCAGAAAGGGTTGTCTGTTGCATTTGACCTTGCAACACACCGCGGCTATGACTCCGACCACCCGCGTGTTGTCGGAGATGTAGGTAAAGCGGGCGTTGCAATTGATTCCATTGCTGATATGAAAATTTTATTTGACGGTATCCCGCTTGACCAAATGTCCGTGTCAATGACGATGAATGGTGCTGTTCTTCCTGTTATGGCGTTTTATATCGTGACAGCAGAAGAGCAAGGTGTGAAGCCTGAACAGCTTTCAGGAACGATTCAAAATGATATTTTAAAAGAGTATATGGTACGGAACACGTACATTTATCCGCCTGAAATGTCGATGAAAATTATTGCAGATATCTTTGAATATACATCTCAGAATATGCCACGCTTTAATAGTATCAGTATTTCCGGTTATCACCTTCAAGAAGCAGGGGCACCGGCTGATATTGAGCTTGCTTATACACTTGCAGACGGTCTTGAGTATGTCCGTACAGGCCTTCAAGCAGGTATTGACGTCGATAAGTTTGCACCGCGTCTATCATTCTTCTGGGCGATCGGTATGAACTACTTTATGGAAGTAGCGAAAATGCGTGCAGGTCGTTTGATTTGGGCGAAGATGATGAAAGAGTTTGAACCGAAGAATACAAAGTCGATGGCATTGCGTACGCACTCGCAAACGTCTGGATGGAGCTTAACAGAGCAGGACCCATTCAATAACGTCGCACGTACATGTATTGAAGCGATGGCTGCAGCACTTGGCCATACACAATCCCTTCATACGAATGCACTTGATGAAGCGATTGCACTTCCGACAGATTTCTCTGCACGAATTGCTCGTAATACGCAGCTTCACCTTCAAGATGAAACAGGTATTACAAATGTTGTTGACCCGTGGGCTGGTTCATACTATGTTGAATATTTAACAACAAAGCTTGTGGAACGCGCATGGGAGCATATTTCCGAAATTGAAAACCTTGGTGGAATGGCGAAAGCAATTGAAACAGGCGTACCGAAAATGCGTATTGAAGAAGCAGCTGCTCGTCGCCAAGCGCATATTGATTCAGGAAAAGAATCAATTATTGGAATGAATAAATATCGCTTAGATAAAGAGGATCCACTTGATATCCTTGAAGTTGATAATACAGCTGTACGTCAGCAGCAGCTTGAGCGCTTGAAAGAATTGCGTGAAAACCGTGATGATGCGAAGGTTCGTGAAGCATTAGCTGCTCTTACAAAAGCCGCAGAAACAGGCGAGGGTAACTTGCTTGCATTATCTGTAGAGGCTGCACGTGCACGCGCTACACTTGGTGAAATTTCAGATGCGATTGAAGTGGTGAGCGGACGACATAAAGCCGTTATCCGTTCAATTAGCGGCGTCTACAGCACAGAATTTTCAAATGCTGACGAAATTGACACTGTTAAGAAGATGACAGATGAGTTCCTTGAAAACGAAGGACGCAGACCACGTATTATGGTAGCTAAAATGGGTCAAGATGGACATGACCGTGGTGCAAAAGTTATTGCAACAGCGTTTGCGGATTTAGGGTTTGATGTTGACGTTGGCCCGCTATTCCAAACTCCTGAAGAAGCAGCATTACAAGCGGTTGAAAATGATGTTCATGCAATTGGCATGAGCTCGCTTGCTGCAGGTCACAAAACACTTCTACCACAGCTTGTAGAGGAACTGAAGAAGCTTGGTCGTGAAGATATCGTTGTCGTTATCGGCGGTGTTATCCCAGCGCAAGATTATGAATATCTAAAAGAAAATGGAGCTGCAGCGATCTTTGGTCCAGGTACCGTGATTCCAGTTGCTGCTCAGAAAGTTGTTGAAGAAATCAACCGCCGTTTAGAAGAGGTTGAGGATGTGATTTAATGGCAAATGAAAATGAAAACCGCCCTGAATGGGTGCCAAAAGATGCTTCTAAGGCATACACAACTAGGGTGATGAATGGTGTACAAAGCGGAGATAATACCTCCGCTTCTTTCCGTCAGTCTTCAAACCGTAAAAAGCGGACATTGCAAGATTATGTAGATGGTGTTCGAAACAATGATCGGACAGTTCTAGCAAAGGCCATTACATTAATTGAAAGCAATGCCGCAAAGCATATTGATGCATCGCAGCGGCTGCTCAATGAGTTGTTGCCGTATACGGGAAATTCATTACGCCTCGGTATTACAGGGGTGCCTGGTGCGGGGAAAAGTACTTTTATCGAAGCGATGGGAAGTTATCTGTGCGAACAAGGCCATAAGGTTGCTGTCCTTGCTGTAGACCCGTCCAGCAGTATTACAGGTGGTAGTATTCTCGGAGATAAGACGCGGATGGAGACTCTTTCACGTAATCCGCGAGCTTTTATTCGTCCATCCCCTTCAGCTGGTACACTTGGTGGTGTAACACGGAAAACGCGGGAAACGATGCTTCTCTGTGAAGCGGCAGGCTATGATGTCATTATCGTTGAAACGATTGGTGTTGGCCAAAGTGAAGTAGCAGTGCGTTCGATGGTTGATATGTTTACCCTTCTTGTATTAACAGGCGCAGGAGATGACTTGCAAGGAATGAAAAAAGGGGTCATGGAGCTTGCAGACCTGTTAGTCGTAAATAAAGCAGATGGGCATAACAAGCAGGCGGCAGAAGCTGCTCGGCAGGAGTACAACCAAATTGTTCACTACCTTCGTCCAGCAACAGAAGGCTGGGAAACGAAGGCACTTACATGTTCTGCTCTGCATAATGTAAATGTTGATAAGATTTGGGAGCAGATGCGTGACTTTGAAGCAACAACAAAACAATCAGGTGTGTTTGAAAAGCGACGTAAAGCACAGACGAAGGAATGGATTTACGCGATGATTAAAGAACAGCTAGAAACAAATTTCTTCAATCATCCAATTGTAAAAGAAAAAATGCCACTCCTTGAGCAAAACGTTGTAGAAGGAAAACAGCCTGTTACGCAAGCTGTACGGGAGCTCTTCTTAGAGTACAACAAATAAAATAAGCCGCTTCCATTTGGAGGCGGCTTTTGCATTTAAGCATAAAAAAAAGAAAGAAGGTGAGTGATGGGGGGAACTCACCTTCTAATCTAGGGAGTCTAGGGGTATGGGGCCTAGATTTAATATAAGTATTCCACGTATCAATAAAACTAAACCTTTTTTTATATTTTTTTTTAAAATTATTTTTAGTTGATTGAAAAGGTAAGCATGTTACAGATAAGTTTAATTGATTAACAGGACATTTGTTGATACGATACGATTAAGGAATTTAAAGGAGTGAGATTATGGATTTTAATATGTTTATGGATATGAATCAAATCGTTGACCAAGCACGTCTAGAGGCGGAAGATGCTGGTTATACATCACTGCGCACGGCTGAAGAGGTCGATGCTGCATTAAATAAAAAAGGTACAACACTTGTATTGATTAACTCTGTATGTGGTTGTGCAGGTGGCATTGCACGCCCGGCAGCTGCTCATGCTATCCATTATGATAAGCGTCCAGATCAGCTTGTAACGGTTTTTGCTGGACAGGATAAGGAAGCAACTGCACGTGCACGAGAATATTTTGAAGGCTATCCGCCATCTTCCCCATCTTTTGCGTTATTAAAAGACGGCAAAATTCAAACGATGATAGAACGTCATGATATTGAAGGGTTTGACCCAATGCAAGTTATTCAAAAGCTTCAAGCAGCATTTGATAAATATTGTGAGGAAATATAAGATTGAAGACCGCCATAACAGCGGTCTTTATTTTTTTGTCGATTTAAATGTGAAAATTCCTTGAAAAATATTTGAAAATAATGAATAATCATTATTGTGCAACTTTAAAAAAGTACTTGTCAGCGCTTAGGAACATGGTAAAATAACAACTATCGTATAAATATTAATTTAATCAAATAAATATTAGTTTTAAGAATTTAAGGGGGAAAAATGATAATGAAAAAGTTTTTTATGATTTTTACTTTTGTCGTAATGGCAGGTGTATTGGCTGCTTGTGGCACAGGTGGAAGTGAAGATGGACAAACTTCAGGTGAGCAATCAGCTGACACAGATAAAAAAGTGTTGGTAATGGGGACATCTGCTGACTATCCGCCATTCGAATATGTTGAAACAGCGAAAAGCGATGAAATTATCGGTTTTGACGTTGACCTTGCAAAAGCGATTACTGAAAAGTTAGGTTATGAAATGGAAATTAAAGACATTGATTTTAACGGCCTTATTCCTGCCCTGCAATCAAATAAAGTTGATTTTGTTTTAGCAGGTATGACACCGACTGAAGAACGTAAAGAAAATGTTGATTTTTCACAAGTTTATTATGAAGCAAATCATATGATTGTTTCTTCAAAAGACAGCAAAATTGAAAAACTTGAAGATTTAGAAGGCAAAAAAGTAGGCGTACAGCTTGGTTCAATCCAAGAAGGAAAAGCTGAAGAAATCAAAGAAACGATTGATATTACAATCGATAGCCGCAACCGTATCCCAGAGCTTGTTCAAGAAATTAAAGCAGGTCGTTTTGATGCGGCAATTATTGAAGATACAGTGGCAAAAGGATATCTAGAGAAAAATGAAGACCTTCAAGCATTCGTACTTCCGAACACAGAAGAAGCAGGAAGCGCAGTTGCTTTCCCGAAAGGAAGCGAGCATGTTGAAGAGTTCGACAAAGCAATTACAGAGCTGAAAGAAAGCGGCGAACTTGATGAAATGATTAAGAAATGGTTCGGTGGCGAACAGCCAAAGCAGTAATTGATTGCATATCCATTCATGACATTCGGAAAGGGGAGCATCCATCGCTCTCCTTTCTTACACTTTAAACACAATTACAACACTGGATAATAGAGAGGAATGAAGTTCGGGCATGGGTTTGAATTTCACACAAATCGTGCCCTCCATCCCCTACATTCTTGAGGGGATATGGGTTACGGTTAAGATTGTTTTAGTTAGTGCACTGATCGGTTTTATTCTCGGAACGATTCTATCCCTATTTAAAATAGGACGTGTTAAGGCACTTATATGGATAGCAGATGCTTATACATCCATTTTCCGTGGGACACCACTTATCCTGCAGTTGATGATCATTTATTATGGGCTGCCACAGTTAATCGGAATTGAAGTGCCGGCTTTCATAGCAGCTGTTAGTGCTTTTGGCTTAAATTCAGCTGCATATGTATCAGAGATTATCCGCGCAGGTATTGGGGCAATTGACCGTGGTCAGCGTGAAGCCGCAATGGCTTTAGGTGTACCATATAGTCCAATGATGAAAGATATTATTTTACCACAGGCGTTGAAAAACATTCTGCCTGCATTAATGAACGAATTTATTACATTAACGAAAGAGTCAGCGGTTGTGATGGTCATTGGTGTTGCTGATATTATGCGTCGTTCTTACATCGTCGGCGGCGAATTATATGCCTTTTTTGAACCGATGTTATTTGTAGGGTTAATATACTGGATTATGGTCATGGGGTTGACTCTCCTTGGAAAAGCGCTTGAGAGGAGGATGAGTCGCAGTGATTAAAATAGAAAATCTACACAAAAAATTTGGAAAACTAGAAGTATTAAAAGGAATCTCAACAGAAATAAACAGCGGCGATGTCGTCGCAATCATTGGGCCGTCTGGTTCAGGTAAATCAACACTTCTTCGTTGCATTAACTTGCTTGAAGAACCAACAGAAGGACAAATCTGGGTCGGGAATGATGAGATTACGAATCCGAAAACAAGTATTATGGATGTACGTCAACGGCTAGGAATGGTTTTTCAGCACTTTCATCTTTTCCCGCATATGAATGTCGTGGAAAATTTAATGTACGCACCGATGAAGGTGAAGCAAGTGTCGAAGTCGGAAGCAGAAAAGACAGCTCTTGATTTACTGGAAAAAGTAGGGCTGTCTGAAAAAGCGAATGTCTATCCGAATCGTTTGTCAGGCGGTCAAAAACAACGTGTGGCAATTGCTCGTGCTTTAGCGATGGCTCCAGAAGCGATGTTATTTGATGAGCCGACTTCTGCACTTGATCCAGAAATGGTTAAAGAAGTGCTTGATGTTATGAAGAATTTAGCGCAAACAGGGATGACAATGGCGATTGTTACTCATGAAATGGGCTTTGCTCGTGAGGTGGCTGACCGGGTTTTATTCCTAGATGATGGCAGGTTAGTTGAAGAAACAGAACCAGAAGAATTCTTCACAAATCCAAAATCAGAGCGTGCAAAAAACTTTCTTGAAAAGATTTTATAAATTGCTTATAGTATGGAGATGGCTGAATATAGTCATCTCTATTTTTATTAATGATGAAAAGGAGTCAATATGTTTAAAATCGGTTATCGAACCGTCAAAACAGCTGTCGGAACAGCTCTTTCCATTTGGCTTGCCCAAATACTCGGATTTGATAATTTTGTTTCGGCAGGTATCTTAACAATTTTGTGTATTCAAGTTACTCAAAAGCGTTCATTAATTAGTGCGTGGGAAAGATTCCTCGCTTGTATTATTGGAATGGCCTTTGCGTTTGCCTTCTTTGAAGGGATTGCCTATCATCCGCTTGTGATTGGTTTGTTATTGATCTTATTTATCCCCACTCTCGTTTTCATAAAGGCGAAGAAGGGGGTTGTGACAAGCTCCGTCATTATTTTACATTTTTATATTCAAGAAAAGATGACAACTGCTTTTATTTTAAATGAACTTGGTATTATTGGGATTGGAATCGGAGTTGCACTCATTATGAACCTTTATATGCCGAGTATGGAAATGGAGCTACAGCGAAGACAAACAAAGGTTGAGCAGAACTTTAAGCGAATCTTTGATGAAATTGCCCTCTACCTTCGGGATGGTGATCACTTATGGGATGGACGAGAAATTATGGAAACAAACGAAATGATTCAATCGGCTAAAACCCTTGCTTTCCGAGATGTTGAAAATCATTTTACACGAAACGAAGACACGTATTATCATTATTTTAAAATGCGTGAAAAGCAAATGGATGTTGTTGAGCAGATGCTGTGGATTGTTTCATCTCTTTCTATCCCGCATGATCATGCTGAAAGAATTGCAGAATTAATTGAAGAAATTAGTGATTCCGTTCACCCAGGAAACACTGCGCAATACTTTCTAGATAAGCTTGAGAGTCTAAGAGGAGATTTCAGGGAAATGGAGCTGCCGGCTACTCGTCAAGAATTTGAGGTTCGTGCTTCATTGTTTCATTTTTTAAATGAGTTGGAGAAATACTTAATTCTAAAGCGATATTTTAAGAAGAGTGATCTATAGAAAAAACGGATGCAGACGGTGCATCCGTTTTTTTGACTTCTAAAACAAGAAACTAACTCCTGCTAGGAGCGAAGAGAGGAGCATGGAAGCAATCATAACGTAAATCATCACTCTCATTGTTCGTTTACGGCGCATAGGAAAGATTCCTCCTTACGAAAAATAGCTCTTTCTATTTTAACCGCCATCAAGCTAGAAAACAAGATTTGCATTTGAAAGCCTTTTCGCATATATTTGACATAAATCGAAAAAATGTGCGGAATTTTTCGATAATAGCAGGAATTTTCGATAGAATAACGAATGTGTTAATAGTTGTGGTGAGCAAACGCTCGTTCAATTTGTACAATCACGGGGGGAAGATAGACATGGCGAAGAAAATTGACCATATCGGCGTAGCGGTAGAATCGATTGACCGTTCACTGCCGCTTTATACCGAGCACCTTGGATTAGAATTACTTGGTGTTGAAGAAGTTCAATCAGAAGGTGTGAAAGTAGCTTTCTTAAAAATTGGGGAATCTAAAATTGAATTGCTTGAACCACTTTCTGAGGAGAGCCCAATTGCCAAGTTTTTAGCGAAAAAGGGAGAAGGTATTCATCATATCGCACTTGGCGTTGATTCAATTGAAGAGCGCATCAAAGATATGAAAGAAAACGGTATTCGCATGATTCATGATGAAGCAAAGACAGGTGCAGGTGGGGCGAAAATTGCCTTTATGCATCCGAAATCAACAGGAAGTGTACTTTATGAATTGTGTGAAAAACCAGCGAAGGGGGACAACTAAGATGGATATTTATGAAAAAATTAATGAATTATATGATAAGAGAAGAGAAGTTGAGCTTGGCGGTGGCGATGACCGTATTGATAAGCAGCATGAAAAAGGAAAATTGACTGCACGTGAGCGGATCGATCTTCTTCTTGATGAAGGTACATTTGTAGAATTAAACCCATTTATTGAGCACCGTTGCCAAGACTTTGGTCTTGCAGGCAAGAGTGGTCCTGGTGAAGGGGTTGTCACAGGATATGGAAAGGTGCATGGTCGTTTAATTTTTGTATTCTCGCAAGACTTTACAGTATTCGGTGGGGCGCTTGGAGAAATGCACGCGCAAAAAATTGCTAAGGTAATGGACCTTGCAGCGAAAAATGGCGCACCAATGATCGGCTTGAATGACTCAGGGGGCGCGCGTATTCAAGAAGGTGTGGTATCATTAGATGGGTACGGTCATATTTTCTACCGTAACTCAATCTATTCAGGCGTAGTTCCACAAATTTCGGTTATTATGGGACCGTGTGCAGGTGGGGCAGTTTACTCACCAGCTATTACAGATTTTGTATTCATGGTTGAAAAAACAAGTCAAATGTTTATCACAGGACCGAAAGTAATTGAAACGGTTACAGGTGAAAAGATATCGTCTGAAAATCTAGGCGGAGCGAAAGTACATAACTCTATAAGCGGGAATGCGCATTTCTCTGGTAAGTCTGAGCAAGAAGTGCTTGAGGATGTTCGTCGACTGTTAGGTTATTTACCACAAAGTAATGAAGAACAGCCACCGAGAATGGAATATAACGAAGAGGATGATTACCGTCCAGATTTAACGGACGCAATCCCTTTTGATGCTATTCGTCCTTATGACGTGCGTAAAGTAATCAACCAAGTTGTTGACAACGATTCCTTTATGGAAGTGCAAAAAGACTTTGCGAAAAACGTTGTAATCGGTTTAGCTCGTGTTCGTGGTGAAGTAATTGGTCTAGTATGTAACCAGCCGAAAGTAATGGCAGGCGGCTTAGACATTGATTCCTCAGACAAAGCATCACGCTTTATTCGTTTCTGTGACTCGTTTAATATCCCGATTATTACGTTTGAAGACGTAACAGGCTTCTTCCCAGGGATTAAGCAGGAACACGGCGGTATTATCCGACACGGTGCGAAGATTTTGTATGCTTATTCTGAAGCGACTGTACCGAAGCTGACGATTATCCTTCGTAAAGCATATGGCGGTGCGTATGTGGCGTTGAACAGTAAGGCGATCGGCGCAGATGTTGTATACTCATGGCCAAATGCTGAAATTGCGGTAATGGGACCTCAAGGGGCAGCTAACATTATCTTTGCTCGTGAAATTAACGAAAGTGAAGATCCAGAAGCAAAACGTGCGGAGAAGATTGAAGAATATCGTGAAAAGTTTGCGAATCCGTATGTTGCGGCTTCTATGGGGATGGTCGATGATGTCATTGATCCGCGTGAAACACGTATCAAAATCATTCAAGCGCTTGATATGCTTCGTAACAAGAAAGAGGAACGTCCGAAGAAGAAGCACGGCAATATCCCGCTATAAACCATTTCGCTCCGTGTACGAGACTACGTATCACTAGGAGGAACCCAAATGGTTAATCAAGAGCGTCTTATTGACGAGTTTATGGAATTGGTGCAAGTTGACTCAGAAACAAAGCACGAAGCAAAGATTGCTGAAGTGTTAAAAGAAAAATTTTCAGCGCTTGGTGTGGAAATTGAAGAAGACAATGCACGCAATGAAACAGAACACGATGCAAACAATTTAATTTGCACGTTAAAAGGTACGAAAGATGGCGTTGATACAATTTATTTCACATCCCATATGGACACGGTTGTACCAGGGAATGGTGTGAAGCCTTCGATCAAAGGCGACAAAATTGTAACAGACGGAACGACAATTCTTGGCGCAGATGATAAAGCAGGTCTTGCAGCAATGCTTGAAGCAATCAAAGTATTGAAAGAGCAAGAAATCGAACATGGTGATATTCAATTTGTGATTACAGTCGGTGAAGAATCAGGTCTTGTCGGTGCAAAAGCATTAGATGCTTCATATATGAAAGCGAAATACGGCTATGCGCTTGATTCTGACGGACAAGTTGGAAACATCATCGTTGCAGCTCCAACACAAGCAAAGGTTCGAGCTGTTATCAATGGAAAAACAGCTCACGCTGGTGTAGCTCCTGAAAAAGGTGTTTCAGCCATTACGATTGCAGCAAAAGCAATTGCAAAAATGCCGCTTGGCCGTATTGATGCTGAAACAACAGCCAATATCGGTCGATTTGAAGGCGGAAAGCAAACAAATATCGTCTGTGACCGTGTTGATATTCTCGCTGAAGCACGTTCTTTAGTACCTGAAAAGATGGAAAAACAGGTTGCAAAGATGAAAGAAGCATTTGAAAAGACAGCAGAAGAGATGGGTGGAAGTGCTGACATTGAAGTAGAAGTAATGTACCCAGGCTTTAAATTCAATGACGGTGATGCAGTCGTTGAAATCGCGAAAAGCGCTGTTGAAAAGATTGGCCGCAAGCCTGAACTGCTTACAAGCGGTGGTGGAAGTGATGCCAATATCTTTAACGGACACGGTATCCCAACGATTAACCTTGCTGTTGGTTATGAAGAAATTCATACAACAAATGAAAAAATGCCAATTGCAGAGCTTGTCAAAACAGCTGAACTTGTACTGGCTGTTATTGAAAAGGCTGCTGAATAAGCAGGAAAACGGAAGTCTCATGATGAGGCTTCCGTTTTGTTTATAAGCAGGCGCAATGGAAAATCCATTCATCCTGCTGTATCATAGAAAGGAGAATATTGAGCGGTGAACGTGGTGATAATCGATGAAATCAATGTATCCGAAAAACGGAAGAGTCATTTTGCATGTGGATATGAACAGCTTCTACGCCTCAGTGGAGATGGCAAATGATCCGTCGTTAAAAGGAAAGGCACTTGCGATTGCAGGGAATCCGAAAGAACGGAAAGGGATTGTCGTAACAAGCAGCTATGAAGCACGTGCAAAAGGCGTGAAAACGACGATGCCATTGTGGCAGGCAAAGCGGCTTTGTCCTGAACTGCTTGTCATGCGACCGAACTTTCCGCTCTACCGTCAGACATCGCTTGCAATGTTTCAAATCCTTTCTCGTTATTCTGCTCTCGTTCAGCCTGTGTCAATTGATGAAGGGTATGTTGATTTAACAGACAGCAGTGTGTTTGGTTCTCCGCTTGAGATTGCCCATCAAATCCAAGCGGACATTAAAAATGAGCTCGATCTGCCTTGTAGCATTGGCATAGCGCCGAATAAATTTTTGGCTAAGACGGCCTCTGATATGAAAAAGCCTATGGGGATTACCGTGCTGCGTAAACGAGAAGTTCCCAAAAAGCTTTGGCCGCTCCCTGTCATTGAGATGCACGGTATCGGTGAGCGAACGGCGGAAAAGTTGGCACAGATTAAAGTCCATACAATCGGAGACTTAGCAAATGGCGATGACTATGCACTGAAGGAGTTGCTTGGCATCAACGGTCTTCGCTTGAAGGAGCGGGCAAATGGGATCGATAATCGAAAGGTTGACCCAGATGCGTTATCAGAATTCAAAAGTATTGGAAATTCTAAGACATTGCCGCATGATACAACAGATGAAGCAGAAATCCGCAGCATTCTTCAAAGCCTTGCACAATCTGTTGCGAAACGAATGAGCCGACAAGATGTGATTAGCTGGAACGTTCAATTAATGATTCGCTACTATGACCGAAAAACAATTACGCGCAGCCGAAAGCTTCCGCAGGCTGTTGATAAAGACACAGAAATCTTTCAAGCTGCACGGCATTTATTTGACGAGCATTGGAACGGCGAGCCAATTCGCTTGCTCGGGGTGACAGCTCAACAGCTTGAAGAAAAATCAGATGCTTATAGACAGCTCGACCTCTTTTCATATGAACAGGAAGCAATTAAAGAGCCGCTCTATAACACTGTTGAAAGCTTAAGGGAAAAGTACGGAAAAGATGTTATTTCAAATGGGAAATTATTCAAGAAGAAGCCTCATATTGATGGGGGAGAGCGCCATAAGGGAACAAGCTTTCAAAAGGATTTCTTACGTCATTTTCGATTTGGCAAAAAGGATGAATGACATATTTGGAGGAATGAATGGTGGATTTTTTATTTTTAGGAACTGGAGCAGGTATGCCGGCAAAGAAGCGTAATGTCTCATCGATTGCGCTTAATTTAAACCAAGAGCGTCGAGCAGTCTGGCTGTTTGATTGCGGGGAGGCGACTCAACATCAAATTCTGCATACAGCTATTCGGCCGCGTCGGATTGAACATATTTTTATCACTCATATGCATGGTGACCATATTTTTGGGCTTCCTGGCTTGCTTGGGAGTCGTTCCTTTCAGGACGGTACAACGCCACTTACACTTTTCGGCCCGCCAGGACTTCAGCAATTTGTGGAAACAACACTTTCTCTCAGTCAGACACGCTTGCGTTATCCAATCCGTGTTGTAGAAGGAGAGGAAGGTGTAGTGTTCGAAGATAAGCAATTTACAGTCGAAATGAGAAAGCTAGAGCATGGCATTCCAAGCTTTGGTTATCGTGTTACCGAACACGACAAGCCTGGTGAATTGCTTGTTGATAAGTTAAAGGAGCAGCAAGTTCCTCCTGGGCCGCTATACCAGCGTTTAAAAGAAGGAGAGACGGTAGAGCTTGCCAATGGGAAAGTGCTGAATGGGAACGATTATATTGGCCCGAAGAAGAAAGGCCGCAAGCTGGCTGTACTCGGTGATACACGACCATGTGAAGCAGCAGTAGAGCTTGCTCGAAATGTAGATGTCCTTATCCATGAAGCGACATTTGCAGAGGATGAGGCGGATATTGCGCATGAATATTATCATTCAACAACTGTTCAAGCCGCCCAAATAGCAAAAGAAGCAGGAGCTAAGAAGCTTATCTTGACTCATATTAGTTCACGCTATCAAGAGGAAGGTTCAGTACAATTACTGCAAGAGGCACGAAATGTATTTTCAAATACAGAAGTGGCGTATGACTTTGCACAATTTCAAGTCGAATGGAGTTGAAGCTGATGAAGTTCTTCTATGATGCAAAAGAGTTTGATGGACTCTTTTCGTTAGGGTTCGTTGTTCTCCTGTCTTTCTTTACCTTCAAACGTTTTCGAAAGCTTGAACAGAAAAAGCATGAACTGACAGAGCAGTGCTCGAATTTCTATCACATACGTTAAAAGGACACCCGTTGATGAGTGTCCTTTTTAGCTTTATAAATATGGGTTTTCATGCTTAGCTTTTAGCTTTTGCCAGCGACGTTCAACTTCTGTTTCAAATTCTTGGAGCAGGGGAGCGTTTTGTTCTTTTAATAGGTGTTTCGATTTTCCCATATACGAAAGCCAGTCGCTTAGAGGTACACGTTTTTTCTTTGCTTCTGGATTATGTGTAATCGTCGTTTCACCACGCTCCACTTCGTATAACGGAAAGAAGCAAGAGTTTACGGCATGCTCCATAATTTTGTTCCCATAACGGTCTTCAGCTTTCCAGTTTAACGGGCATGTAATTAAGATTTTACCATAGACAAGTCCTTCATTTTGCGCATACCATTGCGCTTTTGCTGCTTTTTTTACGAGGTCTTGTGGAAAGGCTTCTGTTGCAGTAAAGACGTAAGGGATATTTGTTGCTGCCATAATTTGCGGCGTGTCTTTATGATGAAATGCTTTTCCTTGCTGTGTCTTGCCGACTCCTGTTGTGCTTGTCATGTGACCCATTGGTGTTGAATAAGACATTTGCGAACCAGTATTCATGTAGCCTTCATTATCATATTCTAGCAAAATCATTTTATGGTTACGCATTGCTGTTCCAATTGCAGAGCCCATCCCAATATCCATTCCACCGTCACCTGTAATCATCACAAATGTCACATCATCTGAAACCTTCACGTCACCGCGGCGCTTCATTTCTAGGAATGCTTCAAGCGTTCCAGACAGGGTAGCAGGACCATTTTGGAACAAGTTATGAATGGTCGGCTGCTTATGTGAACTATAAGGATAAGCAGTTGTTACAACATAGGCACAGCCTGTTTGGAATAAAATGACCGCGTCACCTTCGATCCCCTTAAAGAAAAGCTCGAGTGCAGGGAAAATGCCACAGCCTGGACAAGCCCCATGACCTGAAGCAAGTCGTTTCGGTTTTGCCGTTAACTGGCGGAGTGGCGGAATTTTTACTTTTAATTTATGAGTTTCGGAATCTTGTTCCACTTTAATTAAGCCTGTTTTGTAGGCATCACCATAAAGCGGTTCGATCGCTTTAAGCGAACGGTTTTCAGGGTCGCCTGTTGTGACGCCATAATAGTCAAATGGTTTTTCAGCGTAGCCTTTTTCCACAGCATTGATTGTAAGGTTGAAAAAGGCTTCTGCATCTTCAGTGAAAAAGTCTTTTCCACCGATACCGAATACACGGCTTAATACAATCGTTTTGTTTTCGGCGTCCACTTGAAGGGCTGATTTCACCTCGTGTGTTAAGTTCGGTCCGTTTCCGCCGTAAGAGTCTGCACGTTCAGCTACAAGTAATGCTTTTACATCTTTAAGTGCCTCGCGAATTTCTTCAGCAGGGAATGGACGAATCATATTTGGACTAATGACGCCTGCCTTCACACCCTGGGCCCGAAGCTTATCTACTGCATCTTTTGCTGATTCAGCGGCAGAGTTTAAGAGGAAGAGTGCGACTTCTGCATCTTCCATACGGTACAAATCCAGCATTGGATATTGACGTCCTGATAGAAGGGCATATTCTTTTGCCACTTCTTTGAATACTTTACCTGCTTTATAAAGTGCTTCTGATTGTTGATAGTTATTGTTAATTAAATCATTGCCATCCATGTGTGCACCGATCGTCACGGGGTTTTCAAAGTCCAGTGCATTTGCGAAGCCAGTTGGACGTTCTCCAACAAATGTTTGGACAACGGAACGGTCTTCGAAATAGTGCACTTTTCGTTTTTGATGAGAAGTAAAGAATCCGTCATATGCGACAATAACAGGAAGGCGGACATCAGAGTGCTCAGCGATCTTAAGGGCCATTATATTTAAGTCATAGACAGCCTGTGGCGTCCGGGCAGTAAGGATGACCCAGCCTGTGTTCAACCCGTAGTACAAATCAGAATGATCACCGCGAATATCAAGCGGTCCACTGATTGCACGTGTAACGAGATTCATAACCATTGGAAAGCGTGTACCTGATTGGACTGGCAGCTGTTCAAGCATATACATAAAGCCATTCGCACTCGTCGCATTAAAGACACGCGCGCCTGCTGCAGAAGCGCCGTAACAAATGCCAGAAGAACCGTGCTCACCATCTGCTGCAATTAATTGAATATCATGCTCGCCGCGTGCCTTCATTTGGTCAAGCAGCTGTGCAATTTCAGTAGAAGGTGTAATCGGGAAATAGCCCATCAAATGATAGTTAATTTGTGCGGCTGCAAGTGCAGCCATCTCATTTCCAGATTCAAAAGTGACGTTTTGTTTTGCTTTCGCTACAGCGGGTACATTGTGTTCGAGTGTCGCCATTATTGTAAACCTCCTGTTAATGAGAAGTTTTGTCGTGTACGGTTTTGTTCGGCATAGCCGATTTGCTCACGTAAGTCGGAAAGGGCAGATGTTGGACAAGATTCCACGCATTTTAGACAGCCTTTGCAATATTGATAATCAATTCCTTTAAGAAACATCTGCTTTCGGCCTCGTTTGTCCTCTCCTTCTTCCCAGACAAAACAAAAGTCAGGGCAAACCGTATCGCACTGAGCACAATTAATACATGCTGTTTGGTCAAAAGCAGGCAAGAAACCTTGTCTAGAGCCACTTAAATCTTTGAAAATACTATTTGCTTGAGCTGAAATGACGCCACCGATCTCTTGAGTTTCATAACCATAACGTGGCTCAGGCATTGTAAACGCTTTCGCTTTTGCATTTTCAGGTGTTTCATATGTTTTAAATTGCACTTCGTTGAAGCCGCGGTCGAATGTTCGAACGTTGGCATCCACTAAATGCGGATATTTGTTCTCGAATGTTTTTCGAATGACATTTCGCATCGCTTCTGGGTCTAAGAAATCACATACACGGAAAAGGGCGCCAAGCATAGCTGTATTCACACGCGTATTTTCCTCTACTGCAATGGTTAACGCATCGACAATGGCAAGTGTTCCGTATTCAAGCTTAAGATCAGATTTAATATCATCAAAATCACGTGTTGAATTTACAAGCACAATGCCTTCAGGTTGTAAGCCGCTTACAACATCTATCGTTTTATAAAGAGCTTCATGAAAGACCCCGATAACATGCGGCTGCATAATTGGACTATGAGCCCGAATTTCTGTATCTGCATCACAGAAGCGAATAAAGCTTTTAACAGGTGATCCTTTCTTTTCAGAACCATAAGAAGAGAAGTTTGCCCCATTTAACCCGAGACCGAGTACCCCTGCTTCTGCCAGCATTTTACCGGCCAAATTTGCGCCAAGCCCTCCGATGGACTCCAAACGTATTTCAAAAAAACCGAGCTCATTCTTCCTTGGTAAGATAGACATGCTTATTCCTCCTCATCAATGAACAATTCATCCCCTTATTTTTATTATAAAAGAAGCAAACGTATCATCAGGTTTGAAATAAGGATATTTTATGAAATTTATAAAAAAATGACTAATACACAAATATCATATGCCTCACAATGCCCTATGATACTTGATTTTTTAGTTATATAACAAAATTGATACAACGTTAAAATTGTATTATAACAGACAACGCCCCCTTTCGAATTTTGTCGAAAGGGGGCGTCCTTTTTTTAGAGCCAGCCACGCTCGTATTGTTGCGGAGCTGGAATCTCAGTATTTAGTTCTTTTGCTGCTCGGTATGGCCAGTATGGGTCGCGCAGTAGTTCACGGCCAAGAAAGATTAAGTCGGCTCGTTCGTTCTTTAAGATTTCCTCAGCATGAATGCCTGTCGTGATCATGCCGACAGCTCCAGTCGCAATTCCTGCTTCGTGACGGATTTTGTCAGCATATTGGACTTGATAGCCTGGATAAACGTCAATTGTTGCGGGTACGATAGCACCTGAACTACAATCAATTAAATCAATGCCGAGCTCTTTCATTTTTTTCGCATAGAGAACATGGTCTTCAATTGATAGCCCTTCAGGATGATGGTCAGATGCTGATACTCGTACGAAAAGAGGCCCATCCCACACAGCTTGAACTGCTTCAATAATTTCTTCTAGGAAGCGGAAGCGGTTTTCTGAACTTCCACCATATTGATCGGTTCGCTTGTTTGATAAAGGGGAAAGAAACTCGTTAATTAAATAGCCATGAGCGCCGTGAATTTCAATAATATCGAAGCCGCTTTTCTTTGCACGAACGGCCCCGTCTTGAAAAGCTTGAATTGTTTCAGTGATGTCTTCTGTTGTCATTTCCTTCGGTGTTTTCATTTCATCATTAAAAGGCAGGGCAGTCGGTGCGGCAATGTCACCGTCAATTGTTGCTTTGCGTCCAGCATGTGCAAGCTGAATTGCTGCTTTTGCATCATTTTCATGAATGAGGTCGGTTAACTGCTTTAGTCCTTCAATTTGACTGTCGTCCCAAATACCAAGGTCACGGCTTGAAATTCGTCCTTGCTGAGTGACAGCAGTCGCTTCAATCATCACTAACCCTACTTGCCCGACAGCACGGCTAGTATAGTGGGTAAGGTGCCAGTTTTGGACGGTGCCTTCATCCGTTGATGAGTACATACACATTGGAGACATAACAATTCGATTTTTTAATGTGACATTTTTGATTGAATACGGAGAAAATAATGCTCGAGTCATCTTTTAGAACCCTCCAAATTGAATTTTCATACATTAACAATAGCATGAGTCTATCTTTAAATTCATGCGTAAAGGTTTCTCTTTACGTACTAGTCAAAATTCGATAAGATGAAAACATTATATTCCGAAAATTTAGTCGAATGAGAGGGATTTTTATGGGGAAATGGCAAACAAAAGAACAACTTGTCGAACTACTAACAGCTCTTGTCGAACATCCAAGTATGACAAATTCTGAAGGCGAAGTTGCAATTGCAGAATATGTACATAAGCAGCTGAGCGACTTGCCATATTTCAAAGAGCATCCAGAACACGTAACATTACATCCGCTTTCTGACGGTCGGCGTTTTGTAACAGCACTAGCGAAAAGTAAAGCAGATGTTCAAGATACGATAATTTTAATCAGCCACTTTGATGTTGTGGAGGTAGACGATTATGGCAGCTGGAAAAGCCTTGCCTTTCGTCCAAAGGAATTAACAGAGGAGTTTTATAACAATAAACAGCTTGTTCCAGAACAAGTAAAAAAAGATATGGAAAACGGCGAATGGTTTTTTGGGCGTGGCACGATGGATATGAAAGCAGGGCTTACGCTGCAAATGTCGATGCTTGAAAAAGCATGTAATGGTGAATTTGACGGCAATGTGCTGCTTGTTACAGTACCTGATGAAGAAGCAAACTCTGCAGGGATGATCGGAGCAGTACCTGTCTTACTAGAGCTTGCTAAAAAATATAACTTATCTTATCGGGCATGTCTAAATTCTGAGCCTTCGTTTGCTCGTTATCCTGGTGATGCGAATCCTTATGTGTATACAGGTTCAATCGGAAAAGCATTACCTGGTTTCTTCTGCTTTGGGAAGGAAACGCATGTTGGAGAACCGTTTGCAGGCTTGAATGCAGCTTACATGGCCGCAGAAGTAAGCAGGTCGCTCGAGCTGAATACCGATTTCTGTGAAAATATAGATGGGGAAACAACGCCACCGCCGACAGCTCTGATGCAGCGGGATTTGAAAGAAGAATATTCCGTGCAGATTCCGCATTCGGCAAATGTAATGTACAATGTGATGATGATGGAGCGGACAATGGAGGAAATGACGGCTTTACTTTTGAATTCGGCTAAAAAAGCTGCCACATCGATTGAAGAAAAATTTATTCAGAGTGCTCGAAGCTTTGCATCCATGCAGTCCTCCTATGAGCCGACGGAATTTAATGTAAAGGTTTTAACCTATGATGAACTTCTTGCGTATGCAAAGAAAAAGCATGGGGAAGAAGAAATTGAAAGAAGACTTAATTATGTTACTTCACACCGTGGGGACCTTGGCGATCGTGATTTTACGGTAAAGCTTGTGCAAAACTTAGCATCACTATGCAGAGAACTTGCACCGTGCATTGTGCTTTACTATAGTCCGCCATATTATCCCGCCGTATCATCGCGAAATGATGATTATATTAAGCGGATGAGTCAGTGGGCGATGGATTATACGAAAGAAAATTATGCAATTGATTTAAAGAACCAACATTATTTTGCAGGACTTTCTGATTTAAGCTTTGTGCGCTTAGAGGAATCAGAAGACTCACTTTCACCATTGATTGGTAATATGCCGATGTTTGATAGAGGCTATAACTTGCCTGTGAAGGAGTTGCGTGAGCTGAATATTCCTGTGATGAACCTCGGTCCGTTCGGTCGTGATGCCCACCAATGGACAGAGCGTCTGGAAATGGAATTCTCATTTGAAAAATTACCTGATATTTTAGAACGCACGATTACAGAGATGCTCAAATAAAGAAAAGGTAAAGCGCGGCAAAGAATGCCGCGCTTTATTTATGATTTCAACATGATATGTGCTAGCTCCGCACCCATTTCTTCTGAGCGCTGAGCAGCACGCTTAATACATGTAATCATTGCTTCTTGTGCATCATAATCCGCCAGCACTTGTAAGCCTGCTTCTGTTGTACCGCCTGGACTCATTACTTCTTTGCGTAATGTTTCTGGTGACTTGTGGGATGTTTGGAGCATTTTAGCGGCACCAATAATAGTTTGCAGAATCAGTTCCTTCGCTGTTTCTCCTTCAAGGCCAAGATCGAGCGCTGCTTGCTCCATTGCTTCAACCAGATAATAGACGTAGGCTGGACCGCTTCCAGATAAACCAGTAACAGCGTGTAAGTCAGCTTCTTCAACGACTGAAACGGTACCAATTGTTTCGAACAATTCAATTGCAAGCTGTAGATGGGCATTTGTTGCATAGCTCCCTGCTGAAAGGGCGGTTGCAGATTCGCCTGTTGCAGCAGATGTATTTGGCATTGAGCGAACGACAGCAATTTGTTTGTCGAGTAGTTCTGTAATTGTTGAGGTTGAAACACCAGCTGCGACAGAAATAATGACATGATCAGCTCGGATATATGCTTTAAATGTATCTAATGTCGCAGCTACATCTTTTGGTTTTACCGCTAGAACTAGCACATTTGCTTCTTGAAGCATCATCTTTTTATCATGTGTGGCGTTAATCTTGTATTTTTCTGACATGGCCTGTAGCTTTTCTTTGTTGCTGCGGTTTGTGACAAACAGTTGATTAGGCCGATATAATTGCTGCTGCAGCAAGCCGGAAATGATCGCTTCTGCCATATTTCCAGCACCGATAAATGCAAGTTTTGTTTCGTGTTTCATGTTCATCCCTCCAGATGTAGGAAAATAGGTTGGAAAGCTCAAGCAGGTGACGTTCGCTTGAAAAATAAAAAAACCTTTCCGTCCTTCGTAAAAAAAGGACGGAAAGGTTCCGCGGTACCACCTTTATTGACTGTAATAGTCCACTTATAAGCCCCATAACGCAGGCGAAACGTTCAAGTTTCCTTGACAGCTCAAAGGCAGGTTCGAATCAAGCAACACAAAGGAATCTTTCAGCCTATGGATTCCATTCTCTATATTGTGTGCGGTTGGATTCTACTAATCCTTATCAATGCTGTTTCGTGTATATTATTATTTTGTGAATTTTCAAATAAGTTATAGGTTTTATTTTTATTATTATGCAATACAACTTATAATCATGTCAATAACCAATTCGTAGAAATGTTTTAAGCATGACAATCTTCGTTAAAAACGATAAACTTTACAATATGAAGCAGTATTCACTTGATAATCGGAGGTTAAACGAATGGTTCAGACGTTGCAACGTACACAAGATATTTATCAATTAACATTACCGACGCCGTTTTCTGTTGGTCCTGTTAATGTTTACTTAATAAAGGGTGATAAATTAACGCTCATTGATGTTGGTCCAAATACAGCGGAGGCACGTGAGGCACTTATCAGTCAGCTTGATGAGCTTGGCTATGATTTATTAGATATCGAACAAGTTGTGTTAACGCATCATCATCCTGATCATGTCGGTCAGCTTCACTTATTTTCTGCTCATGCTGAAGTAATTGGTCATTGGCGAAATCAACCGTGGTTAACGCGTGATGAGAAATTTGCTACGCATAATGTTGAATTCTTTAGAAGGTTTCTCCCACAGCAGGGTGTAACGGAAAATGTTGATAAATGGATTCATCTCTTTTTTAATGGCAAGTATTCCTGTAAATCTTCTTTAACGCAAGAAATTAAGGAAGGGGACGTACTTCCTGCACTTGATGAGTGGAAAGTCTTTGAAACACCAGGTCATGCGCAAAGTCATCTTGTCTTTTACCGAGAAAAGGATGGTGTCCTGCTTGGTGGTGATCATATTATTGGCCATATTTCCTCAAACCCATTAATGGAACCGCCGTATCTTGGGGAAACAGAGCGTCCGCGCGCAGCAATTCAATATCGTGACTCCTTGAAAAAGTGTCTTGAATTAGAGATCTCAACTGTCTTGTCTGGTCACGGAAAGGAAGTACGCAAGGTAAGGCCGCTCCTTGAACGTCGCTTTGAACGTCGACGTGGCCGTGCTGAAAAAGTGTTGGAAATGCTCAAAGGTACACCGATGAGTGCATTTGAAATTTCAAAGGTGTTGTTCCCTGCTGTCTATGAACGAGAGCTGTTCTTGACGATGTCAGAAACTACGGGTCAGCTTGATCAGCTAGAGGAAGCAGGCGGCATTATAATTGATAAAAGCGAATCAGTTTGGAAGTATGAAGCGAAATAGAGGTGAGCGTGGTTGTCAAACCTGCGAGGTAAGAACATCATCATAACAGGCGCCTCATCTGGAATTGGCGCGGCAACAGCATTAAAAGCAGCAGAGCATGGAGCATATCCGATTCTTCTTGCGAGGCGTCTCGATAAATTAACGAGTATTGCTCAATATATTCAGCACCAAACAAGTGTCCAGCCGCTTACTTTTTCCGTCGATGTTTCAGATGAACAAGCCGTTCATGCAACATTTTCACAAATTCTAAAGCAAATTGGAAACTGTGATATTCTCGTTAACAATGCAGGATATGGTGTTTTCGACGACGTTGTAAATGCTTCTCTTGCAGACATTCGCGGGATGTTTGAAGTCAATGTGTTTGGCATGATTGCTTGTACACAAGCGGTGCTGCCTTTAATGCTTTCTGCTGATACGGGTCAGATTGTCAACGTTGTCTCTCAAGCAGGCAAGCTTGCAACTCCAAAGTCGAGCGGTTATGCAGCATCGAAGCATGCCGCATTAGGATTTACAAATAGTCTGCGCTTAGAGTTGAGTGAGTCAAATCTTACTGTTTCAACCGTCAATTTCGGTCCTGTCGATACCGATTTCTTCACCCAAGCTGACCCATCTGGTGATTATGTGAAAAATGTGAAGAAATGGATGCTTTCTTCTGAACAAGCGGCTGAGGCGATTATCAGTACAATGGTCCATAAGAAGCGTGAGGTGAATTTGCCGCGCTGGATGAATATCGGTGCCAAGCTGTATCAGCTTGCGCCAGGCTTAGTTGAGAAAGTAGCAGGAAATGCATTTAAAATGAAATAGTAAAACTTCCAAATAATTGTCATTGAGAGTTTGCGTATCTTCTTATACGATAATGAATAGAATAAGGAACAAATGTTCGTTATCGAGGTGTGTGTGATGATTGAGAGGCAAGCTCTTCCTGACAAACGCGTTCTATGTATTGATATGAAAAGCTTTTATGCGAGCTGTTCTGCTATGCTCTGCGGCCTTGATCCGCTTACATGTTATTTAGCTGTTGTTGCAGATGTGAACCGCTCCGGCAGTGTGGTGTTAGCTGCCTCACCACGTTTGAAACAAGAATTCGGTATTCGGACAGGCAGCAGGCTATTTGAAATTCCAAAAGATGAGCGTATTCAAGTAGTTGATGCGCAGATGAAGACATATTTGCGAGTCTCAAGTGAAATTACGCGTCTGTTGCATCGTTATGTACCGAAGCATGCGATTCACACGTACAGTGTTGATGAAAGCTTTCTTACGCTTTCAGGGACAGACCGCTTATGGGGAGACGCGATGGAAACAGCACAGGAAATTCGAGACCAAGTATACGAACAGTTTCATCTGCCGTGTGCGATTGGAATTGGTCCAAATATGCTGCTTGCAAAGCTTTGTCTTGATCTAGAGGCAAAACGCAAAGGTATTTCGGAATGGACGTATGCAGACGTTCCGACAAAGCTTTGGCCAATCAAGCCGTTAAGTGCTGTATGGGGGATCGGAAAGCGAATGGAACGGAGGCTTGAGCGGATTGGCATTACGACAATTGGTCAATTAGCGCAATTTCCGCTACATCGTCTTGAGAAGATGTTTGGCGTAATCGGTACGCAGTTGTATTATCATGCACACGGTCTTGATTTTTCGGAACTCGGCGCACCGATTATGGGTGGACAAATTAGCTTCGGGAAGAGTCAAATTCTTATGCGTGATTATGAAAAGGAAATAGACGTAAAGCGTGTTTTATTGGAAATGTGTGAGGAGACAGCAAGACGGGCGCGAAAGCAGCGAATGTGCGGGCGGACAATCTCACTCGGGATCGGCTACAGTAAGCAGTACGGAGGAGGATTTCACCGTTCACTTACGATTGACGAGCCGACAAACGGGACGCTAGCCATTTATGAAGCATGTTTAACATTGTTTAAGCAGCACTATGCTTCATACCCAGTGCGCAAGATTTCAGTCACACTTTCGAATGTGGAAATGGATGATCAGATCCAATTGAGCTTATTTGATGAACGCTCAGAAAAGCAGCGTACACTTGGCTATGTGATGGACGGTCTGCGCCGTAAATATGGATATGATGCGGTATTACGCGCTGTTTCGTACACTGAGGCAGGCACAGCGAAGCATCGCAGCACTCTAATCGGCGGGCATAAAGCGTAGGGAGGAAAAATGATGAATATTACTTTTACTGAAAGAGCAAAGGAAAAGCTCGAAAGCGCATTGAGTGATCAACAAGCAGGGTTAAAGATCCTTTACGATACGGAAGGCTGCGGCTGTGGAGTTGACGGGATTTTTGTCTTAACGGCTCATACTGAAGTAGAGGCTGGTGAGATTGAAATTGAGTCTGATTACCGGGCAGTATGGATTGATGCACATAAAGAAGTCTTTTTCGACGAGAAGATGAAGGTAGACTACAAACCGGATGCGACATCCTTTATACTAAGTAGTAACCAGCAGATTTTAAATCCGCGCATGCGTTTCATTAAAGAGATAGAAGCATAAGCTTGGAGGGAAGGAAATGGCGAAACAGCGAAGTAAGAAGCAAAAACAAGATGATGCACTCCATCTAGGAGACCGTCTTGATGGGAACGTGTTTGCGAAATTAAAAGAAAAACAAAAAGAGTTACAAGCCGTTGAAAAGCAACGTGAAGAAGAAGAAAAGCAACGCCGTATTCAAGAGCGGAAAGAACGCGAGAAAAATAAATCATTTGAAGAACTGTTTGAAGAAAGCAATCTTGATTGGCGGAAATACAAATAACACAGCATCCATAGAGGGTGCTGTGTTTTATTTAGAAATTAATCGATTAAGAGACACCACTTTCTTTTTTCACATCAGTGGATTGTTCAGCTTCATTTAATTTCTTGTACCTATAGTCGGAGATTCTTATTCTCCTTTTTCAAAGATATTGTGAAGAATTAAAGCAAGCTCCAGTTCAATTCTGTCTTGAAAATGATTCAGCTTACGATGTGTCAGGCTTTCGATTTTATTCATGCGATACTTTAACGTATGACGATGGATGAACAGCTTATCTGCGGCATTATTCGTCCGCATATCTTCTAGGTATACTCGAAGCGTTTCAATTAGCTTCTCATTTGCGAGGACACCGCCTAGGATATTTTGATAATAGTCTTTCATGAGTGCTTCATTTTGAAGAAGGGGGAGAAGTAACTTATATAAGCCGAGTTCTTTATAGTGGAGCCGTTTATTTTTCTTCCAAACAGCTTCAATAATGAACAAGGCTTCCTGTGCTTCTTTATAGGAACGATGATATTCTGTGAAGTGGTTATAATAGTTTCCAATACCGATCGAAAGGGTTGTATCGTAGCGCTCTTGCACATGCTGTGCGATTTTTTCCATGATTTCTAACGTGCTTATTCGATGTGGATAGTAATTGGTAAGAAGCATAATAAATTGATTGTCAAGTCTTTTAAATAACGGTTCAATGGCATGGTCTTGCAGTAGTTTAAAAATAATTTGCTGAATATCCTGTTCGATTTTCATTCTTTTGAAATCTGTTGTACTGGTGGACGAATCAATTTTTAAGATCGTGACACACGTGTTTTCTGAGGTAATGTTATAGCCGAGCGTTTCTCCTTTTGTATAAATGGTCAGTTGGTCAAGGTTGCTGCCTGTTAAAACCAGCTCGAGAAAATCTCCTTTTAACTGATTATCCTTTTCTTCTAATTTTAATAGCTTTATAAATTCAAGCGCAGCGATCGTGGAGGTATGCTGCACAGCAATTTCTTCAAATGCATTTAACAGCTCATTCTTCACAACAGCCAAATATCCGTAGATGCTATCTTTTGAGTGGATAGGTTGAACAAAAAGATGAGGCATTCCCGTCATAGGAATCTCGTGTAACTGCCCTTCATTTTCTTTGAACGTGTGATGATGTTCCATAATCATCGTTTGAATGAGTTCTTCCTCATAAGAAGGTGAGGAGCAAAATGCCGCACATAGTTTATTAAAGTTGTTATCATAGAAGAAAATATCAGCTTTAATACTGCTGCTTATGGAGGAAGCAAACGAAGGGAGCCCTTCATTGTTTTTCGCCAGTTCAGTTAACGTAGTGTAGATCTCCTCTGAATATTTCATCTTTTCAAATTGGGCATGAATAATTTGCTGGTGCACAGTTTTTGTGATGCTTGAAAATGCGACACTTTTAGGGATTTCAATAATCGGAAATTGATAGATTTCGGAAGCTTTCTTAAGCTCTTCAGGGGTTGATTCAAGATAATAGCCTGTTTGGAGAATAAGGCCTGCGAGCTTTTTTTCGGCAAGCTTTTGAATTAAGTTATTTTTTAATTTGTCACAGGACTGAAGGTCAAAAGCAGTTGTAAGAAGCATTTCACCTTCTTGAAGCTGATCAATTTCATCAAGTAGTTCAAGAACGACAATCCATCGTATCGGCTTTGACTCTCCTTTCTTTCCTGCAATCAGCTTTGCATGTTGAAAGAGTGGGAGAGAGAAAGCATATCTTTTACCGTAATAAACATCTATATCACCTTCTTCTTCGTTATGTATAGAAAACACGCATGGGCTTTTTGCAAAGGCCTAGGAAAGATGTAGTCCCGCCTTTTTCAGTAGAAATGGTCTTCCCAAATGTAAAACCTTTGAGAAGACCAGGAGAATAGTTAATTAAAATTAAAGTAATTTCTTTTTAACAGCTTTGGCTGTTCGAATAACTTCGTATATGTCATGCTTTTTGGAAGCTTGGATGTATCAATGATCATCAAGTGGTCTTCAATTTCGTTGACTGTCGTATCTGGTTGGTATACCATGCCACATTCTGAGCAGGAAACACCAGGTGTTTCAGTAATCTCGATTGCTCTGCTGCCATCAGGAAGCTCCCAATAGACAGTGGTTAATGTTTGTTGGGCATCTTCAGCTTGGCACCAATCGCATCTCATGTTTGCATACGCTCCTTTTTGATTAGTTTGCCGCTTCGGTTTCTTTGTTTTGTTGAGCTTGGAATTTCTTTTCCTTCAGTTCATCCCGTTTGCTTCGTTTGTCTTTTAAAGAAGCGTGGCCTTCGTCTGTTTCATAAGTTGCCCGGCGGTTGAATCTATCTAATGATTCTGGCACAAGATTAAAGCGCTCATCATTAAGTAGAGAGGTTACCCCGTAAGATTTATAATCTTGTTTGTATTCTGGATAGACCTCTTCAAAGTAGGCATCCGCTCTGCCTGGAATGTATTCCTTCGGCTCTGGATACGTCGTAATAACACCTTCAAAGTTACGAAGCACGACTTTGTCCGGGCTTTGCGAGATTATATAATTTGGCTGTACAGCGATTTTTCCGCCTCCGCCTGGTGCATCTACAACAAATGTTGGTACCGCATAGCCCGATGTGTGGCCGCGAAGACCCTCAATAATTTCAAGCCCTTTTGAAACAGGGGTACGGAAATGCCCGATCCCTTCTGAAAGGTCACACTGATAAATGTAATAAGGGCGAACACGGATCTTAACTAAATCGTGCATTAACTTTTTCATAATCGGTACGCTGTCATTGATGCCTGCGAGAATAACAGATTGGTTGCCTAGTGGCACGCCAGCATTAGCGAGCATTTCACAGGCACGCTTTGAGTCTTCTGTAATCTCAATCGAAGTATTAAAGTGCGTGTTCAACCAAACAGGATGATATTTCTTTAAGATGTTGCACAAGTCTTCTGTAATGCGCTGCGGAAAGACGACAGGGGCACGTGTGCCGATGCGAATAATTTCAACGTGTGGAATCGCTCGTAAGTTTTTCAATACGTATTCAAGAATTTTGTCATTAATAAGCAAACCGTCTCCACCAGAAATTAAGACATCACGAACTTGTGGTGTATTTCGAATATATTCAATTGCCCCATCAAGCTGCTTTTTTGGTACACCCATGCCGATTTGACCTGAAAAACGGCGGCGTGTACAGTAACGGCAGTACATTGAGCATTGGTTCGTTACTAAGAAAAGCACCCGGTCAGGGTAGCGGTGTGTCAAGCCTGGTACTGGTGAGTCTTCATCTTCATGAAGAGGGTCTTCAAGATCATACTTTGTTTTGTGGATTTCTTTATGGATTGGTACAGACTGCATACGAATTGGGCAGCGAGGGTCATCAGGGTCCATCAATGAAGCATAGTATGGTGTTATATTTAAAGGAATTGTTTTTGTAGAGATGCGTACGCCTTCCTCTTCTTCAGGCGTTAAGTTAATTACTTTCTTCAAATCATCCAACGTACGAATGGTGTTTGTTAATTGCCAAATCCAATCATTCCACTGTTCCTCAGTTACGTCCTTCCAAAGCTCAATATTTTTCCAATGACGTTTCGGCTGAAATAATGCTGTAGTCAATGAAAGCCCTCCTTTTATGATGGTACCTTTCTAATATGCAAAATGCGTGCCAACTTTAAAGAGGATAAAAAATAGAAAATAACGATAATTTTGATTATTTCGCCTATAAAATAGAAAAATGTAGAAAGGAGTTTAAGGAAGGGATGCCAAAAAGTTGGCACATGCCAAAATGTAGCATTGCTTTGATTTCTATCAATGGACAAAGTGGTGCTGGAAAGTTGGCACACTAGATGAATTTTCGGCATGTTGTTTGCCTATTTTAAAGCAAAACAGCTGCCTTTTAAGTTGGCAGCTGGTGATTGAGGTGATATTTTTTTAATTTATATTGCAGTGTTTGACGCGGGATATCGAGCAGCTTAGCAGCTTGTTTAATATTACCATTTGTTGCCTGTAGTGCATCACGAATTAACTGCTGTTCTGCTTTGTCTAACGTTTGACGAAGTGGCTGAATGTTTAATTGATGCGAGGCTTTCACTGGAGTCGTTTGCAAGTAGACAGGTAAATGTTCAAGTGAAAGGTACTCTTGTTCTGCCATATTCATCGCATATTCCACCGTATGTTCTAACTCACGTACATTTCCTGGCCAGTTGTGATGCTCGAAACAGGAAAACACATCCTGATGCACTTCTTGAACACTCTTTTCGAACTTATGATTGTACTTTCGAATAAAGTGGCGTGTGAGCAGGGGAATATCTTGAAGCCGTGAGCGAAGCGGCGGGATTTCCATAAGAAAAACATTGAGACGGTAATAAAGATCAGAACGAATCACATTCTCATCAACACAATCCGCCGGGTGTTTATTAAGGGCCGTAATAATCCGAACATCGACATTGTAGCTTTGAGTACCACCGACACGTCGAATGATTCCGTCTTCTAATACACGTAGTAATTTTGCTTGTAATTCAAGCGGCATTGAGTTGACTTCATCTAAGAACAATGTGCCGCCGTTCGCAAGCTCAAATAACCCAGGTCTGTCGACTGCACCAGTAAAACTGCCTTTCTTTGTACCGAAAAGAATACTTTCAAGCAATGTTGCTGGCAGTGCCGCACAGTTTTGTGCAATAAATGGTTGGTTCTTCCTGGGCGATGCATTGTGCATCGATTGGACAAATAATTCTTTCCCTGTTCCTGTTTCTCCATAAATCATTACAGGAGAAGAGGTACTGGCCGCTTTTTCAGCGTGACGTTTGACCCGCTGCAGTTGCTCGCATGAAGAAATAATATCGTCAAAGTGATAGCGTGCTGAGTAAACAGAAGAAGAGACGGCTTTTTTTCGTTCTACCTTTGATTGAAGGTCTAATAATTTTTGAGAAAGCTGTTTAACGGTTGAAAGGTCTTTGGCAATTTCCACTGCTCCGACAATTTTGCTGTTCACTTCAATTGGGAGGGTTGTATTAACTGTATCTACAATTTGCCCCCGAATGTTTTTGTATGTTTGCGGTTGTCGGTAGATTGGCTGGCCTGTATGAATGACTTGCAGCAGTGTACTTGTTTCCTTGTTCAAGGAAGGGAAAATATCGAGTACGTGTCTGCCGAGCACTTCATCAATTTGTACCCCATCATGCTTCGACGCCACATGGTTATAAAAGATTGTAATGCCCTCTGCGTTTACGGCATGAATCGCTTCATCAATGCTGCCTAATATTGCTTCTAACATCTGTTTTGTATCGAACGATTCCGCAAACATTCCATCACCCCTTATCGGTGTTGAACCCGCTTTTTTCTTCTATCTTATTCATAACATATTTTCGAATATTCTTACAGTTTTTCTTCTATAGAGTGTACGTTTAAGAGGGAGGAAGATTGTTTTGTACATTTGGATAGAAAATACCTCCGAAATTAATGCAATGGTTCATAGTACCAAGATATTTATAAAAATATACTAAAAATACAGAATGATTTTTTAAAACGGAGGGATTCGATTGATTATACAACAAGCAGGAAATAGTATTGAAGTCGATGTATTCAATGAACGAATTATTGGCTTTATTCTTGAAATATCAGAGGACACATTGGCAAGATTATCGCAATTACAAACAGAACACAAGCCATCAAAAGTGATTATTTTTACTCCAACAGAACAGGTTAGCTCTTTTATAAAAGAAGGCTTTCAATTAGAAGGAAGGATGGATGGTTTTTTTTATGGGAAAGACGCTTTCATTCTTACAAAATATCTCGGTCCTTCTCGGGCTGTTTCTCAATATGTACAACAAAACAATGATGTCATGAAAGTGGTAGACAGTGATACAAAAGTTATTGAGAAGAAGGCCATGAACTCGGCCTTTACAATTCATCAAGCAACCGCCTCTGATGCACCTGGGCTCGCCGCACTGTATAAAAAAGTATTTAAAGTTTACCCAACAAATGTGCATGACCCACAATATCTTATAGAAGAAATGGGTTCAAACTATCTTTTTGTCGTTATGAAAGACGGTGAACAGGTCATTTCAGCTGCATCGGCCTTTATTCGCCCCGAATACAAATGTGCCGAAATTACAGATTGTGCAACCGATCCTGATTATCGAGGCCAGAGCTTATTACCCCCTATTGTCATTAAGCTTGAAGAACTCCTTGCTGAAAAAGGGGTAGGGATGGCTTACTCCCTAACACGCGCCCAATCCTATGGTATGAACTTAACGGTCAAACGACTTGGCTATACGTATCAAGGATGTCTTGTTAATAATTGCATTATTTCTTCTGGATTTGAGGATATGAATATTTGGACGAAACTACTTAAATAAAAAATTAAATGTGATGTTCAACACTCTACTGGAAGCTTCTTGTAGGGTGTTTTTTTATATGTTAACTATAAAAAAACGCTAAACAATTAAAGAAATATTTTGAAAATTTAATAAATGTATGTTACCTTATTTTTATAGAGTGAAACATAACTTTCACCTAGTGAAAATAAAGTATTTGGAGTGAGCGGTTTGACAAAGACAAACAATATTCGTGTATTAGACAGAGCACTGGATGTTATTGAAGCTTTTTCCTTCAAAAATCCTGAATTAAGCTTAGCTGAAATTGCTGAACAAACGAATTTACCTTCAGCAACAGTTTATCGGGTCATTTTAACCTTGATTAATCGTGGTTATCTGGAGAAAGATTCTTCATCAGGTAAATACAAGTTAGGCATGGGATTTGTAAAGGTAGGAGGAACTGTAATCCAAACATTAGATCTTGTGAAAATAGCCACTCCACATTTGCAAAAGTTAGCTAAATTAACTGAGCTGAATGTCAATTTAAGTGTGTTATATAAGGGGGATGCTCTATGTCTTGTTAATATCGAGTCTTTTCATAAGTTTGGATACGAAATTAAAGTAGGAGAGAGACTTCCTATCTATGCTGGAGCTCTTTCTAAAAGCATTCTTGCCTTTTTGTCAGATGAAGAAATAAAATCCTATCTTTCATCGCCTTTGCAAGTCTTTACACCAAGAACAATTGCAAAGAGAGAACAGCTAATCGAAGAGTTAGATGAGATTAGAAAAAGAGGATATTCTCAATCATTTGGAGAGTTGACATTAGATGTTACAGCTTATGCTTGTCCTATTTTTAACTATGAAAACAAAGTAGTAGGAGGTGTATCCATATCAGGGCCTGATTACTTCTTTAACGAAGAAAGTAATTTATTGGGTGAATTAGAAAATACAGCTAGTACGATTTCTGAGGAATTAGGTTATTAAAAACTCTAATTAAAGAAAGGGGAAACGATGTGAAATATAATATTTGGAAGTCAACTCTTTTAGTTGTGTTGGCGATATTGTTTATTCTTGGAGGATGTAGCAGTCAAGAGACGGGTTCATCACAACAAGAAGAGCCTGCTAAAGAAAATCAAGGAAGTGGAGAACCGGTTAAAGGAGGCGACCTAACCGTAGGGATGGGAGCGGATTTAACAAAATTAGATCTCCATACATCAACAGTTTTATCCGACAGAATTCCTTTATTACATGTCCAAGAAATGCTGGTTACAATTGATGACAATATGAAAATAGTACCGATGTTAGCGAAAGATTGGGAAATGAGTGAAGATAAGAAAAAAATAACTTTTAATCTAAGGAATTCAGTGAAATTCCACAATGGTAAAGAGATGACCTCTGAAGACGTGAAGTACTCAATTGAACGCTTTATGGAAGTTTCACCCCGAAAAGGTGAATTTTCAATGGTTAAATCAATTGAAGCTCCTGATAAATCAACCGTCGTATTTAACCTTAAAAATCCTTCTGGTGTTTTTCTTGCATCTCTAGCGAATCCATTTAATCCAGCTGTAATAGTGCCAAAAGGTTTAGCAGAAGAACAGGGTGGAGAAATTACCGAACCTATTGGGACTGGACCATTTAAATTTGTAAGCTGGGACCAAGGTAAAGATCTAGTTCTTGCTCGGTATGATGATTACAAATCTCTAGAAGGTGATGCATCTGGATTTTCAGGGAAAAAAGAAGCTTACATTGATCAGGTCGTATTTAAGCCAATTTCTGAACCATCAGTCAGAGTAACCTCTTTGCAAACGGGTGAAATTGATGTAGCTCTAGATGTTCTTCCAAAAGATGTGAATAGGTTGAAGAGTATTGAAAATATTGTGGTTGATAATAAGCCTTCTATGAATTGGGGAATGCTGCAATTCGGAATGAACAAGCCGCCGTTTGACGATCCAAAAATGAGGAAAGCAGTAGCTTATGCAATTAGTAAAGAAGAAATAGTAAATGTGGCTACTAGACAATTAGGAGAAGTAGCTCATTCGCCGGTATTTCCAGAAACTGAATGGTATAACGACCAACATAAAAAAGATTATGAACAAAACCTTGAGAAGGCAAAGGAATTAGTTGAGGAATCTGGTTACAATGGTGAACCAATTGTAATTTCTACTAGTAAAGCTTACGACCATCATGAAAAGACTGCAATGGTTTTAAAAACTCAGCTAGAAAAAATTGGGTTAAAGGTTGAGGTTGAAGCTTTAGAGTGGGCTTCATTTATTTCAGACCGTTGGGTAACGGGTGACTACCATTTACTAAATGGTCATATTACCCCACGCCCAGATCCTAATCAAATCTATTATGCATACCTCCAAAGTAGCTCTAGCTATAACGGATACAAAAGTGAAAAGATGGATCAATTACTTGAAGAAGGATTGATGGAAACGGATGTAAATAAACGTAAAGAAATTTATGGGGAAGTTCAATCTTTATTAAGAGAAGATCTACCATTCATGTCACTCTATTACTATCCAATTGTTGAAGCTCATAGGGATGCAGTTAAAGGTTATGAGTCATGGAGTGCTGGTTATCCTAGATTTTGGAATGTATGGATAGAAGAATAAACCTTTACTCTTAGTTCGGAGGTGTGCCGTGCAAAGCGTCATTCTTCGGTTCGAGGTCATATGTCTTCTGCTTCAGAAGGTTAACTCTTTCTTCAACAGCGTTCATCTTATCCTTGTGGCTGATCAGTAGACGCTTTGCACTTATCTCCTTGGAGGTGAATCGATTGACAGGATATATTATTCGAAGATTATTAGCGTTAATACCTGTATTGTTAACGGTTTCAGTTGTCGTGTTTCTGATTATTCACTTTATACCAGGTGATCCGGCGGCTGCGATGCTTGGTTCCTCAGCTACTCCAGAGCAACTAGCACAAATGCGGGAACAACTTGGACTTAACAAGCCGCTAATTGCCCAGTTTTTTATGTGGATTTCAAATGTTGTACAAGGTGATCTTGGAAGTTCATTTGTATCGAATAAAGCAGTTACAACTTTAATTGCTGAACGTTTACCGGCGACATTAAATTTAGTTATCTATGCTATTTTCATTTCAATATTGATCGCCATTCCACTTGGGATTCTAGCCGCTGTAAAACACAATACGAAATGGGATTATTCAGCGATGATTATTTCCTTGATCGGTATTTCTATTCCTAACTTTTGGGCTGGGCTTTTACTAATAATGGTTTTTGCACTTCAGTTAGGGTGGTTTCCTTCTATTGGTTATGTGCCAATTACTGAAGGTCTATTAGGAAATATAAAACATTTATTATTACCTGCTTTTTCCTTAGGTTTTATTCAGGCGGGTATTATTACTCGAATGACTCGTTCAAGTATGCTCGAGGTGCTGGGACAAGATTTTATTAAGATGATTCGAGCAAAAGGTGCATCTGAATGGATTGTTATCGTAAATCATGCACTAAAAAATGCGATGGTTCCTGTTATAACAATTATTGGGATAAATTTCGGGTTATTACTTGGGGGAACAGTAGTAGTTGAATCTATTTTTAATATACCAGGAGTTGGTAAGTTAGTAGTCGATTCCGTATTCAATCGAGATTATCCTGTGATACAAGGCATCATCTTAGTTATAGCCACGATTTATGTAGTTATAACATTAATTATCGATCTGCTGTATACCTATTTTGATCCTAAAATTGACTATTCTAAGAGGTGAGTGTTATGGAAGTAGAAACTAACTCTCAAACTCCCATGAAGCTAAGACAATCGAAGCTTTCACGTTCCTTAAATTTGATTTCGAGTTTTTGGAAAGGGTTTTCTAAAAGAAAGATTGCTGTAATGGGTTTGATAATTATCTTTCTCGTATTGTGTATAGCTATTTTGGCTCCAGTCATTGCTCCATATGATCCTGTGAAAGATGTTGATTATTCCAAAATCAATGCCGCTCCAAGTAGTGAGCATTACTTTGGCACAGATGAGTATGGTCGAGATATTTTTAGTAGAGTTCTATATGGAGCGAGGGTGTCCATTACTCTTTCATTTTCAACAATATTAATTTCCTCAATCATTGGTGTTTTTTTAGGGCTTGTTTCGGGTTATTTTGGAGGCTTCATCGACAGTCTTATCATGAGGATTGTTGATGGATTAATGGCTTTCCCACCGATTTTATTTGCTCTTGCTTTAATGGCTGCATTAGGAAACAATCTTCAAAATATTGTTATTGCTTTAAGTATTGTCTATACGCCCCTGTTTGCTAGGTTAATTCGTGGATGTGTTTTATCTATAAAGGAAAAAGAATATGTCGACGCTATTCTTGTAATGGGTGGGTCCAATCTTCGACTTTTATTCAAACATATTCTTCCAAATTGTCTATCTCCGTTGTTAATACAAATGACCACATACTTTGCGTATGCCATTTTAGCAGAAGCAGCTCTTAGTTTTTTAGGGTTAGGAATTCCACAGCCTAACCCAAGCTGAGGAAATATCTTATATGATGGAAGACAATATATGATTGACGCTCCTTGGATAACTCTTGTACCAGGCTTAGCGATTATGGTAACAGTATTAGGATTCAATTTATTAGGGGATGGATTAAGAGATTATTTAGACCCTCGACAATAAATATAAAAAGGGAGAGGTAAGTTTATGACAAAATATTTATTTGGTGAAATGACATGGCCTGAGGTTAAAGAGGCTGTTAAAGATGAGAGAGTTGCAATTGTACCTGTAGCAATGATTGAAGAGCATGGTTATCATCTTCCTGTAGATACAGATGTTGTTTTAGCTAATGAGGTATGTATGCGTGCGGCAAAGAAAATTCCTGAACAAGTGGTAGTGGTCCCGACAATTAATCATGGTTATGCACCTCATCAGATGGATTTTCCAGGTGTAATTTCCATTAGCAGTAAAACATTTATTAACTATGTTGTAGATGTTTGTAATAGTTTAGCCCATCAAGGCTTTAAGAGAATCATCTTATTAAACGGACATGGCAGTAATGTTTCACTTTTGCATGTTGCCACAAGACAAGTTATGTTGGCCTATGAAGATGTCATGTGTGTTTCTCTCTCTCACTGGGATCTTCAGCCTGTTATAGATTTAGTAGAGAAAATAAGAGAATCAGAAAACCCTGGTGGAATTAACCATGCTGGTGAACTGGAAACATCGATGTATTTAGCTATAAACGAGGATTTAGTACAAATGGATAAAGCAGTGAGAGATCTGGATAAATATAAAATGTCAAAATATTTTTGGTTAGATTTAGTTGGAAAAGGTGAAGGTCGAATCGCTCATATGATGCCGTACTGGAGCATGATTTCTGAGACAGGTGTATTAGGGGATGCGAGACCTTCTACAAAAGAAAAAGGTGAGAAAATATTACAAGCAGCGGAAGATGGGTTTGTAGAATTTATTGAAATATTAAAAGCTCGTTCGCTTCACTCGAGAGAAAATCACCATGAATAGGAGGTGCTCTTAGTGGAAGAAATCTTAAAAGTAAGTAATTTAAAAATTAGCTTTCAAAATTCTGGAGAGAATATCGATATCATCCGTGATGTGAACTTTTCGATAAAGAAAGGAGAGATTCTAGGGCTTGTAGGTGAAAGTGGTTCAGGTAAAAGTGTTACCTCTATGGCTGTTATGGGTCTCCTGCCACCTAATGTTACTAAAATTAAATCTGGAAGTATCTTATTTAAAGAAAATGATTTGCTAAAGGCACCTAAAAAAGAGTTACGCAAAATACGTGGAAATGAGATCGCTATGATCTTTCAGGACCCTATGAGTACATTGGATCCTGCGTATAAGGTTGGTTATCAAATTGAAGAAATGCTTTTGTTTCACAAGAAGGAATCGAAAAAGGGAGCAAAAGAACGAGCTATTGAACTTCTTCAGCTAGTGGGGATCCCAAGTCCGGAACAAAGGTATAACGAATACCCCCATCAACTTTCTGGGGGGATGCGCCAAAGAGTTGTAATTGCGATTGCTTTAGCCTGTGATCCTGAATTAATTATTGCAGATGAACCAACAACAGCATTAGATGTAACTGTTCAAGCGGAGATATTAGATTTACTTCAAGAATTAAAAGAAAAAATTAACACATCCATTCTTCTTATCACTCATGATATGGGGGTTGTTGCTGAAATGTGTGATCGGGTTCTAGTTATGTATGCTGGTCAGATAGCGGAAGCAGCAACAGTGGAAGAAATTTTTGATAAACCTGCACATCCTTATACACTGGGACTTCTTCAATCAACACCTAAAATTTCTGAAACGAAGGAAAGGTTATATTCCATTGAAGGGCAAGTTCCTTCACCAAAACAAATGCCTAAGGGCTGTAAATTTGCGCCTCGATGTAAGTTTTCCACAGAAAAATGCCAGGAAACAGAGCCAAGCTTAGAGGAAGTTATGCACGAGCATCAGGTGAAGTGCTGGCATTACACAAAAGTATTAGCTGAAGGTGAGGTGACAACCATTGACCAATACACTTCTTGAAGTAGATAATTTGAAAAAGCATTTCCCTATAAAAAGTGGTTTTTTGAGAAAAGAAACAGGCAGTGTAAAAGCAGTTGATGGTATTACTTTTACCATTAATGAAGGTGAGACGTTAGGACTTGTGGGTGAAAGTGGCTGTGGTAAAAGCACAACTGGTAGGATGATAGTCGATTTGCTTAAACCTACTGGTGGCATGGTTAATTATAAAGGAAAGAAAATAAGCTCTGAAAAACAAAAATATTCTAAATCGATCAAAAAAGAAATTCAAATGATCTTCCAAGATCCTTTTTCTTCACTGAATCCGAGACATCGTGTTATTGATGCTGTCGAGGAGCCTCTTGCTATTCATAATATGTACACACGTAGTGAAAGGAAGGAAAAGGCGGAAGAGCTGCTGTTAAAAGTCGGACTTAGTAAAGAGCAGCTTTATCGATTTCCACATGAATTCAGTGGTGGTCAAAGACAACGTATAGGGATTGCTAGAGCCTTAGCATTAAACCCTAGTTTAATCATATGTGATGAACCTGTTTCAGCGTTAGATGTTTCGATCCAATCACAAATTTTAAATCTTCTAAAAGACCTTCAAACGGAACGCAAGCTCTCTTATTTATTTATTGCTCACGATCTTGGGGTAGTAAAGCATATTAGCGATCGAATTGCCGTTATGTATCTTGGTAGCATTGTGGAGCTTACTACAAAAGAAAGGTTATTCCAAAATCCTCTTCATCCTTATACAAAAGCTTTGCTTTCATCAATTCCTATTGAACATCCTAAGCAATCGAAAGAGCGGATTATTTTGAAAAAGGATTTTCCTAGCCCGAGTAATCCACCGAGTGGGTGCAAGTTTCACACACGTTGTCCATTAGCGACAGACATTTGTAAAGAAAAGGTTCCAACTTGGGAAGAGAAAGAAGCAGAGCATTATGTGGCATGTCATCATGTTGAGATTAGTCGTTAATGCTTGATATCTTTTTCAAAAATACCAAAAGCTCCAAAAGTTAAGCTAATACTTTTGGAGCTTTTTCGGTTGTTGCTTCATATATTGATCAAGTTTATAAGCAAGAACAGATAATTGAAGCTTAAGTTTTTCATCCGGAGAATGCAGATTTAAGCCCGTTTTTTTCTGAATCTGGTCAAGACGATATTTTAACGTGTGTCGATGGATGAACAATTCAGATGATGTTAATTGAATACTTTGATTATTTTTAAAATAAACTTCCAATGTATGAATGAAATCAAGGCTTGATCTCTGTTGGGAGATAAGAGGCTGAAGGGTATCTATATAAAATTCCTTAAGGTGTAAACCTTGCTCGTATTGGTGGATAAGAAAATGAAACGTTCCAAGCTCATTATAATGAACCACATCTTTTTCATTAAAAAGTAAAGGTGAATAATAAATAGCATTTTTCGCTTCTTGTGCACTTCTCCCTAACAGGTAAATATCATCATAGGTTCGTCCAATTCCGATAACGATTTCATCGTGCTTCTCCTGTATCCACCTTTCCCTCAGAGCATTAGCAATATGAATGCTTTGAGCATGTTCATTCATCCCTTTTGATGGTAGATTCTCAAACAGAATATACAGCTCATTTCTTTTAGCCCGAATCAAATGATTAATGTTTTTATCTGTGAGCAATTTTCTTGAAAATTGATATAAGGCATCAATATTTGAGAACAAAATATCTTCTAACTTTTTCTCCTTTTTAAATTGAACAAAGAGGACTGATTGCGATGTCGTTAGGTCATAGTCTAGCTTTTTTGCTTGTTCAATAACCGTTGATTTGTCTTTAAAATTCTTATTGAAAACTTCTTCTAGAAATTCCCCTTTAATCCCTAGGTGGGCAGCTTCAACAGCCGCTTCCTTAAGAAACTCCAAAGCATACACAGTAGCTGCATGCTCGATTGCTACATTATCAAATTCTGACCAATTGATTTGTTCTTTGACAGCAAGTATATATCCAAAGGTGGTTTCATTTGCAATGATTGGAACGCAAATCAAGATGTCAGATCCGATTGTTTTATGGAATAAAAGGGATGCTTGTTTATCAAATGAAAATCTTGCAACATCACAAACCCTTTTGTTATTGAAATAAACATATCTATCAGCATAATGCACATTATTTCGATTGTGCTCATATAAAGGTGAATATGTATCATCTAGTAGAAAGACAGAAGCATGAATTAATTGCCCTAAGGTTTCGATTATGGCTTTTTTTCCTTTGTTTTGTAACACCAATCGCGTTAATTTTTTATGAATATTAAGAGAAAAAGAGGTCAGTTCCATTTGTTTATTAAGAATTTGCTGTAATATCTCTTTTGTAATTGTAGAAAAGTTGATATCAGTTGGAATTTCAATTAAGGGAAGATTATGCTTATCAGCCAATTGGATAAAGCTTTCTGGAATTTTACTAATATAAAAACTTGTATAAATGGCAACGCCTGATAACTTTTCTATAGATAAAAGCTTATGAAATTCATTTTTGTAATCTTCCAGGCCATAGCCGGTTGTAATTAAAAATTCTCCTTCTTGTAGACGGTTAATGTCTTCAATTACCTCCACTACAGTGACCCATTTAATTGTATTATGTAAGCCGCCTGCCCCACCCGCTAGTTTTGTTTGACTCATCGTGGGAAGTTGCAGAGCCTCATGTACATTAATTCCCATAGATACCCCTTTCTATTAATAAGTCTTACGTGTAATTATACATGATGTACAATGAATTTACATTTGTTGTTTGTGTTTTTTGGATTATAATACAGAGTTTGAAATTAAAGTTTTTATCTACAAATAAGTCAAAAGTGAAGAACCCTTCAGTAAAAAGAAAGAGAGAGCGTTTCAAACCTACTCTCTCTATGCGGTAAATTTTCTCCTTTTGTATAAAAATCAGAATTTTTTTTATGCTTGATGGTCATACTAATCCCCTTTCCTTCCTTTTATAATATGCAATAACTAATATTAGAGGGGGAACAATATTTTGACTTCAGCTGTTATTAAAAATATAGGATTTCCGATTATGGATAAAGAACAAGAAGAAAAACGTGATTTTTTACCAGTATTTTTCAGAAAATTAAAACAATATAATTGTGATTGTTTTTTAGAAAAAGGATATGGAGAAAAGCTTGGTTATACAGAAGAAGACTATTTAGAACAAAACGATCGGATTGTTTTTGCAGAACGTGAAGAAGTATTTAAACAAGATTTAATAATTGTTATTCGCGTACCTGAGTTTGAATCGCTAGACTTGATTAAGCCTCATGCTGGATTATTATCAATGTTACATTATGAAACCCGGCCTTTACTCCTTAATAAGTTGAAGGAGCAAAAGATCCATAGCTTTTCATTAGATGGAATTGTTGATGATAAAAATCAAAGAATGATGGTTACATATGAAATGACAGCGTTAGGTGGTATTTATACTAGTTTCCCAGGAATTAAATAAATTAGTTGATAAAGGGTATTTTGATCAAAAAGCTATACATATTTCAATATTAGGTATGGGGAATTTAGGATTCCAGGCTGCACGCTATGCTTACCAACAGTACAATCAGTTAGGGTTTAAAGAAAAAGGTGTTGAAGGACTTCGTGTGGAGTTTTTAGAAAAAGAAATAACTCCACATGATAATCAAATTAAACAAGTATTAAAAGAAACTGATTTGTTAGTTGATGCAACAAAACGACCAGACAGTACTTTAACAATCATTCCAAATGAATGGATTGGTTATTTACCAGAAGAAGCAATTATCTTGGATTTAACTGCAGACCCATATGAAATTAGGGAAACGGGAACTCAAGTAAAATCTATTGAAGGACTAGCACATGGAAGTTTGGAAAAATATATATTTCATGTAGATGATAAAGATTGGAATGAAGGTATTCCAGAAATGATAGACACAACTCATAAACGTAAGACTGTAAGTTGTAATGCATGGCCTGGGGTAATGGCAAAAGAATGTATGGAGGTATATGGAGAAAAAATTTTCCCATTCGTTGAGTTATTAATCACTGAAGGTTATCAATTGAATCCAAATGCTAACGATAAGTATGAGCGGGCATTATATCGGGCAACAATTGATTATTTTGAAGGGAATCAAATTGAGTTGATAAGATAAAAAAAAGCCCTGAACTATTTCAGGGCTTCAGCTTGTAGAGAAACCCTGTGTTTTTCTACAAGCTTTTTTCATGACTTTTTAAAATAGGATGATTTTTACTCTATAGAAGTGAGGATTTGAAAGAAAAATACTCCCCTTCACCTATCCATTCTGTCTGGATAGGTGAAGGGCAATCTTTTTCATGTTCTGGCAGGCAGCTGTAAGTAATGCCTGCTCTTTTACATTTTCCAATCCCCTCAACCTGCAATAGCGAAGCCCATGCAGTTCTTTTGAATCTGCGAAGCTTCGCTCAACGGTTTCTCTTCTTTTTTGTGTAATCACTTTTCCTTCTTTGGATAAGCGATTTCGTCGGATTTGTTCTTTTCGGTCCTCCCACATGTGTCGGGTGAGAACCTTTTGATGATTTTTAGACCGTGTACAGCTTTCAAGTAATGAACACTCTTCACACTTTTTGGATCGGATTTGTATTCGCGGTACCCTTCTCTTGTAGTGGTGCGATAGGTTAACGTTTCTCCCTGTGGACATACATAAACATTTCGTTCTTCATCAAATTTAAATTTCCACTTTGGCATAAGTCCTTTCGTCGAACTGTACCGACGATGAGCAATGACTCCAAAAATGTTACGGTCAGTTAACCCCTTACAAATCGGCATTGTTAAGTAACCAGCGTCCAGTCCCACACCTTCTAAATCAAAGCCAAACTTTTCAACCTGTAGGTCTAACCGATTCAAATAAGGAACAGAATCGTGAAGGTTGCCTGGAGTGACATGAACATCGGTAATCACATTATATTTCAGGTCAGTCGTTCTATGATCTAAATAAAAGAACCCTTCTGGCTTATTCTCACGGTATAGGTAACCACTCTCAGGATCCGTCTTACTAACGCGGATCGTTTTTGTTTCTTTCACCTCCTCTTTCGGTTTAAGGGGCTTTTTTCCATTCTGGATCCGATCCTCTTCCACAGCTTTGTTAAGTTCATCAATATAATCCCGTGTTTCTTCTTCTACTTCTTCCCGTGTAAATTGGTGTCGGTTGGCATTTGCCTTCAAATGAGTCGAATCCGTAAACAGCACTCGACCACCGACCATACGATGACTCATCGCTTGATGAACGATTTCATCAAAAATGTCTTGAAAAACCGTTGTGCCTTTGAATCGTGTACGCCGATTCCAACTAATCGTTGAATGGTGAGGAACCTTATCATTTAGATGAAGCCCTAAAAACCATCGGTAAGCGACATTTGTCTGAATTTCACGTTCAAGCTGACGTTCGGAACGAATACCATAAAAATAGCCGATAAACATCATTTTGAAAAGAACGAGAGGATCGAGAGAGGGACGCCCATTATCTTCGCAATAATAAGGACGAACTTTTTCAAGGATAAAGGAGAAATCAATATATTTATCAATTTTTCGTAAGAGATGGTCTTCTGGGACTAGCTCTTCAATATGTACAAACTCCATTTCGTATTGTCGGTCTTTATTTGTATGAAACAACCTTATCACCGCCTGTATCTTCATTTACATCTATTATAACAAATTAACGCGGTAATAAGGTAAAAAAACAGGCTGTCGAGACTTTCTCGACAGCCTGAAGCCCTGAACTATTTCAGGGCTTTCTAGATTATTTATTCATTGTAGAGCATGTTATGGATAATTAAAGCGAGTTCTAATTCAATTCTGTCTTTAAAGTTGTGAATTTTTCGATCAGTTAATTTCTCAATTTTTTTTATACGATATTTTAATGTGTGGCGATGAATAAACAATTTTTCAGCAGCATTGTTCATCTTCATATCTTCAAGGTAGATGCGTAGTGTTTCAAGTAATTCTTCATTATTTAAGATGTCTTTAAGAATTTTGTGATGATACTCTTGAATTAGTTCTTTGTTTTGTAAGAGTGGTAACAATAGTTTATAAAGGCCAAGATCCTTATAATGAAGCAGTTTATTTTTCTTCCAAACTGATTCAATGATAAATAATGCTTCCTGTGCTTCTTTAAAGGAGAAACGATATTCATTGATATTGTTATAATATTTTCCAATTCCGATCGAAAGTGTTAAATCATACTTTTGTTTAATGTGTTCAGACAGCTTTGCTAATATTAATGAAATGTCTGAACGGTCTGGGTAATAATTAGTCATGAGTAATATAAACTGTCCATTTAAACATTTAAAAAGGGTTTCAATTGCATGGTCCTGAAGGTGTTTTAAAATGGTTTGTTGTAATTGACTTTCTAATTTATTTCGTTCCTTGTAATCAATGTTTTCATATGTATCAATTTTTATGATACCAACACAAGTATCATTTGCATCTAATTTATATCCAAGAGCTTCACTTTTTGAATGAATCGTAATTTCATCTGTATAGTTACCTGTTAATAAAAGCTCCAAAAAGTCAGATCTAAGTTGGTTATCCTTTGCTTCAAGTGTTGCAAGTTTGATAAATTCTAATGCTCCTATTGTAGATGAATGTTGAATAGCGATCTCTTCAAAGTTATTGAAAGGAACCTTTTTTATACCTACTATATAGCCGTAGATGTTACCCTTGGCCATAATAGGTGTAATAATTGCATGAAAATCGTTATCAAATGATAGCTTTGTTAGCTCAAACAAATCCTGTGATTCCTTCTTTTTATGCTCGCTTAATAAATTTTGACTAAAATCCTCAGGCAATGAAAAGCTAGCTTTTGATACACAAAGTTTATTTAGATTAATATCAAAAAACGTTAATTGCCCATTGATTAAATCCCTTACAGCTTTTGCAATGGGCTCTAAACCTTCGTTATTAATCGCTATATTCGTTAACTTTCTATATATTTGTTCAGAATAATGAATTTCTTCAAACTGTTTATTGATAATATTTTTGTGAATTCCTTTCGTGATCTCTGAGAAGGTAACATTTTTTGGGATTTCAATAATTGGAAAGCTATAGTCGTTTGCGGCTTCGATCATTTCTTCGGGAATTTTCTCTAGATAGTAACCAGTTTGAATGATAATTCCAGATAATTTTTGTGAAGCTAAATGGGGAATAAGGTTACTCTTTAAATTTGAACTAGAATGTAAATCAAAAGCAGTAGTCAGTAGCAATTCTCCTTCTTCAAGTTGTTCAATGTCGTCTAATAATTCTAATATGGTTACCCAACGAACAATCTTCTTTTGCCCTTTCCTTCCTGCTACATAATCTGCTTCTTTCAATAAGGGTAATTTCAACATGTCTTCAATCGTGATGGCCATCATATCACCTTTTTTTATTAAAATATTCAGAAAAAATTCTATCAATATTAAGAGTAATCTACAATTATCCATTTGTACAATGAAATGTTATGCATTTTATCCATTTTAATAAGGAATAGAGAATGGGATGGCTTATAAGATCACAATTAACTTATTAAAAAGAAGGTGTATCGAGTATGAACTATACCAATATAACAATAATTGGAGGAGGGAGTGGAGGATATGCAGCTGCTGGTGACTTAATGATAAAAGGCTACCAAGTTACGGTATTTGAGCACCCAGAGTATCATGAAAATATTTTCCCCCTTATTAAATCTAGAAATTTGAAGCTTACTGGGGAAATATCAGGGCTCATACCATCACCAAAGGTTGAGGTTAATATTAAGAAAGCTGTTTTATCAGCTGATGTAATTTTAATTATTACACATGCAAAACTTCACCAAGAGATTGCAGAGATGATTGCCTCGTATATCCGCTCTGAACAATGTATTGTTATATTGCCAGGATATACAGGCGGAACATTATGTTTTGAAAAGGTATTTAAAGAAAATAATGTACAACCAGGATACATACTTGCAGAAACAAACACTCTTCCTTATGCGTGTCGGAAAATTAATGGTGAAGCAGCAGTACATGTGAAATTATATGTCAAAAAGCTTTATGCCTCAGCATTTCCATCTACCCAAAATGACCGTTTTATCAAGTTGTTTAAACAATTATACCCGAATACTTGTTTAACAAACAATGTGCTTGAAACAGGGTTTAATAATGGTAATCCGGTCTTAAATGTAGCCCCTTGCATTTTTAACGCAGGACGAATTGAGTATGCAGATGGGGAGTACTACCATTTCCAAGAAGGTGTGACGCCGCGTGTGTCTGATGTAATGGCTATGCTAGATGAGGAAAGAATGGCGATTGGTCAAGCGATAGGGTTAGATATTTTGCCATATTTAGAACGAGTGATTGATACGGGGTATGTGAAACAAAATAATAATTGGTATGATACAATCCATAGTTCTGATCATCTTACAGCGAAGGGGCCGGAAAACCTTACACACCGTTATATTACAGAAGATGTACCATATGGGTTTGTCCCATGGATTGAAATTGCTGAAAAATTTAATGTGTCAGCAAATTTAATGCGTTCTTTTAGTAATTTAGCATCTGCACTTATCGGGGAAAACTATTTTAACTCAGGGAGAAAACTGACAGATATGGGGATTAATCATTTATCAGCTCAAGAAATTAAGCAATATGTAGAAAAAGGCTATTAAAATAATTATCCATTTGTATGAATTTAGTTCTATCATTTTAGAAAAATGGTGATAGTTTAATTTGTCTGAATTTTCTACACTTAAATCAATCTAAAATTTGGAGGGAAAAATATTGAAAAAATTATTAACGATTTTCTCAATGTTGCTATTATTGGTGTTAGCTGCTTGTGGAAGCGAAGAAACGAGTGCTCCGAGTGAGGCTCAAGGAGAGGACAGTACATTATTAGATGAGATTAAGGAACGCGGAAAGATTACTGTAGCAATGGGAGGCAAGTATCCACCTTTCAACTACATAAATGAAGAAAATGAGCTAGTAGGTTTTGATGTAGATATTGCTAAGGAAATTGCAAAAAGATTAGGTGTCGAAATGGAACCAGTTACAACGGATTGGGATGCAATTATTACAGGTTTGCTGACAGAAAAATACGATATTATTCTTGGAAGTATGTCTATCACGCCTGAAAGACAACAAAAAGCAGATTTTGTTCAATATTATACATCTGGAGCAGCAATTATTGTGCCAGAGGATTCATCAATTAAAGGAAAAGAAGATCTAAAAGGGAAAACGGTTGGCGTAGGCTTAGGAACAACTTACGAAGAAAAGGCTCGAGAAATTGGTTCAGAAGTAAAAACTTATAAATCAAGTGTGGAAGCGTTTACGGATATGATTAATGGGAGAATCGATGCCGTTATTTCAGATAAGTTGCTTTCAGCTTACGGTATTAAAAAGAAGAACTATCCATTTGAAATTGTAGGTGACCACTTATTTGTAGATGAATGTGGTGTTGCTCTTCGTAAAGAAAGTAATGAATTAGAAAAAGAGATTCAAAGCATTATTAAAGAAATGCAAGAAGATGGAACATACACTGAAATTAGTGAAAAATGGTTCGGAATGGACATTCGATAAAATAACTAATTCTCCCAGCTCTAGGGTTGGGAGATTAAATGGAGGGACAGCATGAGTTTTGATTTTTCGCTTGTTACACAATATATACCTTTTCTTTTAAAAGCATCATTGCTAACAATAGAAATTTCTGCATTAGCCATATTATTTTCCATTGTTATCGGCATGTTCTCAGCAATGATGAAAATTTCAAAGTATAAAGGGCTTCAAATGATCTCTGATGCCTATATCTCATTTATAAGAGGAGTACCACTTCTAGTACAACTTTATTTAGTTTACTATGCACTTCCGCAATTAGGGTTGAAATTAGATGCTTTCACGGCATCAGTTATTGGTTTGGGTTTTTATGGTGGATCGTATGTATCAGAAATATTTCGTGGAAGTATTGAGTCTATTCCGTTTGGTCAAATGGAAGCAGCACGTTCTCTCGGTATGAGTCCACTAATGGCAATGCGAAAAGTTATCTTACCGCAAGCTATGCGAGTTAGCTTACCACCACTAGGTAATCAATTTATCATTACATTAAAAAACTCTTCATTATGTTCGGTTATTACTGCAAATGAATTAATGCATAGTACTGCTAGGTTTGCTAGTGTGAACTTTGCATTCTTAGAATTTTTTATTGTTACATCTTTAATTTATTTCGTGATGACATATTCACTTTCCAAGCTTGTAAAATATACAGAGAAAAAATTATCAGTTGGTCAAAGGAGGAGTGCAGCTTGAGGCAGATAGGACAACCGTTAGTGAGAATAAATAACTTGAATAAGAAATTTGGAGACCTAGAAGTTTTGAGCGATGTCTCCTTGGAAGTTAATAAAGGTGAAGTAGTTGTTATCATCGGGTCGAGTGGTTCGGGAAAAAGCACCCTTTTACGTTGTATAAATCATTTGGAAAATCCAAATGGAGGAGAAATATTTTTAAATGACACTCAAATAAATTCTAAAAAAACAGATTTAAATCAGGTTCGTCAAAATATTGGAATGGTGTTTCAGCAGTTTAATTTATTTCCTCATATGTCTGTTATAAATAACCTTACAACAGCACCTGTATTTGTAGCAAAAAGAGATAAAGAAGAAGTAAAGGAATTTGCAATGCAATTATTGGATAAGGTTGGAATGGTAGAGAAGGCTAATGAATATCCACAAATGCTTTCGGGTGGGCAACAACAACGTGTTGCAATTGCTAGAGCTCTTGCGATGAAACCTCAGGTGATGCTTTTTGATGAACCCACTTCTGCCTTAGATCCAGAGTTAGTTTCAGAGGTTCTTAGTGTCATGAAAGAGCTGGCAAGAGAGGGCATGACAATGATTTGTGTGACACATGAAATGGGGTTTGCAAGAGAGGTTGCAGACCGTATTTGCTTTATGGAAGAAGGAAAAATAGCTGTAGAAGGACACCCTAAAGAAATCTTTCGCCAAACGGATAACCCGAGACTTCGTTCATTTTTGAAAGCAGTAGAATAAAGTTTAGTTTTTAAACACTCTCTTTTTTTGATTATAAAAACAAGGGAGTGTCTTTTTATACCAAATCACTCTTTTATACACAATGTATAAAAGAACGGCTTTTATTTTAGTCGTGCGTCGAATAGTAAATTGCTGCTTTTTACAATAAGATGAAACAAAATTCATATAATTCTGTAAGTAAAGCAGTTTTAGCCTAGGAGGTGTCATTGTGCATCATACACATTTAATAAAGCCTGTAATTGACAAAAATTATCCAGTAGCTGCATATGGAAAAGGAATTTACATTTATGATAACACTGGAAAAGCATATATAGACGGGTCATCTGGTGCTGTTACGGCAAGTATCGGTCATGCGGTGCCGGAAATGATTGCAGCCGTTGCGGAGCAGACGAAAAAAATATCATTCGTCTATCGGTCGCAGTTTACTTCAGAAGCGGCAGAGCTGTTAGCTGCCCGGTTAAGTCATTTAGCTCCGGGAAACGACAAGTATTGGTCTTTTTTTGTGAACAGCGGTTCTGAAGCAACTGAAACAGCAATGAAAATAGCGATTCAGCATTGGCAAGAAAAAGGGTTATACAAAAAGCATAAAATCATTTCACGCTGGAATAGCTATCACGGCATTACAATTGGTGCGTTATCAATGTCAGGACATACGGAACGGAGGGAGCGTTTTATACCTTTGCTTGAGGATTACCCAGCTGTTTCAGCACCAAATTGCTATCGGTGTCCGTTTCAGCAAACCTATCCGAGCTGTCAGTTGACTTGTGCTGACGAACTTGACCGGGCTATTCGACGAGTTGGTGCCGAGCATGTTGCAGCATTTATTGCCGAGCCGATTGTTGGAGCAGCAGGTGCGGCCATTGTTCCGCCACCTGGGTATTATGAGCGGATAAAAGAAATTTGTGAGTTTCATAATGTGCTGTTTATTGCAGATGAAGTGATGACTGGTCTTGGCCGTACTGGAAAGATGTTCGGTATGGATCATTGGGATGCAGAGGCGGATATCATTACACTTGGAAAAGGAATGAGTGCAGGCTATACGCCAATGGCAGCTACTCTAGTGAAAGAGCATGTGATGGAGCCGATTTTAAATGGCTCAAAGTCGGTTATGAGCGGTCATACTTATAGTGCAAATCCGCAGTCAGCAGCTGTTTCACTTGCAGTACTTGACTATATTGAAAAGCACGATTTAGTAACGGAATCAGCTGAAAATGGTCAGTATCTATTCCAGAAGCTAGAAGCTCTCGTATCACGGCACGAAATGATTGGTCATGTTCGCGGGAAAGGCCTCCTCATCGGGGTTGAATTTGTAGCAAATAAGTTTACGAAAGAGCCATTTACAAAAGGGTTAGGTGTAACTTCACGTATTGTACAGCGTGCACAAGATAACGGTCTTCTCGTTTATCCATCCTCAGCTGGGCTTGAAGGGAAATTAGGAGATGCTGTCATCATTTCACCACCTTTAACAATTAATCGTGCTGAAATTGACCAGCTTGTGGAAATTTTTGATAGAACCGTTAGTGAAGTAGCGGAAGAGATAAGAAGCTTAGGTGCATTTGACACTGTTATTTAACGGAGGTGAACGTATGATTGTAGAAAAGAAAGTAGATAAAATTACTACATTAGAAGAAGCACTGGAACAAATTAATGACGGCTGCACATTGATGTTTGGAGGCTTTGGTGGGGTTGGAAATCCCCCTCTTCTTATAAAAGGAATGCTTGATAAAGGTGTTAAAAATGTCACGTTAATTGGTAATGATGCGGCTTTTCCTGAGATTGGGATTGGCAGATTTGTAAGTCAGGGGAGAGCGAAGAAATTAATTGCTTCCCATATTGGCTCTAATCCGATTGCTGGCAAATTGATGACAGAAGGAAAGATGGAAGTTGAATTTTCTCCACAAGGTATCTTAGTAGAAAGAATTCGTGCCGGTGGAGCAGGACTTGGCGGAATCCTTTCAGACATTGGAGTCGGCACGATGATTGAAGAAGGAAAGCAGAAAGTAACAGTTAATGATAAAGAGTATTTAGTAGAAACTCCATTAACAGCAGATGTTTCAATTGTCTATGCCAAGAAGGCAGACCCATACGGGAATTTAGTTTTTGATAAAAGTGCTCGAAACACTAATCCACTAGTAGCGATGGCAGGTACTATTACGATTGCAGAAGTGGAAGAGATCGTCCCACTCGGTGAGCTTGACCCAGAGTGTATCGTTACGCCGGGCATTTATGTTGATATGGTGATTCAAAGCAAGGGGGTGGACTGGAAATGGGCATGGGAGTAGACGTACGCAATGCGATTGCAAGACGTGCTGCGGAAGAAATTACGCAAGGGATGGTCGTTAATCTTGGTATCGGAATTCCATCACTCGTATCGAACTTTCTTCCAGACGATATGAAGGTCATGTTTCACGCAGAAAACGGCATTCTTGGAATGGGAGAGGCACCAAAGAAAGGAACAGAAGACCCTGCACTCTGTAATGCTGCAGGGTGGCCTGTTTCAATTAATAACGGTGCTTCCTATTTTGATAGTAGTGAAGCGTTTGCGATGATTCGTCGCGGTCACTTAGATATTACGATTCTTGGCGCACTTGAAGTCAGTGAAACAGGTGATTTGGCAAACTGGATTGTGCCAGGAAAGCGTGTACCGGGAATAGGCGGAGCAATGGAGCTTGCTCAAAAAGCAAAAAAAGTGATTGTTCTCATGAGCCATGTGAATAAATACGGTGAGCCAAAAATATTAAAAGCATGCAACCTTCCACTTACTTCAGCTAATTGTGTAGACATGATTATAACCGATATGGCGGTCATGGAAATACGTGAACAAGGAATTGTGGTCACAGAGGTTATGGAACCATATACGCCAGAAGATATACAGCAACATACAGAAGCAACTTTAATATTTGAAGAAGAACTGAAGACAATGTCGTAAGGGGGATGTTGGTGTGCAGGAAGTGGTAGTAACAGCGGGAGTCAGAAGTGCAGTAGGTGCTTTCGGAAAGAGCTTAAAGCCTTTATCAGCTGTTGAACTTGGCAGACAAACATTAGAAGGGCTTATGGAACGAGCGACTATAAGTAAGGAAGATGTCAATGAAGTTATCTTTGGGCATGGCTATGTCCATGGTGGTGGATTAAATTCTGCGCGGATTTCTTCTCAATTAGCAGGATTTCCTGTAAGTACTCCAGCTCATATTGTAATCAAAGCGTGTGGTTCTAGTTTGAAGGCGGTTACGGCTGCGGCAATGACCATTGCAACGGGTCAGGAGGAAGTCGTTATTGCAGGCGGAGTTGAAAGCATGAGTAATGTCCCATACCTTGTGAAAAACCGTTGGGGCGGTAAGTTCGGTCATGTGAAAATGGAAGATGCCCTTCTCTCTGATGGACTAATTTGTTCACTTGCAGAAGAGCATATGGGAATGACCGCAGAGCGATTAGCAGAGAAGTACGGGATATCTAGAGAAGAGCAAGATGCTTTTGCATATAACAGCCATAAGAAGGCATTACAAGCAATTAACACAGGTAAATTTAATTCTGAAATTATTCCTTTGCAATACAAGGCAAAAGGCGATGAAAAAGTTTTTCAAACAGATGAAAGTGTACGACAAAATGTTTCGCATGAAGACTTACAAAAACTTCAACCAGTATTTAAAAAGGGTGGCACAATAACAGCAGGAAATGCTTGTCCAATGAATGACGGAGCTGCAGCCCTTTTATTGATGTCTAGAGAACGAGCAGAGAACCAAGGGTTAAAGCCTCTTGTGAAGGTAAAAGCGTTCGCAAGTGCAGGAGTTGAACCGGAAGTGATGGGAATTGGCCCAGTTCCTGCTGTTCAAAAAGCTTTGCAAAAAGCAGGGCTTCAACTTTCGGATATTGGTCTTGTTGAATTAAACGAAGCGTTTGCGGCTCAAGCGATTTCTGTCATTCGTGAATTAGAGTTGAATGAAGAAATCGTTAATGTGAATGGAGGTGCAATTGCCTTAGGCCACCCTGTTGGCGCCACAGGTGCTAAGTTGTCGGTCTCATTAATTCATGAAATGATGCGCAGCAAAACCAAATATGGACTTGTGACAGCCTGTATGGCAGGAGGAATGGGAATAGCCGTTATCTATGAAAATATGACATTCTAACAAGAAAGGAGCGATTCGATGCAAGTGGTCAAATCAGACATTCAGCAATGGCTCCAAGCTAATCGTCAAAGTGGAATTGAGTTGTTGCAGGCATTTGTTCAGGCGGATAGTGTGCAAGGAAATGAAGAAGAAGTGCAACGGCTGGTATTAAAAAAACTTGAACAGCTTGGATTAGAAATTGACACGTGGGAACCTGATGGAGAGAAGCTACAAAAGCATCCTTATTTTGCATCAAACCGAACGGATTTTTCAGGAAGTCCGAATGTCGTTGGTGTAATGAAAGGGAGCGGAGAAGGTCGTTCAATTGTTTTGAATGGGCATATTGATGTCGTGCCAGCAGGTGATTTGGAGCAGTGGGAACATAACCCCTATAGTGGCGAAATCATTGACGGAAAAATGTATGGACGCGGAACGACTGATATGAAGGGTGGAAATGTTGCCTTACTGCTAGCGATAGAAGCGATTCGGGCACTTCGCATTCCGTTAAAAGGGGATGTAATCTTTCACAGTGTAATTGAGGAAGAGAGCGGCGGTACAGGGACGCTTGATGCAGTGCTAAAAGGATATACAGCTGATGCGGCACTCATTCCTGAACCGACGAATATGAAAATTTTTCCGAAGCAACAAGGCTCAATGTGGTTTCGACTTACGGTGAAAGGGCGTTCTGCTCACGGCGGTACCCGTTACGAAGGTGTGAGTGCAATTGAAAAGAGCCTTGTCGTGACTGAACATGTTCGCAGACTCGAAGAAATCCGCAATAAACGTATTACAGACCCTCTTTATGATAATATCCCGATCCCGATTCCAATTAATATTGGTCGAATTGAAGGCGGAGAGTGGCCATCATCGGTTGCGGACTTAGTCAAGATTGAAGGACGTATGGGAATCGCCCCAGAAGAAACAATCGATGAAGCAAAGGCAGAAATGGAACAATGGATTCAGCGCCTTGGTGAAGTGGATGAATGGTTTAAGAATACACCTGTTAAGCTGGAATGGTATGGAGCACGCTGGCTGCCAGGCGCGATTGAAACGGAGCATGAACTAATGGAAATACTAACGGATTCTTATCGTAGTGTTAATAAGGAGGAGCCTGTTATTGAAGCATCTCCATGGGGAACAGATGGTGGGCTGCTTACAAATGTCGGTAATACACCATCGATTGTGTTTGGGCCTGGTGTTACGCAAATGGCTCACTTTCCAAACGAATACATTGAGCTTGATAAAGTATTTCAAGCAGCTGAGATTATTGCACTTACGATTATCAATTGGTGCGGCGTGCAAAAATAAAAGTTTGAATATTTTGAAAGGAGAGGGCATAAATGACCTCAAAAACAAAAACGATTCAAATTAATACTGCAATTCCAGGTCCAAAATCATTGGAGCTGCTAAAGAAACGTCAGCAACATGTCCCGCGTGGCCCGTTTAATACAGTTGCGTCATTCGTAGAGCGTGGGGAAGGAGCAGTGCTGCATGATGTGGACGGGAATACATTTTTAGACTTTGCAGGAGCAATTGGTTCATTAAATGTGGGGCATTGTCCGCCAACTGTTGTAGAAGCTTTGAAAGAGCAGCTTGATCACTATATTCATCCTTGTTTTCATGTGATGATGTATGAACCGTATGTTCAGTTAGCTGAGAAGTTAAATCAAATTACTCCAGGTAAGCATGAAAAGAAAACGTTCTTTCTAAATAGTGGAGCTGAAGCAGTTGAAAACGCCATAAAAATTGCAAGACGATATACAAAGCGTCGCGGAATTATTTCATTTGAACGCGGCTTTCACGGGCGGACGTACATGGCGATGTCGTTAACAAGTAAGGTAAAGCCTTATAAAAACGGTTTCGGCCCATTTGCAACTGATACGTATAAAATGCCATATCCTTATTATTATCGAGCGCCAGAAGGTTATTCATCTGATGATGTCGATCGGGCTATCTTGGATGAGTTTAAAGAATTTTTCCTTCGAGAAGTACCTGCAGAGGATATTGCCGCATTTATTATGGAGCCTGTCCAAGGGGAAGGCGGCTTTATCGGACCATCAAAACAATTTGTGCACGGTGTGAAACGAATTTGTGAGGAGAACGGCATTTTATTTATTGCAGATGAAGTACAAACAGGCTTCGGACGAACAGGGAAAATGTTTGCGATGGAGCATTACGATGTTGTGCCAGACTTAATGACAATGTCAAAATCAATTGCCGCTGGATTGCCAATAAGTGCGGTGACGGGGCGTGCTGAAGTAATGGATGCTCCTGATATCGGTGAAATCGGTGGCACTTATGGCGGGAGTCCGCTTGGATGTGTAGCTGCACTAGAAGTGATTAAGTTAATGGAAGAGGAAAACCTTCCAGCGAGAGCTAATTCGATCGGTCAACAAGTAACGGATCGTTTTAATAAGTTGAAAAAACGGGTAAGTGCAATTGGAGAGGTTCGGACTGTTGGGGCGATGTCAGCAATTGAATTTGTGAAGGATCAGAAGACGAAAGAACCGAATAAAGAATTGACAGCGCAAATCATTCAAGCTGCAAACCAGCGGGGAGTAATCATTATGGGTGCAGGTTTGTATGGAAACGTATTACGCATCTTAAGCCCGCTTGTTATTACAGATGAACAGCTTCAAGAAGGGTTAGATATCTTAGAAGAAGTAACCCTAGAGTTGGCAGCTGATTAAATGACAAAGGATGGTGTCGCATGAGAAAGAAACTTTTTATTAATGGAGAATGGGTGGAAGCACAAGAATATCGTGATTTGAAGTCTCCCTACTCCGAAGAAAAAATTGCTGAAATTCCATATGCAAATGAAGATGAAATTCATTCAGCAGTAGCAGCCGCACACGAGGCGCGCGAAACAATGGCGAAAATGCCTGCACATGAACGGGCGGAAATCTTAGAAAATCTTGTGGCTCTGTTAAAGGAAAACAAGGAAGAGTGCGCAAAAACAATTTCTCTTGAATCAGCTAAGCCGCTTAAAACGGCAAAAGGCGAAGTAGAACGTACGATTATGACCTATAAGTTTGCAGCGGAAGAAGCTCGTCGCCTCTATGGAGAGTCCATTCCGATGGATGCAGCACCAGGCGGAGAAGGGCGTATTGCTTATACAATACGACAGCCTGTTGGCGTTGTAGCGGCGATTACCCCATTTAACTTTCCGATGAACCTTGTTGCTCACAAAGTTGGGCCAGCTATCGCCTCAGGTAACACCGTGGTGTTAAAGCCTGCATCGCAAACACCACTTAGTGCGTATTTCATTGGTGAGTTGTTTGAGAAAGCTGGCCTGCCAAAAGGTGCTCTTAATGTCATTACAGGTAGTGGCAGTAAAGTTGGTGACCAAATTGTAACAGATGAAAGAGTGAAGAAAATTACGTTTACAGGAAGCCCAGAGGTCGGAATTGGCATCCGGAATAAATCAGGCTTGAAAAAAGTCACATTAGAGCTTGGTTCTAATTCGGCAGTGATCGTTGACAAAGATGCAGATATTGATGGAATGATTGATCGAGTCGTAACAGGCTCTTTTGCAAATGCAGGGCAAGTTTGTATTTCAGTTCAGCGGACATATGTTCATGAAGAAATCTTCGATGAATTTGCGAAAAAGTTTGTGGAAAAGACGAAGGGATTGGTACTCGGTGACCCATTAGATGAAAAAACAGACGTCTCGTCGTTAATCGCCCCTGGTGAATTAGACCGAGTTTTGGAATGGATTGAAGATGCCATTCAGAATGGCGCTGAGCTCGCAACTGGCGGTAAAAAAGAAGGAAATATGCTGCAGCCAACGGTTCTTCTGCATGCAGGAGAAGATACGAAGGTTATTTGTGAAGAAATTTTTGGTCCTGTTGTTGTTCTTAATAAAGTCTCCTCAATTGATGAAGCAGTTGAAAAAACAAACAACTCTGATTACGGTCTTCAAGCAGGGATTTTTACGAGAGATATTTCAAAAGCACTTGAAGCTGCAGAAAGAATTGAAGTCGGCGGTGTGATGATTAATGATATTCCAACCTTCCGTGTTGACCACATGCCATATGGTGGCGTGAAAAAGAGCGGCACAGGCCGTGAAGGCATTAAATATGCAATTGAGGAAATGACCGAATTAAAGTTAATTAGTATTAAGAAGTAAGGAAACCATGCATCCCATAGGGGGTGTATGGTTTTTCTGTTTTTTCCTCGTTAGGTTCAATCATACTTTAAATTGAAGTTCTTCACCTTCTGCCAGAAAGAATTCATTGGTAATTGCTTTACTGGTTCAATTGTGTTCAGCCATCGTAAACAATAAAAAGTGCAGGTATTGCATTACACATATGTTACAAATTCATTAAAATTATTAGAAATTTCAGAAATGTGTTTAAGGAGTAGTTCACAAAGCAATAGAACAGTATGGCGCAAAAGCAAGCAACCAACAAAGATTCAGGATGGTGAACCAATTTGAGGTTAGTCGTGTTGATTACTACTTTTGTTTGTTATTTTGCATATGCACAAACTGTTTCAGCTGCAACCAACACAATGAATGTCGACCATATTCGGCAAATGCCAGAACTACCACGTGGCTGTGAAGTGACGTCACTTACGATGTTACTTCGCAGTGCAGGGGTAGAGTATGCAAATAAAATGCAGCTTGCCAAGGAAGTAAAAAAAGTGCCGTTTCGTCAAAACGGATATCGAGGCAACCCTTATAATGGATTTGTAGGCAATATGTATACGTTTAACCAATCAGGATATGGGGTGTACCACGGCCCAATTGCTGATTTAGCAGAGCAGTACCTGCCGAACCAAATCAAAGATTTAACAGGGGGAGCCATCACAGATGTCTACGCGGCAATTGATCGAGGGACACCAGTGTGGGTTATTACCAACACACGGTTCCGCAAGCTCCCTGAAAGTCAATTTTATTACTGGAAAACAAAGGATGGCACCGTGAAAGTAACATATCGTGAGCATTCAGTGCTTGTAACTGGATATGATGATCAATATGTTTATGTGAATGACCCGTTATATCATCAGAGAAACAGAAAGGTAAATCGCGCTAACTTTGAACAAGCATGGGTGCAAATGGGTTCGCAGGCCATTACCTATGTAAAAAGGGAGCCAGTCAACCTCGATGTAAACGGTGATGCAGAGTCATTTAAGGAAATGGCTTATAAATTTGATCAGACGGTGTATGTTCCAGTTCGTGCACTTGCAGAAGAAACCGGAACATCTCTTTCGTATATACCAGAGAAAAAATCAATTATCTTAAAGCAAGAAGATGCCAAAGTTGTTGTCCACCTAGATAATGGACAAGTAAGTGTTAATAATCGTTATATTGATTTAAAAGCGCCAATTGAGTTAATTGATGGAATGACGTCTGTTCCTGTTCGCCTATTTGAAAAACATTTAGGAGCAACAATACAATGGAACGGTACAACAAACACTGTCTTTGTGTACACAAATAAAAAAGGCTAGGGAATTTCCCTAGCCGTTTTGTCTTTTATCGATGCTGTTCATATTGATTGGCTTTAGACATAAGTTGAATTTCTTTATATTCCGCTTCTGTAAATGCTTCTGCTTTTGTTGCTTTTACATTCGCTTGAAGCTGCTCGATACTGCTTGCACCAGGAATAACTGCTCCTACTGCAGGGTGGTGTAATGGATACAGCAGTGCTGTCTCGTTCAATGAACGCTTGTCCGATGTCAAGTTTTGAAGCTGCTGATTTAATGTTAAAAGCTCTTCGTAACTGTATCCCATATAACCATTTTCTTTTACTTTTTCACTAGCCTTTTGCTCGATTTGTTCGGTCAACAAGCCTTTGGCTAGCGGTCCTCGTGCAATAACACTTATGTTATTGTCATTTACAAGATCAAGAACATTTTCTTCAGGGCGTCGATCTAAAATGCTGTACTGCATCATAACCGTTATAATGTTCGCGCGTTTCACATATTCACGTATAACATTTGGCCGGATTGACGAAATGCCGTAGTAGCGAATGTAACCTTCTTGCTTTAACTCTTCAAATGCTTCGATTGTTTCGTCAATCGGGTCTTCAATTGTTCCGCCATGCAATTGATAAAGATCAATATAGTCGGTGCGCAAACGACGTAAGCTTTCTTTTACTTGCTGTTTTATGTACGACTTAGAAGGGTCCCAAAACCAACCTTCCTTGCCATTCTCCCAATGATTACCGACTTTTGTGGCAAGTATTAGCTCATCCCGTTTATGTTGAATCGCTTTTCCGACAAATTCTTCGTTAAGTCCGAAATTGTACACATCAGCTGTATCTAAATAGTTGATCCCTTTGTCTAAAGCAGCATCAATAATCGATGTTGCATGTTTTTCTTCACGGCCAAGCGACATACACCCTAAGCCGATTTCACTGACATATAGGTCAGACTTTCCTAGTTGACGTTTGTTCATGCGGCTTCCTCCTTTTAAAACGATGACTTGTACATATGTACCATACCCTTTGCGCAATTATTGTAACGTGAAAGAGGAAGCTTCACAAAAATTTCACCCTATTGCTTTGTAGGACGTTCTTCGTGCACGCTTTTGGTCCATTGTTCAACCGTTTCGTACGTGTTACAGTATTGTCGAAGCTTTGAACGAATCTCCCAAGCTTTCCCTACCATTGTGATACCATTTGGTTTTACATAAATTTTCATATTTAAAACTCCTTCGCGTAAATTTAGAACACAATCTATACCTAGTTTTGGTTGAATATGGTAGAATTTATGTACACATTTGAAAGAATAGAACAAGGAGATGAACGAGGATGAAGGATTTTACAGAAAAGACGCTATCATCAGAAAAAATCTTCGAGGGTCGCATCATCAACCTCCAAGTCGATGACGTAGAACTTCCAAACGGAAAAACGAGCAAGCGAGAAATTATTAAGCATCCTGGTGCTGTAGCGATTATTGCTGTGACACCAGAAGATAAAATAGTAATGGTTCGTCAATATCGAAAAGCGTTAGAAAAAACGATTGTCGAAATCCCAGCAGGTAAATTAGAAAAAGACGAGGCACCTATTCAAACAGCAGAGCGTGAATTGGAGGAGGAAACAGGCTATAAATGCTGTGCCCTTCAATACATTACATCCTTTTATACATCACCTGGCTTCGCAGATGAACTCGTTCATTTATATTTTACAGACCAACTTGAGAAACTAGAGGAAAGCGCCGGTACAGATGAAGACGAATTTGTCGAAGTGGTCGAAGTTACCATTGATGAGGCGTTTCAATTAATCCGTGAAAAACAAATTTATGATGCAAAAACAGCGTATGCTGTGCAATATATGCAATTAAAACAAGTATTGAAGGGATTATAATTGAAAGAATTCTTCGCAGATCTACATATTCATATCGGCCGTACGAAATCAGGTAAGCCTGTAAAAATCACAGGCTCGAAAGCACTGACCATTGAAAATATTTTATATGATGCAGAACAACAAAAGGGCATGGATATGGTTGGGGTGATTGACTGTCATGTTCCTGAAGTGTTAACCCAATTAGAAGAAATGGTTAATACGGGAGAATTAATAGAAGAAGCAGAAGGTGGACTTCGCTATGGCAGTTTAACGTTAATTCTTGGCACGGAAATCGAAATCAATGATGTGTCCACTCAGGGACCTCTCCATGTCCTTTGTTATATGCCTAATTTAGATACGATGCATGCTTTCTCAACATGGTACGGGAAGCGTGTAAAAAACCTTCACCTTAGCACACAACGTATTTATGAAAGGCCGAAAGTGCTTCAGGAGAAGGTACGCGAGCTTGGCGGACTATTTATCCCGGCTCATGTGTTCACTCCTTTTAAAAGCTTGTACGGAAGCGGTGTGAACAAATCGTTATCAGAGGTTTTTGAACCAAAATTAATTGATGCAATTGAACTTGGCCTTAGCTCAAATACGCAAATGGCTGACAGCTTAACTGAGCTGCATCGTTATACGTTTGTATCGAACTCAGATGCTCATTCCACTGCTAAAATTGGGAGAGAGTATCAACTGTTACGTATGGAAAAAGCTACATTTCATGAATTAAAAATGGCTCTTCATAATGAAAGGGAAAGAGCTGTCGTGAAAAATTTTGGGCTGGACCCTAGGCTTGGAAAATATCATCAAACAGCTTGTGAAAATTGTGGCACACCTGCTCAACGGGATGATGCTTGTCATAATTGTGGACATCATCGGTTCGTAAAAGGAGTTAGCAACCGCATTGCAGAACTTGCCCAACATACGAAAAATCCAAGTCCACGCCCGCCATACATTCACCAAGTCCCTCTTGAATTTATTCCTAAGCTCGGCCCGAAAACATTACAAAAATTACGTAAGCATTTTGGTACGGAAATGAATGTGCTACATCGCACGACATATGAAGAATTAAAAAAGGTTGTATCTGAAAATATTGCAAAGCAAATAGTCCGCGCACGAGAAGGTCGTTTAGCCTTTCAAGCAGGAGGCGCAGGACGTTATGGAAAAGTCAGTTCCGACTCATAGAGAACTGGCTTTTTTGTTGTTTTAAGGCGTGTCCACTTTTCTTGTCATAGTTTTGCTGGAATCTCATAGACTAGATTCAAAGAGTAGGATTTGATAGGGTTGAGTGAGGAGGAAAGTGGTTTGAGACAATCGGTTAAGAGAACCTTAATGATGTACGTGCGTGAGCAGTCCTCGATTTATTTGTTTACAACGATCCTTTTTTTAATGGGGATTATTTTTGGGGCGATTGTCGTTAATAGTTTAAGCGTTGCACAGAAGGAAGATTTGTATCTTTATTTATCGCGTTTTTTTGGACAGCTTTCAGATGATGTGATTGCAGATCCAGATTTAATGTTTCGGCAAAGTTTTATTCATTATTTAAAATATATAGGTTCAATTTGGGTGCTTGGATTATCGATTATTGGACTGCCAGTTATTTTGGTTTTGTTATTTATTAAAGGCTTGGTAACAGGGTTTACAGTGGGCTTTTTAGTAAACCAACTTGGAGTGACAGGGTTTTTGCTGTCGATGGTTTCGGTATTGCCGCAAAATATGATATTGATTCCTGTCTTTATTATTACCTCATCAGCGGCCGTGCACTTTTCCTTAAAAATGATTCGACAGCAATTTCTTGCTAGGACACATGAGCCGATTCTTCCTCATCTAACAAGGTATACCTTTCTCGTTGTTGGAGCCTTTATTATTATTGCTGGTGTTTCGGCTTTTGAAGCATATGCCTCTCCTGCCATGATGAAAACAGTCATTAAAATGATTTACACACCGTGATGATTTACGGTGTTTTTGTTTGTGCCCTTTTCTCAATTAGACCATTTATTATATAATAGAAGTTACATTCACTAATTTAGAATTATTACAATTTGACACTTTTTATCCAACTGCTTATAATAATGATGTAATGCGAGGGAGGGAACAGTTATGGAAAGTCGGGTTGAACGAATTAAGAAACAATTACACTCTCAAAGTTATAAGTTAACACCGCAGCGCGAGGCAACCGTTCGTGTGCTTCTAGAAAATGAAGAAGACCACTTAAGCGCCGAAGATGTCTACCTCCTCGTGAAAGAAAAATCCCCCGAGATTGGGTTGGCAACTGTCTACCGAACATTAGAATTGTTAACAGAATTAAAAATTGTTGATAAAATAAATTTTGGTGATGGCGTATCGCGCTATGACCTTCGTAAAGAAGGAGCCGACCACTTTCACCATCACTTAGTTTGTATTGAGTGTGGAGCGGTTGATGAAATTCAAGAAGACTTACTCGGTGATGTTGAGAAGGTTGTAGAACGGGATTGGAATTTTAAAATTAAAGATCACCGTCTTACCTTTCACGGCATTTGTCATCGTTGTCATTCAGAAGGTAAAGATTGATGAGTCAGGCCTTTTCCTAACTAAGAGGAGAAGGTTTTTTTATTTACAAAAGGTCATAAATCGGCTAACGTAACTATTGAAGCTTTATGTATATTTTTCGTTTGTATGGGCATATGCTTGTAATAATGCTTGTACAAACGGAGGAATGACTGTGTTAACTGGAATGAAGATGTTTTTTCATGCGCTCAAAGTATTTATCATCTTCACAGGCTGTACCATTCTTTTCTATATCGGAATGATGTGGGTAAATGAAGAGTATCAAAATTATCATCGCTATGATGAACCGCAAGGCAATGCTGTAAAGGTCTCAAGTAATTTTGATGACGCTTATCCTGTCATTGAGCGGTTATTGTTCTTCTATGAACACGGAGAATAAAAGGGGGGTGCTTCAAGGTGGATATGGAATATGAAGTGAAGGACTTTATTCATTATTTAATAGTAGAGCGTGGTTTATCAAAAAATACATCAACTGCTTATGAACGTGATTTGAAACAATACATGATGTATTTAACGAAAGTCGAATGCCTCGTTTCCTTCAATGATGTAAAGCGATTACATATTGTCCAGTTCCTCGGTCATCAGAAGGAAAAAGGACGGGCTAGTTCGACGCTTGCACGAAACCTTGCTTCTATTCGAGCTTTTCATCAATTTTTATTACGGGAAAAACGAACAGAAAACGACCCGTCCATACATCTTGATACACCTCAGGCAGAACGAAAGCTGCCAAAGGTGCTCTCTTCTAATGAAGTGGAAGCGCTTTTATCAGCTCCTAAAGGGACAACTCCTTTTGCATTGCGTGATCAGGCGATGATTGAACTGCTTTACGCAACAGGCATGCGCGTTAGTGAGCTAGTTTCTTTAGATATTGGGGACGTTCATTTAACAATGGGGTTCGTTCGCTGTTTAGGAAAAGGAAGCAAGGAGCGGATTATTCCAGTAGGTCGGATGGCTTCCAAGGCTCTTGATACATATTTGCAACGCGGTCGTTCGAACTTATTAAAGCGAGAACAAAATGATGCTTTGTTTTTGAATAATCATGGCCGTCGGTTGACACGACAAGGTTTTTGGAAAATTTTAAAGAAGCTTACCCGTGAAGCAGGGATTGAAAAGGAACTAACCCCGCATACATTGCGTCATTCATTTGCGACTCATTTACTTGAAAATGGGGCAGACCTTAGAGCGGTTCAAGAAATGCTTGGTCATGCAGATATTTCAACAACCCAAATCTATACTCATGTAACGAAAACACGCTTAAAAGATATCTACAAATCATTTCATCCACGCGCTTAAAATGCAAGTTTGCTAGAGTTTTAACGTGCGGAAAATGTTTTCATAGAAAATTTGAAATTAAAGATGTCAGACCTCTTACATCTGTATTATACTAGATGTGTGAAAGGGTTTTATTCAGGGTATAGCTAAAAATAGTAAATTTTCATGGTGGAAATTGACTGGAGGGAAAGAACGTGAAATTTAAACGGATTTTTTTAGTTGTTATGGATTCAGTCGGTATCGGTGAAGCACCTGATGCAGCGGCTTTTAATGATCAAGGATCAGATACACTCGGCCATATTGCTGAGCATATGAACGGACTAACAATGCCAAATATGGGGAACCTTGGTCTGAGCAATATTCGCCATATTAAAGGAATTGAACCAGCAGACAAACCACTTGCTCATTATACAAAAATGCAAGAAGCATCGAACGGAAAAGATACAATGACAGGCCATTGGGAGATTATGGGCTTAAACATTGAGCAGCCTTTTCGTACATTCCCTGATGGCTTTCCAGCTGAATTAATCAACGAGCTTGAGGAACGGACAGGCCGAAAGATTATTGGGAATAAGCCTGCTTCTGGTACCGAAATTCTTGTTGAGCTTGGCGAAGAGCATATCAAAACTGGGGCACTAATCGTCTATACTTCAGCTGATTCGGTGTTGCAAATTGCCGCTCATGAAGAAGTTGTACCACTTGAAGAGCTCTATAATATTTGTGAGATTGCTCGACAGCTTACACTTGATGAAAAGTATATGGTAGGTCGTGTTATTGCCCGCCCATTTGTTGGAAAGCCGGGTGCATTTGAAAGAACGTCAAACCGCCATGATTACGCCTTAAAACCATTTGGCCGCACAGTGATGAATGAAATGAAAGATGCTGGTCTCGATGTCATTGCACTAGGCAAAATCTCTGATATTTATGATGGGGAAGGCGTAACAGAAGCCGTCCGCACGACTTCCAATATGGATGGAATGGATAAATTAAATGCATCATTAGGCAAGGATTTTACAGGTATGAGTTTCTTGAACCTTGTTGATTTTGATGCGAAATATGGGCATCGTCGTGATCCACAAGGGTACGGGGAAGCACTCGAAGCGTACGATGCTCGTTTGCCTGAAGTACTTGAGGCAATGGGAGAAGAAGATTTACTGATCATTACGGCTGATCACGGAAATGACCCTGTTCATCATGGTACAGATCATACACGTGAATACGTTCCGTTAATTGTGTATCATAAAGGAATTTCAGAAGGAAAAGAACTACCAGTACGAAATACTTTCGCAGATATCGGTGCAACAGTAGCAGATAATTTTGGTATTAAGATGCCAAAGCACGGCGCAAGCTTTTTGAAAGAAATTCACTAATGACAGGAGCGAATACGGATGCTTGAGATGATTAAAGAAGCAGCAGATTATATTAACAAACACATTTCTGTAGAACCGAAAATTGGCTTAATTCTTGGATCTGGTCTTGGCGTTCTTGCTGATGAGATTGAAAACCCAGAAACGATTGATTACCGCAACATTCCGAATTTCCCTGTCTCAACAGTTGAAGGTCACGCTGGTCAGCTTGTAGTTGGGAAATTACAAGGGAAAAGTGTGATCGCAATGAAAGGCCGTTTTCATTATTATGAAGGCTATGAGATGGCGAAGGTTACTTTTCCTGTCCGTGTTATGAGGGAATTAGGTGTTGAAAAATTAATCGTTACAAATGCTGCTGGTGGCGTAAATGAGAGCTTCTCAGCTGGTGATTTAATGCTGATTTCCGATCACATTAATAATATGAATGGCAATCCACTTATCGGGCCGAATAACAATGAGCTTGGCGTGCGTTTTCCTGATATGTCCGAAAGCTATTCAAAGCAGCTTCGTCAGCTAGCGAAAGGTGTTGCAAAGAAGTTAAGCTTAACGATTCAAGAAGGCGTCTATGTTGCCAATAGCGGTCCTGTATACGAAACACCTGCAGAAGTACGAATGATTCGCAAAATCGGTGGTGACGCAGTGGGGATGTCAACAGTACCTGAAGTCATTATAGCTCGCCACTCTGGCATGGAAGTTCTCGGAATATCTTGTATTTCCAATATGGCAGCAGGTATCTTAGATCAACCACTTACACATGATGAAGTAATTGAAACAACTGAACGAGTTCGTGCTAGTTTCTTAGCATTTGTTAAAGAAATTGTAAACGAAATGAACTAATGGGGTGGAAAAATGGAAAATTTAACAGCGAAAATGAAAGAAGCAGTTGATTATATTCAAGGCGAAATAAAAGTAGAGCCGAAAATTGGTCTTATTCTTGGTTCAGGGCTTGGCGTATTAGCAGATGAAGTGGAAGAGGCCGTTAAAATTGATTACACAAGCATTCCGCATTTCCCAGAATCAACAGTAGAAGGGCATGAAGGGAAACTTGTAGTAGGAAAGCTGCATGGACAGCCTGTTATCGCCATGCAAGGTCGTTTCCATTATTATGAAGGCTATTCGATGCAAGAAGTTACATTCCCTGTCCGTGTGATGAAAGGCCTTGGCGTTGATATGCTTGTTGTAACAAATGCGTGCGGAGGTATGAACGAAAGCTTTGAGCCTGGCGATTTAATGATTATTAATGATCATTTGAACATGACAGGTGCTAATCCATTAATTGGGCCGAACGAAGCAGAGTTAGGTCCACGTTTTCCAGATATGAGTCGTGCTTACACTCCTGAACTTGTAAAGCTTGCAAAAGAAACAGCTTCGAAGGTTGGGATTAAAGTTCAAGAAGGTGTCTATGCAGGTATTACAGGACCAACATATATGACGCCAGCAGAGTTAATCATGCTTCGTAATCTTGGCGGTGATGCAGTCGGAATGTCAACAGTACCTGAGGTTATCGTTGCAAGCCACATGCAAATGAATGTCCTTGGAATTTCTTGCGTAACAGATATGGCTATTGGGGAAGACCTAGAACCGTTAACACATGAGCAAGTAGTAGAAACAGCAAACCGTACCCGTCCAAAGTTCATCAAGCTTGTTAAAGAAATCGTCGCAGCAGCACAAGTTTAAAAGGGAGAGGTGTTTCAACATGCGAATGGTTGACCTTATACAGAAAAAGCGAGATGGCAAAGAATTAACAAAAGAAGAAATCCGCTTCATGATTGAAGGCTACACAAATGATGAGATCCCTGATTACCAAATGAGTGCATTAGCAATGGCGGTTTTCTTTCAAGATATGACACAGGAAGAACGTGCGGAATTAACGATGGCGATGGTTGATTCTGGTGATAAAATTGATTTGTCTGCTATTGACGGAATTAAAGTAGATAAGCATTCAACCGGCGGTGTTGGAGATACAACGACGTTGGTGTTAGCACCTCTTGTGGCATCAGTCGGCGTTCCCGTTGCAAAAATGTCTGGCCGTGGTCTTGGTCATACAGGAGGTACGATTGACAAGCTCGAATCTGTCGATGGCTTCCACGTCGAAATTGACAATAATGAATTTATTGAACTCGTTAATAAAAATAAAGTGGCTGTTATCGGACAAAGTGGGAACTTAACACCGGCTGATAAGAAACTGTACGGACTCCGTGATGTCACAGCCACAGTTAATTCGATTCCGTTAATTGCAAGTTCAATTATGAGTAAAAAAATTGCGGCCGGAGCAGATGCAATCGTGTTGGATGTGAAAACAGGTGCAGGGGCTTTCATGAAGCAGCTTGAAGATTCAAAAGCTTTGGCAAAGGCAATGGTGCAAATCGGAAACAACGTAGGCCGGAAAACGATGGCTGTCATTTCAGATATGAGCCAGCCGTTAGGTTTTGCAGTTGGGAATGCTCTTGAAGTGAAGGAAGCGATTGATACGCTTCAAGGAAAAGGACCGAAGGATTTACAAGAATTATGTTTGACTCTTGGAAGTCATATGGTTCATCTAGCTGAAAAGGCTGACAGCTTAGAAGATGCTCGGAAACAGCTTGAAGAAGCAATCACATCTGGAAAAGCATTAGAAACATTTAAAACATTCCTATCAGCACAAGGCGGAAATGCCGAAGTGGTGGATCATCCAGAGCGACTCCCACAAGCAAAATACACATTTGAGCTTGAAGCGAAAGAGGATGGCTATGTATCAGAAATTGTGGCAGATGAAGTCGGAAATGCTGCTATGATTCTCGGCGCAGGACGAGCAACGAAAGAATCTCAAATCGACTTAGCTGTCGGAGTTGTCTTGCGTAAAAAAATTGGTGATGAAGTGAAGAAAGGTGAGTCACTTGCTACGCTTTACGCTAATACAGAAGATGTAGCGGAAGCGCTTGAAAAGCTGGATAAGAGCTTCACACTATCTCCAAGTAAAGTAAACGCACCAGCACTCGTTTACGATGTTATCACAGAATAAAAGAAAAGCTGAAAAAGGCATTCAACCTTTTTCAGCTTTTCTTTTTGCCATATAGGACGATAAAGCTGTAGGACTTAAACACACAATCAACATCCTTAAAGTCAGCTTTCTTTAACCAGCCAAGCTGTTCGGAAAGCGTTGACATTTTATCAAGCTTTGTTCGTTCATATGCTTTTTGTAATTGTTCTGCTGTTAAATCAGTTGCTTCGATTCGTGTCTTCCAATTTTGTTTGTAAAGCGCATCAAGTTCAGCTGTTTCACCTAGTGCTTGATCAGCATTCACAAATATTCCACCAGGCTTTAATAATTTGTTAATCGTTTGATATAGCTTTTCTTTTTGTTGGGCTGAAAGGTGATGAATAGAAAGCGAGGATACTACAGCATCATATGGTCCTTCAAACGGATAATTGGTATAATCCGCTGTTACGTATGTAACATTGCTCTTTTCAGTAAAGCGCTTCTTCGCAACTTGTAGCATTTCCTCTGAAAGATCAACTAACGTAAACTCACCATCTGGATATTTTTCTAACAACATTGACGAAAGAAGCCCTGTGCCTGCTCCTAAATCTAGAATTTGCGGTTTTTTCATTTCAAAATCAACAAGCTGGGCAGCCGTACCATAAAACTCATCGTAGCAAGGGATTAATTTTCTGCGTTCAGCATCATATTGTTTGGCATGAGCATTGAAGGAAGTGGCAATTTGACTCAACTGGATTTCCCTCCTTAATTTTCAGAATTTTATGTGCAATCATACCATGAAAAAGCGAAAAAAGATATGTTTCGTATTGTATATTTTTATATTTAATGGAAAAAATGTCTTGTATCACGATTGGAGGGAGATGACAACAGTGCGTTTCGTTTCAACGATGCTTGCTGTGTTAATGTTTTTATCGTTCAGTGTTCAACCGACTGCTGCGAAAGAAACGAAAATCGAGCTGGTCGACCAGGCTAAGTCTGCGATTTTGATCGAGCGTGACAGTGGAGCGGTTCTATACGAAAAGAACAGCAATGAGAAACTTCCGCCTGCAAGTATGACTAAGATCATGACAATGATTCTTATCATGGAGGCGATTGATCAAGGAAAATTAAAAATGGATGAAAAGGTTCGGACGAGTGCATTGGCTTCATCAATGGGCGGCTCTCAAATCTTCCTTGAAGAAGGAGAGGAAATGACAGTCCAAGAGATGCTGAAGGGAATCGCAATCGCCTCTGGTAATGATGCATCAGTTGCAATGGCAGAAAGAGTTGAAGGTTCGGTTGATGCATTTGTCGAGAGAATGAATGAAAAGGCAAAAGAATTAGGTCTTAAGAATACGCATTTTCAAAATCCAACAGGTCTCCCTGCTAATGATCACTATAGTACAGCTGCAGATATGGCTTTGATGGCGAAGGAATTGTTAAAGTACGAAGGAATTACAGAATTCACAGGTAAGTATGAAGATTATTTACGTCAAGGAACTGAAAAGCAATTTTGGCTTGTAAATACAAACCGTCTTGTTAAATTTTATCCTGGCGTTGATGGATTAAAGACAGGGTTTACTAATGAAGCGAAATACTGTTTAACAGCTACAGCGAAGAAAAAGGATATGCGTGTTATCGCGGTTGTAATGGGAGCACCAACGCCAAAAGAACGTAATCGCCAAATTACAAATATGCTTGATTTTGCATTTATGCAATATGAATCACATCCGATGCATAAACGTGGTGACGTGGTTGGAACAATTAACCTTAGTAAAGGCAGTGAGAAAACAGTTGATATCGTCACATCTGAAAATATTTCCTTATTGACGAAAAAAGGCGAACAGATTGACAAAATTCAAAAAAATGTTGATTTGCCAGAGAATTTGCTTGCTCCTGTGAAAAAAGGCGACAAAGTTGGCACACTGACATATATGAAAGATGGGAAAACGTTAGTAGAAAGTCCGCTTGTGGCAGCTGCAGATGTTGAGGCAGCATCATGGTGGCAATTATTTAAACGTGTGCTCGGTTCATTTGCGAAAGCGAACTAAATTGTCGTTTTACCAAGTTCATTGCCGTAATTCGAAAGCTTTTCACTAGTTTTGTCATGTGGAAGGATTGTGCGAATGAAAAGGAGAAAGATTCACATATCCAAAATGCGAGGAGGATCAAACGTGAGTCTTGCGATTGAACTTGAAACGAAAAACGATGTGTTGTTAGTGCGTTTGCAAGGGGGAGTTAGATCATCACACGTCGGAGCAGCTAAGGGAAAAGATTCATGCAGTACTTGATAAGCAAAATATTCAGCATATGATTTTGAATATGGAGTCGTTAACTTTTATGGATAGCTCAGGCTTAGGCGTGATTCTTGGGCGTTACAAACAAATTCAAAACCAAGGTGGCAGGATGATGATTTGTTCGATCTCCCCTGCTGTTCATCGTTTATTTGAAATGTCAGGGATCTATAAGATTATCCAGTTTGTCGAGGATGAAGAGTATGCACTTCAGTCATTGGGGGTGGCGTAAGTGAGTGAGAAATGAAATGAACTTACAATTCTCTGCCCTCAGTCAGAACGAGTCATTTGCACGGGTAACAGTGGCATCGTTCATTGCCCAGTTAGACCCGACGATGGATGAGCTAACAGAGATTAAAACGGTCGTTTCAGAAGCAGTTACAAATGCGATTATCCACGGTTACGATAATAACCCAGAAGGAATTGTTTATATTTCAGTCACTTTGAATGAAGGAACTGTTTATTTAACGATTCATGATGATGGGTTGGGAATTGAAAATATTGATGAGGCTAGACAGCCGTTATTTACGACGAAACCAGAGCTGGAACGCTCAGGAATGGGATTTACGATTATGGAGAATTTTATGGATGAAGTTGAAATTGAAACAGATGCTGGCGCGGGAACAACAATTCGTTTAACTAAGCACCTATCCAAAAGTAAAGCGTTATGCAATTAAGGAGTTCTGCCTATGGACGTGGAAGTCAAGAAAGAACCGCATTTGCAGGATGACGTGGTGAAGGCACTTATTAAACGCAGCCAAAGTGGGGACCAAGCAGCTCGTGATTTAATTGTGGAACGAAATATGCGTCTTGTTTGGTCTGTTGTGCAACGGTTTTTGAACCGAGGCTATGAAGCAGATGATTTGTTTCAAATTGGCTGTATTGGTTTATTGAAGTCTGTTGATAAGTTTGATTTAAGCTATGATGTGAAATTTTCAACCTATGCCGTGCCGATGATTATTGGGGAAATTCAACGATTTATTCGAGATGACGGGACTGTGAAAGTGAGCCGTTCGCTGAAAGAAACAGGCAACAAAATTCGCAGAAAAAAAGACGAGCTTTCAAAGATTCTAGGCAGAGCACCAACAATAACCGAAATTGCTGAAGCATTAGAGATTTCAATTGAAGATGTTGTGATGGCACAAGAGGCAAGTCGTGCACCGTCTTCAATTCATGAAACGGTTTATGAAAATGATGGAGATCCGATTACACTTCTTGACCAAATTGCCGATGAAGACAGCAAATGGTTTGATAAAATTGCTTTAGAAGAAGCAATCCGCTCACTTGATGAACGGGAGCGCCTAATTGTTTATATGCGTTATTACAAAGATAAGACCCAATCAGAGGTAGCCGAGCGTCTCGGTATTTCACAAGTACAAGTGTCCAGGCTTGAAAAGAAAATTTTGCATTATATGAAACAGCAAATTCATCATGAAGAAACATAAGAAAAAGACGGGCAGATTGCCTGTCTTTTTTACGTTTTTAGAGAGTGAATAAGTCATTTATCTATGTAAAGGCTTCAGCAATCGGACATCCTGACCGCCTTCGACGCACAGGATGTGCTAGTGCAGGCGTTGTCACAGGACGTGACGCTCTTAGCCAGCGTTCCTTTCATGTCCAGCTGCTGCGGCTAGGGGCTCGAGGTCATAAGGCAGCCTGCTGCGAGGACAAAGGGCGATCCTCTCCGCATCCTGCCTTATGCTTGTCGCCCCTGTTCAAGCCACCTCCGCTTTCGACGCACAGGATGTGCTAGTGCAGGCGTTGTCACAGGACGTGACGTTCTTAGCCAGCGTTCCTTTGATGTCCAGCTCCGGTGGCTAGGGGCTCGAGGTCATAAGTCAGGCTGTTGCGGGGACAAAGAGCAGTCCCCTCCACATTCTGCCTTATGCTTGTCGCCCCTGTTCAAGCCACCTCCGCTTATCTAGATGTCTAGCTGCGAAAGGCAGGCTGCGCGAGTTGCTTCACCTTTCCACGTCGAAAGCAAAAGGCAGCTTTCTCTGTGTAAAGGCTCCAGCAATCGGACAGCCTGACCGCCTTTCTCCGCTTTTCGATATTCCCATTTTTTGTTTTGGGTGTTTTGGAATGAGTGACATAGGTATTCCTCATACTATACATAAAGATGGAGCTAAATTTTATTCGTTATTGGAATTGAGGTGACAAGGGTGGCAAAGGTTTGTTATCTCAGGTTATATCAGCGTGTTATTGCGAAGCAAAAAGATGTTTTGAGGTTGGGTGATCTTGCAAAAATCTCTGCTTCTCCTGATGTTGTCGAAAAGCTTCGAGGTATTGTTGTTCATCAAATCTCTTCTAAAGATAAAAACATTCTTGTCATTGAAATGATGAGGGTGATTGATTTAATTCGTCACGTTGATGAACAGTTAGAAGTTCAAACAATCGGACCGAATCAAACAATTGTTGAAATTCGTTATCCACGCAAACAATGGAGTGTTCTTTCATTTGTTGCTGTATGGCTGCTTTTGTTTTTTGGAGCGGGGCTTGCAATCATGAATTTTCATGAAGATGTAAGTATGCAAGCTGTACAGCAAAAGTTATATAAGATGATAACCGGTGAAGAGGTTGAGAAACCATTGCTATTACAAATCCCCTATTCCTTAGGACTCGGTATTGGCATGGTGTTATTTTTTAATCATTTATTTAAAAAGCGTTTTAATGAAGAGCCGAGCCCGCTGGAAGTTGAGATGTTTAAGTATCAGCAAGATTTAGACCAATATATTGTGATTCACGAAAACAAAGAAAGTATGAACAGAATTGACGACAATTGAGGTTCTTTTTCTCATGTTTATCGGTCTTGCTGGTGGATTAGCGGTAGGCTCAGGTTTTGTTGCATTTCTTGCAGTGCTTGGGATTATTCCAAGGCTCACCCAATTAACGAAAACAATGAAATTTATTCGCCCTTATGAATGGAGTGTTATTAGTGGTGCTGTTACATCTAGTTGGCTAGGTCTTCAAGGGATTACGTTACATTACTCACCACTATTATTAGTGCCAATTGGACTTGCATGCGGGATGTTTATCGGTATGTTAGCGGCTGCATTGACAGAAGTGTTAAATGTTTTTCCAATTTTAGCAAAACGAATTGGCGTGGATGAAAAAATTATTATGCTTCTGATGGCTATTGTGTTCGGTAAAGTGCTTGGTTCGTTGTTCCATTGGATTTATTTTGTCGATTTTTAATAGGATTTCACAGTGTAAAGGAAGGTAATCAAAAATGAGGCTGATTGGCAAACAAACATGGCAATTTCAACAACCGATTTATGTAGAAGGGACCGGTACGGCAGTAGGGCCAAAAGAAGCGCGTGGTCCGCTTGGAAAGTATTATGATATGAAATACGACAAGCTTGACTGTGGGGAGTCAAGTTGGGAAATGGCTGAGCGCCGTCTTCTCAATGATGCTGTCCAAACATGTATCACGAAATCGCAATATACAGCAGACGATGTTGATTTGTTCTTAGCTGGAGATCTAATGAATCAAAATGTAACGACAAATTATGCAGCAAGGGATATTGGGATTCCGCTATTGTGTATGTTTGGCGCATGCTCCACTTCGATGGAAACACTTGCGGTTGCAGCAGCGTTAATTGATGGCGGCTTTGCAAATCGTGCAATTGCCGCTGCTAGCAGTCACAATGCCTCAGCAGAAAAGCAATTTCGTTATCCTACAGAATATGGAAGTCAAAAGCCGGATACAGCAACATTCACTGTTTCTGGTTCTGGTGCAGTGCTTATCGGGAAGAAGCAAGGAAATGTCAAGATTACAGCTGCAACGATTGGAAAAGTGATTGATTACGGGTTAAATGATCCATTTGATATGGGAAGTGCAATGGCGCCTGCGGCAGCGGATACAATTTCAAGGCATTTTAAAGATATGGCTCGCTCGCCACAGGATTATGACTTAATTGCGACCGGTGACTTATCAGCAGTAGGAAGTCCTCTGCTTGTTCAGCTGCTTCAAAAAGAAGGTTATGACTTATCAAAGGTTCACAATGATTGTGGCTTAATGGTTTACTACAGCGATCAAGGTGTATTTGCCGGCGGGAGTGGCTGTGCGTGTTCAGCTGTCGTCACATATGGATATCTATTAGATGAAATAAGCAAAGGGAATTTGAAAAGAGTGTTTGTTGTAGCTACAGGAGCACTTTTAAGCCCGACTATATTGAATCAGAAGGAAACGATTCCAACCATTGCCCATGGGGTTGTCTTTGAGCATGTTGAGCAGTCAGAAAAATAAGGAAAGGGGTGAAGGAAGTGCAGCAGAAAGAAAAAGAGAAAACACCGATTTCTTCACACTTACCTAATAATGAAGCTTATCTTAAAGAACATGTTGGTCTTGGAACAAGCTTTGACCTAGGTGTTCGAAAATATAAAATCTTAAATAAATGGATGCATGTGTATTATTTAAATGGTCTATGTGAAACTGCCTTTATTATTGAAATATTAAGGGAACTTGTTGAAATAAATGATAATGAAAAACCTACAATTAACGCGCGGGAACTTATTAATAATCGGCTGATTCATCAGCAAGTTCAACCAGCCAAAACAATGGATGAGATTGTTGACCAGCTTCTTTCTGGTCTGCTTATCATTTTAATTGAGGATGAAGCACAAGGATTTATCGTTGATGTACGTAGTTATCCAGGCAGAACACCTCAAGAGCCTGACACAGAAAAAGTTGTCCGTGGTTCACGTGATGGTTATACCGAAAATATAATCGAAAATACAGCTTTAACGCGTCGACGCATTCGTGACGAACGACTGCGACTTGAAATGATGCAGGTTGGTGAACGGTCAAAAACAGATATTTGTGTCGCTTATCTTCAAGATGTTGCTGACCCGCAATTAATTAAGCTGATTAAGAAAGAGCTATCTGAAATTCAAATTGACGGGATTCCAATGGCAGACAAAACAGTTGAAGAATTTCTCGTGAAACAGAACTTCAACCCATATCCACTTGTTCGGTATACAGAGCGTCCAGATGTGGCCTCTACCCATTTGCTTGAAGGCCATGTGATTGTAATGGTTGATACATCACCAAGTGTCATTATTACACCGACCACATTTTTTCATCATGTTCAGCATGCAGAGGAATATCGCCAAACACCTGCCACAGGAGCTTTTTTGCGATGGGTACGTTTTCTTGGAATGATTGCTTCTCTTTTCTTGACGCCGCTTTGGTTTTTATTCGTAATGGAGCCTCAGTTGCTTCCGAAAGCACTAGAGTTTATTGGTCCTAATGAAGATTCGAATATTCCAATGATTGGTCAATTATTAATTGCAGATATTGGTTTAGATTTGTTGAGGATGGCTGCCATTCATACGCCGACTCCGCTTTCAACAGCTATGGGGTTAATTGCAGCAGTGTTAATCGGACAAATTGCGATCGATGTTGGCTTGTTTGTACCTGAAGTTATTTTATATGTTTCAGTGGCCGCAATCGGTTCATTTGCTACTCCAAGTTATGAATTAAGTATTGCTAATAAGCTCGTCAGGGTTCTTCTATTACTGTCAGTCGTAACATTTGGCGTACCTGGCTTTGCAATTGCCGCAACAGTTGTATTTATTCTGTTAACTCAAATCCGTTCTTTAAATACACCATATCTTTGGCCATTTGTTCCATTCAATCCAAAGGCTTTCATGCAAATATTAATCCGTGTGTCCGTACCATTGTCGAAAACACGTCCAAGCATCGTTCATCCGCGTAATTCCAAGAAACAACCGACAAAACCCCCTCGTAAACAGCCGACAAAACAACCGACATAACTTTCTAATAGCGGAAGTTTTCTCTTTATTGAAAGGTACACGTTTGTGTGATAAAGTGTTTTTAATAAAGCAGTGTGCGAAATTTCTGAAAGACAGTTCTTTTGACTGTCTTTCTTTTCACGATAGAAACGCTGTCTTGTACAGTCTGGAGAGAATGAGGGGAATGACATGAAGTTACATGGAACGAGTCGAGTAAATGATGCAGGACATTTAGAGATCGGTGGTGTTGATAGCCTACAATTAGCTAAGGAATTTCAAACACCGTTAATTGCTTACGATGTAGAGTTGATGCGTGGACGTATGCGTTCATTTAAGGAAACATTTGAAAAACACGGTATTACCGCGCAGGTAGCTTATGCAAGTAAAGCTTTCTCGTGTAAAGCAATGATTCAATTAGTTCGGGAGGAAGGCTTAAGCTTAGATGTCGTTTCTGCAGGAGAGCTATACACGGCTTTACAAGCTGGCTTTCCGCCTGAAAAAATTCATTTCCACGGTAATAATAAAAGCTTAGATGAAATAAGAATGGGTGTTGAAGCAGGCATTGGCTGCTTTGTCACCGATAATTTTTATGAGTTTGCCCTGTTAGAAGAAGTAAGTAAAGAAACGGGGGTACGTATTCCTGTTCTTTTACGAATTACACCTGGAATTGAAGCACATACCCATGACTATATTTTAACAGGACATGAAGATTCGAAGTTTGGCTTTGATCTTGGAAGCGGTCAGGTTGAGCAAGCGATTGAGAATGTGAAAGATTCAGAGTATATTGAATTGCTTGGTGTACATTGTCATATTGGATCGCAAATCTTTGAATCTACGGGCTTTGTTATGGCAGCGGAAAAGATCTTTGAAGCGATGTACCGCTGGCGTGAACAGTTTGATTATGTTCCGAAAGTAATGAACCTAGGCGGTGGCTTTGGGATTCGCTATACAGAAGAGGATGACCCGTTAGAGCCAAATCAATATATTGAAGAGATTATTCGTGCAGTTAAAGCGAAAGCTGAGCAATTTCATTTAGAAGTACCTGAAATTTGGATTGAACCAGGTCGTTCGATTGTAGGGGATGCGGGTACAACGATTTATCATGTTGGTTCGACTAAGCAAATTCCGAATGTTAGAAAGTATGTAGCAGTAAATGGCGGTATGAGTGATAATCTGCGACCAGCTCTTTATCAAGCGAAGTACGAAGCGATGCTTGCAAATCGTGCAAATGAAGCACCAGAAGAGACAGTTTCGATTGCAGGAAAGTGCTGTGAGTCTGGCGATATGTTAATTTGGGATGTCGACCTTCCTGTTGTAAAAAGTAATGATCTGCTAGCTGTTTTCTGTACAGGTGCCTACGGTTATTCAATGGCTAACAATTATAACCGTATCCCGCGTCCTGCAGTCGTGTTTGTTGAAAATGGAGATGCAAAGCTTGTTATTCGCCGTGAAAACTATGAAGACCTCGTTCGTTACGATCTGTCTTTATAGAAGAAATATTTTCTTTTTTACCTTGAACGTTGTAGAATAGGTAAGGACGTTTGATTATGAAAGGGGAAGTTATTGTGAAAAAAGGTCAAATCTCATTTGAAAATGGCGAAAAAATCGTATTTGAATTATATCCGAACGAAGCGCCTGGAACAGTTGAAAACTTCGAAAAATTAATTAATGAAGGCTACTATAACGGTTTAACATTCCATCGTGTTATTCCTGGGTTCGTAGCGCAAGGCGGCTGCCCAATCGGTAATGGAACAGGTGGTCCAGGCTATACAATTAAGTGTGAAACAGAAGGCAACCCGCATAAGCATGTACCTGGTTCATTATCAATGGCACATGCAGGTAAGGATACTGGCGGAAGCCAATTCTTCATCGTACATGAAGCACAGCCACATCTAGATGGTCGTCATACTGTATTTGGGCAAGTTACTGAAGGTATGGATACAGTGCTTCGCATTCAGCAAGGCGATGTTATGCAAGAAGTAAAGGTTTGGGAAGAATAAGAATCATTGTAGGCTTTCTGCTGTAGGCAGAGGCCTTTTTTATTATCATCTAGGTTTAGCGCCTAAGCACTCGGGCGTTTTTGAGCATTTGTTCTTTCAATGAGCAGATTGTTTTCTTTCAAGATGGCAATGTTTTGTGTATAATAATTTTGAACCTATTAATGGGATGAGGGTGAAAGCTTTGAATCGTTGGGTGCTGCTTGCAATATTAGCGCTCTTCTGTATTGCGTGGGGCGTTATTTTCTTTTTTACATTTGTTTTACAACCAAAGTAACGAAAGTTTGACAACTGAATAAGATTAAGAAATTCCTTCGGGGCAGGGTGGAAATCCCGACCGGCGGTGATGAAACAGGTTGTTTCAAAGTCCGTGACCCGTGCTGTAAATCATTACAGCCGGTGGACCTGGTGCAAATCCGGGACCGACAGTGAAAGTCTGGATGGGAGAAGGAAACAGAAGGTAAAGTGTGTCTTAATAGTGGCATGCTTACTTTAGTGAACAGTAAATGACTTACCCTTTTACTTTTTAAAACGCTAAAATACAATAAGTTGTATTTAGGCGTTATTCAAAGGGTTATTTGATGTACGATCACAATGTTTCCAACTTACATATTTGCTCCTTGGGATTGAACCAAGGGGCTTTTTTTTATTTTATAGCTTGAGAATGACAGATGATGGTTTGGAGGGAAAGCTATGACGGATGAACAATATATGCAGTTAGCAATTCAGCTTGCGGAGCAAACGCAAGGGCAGACAAGCCCAAATCCGGTGGTCGGAGCAGTAGTTGTGAAGAACCATCGCATTGTAGGAATGGGAGCACATTTAAAAGCAGGGGAAGCACATGCGGAAGTTCATGCGTTAAAAATGGCAGGAGATGAAGCAAAAGGTGCAACGATTTATGTTACGTTAGAGCCTTGCAGTCATTACGGAAAGACTCCTCCTTGTGCAGACCTTGTAGTGGAAAGTGGAATCCGCCGGGCTGTTATTGCGTCAACCGATCCAAACCCGAAAGTTGCCGGCAGTGGAATTGCTAAGCTCGAACGTGCAGGTGTCGAAGTAACAACAGGCGTACAAGAAAAGCAAGCAAGTGACTTAAACCGTAAATTCTTTCACTATATTCAAACAAAAACGCCTTATGTCACTTTAAAAACGGCTGTTAGTCTTGATGGAAAGACAGCAACTGTAAGCGGTGAGAGTAAGTGGATTACCGGTAAAGAAGCTAGAGAAGATGTTCACCGCTATCGTCATCAGCATGACGGTATTTTAGTTGGTGTTGAAACAGTTATTAAAGATAACCCTAGCTTAACGACAAGGTTGGAATATGGAGGAAAAAGTCCTATTCGTATTGTGCTTGACCATGCATTGCGTATTCCTTTAAATGCAGGGCTCATTCAAGATAAGACAGTTCCAACCTGGGTAATAACAGCAGCACATCCACCGAAAGAAAAAGTTCAGAAACTGACGCAGCATGGTGTGAAAGTGTTGGAGCTATCACAAGAGCAAATTGAAATCGAGGACGTCTTAGTGCTGTTAGGAGAGGAAGGAATTACTTCTTTATTTGTGGAAGGCGGTGCCACTGTCCATGGCAGCTTCTTAAAAGCAGGAGCCTTTCAGCAAGTTGTCTTCTATATTGCTCCAAAGCTGATTGGAGGGTTAGGTGCACCTGCTGCTTTTCTTGGTGAAGGGATAGCGAATTTACAAGATGCACCAGAACTAACTTTTCAAACTGTCGAGCAAGTTGGGGAAGATTTGAAAATAGTGGCGGTGTTAAAGGAGGCATAAGGATGTTTACTGGTATTATCGAAGAAAAAGGGAAAATTAAACGTATGACAAAGTCAAAAGATTCGATTGAAGTGACCATTGAGGCAAGTGAAATTCTCAAAGATGTGAAGCTTGGAGACAGTATTGCAGTAAACGGTGTGTGCCTTACAGTCACAACGTTTGATCATTCTCAATTCACTGTTGATGTAATGCCTGAAACGGTGAAAGCAACAAGCTTGAAGACATTGCAGGAAGGATCTGAGATCAACCTAGAACGGGCCATGGCAGCAGGAGGACGTTTCGGTGGCCACTTTGTTTCAGGCCATGTGGACGGGGTCGGCACGATCCGTTCAAAAAGACCGGAAGCGAATGCTGTCTATTATGAAATCGAAGCTTCAGAGGAGCTGCTTCGTTATATCGTGCTAAAAGGCTCTGTAGCAATTGATGGTACAAGCTTAACGGTTTTTGGGGTTAGCGAACAGAGCTTCACGATCTCCCTTATACCACATACCCTTCAAGAAACGATCTTAGGCAATAAAGGTGCTGGTGACATTGTTAATATTGAATGTGACATGCTGGCAAAATATATTGAAAAATTTATTACCCAGCGTTTCTCTGATACGAAACAGCGCTCATCTTTATCAGAAGCTTTTTTAGAGGAGCACGGATTTAAATCATAAAGGAGTGTTCGATATGTTCGACCCGATTGAACAAGCGATCTATGAGTTAATGCAAGGGAAGGTTGTCATTGTATGTGATGATGAGGACCGAGAGAATGAAGGTGATTTTGTTGCACTTTCTGAAAAGGTTACACCTGAAACAATTAACTTTATGGCAACACATGGCCGGGGGCTTATTTGTACACCGATGACTGAAAAAGATGCTCGACGACTGGAGTTAGCGCCAATGGTTGATCATAACACTGACCCACATGGTACAGCCTTTACAGTCAGCGTTGATTATAAAACGACAACAACAGGCATTTCAGCATTTGAACGCGCGCAAACAGTTCTTGAACTAGCCAATGAAGATTCAAAGCCCTCTGACTTTAAGCGTCCGGGTCATATCTTTCCACTTGTAGCGAAAGATGGAGGGGTGTTACGACGTGCTGGACATACAGAAGCAGCTGTTGATTTAGCAAGGCTGTGTGGCGCAAAGCCTTCTGGTGTTATTTGTGAAATTATGAATGAAGATGGTACAATGGCGCGCGTGCCTCAGCTTCGGAAAATCGCTGATCAATTTGATTTGAAGATGATTACGATTAAAGATTTAATTAAATATAAAAGCAAGAAGGAAAAGCTTGTTCAACGTGAAGTAGAAATCAAACTACCAACTGCGTTTGGAGATTTCAAAGCGATCGGCTACTCAAATGAAATTGACGATAAAGAACATGTTGCACTTATAAAAGGTGAAATTCTTCCTGATGAACCGACATTGGTCCGTGTGCACTCCGAATGTTTGACAGGAGATGTTTTCGGTTCCTACCGTTGTGATTGTGGACCACAACTTCATACAGCTCTTGCCCAAATTGACCATGCTGGAAGCGGGATTTTGTTATATATGCGTCAAGAAGGAAGAGGCATTGGGTTGTTAAACAAAATGAAAGCTTACAAATTGCAAGAGCAGGGTTATGATACAGTAGAAGCAAATGAAAAGCTAGGCTTCAAGCCAGACTTGCGCGATTATGGGATCGGAGCGCAAATTCTTCGTGATTTAGGTGTTACGAGGATGAAACTTCTAACAAACAATCCACGAAAAATTACAGGATTAAAAGGCTACGGACTTGAAGTAGTGGATAGAGTAGCACTTCAGATGCCGAGTCGGAAAGAAAATGAAAGCTATTTAAAGACAAAGTATGAAAAATTGGGGCATATGCTTCATTTTTAACGGTTAAGAAAGATTGATTCAAAATGAAGGTTTAGGTTAAAATTTAAAAAGCATATTGGAGGAACAGAAAATGGGTAATCTATATGAAGGACAATTAGTTGGTACAGGGTTGAAAATCGGGGTTGTTGTTGGGCGTTTTAATGAATTTATTACCAGTAAGCTATTAGGCGGTGCTGAGGACGCACTAAGACGTCATGGTGTGAAAGAAGAGGATGTTGATATTGCATGGGTACCTGGAGCATTTGAAATCCCTTTAATTGCCAAAAGGATGGCCGAATCAAATAAATATGACGCTGTTATTACATTAGGAACTGTCATTCGCGGTTCAACACCTCACTTTGATTATGTGTGCAGTGAAGCAGCCAAAGGTGTATCTTCAGTTTCGATGCAAACAGGATTACCCGTTATTTTCGGCGTATTAACAACTGAAACAATTGAACAGGCAATTGAGCGTGCGGGAACAAAAGCAGGTAATAAAGGATGGGAAGCAGCTGTTTCTGCGATTGAAATGGCAAATTTGACAAACATGTTTAAATAAAATTAGGCTGACTACTCTGTTGTATTCTTTTCGATTTGGTTTATAATATAAAAAAGAGTGGTGACCCTACTGTTGAAACCGGGCAAACAACAAGAAAAATGGCTTTTCATCACAGTGCTGATTGTTGCTGCCATTCTGCTTCTGTCGCTCATTGGCAAGCTTATATAATAATGAGGGATTAGAATGTTAATAAAATATAAAAAATCTTATGAAAAAATAGCGATGGGGCTTCTTTCGTTTATGCCAACAGAAAAAGATGTGAAGCGTCTTCAACAAACGATCAGTCAATATGAAAAAGACGCACGGTGGCATTTATATTTATGGAAAGAAGAAGATATTATTGGAATTATTGGTGTTAAGGTCGAGGATGGGAGTGCAGAATTGCAGCACGTATGTGTAAACCCATCACATCGGTATCAAGGAATCGGAAAGAAAATGTTAGACGCTCTTCGTCAAACACTCGGTGAAGAAGTAGAAATATATCCCAATGAGCACACCACAGCATTCTTCTCAAAATGTGATGAAGACGCACAGTTTTTATAAAAGGAAAGGGAAGCCGTCTATGACGAGGCTTCCCTACTTTTTTGCTTTAATCGCAGTTGTTTTTTTCGTTCAGATATGACATCACTTCTGTCGCGTAGTGTATGCTTTCGAATAAGCTCCTCATTTTCTAAGTCACTAACCATTCCCCATTTACAATCGATTTCATTACACTTTTCTGCACAATGAACTAATAAAGTTTCATCTGTAATTGGAAGCTCAACACTTTCATATGGTTTCTTCTGACGGATTTGTTCTAATTCACGGTGCAAAAGGACAAGCAATTGTTCATAATCCAATGCAAGCACTTCAACGGCCTCTCGTTCATTCTCGAAAATATGTAGGGCATTACGAATCATACGTTCGGCGCCTTTATAATTTTTGATTCGGTGATGGTAGAATCCGACTGCTACTTGAATTAATGCAACCCAATGAGCTTTTCGTTCGCCAGGCTTATCTTCCTTCCAATATTCTTCAAGTACTTCATGGCACTCAAAATAATCCCGGGGACCATGAAAATATACAAGGTAGTCAATGTAAGCTTTTGGGTACCTCATTCAGTCACCTTCTTTCGTTAACAAATGGTTTATTTTTAAATCAGTTTACCATACAGACGTAATGTTTTCGAATTCATAAAAAATGAGTGCCAGCAAATGTGGCACCCATTTTGTGTTTGTTAGAAAGTCTATGTCATGCTTAACAGCTTAGTAAAGCCAAGCAGCACCTACGATGATTAATAAAATGAACAACACAACGATTAACGCGAAACCTCCGCCGCATCCATATCCGCAACCTGCGCTCATGTTGAAATCCTCCTTTGATTTTTATAATTCAGCTTACGGTATTAACATATGATGAAATGATGGATCTGTATGGGCGAATGCCCAATTTTTAATAAAAAGATCGTCATGGAGGGAAAACATGCTTGATAAAACGCGTCGAATTCAAGCTGCAGAACAGTTTGTAGACCAGCATTTCACAAATGTATTGGCTGTATTTCTTGCGGGAAGCACAGCAAGAGGAGAGCAAAAAGCACAATCAGATATTGACTTATTAGTGATTACGGAAGAAAAACCCACTTACAACCGAAAATGTATACGAGAGGATGGAGTGGATTACGAATTATTTGTCTATGAAGAAACGAGCTTTTACATTTATTTAAGCAGTGAATGTATGATTGGAAACCCCTCTCTTGCTAGGATGTGTTCAGAAAGTATCATCATTAACGGAGCAGAAAAGGCACAACAGTTAAAGCAGCACGGTGAAGAGATGCTTCGTGAAGGAATGCCAGAGTTAACGCAATCGCAAATTGATTATATGCGGTATACGGTCACAGACCTGTTGCTTGATTTAGAGGATTGTGAGAGGCAGTGTGAGCAGATGTTTATCGCTCAAGCGCTTATGAAGGAATTTACTGAGTTTTGGTTAAAAGTAAATGGGCAATGGATCGGTCAAGGAAAGTGGCTTTCACGAGCTCTGTTTCAATATGATGAAAAAGCTGCAAACGAATGCTGTACATCTTTTCAGCGCTTCTTCGAGACAGGTGATAAACATGCTATAATTGATTATGTGGACATGAAATTAGCGGTGTTTGGAGGAAGGCTGTTTGATGGATTTGAACAGTAATCAAACAAACTTTCACTTTTTTCTTTTTAATATGGTATAATGAGTCCGCTTAAAATGGCATTGAACAATGATGGTGGGGATTGACGTTGGAATATAATGTGAAAATAGATGCCTTTGAAGGGCCGCTTGATTTATTATTACATTTAATAAATCGTTATGAAATCGATATTTATGACATTCCAGTTGCACAAATCACGGAGCAGTATATGGGCTACATTCATGCAATGCAAGAACTGCGCTTAGATGTAGCGAGTGAATATTTAGTCATGGCGGCAACATTACTGGCGATTAAAAGCCAGATGTTGCTGCCCTCATATGAAGAAGAGATATTAGATGATGAGCTTGAAATGGGTCAAGATGAAGAGGACCCACGCGAGGAATTAATGCGGCGACTGATCGAGTATCGAAAATATAAACAAGCAGCAGAGACGCTGCAAGATTTTGAAGCTGAAAGAAGTCAAATTTATACACGACCACCAGCTGTAGTTGAAGTTGAAGAAGGAGAACGGGCAGAAAATCCAGTTGAAGGTGTTTCGCTCTACGATATGCTTGGTGCACTCCAAAAGCTTATGAAACGAAAGCGAATTGATTCATTAAAAGAAACAAAAGTAACACGACAAGAAATACCGATCCAAGCTAGAATGAAAGAAATTATCACGACGATACGTCAAAATAAAGGAAAACAAAATTTTTACTCACTGTTTCCATACCCAGACAAAAGTCATATTGTGGTGACATTTTTAGCGGTTTTAGAGCTAATGAAAAACCAACAAATTATTTGTATGCAGGAGAAGAATTTTGAAGACATATGGCTTTACGGTACGGAAGGAGGAGTCGCAGATGAAACTTGAACAATTGAAAGCAATTACAGAAGGACTCCTTTTTGCAGCTGGAGATGAAGGTCTCACGCTTAAGCAGTTATCAGAAGTATTTGAGATTGAAATCCAAACAGCTGCTGAAGTAATTGACTCGTTGAGAACAGAGTATGAACAGGATGACCGAGGGATTATGCTGATAGAGGAAGCAGAAGGGTACAAGCTAACGACGAAGCGAGAGCATTCTTCCTATATTCAACGCTTTATGTTAACTCCTTCCTCGCAAGCCTTGTCGCAAGCAAGCCTAGAAACACTTGCGATCATTGCCTATCGTCAACCGATTACTCGAACAGAAATTGAAGAAGTACGAGGTGTAAAAACAGAAAAACCACTGCAAAACTTAACAGCAAAAGCACTTGTGAAGGAAGTCGGTCGAGCTGAAGGTTCGGGGCGTGCAATTCTTTACGGAACGACCAAGCAATTTCTAGAATATTTCGGTTTGAAATCGTTAGAAGAACTTCCGCCACTTCCTGAGGAATTGAGGGAGGAATCGCCAGATGAAGAGGCGAATCTATTCTTTGAGAAGTTTCAAGAAACAATTGAAGAATAACGCAAAAGCTCCGCAAAAGCATGTATGATTATGGTAAAATGGTTTTAGGTACATAATGTAAGTGTTTTCATACCCTTAAAGGGGTAAAGAATTAGTGAGGTGAACGTCGTGCTCATCAAATCATGTGAAGGTTATGAACTAGAAAAAGAAAAGCCAAATACATCAGAGGATTTTTTTAACCGTTCATCAATTACGTTTGAAGATGAAGGAGAAGAAAAGACCCTGCACGTACTTTATATTCGTTATTTTGATGAGGTTTTTCCAGAGTTTACGCCATATAATGGGGACCCAGTATTTCAAGTAGGTGACCGTGATGTCACGTTTAAAGACTTAGTCGCTCTTGTTTGCTTAATTAAAAACCCTGGTTTTCGAAACCGAAAAAGAGTGTACATTAACACACAAGAAGAGCTGGCACGTTACTTCGAAGGCGTACAACTTGAAGAACTTCCAAAAGTTTTTGAAAGTATAAAAAATGGCGGTTATGATCTACGCTCGCCGATGACACTTCTTACACAACCTTAACAATCGTTAATCAATACTCCCTACCTTCCTTGCAATCGATGTTGTACAATAAGTCAAGCGGTAAGGGACAAAAATGGAGGAATTGATATGAGTAATACAATTGTACATTCACAAATAACCCAAACAAGAGATTTTCTTAATGATGTTTCAGGTAAGGTTGGCGGCTTTCTTAATGACATAACACTTCAGCAGTTAGTTGCTGATAATCAAGATGGAAATGAAGAATACTTTGCAAGGTTGCTTGGAAACATGCGCCGTCTTTACGTTTTTTGTGAAGAAGGACTTGATGCATGTAATGTTGTTCTAAAAGGTGAAAAGTTCCGTAAAGGTGCAGCAGAAAAAGCACTTTATTGGGTCTATCATCAATGTATCCAAGAGTTCTATTCACCACGAAATGACAGCTGGTATGAAGACAGCCGTTCTGCATACACAGGTAAAAATGCAATTAAATTTGCTGAACCTGCACCTACAGCTATAAAAGAATTAATCGCATCGTTAGAGCAATCCTTCCAAGAAATGCGTGAAGAGCTAGAATATTATGAAACAGACTATAAAACAAAAATGCTTCAATCAAAATAAAACCTCAAGGCCACCGGCCTTGAGGTCAGGCTGTCGAGAAAGTCTCGACAGCCTGTTTTTTTACCTTATTACCGCGTTAATTTGTTATAATAGATGTAAATGAAGATACAGGCGGTGATAAGGTTGTTTCATACAAATAAAGACCGACAATACGAAATGGAGTTTGTACATATTGAAGAGCTAGTCCCAGAAGACCATCTCTTACGAAAAATTGATAAATATATTGATTTCTCCTTTATCCTTGAAAAAGTTCGTCCTTATTATTGCGAAGATAATGGGCGTCCCTCTCTCGATCCTCTCGTTCTTTTCAAAATGATGTTTATCGGCTATTTTTATGGTATTCGTTCCGAACGTCAGCTTGAACGTGAAATTCAGACAAATGTCGCTTACCGATGGTTTTTAGGGCTTCATCTAAATGATAAGGTTCCTCACCATTCAACGATTAGTTGGAATCGGCGTACACGATTCAAAGGCACAACGGTTTTTCAAGACATTTTTGATGAAATCGTTCATCAAGCGATGAGTCATCGTATGGTCGGTGGTCGAGTGCTGTTTACGGATTCGACTCATTTGAAGGCAAATGCCAACCGACACCAATTTACACGGGAAGAAGTAGAAGAAGAAACACGGGATTATATTGATGAACTTAACAAAGCTGTGGAAGAGGATCGGATCCAGAATGGAAAAAAGCCCCTTAAACCGAAAGAGGAGGTGAAAGAAACAAAAACGATCCGCGTTAGTAAGACGGATCCTGAGAGTGGTTACCTATACCGTGAGAATAAGCCAGAAGGGTTCTTTTATTTAGATCATAGAACGACTGACCTGAAATATAATGTGATTACCGATGTTCATGTCACTCCAGGCAACCTTCACGATTCTGTTCCTTATTTGAATCGGTTAGACCTACAGGTTGAAAAGTTTGGCTTTGATTTAGAAGGTGTGGGACTGGACGCTGGTTACTTAACAATGCCGATTTGTAAGGGGTTAACTGACCGTAACATTTTTGGAGTCATTGCTCATCGTCGGTACAGTTCGACGAAAGGACTTATGCCAAAGTGGAAATTTAAATTTGATGAAGAACGAAATGTTTATGTATGTCCACAGGGAGAAACGTTAACCTATCGCACCACTACAAGAGAAGGGTACCGCGAATACAAATCCGATCCAAAAAGTGTGAAGAGTGTTCATTACTTGAAAGCTGTACACGGTCTAAAAATCATCAAAAGGTTCTCACCCGACACATGTGGGAGGACCGAAAAGAACAAATCCGACGAAATCGCTTATCCAAAGAAGGAAAAGTGATTACACAAAAAAGAAGAGAAACCGTTGAGCGAAGCTTCGCAGATTCAAAAGAACTGCATGGGCTTCGCTATTGCAGGTTGAGGGGATTGGAAAATGTAAAAGAGCAGGCATTACTTACAGCTGCCTGCCAGAACATGAAAAAGATTGCCCTTCACCTATCCAGACAGAATGGATAGGTGAAGGGGAGTATTTTTCTTTCAAATCCTCACTTCTATAGAGTAAAAATCATCCTATTTTAAAAAGTCATGAAAAAAGCTTGTAGAAAAACACAGGGTTTCTCTACAAGCTGACCTCAAGGCCACCGGCCTTGAGGTTTTTGCTATGACGCGTACCCTTGCTTGTCGCCCCTAGGCAAGCCGCCTCCGCTTTCGACGCACAGGACGTGCTAGTGCAGGCGTTGTCACAGGACGTGACGAACTTAGCCAGCGTTCCTTTGATCCAGCTGCGGCGGCTAGGGGCTCGAGGTCATAAGTCAGCCTGCTGCGGGAACAAAGGGCAGTCCCCTCCGCATACTGCCTTATGCTTGTCGCCCCTGGGCAAGCCGCCTCCGCTTTTCTATTGTCCAGCTACGAAAGGCAGGCTGCGCGAGTTGCTTTACATTCTCCCGCCGAAAGCAAAGAGCGGCTTTCTCTTTGAGAATGCTTCAGCAATCGGACAGCCTAACCGCCTTTCTCCGCTTTTCTTGATGTCTAGCTGCGGCGGCTAGGGGCTCGAGGTCATAAGTCAGCCTGCTGCGGGAACAAAGGGCAGTCCCCTCCGCATGCTGCCTTATGCTTGTCGCCCCTGGGTGAGCCGCCTTCGCTTTTCTTTGCACGCACAAAAATGGTGGGTGGGCATACATTACAAGGGAATGACATTTCAGGAGGGCTGTGTGGTATGGAAAAGGGATATACCGAGCAGGTGAAGGAATGGGCAGAGGACTTTAAGCAGAAAGTTCAAGCACTCATAACGGATAAGGAAGATTACGAGCGATGGGAAGAGGGGTTTCAGCAATGGTTAGATGATTTAGAAGTGAATCGTAATGAACCAGCTGAAGTTGAAAGAGAAGCAGAAGCGTTTTATGAACAAGCAAGAGTACTAATTGAAGGTGGAGATGTGCGGGCAGAGGACAATGAGAAAAGTGTTCCGATCGGAGGGCATAAGCTTCCTCCTCTTCCATATGCGTATAATGCATTAGAGCCTTATATTGCAGAGGAAATTATGCGTCTTCATCATCTCAAACATCATCAATCTTATGTTGAGGGGTTAAATAAGGCAGAAAAAATGATGGAAAAGGCGCGAAAAAAAGATGATTATGAGTTGTTAAAACATTGGGAGCGTGAAGCGGCATTTCACGGTTCAGGCCATTATTTGCATACAATCTTTTGGAATAATATGATCCCAAAAGGAGGAGGTAAACCGAGCGGAGCGCTGTTAAAGCAAATTGAAAAGGATTTCGGCAGCTTTGAGAAGTTTAAAGCACATTTTACAAATGCGGCCAACCAAGCAGAAGGTGTTGGCTGGGCAATTCTCGTCTGGTCACCACGGGCACGCCGGCTTGAAATTTTGCAAAGTGAAAAACACCAGTTCTTTACACAGTGGGACACGATTCCTCTTCTCGTGCTTGATGTATGGGAACACGCTTATTACCTCCAATATAAAAACCAACGAAAAGATTATGTGAAAAATTGGTGGAATATTGTGAACTGGAAGGATGTAGCTGAAAGGTTTACAGAAGCAAGTAAGTTAAAGTGGAAGCCTTACTAAAAAATAAAGCACAGGTGTTAAGGAGCTTAGTTCTGCCCATGCACCTGTGCTTCTGTTGTAACATTGGTTGGTAAGATAAGTACTTCGACACGACGATTTTTCTGGCGGTTTTCTGCTGTATCATTTGGTGCTACTGGCTTAAATTCCCCAAATCCTTTTGCACTAAAGTGTTCAGGATTTAATTTGTCGTTTTCTAATAAAATCTTCATGAAATTAACAGCTCGGATAACACTTAAATGCCAATTATCTTCAAATTGAGCATTACGGATTGGTCTGTCATCTGTATGACCGCTAATAATGACTTGATGAGGTTCTTTCGTTGCAAGTGTAACGGAAATTTCACGTGCAATTCTTTCTGTTTCTTCTGTTAAATCCGCGCTTCCTGAAGCAAAGAAGGCATCATTTAAAATCGTGACGAGCAGACCTTCATCGGTGAGCTTTGTGGATAGGTCTTCGTTTAATTCATTTTTTTCAATGTAGGATTGGATCTTTTGTTGCAGGCTTTCTAATTCTTCTTCTGCTTCACTATCACTGCCGCCGGTTTTGTTTCCTTCACCTTCTGAAGGGGAAGACTGCTTTTCTTCTGTTGCTGCAGGATCGGCGTTTTGCGGTTGAACAGGCATTGGATGTTCCATTACACCTGTTCCTCCAGTAAAAGCAGCGTTCAACGCTTCGGAAATTTGTTCATATTTCTTAGCATCAACATTGCTCGCTGCAAACAGAACGATAAAAAGGGCAAGGAGTAGTGTCAGCATGTCAGCATATGGAATTAACCAAGATTCATCAACGTGTCCCTCATCCTTCTTCTTTTTCTTCGCCACTTCCACCACCGTCCTCTCCTAATATCTTAAGACGTTCGTTAATTGGCACATACATTGCTAATTTTTCTTTAATGATAATAGGTGCTTGACCATCTTGGATCGAAAGAATCCCTTCAATCATGACAAGCTTTGTCTTTACTTCAAGGCTTGATTTACGTTTCAGTTTGTTTGCAAATGGATGCCATAGGACATATCCAGTAAAGATCCCAAATAGTGTTGCGACGAATGCGGCCGCAATGGCATGCCCAAGAGCTTCTGTATCATTCATATTTCCAAGGGCAGCGATCAAGCCTACCACAGCACCTAGTACTCCTAGTGTTGGGGCATATGTACCTGCTTGAGTGAAGATTAGTGCTCCTGCTGCATGACGTTCTTCCATTGCGTCAACTTCTTCGACCATCACATCACGAATAAACTCCGCAGACTGTCCATCAATGACGAGTTTCATGCCATTCTTCAAAAAAGGATCATCAATCTTATCGAGATGGGATTCTAAGGCGAGCAATCCTTCTGCTCGGGCAACTGTTGCCCACTCAACAAACATTGGAACAATGTCTTTTACTTCGGTAATCTTTTGCTCATTAAATAAAATTTTAAATAATTTCGGTACCTTCTTTATCTCACTTCCAGGAAAAGCGATCGTTACCGCTGCAGCTGTTCCGAGGAAAATAATTAACATGGCTGCTGGGTTAAGCAAGGCAACTGGACTTACCCCTTTAAATACCATCCCTACCCCGATGGCGATAACCCCCATCAAAATTCCTATGACTGTTGTTTTATCCATCCATTAACACCCCATACTTCCATAAATAATTTCTGTACGACTTTGAATGAGTTCATTCTTTCTTTATTTCGACTAAAAAGGAGCAGACTTTAAGAATTCTAATTTACAAGGTTGTATTTTCAAAGCATAGATTTATTTTACAACATTTAACCAATTATTTCTTTATATTTGTACCAATTCTATACATATCAATCATTGAAACGCATAGACTTGTACAAATCCTTATGAAAGGACGAGTCTCCATGAGAATGAAGTTATTATACATATGTTTCTTGCTCGTGTTTGCAGGTGTGTCTATATATCCAATGGAGGCACAGGCAGCTGTCTCCACCTCTGCCCAGAGCTCAATCTTGATGGAACAGGAATCTGGTCGTGTATTGTATGAAAAAGATATCGATACTCCGAGAAGGATTGCGAGTATTACTAAAATTATGACAGCTGTCCTTGCAGTTGAGTCTGGAAAGCTTGACGACATCGTAAAAGTGAGTAAGCGTGCAGAAGGGACGGAAGGCTCCTCTCTTTACTTGCGGGCAGGAGATGAGATTAAGCTTGAAGATTTAGTGTTTGGTTTAATGCTTCGTTCAGGAAATGATGCTGCAGTGGCGATTGCAGAGCATGTTGGCGGAAGCTTAGAAGGCTTTGTTCACATGATGAATGAAAAAGCAGCTGAAATTGGGATGACAAATACTGTATTTGCGAACCCGCATGGCCTTGATGATGCCGAAAATCATTATTCAACTGCGTATGATATGGCGCTATTAACACGTTATGCTATGCAAAATGAAGACTATAAAAAAATTGCTGGTACAAAGTCACACCGTTCAGATGGGTTTGGTGTTTGGCGGAACAAAAATAAGCTCCTAACAAGTTTATATGAGCCTTGTACAGGTGGGAAAACTGGATTTACGAAACGAGCAGGGCGAACACTAGTAACGACTGCTTCAAAAGATGGGGAAAATTTAATTGCTGTAACACTACGAGCATCGAATGACTGGCAAGACCATGAAACGATGTATGAATGGGGCTTTAAAACCTTTGATAAGAAGGTCGTTTTAAAGGAAGGGAAGCTTTCGAACATTGATGATGATTTTTATAAAGGGCATGCAACTGTTAAGCGTGAGGTGACTTACCCGTTAACTAAAAAAGAAGAGGAAAGTATTCATCATGAGATCCAGCTTATTGAACCGCAAGAGAACTGGAAACAAATTGGCGTTCCGAATGTCGTAGGAAAAGTTGATATTCTTGCAGATGAGAGATTAATTGAAGAAGTGCCGATTTTTTATAACGGCAATCCGCCATGGGAAAAACCATCTTGGTGGGAGAAGCTGAAAAATGTGTTGCTGCAGTTTGTAGGGGTGGAATAAATGGTTAATCTCATTTGGGCTGGAATGATCGTCATTAGTGTTGTTTATGCAATAATGACGGGAACGATGAAAGAAGTAAATGAAGCGATTTTTAGCGGGGCGAAGGAAGCGGTAACAGTCAGTATTGCCTTAATCAGTGTCCTTGTCTTTTGGTTAGGACTGATGCATATTGCGAGGGAATCTGGGTTATTAGATGCTTTTTCGAAACTGTTTAGTCCAATCGTGCGTAGGATTTTTCCTGAGGTTCCGCCAAACCATCCTGCCTTTGGATATATCGTTTCAAATATGACAGCGAATATGTTCGGTCTCGGTAATGCTGCCACACCACTTGGGATAAAAGCGATGGAACAGCTGAAGGAACTAAACGGTGGGAAAGATGAAGCAAGCCGTTCGATGATTACATTTTTGGCGTTAAATACATCAAGTTTAACGTTAATCCCGACAACCGTTATTGCAATTCGGATGAACTATAACTCTTCTTCACCGACAGAAATTGTTTTAACAACAATTCTTGCCACCGTTTGTTCGACTGTCGGGGCATTATTGATTGACCGTTATTTTTATTATAGGAGCTTGCGAAGGGGAGGGAGATAAATGGCTTTTTTTTCTGAGTTTTCGCTATGGTTGATTCCTCTCCTTATCTGCATCGTTTTAATCTATGGATTGTGGAAACGAACTCCTGTCTATGAAAGCTTCGTAGAAGGCGGCAAAGAAGGTATCAAAATTGCTGTTTCGATTATGCCTTACTTAATCGGGATGTTTGTCGCCATTGCAGTGTTTCGCGCTTCTGGGGTGCTTGATTTTTTGATTGGATTTCTGAGGCCAGTGCTTGAAGCACTCGGCGTTCCCCCTGAAATTATCCCCCTTGCTGCGATGCGACCAATTTCTGGGACAGCTGCGCTTGGTATTACAAGTGATTTGATCGCTACTTACGGTCCTGATTCATTTATTGGAAGGCTTGCTTCTACAATGCAGGGCAGTACAGATACAACGCTTTACATTTTGACTGTCTATTTTGGAGCTGTTGGCATTAAGAAGATGGGGAATGCACTTAAAGTAGGTCTTCTAGCTGATTTAATCGGTGTTATCGCGTCTCTTATTGTCGTTACGTTATTCTTTGGCGTATAATCATTACTGAACGTTTACCATTTGGTAGGCGTTTTTATTTTGGTTAATGATAGGATTGTAAATGATCGTAGGCAGTTTTAATTTATTGATATTTTCTGCAAATTTCGAGCTTATAATAAACTTGTCTTCCTGCTCTAATACTACTTGAGAAAACAATATTGAAGCAGTAAGATGGTACAAGAGGTGAAAGAATATGGAACGTTTACAGAAAGTGATTGCACAAGCAGGTATTACATCTAGAAGGAAAGCTGAAAAATTAATCGTTGATGGAAAAGTGTCTGTCAATGGAAAAGTCGTTAAGGAACTAGGCACGAAAGTATCTCCGAATGATGAAATAGAAGTGGAAGGTGTTCCGGTTGAGAAAGAAGAACCTGTCTATTTTCTTCTATATAAACCTACTGGCGTTATTTCAGCAGTAACGGATGATAAGAACAGAAAGACTGTTGTCGACTTCTTTGAACATATTCCAGAGCGCATTTTTCCTGTTGGGCGCTTAGACTATGACACATCTGGCGTATTGTTGTTGACGAATGACGGAGAGTTTGCCAATATCTTGATGCACCCTAAGTACGAAATTGAAAAAGTTTATATTGCAAAAACAAAAGGCATTCCTTCAAGAGAAGAAATTAGAAAGCTGCAAAAAGGGGTTAAGCTAGAGGATGGGTTAACCGCTCCATCGAAAACAAAAGTGTTGTCAATTGATAAGAAAAAACAAACAGCAATTGTGCAAATCTCCATCCACGAAGGGCGCAACCGTCAAGTTCGTAGGATGTTTGAAGCACTCGGTTACCCTGTTCAGAAATTAAAGCGTGAACGCTACGGATTCCTAGATTTACGAGGAATGAATTCAGGTGAATTTAGGGAGCTTTCACCTAAAGAAGTGAAACAGCTACGGGCACTTGCTGTCACACAACCTTCATAATATTTACACTATTGTGAGGGTGCAAAATGCTATACTGAAAAATAGAGTGGAAAGATGGGAGAGATAGAGAGATGAAGAAGCGCCGTTTAATGATGAGAACGGTGATTTTGCTTGTTTTGGCAGGAGCGCTTGGATTCACCCTCTATACGAACTTTTTCTCCAGTAAAGAAGTCGTTGGTAAAGGCGATCAAGCACCAGATTTTGTGCTTGAAAATCTAAAAGGAGAAAAGGTGCAGTTAAGTGATTATGAGGGCAAAGGCGTCTTTTTGAATTTCTGGGGCACATGGTGTAAGCCGTGTGAGCGAGAAATGCCATATATGCAAAATCTTTACCCAGAATACAAAGAGAAGGGTGTCGAGATTTTAGCAGTTAATGTCGGAGAATCAAACTTAGCAGTTGAGAAATTTAAAGAACGTTTTGGACTTACTTTTCCGATTATCCTTGATAAAAAAGGGGAAGTCATTGAGGCTTTTGGTGTAAATCCATTGCCGACAACCTTCTTAATTAATAAAGATGGTGAAATTGTAGATATCCTTACAGGAACGTTAACGGAAGATGCAATTCGTGCCCATATGGAAAGTATTGCGCCGTAATCGTTCAGAACGTGGATTTTGATTAGAGGTGACACCATGGAGAAAGTGAAATGTCAGTGCGGGCATGTGAATCCACATGGTACGATTCTCTGTGAATCTTGTGGTAAGCCATTGGAGGAGCCGCAAAAAAAATTATTGGACATGCGCTATGATGGAAGCGCAAGACGGTCCCAAACATATAAGAAATCAATCGTTGATAAGATTTGGAATTTCTTTTCTTCGGTAAAAGTAGGTGTGTGGCTGATTGTCATCACACTTGTCGCTTCTGCATTAGGAACAGTTTTTCCACAGGAATTTTATATTCCACCAAACGTTTCACCGTCTGCATTCTATGAGCAGGAGTATGGATTTGCAGGTAAGCTGTACTATGAGTTAGGCTTTCATAACTTATACAGCTCATGGTGGTTTATGTTAATGATTGCATCAATTGCTATTTCTCTTGTAATTTGCAGTCTTGACCGTGTTGTTCCTCTTTATCGTGCATTGAAAAAGCAAGGTGTTGAGCGTCATGATAATTTCTTGCAACGTCAGCGTGTATTTGGAGCTACGCAAGGAATTCAGCCTGCAAAGTCAATCGAAACAATGAAAGAGAAATTGAAGCAGAAGCGTTATCGTGTTCGAGAAGAGAATGGTAGCCTACTAGCAGAAAAAGGTCGTTTCTCACGGTGGGGTCCATATGTGAACCACATCGGATTAATTATTTTTCTAATCGGCGGTATGCTTCGTTTCTTCCCAGGGATGTATATTGATGAAGTCTTATGGCTTCGGGACGGAGAAACGAAGGCTGTGCCTGGTACGAATGGCGAGTATTATTTGAAGAGTGACGGCTTTGTGCGTGAACTGTATACCGAGGAAGATGATGTACAGGTTGGAATGGGAATGCCAAAGAACTTCCAAACGAATGGTGTACTCTATAAGGAAAAAGGAGATACACTTCCAGGTGCTGAAGCTGAACTTGAAGAAGTAAAATCACATAAAATTCGTGTGAACCAGCCTCTTAAGTTTGAAAGCTTTGCTGTTTATCAAACAGATTATAAGCTGAATGAATTAAAGAGTATGTCGTTTCGTCTAGAGAACAAAGAAACACAAGAGTCTTTAGGGGGCTTAACCGTTAATTTGGACAACCCGAAAGATGTCTATGAACTAGGGAACGGTTCGAAGGTGGAAGTGCTGAACTACTTCCCAGATTTTTATTTTGATGATGACGGGAACCCGGCAACAAAGACTCGAATTCCGAATAACCCAGCATTTGTATTTAAAATGTACACACCTGAGACACCGAAAGGCGAAGTTAGCTTCGTTGGTATTCGGACGAATGTAGAGCCGCTCGGTGAAAACACACATAAAATGTCATTTGCAGGCATTGATACGCGTAATGTTACGGCTTTAACTGTTCGTCGTGATTATACATTGCCTTTGATTGCAGTAGGCGGAGCGATCTTTATGATTGGCGTTATTCAAGGGATGTATTGGAACCATCGCCGTATTTGGATAAAGCAGAAGCAAGGTGAAGTATGGATTGCTGGACATACGAACAAGAACTGGTTTGGCTTGAAGAAAGATATTGAAACAATGATCGAAGGCACAGACGTAATGATGCCGATTGATCAGGCAGAAGAAGAGAAAAAAGAAAAAGCTTCATAGTTTTCAATGTAAAAGCAAGAAAAGGAGGGGAACACTTATGGGCGATTTAGCAAATGTCAGTAGCACACTGCTCTATGTAGCCTTTATTTTATATTTGATATCGACTGCATTTTTTGGCGGCGCTATTCGTGACAAACGTGCCCAAGGGAAGCCGAATAGAGCAGCGAAGATTGGCTTTGTTATAACGGTTATTGGCTTTCTAGCTCAAGTAGGATATTTTATTACGAGATGGATCGCATCAGGCCATGCACCTGTAAGTAATTTGTTTGAATACACAACTTTCTTTGGGATGATGCTTGTTTTTGCGTTTATTTTGATTTATCTCATTTACAAAAATGCATTAATCGGCTTGTTCACAATGCCTGTTGCATTGCTTATCATCGCATATGCAAGCATGTTTCCAACTGAAATTTCTCCGCTTATTCCTGCGTTGCAGAGTAACTGGTTGCATATCCACGTAACGACTGCAGCACTAGGAGAGGCGATTTTAGCAATTAGTTTTGCAGCTGGTCTTATTTATTTGATTCATGTCGTAGACCAGTCACGTGCAAGTAAACGGACGTTCTGGCTTGAATTTATTCTATATACACTTATTTCAACACTTGGCTTTGTTGCAGTTTCATCAACGTTTGCTGCAATGGACTATGAAGCTACCTTTAAGTGGGTAAGTGAGAAGGAACAAGCGACTGAGTTAACATATAAAATGCCTGCCATTGTAGGACCACAAGATGGTGAATTGTTAACAGAAGGTGCATTCGAACCATTGTTTGAAGCGCCATTTTGGATGAATGGAGATAAAGCACCGAAAAAGTTCAACACATTAGTTTGGTCACTTTTCTCAGGTCTTATTTTATATGGCTTGCTTAGGCTGATTCTTCGCAAGCGGATTGGTGCAGCAATTCAACCAAAGCTGAAAGGTGTAAACCCTCAGCTTGTTGATGAAATTAGCTATCGTGCTGTAACAATTGGCTTCCCTGTTTTTACACTAGGGGCGCTTATCTTTGCGATGATTTGGGCGCAAGTTGCTTGGACACGCTTTTGGGGCTGGGACCCGAAAGAGGTATGGGCTTTAATTACGTGGTTGTTCTACGCAGCCTTCTTACACCTACGCCTTTCGAAAGGGTGGCACGGTGAAAGGTCAGCGTGGTTAGCTGTTGTTGGGTTTGCCATTATTATGTTTAACCTTGTTGCTGTAAACCTCGTTATTTCTGGCCTTCACTCTTATGCATAATGGAAGAAACCTCGTATATTTACGGGGTTTTTCTTTTTTTGCAGGTAAGGAAACTAGTATATTCCTTGGTTAATCGTTCCTTAAGGATTAAGTCCACCATATTGCAAGTATCGTTAAGGTTTAGCAGGCGCCTTGTACTTTTCTTCTAAATGCTTATCATTGTCATTCTCTGTGTTGTTTAGTAATATAAAGTCAGACTGAACATGTGATGTAAAGAGCATGAATAGCATGATAATACTATTTTAAATAATGGCTCATTACATAACATTAATGGGTGTATACATAGCAAAGAACTTGGAATGAATGATTGAAATGTATATAAAAAAGGGGATGTATGAATATGGACAATCATGTAAGGATTTTAGTCGTTGATGACGAAGAGCGTATCCGACGTTTATTGAAGATGTACTTAGAGCGTGAGGATTATGCAATTGATGAAGCTGATAACGGTGAAGAGGCATTAAATAAAGCCTTTGATAATGATTATGATTTAATTCTATTAGATCTTATGATGCCTGGGATGGATGGTTTGGAAGTTTGTAAGCGGCTTCGTGAGCGCAAAGCTACGCCTGTTATGATGTTAACAGCAAAGGGTGAAGAAGCAAACCGTGTCCAAGGGTTTGAGGTCGGCACTGACGATTATATTGTTAAACCATTTAGCCCTCGAGAAGTAGTGCTACGTGTAAAAGCGTTATTGCGCCGTTCTTCACCGACGAAATTTTTGCAGACAGATACAACGACAAAAGATGTTGTTGTCTTTCCACACCTTACAATTGATAATGATGCCCATCGTGTAACAGCTGATGGTAAAGAAGTTAGTTTAACACCGAAAGAATACGAATTACTTTATTTCTTAGCAAAAGCACCAGATAAAGTGTTTGACCGTGAGCAGTTATTGAAAGAAGTATGGCAATATGAATTTTTCGGAGATTTAAGAACCGTTGATACACACGTAAAACGACTGCGTGAAAAGCTTAATAAAGTATCGTCCCAAGCAGCAAAAATGATCGTCACAGTCTGGGGTGTTGGCTACAAATTCGAGGTTGTGGGTGACTGATGTTCTGGCGAAGTGTCGTTGGTAAACTTTGGTTCACTATTCTTTTACTCGTATCGTTTGTTTTATTTATTCTAACTGTCTTATTGCTGCAATTTTTTGAAACCTATCATGTGAGTGAAGCAGAGAAGGATTTGTCGCAAACAGCACAGAAAATTGCTAAAGTCATCGAGCAGCATGAAGAACAAGATTTAGCATTTGAAATTGCCGGGGAAATGGTTGACCCTTCTGCTAAATTATTTATTGTAAGTGGGAAAACGCAGCGGTGGTATGCCTTTAATCGGCCGTCAGTGGAAAAGCTAACCATTGAAGAGCTTTTGAATGAAGAGGATTTAAATAACGTTATTGAAGAAAGACATAAGATTAGTAAGCTTGCTTTCCCACCAGAAGAGCTTGTAGAAAATGCAGGGTTTAATAATGAAATGATTCTTGTTGGAGTGCCAGTGAGCATTTCTGCTGATGAACCTGGCGGAGTATTTATTTATCAATCATTAGATATTGTCGGACAGACGACAAAACAGACGACAAAAATTATTTTGTTAAGTGCAGGGATTGCGATTGTTCTAACAACAGTGTTTGCGTTCTTCTTATCAACAAGGATTACAGCACCGCTCCGAAAAATGAGGGAGGCTGCTTTCGAAGTGGCACGTGGAGAGTTTGAAACGAAGGTACCAATTTTAACGCATGATGAAATTGGTGAGCTTGCACTTGCTTTCAACCGAATGGGGCGTCAGCTTGACTTTCATATCAATGCACTTAGTCAAGAGAAGGAGCAACTTTCTAGCATATTAAAAAGTATGGCAGATGGTGTCATTACGATGAATCGAAAAGGAGATATTCTCGTTTCGAATCCACCTGCAAATCGTTTTCTAGAAGCATTTCAATTTGAACAAGGCAATGAACCGGCGGAAATTCATGTCTTGCCAAATGAATTGCGTTCTCTTTTGCGTAAGGTTGTCAAAGAAGAACAAGAGCAAGTTATCGAAATGAGTATCCAAGGACGTAGCTGGGTTATCTTAATTACTCCTCTCTATGATGAAGCATTTGTACGTGGTGCTGTCGCAGTATTACGTGATATGACAGAAGAGCGGCGTCTTGATAAGCTGCGTAAAGATTTCATTGCAAATGTATCACATGAATTGCGTACACCTATTGCAATGCTTCATGGCTATAGTGAAGCAATCGTTGATGATATTGCAGGCAGTGAAGAAGAGAAGAAGGAAATTGCACAAATTATCTTAGATGAATCATTGCGCATGGGGCGTCTTGTCAATGAATTACTAGATCTAGCACGGATGGAAGCAGGTCATATTCAGTTAAATCTTGACGAGATCGAAGTCACGGAATTTACGAAACGGGTTGTGCGAAAATTCCAAGGCCCTGCAAAGGATAAACAGATTACATTAAATACAAACGTACCTGACGTCTCAGAGGACCTATGGTTTGATCCAGACCGGGTAGAGCAAGTGTTAACTAATTTAATTGATAACGCGATTCGTCATACAAATGAAGGTGGAACCGTGACAGTAACTATGGAAGTGCTAGAAGATTCAGTCCGCTTTGATGTAACTGATTCTGGTTCAGGTATACCGGAAGAAGACTTACCATTTGTATTTGAGCGTTTCTATAAAGCAGATAAAGCACGGACAAGAGGCAGAAGTGGAACAGGACTAGGTCTGGCTATTGCAAAAAATATTGTAGAAGCACATCGGGGTCATATTTCTGCCCATAGTCGGCTGAATGAAGGAACAACGTTTAGCTTCTTACTTCCTCGAAATGATGAACGTGTTTAGAAGATTTGCTTGAATCATCGAAATTTGTACTGTATCATTAGAGAAAACTTTATAACATGTGTTGCATATAGGTGCCGTGAGTAAAAGGTATAAATTTTACGGCTGAAAAGGGAATCTGGTGAAAGTCCAGAACTGTCCCCGCAACTGTAAATGTGGACGAAATGAGGTGACCACTGTACATATTGTTATGTATGGGAAGGCTCAAAGTAGGGTGAAGCATAAGTCAGTAGACCTGCCTAACGCAATCATGTTTCAAACCTTCGGGGGTTGAGTGTTTGAAACGGCATGCATGAGCGTATAGTTTGTTGCGCTACGTCTGTCGTTGAAACCTATCCTTTGAAGGATAGGTTTTTTTATGAGATTGAGTATGAGAGGAGAAAAAAGGAATGAAGAAGCAATTAACAGCAGTATTGCTCATTTTGCTATCTGCAATAATGGTGCTAGCAGGGTGTGGCAATAATGAAGAAGACACATCGAAAGAAGCGAAAAAAGAGGAACAACAAACAGCAGATGAAGCCTTTCCAGTAACAATTAAAGATGCAACTAAAAAAGAAGTAACGATTGACAAGAAACCAGAACGGATTGTCTCATTAATTCCGAGTAATACAGAAATTACATATGCTGTTGGAGCAGGGAAACAAGTTGTCGGTGTAACAGAATGGGATAATTACCCAGAAGATGTTAAGAACAAAGAAAAAATCGGCGGACTTGATTTTAATAGTGAAAAAGTCATTGGCTTAAATCCTGATTTAGTGCTTGCTCATGCATCAGGTATGGCAAAGGCTGAACAAGGATTAGAACAGTTGCGTCAAGCAGGGATAAATGTTGTAGTTGTACCAGATGCTACATCGTTTGACCAAGTGTATAAGTCGATTAGCTTAATCGGCAAAGTAACCGGACATGCTGAGAAAGCGGAAAAAGTCGCAAAAGACATGCAAGATAAAATCACTGCAATTGAAGAAAAAGCAGCCAATATTAGTGAAGAAGAGAAAAAGACAGTATGGGTAGAAGTGGCGCCAGCTCCAGAAATTTATACGACAGGAAAAGGTACATTTATGCACGAAACTCTTCAAAAGATTGGAGCGAAAAACGCCGCGGCTGACCAAGAAGGCTGGGTGAAATTCACCGAAGAAGATGCTGTTTTGCTTAACCCTGATGTTATTGTTGCCACTTACGGGTTCTATGTCGATAATCCAGTAGAACAAATCAAACAACGTCAAGCATGGCAGGATGTTCCCGCAGTGAAGAATGACCAAATCTATGCAGTTGATGCAGATAAATTCAATCGTGCAGGCCCGCGTTTAGTAGAGGGAGTAGAAGAACTTGCTAAACTTGTCTATCCAGACGTATTCAAATAAGCATATATCACTTGCCTATATTATATCTATTAGTTTACTTTTACTGGCCATGCTACTAAGTGTTACAGCTGGAACGCTTGATCTTTCTTTTAAAGAAGTGTTTCAAATTATCTATGCGAACCTGACTGGCAGTACGGTCGAACTTAACCCGATGCATGAAAACATTGTAATGATTATTCGATTGCCGAGAGTGTTATTAGCATTATTTGTCGGAGGTTCACTGGCGATTGCGGGGGCGGCTTTTCAAGGGTTGTTACAAAATCCGTTAGCTGACCCCTACACGCTAGGGATTTCTTCTGGCTCATCACTAGGGGCGGTTGTTGTCATGTTTTTCGGTGTTTCTTTACCGTTGCTGCATGGCTTTACATTACCTGTAATGAGTATATTATTTGGTTTTGTAACGCTCGTATTTGTGCTCGGTTTTGCTAGAGCAATAGATGCTCAAATGTCAGTTGAAACAATTATTCTCACAGGAATTATTTTTAGTGCTTTTATCGGTTCACTTATTTCGTTATTAATCGCTTTAACAGGAGAAGAATTACGTCAAATTATTACGTGGCTAATGGGTAGTGTCTCTATGCGGGGTTGGCCTTATGTTAAGATGGTGGCACCTTTTACAATAATAGGCGTTATTGTTCTTCTTATGAATACAAGAGAATTAAATGCTCTTGCCTTCGGTGAAGATGCGGCACGTCATGTTGGGGTGAATGTACAAATTCGAAAATATGCTGTGCTTGGAGGAGCGTCTCTTCTAACAGGGGCAGCGGTTGCAGTCTCTGGAACGATCGGCTTTGTCGGTTTAGTTATTCCGCACTTAACCCGAATATTATGGGGAGCAGACCATCGTCATTTGTTACCGCTTTCCTTCTTGAATGGAAGTGCTTTTCTCGTCATAGCTGATATGATTGCACGAACAATTATTTCACCTGCAGAGCTTCCGATTGGAGTCATTACATCGCTTGTTGGGGCACCAGTATTTGCGATTCTGTTCTATACGATTCGGAAAAGGTGATTAGGAGAAACAGAAAGTAGTGATGAACATGATGTTATCAGCAGAAAACGTATCAGGCGGCTACGGGAAGAAAGAAGTTGTCTCAAATGTTTCATTTGATTTAGAAGCAGGTGAGATTTTTGGCATTCTCGGGCCAAATGGAAGTGGAAAAACAACACTTCTTCAGCTTATCAGTGGAAAGCTGCCACTTAATGAAGGGGCTGTTACGCTGGCAGGAAGAAAGATTGAAGAATACAGTCCGAAAGAATTAGCACAATTAGTAGCGGTACTCCCACAAACAACTGATGTGTCATTTGCTTACTCGGTAAAAGAAACAGTTAAGCTTGGCAGGTATTCTCATCAAACGGGCTTATTTCCGAAATGGACAGCGGAGGATGAGAAGGCTGTGAATGAAGCCTTGGAAGAAACACGTCTTTGGGATTTACAAGATAAATCCATTCAGTTGTTAAGTGGAGGTGAGCGTCAACGCGTTTTTCTCGCTCGTGCGTTAGCGCAGAGACCAAAGCTATTATTATTGGATGAACCGACAAACCACTTGGATATTTCGCATCAAATGAGGTTGCTTGATTCATTAAAGACATGGGCAAAAACGAAAAGTTTAACGGTTATCACGATTTTTCATGACTTAAATCTAGCAAGCTTGTATTGTGATCGGCTGTTATTGTTAGAAGACGGTAAAACTGCGTCACTTCACACGCCAGATGAAGTGATGAAAGAAGAGCGCTTAAAGCGTATTTACGAGACAAATGTGAAACGGAAAGAGCATCCAACTGCACCATCACCTTTAATTACTTTCTTGCCAAAGCAGGATGATACCGAACGGGTAAATTGCATTGATGAATTAACCGTAACAGCTTCAAGTGAACGAATTACTGTTGTTTCCCCTAAACCATTGAAAACATTATCCTCTGCATTGATTGGAGCTGGCTTTCAATGGGCTGGTACATTTATTAATCGTCACGTGCCAAAAGATTATAAGATTGATAATGCGTTAGAAGAAATGACGGAATATTTAAGGAACTTAGATTGTAATATCCAACAAACGGTCGGCATGATGACTGCCGCAATGTTAGAAGATGCTTCTTATAAACGGATGGATACCGATGACTTTTCTTTGTTTGTCATGGTAACAGCTGGCACTGGAAATGCAGTTGATATTTCGAGAGCATATTTGCACAAGGAATTCGAATATTCACCAGGTACGATTAATAGTTGGATCTTCTTGCAAGGGCATCTTACCGAAGCAGCCTATGTGCAAGCGATGATGACTGCAACAGAAGCGAAGGTGCAGGCTGTTCAACAGCAAGGTATTCTCGATCCTGAAACAGGCACACCAGCAACAGGTACTTCAACAGACAGTATGCTCGTAGCTGCTACACAATGCGGGACACAATTTGAATATGCAGGTACGATTACACCGATCGGGAAAGCGATTGGAAAGTTAATGTTTGAAGCAGTTTCAGAATCAATCGAACGCTACAAACAGCGAGTGAAAGCCAGTGATTGAGCACGTCATCGCAGCGCTTGTAGCACTTGCATTCGATAAGTGGATTGGTGACCCTGAGCATTTACCTCACCCTGTTCGGTTGATTGGTGCATTGATCAGTAAGCTTGACCGAGCGTTCAATCAAGGTCGTTTTCGCAAAGGAAAAGGTGTGCTTACTGTGCTGATCGTTTCTATTTGCTGCTTTCTGATCCCACTCGCTATTATTACTGTTGCTTATCAACTTCATCTCATTATTGGAATTGCAGTTGAAGCGGTACTTATTTTTACAACGATTGCATTAAATGATCTCGAAAAAGCTGCGAGAAGAGTTGAAATACCATTGCGTGCAGGTGATTTTACCGAGGCGCGTGCGAAACTTGGCTGGATTGTTGGGCGTGACACCGACACGTTAGGTGAATCAGAGATTGTTAGAGGGACAGTTGAAACGGTTTCAGAAAATACAAGTGATGGGATAACAGCTCCTTTGTTTTATGCCCTGCTTGGCGGTGCACCTCTCGCGTTTTTCTACAGAGGGGTGAATACGTGTGATGCCATGCTTGGGTATAAAAATGAAAAATATATTTCGTTCGGCTGGGCTTCTGCGAGACTTGATGATCTGCTGAATCTCATTCCAAGCCGCTTAACAGGCATTGCGATGTTACTTGCCAATGCAAAAAAATATAACAAGCATGTCGGTCATCTAGTGAAAAAGCTGCCGATTCATGCTAGGAAACACCCGAGTCCAAATAGCGGCTGGTGTGAAGCAGCTACGGCGCTGTTGCTAGGGGTTCAGCTTGGCGGACAAAATCATTATCAAGGAACAATTTCTAACCGTCCGCTAATCGGCACTAAAACAGTGTCATTAGCCACAGCTCATATTCACGAAGCGATTCAAATTATGAAACGAACAACGGTGATGTTTTTAACTTTTATTTCTCTGGGGGTGCTTATCATTGACTATCTCTTTACCTGAACATGGTGCCAACACAAATGGCGTGTATAACGCATTTGACATTAAGTATAGTGGAAGTGTGTTGGATTTCAGTGTAAATACAAACCCGTTTGGCATGCCTGAGAGCTTTAACGAGCTGCTGTCTAATTGCATATCAGCTGCTTCGCATTACCCAGAGCTTGACTCTATTACACTGAGAAAAGCGATTGGTGATAAAGAAAAGCTTGACCCCTCAAACGTATTAATTGGTAATGGTGCTGCAGAATGTATCTTTTTGATTACAAGATATTTTATGAATAAAAGAGTCGGCATTATTGAACCGACTTTTACGGAATATCGTCTGGCCGCGAAAGCTTATCAATGTAGTGTGGAATCCTTTCAACTGAATGAAGACGGTCATTTAGAATTATACAAAATGGGGGAGTTTTTGAAAAAAGTTGATGTGCTTTTTTGCTGTCATCCAAACAATCCAACAGGAATGACATACGGTGATTCCGTTATTCATGAACTTTGCCAGCTTTGTGAAGAGTATGACACGTATCTTGTGCTTGATGAGGCATTTTATGATTTTGCTGAACAAAACGTTTCTGCTGTTCACCTTTTGAGAAAATATTCTAATTTGCTCATTCTTCGATCCTTTACAAAAATGTTTCACATTCCAGGTATTCGTCTTGGTTATGTGTTAGGTCATGCGCCGATTGTTCAAGCACTTGCATCCTATCAGCCACCTTGGAGCGTGAATACATTGGCACAGCAGATTGGCATGCAATGCTTAGAGGAGGGACGTTTTGTAGAAGAAACGAAAAAACAGATTTCGTACGAACGTGAACGGGTGTTGAATCGGTTAGAACAAATGGGCTTTACCACTTCAAAGTCCGTTGTGAACTACTATCTGCTTTCTCATCCTCAGTTCAGTGATATGAAACCTTTACTAACATTTTTGCTTCAGCAGGGCATTGTTGCTCGGCACACATATAATTTTCAAGGACTGAATGGAAAATCAATTCGGCTTGCGATAAAGCGAAAAGATGAAAATGATACACTTCTCCGTAATCTAGAAGGCTGGTTAGATCAATGCTAATTTTTGTGAGCGGGGGAGTGCGAAGTGGAAAGAGTTCATTCGCTGAGCAGTATGCATGCCATTTAGCAGAGGATACATGTATTCACTATATTGCGACAAGCACGATTACTGATAATGAAATGAAGCAGCGTATTCAGAAGCATCAGAACGACCGTGCAGCTTCGCCTTATGAATGGAAAACATGGGAGCAGCCTCGGAATTTGGAAAACATTATACCTCAGTTTTCAATAACAGATACGGTGTTAATTGATTGTTTAACGGTGTGGCTAAGCAATGAGCTTTTTATAAATGACATTTGGCAATCAGCGCAACAGTCAGCATTTGTTGTCAGGCGAATGAAAGAAACAATCGAACAATATCAGAAACAATGCTTGCATGTCATTGTTGTTTCGAATGACCTTTTCTATGACGGTATGCCTGAAGATGTAGGAAGCAAGTGTTATCTTTCTTCATTAGGGAAGCTGCATCAAGAAATTGTTGAGATAGCGGATGAGGCGTACCAAGCGGAGTTTGGGCTTGTGCAAGCGATGAAGGAAGGGAACAGTTAAATGCGGTTTGTGTTTGATGGCTTCATACTAGCTGTTCAATTTTTCACGCCAATTCCCCTTTCAGTAGAAGTTCCTTGGGAGGAAAGAAAAGCACGCTTTGCAGTAATGTGGCTGCCATTCATTGGTCTAAGTATTGGCATGCTGCTCGCTGGTGCTTTTCTCGCTTTGCAAGCAGGGTCCTTTTCTTCACTAGCTGTTTCAATTGTTCTCCTGTTTCTCATGACTGTTACTACAGGCGGCTTACATTTAGACGGCTGGATGGATTGCGCGGATGCTTACTTTTCCTTTCAAGACAGAAGGAAACGACTTGAGGTTATGAGCGACCCGCGTACAGGGGCTTTCGGTGTTATCGCCCTCTTATTTTTATTGTTATTTCGGTGGTTGTTTCTTTATGAAGCCGTTCATCTTCAAGCGGATTTGGTTCCCTTTGTTTTAATTGTGCTGCCCTTTATCGTTCGTATTGGCATGGTCTATACGATTTGCTTTACGTCTTCAGCTAAAGAAAGTGGTCTTGCCCATCACTTTCAACGCTACTTAAAACGACGAGATTTCGTGATTGTGCTTTGTTTAGGAATTATGTTACTTAGTCTTGGGTTGTTTATTTTCAATGGGGAGTATTTGTATCTTATGCTTAGTGCAGGAATAATGCTGTATACTGCTTTGTTTCAAATATTTGTGAAGCGGTCATTCGGTGGTATAACAGGCGATACGCTTGGTGCATTTATTGAAGGTGGTGAGACATTCTTATGGATGGGCGTGTGGCTGTTACTCTCATACGGCATGGTGTAACAGAAGCAAATCTCGCAAAACAATATCTCGGCTGGCGTGATGAGCCTCTTTCCGTGCATGCGGAAGATGATTTGCAAGTGATGAAAGAGCTTTTTGTACAGCCTGATTGCCTTCTTTCAAGTGATCTTAACAGATGCGTTGCTACAGCAAAATTTCTCTTTCCTCATCTGCCACTAAAAACAACACGCTCATTGCGGGAGTTTAATTTTGGAGATTGGGAAGGTAAAACGTATGCTGAATTAAAAGAACAGCCTGCTTATTGTGCGTGGCTCGATGATGATCGTCTACCGGTCCCAAATGGTGAAACGAAAGCAGTCTTTCATGACCGTATTAGAAGGAGTATCACAGAAATAGCCGAGGAAATGGATGGAATGAATGCAACGAGTATCGCCGTTGTCACACATGGAGGCGTTATCCGTACACTTCTCGAATGGTTCGCACCAACTCAGAAGTCATTTTGGCAGTGGAATGTGCCGCATGCAGGTGGTTGGCTGCTAGAAACAACGTCGGAGCGATTAAGGAGGGGAGAACGTTGCATTTCGTTACAGGAGGTGTCTGTCAAGGAAAGAAAAAATGGGTAAGCAATTACTATCAGCTTCATTCAGCATCGAATGTTTTGTGGCAGTCAGCATATGAGCGACAGCTGTATATTCCAAAACAAAAAACAGCATCCTTTCTCATTTTTGAAGGAGTAGAGGCCGCAATTAAAGAAACATTAGTTAAAGCTGAGGATGACATTTGTGCTTATTGGAACACTTTTTTTGAAAAGGTCATTGAGTGGGAAAGCGGCGGTGGTACCTGTGTTGTCATTGGTGCTGATATTTCAAAAGGAATTGTGCCGATGGAGGAGCTTAACCGCCAGTGGCGTGACTATACAGGCTGGTGTTATCAAACCCTTGCAGCTAAGGCAGAACGGGTAGATGTTATTTGGTGTGGATTACCACAAACATTGAAAAAATAAGGAGGAAATAATATGAAACTTTATACAAGAACAGGTGACAAAGGACAAACATCATTAGTTGGCGGCCGTGTTGAGAAAGACCATCTTCGTGTAAATGCTTATGGAACAATTGATGAGATCAACAGCTTTCTAGGGCAAGCAATGACACAGCTTAAAGATGATGTATTCAAAGATATTTATCAAGAGCTAGAAAAGGTGCAACACGAATTATTTGATTGTGGCGGTGATTTAGCTCATGTGAAAGTCGACCCTTCAAAGTTTAAAGTGACTGAAGAAATGGTGACGTTTTTAGAAGAGCGAATTGATGCTTATATTGAAGAGGCTCCACCACTTGAGAAGTTTATTTTACCAGGCGGTTCACCTGCAGCTGCAACGATTCATATTGCCAGAACGGTGGCTCGTCGTGGAGAGCGGGCAATTGTAACGCTTATGCGTGAAGAGGAAATCAATCCGTTTGTGCTCACATATGTCAATCGCTTATCAGATTATTTATTTGCAATTGGCCGTGTCATTAATGCTCGCTTAAATGTAAAGGACGTCGAGTATGAGCGTAGTGCACTTGTGTTCCGCAGAGGAAAAAGGAAAGAGAAAGAATGAGCGTAAGGCAGCTTTCATTACTTATTGTCTTTATTTCGTTTTCCATTATAGGGGCAATGATCAAAATTCCTGCTATTGTGACAAGTGTTGCCCTTGATAGCTTTCCGGCACTTGCAGCTACGGCAGTGCTTGGACCAGTCGGAGGAATGATAACAGCATCACTTGGTCACTTAGGTTCAGCCCTCCTAGGTGGTCTTCCGCTTGGTCCGCTGCATTTATTTGTCGCAGCAGAAATGGCAGGCATTCTTTGGGTATTTGGAAAATTGTATCAAAAGAAGAAACGTATCTCAGCCTATGTTTTCTTTTTTGTAAGTAACGGTGTACTGGCTCCCTTACCGTTTGCATTTATTATGGGCGCGCCGTTTTATTTCGCACTTCTCCCAGCGTTGCTAATTGGAGCGGGTATTAATTTACTAGCGGGAGTGATTGCTTTACCAAAAATTGAGCACGCTGCTAATCGTGTTCAGAAGACTGCTGTGAAATAATGCGGGATGTTCAATTTGTTCCATTATGTGAACAGGAGGAGCTTGTGATTTCTGCCGATTGTTGCGGAGGGGTAGGAGAGAAAGTCGCTGACATTGTCGCAGCTTCAAATGAGCAAACCGCCTATTTTACAATGCGGGTAGCTTTGATGGAATTACTTGCGGTCGGTGCTTCCTTGCAATCAATTGCTGTTCAAAACCTTACCTCAGAAACAGCTTGGCAGTCGTACTGTAATGGGATACAGCAGCTACTTTCAGAAGTAGGCATCGAACATGTGCCAATTACCGGAAGTAGTGAAACGAACTTTCAGCTCAAGCAGTCAGGCCTTGGGCTTACTTTAACAGGGCGAGTAAAACCTCGAGAAAAAAGAGTCGCGATAACGCCAAAATCAGCTCTATTTGCTGTAATCGGAAAGCCGCTTGTCGGAGAGGCTGTTTTACATGAAAAAGGTGGCGTAGCTTCACTAGTGACATTTTACAAGCTACTTCAAGAAAACCTTATCTATGAAGCAGTTCCTGTTGGCTCTAAAGGAATAGATTATGAAGTTAAACAATTATGTAATGCAAATGGATTTCCAGAAGTCCTCGTCCATTCAGAGTTGGACTTAACAGCACCAGCAGGTCCATCTACATGTTATGTTATTAGTTATGCGATTGAAAAAGAAGAAGAGATAAAGAAAATCGTAATGGATCATTTCTATCAGTTGTATCTTGAAAAGTCTCGGTGAATGCCGAGGCTTTTTGTTATGGATTAAGGTTGTTCGTGTATATTTCAAACCATGAACAGAATAATAGAGAATATAAGTTTTTGGATGAAGGGGAATAAGCATGAACATTCCGGCAAAATTCAAAGTCGAACCTTTCTTAGTTTTTTATTTAGTTCATGCATCACAAGTTGGGGTTGGAATATTAGGATTTCAACGCATTCTTATGGAAGAAGCTGGTCATGATGCATGGATATCGATACTTATTACGGGATTTATATATCACATTATCTTATATATGATCTTTAACATGCTAAATACATATAAAACGGATTTAACGGGCTTGCACAAAAAGTTTTTTGGTAAGTGGGTTGGAAAATGTCTAGACTTTGTTTTTATCATTTATGTGCTCGTTACTGCCTTCACAGTAATTCGTACATATATTGAAGTTGTACAAGTATGGATGTTTCCTCAGCTTGCTTCTTGGGTGCTTGGTGTGCTTTTTTGTACATTGATTTATTATGTTGTAACTGGTGGGTTCCGGGTAGTGACAGGTATTTGTTTTTTTGGTGTTGTGATCCCCTCCTTTTTAACGGAATTCTTCTTTTTTCCTTTGCAGTATGCTGACTTTGGGAACTTACTTCCCATTCTTGACACTCCTTTTCCCAAGATTTTAAGTGCGGTAAATGATACAGCTCTTTCTTATTTAGGTTTAGAAATGCTGCTTGTCTATTATCCCTTTATTAGAAAACCGGAGAAATCACAGAAATTTGCTCATCTCGGTTTAGCAGCTACTACATCTCTCTATGTGTTCATTACGCTAGTAACTTTTGCTTTTTATAGTGAAAAGCAATTGGAGAAGACAGTATGGGCAACATTAAGTTTATTTAAGGTGGCTGAGTTTTCTTTTCTTGAACGATTTGAGTATTTTGCAGTTGCCATTTGGGTATTTGTCGTTATTCCGAATATGGTTATTTACTTATGGGTTTCAACCCGTGTGGCAAAAGAGAGCTTTCATCTATCACAAAGAAAAATATTGGCTGTCTTTTTAACTGTTATCTTTATTAGTATTGTTTCAATAGACAGCAGAGTGCTTGTAGACCAGATTAACACATACTTAGGTAATCTTGCTTTTTACTTTATTATTGGTTATATTCCTGCCTTATACCTCATTTCAAAGCTGCATAATCGCATGCATAGGAGGTCTAAAACATGAAGCGGCGTCCTACATTTTATCCCCGTTCCTCAATGAAACAGCTATTTACAGAGTTAAAAAAGAATAATGATTTTGTTTGTTATGAACATGATTCCAATATTGAACCTTTTATTATCTGTTATTTTTTCCCGTTGATTGATTCAGAAATCTTGCATAGAGATTTGCTAGAAAAGGTAAGAGAGCCTTTTGCAACCCTTGAAGAACTACAAGCTCGTCTTCCTTTTGAACAAATAGTTATTACAGATGAGCCTAAGGTTGTAAAAGAAAAGTTATTTGGGGGATATGTACGAATTTCAATAATGAAAGAAGAGGAACGTTGTCTATTAATAAAGTGCTTAAAGATAGAAGGACGTGACGTTACAGCCGCTGAGATTGAATTTAGTGTAGAAGGGCCGAAAGAAGCGTTCACCGAATCCTATCAAACCAATTTGAACTTAATTCGCAAACGGCTGCCTACATTAGACTTACAAATGAAAGAGATTAAGGTGGGCAAACAATCACATACAAAAGTCGCCGTCATGTATTTAGGAGATAAAGCCCATTCAGAAGATGTTGATCTTGTTTTTTCAAGATTACGCCAGATAGAGTTTGATGGGGTATTAGATAGTTCGTTTATCCAACAAGTATTACAAGATAATTGGAAATCACCTTTCCCACAATTAAAAGAAACAGAACGTCCAGACCGGGTTTGTGGACAGCTGCAGGAAGGCCGGTTAGTGATTATTGTTGATGGCTCACCGTTTGTTTTATGCGGCCCTGTTTCATTTGTCGATTTCTTTTCATCAATGGAAGATTATTATTTATCATGGCAAGTTGGAACGGCCTTTCGGTTAATTCGTTATTTTGCTGTAACCTTTTCAGTACTCGCAACTCCTTTGTACGTGGCGGTTTTGACCTACCATTATCAGTTAATTCCTAGAGACCTGCTTGGAACGTTAATCGGTTCGAGAGCCAATATACCTTTTCCACCGATAATTGAAGCGTTATTTCTAGAGTTGACGATCGAGTTGTTACGGGAGGCAGGAGCTCGTTTGCCAACAAAGGTTGGTCAAACACTTGGTATTGTTGGTGGGATTGTCATTGGACAGGCATCTGTTGAAGCTGGCTTAACAAGTAATGTCCTTCTTATTATTGTTGCATTGGCAGCTCTTGCCTCATTTACAACACCGGTGTATCGAATGGGAAATACGATTCGGTTGTTACGGTTTCCATTTTTAATTTTTGCAGGCATGTGGGGGTTGCTAGGTGTTATGGTTTGTAGTGCCTTTGTGTTAACTCATTTAATTCGCTTAACATCGCTTAACCGTCCTTATTTAGAGCCGATTTATCCGCCGAGATTAAAGAGGTGGCGAGATGTATTTGTTCGTTTTCCTTATATGCCGGTATCAGCTCAAAAAACTAAAAAATCGAGCATATTTAGTGGGCTGAGGTTTAAACATCAAAAGGATATTGATGAGTAGGTGGTGTTGGAATGTGGAAACGGTTTTTAGTCATTTACTTTAGTGTAGTTCTCATTTTGACAGGCTGTGCAACGTCAAAGATTGTAGACGATGTCATGCTTGTACGTATTATTACTTATGATCTTATTGAAGACAATAAATTACTTATGAAGATTTCAGTGCCGATATTTAAAAACCCACAGTCAACAGATGTCGAATTGTTTGAAGCAAAAACAGGCATGAGCAAAATTGGCAAGAAGTTAATGAATTTTGAAGCACCGAGTCCGGTTGTTGGTGGTCAAGTTGCTGTAGCTTTGTATGGAGAAGCGTTAGCTCGAAGAGGAATATATGATTTAGTGGATACTCTCCACCGGGATGCTTCAATTGGAAATAGAATAAAGCTTGCTGTTACAAAAGGAAGCGCAACTGAGCTTTTAAGTAAAAGCTTAGATTCTGTTGGTCAGCGTCCAGGGATGTATATCGAAAATTTAATTCTTCAAAATGAAAAAAAAGAAAGTTTGCCCGAGACCAACCTTCATTTATTTATGAAATATTATTATAGTGTTGGAAGGGATCCTTATCTGCCAATAATAGACAAAGAAAGCGGGCATGCAAAAATCACCGGTATCGCCTTATTTAAAAAGGACAAGCTTGTGAAAGAAGTGCTGCTGAAAGATTTATTTATTTTACGCATGTTAATCGGAGAAAAGTATAAAAGTGGAAGTTTTGAAGTGTCTTTGGAAGATAAAGAAGAGCAATCAATCGAATACGAAGAAAGCGTTGTACTTATTGAAAATATTCGCTCAAAAACGAAAACGAAAGTCACGATAAAAAGTAACGAGCCAACCATCAAATTAAACGTTCAGTTATTGGGCACTGTAACGGAACTTAAAGATGGAGGAAATTTAAAAAATGCCCAAACCATTCGAAAAATTGAACGCTTGGCAGAACGGCGAATCGAGCAGAGAGCTCATTCTTTAATCAATGAACTTAAAGAGTCACATGTTGACCCTGCAGGATTTGGTAATCATGTGAAAAACCATTGGAGAGAATGGGATGAAAAGAAATGGGAAGAAATCTATCCTAAGTTAAAAGTAGATGTGCAGGCAAATGTAAAAATCGTAAGCTCAGGAATTATTGAATAAATAAGGGTGCCATATTAAATGGCAGCCTTCCTTTTTGTGGTTTTTTCGTTATAATAACAAGGTGAAACTTTTTAAGTACATAGACGACAAATGTTAGAGAGCGGGAGGTACCAAGGGATGAGGGAGTTATTCCAACAGATATATGAGCGGTATCACCAAGATTTGTTTCGGTTTATCTTTTATATGGTTAAAAACCGAGAACAAACAGAAGATCTCGTTCAAGAAGTATATATAAAAGTATTAAAATCATATGACCGCTTTGAAGGTAAAAGCAGTGAAAAGACATGGCTGTTTTCAATTGCAAAGCATGTCACCATTGATTGGTTTCGAAAACAGAAACGCAGGAATATCGCTGATGGTATGGATGACGAACTGATTCATGCGATGATTGATGATGATTCGCCACTGCCTGAGGAGATTGCTGTCTTAAATGAGGAAATTCAACAAGTCTATGCTTGCTTGAAAACCTGCACAGACGACCAACGTATGGTAATTGTGCTACGCTTTTTACAATCCTTTTCCATTGCGGAAACTGCAGAGGTATTAGGCTGGACAGAAAGCAAAGTGAAAACAACACAGCATCGTGCAATGAAAGCATTGAAGACATGCATGCATGATGTGTTAAGTAAGGGTGGGATGCCACATGCCTAGAAAAACATATGATGACCAACAACTTGAAAGCTTGTTGAAACAGCTCCCAAAGGTTGAAGACAAACGAAGTGCTGATGAGATCTATGCCCAGCTTTCAAATAAACTTGATGAGAACCCTTCTGAGTCATACACGTCAAAAAGAAAAAAGAAATACACTTGGCTGTATCCATCAATTGCAGCAGCAGTGGCCGTAGTATTGCTAGCCATTCTCGTTCCCTCTCTTATGAAGAACACAAGCAATATTGAAATGGGATTGGAACAAGCAGCTGAAGATCGTACAGCTTCCGAAGAAGAGCTAGAAGAACATGCAGAAATTGCAGAAGCGCCAAAAGCATTTGATAAAGGTACCTCTGAGGAAAAGAATTCGATGGCTCGTTCCCAATTTGCGATCGAAAGTGCGATATTACCAAGTCATACGTTAAATGTTATTCCACCAAAACAAAAGCTTGTTGTTAAAACATTAATTGATCAAAATCTTCAATATGTCGTACCTATCGCAAAGACCGTTCCTGAGGATGCACCTTTGGACCAAGCTCTGAATGAATTTGATGTCACAAATGATGAAGCAGACCAACGCTTTTCTTCAGAATTTCTAGAAGACGTGACATTCAAACAAACGAGTAAGACGGTTATGCAAGTAACCTTAACACGGGAACATCCCGTTTTAACAAATTCAGGAAGTACAGGAGAATATCTCTTTATCGAAACATTAAAAGAAATGTTTACACCGCTTCCTATTACAACGCTAGAATTAAGGACTGAAGATGTTCCGGGTGTCGACTTTGCTCACTACGGACCGATGAGCTCACTTGATGTTAAACAGGAGCCCCGGAAGTATTACGTAACAGAAGGCAGTGGTGCTGGAGAAAGGCCTTATCTTGCCTCATTACCAGCAGACTCAAACTCTACACTATTAGAAACCTTACAGGAAATAGAAGAAAAACCGATAGAACAAACATTAGCTTCACCATTTCCACAAGGAGTAACAGTTGATAGCGTCGAGGGGGAGAAGCAAGGGGAAATTGTCTCAATCACATTTACAAATCGAAAAAGCTTAGAAAACAGCGAAAAAACAATTCTTTTATTAGAATCTGTACTAATGACAGCCAAATCATACGGCTATAAACAAGTTCAATTTAAGCAAATGCCATTTAAGATGATTGGAAATTACAACCTTACAAAACCAATCCCAGTCCCGTACGCAGCAAACCAATTATAAGAAAAGCGGAGGCGCTTTGCTCAGGGGCGACAAGCATAAGGCAAAAAGCGGAGGAGGCTGATTTTTGCCTCTGCAGCAGTTTGCCTTATGCCCTCGAGCCCCTAAGCGCCGCAGCTAGACATCAAAGGAACGCAGGCTAAGAACGTCACGTCCTATGACAACGCCTGCACTAGCACATCCTGTGCGTCGAAAGCGGAGGAGGTTGATTTTTGCCTCTGCAGCAGTTTGCCTTATGCCCTCGAGCCCCTAAGCGCCGCAGCTAGACATCAAAGGAACGCAGGCTAAGAACGTCACGTCCTATGACAACGCCTGCACTAGCACATCCTGTGCGTCGAAAGCGGAGGAGGCTGATTTTTGCCTCTGCAGCAGTTTGCCTTATGCCCTCGAGCCCCTAAGCGCCACAGCTGGACATCAAAGGAACGCTGGCTAAGAGCGTCACGTCCTGTGACAACGCCTGCACTAGCACATCCTGTGCGTCGAAAGGCGTTTAGGCTGTCCGCTTGCTATTAAAAAACTCGGAAGCAGGTATCTGCTTCCGAGTTTTTGCTGTTTTACAATTCGATTCGTTTAATTGAAACAATATCTTCAACGTTGCTTAGTTCGTTATATACTTCATCAGATGCTGGTTTATCAAATGAAAGCATCATGATGGCTTCACCGCCAGCTTCTTTACGGCCTACTTGCATTGTTGCAATGTTTACTTTATGTTCACCAAGGATGAAACCAACTTTACCGATTACCCCAGGACGGTCAGTGTGCTGGATGTACAGCAGGCTGCCGTTTGGATAGAAATCGATATCGAATCCGTTCATATTTACGATACGTGGACCATACTCGCGTACATATGTACCTTGGATCGTAAAAGTTGTATCTTCTCCATGAACAATTGCTGTGATTGAGTTTGAATAGCCGTTTGTTTCACTTGTGACTTTTTCGCCGTATACAATGCCACGTTGCTTTGTGACAGCCGATGCGTTTACTTCGTTTACAGGAGTGTCAACACGTGGACGAAGGAAGCCAGCAAGTAATGTACGTGTTAAAATCGTTGTATCTAAGTCAGCAATCTTACCGCCATACTGAAGTTCAATTTCTTTAACTGGAATTTGCATGCATTGTGATGCGAGAGAACCCATGCTGCTTGCAAGCTCATAATATGGCTGGATTTTTTGGTATACTTCTTTTGAAAGAGTCGGTAAGTTAAGTGAGTTCTTAACTGGCTGACCTTGTAAGAATTGTAGAACTTCATCAGCAACTTGTGCTGCTACGTTAAGCTGAGCTTCTACTGTAGAAGCACCAAGGTGTGGTGTTGTGATAATTTGATCAAGCTCTAACAAACGATTATTTGTCGGTGGCTCGGTTACAAATACATCAAGAGCTGCTCCAGCAACGTGTCCGCTTTCAACGTAATCAGCAAGTGCTTCTTCATCGATAATACCACCGCGCGCACAGTTAATCAGATAAACACCTTTTTTCGTTTTTCCGATTGTTTCATGGTTTAATAGCCCTTTTGTTTCTTTTGTTAATGGTGTATGTACAGTAATAATATCTGCCTCAGTAAGAAGCGTCTCCAATTCAACAGAAGAAACACCGAGCTTTTCAGCACGAGCATGTGTTAAGAATGGATCAAATACGTACACAGACATTCCGAATGCTTTAGCGCGCTTTGCTAATTCACCACCGATACGGCCCATTCCGACGATACCTAGTGTTTTTTCATTTAACTCAGTACCTTGATACTTTTTGCGTTCCCATTTGCCATCTTTCACAGATTTCACTGCTTGTGGGATGTTACGCATTAATGATGCCATCATAGCAAAAGTATGTTCAGCAGTTGAAATTGTGTTTCCATCTGGAGCATTAATGACAACGATACCGCGAGTAGTGGCTGCATCCACATCGATGTTATCGACACCAACACCGGCGCGGGCTACAATTTTTAATTTCGTCATTTGGTCAAGCAGTTCTTCTGTAACTTTTGTACCACTTCGTACAAGCAGTGCATCAAATTCTGCAAGTTCACCTTGTACTTCGTCTACTTTCTTTTGTACGACTTCAACTTCGTCACTTGCTAGAAGAGGAGCTAGGCCTTCTTCACTCATTGTGTCAGAAACCAAAATTTTGTACATCTTTCTACCCCTTTATCGCGTTAATTTTTTGATAATTTAACACACTGTCTTACACACTGTCAATCTGCAAAATACGAACGTTTTTAAATGTAAGCGTTTTATTTGTTTGTATTTCAGCTATTAATTAATTTTCGAAAACATTATGGCAATTTTGACAACGTTTTCAACCTAAAGAAAAAACAGACCGAAAAATCGATCTGTTTCAAACTTTATTTGTTGTTTGCATAACGCTCGATGCATTCATCAATTAATTTTCCAGCAGCTTCTGGACCTTCCCAGTCACCGATTTCACATGTTTTACCTTGAAGGTCTTTGTATGTTCTGAAGAAGTGAGCAATCTCCTTCAATGTATGTTCTGGCACATCATCAAGTGTATGTACATCTGCAAAACGAGGATCTTCAACAGGAACTGCAAGAAGCTTTTGATCTTCTTCGCCGCTGTCAATCATGTTTAAGAAACCAATTACTCGTGCATCGATTACGCAACCAGGGAACGTAGGGTTTGTTACCATAACAAGAATATCAAGTGGATCACCATCAAGAGCTAACGTATCTTCAAGATATCCGTACTCAGCAGGATAGAACTGCGGAGAGAAAAGAACGCGGTCTAGTTTGAAGACACCTTTTTCTTTGTCAAATTCATATTTGTTTTGGCTGCCAGTTGGAATTTCAATAAATGCTTCAACAACTTTGTTTTCATAAGCCATGCAAAACGCCTCCTCTTAATAGATATGTATACCGCAATCTATTATAGCAAGTTTCTACAAAGTATAAAAGCTATCGATTTAAAGTGACATGTAAATGGTACCAGTTTGTAAGAGGATGAAACTTTTCGAAAAAAACGTTCGTCTATGTTAAAGAAAAAGTAAAGCACTGTCAGACTTGGAAAAATGACTAAAAAATAGACGAATTTAAAGAGGGGGGCTTTTGATGAGGAAATGGATTAGGTTGCTTGCTAGCTTGGCGGTTATCTTTTTATTATTTCAAACAACTGTTTTTGCAGAAAAAGAACAATCAATAAAAATGCAAGTCGAAAGTGGAATTGATGGAAAGGCGAAGCGTGAGAAGGGGTTTCCAGTTACAATCACGTTAACAAATGAAGGAAATGACTTTTCAGGGGAGCTTCTTATCACCGTCAGTCCGACATACCAATCAGCTGGAAATATTGTACTTCCAGTCGAACTAGCAAAAGGGACGACGAAAAAAATTGAAACGACGATTCCTGGTGATAATGAGCAGTTTAGTCATTTAAGTACAACTTCAGATTTTAAGCAATTACGTTTATACGAAGGGAATCATCGAAATGGTAAGCTGATTGCTGCAAAAGAACAAATCTTACCGCGTATTCTCCAAGATGATACAACAACGATCGGGGTATGGAGTGGACAGGCAGATGCTTTAAACTATTTGAAAGTGATTAATTTATATGGAAATAGCGCTGTTTTTTCTTTAAAGAAAGAAATCTTTCCAGGTGCTGGAGAAGGACTAGAGACACTTGATTTCATTGTTCTCAATCAAGTTAATCCTTCTGAGTTGAGTGAGGAAGAGCAGAACGCTTTGAAAGAATGGATTGCACAAGGCGGGCAATTGATTATTGGCAGTGAAGCAGGCATGGAACAAAAATATGGCTCACTACAAAATATCCTACCAATGAAAAATGTGGAAACAAACACAGTAAGCTCACTTCAAGCACTAGAAACTGTTGCAACGCAGCAAATGCCAAGCGGAGATTATACAGTATACGAAGGAACATTAGGTGAAGGAACAAAGGTCCTTTACGAGAGTAATGGTATTCCTCTTGTCATACAAAAGAAGTTAGGATTAGGTGCTGTAACGCAAGTAAACTATAATATCGCCAATCCTGTTATTAACCAGTGGAGTGGAAATGAAAAATGGTGGGAGACACTCCTGCAAAACCTTCATACAAATCACATGAATCAACGTTACAATCAGCATTTTTATGAAATGCAAGATGCTTCACAGTTTTTCAAGACCTTTTCAAACTTGTCTTTCCCGCTGATTATCGTTGCTTTTATTATCTATACGATTGTGGTTGCTCCTGCGCTTTATATCGGGTTGAAAAAATTTGATAAGCGCGAATGGGCATGGGTCGTTATTCCGTGTGTCGCTCTTGTGACAAGTGTTGGGATCTTCTTATTTGGTGCATCAGAGCGGCTACATATTCGTGCAAATGAAGTATCTATCTTGTCTCTAGATGGACAAGGAAATGGAGTCGGTGCAGGTGCTGTTGGAATGTTTACAAATGGAGCGGGGCACTATGACATGAACATTGTGAATGAGAATAGTGTGCTTCAAACAGGCCGACCTGTTCCGCATCGTGTTCGGACAATGAATTCGCCTGAACAGCTTGAAGACTTTGCTTTTATCGAAAGAACCAGTAATGGGTATAAGACGACTTTTGAGGATGTTGAATTCTGGTCAATCCGTTCACAAGAATATAACATTCCACTGCAACAGATTGGTAAGTTTGATACAGCGCTAACCTTGAAAAATGGCAAAGCAGAAGGAAGTATCGCAAACAGCTTGCCGATGTCTTTTGAGCAAGTATATCTTATGACAGGCTCTCATTATTATGAAATTGGACCATTAGAGAAAGACGGAAAGAAAGATTTTTCTTTCTCTATTAAGGGAAATGAAAGTCAATTTTTCAGTAAGCCATTAAGCAGTACAGCGGTAAGTCTCTTTCCAAACGTCAATCGATATGGTCAGCAAGACATATCTGTCGAGGAACGCAAGAAATTCACACTAACGGAAGGCGCATTTCAACGAAGAATGTATGCTGATGATGGTGATGGTCCGCTTCTTGTTGCGTATTCCTCTTCTCCTTTAGTTTCAGTTGAAATCGATGGGAAAGAGGTGAAACGGGAGAACACGCATCTTGTTACGCAACCGGTTGAGATGGATGTAGAGTATGAAGGTGATTTTACTGTTCGTAATGAATCCTTAACCCCTTCAATTACGCCTATTAATGGTCAAGTTCTCTTTAACGGATTGATGTCAGGCGAAAAGTTCTTACACCTTGAGCAAGGAACATATGAGATTTCCTATCAACTTCCTAACTTCGGAGATAGCAGTAAGGTAGCATTTAAGCAGCTGAAAGTACGCTACCCAAAACTTGCAAATAGTGTTGGTTATACCATTTACAATAAAAATACAGATGCGTATGAACCGTTGGATGACAATACTCATTCACATGTTTTTACTGATAAAGCCGCTCAGTATATTACAAACAATGGTCAAGTGAAGTTACGGCTTGAACAACGAAATAAGCAGGATGAGGTCCAACTCCCATTTGTTACGGTAGAAGGGACGATTGCACAATGATTGAAATTAAAAACTTAACAAAAAAATATGGGTCATTCACAGCTTTAAAAGGGTTAAACCTATCAATTAAACAAGGTATTGTATTTGGATTTGTAGGGCCGAATGGAGCAGGAAAATCAACGACTTTTTCAATTCTTGCTACGCTTTTGGCTCCCACATCTGGTGAAGCCTACGTGGATGGTGTCAGTGTTATCGACAATCCGAAAGAAATTCGCAGCAAGATTGGTTATATGCCTGATTTCTTTGGGGTGTATGATCAATTTAAAGTACATGAATATTTAGACTTTTACGGTGCGAGCTATCGCATAGGAAAACAAGAGCGTCAACAATTAATGACACAGTTATTGGATTTAGTTGATTTGTCTGATAAACGTGATACCTATGTTGATTCACTGTCACGCGGGATGAAGCAGCGGCTTTGTCTTGCCCGTTCACTAATTCATGACCCACAGGTACTTATTCTTGACGAGCCTGCATCTGGCCTTGACCCGCGGGCGCGAATTGAGATGCGGGAAATCATTAAAGAATTAAAGAGTATGGATAAAACGATTCTCATTTCCTCACATATCCTTCCAGAATTAGCGGAAATGTGTGATGAAATTGGGGTAATTGAAAATGGTGAACTAGCTGTACATGGCTCTGTCAGGGAGATTCAGCAAGCATTGCAAGCGGATAAAATCTTAATTGTTACGCTTCACGCAAAGGTGGAAGAAGCGATTCGTTTCTTTGAAGATAATCCACATGTGTCAAACTTAGTTCGTGATAACGTAGAACCGAACACGATCCATTTTGGATTTGCTGGTACAGATGAAGAGCAAGTAAAGCTGTTAGGGGAAGCGATTCAAACTGGTTTGCCGATTTTAAATTTCCAACAGCGTATTACAGATTTAGAGGATGTCTTTTTAGAAATTACTAAGGGGGGCGTATGATGGCGAAAAGTGCACTTATGAGATGGGTGATTAACCCTGTCTTAAATAAAGAAATAAAATTGCGAATGCGCTCATTTAAAAGCTTTATCGGTATTTTCTTTTATCTAGCGGCGCTTGGCTTGATTGCCCTTGGTTTTATCTATATATCCACTCAAAATCAAACAGGGTTTATTCGTCCAGAAGAAAGCCGAATGATGTTTCACGTTCTTTCCTATGCTCAGCTCGGGTTGATTTTATTTATGACGCCAGGATTAACTGCAGGGGTTATAAGCGGAGAGCGTGAACGACAAACTTTAAATATTTTGTTAACGACAGAGCAGTCATCAAGCTCCATTATCATTAGCAAACTCTTTTCTTCGTTATCTTTCTTAACCCTAATGATCTTTGCTTCACTGCCACTGTACAGCATTGTGTTTTTATTCGGTGGTGTGTCACCATTATTAATTTTAAAAACATTTTTGTTGTATTTGATGACAATAATTACAGTAGGAAGTATCGGTGTTTTTTATTCAACGATTATTCGAAAAACAATTATTTCAATGATTGCCTCCTACGGGACAGCAATGTTTCTTGTGTTTGGCACATTATTTATTACGATGCTTAGTATGATGAGCGTTAATACCGGGTTAAATCAGCAACAAACGACAATAATCCCATATTTAATGCTCATGCTGAACCCAGGTGCAGTGTTATTTCAATCTGTTGAGCCGTATGCAATGAATGAAATACAGAAAGCAGCAGGGTGGACATTTCCTCTTACTTACAGTTTCTTTATTTCTTACACCGTTATTGCTGTCGTTATGCTTCTGTTAAGCATTCGAAAGCTTCGACCAAATATGAAGAAAGGACGAAAAGCATGAATGAAAAACTTCAATTTCATTCGTACCTACAAGTCGTCAAGCGAAAAATAAAGCGCGAACAAGGGCTTTTATTCATTCAATGGGCATTGCCGCTAATTGCGGCAGCCTGGCTTTTGTTCAGTGGCATACGCTTCTTCATTCCAATTCCCTTCTTATTTGAAAAGGTGCTCTTTACTAGTGGAATTCTATTATTTATTCTCATCACCTTCATCATTTCCCGGAAAATAACTGCACAAGAAGCAGCGAGGCGTATTGATGAATATGGGAGCAATGATGAAGCTTCAACAGCACTAGAATTTATAGAACAGGATGCTCGCTTTGTACGAATTCAAAGGGAGCAGGCACTTCGACAAATTCAGCAAGTTTGGACTGAAGTAAAGCAAGAAAGACGTTACAAACCGCATAAAAAGGCACTTTATATTGGAAGTATCCTTGTTGGAATCGCACTTCTCTTAACTGCCATTCCAAGTATGTATGATGAACAGGCCCAACAGCTAGAGACAGAACAAAAACTTGTTAAGGATAAGAAGGACGAAATCAAACAACTCACTAAGAAAGAAAAACTGACAGATGAACAAACAAAAGAAGCTTTAAAGCAGCTGCAAAAACAAATAGAGGACAACAAAAAAGCGAAAGAAATGCTAGAGGAGATGCTGCAAACAGAAGAACAGCTAAAGCAGCAACGACTTCAACAGCAAGAAACATTAAATCAGTTAAATAACATCAAAAAGGCTTTAACTAAAGGAGAACAACAAGGCACAGCCCAAGCATTAAAGCAATTGTCAAAGGAAGAGCAACAGCTATTGAAAGACCTTCAAGACCATTCAGACAAGGCAATTGAAAAGCTTCTAGATGAAGAACAGAAAAAGCTACAACAAAGCTTGCAAGAAAACGCTCAAGTGGCCAGTCAAATGCAGGCAATGTCCAGCTCACTCAATCAACAGATGACAGCAAGTGGCCTTTCGAATTCAAATTACGCATCAGCTCAAGGGTCATCATCGAATTCCTCATCTCGCCAAAACACACAACAGCAAACGAACAACAATAACAGCAGTTCAAATTCTTCATCAAGTAGCAGCCAATCAAACCCAAGTGGACAAAGCAATCAAGCTGGAAATAACGGTAATGGGCAGGGCAGTAACCGTTCAGGAAACAACGGTAGTCAAGGGAGCGATGGCAATGGTCAAGGCGGAAGCAGTCAAGGAAAAGGTGGTTCAAATGCAGGAAGCGGAGCGGGTTCACGTAACTTACTGACAACGCCAGATAAGCTAAATGGAAAAGAGAGTTTTCAACAAGATACAGACAAGAATGCGAAAACAGATGAAGGGGTCGTTGAAAAGACACCAAACTCACCTGCTATAAAAGGCACAACGCGAAATTATCAAACGATTATTGGGGATTACGAACAACAGTATCGAGAAAGCACAGAGAAGCTTCAGCTGCCACCGCAGCTTGAAGAAGGTGTCAAAAACTATTTCACTGATTTGAAGCAAGAGGGGGATTCGTAATAATGGAAATTGAAACAGAAATCGGTCAACTATCAGAACAAATTGAAGCTGTTCGTTCGGAAATTTCCAAACAAATCGTTGGACAGCACGAAGTAGTTGAACAGTTGCTTTGGACCATTTTTGCAGGAGGACATGCCTTGCTTGAAGGGCTTCCAGGGGTCGGAAAAACGCAATTAATTCGAACGATTAGCGATATCTGTTCGTTAAAATTTTCGCGTATTCAATTTACGCCTGATTTAATGCCTTCTGATATAACAGGAACGATGATGATTGAGCCTGATACTTCAGGAAAGCAAGGCTTTGTATTTCATCATGGCCCTGTCTTTTCAAATATTGTGCTTGCAGATGAAATTAACCGGGCAACACCGAAAACACAAAGTGCCTTGTTAGAAGCAATGTCAGAGCAAACGGTAAGCGTTATGGGTGAAATGAAGGAGCTGCCATCTCCATTTTTCGTTCTTGCAACGCAAAATCCATTGGAGCTTGAAGGGACTTACCCACTTCCTGAAGCACAAATGGACCGCTTTCTCTTAAAGATTTTTGTCGGCTATCCGTCAAAGGAAGAATTAAAAGAAATTATTCACCGCACAACTAGCTTAGTTACACCTTCGCTTGAAAAGGTTGCTGAGGCTGATTTCATAACGAAGGTACAAACATTTAGTAAAGAAGTTCTTGTTTCTGAAACGGTATTAGATGCAGCAGTAAAGTTGATTACCGCAACACATCCTGATGAACAGCACGCACCAGAGCTTGTTCGCAAATATGTCAATTACGGGTCAGGACCGCGCGGGCTTCAATCCTTAATTCGAATTGCCAAAGTTAGAGCACTTTTAAATGGTCGTGTTCATTTGGCAATTGGTGATTTGAAAACGTGTGCAAAGCCTGTTCTTCGTCATCGCTTGTTTTTGAATTTTGAAGGTGAAGCAGAAAACATTTCAGCAGATGTCATTATCGATGAGATTATCCAGGGGATTTCGTAATGGACTGGATGCATGAAGGGTTTTTGCAAAAGCTCAGTCGCTTCAAACTGCTGCACGGCGTTTCAGCAGCAAGTATTCAGCAAGGAAACCGCCGCTCGAAAAATTACGGTACATCAATGGAGTTTGCTGATTTTAGAGCCTATACACCCGGAGATGACTTACGCCAAATCGACTGGAATGCCTTTGCTCGGACAAACAAGCATTATATCAAACGGTTTGTAAATGAGTCTGAGCTTGAAGTGGCGATTTATTTAGACTGCTCGAAATCCATGAGCTTTTATTCTGAGAAGTGGAAACGTGCTAGACAGCTTGCAGCCGCATTTGCTTTTCTTGCTTTAAATCAAGAGGATAGGGCTTCTTTTATCCCGCTCAGCTCCACAACATCCCCTTTGCCGCTAAGAAAGGGAAAGCATCAGCTCGCCTCTTTTTTAAAAGCGATAGATGCTGTGCGTTCGGCTGAAATGTCATTATCTAGTGCGTTGCAAGCTGAAGCGTTAAAGAAAGAACGCCGCCAAGTTCGAGTTGTGATAAGCGATTACTTCGAGCCACTCGAACATTGCTATGAATCATTGAAGCGTCTGCAGCAAAAAAGTACAACAATGCTTCTTATTCAAATACTTGACGAGGAAGAACTTGCGCCAAGTTTGAGTGGTGAGTATAAGTTAACTGATGCTGAAACAATGTTTGAAAAGGAAGTAGCCGTCCAGAAGCATGTGCTTGCGCAATATGATGAACGGCTTGAAGCACACAGTGAAGCACTTCGAAACTTTGCTTCTTCAAGAGGGATTCAATTTATTCGCTGTAGTGCCAGTAACTCATTTGAACAATTATTGGGTAATCAATTGCGTCGTGCGGGATGGATTAAGTGAGGTGAGAAGATGACATTCCTGACACCATGGGCATTTACATTGCTTAGCTTATTAGCTGTACTGATTGTATTTTATTTATTTAAGCAAAAGTATGAACCGAAAAAGATTTCGACAACGTTTCTTTGGGAACAAGTGATCCGTAACCAAGAGGCAACGAAATGGAATAGCAAGCTTGTCCAACAGCTCCTCTTTTATTTACAGGCCTTGATTATTCTACTGCTCGTTTTAGCGCTTACCCGCCCCTTTCTAATGACAGAAGAGCAGTTTGCAAGTAAAGAAGTGTATGTCGTTGATACATCTGCCTCAATGCTTGCAGCTACGAACAGCCAGGCACGGTTTGAGGAAATTAAGCAACAGATGAAAGGTCGTTTGGAGAAGATGGGAGCCAATACAGAAGTGTCACTTATCGCTGCGAATGCATCACCTCAGCTGCTCGTGTCTAGTAGTAAGAGTCGTGAAGCGATTTCCGCGCTTGAAGACTTACCTCTTTCCTATCAATCTGCTAATCTGACCGATAGTATTCAGCTTGCCCAAAGCATGTTAGCTGATGAGGGTGGTGTTGTTCATGTTTATACAGATCAGCTCTCAGAAGAGAAAGTTGAGGAAATGAACCTTACTGTACCATTGTATGTTCACAACAGAGAAACGGTAGTGCAGAACGTAGGTATTACATCATTTGGAGTGAGCCCTGCTGATGATGAATCTAAAGTCAATGCACTTGTGTCCTTACATGAGCCTGTCAAGCAAGAAAGCGGCCTGCCAGTTACGATTTCGGCAAATGGTGAGGTGTTGAAGGAGCTTGTCATCCCTCAGCATGAAATGAACAGCTTAATCCGTAATCTACCAAAGAAAGCGAATTATGAAGCAACTATTTCACAAGATGATGATTACAAATTGGATAATACAGCATACACCTATCCAGCCGAACAGAGAAAGCCAGTAATTTATGCGCTTGGTGATGTATCCTCCTTTTATTTAAAAGCATTACAGGCACAAGGCCATGAAGTTGTACGAACGAATCAAGCTGAGCAAACCGATGAACAAGAAGGCATTTATCTTATTGAAAACTTGCCTGCAAGTGAATGGCCAAACGGTCCGAAAATTGTCGTTAACCCAAAAGCTGGAGGGCCATTTGAAGTAGGAAAGGAAGTAGAGCTTGTATATCAAGTGAAGCAAAGTGAATCAAGCTCTTTGCTACGTTATGTAGAGATGGAAAGTGTCTATGTAAGAAAAGCGCGGCTATTAGGAAGCTTAAATAACTTGAAGCCAGTTGTAACAAGTGGAGAGACGCCACTGATTGCTTTTGGGAATTATCAAGGCGATAAAATGCTCTTAATTGCTTTTAATCTTAGCAACAGTGATTGGCCGCTTTCACCGAGCTTTCCAATTCTTCTGCAAAATACAGTTGAAGAGATGATACAGCAATATGGAAACATTGGAAACGTGACACCAGGAGAAATAGTTGATGTGCAGCTCCATTCAAATACACAGTCGATCTATATTCGAAATGATGCTGGAAAGCTTGTTGCAAGTGCAACAGCCGGAGGCGAGCTCTACTTTCCGAACAAACCAGGATTATATACATTTGAGGAGCAGGCTGAAGGGAAGAGTTATACAAGAACATTTATTATTCAACCAAACGAAGCAGAAATGTTTTTTGCAGAACAGCTGTCATTTCAAATGAATCATACTGATAAGCAGATGACAGAGCAAGGAAAATATGAATGGTGGCCGTACTTAGCGTTACTTGCATTGGTTGTGCTGCTTGTGGAAATGGAGGTGTATCGTCATCGCTTTTCAAATCGATAATCCAGTCTTTCTTATCCTATTAGTTTTGGTGGCGGTAATGTTACTTCGTTTTCACAGGAGCCATGTAAGGGGGAAGAACCCTCGGTTATTTCTCGCTATCAGGTCTTTCGTGTTTGTACTGATTATTTTAGCACTTGCAGGCTTTCACACCTTACTGCCGATTGACCATACATCAACAGTGTTTGTCGTCGACCGTTCAAGCAGTGTGAATGAACAAGAGGCAGTACAATTTGTAAATGATGCAATGCAGGTGATGGAAAAGGACGATGAAGCAGGGGTCGTTCTTGTCGGGAAACAAAGTGTAATCGAAAAGCCTCTAACGACACAAAAATCACCGCTTCAACAATTTACTGGAGATATTAATAAAAATTACACAAACCTTGCGTCTGGTTTGCAGTTGGCGTCTGGAATGCTTTCAAATGAAAAACGCGGAAAGGTTGTTTTACTAACTGATGGGAATGAAAACATTGGTGATGTTCGTAAGCAGGTTAAGGTACTTAAGCAGCAAGGCATTCCAGTTGATGTAAAGGCAATGAACGCCTCATCACCTGATGATGTTCTCCTTACAGACTTTTCAGTGCCGCAGGAAGCGAACCTTGGCGAAAAAGTGATGATGAAGCTCCGCGTAAAAAGCACATACGAAACAAATGCTACATTAACAATTTATGAAAATGAACAATCAATCGCAGAGCAAGCAATCCGCATTCAAGAAGGGGTCCAATCCTTTTCCTTGCCACATGTAATTACAAAAAGCGGCTTTCGTACGTATCGGGCAGAGCTTACAGCAGAAGCTGACATGGTTATTCAAAATAATGAAGCAGAAGCATTTTTGTATGCAAAGGGAGTACCGAAAATTTTAGTCGTTGAAGGAGAAAAGAAGGCAGCAGTTAACCTTACATCCGCATTACAGGCTTCAAACGCAGATGTTGATGTGATTCAGCCGGCCCTTCTTCCGTCTGAGTTAAGCGGATATTTAAACTATCAATCGATTATTTTTGCAAATGTTTCAGCCCCAGATGTGCCAGAAGGGAAAATGACATTAATTAAACAAGCTGTCCAGCATTTTGGGCGTGGGTTTGTTATGACTGGCGGAGAGCAGAGCTTCGGCCTTGGTGGATATGTGAAAACACCAATTGAGGAAATCCTGCCAGTTAAGATGGATTTAGAAGGGAAAAAGAAAATCCCGCCGGTTGGGTTAGCGATCGTCCTTGATAAGTCAGGCAGTATGGAAGGGCAGAAGATTCGTCTTGCCAGAGAAGCGGCAGCTCGTTCTGTAGAGCTGCTTCGAGAAGAAGATATCGTTCATGTGACAGCGTTTGATGGTGAAGTGATGGAAGTGATTCCTTCACAGCAGGCATCAGAGAAAGCTGAAATTGCGAAAAAGATTCGCTCTATTCCTGCTGGTGGAGGAACGAGCATTTATCCGGCGCTTGAGCTGGCAGTTAGTCGGTTAGAAGCGCTTGATGTGAAAAGGAAGCACCTCATTCTCCTAACAGATGGACAATCTTCACAGGATGGCAATTATGGGCTCTTAATTGAACAGGCACGTGAACAGGGGATTACCCTCTCGACGGTAGCCCTTGGTCGTGATGCGGACTTAAACTTACTTGAAAGCCTTGCAGATAGTGGTGGAGGACGTTTTTATGATGTACTTGATGAGTCAACGATTCCGAGTATTTTTTCACGGGAAACAATGCTGATGACTCGCACGTTTATTCAAGACAATCCATTTTATCCAAGGTTGGTACACGGCTATGAGTGGCAAGCGACATTAGGAAAAGCGTTGCCGCAAATGAATGCATACATTGCAACGACTCCGAAAGCCCGCGCCCAACAAATACTATTAAGTGAGGAAAAAGATCCTGTGCTGATGCGCTGGCAGTATGGACTTGGAAGAACCGTTGCCTGGACAAGTGACGTAAGCGGAAAATGGGCTGGAAGCTGGGTGAACTGGAGTCATTGGGGCGCTTTTTCGAATGAGCTTGTGAAATGGACGTTTCCGTCATATGAAAACAGTAGTGTCTTTATGACGAAGGAACAGGATGGTCAGGCTGTTTCTGTTCATTTAGAAAAACCAAATGATTTGTTTTCTGCTGTAGACGTATCGATCATAAGTGGAGAAGGAAATGAAGTGGAGCATCAGCTAAGGCGCACCTCACCAAATGAAACGACAGTAAGGTTTAATGCGGCTAAGCCTGGTGTGTATTATCTACAAATGCAGGAAACAGAAGGAGAAGGTAAAGCGTCTTCTTTCCAAACAGGCATTGTTGTCCCGTATTCACAGGAATATAACCTCGAAACAAAAGATCAACAATTATTAAAAGATATTGCGACCATTAGTAATGGCACAATGATTGAATCAGCCAAAGAATGGGATGCTAGTGCGAACGTTCCGGTGCGTTGGCAGAAAGCTTCGTTATTTTGGTTTTTACTCCTTATTGCACTCTTTTTGTTTATGATAGATGTGGCTGTACGTCGTTTTCAATTCCCTTTCCACCTTTTCCGAAGGTTTAAAGGTAAGGCGAGCTCCAAACAGAGTACTCCGACTGTGAAATCATCGCCTTCTCCGAGACGAGAACGGCTGGAAAGAAAGCCGGCTAAAAAGGAGCAGGCAGAACAACAGCCTCCTTCTAACCAACATAATGACCGAATGAAACGGTTGCTTGAGGCAAAGGAGAGAAGGAGAAAATAAATAAAAGCCCTTGCTCATTTGGCAAGGGCTTGAAATTATTCTTATTCGAATTTTGTTGCGTCACCGTCGAATGGCTCTTCAGCGATTTTGATTGAATCTGTTGGGCAACCTTCGAATGCATCTTCCATATCTTCTTCAAGAACTTCTGGAATTTCAACGATACCTTGGTTATCGTCAAGTGTTACGAATGCGATACCTTCATCATCGTAATCATAAATATCTGGTGCTGCTGCCCCGCATGCTCCACATGCGATACAAGTCTCTTTGTCAACGATTGTGTACTTTGCCATGAATAAGTAACCTCCCGTGAAATATAAGAAATTTTCAAACAATGATAGCTCTTCCTATGATGTTGCCCCTTAACCTGTCTGATAGGTGGAAACAAATCTCATATCTATTGTAAATGGGTTTCATAAACTTTTCAATAGGAAAAGCATTGATAATACTTATCATAACAACGTCCTGCATCTTTTTTCAAATCAAGAAAAAGTCTCAAGTGTAAAAAAGGCGTTAATTTTTGCTACAATAGGGATGTAAATGCGTTTATAAAGGGAATTCAAGAAGTGTTTATTGGTAAATTTTAATAAAAATATTATTGGGTGAAGCAATTGAATGCATATCGATTAAGAATTTTATTATATGGATTGGAACAATTTCATGGTGAGCGGTCCACTTCAGGACTCTATCATCTCTTAAAAGGAAAAAAATCTTCTCAAACAATTCAAGATGGGAAATTATTTGGGGTGTCTTTATTGTTTCGAACGATGCCGCGTTTAAAGCGAAAATCGTTTGATGAGGACTTAGCATATTTAGTCAAGCATCAATATGTGGAGCAAGGTGACTTACCAGAAGGCTTTCTATTGTTAACTAAAGCGGGGAAAGCAGAAGTGAAGCGCTTTTTGCAAAGTGATGTGTTTCCACACGGACTTGATGGCTGGGGGTGTGACCCACTTATCCGTCCATTTTGGAATCGCTTTTCCTTACTCGTTCAAAGTGTCTCTAATCTGATGAATGGAACGGCTCAATTTATCCCTGTTTCAAAAGATGAATCACTCTTTAAATGGGTAAAGGATTGGTTCATATCAGTCGGTTATTCGAAGGCAGAGCTAGCAGATTCATTTTATTGGGAATGTAGGCAATTGCTTGGAGCACTTCCAGAACTTCAAGCAAAGGCAATTGTTTTAAGATTAAGTGCCGCCCATCGGTATGGGCTTACTTTCTCACAAATCGGTGCAGAGCTTTCAGAAGATGAGGATGCGGCGTTATATTTGTTTCAGGCAGGTATTCATCAAATCTTACATAACGTGCAAGGCAATCCAAAGCTTTATCCGCTTCTTTCTACATTGATTCGTGATGTACAGACACAGGTTCCGTTAACAGTCTCCACACGGAAAACATATCAACTTTGGGAGCGAGGCTTTTCATTTGAAAAAATTGCCCGAATTCGAAGTTTGAAGGAAAGTACAATTGAAGACCATTTTGTTGAAATTGCGTTAAACGACCCGGCCTTTTCAATACAGTCGTTTGTCTCAAAAGAGTTGCAGCAAATGATTTTATCTGTATACAAAACGACGAAAACAAAACGAATAAAGCCGATAAAAGAAGCGATTGAAGCGGATGTGAGCTATTTTCAAATAAGACTTGTGCTTGCGAAAGGTGAACGAATATGAATCTTGAACAGGTATTAGAACAAAAATTTGGTTTTGCAACCTTCAGAACAGGCCAAAAAGAAATTATTGAGGATGTAATAAACGGCAAAAATGTTCTTGCGATGCTTCCAACTGGTGCTGGGAAGTCATTGTGCTACCAACTGCCCGCATATTTATTAGAAGGGTCAGTGCTTGTAATTTCACCGCTTCTTTCATTAATGCAGGACCAAGTTCAGCAGTTAAAAGCAAGGGGTGAGAAGAGAGTAGTCGCGCTAAACAGCTTTCTGCCATATGAACAGCGCAAGCAGGCGTTACATACACTTGATTCCTTTCGGTTAATTTATGCTTCCCCGGAAATTCTGCAATCTTCTGAAGTGAAGCAAGCATTACAGCGTCTTCATATTCAATTAGTGGTTATAGATGAAGCACACTGTATTTCTCAATGGGGACATGAGTTTCGGACTGATTATTTAAAGCTCACTGAGACAATTGAAATGTGTGGAAATCCGCCTGTGCTTGCACTTACTGCTACCGCATCAATAGATGTTCAAAACGATATTTTGTTGCAGCTAGGTATACAAGGTGCAACGAGGCGCATTTACTCAGTTGATCGTCCTAATATTGCCCTTAATGTTCAGCAAGTAGAATCTACAGAAGAAAAGCTTGAACAAATGATTGCCATTACAAAAAAGTTCAAAGGACCAGGTATTGTCTATGCTGCGACAAGACTATCGGCAGAGCAGTTAGCAAGTGTATTAAAGCAGAACGGTGTGCAAGCATCCTTTTATCATGGTGGGATGACAAATGAAGAGCGGATTCTTGTTCAGCAGCAGTTTGTTCATGATCAGCTTGATGTGATTTGTGCGACTAATGCGTTTGGAATGGGAATTGATAAGGCTGATATTCGTTTTATTATTCATTTTCAATACCCGCCTGAGCTGGAGTCTTACCTACAAGAAATCGGTAGAGCAGGGCGTGATGGAAGTCAAAGTGTTAGTGTCCTCTTCTTTTCAAATTTTGACCATGAACTTCCTGAGCAATTAATCCAGCAAGAGTTCCCGACGATAAATGAAATAGGCGCACTCCTTTCGTATATGGAGCAGCCGCACTGTTATTCCTGGCATGATATACAATTGTTTGCAGACCAGCTTGGATTGAAAGAAGTGAATCAGCGGTTTTTAAAGTTTCAGTTTGAGAAATTAGGTGTATTAGTAGAAGAGCGTCTTGTAGAAAATTGGCTTAAGGATGAGATTCTTACAGAAATACGAAAAAAAATTGAAAAACGCTCGATGATTAAGCAGGAAAAACTTGACGGTATGAGGAAGTTTTTGTATACAGAAAGTTGCCGAAGAGAGCAAATTTTAAATTATTTTGAAGAAAGGGCTGGTGAAAAACCAACATATTGTTGTGACCGATGTGGATTTCGTCTCAACGAGCTCCAAATAATCGACAAGCATGAAACAAACTGGGCTTTCAATGGGTGGGAAGATGAATTGGCTTTGATTTTTCATCAGCGTGGTGGTCAACAACTATGAATAAAAAACAAGCTGCTCTTATTCGCAGCATGAGTGATACTGAAATTATTAAGCAATTATACCTTACCCAGCTTTTAATGCTTGGCATTGCCATTTTTTTATCGTTTTTCTTTTTTAATGGGCTGCGTGACTTATTGAATTGGTTTCAGCTTGATTGGAGTGAAATCATTACGTATGGCGTTGGCAGTGCCATCATTGTCATTGCGATCGATGTAACGTTAATGAAATTGCTTCCGAAGGAAATGTATGATGACGGTGGTATTAATGAAAAAGTTTTTCAAAGAAGGCCTGTTTGGCATATCCTGATTCTTACAGGGTTGATTGCATTTTCAGAAGAATATTTGTTTAGAGGCGTATTGCAGACACAACTTGGCTACATTAGTGCCAGTATTTTATTTGCGCTTATGCATTTTCGATACTTAACAAAGCCCGTGTTATTAATTTCAGTCCTTCTATTAAGCTTTTATATCGGATGGGTTTTTGAAATTACTCATAATTTGTTTGTGACTATCACGGCACACTTTTTAATTGATTTTATCTTTGCATGTATTATCCATTTTGATTATTTACATAGCCTTTCAGGACGCTCATGGTTTGAAAGAGGTGAAGATTAGATGAGCCGTGAAGAAAAGGACCAGGCGGAACAGCTTCGTTCACAAGTTGAAGAAGCAAAGGAAAAGTCTTCTGAGAAAGAAGAATCTTTGAACCTTCCACCGCGAAGTGAAGTTCATGGAGGGAAGGAAAAGAAAACAAAATTAAAGATGAAATATCCGCTTGTTCGTTTGCTTGCTTTAATTTTTTTGCTTCTTGTACTTATAATTCCTGGCTATGCCTTACTTTCGCATAATAAGCCTGTTACAGGGCTGGATGGAGAAGACACAGAACGTGATTATTCTGAAACTGTCGAATTAGAGAATAATAGCGAAGAAAGGGCGGAGCAAGTAGCAAGTGATGACTTTGATATACCTAAGGATAATGAAAAAGAGGAGCCGTTGACTTCAAATAATAAGGAACAACAGCAACAGGTGACAGAAACAAAGCAGCAAGCTAACAAAGCAGTATCTGCTGATAAGAAAGAACAAGTTGAAAAATCTTCAGCAGCCACACATCCAAACATTCAACCTGGGAAGCCTGAGCCTGCCCCTGCACCAAAGCCGAAACAGCCCGAATATATTACGTACGTCGTCAAGCCTGAAGATAATCTTTTCCGTATTTCATTAAAATTCTACGGCAGCCGCAGTGGTGAAGAGCTAATAAAACAAGCAAATAATTTGCAAGCAGATGGTACTGTATACGAAGGTCAACGTTTAAAAATTCCACAATAAAAGCCCAAAACAGCTGATTGTTTTGGGCTTTTGTTGTGGAATGGAAAACTTAATTAGAACGTACCCCAGGTTTGGGTTAGTCTAATGCTATAGTTTCCTACAGATAAGTCTTATCCCTTGCTTTTTCGATCTAAAAATAAATCTGCCTATCCCGCTCCTCCTTCAATATCTCTACAGCTTCACGGAAGCGTTGCGAGTGAATAATTTCTCGTTCGCGTAAGAAGCGTAATCCATCATTTAAGTCAGGATCATCAGATATGTTAATAATCCATTGGTAAGTAGCGCGTGCTTTTTCTTCTGCAGCAATGTCTTCATAAAGGTCAGCAATCGGGTCACCTTTTGCGGCGATATAAGTAGCAGTCCACGGACTTCCTGCCGCATTATGATAGAAAAGAGCCTTATCATGGTTCGCATAGTGAGCACCTAGACCGGCGGCTTTCATTTGGTCTGGTGTGGCATCTTTCGTTAATTTATAGACCATTGTAGCGATCATTTCTAAGTGAGCAAATTCCTCGGTGCCGATATCTGTTAGTAACCCAATTACTTTATCAGGAATTGAATAACGCTGATTGAGATAGCGCAAGGCAGCGGCTAATTCACCATCAGCACCACCGTACTGTTCGATTAAGTATTTTGCAAGAGTCGGGTTACACGTGCTTACGCGTACTGGGTACTGAAGTTTTTTTTCATAATACCACATCGGTTTGGTTTTCCTCCTTTTGCTATTGTGCTAGGTTAGACCTGCCAAGGCCACGGTGCTTCGTTCCATGTGAAAGGACAGCCGACATAGCTGTTTCCGAATTGCTGTAATGGTCCGAACTGGGACTCGAATTTCCGTTTTATGCATTTTCGTTGTTTGGCAAGCTCATTAAATTGACGAATCGCATTGGCGTCCTTTGGATGAGTGTCTAAGTAAAGCGTCAAATCAACAAGGGCAAAATCAACGGCCTGTAGCTGTTCTAATATTTGATAATAAGCATCAGGCATCTCTTTCATCATTCTAATGCATCCTCCCTTCCTTGCTTATAAGGATTAGGATATGGATTGTAAAAGGCCGGCCAAAGTGTACCAGCATAGAGTGCTTGCTTTAACGATTGATATTGCGGCAAGCCATATGGTTGAAAGCCCATATATAAGTTTTGCGGTGTTTCGTACGATTTCACGCGCATCGGCGGACACGGGTCAAAGCGACTCACATAAGGGTGATAATATTTCCGCATCGTATACATTGCGTTACGCCTCCTTTTCGATAGTGCCATCCCTTTTATATGTATGGTGTTGTGGTTGTCCAACATGTTTTTTTCTTGAAAGAATCGCCTTCGTTTCACATACATAGGATGGTAGTGAGGGGAGAGGTATATGAATAAAAGCTTTTATTTCATTTTTGGAACAGGGTGCGGCTGGCTTTCGCTACAAGTATTCAGTGAGATTTCTGTTGAAAACTGGACTGTCTTTATCTTTAGACCGATTTATTTCTTAATGGGGATGACTTGTTTTACGTTTAGTTTCCTATGCTTAGCAGTGTTTGTTTGTGAATTTTTATATGAGGGAATTCTCTTTATACATGGAGAGGGTAGAGGGTTGGAGCTTTTAAGCAGCTTGTCGTTTGTCGTAAGTTTTATCATTCTTTTTTATTTTTATGGAATTGAGAGTGCGGCCTTATTAATTTTTACGCTTTCATATGGTATTATTTCGTTAGATTTTAACCGCTTAAAGCAGGTTAGAAAGAGGAAACAATAAGCAGGAGGTAACGAATTTGTGGATTTTTTTGATTTTAATCGGTATTACATTAGGAAGTATTGGTATCCTTCTCTATATGATTGCTGAAGCGAAGAAGTGGAAGCTTGTGGAGACCACATTCACATACACGGATTTTCCGAAAAACTTGCGGGAAGTGAGGCTTTTTTTTATTTCTGATTTGCATAAGCGGACTGTTTCTGACAAGATGATTGAAATGATTCAAGGCAAGGCAGATATCGTATTGATTGGCGGAGATTTAGTGGAAAAAGGTGTACCATTTGAGCAGGTAAGAAATAATCTAAGAAAACTAAAACAAATTGCGCCTGTTTATTTCGTATGGGGGAATAATGATTATGAAGTGGATTATCATCAGTTGGATGCCTTGCTTTTAGAAGAAGGAGTCACAATTCTAGCGAATACATCTGTTTCCTTTGAATCTGAAACAGGCGATAAGTTTAACTTGCTTGGGGTTGATAGTCCAACAAACAAACGAGACCGACTTGATTTAGCGCTTAAAGACAGTGAGGAAGGGTTTAAAGTACTCTTAAGCCATGATCCATCCATTATGAAGGTAATTGAACGAGAACATAATATACGCTTAACGCTTGCAGGTCACACGCACGGCGGTCAGATTCGTTTTGGTCGATTTGGCCCGTATGAAAAAGGTGGTATTAAAGAGCTTGAAGAAACAACTTTGCTTGTCAGTAACGGTTATGGAACGACGCTTTTACCATTTCGTTTCGGCGCCCCGGCTCAAGTTCATCTCATTACAATAACATCTGCGTAATAAAAGACAATTGTTCTTCAAAGCATATACAAAATTTACGCACCTGCCATGCTGGGGTATACTATAGATGTAAAAGTTTATCGTTGGAGGATTGCAGATGGTGGCAGAAGAAGGCAAGTATAACATAAAAGCAGTTTCAAAAATTCTCGGAGTGCAGGCTGGAACGCTGCGTGCATGGGAAAGACGTTATCAAATTATTGCCCCGAAGCGAAATGAAGCGGGGCATCGTTTATATACAGAAAGACATGTTCGAATATTACGCTGGCTTGTTGATAAAGTAAATCAAGGCTTTACAATTAGTCAGGCTGTATCGTTGCTTGAAAGTAATGGAATGGACGAGAACACTGGATTTGCTGAAGAATTGAAAGGTAATCGTCTGTTAATAGCTGCTGATGAACTGACAGATGCTTTGCTTCAGTTTAATGAACGACGGGCTCGTGAGATTTTAAATTACGCATTTAGTATTTTTTCCTTAGAGCAAGTGATGATCAATGTGCTAGGCTCAGTGCTTTTAAAAATTGGTGACCTATGGGAGAATGGAAAAACAACGACTGCACATGAACATTTTGCATCAGCCTTTTTACGATCACAAATTGGCTCAGTGTTTCAAAGCATGCCGGTTGACCCAGTTTTACCAAAAGCAGTAGCTGTTTGCGGGCCTAATGAGGAACATGAGCTTGGTTTGTTTATTTTCACATTATTTTTACGAAGAAAAGGATATGATGTCCTTTATTTAGGAACGAGCATTGCCGAAGATGATATTTATACCGTGCTTGACCAAGTCGAGCCGCGTTATTTATTCATGTCGTGTACACTTTCTGAAAATGCGCCAAAAGCGTTACAAACGGCTGTTAGCTTAAAGAAAGTATATCCTAAATTATCAATTGGCATCGGTGGCCATGCGATCGAATCTTTAGATAATGATGCAAAACAAAAGCATGCTGAATTCATTATTGGAACAACGAAGCAGGACTGGGAAGACTGGCTTCAACAAGAGCAAAAAAATGATTAAAAAAGCTTGTCTACTGTTATAGAGACAATGTAAACTTATAATACTAAAAAGAAGTTTTACCATCCTTTGTCGAGAATAGAAAGAACCATCTCTTCGTTTTCACATATGATATAACAAGCACAAGTAGTGGCAGTTGAAGGTAAGGAGGGTCGCTGGATGCGCCTTGAAAGGTTAAATTATAATAAAATCAAGATTTTTCTCACGTTTGATGACCTCTCCGAGCGTGGTCTGACGCAAGAAGACCTTTGGCACGATGTTCCGAAAGTACATCAATTATTTCGGGATATGATGAATGAAGCAAGCGATGAACTCGGCTTTGAAGCGGATGGTCCAATTGCAGTTGAAGTGTTTTCCTTGCAAGCTCAAGGGATGGTAATCATCGTAACCAAAGGGAATGTGGATTATGATGATGAAGATGAGTTCTCGGAAGATTACATTGAAATGCAGGTTACCCTCGATCGAAGTGATGACATTTTCTATGAATTTGCCACATTTGAGGATGTTATCCAAGCCGCAATTCGATTACATGCAATAGGCGTCAAAAGCGGGCAGCTTTTTTCGTTTGAAAATGCTTTTTACTTAGACTTGGATGAAAAAGGGTTGCCGAATATCCCAACAGATACGCTGATTGCCTTGCTCGCAGAGTATGGAAATCCAGCGACATTAACAACGCATCGGGTCATTGAATACGGAAAAACACTTATGGAAACAGATACTGTTTCACAGCTGTATCAATACTTTAAATAATAGACTGCGTCCTGTTCTCGAACAGGGCGTTTTTTCATTTTTATAAAACGATAAAAAACCATTTGCACAATATGAGGAACATGTTATTCTGTATAATCGTAAAACACGTTTTGATAAAAATATGGGCTCTAATTATGAGAAGTGATATGATTAACATTAGTTATTTTACATAACAAAAGCACATCAAACATGTAATTGAATAAACTGATTAAAAAGCCCAAGGAGTGTCGAATAAGCTATGAAAATTGCAGTCTTATATGGTGGTACATCAGCAGAAAGAGAAGTGTCACTTTCAAGTGGAAAAGGAATTATGAACGCATTGAAAGCGAAAGGTCACGAGGTAATTGGAATTGATTTTCACCCGCGTCAAACCGCAGAACTTCTTTCGTTAGATGTGGACCTTGTCTTTATCGGTTTGCATGGCCGTCTTGGTGAAGATGGAAGCATTCAAGCATTACTTGACGTAGCAGGCATTCCGTATGTAGGTTCTGGCGTTCTGGCATCAGCACTTGCAATGGATAAGGCAAAGTCAAAAAAATTATTTGCTTCAGCTGGTATCCGTGTTGCTGGGGATTTAACGTTGCATAAGGCAGAATTTGAGCAGTCAGACTTCAACATGCCGTTTGAATTTCCGGTTGTTGTGAAACCGAATCGTGAAGGCTCAACAATTGGGTTAACGATTGCTCATACTCAGGCTGAACTAGAAAGCGGTATTGAGCTTGCTTTTCAACATGATGAGGAAATTATGATTGAAGAATTTATTAATGGGAAAGAAGTAACTATAGCCGTTATGGGTGAGCGTGGTAAAGAAAAAGCATTTCCTGTAATTGAAATCGTTCCGAAAAACAAATACTATGACTATGAATCAAAATATGCTGCAGGTGGAAGTGAACATATTATTCCTGCTCGTGTTGAGGATGATGTAACACACTTGCTAATGAAAAATGCTGTATTAGCACACCAGTCACTTGGATGTGATGTCTATTCACGTGCAGACTTTATCGTACCGGAAGACGGTGGAGAACCGGTTATTTTAGAAGTGAATACATTACCTGGTATGACGCCTACTAGTCTGTTTCCAGATGCCGCAAATCATGTCGGAATTTCCTATGAGAATATGATTCAAGGTCTGCTTGATTTGTCAATGAAAAAACAATGAAAAAAGGTATTCCATCTTCTAAACCGTTATGATAAGATGTGCGTGTAATCGTTTTCAAAGCAACTTATTTGAAAGAAAAACTCTTTTGGTAATATCCTTGCATTGGATATATAAGTTGTATACTATAGCTAGAAGACAGTTTTTTTGAAACAGGATAGAAGTACTTTTAGTGAATATGTAGGAGGTAACGAAATGGTAGCCGATAAAACAAACGGAAACCAAAATGCCAACGAAGACAGCCTTGATGTATTAAAATCCACGCAAACCGTAGTAAACAAAGCGCTTGATAAGCTCGGTTATCCTGCAGAGGTATTCGAGCTATTGAAAGAGCCAGTTCGATTAATGACAGTTCGTATCCCGGTACGGATGGACGACGGCTCTGTAAAAATCTTCACTGGCTACCGCGCTCAACATAACGATGCTGTAGGACCAACAAAGGGCGGAGTTCGTTTCCATCCAAATGTAACTGAAAAAGAAGTAAAAGCCCTTTCCATTTGGATGAGCTTAAAAGCAGGCATTGTTGATTTGCCTTACGGTGGAGGAAAAGGCGGAATCGTCTGTGATCCGCGTGAAATGTCATTCCGCGAATTAGAAGGTCTAAGCCGTGGATATGTACGTGCAATCAGTCAAATTGTAGGGCCTACAAAAGATATCCCTGCTCCTGATGTTTTTACAAATTCACAAATTATGGCTTGGATGATGGATGAATATAGCCGTATTGATGAATTCAATAACCCTGGCTTCATTACAGGTAAACCGCTTGTATTAGGTGGTTCGCATGGCCGTGAATCAGCGACAGCTAAAGGGGTTACGATCTGTATAAATGAAGCGCTTAAAAAGAAGGACATTAAATTAGAAGGTGCACGTGTGGTTGTCCAAGGTTTTGGTAACGCAGGAAGTTTCTTATCAAAGTTCCTTCATGATGCAGGAGCTAAAGTGATTGGGATTTCAGATGCTCAAGGTGGCTTGCATGACCCGAATGGTCTTGATATCGACTATTTGTTAGATCGTCGCGACAGCTTTGGTACAGTCACAAACCTTTTCAAAAATACAATTACAAACCAAGAATTGCTTGAGCTTGACTGTGATATTCTCGTTCCGGCAGCGATTGAGAATCAAATTACGGAAGAAAATGCAGATAAAATTAAAGCAAGTGTTGTTGTTGAGGCTGCAAATGGACCGACAACGCTTGAAGCAACACGCATTTTAACAGAACGCGGTATTCTGCTTGTACCGGACGTATTAGCAAGTGCAGGCGGCGTTACGGTTTCATATTTCGAGTGGGTTCAGAATAATCAAGGTTATTACTGGACAGAAGACGAAGTAGAAGAGAAGTTGAATAAAGTGATGGTTAAAGCATTTAATAATATTTATCATACTTCGCAAACAAGAAGAGTTGATATGCGCCTTGCCGCTTATATGGTTGGTGTTCGTAAGATGGCAGAAGCTTCTCGCTTCCGTGGTTGGATTTAAGGTTAAACAATTTGCACTTTTAATGAAAATCTCCTATCATTTTGGTGATAGGAGATTTTTTCTGTTTGTGAAAAGGACAGAGTTCCACTATTCATGTAATGTGGCTTGAAGTTGCCAGCATAAAATGAAAGAAAGTATGCTGAGGGGTATTTTTGATTCTTCATTTTTGTTCTAGTAGTTGGAAGGTAATACTTAATGGTTATTGTTATGTTCAATTGTTCACAGTTGATAGATAAGCTACATCATGTTGTTTTACACCGTACTATATCTGTAGGAGGGGCAGAAATTGAAAAGAGAAGAGGTCATTATTGTTGGGGGCGGGCCATGTGGGCTTGCAGCAGCCATTGCGCTTGAAAATGCAGGGTTTCACCCATTAGTTATTGAAAAAGGCAATATTGTTAATGCAATTTATAATTATCCTACACATCAAACATTCTTTAGTTCAGCAGATAAGTTAGAGATTGGTGATGTACCGTTTGTAAATGAACAGCGAAAACCGACACGTAACCAAGCGTTAAGTTATTATCGTGAGGTTGTAAACCGAAAAGATCTACGTGTTCATGCATTTGAACGTGTGAATAAAATTGAAAAGCAAGCAAGCGGTGTATTTACCGTTTATACAACAAAAAGTCATGATGAACATGTGACGTATGAGGCTGATTCGGTTGTCATTGCTACTGGTTATTATGATAACCCTAATATGATGGGTGTGCCAGGGGAAGAGAAGCCGCATGTGCTTCATTATTTTAAAGAAGCACATCCTTATTTTGATAAAGATATTGTCGTAATTGGCGGAAAAAATTCTGCCGTGGATGCTGCCCTCGAATTAAATAAAGCAGGAGCGAGAAGTATAACAGCGCTTTATCGAGGAAGCACTTATTCTGCAAGCGTGAAGCCATGGATTTTGCCTGAATTTGAAGCACTTGTTCGTCATGGACAAGTTGATATGCACTTTAACGCAATTATTAAAGAGATTACAGACAATGAAGTCCTGTTTGTTGTGAATGGAGAAGAAAAGCGTGCGAAAGCTGATTTCGTGTTTGCGATGACAGGGTATAAGCCTGATCATTCATTTTTACAGAAGATGAAGATTAACATTGATGCAGAAACGGGGCGTCCGCTCTATAACCCAGAAACAATGGAAACAAATGTTGAAGGGGCATTTATTGCGGGTGTCATTGCAGCTGGTAATAACGCAAATGAAATTTTCATTGAAAATGGCCGGTTCCATGGTCAATTAATTGCTGAGGAATTGCAGAAAAGAAAATAAGCTTGCTAAGGTTGAAAGCTTTAAAGGCTACCGAAAAACATTTCGGTAGCCTTTAAAATTTAGCGCTAGCAGCATATGGAAAAGCCGCTCAATTTGTCTTATTTCCAAAACATTTGCTGAAGCTGAACAGGGTCATTTGTTATTTCAAGTGTCACCATTAACTTCAATCTTGCTTTTTGTCCACTTAATCCGTTTGAGAAAATAACGCCCATTTCTTTCAGGTGTCTTCCTCCACCTTCATACCCATAGATATCTTGAACAATGCCATTAAAACATCTGGATACAAGAACTACAGGAATATTTTTGTTAATTAAAGTTTGAAGTGCTGAAAGTGTGGCAGGCGGCAAGTTTCCTTGACCGAGCGCTTCAATAACGACACCATCAACTTGCTGGTAGACAAGCATGTTTAATAGTGTATCATCCATCCCTGCATAAGCCTTTAAGAGCACAACCTTTTTTGTAATATCAGTAACGGGGTATCTATCCCGATGAATGGGCATATGGTGAAATGAAATTCCTCGCTTTGTGACAATGCCAATCGGACCATACTGGGGACTTTGGAAGGTGGCAACATTACTTGTATGTGTTTTTGTAACATTCTTAGCAGTATGAATTTCATCATTTAAAACAACGAGAACACCTTTGTCTGTTGCGGTGTCACTTGCTGCGACTTTCACAGAGGAAATTAAGTTGTAAGGTCCGTCAGCTCCAATTTCATTACTTGAACGCATGGCTCCTGTAACTACCACTGGTACATCAACATTAAGACACAAGTCCAGGAAATAAGCGGTTTCCTCAAGTGTATCTGTACCATGAGTTACAACAACACCTTCAAACTTTTTTTCACTCACTTGCTGTTCGATGTACTTGGCCATCTTTAACATATTTGCAGGCGTCATATGTGGAGAAGGTAGTTTGAACAGCTCTACATTTGTAATTTCTGCTAATGAAGAGATAGAGGGCAATGTATGGTGCAATGGATGCTCACTTGTAACACCAACTGAACCTGTAGATTCGTCCTCACTCATGGCGATTGTACCACCTGTATGTAGAATTAATATTTTCCTCATGTTTCTCACCTCGTTGCTTTTTTTACATTTCTTTCTTATCCAAGTCATGTTACGATTAAATAAATAGTAAACATATGAACCCTTGATGGGCTTGTGTATGCTGTAACTATTTTATCACAATCATCGTGTTCCTTAGTAGAAGAGGGGTATGAGATGTTAGCGATTATTTCAGCGGGCCTCGCGCCAGGGGTCGCGCTTCTTTCATATTTTTACTTACGTGACAAGTATGATGCTGAACCAATTATGATGGTTTTTAGAACGTTTCTTTTCGGAGCTCTTCTTGTGTTTCCAATTATGTTCATTCAGTATGCATTTGCAGAAGAAAATGTGCTCCAATGGCCTTGGGCAAATGCTTTTTTACTATCAGGTTTACTAGAAGAGTTTTTCAAGTGGTTTATTTTGTTTTATACCGCTTATTTGCATACCCAATTTGATGAGCGTTATGATGGGATTGTCTATGGTGTTGCCGTTTCACTTGGGTTCGCTACAGCTGAAAATATCCTTTATCTCTTATCAAATGGTATCTCTTTAGCATTTGGAAGAGCGCTTTTGCCTGTTTCAAGTCACGCCCTTTACGGAGTTGTGATGGGGTACTATCTTGGAATTGGAAAATTTAAAGAAAAAGCACATAAACGATTATGGCTTCTTCTTTCTCTTTTCATTCCAGTGCTGTTACACGGCACATATGATTACATTCTGATTAAGATTGAAAAGTATTGGATTTATGCAATTGTGCCGTTTATGATTTTACTTTGGATGTTAGCGCTTCGTAAAGTGAAAATTGCCAACCGCATGGATGAAGCTGAGTATACTTCTTCACTTTCTTCGCAAAATGAAAACCTCAAAGCTTAACAGGTAAGCTGTCCCACTAATTATTGGGGCAGCTTTTTTATATTTAAAGATGTTATTCGTGAAAGTGCTTTTCGAAATTATTTCCTGTTTCAGTATAAAAAAGATGACCTTACAGAAAATATCGGTATGAATGCAGCGTAGAAGGAGGAACAGACGATGAAGTTACGATGGATTCTGGCAGGTTTACTCATTAGCGTTTTAGTAGTAATGATGGTTTATCCATTTGAACAAGACAATGCAGAAGCCTTTTCCTCACAAGTAATTCAGCGTGGGGCTACTGGGGATGATGTCATTGAATTGCAGGCTCGCCTTCAATACATTGGCTATTACAAAGGTAAAATTGATGGGGTCTTTGGCTGGGGTACATACTGGGCGCTTCGAAACTTTCAAGAGAAATTTGGTCTTGAAGTTGATGGGTTAGCAGGCACCACTGTGAAACAAAAGCTTGTTTCAGTCTCAAAATATGACCCGAGCTTTGTCAAAAAGCAAATTCGACAAGGGAAAGACTTCACTTATTATGGCGGCGTGCCAAAAGAGCAGCAAGTTGAACAAAAGCAAGCTGCCTCTTCAACACCACCCTCACAACCAACAGCAGTTAATGTACCAAGCGGTTACTCACAAAATGATATTCAATTAATGGCAAATGCTGTTCATGGCGAAGCTCGTGGGGAGTCTTATGTAGGCCAAGTTGCGGTAGCGGCAGTTATCTTAAATCGGGTAAATAGTCCATCCTTTCCAAACACCGTTTCAGGAGTTATCTTTGAGCCTCGTGCATTTACAGCTGTAAGTGACGGGCAAATTTGGTTGACACCTGATGAAGTTTCGAAGAAGGCAGTTATTGATGCAATAAATGGCTGGGATCCAACAGGGAATGCCCTTTATTACTTTAACCCGAATACTGCAACATCTGGTTGGATTTGGACACGCCCACAAATCAAACAAATTGGCAAACACATCTTTACGAAGTAGAGGGGTGACTTACATTGATACGAACGATAATAATTGGAGTTTTAGCCGTAGCACTTGTTGGGACAGGTGTTTGGGGTTATCAAGAAAATCAAGAGAAAAATGCAGTGCTTATTCATGCAGAAAATAACTATCAACGTGCTTTTCATGAGCTGACTTATCAAATGGACCTACTACAAGACAAGATTGGTACTGTACTTGCGATGAACTCTCGGGCGCAATTATCGCCTGCATTAGCAGAAGTATGGCGGATTACATCTGAAGCGCATTCTGATGTTGGACAATTACCACTATCTTTACTTCCTTTTAATAAAACAGAGGAGTTCCTTTCAGATATCGGCGACTTTAGTTATCGTACAGCAGTCCGAGATTTGGAAAAGAAGCCACTTTCACAAGATGAATACCAAACATTGCAATCTCTTTATAAAAGTGCTTCTGATATCCAGCAAGAATTACGTAAAGTACAAGCTCTTTCAATGAAAAATAACTTGCGCTGGATGGATGTTGAGCTTGCGTTAGCCTCTGGCAAAGAGCAAGCAGATAACACGATCATTGATGGGTTCAAAACTGTTGAAAAGAATGTTGAGGGGTATTCCGAAAGTGATTTTGGTCCGACGTTTACACAGTCGACGAATAAGAAGGAAGATGAATTTCGTTATTTAGAGGGGAAAGACATTACAAAAGAAGAAGCAAAAGCAAAAGCGAAAAACTTTTTATCACTTAAGAAAAATACTCCAATTGAGGTTACAGAGAGCGGCAAAGGAGCGAATTATCAGTTCTACAGCTTGTACGTAGCTGACGGGGATAATCAAGTGTATTTAGATATGACGAAAAAAGGCGGCTACCCGATTTGGGCAATTAACCAACGAACGATAGATGAATCGAAAATCAGTCTAAATCAAGCTGCTGAAAAAGCAAAAGACTATTTAAAGAAGCACGGGTTTAAAAACTTAGAGTTAACAGAATCGACTCAATTTGATAATACAGGGGTATTCACGTTTATCGGAAAAGAAAACGGTATACGTATTTATCCAGATTCGATCCGTGTTAAAACGGCTCTTGATAACGGGCAAATCGTTGGGTTTTCTGCAAAAGATTATTTAATGTCCCATCATAGTCGGACACTTCCAAAACCAATGATACCTGCTCAGCAAGCACGCCAGAAAGTGAATCCAGAGGTCAAAATTCAAGACGCACACCTTGCATTAATTATAAATGATCTAAGGGGAAGAGGTTCTCTGTCATGAGTTTCTAGGTACAATCGGAGAATCAACTTATCGTATCTTTATTAATGCAGAAACAGGCGATGAAGAGAAAGTTGACAAGCTCCAGAACGCTGAACCAATCTATGATGCACTTACAAAAAAATAGGCTGAAAATCACGGTTAAAAATTAAACAATAAGGGTACTAAGTATAGGAAAAAAGGTTGACAAACGTTCCTTCTATTGTAAAAATAGAGAGGAATTTTAACGAATTTTAAACAAACAAAGATAATAGAACATTCCTAACATATGGTTTTTGAAAAGAAGCCATGAACTTTATGTCAACCAAACTATAAAGGTTCATAAAGTGGGGAAGGGGAGAGGAAAACATGTTTGACGTGGGCGATACGCTTGAGATTATGAGTTCATTACATGAAGATACCCTAAGTTCAAAGGTGATTGAGATAGATGATGAAAATATATTTATCCAAGAGCCTGTCAACATACGAACAAATCGAAGTGCTTATTTAGGTAAAGGGACAAAGGTTCAAGTAACATATACAGTACCTTCTACAGGTGTTTATCAATTTATTTCAGAAATTACGACCGCCATTACAGGGATTATGCCGATGTTTGTAATACGTAAGCCTAAAGAAGATGATATTATTCGAATTCAGCGTCGTAATTTTGTAAGGGTAGAGGCAATGCTTGATATGATAGTTCAATCGGAAAACGAAGAAGAGGAGTTTGAGCCATTCAAAGCTTATACCACTAATATTAGTGGCGGCGGTATCGCTGTTGCACTTCCTTTCAAACATCCATTGAAGGAGGATATGGACGTTCGCTTAAAGTTTGAGCTTCCATTAGAAAATAACCCAAACTATAAGCTTGATGTACTCGGTCATGTAGTCCGGATTTCGCCTGGTAGAGATGATCATAAGGATAGGGCAAGCATTGAGTTCTTGAAATTAGCAGATATCGACCGTCGTACCATTGTTCGGTTTACATTTGAACGTCAATTAGCACTGCGAAAAACAAAATATCAATAAGATGAAAGATGCATAGTTCTCCCTCTGTTGTGGAAAAGTAACGAAAACAGGGGGTTTTTTTATTGCTTAAAGCGATGGAACGCATACTAATTAAATTACTATGTATTCATGCTTTCGTATTATTGATTGCGCAGATTCTACTTTTATATACCCCGTTTTCGCCTCATTTAACCAAGGTTACGCTTTATGAGGGTGTAGTGAAACAAGAGAAGCCGCCTGTTGTTGAAACAATAGATTCTCCATAGCAGTTATGATATTATAAGGTTGATTGCATTCAGAGCAAACCACTTCGGAGTATGCTTCCGATTTTTTTAAAAAAAGATGAGGGTAAAAGGTGAAGCTTTGTACTTTTCTTAGATAGAGAGATGGATGAAGGAGAGGAACATATGAAACAGATTTCTGTGGCAATTGACGGCCCTGCAGCAGCTGGAAAAAGTACGATTGCAAAGCTGTTGGCTGAACGTTACCAATACATATATATTGATACCGGGGCGATGTATCGCGCGTTAACTTTAGCAGCGCTTGAACAAAATATTGATGTGAATGATGAAGCTGCACTTTCAACCCTTTTACAGAAGACGGACATTGATTTGAAGCCGTCAGATAATGGTCAGCTTGTTTATATAAATGGACGTGAAGTCACAAGCGAGATTCGCAGTAATGAAGTATCTAACCATGTTTCACAGGTTGCTCAGCATGCAGCTGTGAGAGAGGAAATGGTGAACAGACAACGTGAATTTGCTCATGATGGCGGAGTTGTAATGGATGGACGTGACATTGGTACTCAAGTTCTTCCGAAGGCTGAAGTGAAAATCTATATGATTGCGTCAGTTGATGAACGAGCAAAACGCCGCTATGAAGAAAATTTAGAAAAAGGAATTCCGGCAGATTTGGAGAAATTAAAAGAGGAGATCGCTAATCGGGACAAACTTGATATGGAACGGAAAGTCTCGCCTCTAAAAAAAGCTGCTGATGCAGTTGAACTTGATACAACCTCCCTTTCAATAAATGAAGTTGTCGACAAAATCAGCGCGGTTATGAAAGAAAGGGTTGGGTGAAATGAACTTATATCGCGTCGGTTATAATTTAGTTAAAGTCGTCTTTCACTCTACATATCGAATCGAAGTGATTGGTTCAGAAAATGTCCCAAAGGACGGCGGGATTTTATTGTGCTCTAATCATATTTCAAACTTTGATCCGCCAATGGTCGGCATTTGTGCGCCCCGTCCAATTCATTTTATGGCAAAGGATGAGCTGTTCAAATATCCAGTTGTGAAGCAGTTGATGCAAAGTATTAATGCTTTTCCTGTTAAGAGAGGAATGGGGGATAAGCAAGCGCTCCGCCAAGGGTTAAAATTGCTAAAAGAAGGAGAAGTTCTTGGTCTTTTCCCTGAGGGAACACGCAGTAAGACAGGAGAGTTGGGAGAAGGACTTTCAGGTGCTGGTTTCTTTGCGCTGCGTTCAAATGCTTATGTCGTTCCAGCAGCGGTCATTGGTTCTTATAAGCCTTTTAGTAAAGTTAAAGTAGCCTTTGGAAAACCGATTGATATGCAGTCGTTACGTGACGAGAAAGCTTCCGCTAAAGAAGCAACAGCAGCAATTATGGCATCAATTGCAGAATTGCTTGAAAAATATAAATAATGATAGACTTTACACTTGACAAATTCAACCGAATGTTAGAAGTTAGAAAAAAGAACATTTCTTGTTCTGAAAATATTGATTAAGCAGACTTTGGCGTTTGTTGGGATTTAAGGAGGTAGTGAAAATGGCTGAAGAAATGAATCAAGTATCCGAAAATACCTTTGAGGTGGGTTCAACTGTTACTGGGAAGGTTACAAAAGTTGAGGACAAGCAAGTCCTTGTAGATGTCGGATATAAGACAGATGGAATAGTTCCAATTAGCGAGCTTTCCAGCCTGCACATTGAAAAAGCTGGCGACGCTGTATCCGAAGGTGATGAACTAACGTTGCAAGTTAAGAAAGTCGACGATGATGAAATTGTCCTTTCGAAACGTGCGGTAGATGCTGAAAAAGCATGGGTTGATCTTGAAGAAAAATTCGAAAACAATGAAGTTTTTGAAGCGGAAGTGAAAGACGTTGTGAAAGGCGGTCTTGTCGTTGACCTTGGTGTCCGCGGTTTCATTCCTGCTTCACTAGTCGAGCGTCATTATGTAGAAGATTTCTCTGATTATAAAGGACGTTCACTTACTTTGAAAGTTGTTGAGTTAGATAAAGAAAAAAACCGTGTCATCCTATCACATCGCGCTGTTCTTGAAGATGAGCTTGATCAGAAGAAACAAGAAACGTTAGAATCTCTTCATGAAGGTCAAGTGCTTGATGGAACAGTACAACGTTTGACTGATTTTGGAGCATTTGTTGACATTGGAGGTCTTGATGGACTAGTACATATCTCTCAACTTGCACATCATCATGTGGAAACACCTTCAGAGGTCGTAGAAGAAGGACAAAAGGTTAAAGTAAAAGTTCTAGGCGTAGACCAAGATAATGAACGTATTTCACTTTCTATTAAGGAAACTCTTCCTGGACCATGGGAAAATGTCGATGAAAACGTTCAACCTGGTAGCGTGCTTGAAGGAACTGTAAAGCGTCTTGTATCATTTGGTGCGTTTGTTGAAGTCCTTCCTGGTGTTGAAGGATTAGTGCACATTTCTCAAATTGCAAACCGCCATATCGGTACGCCGCATGAAGTTCTTGAAGAAGGACAAACAGTAAAAGTAAAAGTACTTGATGTGAGTCAAAGTGATAAGCGTATCTCTTTAAGTATTCGGGAGCTTGAGGAGAAAGCACCACAAGAGGATTACAGCTCTTATCAGCAAGATGATGAACCATCTTCTGGTTTCCAACTGGGCGACATTCTTGGTGACGATCTAAAAAAATTCAGATAAAACGGTGATGAACATTGTCAAGACAGCAGCGGAAAATTGAACACATTCAACACGCGCTGTCTACCGGTCAACAACGCACTCATGGCTTAGAGGATGTTCGATTTGTACATCAAACTTTGCCTAATTGTAATGTTGAGGAAATAGAAATAGCTTCAAAAGCAGGCGAACTTTCTCTAAGTTCGCCTCTTTTTATCAATGCGATGACTGGTGGCGGCGGACAGAAAACATATGAAATCAACCAAATGCTTGCTAGAGCTGCAAGTGTAACTGGTACAGCAGTCGCTGTCGGCTCTCAAATGGCAGCTTTAAAGGATAAAGCAGAACGGCGAACTTACGAAGTTGTCCGGAAAGAAAATCCAAAGGGGATCATCTTTGCGAACCTTGGAAGTGAAGCAACTGTAGAACAGGCAACTGAAGCAGTAGAGATGCTTGAGGCGAACGCCCTGCAAATCCATTTAAATGTAATCCAAGAGCTTGTCATGCCAGAGGGAGATCGCGAATTTTATGGGGCGATCGACAGGATCGAAAAGATTGTCTCTGCGTTAAATGTACCTGTTATTGCGAAAGAAGTCGGCTATGGAATGAGTTCCGAGGCTGCTGTTATGTTAGAGAGTGCTGGAGTTCAGATGATCGATGTCGGCGGCTTCGGAGGTACGAACTTTTCTCGCGTGGAAAATGAGAGACGAAAACGGCATCTTGCATTCTTTAATGAATGGGGAATCCCAACAGCAACGGCAGTGCCGGAAGTGAAATCAGGAGTTAAGCATGCTTCCATTTTTGCTTCAGGTGGCCTGCAAAACGCGCTTGACTTAGCTAAGGTTATTGCGCTCGGTGCTGATGCTGCAGGTATGGCTGGCTATTTCTTACGTATTGCAATCAAACACGGGGAAAATAGACTGATTGAAGAAATTGAACAAATCTTAACGGATTTACGTTTTGTCATGACAGCTGTTGGTGCTCGAACAATCCAACAGTTACAGCAGGCTCCAATTGTGATTAGTGGTGAAACATCCCATTGGCTTAAAGAGCGTGGAATAGATACCACTTTGTATAGTCAAAGAACAATTAAATAAAACGAAAAAACCGATGTTTCTATTTTGGACATCGGTTTTTTATTTCCTCTAGCTAAAATTTATTTATTTCGTTTACGTGCCTCTTCTGGACCTTCCATTATTGTGGCCCCTTTATATTGTAAGCCTTGGTCACGGTCATTTTCGAGACTTTCTTTTTGACGTAATTTCTTTTCTTGACGATCTTTTCCCATTACCTTCACTCCTTTCATTTTTTCTTATGGTTAGTTTGAACGATGGCTTTAGCATCTATGTGGAAAGAAACTTTCTTAATAAAGGCAGGAATGAAAAGACATAAAAAACGTCATAATGGAGAATACTGGAGGTTATGACGTGGATGGACTTCTTTTTTATTGGTTGTGCTGGCTCGGCTGGATTTATACGACCTTTATCATGTCGAAAAGAAAAGAACGGAATTGGTTTGCGGTATTCATCTTAGGGTTGATTATTCTTTCAGAAACGTCTTTTTTTGTAAAGGGATTTGAAGTTAATGCTTCTTATTTATTTCTTTTACTAACGGCGTGTGCACTTTCTTACTTTCTTTCGCGAGTGGAGAAAGTATTGCTTCTTTTTGCTTCATTAGCAGTGACCGCTGCCTTTATGGCATTTCACTTATTTGAATTATATGACCCTGTTTGGGTAATTGCAGACCGGAAATGGCTATTAGCTGGCATTTTGTTTCTCGTTACCGTTTTGATTAGTGATTCTTTCTTATTTCGGGCGGCAGCTGTGATAATCGGCATGTGTGAGGGAGAGTGGCTGTATACGTTTTTGTTACGTCCTTATTCATTTAATGGAGAAGTTGGTCAATTTGAATTTCTTGATATCGCAGCTTGTACGATTATGGCAGTGGTGCTTTGGGGTGGCTTTGAGAGGCTGATTTTATGGCTGAACCGACAGATGCAGAGAAGCTTTAGTGAAAGGCAGTGAAATTGAAATGAATGAATATACATATCCCATCTTGTTTGGGGTCATTCTTGGTACGCTTTCAAGACTCTATATGTTGAAAACAGATTACCGTCAGTATCCTACATATTTACATGGGAAAGTGATTCATATTGCGCTTGGTTTTATCGCTGCAGGGCTCGGAACAGTGGCAGTGCCTGCTATTATGGAAGAGGAATTCACGGCAATAACGTTTTTAGCACTTGCTGCTTCGCAGTTTCGTGAAGTACGAAATATGGAGCGCAATACATTGACAGAGCTTGATACCTATGAGCTCGTTCCACGCGGTAATACGTATATTGAAGGCATTGCAATTGCTTTTGAAGGTCGTAATTACCTCGTTATATTAACATCTTTCATTTCGACATTAGCTTATTTAGTGGTAAATGTGTGGGCTGCGCTTATCATTGGGATTGTTGCAATTTATTTGTCAAAAAAATTAATGTCAGGCGGCACGTTAAAAGATATTGTAACCATCGAAGAAATGCCGCTTCGCTTTGAAGGTCCTGGTCTTTATATCGACAACATTTACATTATGAACATCGGTTTACCTGTAAGGCAGGAAGAGATTTTAAAGCATGGAATGGGCTTTATACTAACACCGAAAAACTTCGATGTCGTATCTACGATTGCAAACCTTGGGCAAAGACAAGCGATTTTACATGATGTATCCGTGACATTAGGTGTTTACAGAGATTCAGGTACGCCCGCACTTGTACCTTTAATAAAACGTGATTTAGATGATGGACGAATTGGTGTATTTATTTTACCGCAAGACCGTGATGCAGAAAAAGCAAAGCGAATTATCGGGAATGTACCCACCCTTGAAAATGCGATTCGTATGCCGACTGAATCCAAAGCAAGCAAAGAGGAGCGTGGGGAAGAATGAAGATAGAAAAAGCTATATTAGCCACGATTACGACAAATCAGGCGAAGGTCGGCAGTGGCCCATCAGTATTTTTATGTGAATCAGCGCAAGAGATGGAACATATCGCCGCGAATTTAGAGGCAATTCTCGACGGTATTGCCCATCAATTGACAGAAGAATTATATATTATTGTAAAGCATTAAGTGCTCCGGAAAGAAATTGTCAAATCATGAAGTGGTTGCTATAATAAATAAGTTGAGATTACGTGAACCCTTTTTCCTGTAAAGCGGGACGTTTTAATATCCTCCGCGTAAGGAGAAGGGTTTTTTAATCGGCTAGAAAATGATAAGGCTATATATGCTTATGTATGATTAGCATCATTCCAGCTTAAGGTCACTATGGACTATGTCGAGTGTGTCCAAAAAGAGGGGCATTTTTGTTTTGTGGAGCAGTGTTTATCGCCATTGTTTTGAGCTGAATGATTGAAGATAGAGGAATGTTTTGGATAGGAAGGATGAAAGAGTATGGCAAAGCCAGTAATTGCGATTGTCGGGCGCCCGAATGTTGGGAAATCGACGATCTTTAACCGCATTGTCGGTGAACGTATTTCGATTGTTGAGGATATTCCAGGGGTCACGCGCGACCGAATTTATAGCGCTGCCGAATGGTTAAATCATGAATTTAATATTATTGATACAGGTGGAATTGAGCTTAGCGATGAGCCTTTCTTGCACCAAATACGCCAACAGGCTGAAATTGCAATTGATGAAGCTGATGTGATTTTATTTCTCGTTAATGGTCGGGAAGGTGTAACACCTGCAGATGATGAGGTTGCAAAAATTCTTTACCGCTCACATAAACCAGTTGTTCTTGGAGTGAACAAAGTTGATAACCCGGACATGCGTGAGCAAGTTTATGATTTTTATTCATTAGGATTTGGAGAGCCATATCCAGTTTCAGGTACGCATGGGCTTGGACTTGGTGATCTGCTTGACGCAGCAGCCCAGCATTTCCCTTCAGGTGCTAAGGATGAACGTGATGAAAATAAAATTTATTTCTCATTAATCGGACGTCCAAACGTTGGAAAATCCTCACTTGTGAATGCAATGCTAGGTGAAGAACGCGTGATTGTAAGTGATATTGAAGGTACAACACGTGATGCGATTGATAGTGAATTTAAACGAGATGGTCAAGAATATGTCATTATTGATACAGCAGGTATGCGTAAAAAAGGAAAAGTATATGAGACTACCGAAAAATATAGTGTGCTTCGTGCACTACGAGCAATTGAACGCTCAGATGTTGTCTTAGTTGTGATTGATGCAGAAACAGGTATCATTGAGCAGGATAAAAAGATTGCTGGCTACGCTCATGAAGCAGGCCGCGGTGTCATCATTGTAGTTAATAAATGGGATGCAGTTCAAAAAAATGAGAAGACAATGAATGAATTTGAAGAAAAGATTCGTGCGCACTTCCAGTTTTTGGATTACGCACCGATTGTTTTTTTATCTGCGATCACAAAGAAACGGATGCATGTGTTATTGCCGATGATTAATCAAGTGGCGGACAACCATAGCATGCGCGTTCAAACGAATATTTTAAATGAAGTATTGATGGATGCGATCGCTATGAATCCGACACCGACTGACGGCAGCCGCCGCCTGAAGATTTTCTATGCAACACAAGTTGCTGTTAAGCCGCCGACGTTTGTTGTGTTTGTAAATGACCCAGAATTAATGCATTTCTCCTACAAGCGGTTTATCGAAAATCAAATTCGTGAGGCCTTTGGCTTTAAGGGTACACCAGTTCGCATTCTGTCTCGTGCACGAGGCTAAGGAAGTAAAGCACCTAATTCAATAAGGGATGTGATGGGATGGCAGAAATTTCAGTGTTTGGAGCAGGGAGCTGGGGAACAGCTCTAGCTATGGTGTTAGCTCAGAATGGACATACGGTTCGTTTATGGTCACACCGAAAAGACCAAGCTGACGAAATCAACGAGAAACACACAAATGAAAAATATCTACCAGGCGTTTCGCTGCCTGCCTCCATTATTGGCTATTCTTCGATTGAAGAGTGTTTGCAGGGCGTGGAGACGGTCTTAATGGTCGTTCCGACAAAAGCGATGCGTGAAGTGCTTCAGAAAATGAAGTCGCATTTGAAGGAGCCGCTCACGATTGTCCATGCAAGTAAAGGGATTGAACCAGAAACCTATAAGCGGGTTTCTGAAGTGATTGAAGAGGAAATCCCAGAGGAGTATCGGAAAGCTGTGGTTGTGCTTTCGGGCCCAAGTCATGCAGAAGAGGTAAGTTGTTCACAACCGACGACAGTTACAGTTTCATCAACTTCGATTGAAGCAGCGACAAAAGCACAAGATTTATTTATTAGTAAAACTTTTCGCGTCTACACAAACCCTGACATTGTCGGAGTGGAAATTGGTGGAGCGCTTAAGAATATTATCGCACTTGGGGCTGGCATTTCTGATGGGCTTGGGTTTGGAGATAATGCGAAAGCAGCTCTTGTAACACGCGGGCTTGCTGAAATAGCTCGACTTGGTGTGAAAATGGGAGCAAACCCGCTTACATTCTCAGGGTTAACAGGAATTGGTGACTTAATTGTAACGTGTACAAGCCAGCACAGCCGGAACTGGCGTGCAGGTAATATGCTTGGACAAGGTCACAAGCTTGAAGAAGTATTAGAGAATATGGGTATGGTCGTTGAAGGCGTGCGGACAACGAAAGCCGCATATCAGCTTGCTAAGGAACAACAGGTGACAATGCCAATTACAAATGCCATCTATCGAATTTTGTTCGAAGGTGCAACGCCGAAAGAGGCTGTTGGAGATCTCATGACACGAATGCGTACGCATGAGATGGAAGATTTGCGTGATTTCGCTTCTTCAACATGTCTTCCAGAACAATAAGTTTATTAGGATGGGCACAACGTCTTGCTGCAGGCATATAATAAGGTGAGAATAAACGGCAGCAAGGAGATGAGTGAACGTGATCGATGACGGTTCTAATCGTAGTTCTTACGATGAAGAGACAATTCGACGAGTGGTTCGGCATTTTTCTGAATGGATGAACGCTGATTTATCGAAGCAAGAAGAAAACCGCATCGTCAATGAGGTCTTGCACGAACAAAAGCCGCTTGATTGTCATACATTTCGTAAGTATTTGTAAAAAAAACCGCTTAAAGATAGGCGCTTGAATGAGTCAGATGTATACAAGTTGGCATAAGTTAGAGTGAACTCACCCTTAGAGTTGGACAGTGTATTGGGAATATATTCGTTCTGGACTGAAGCAGCTTTTTAAAGTTTGCTTCAGTATTTTTTTGCAAAAAAGCTGAACTCATATTGCTGGGCTGTAAATAATGCGTCACATTTAACCTCTGAATGGCACAAAATGTGTGCTATAATGGTTGTCGGAAAAAGGAGAGATTCAGATGTCGACAGCATTAATGAAAATGTATGTTTCATTCGCTGGGATTATTTTTATGTTTGTATCCGTAGCGTTAATTATGTTTAGCCGTTCAAAGTTAAAACCAGGAATTTTGCGCATTGTGTTATCTTTTATTGCGTGGGTGTTAATGATCCTTGCAGGTATTATTATTTTCTTTATCGTATTCAGTGGCCCCGTCCCTGAATAAGTCTACATAGAAGGGGGACAGGCAGGAAAAATGAAAGCATTGATAAAACGTTTTGTCATGCTAACAGGTATGATGGTTTTATTAAGCGGTTGTTTGTATCCAGACGAACAGCTCTCGAAAAACCAAGTGCCGTATGAATCGCAACTCCAATCCGTTCAACAAGCCGTTGACGCTTTCCAAAAGGATAACAATGGGTTGCTGCCGATTAAAACGCGTGAAAATGACACACCGCTTTACCGAAAATACCCAGTTGATTTTAATAAGCTATTGCCGCGTTATATGCAAGACCCTCCAGGTTCTGCTTATGAAAATGGCGGCATCTATCAGTTTGTATTAACAGATGTTGAAAATGATCCGACTGTTAAAGTGATCGATCTCGTTTCGATTGATAAGATTCGAGATTTAAAGCTGCGATTAATGGTGTACCGTGATAAGCATGGCTACCCGCCATTTAAAGAACAAATCGGGCCAAATGTGTATGCGCTTGATTATGAACAGCTTGGCTATAAAGAAACGCCTTATGTGGAAAGCCCGTATTCTGAGAACCGTCTTGAGATGATTGCAGATGGGCAAGGAGAAATTTATATTGATTACGCTCCTGACCTTTATCAAGCTCTGAAAGATTATGAACATCAACTTAAGAACGGCGACGATATTCGTCAGCTGCTAGTGGAGAATACACCGATTGTACCAGCTTACTCTGTCCCGTATACCGTAGAGGACGGAGAACCTGTTTTTATGAAGTAACAATGATCATCACTTATTTAAATTTTGCGCATGAACCCTTTTCTTTTGCATACGAATGTAAAAGAAAAGGGTTTTATTTTTGAACAAAAACCTTTTTTATAAAAAAATTGCAAGAAACGGGGAAGTGCAGGTTCTAACTTAAAAGGACAACATCATACATATGTATTGTCCGATTAATCTCGAAACAAGCACCAGTGCCGTTTTAGCATATTCCCAATCAGTAAAGTATGGGAGGTTATTGAATGGAAAAGGTAGATATTTTCAAAGATATTGCGGAACGTACCGGCGGTGATATTTATTTGGGTGTCGTAGGTGCCGTTCGTACCGGAAAATCAACATTTATTAAAAAATTTATGGAGCTCGTCGTTTTGCCAAACATCGAGAATGAATCAGATAAAGCACGTGCACAGGACGAATTGCCACAAAGTGCAGCCGGAAAAACGATTATGACAACGGAACCGAAGTTTGTTCCGAATCAAGCAGTGACAGTTGATGTGGATGAAGGCTTAGAGGTGAATGTGCGGCTTGTTGATTGTGTAGGTTACACAGTTCCTGGTGCAAAAGGTTATGAAGACGAAAATGGTCCAAGAATGATTAACACTCCTTGGTATGAAGAGCCGATTCCGTTTCATGAAGCAGCGGAAATTGGTACACGAAAGGTTATTCAAGAGCACTCTACATTAGGTGTTGTTATTACAACGGACGGTTCAATTGGAGAAATCGAACGGCATAATTATTTAGAAGCAGAAGAACGTGTCATTGAGGAGTTGAAAGAGGTTGGAAAGCCATTTATTATGGTTGTCAACTCTGCTCACCCTCACCATCCTGACACAGAAAAGCTTCGTAGGCAGTTAAATGAAAAGTACGACATTCCAGTACTTGCAATGAGTGTTGAAGGAATGAACGATCAGGATGTTTATAGCGTCCTACGTGAAGCATTATATGAGTTTCCTGTTTTAGAAGTGAATGTGAATTTACCAAGCTGGGTGATGGTGCTTAAAGAGGATCATTGGCTTCGTCAAAGCTATCAGGAAGCAGTAAAAGAAACCGTAAAAGATATCAAACGTCTGCGAGATGTTGATCGTGTTGTAGGACAGTTTAGCGATTATGAATATATTGCAAATGCATCACTTGCAGGTATTGATATGGGGCAAGGTATTGCAGAAATTGACCTATTTGCACCAGAAGATCTCTACGACCAAATTTTAAAAGAAGTTGTTGGAGTGGAGATTCGTGGAAAAGATCACTTGTTAGAGCTTATGCAAGAATTCTCTTACGCGAAAGCAGAGTATGACCAAGTGGCCGATGCGCTTCGGATGGTGAAACAAACAGGCTATGGTATAGCAGCACCTGCCTTGGAGGATATGAGCTTAGACGAGCCTGAAATAATCCGCCAAGGGTCAAGGTTTGGAGTTCGTTTGAAGGCTGTAGCTCCATCTATTCATATGGTGAAAGTGGACGTCGAAAGTGAATTTGCTCCAATTATCGGAACAGAGAAGCAAAGCGAAGAGCTTGTTCGATATTTAATGCAGGACTTTGAGGAGGACCCACTTTCCATTTGGAATTCCGATATCTTCGGACGCAGCTTAAGTTCAATTGTCCGAGAAGGTATCTCAGCGAAGCTTTCGTTAATGCCAGAGAACGCACGCTATAAGCTGAAAGAAACGTTAGAGCGAATCATTAATGAAGGTTCAGGCGGTTTAATTGCAATTATTCTATAAAAATGAGAAGCTCCTTTTTTTGAAGGGGCTTTTTGTTTTGGAGTGAAGAGGAAATGTTTTGTTGCCCATAAGCGGAGGTCTACGCTTATCTTTTATATAACAGGTTGATTTTTGGTGTTTAACGTTGCAAGTTGAATTTGGTTTCAAATAGAATAAAGTGAGTAAGTGATTTTTTACTTCGGTCATTATTTTACGTGCTGGTTTATGATTAAAGGAGGGACTCTGATTGAGGCATGTGTTTATTACGGCTGGATCAAAAGGGCTCGGCCGAAAAGTAACAGAAAAAATGCTAGCGAACGGTTACTCTGTCTCTGTCAACTATCGTAGTGATCAACAAGCGGTTGAAAGCTTGAAAGAAGCATACCATCATATGTCGGAGCACCTTCATTTTGTGCAAGGGGATGTAACGAGCAAAGAAGATATTAAGCGTATGGTTGGGGAAATAAAAGAAAAATTCGGAAGGATCGACATTTTAATTCATAATGCAGGGCCGTACATTTTTGAGCGTAAGAAGTTAGCGGATTATGAAGAAGCAGAGTGGTATGATATGGTAGAAGGAAACTTAAGCGCTGTGTTTCATTTGTTTAAAGAAACTGTCCAGCTTATGCGGCAACAGCAGTTTGGACGGATTGTTACATATGGTTTTCAAGGGGCGGAAGCGGCTCCTGGCTGGGTGAATCGTTCTGCCTTTGCTGCCTCAAAGGTTGGACTTGTTTCTCTGACCAAATCAATCTCGCTTGAAGAAGCGGAAAATGGGATAACAGCTAACATGGTTTGTCCTGGAAACATAGTTGGGAAAATGAAGGAAGCATCCATTGAAGAAGTAAGAAACATTCATGATGAGAATACACCAATAGGAAGACCAGGGACTGGTGAAGATATTGCGCGAACGATTAAATTTTTGTGTGAAGAAGATTCTGATATGGTGACAGGTGCTGTCATTGAAGTGACAGGTGGCGTTGATGTTATCAATCGCTTTCGGTAAAAATGCACGCTTTAACCTGTATAAACGGCATAAAAACGACGTTTATTTGGGAAAATCCTCATAAATCTGATGATTCTTCGTGAAAATTATTGAATTCTGTCTTCTAATCGTTTAATATAAGGCGTGTCAATACGTTGTCAGCCTTGGCATGTATAAGATTTGGTAAATATGTCAAGAACAATAATAACTCATTCATTTCGATGAAATGGCTGATAAATGCTGACAGCTAATCTTTTTTGTATACTGAGTTGAAACATTGTTTTTCAGCTTTGAGTGGCATTACATGAAGGTTTTTTTGGGAGGAGGTGAATGGCATGAACAAGACAGAACTAATCAATGCAGTAGCTGAAGCCAGCGAGCTTTCCAAAAAGGACGCTACAAAAGCAGTTGATGCTGTTTTTGACTCAATTATGGATGCTCTTAAAGAGGGCGACAAAGTACAACTTATCGGTTTTGGTAACTTTGAAGTACGCGAACGTGCAGCGCGTAAAGGGCGTAACCCGCAAACTGGTGATGAAATCGAAATCCCAGCAAGCAAAGTTCCAGCTTTCAAACCTGGTAAAGCCCTTAAAGATGCTGTTAAATAATACATAAAGGGCTTAAAGAAGGGTCGCACATTCTGCGACCCTTCTTTTTTGCCTTTGAATATGTACATGTGCTAGAATCATCTTAACTTTTTAAATGTATGGCCTGAGGGTTAGGAGGAGTTATCGTGTCTAAAGTCAACCATGAACAAATCGAACAAGCAGTACGTTTAATCTTAGAAGCAATAGGTGAAGACCCTAATCGAGAAGGGCTGCTAGATACACCTAAGCGTGTAGCGAGAATGTATGAAGAGGTATTCCGGGGGCTTCATCAAGACCCGAAAGAATATTTTGCAACAATCTTTAGTGAAGACCATGAAGAGCTTGTATTAGTAAAGGATATTCCATTCTATTCAATGTGTGAGCACCACCTTGTGCCATTCTACGGAAAAGCACATGTCGCTTATATTCCACGTAATGGCCGTGTAACAGGCTTAAGCAAGCTTGCACGTGCAGTAGAATCAGTAGCAGCACGTCCGCAACTACAAGAACGTATTACAAAAACAGTTGCTGATTCGATCATGGAAACCCTTGAACCTCATGGAGCAATGGTGATTGTAGAAGCGGAACATATGTGCATGACGATGCGTGGAGTTAAGAAGCCTGGTTCTCAAACGGTTACTTCAGCTGTGCGTGGTATTTTTGAAAAGGATGAAGCTGCTCGTTCAGAAGTATTATCGCTGATCCGCAGATAACATAGCCTATTGTCATTGACTTTTGCCAAAAGGTGTTAGATAGTATTAAAAGGACAACGTTTACATTCTGATCAAGTGCTGGGAGGAAGAGAAGTTGGACAAATCTTCGACGAATCCGAACAATGAATTTTTCGTGATTAAAGCAAAAGAAGACGGCGTCAATGTTATTGGTTTGACTCGTGGAGCTGATACACGTTTCTTTCATTCTGAAAAGCTGGATAAGGGTGAAGTGATGATTGCTCAATTTACAGAGCACACTTCAGCAGTGAAAGTTCGAGGGAAAGCGGTTATTCAAACAGCTCACGGGGAAATTGAAGCTGATTAATTTCTAGCTGAAACTTGGCATATGCCAAGTTTTCTTCTATATATCTTGAAAATGTATGGTTTTTTTACTATGGTTGCGTGAATAATATAACTTACCGCGGTCACTTCCATTTTCCTATGTTATAATAAGGGGAAATTGATGGATATTTAGATCGGTGTTGGACAAGGGTGGTAAGCATGAGCGACATCTATGGAGAATTAAAGCAAATGAAAGCGACGATTGAAGCAAAAATTAAGCATCCTTATTTAATGGAATTTATTGAAAAGCCATTAATCGATGAAGATAAGATGCTTCTTTTGTATGAGATTTTGAAAGAGGCGAAGACATCAATCGCTTCAATGAAAGATTACATCATACCTACAATGCTTGTACAAGTTGCTTTGGATACGCATGAATTAGTTACGACTACAAAGTTAGAAGAAGAAGACGAGCGAATGAAGAGTCGTCAACTAACGGTGCTAGCGGGTGATTATTATAGTGGATTATACTATTACTTGCTCGCAAAAGTCGGGAACCTAACGATGATTAGTAATTTAGCACATGCGATTCGTGAAATTAATGAACATAAGATTTCTGTTTATCAAAAAGATACTGGCTGTGTCGAAAACTTAATGAACAGTATTCGACAAATTGAATCTTCATTGATTCAAAAGATGGCTGATTTATTACAAGTCCCAAATATGAAAGAGCTTGCAGCCAACCTATGCTTCTATAAACGGCTTCAAAATGAACGAGATAAGTTTCTAAGTAATCGCTTTTCTTTGTTGTTTGATGCAATCAAAAAAGAAGTCATTTCAGGCGGAGTCACACCTGAACGAGGCATGGATGACCAGCGTGACCATTTATTAAATATTTGTGATTATTATATGAAGCAAGCTAAGCAGCAAATTGAACTACAATTAGCACAGCATTTTACTTTTAGTGAAGTACTGCGAAAACGAATTGATGGATTATTGTTTGATTATCCATACATGAATGATAAAGTCGTGGAAGAAGGGTGAGTTATGGGGCGCTCTAAGGAAGAACGGGTTCATCATGTTTTTGAAAGCATCTATGATAAGTATGATATGATGAATTCAGTTATTAGCTTTCAACGTCATAAAGCTTGGCGGAAAGATACGATGAAGCTTATGAATGTTCAGGCAGGACAATGTGCACTTGATTTGTGTTGCGGAACCGCTGATTGGACGATCTCGCTCGCTGACGCAGTAGGTCCGAATGGAAAAGTGTATGGGCTTGATTTTAGCCAAAATATGCTTAAAGTAGGGGAAGAGAAAGTAAAGCATCAAGGTTTACATCAAGTTGAGCTCATTCATGGAAATGCCATGAACCTGCCGTTTGAAGAGAACAGCTTTGATTTTGTCACGATCGGTTTCGGCTTGCGAAATGTACCAGATTACTTGCAAGTATTAAAAGAAATGCATCGTGTATTGAAGCCTGGTGGAAAAGCTGTATGTCTTGAAACAAGTCAGCCGACAGCAATCGGCTTTAAGCAGGCGTATTATTTATATTTTAAACATATCATGCCAATGCTGGGGAAAATGCTTGCGAAAAGCTACGATGAGTACGCATGGCTTCATGAATCTGCCAAGGATTTTCCGGGCCGCAATGAATTAAAGGAAATGTTCTTGCAAACGGGATTTGCGAAAGTAGACGTGAAAAGTTACACAGGCGGTGTGGCTGCCATGCATATGGGGCATAAATAGAGTATGCATGTAATAGTTAGTAAAGGTGAATGACATGAAGTTAAAAATGATGTATCACTTCTTACAATCGGATCTAGATATAATTGAGCGAAACTTGGAGGAAACGATTGCTTCCGAGCATCCTTTACTTCAACAAGCGTCGATGCATCTTCTAAAAGCAGGCGGAAAACGTATTCGGCCTGTCTTTGTCTTGTTAGCAGGAAAGTTCGGTAATTACGACATCGAAGTAATGAAGCGTGTTGCCGTTTCCCTTGAGTTAATTCATATGGCGTCGCTTGTGCATGATGACGTGATTGATGATGCGGAACTAAGGCGTGGAAAAGAAACCATTAAAGCGAAATGGGATAACCGTGTCGCAATGTATACGGGAGATTATATTTTTGCTCGTATGCTTGAGTTAATGACGATGTTAGATAAGCCTGAAGCGCATCAAATTCTATCAAAAACGATTGTAGAAGTGTGTGTTGGGGAAATCGAACAAATTCGCGATAAGTTTAATTGGGAACAAAATACACGTACATACTTTCGTCGAATTAAGCGGAAGACTGCTTTATTAATCGCTGTAAGCTGTCAGCTTGGGGCAGTTGCTTCAGATGTGCCGAAAGAAATTCATGAGAAGCTGTTTAAGTTCGGTTATTATATTGGCATGTCTTATCAGATCATCGATGATATTCTTGATTTCACAAGTACAGAGGAAGAGTTGGGCAAGCCTGCGGGCAGTGATCTGATGCAAGGGAATATTACACTTCCTGTCTTATATGCAATCCGCGATGAAAAGTTAAAGGAACGAATTAAACTGATCTCAGAGGAAAATCGTGAAGAGATTCTTTCCATTATTCTTTCATCAGGGGGAATTGAATACGCAAAAGACATAAGTGACCGCTATCTTGAAAAAGCTTTGAACATACTTGAAGAATTGCCAAATAACCGGGCAAAACGGTCATTCCGCAGTATTGCAAAATATATTGGTAAACGTAAATTTTAAGACATTGCGATTTTTGTGAAAATTTGATAACATTTGTATGGGTTTTCATAATCCGGATACATAATAACATAACAAATGAAGTGGAGAGATGGTAATGGAAAAGACATTTCTAATGGTTAAGCCAGACGGCGTTCAACGCAATCTAATTGGTGAAATTGTTTCACGTTTTGAAAAGAAAGGCTTCCAACTAGTTGGAGCAAAATTAATGACAATTCCGCAAGAGCTTGCAGAAGAGCATTACGGAGAACATAAAGAAAAGCCTTTCTTCGGTGAGTTAACTGGCTTTATTACATCAGCTCCTGTTTTCGCAATGGTATGGCAGGGTGAAGGTGTTATCGCAACTGCTCGTCAAATGATGGGCAAAACAAACCCTGCAGATGCAGCATCTGGCACAATCCGTGGTGACTACGGTCTTACTGTAGGAAAGAATGTTATCCACGGTTCTGATTCTCCAGAAAGCGCAGAACGTGAAATTAATCTTTTCTTCGATGAGAAGGAATTAAACACTTACGATAAACATATGGATAAGTGGGTCTACTAAGTTTTTTTGAAACCAGCCAACGTTAAACGGGCTGGTTTTTTTGAATTTCTGCACGTTTTTAATAAAATTCTTTCAAATTAGGGTGTTTTTACTAAAGTTTTCCTAGATCATCCACTTGTAATATGATAAAAAAAAGGTACATAAGGATGTAATAAATGTTTTGGGGTATTTGTTCATTAATAAAAGCGGTGGAAGTGAAATGACGATAAACGGACTACATTTCTTTGTTGAAGGCTGTGAATAATTTACATTTTTTATGTAGGGCTCCACCCTTTTTCTACTAAAAAGATTAGTTTTTTCTAACAGATAAGAGGAGACAGATGGTATGGGAAATGATTATCAAGGCTTTATCAGGAAAGTAAATCAAAAAACAGGGATTGATCTTTCAGCTTACAAAGAAGCGCAAATGAAGCGCCGCTTAACCTCACTCTATCAAAAGAGAGGTTATCGTGATTTTGATGATTTTTTCAATGCGATGGCGAAAGATAATGAAATACTTGAAGAGTTCCTCGACCGGATGACGATTAATGTGTCTGAGTTTTATCGAAATTATAAGCGCTGGGAAGTACTTGAGAACAAAATTTTGCCTAAGCTGTATCAGCAAAACAAACGGCTGAAGGTATGGAGTGCAGCTTGTTCAACAGGTGAAGAGCCTTATACATTGGCAATGATCCTTTCTAAGTTTATGCCGCTCTCTCAAGTAAGTATCCATGCAACAGACTTAGATAAAAACGTGATGGCACGTGCAAAAAGGGGTCTTTATCCAGAACGTTCGCTCCAAGAAGTGCCAGATGACATAAAGCGCAAATATTTCACAAAAGACGGTTCGTTCTTTAAGGTCAGTGATGATATTAAGCGAACGGTTACATTTAAGCAGCATAATTTATTATCTGATTCATATGACAGCAATTATGATTTAATTGTGTGCCGAAATGTGTTAATTTATTTTACAGAAGAAGCGAAGGATAAGTTGTATCAAAAGTTTGCGGCTGCCCTGCGTCCAGGTGGTATCTTTTTTGTAGGGAGTACAGAACAGATTTTCAACCCGTCGAAATACGGATTTGAAACAGAAGATACATTTTTCTATCGCAAAGGCTAGTAGTAATGTGAAAAACGGGGTTCATCTAAAAGATTGAACCCTTTTTTTATATCGACAGGACAAAATCAGAACATTATGATATATTTGTACTTAAAAGCTTTAAAGAGGTGAAGAGGATGAGGTATTTAACTGCAGGAGAATCTCATGGTCCACAATTAACAACGATTTTAGAAGGAATCCCAGCCCAACTTTCCCTTACGGCTGAAGATATTAATTATGAACTTGCGCGTCGACAAAAAGGGCATGGACGCGGACGGAGAATGCAAATTGAAAAAGACCAAGTTCAAATCTTAAGTGGTGTTCGTCATGGTAAGACATTAGGTTCACCAATTACGCTTGTTGTCGAAAACAAAGACTGGACGCACTGGACGAATGTCATGGGTATTGAACCGCTTGCTGAGGAAGACGAGCAAGACGTGAAACGTCAAATTACGAGACCACGTCCAGGACATGCAGACCTAGTCGGCGGCTACAAATATGGCCACCGTGATCTACGGAATGTGTTAGAGCGTTCAAGTGCGCGAGAAACGACAGTGCGTGTTGCTGCTGGTGCAGTAGCTAAAAAGATTTTAAGTGAACTAGGCATTCAAGTAGCAGGTCATGTCCGCGAAATCGGTGGTATTCGTGCTGAGAACATTGAATATAGCAGTTTAGAAGATTTGAAACAACGAACAGAAGCTTCATCTGTCCGTTGTTTAGACAGTGAAGTAGAAGAAAAGATGAAACAAGAAATTGATGATGCGAAGAAAAATGGCGATTCTATCGGCGGTGTTGTCGAAGTGATTGTCGAAGGCGTTCCAGCTGGACTTGGAAGCTATGTCCAATATGATCGCAAGCTTGATGCGAAAATTGCCGCAGCCATTGTAAGCATTAATGCATTCAAAGGTGTGGAATTTGGAATTGGGTTTGAAGCGGCTCGCCGGTTTGGTAGTGAAGTACATGATGAAATTCTTTGGGATGAAGAAAATGGCTATACACGTGCTACAAACAATCTTGGCGGCTTTGAAGGTGGCATGACAACAGGGATGCCGATTGTTGTTCGCGGTGTGATGAAGCCGATTCCGACTTTATATAAACCACTTCGAAGTGTCGATATTGATACGAAGGAGTCGTTTGAAGCGAGCATTGAACGTTCAGACAGTTGTGCAGTGCCAGCCGCAAGTGTCGTAGCAGAAGCGGTTGTCGCTTGGGAAATCGCACAAGCTCTTGTCGAACATTATGGGACAGACCGAATGGATTTAATTGCGAAAAATATCGAGCAGGCAAAAGAAGACGCAAGGAAGTATTAAGATGGAAACATTACAAATTGAAACAGCCTCAAAGTCATATCCTGTTAATATTGGTGAAAAGTTGCGTCTGCAAGCAGGTGAATTAATGCATGCGCTTGGGAATTATTCATCAGTGTTTATTATAACGGATGAAGCGGTAGCTCCTTTCTATTTAGAAGAAGTGTCAAAGAGCTTTGAAGCGCATTACCATGTTCATACCTATATTGTCCCTAAAGGGGAGGCAGCAAAGTCATTTGACGTCTACTTTAATTGTCAAACTGAAATGCTTGAAAATGGTTGTGATCGAAAGACACTTGTCGTAGCACTCGGTGGTGGAGCTGTTGGCGATTTAGCAGGTTTTGTCGCTGCAACGTTTATGCGTGGCGTCCCATTCGTCCAAATGCCGACAACACTTCTTGCTCATGACAGCAGTGTCGGTGGGAAGACAGCAATCAACCATCCCCAAGGGAAAAACATGATTGGTGCGTTCTATCAACCTGAAGCAGTTCTTTATGACATTGAAATGCTGAACAGCCTGCCAGAGCATGAGTGGCGCTCAGGCTTTGCAGAAGTCATCAAACATGCACTCATTCGAGATGAATCCTTCTATCATTGGCTCCAAGAGAATGTGACATCTATTAAACAGCTACGTGATGACAAGTTAGTTTATGCGTTGAAAAAAGGCATTACGGTTAAAGCCTCTGTTGTGAAGGAAGATGAGAAAGAACAAGGCATCCGTGCTTACTTGAATTTTGGCCATACATTAGGGCATGCAGTAGAAGCATTACACGGCTATGGAAAGATTACTCACGGTGATGCTGTAGCAATCGGAATGCTGTTTGCGATTCGTTTGAGTGAAGATTATTACGAGGTTGACCTTCACTCTGATACGTTTGCACAATGGTTTAAAGAATATGGCTACCCAGAGCTTTCGAAAGCATTTACTGCAGACCAGCTGTTGGAATATATGAAAAAAGACAAAAAAGCACATGCAGGAAACATTCGAATGGTCTTGATGAAAGAAATTGGCGATGTCGAGACGGTTCAGCTTTCAGATGAGTATGTTTTACGTAAGCTAGAAGAAGCACTGAGGGGGTGATGAGCGTGGTTCGTGGGATTCGAGGAGCCATTACAGTTGAGAAGAATGATGCAGAGGAAATTGTAGAGGCTGCCGGTCGTTTGCTTAGTAAAATGATCGAACGAAATGAGATTGAAGCAGAATCAGTCGCCCAAATTTTAATTTCGGTAACAGACGATTTGAATGCTGCTTTTCCAGCTAAGGCGCTTCGTTCGTTAGAAGGATGGATGTATGTGCCGGTTATGTGCATGCAGGAAATTCCAGTTCCAAACGGACTTCCGCATTGTATTCGTGTTATGATGACCGTGAATACTTCTGTGCCTCAAGAAAGGATTGAACATGTCTATTTAGAAGATGCTGTGAAATTAAGACCTGATTTAACATTGACAAATGAGCAGCAACGATCATAAGATATGTTCAAAGGTTAAGAGGAGATGAACGAGTCAATCTCCGGCCTAATGATTTTTGAGTTAATAGATGAGATGAGCATAGGGCAGTTGAGAATGAGAGAGTTTAGCTGAGGTGAGCATAGCAATAATTGGTTTACTCTGCCCTAAACGTACACAGAATCTATCTGTGTTTGTTTAGGGCTTTATTTATCATACAGTTTTACACCTCATAAGCTTCTCGTTCTCCAAAACAATCAATTGATTTGGAGAGGTGAGAACGAAATGTCTACAAATAACGAATCCTCATTTTTAAATGATTCTTCACAATTTTTAACCATTCCAGTGGTGGAGCGTTTCTTTTCTGATACGCTGACACCGATCGAAATTTTCCATTCACTGAAAGACGACGCTTGCTTTCTTCTTGAAAGTAAAGATGACCTTTCCTCGTGGTCTCGATACTCATTTATAGGACTTTCGCCATTTTTAATGCTGTATGAAGAAAATGGTACTTATTACGCTGAAAACAAAAATGAACGCCTGTTTATAGGCAGCACCCTTCAAGAGGTGTATGACCGTGTTGTTGCACACTTAAAAGTTAAAGTTCCACAGGTGGAATTGCCTTTTTCTGGCGGAGCAGTCGGGTATGTTGGATATGATGCAGTTTCCTTATTTGAAAAAGTACCAGAGCATCGTGAACGAAAGGCGGCATTTAAACGGGTTTATTTGCAATTTTGTAAAACGTTGCTTGCATTCGATCATGTAAAAAAAGAATTAACTGTTATTGAGTATGTCCGTTTAAAAGGCAATGAAAGTGAAGCGCAAAAGATCGAGCAGCTACACAAAGCTAAACAGCAGATTAACACTTTAACAAGCCGACTTAACTGTCCAAATGACGGGTTACCTGTTCAAAACTTAATTCCACATGTTGAAAGCGATGTGTTCGAGCAGGTTACATCAAACTATGAAAAAGCGGACTTTCTAAAAGATGTCGAGCAAATTAAAGAATATATTCGTGCTGGTGATATCTTTCAAGCTGTGCTTTCACAACGATTCAGCCGCGATATAACAGTTTCAGGGTTTGAGTTGTATCGGATGCTGCGAATGGTTAATCCTTCTCCTTATTTATTTTATCTTGTGGCAGACGGTGTTGAATATATTGGCAGCTCACCTGAACGTCTTATCCAAATTCAAGACGGGCATCTTGAAATTCATCCGATCGCGGGAACGAGAAAACGCGGGGCTACACAGTCTGAAGATGACGCCTTAGGTGAAGAGCTGTTAAACGATGAGAAAGAGCGTGCTGAACATTTTATGCTTGTTGATTTAGCAAGAAATGATATTGGCAGGGTCTCGAGCTACGGCAGTGTTCAAACACCCGTGTTAATGGAATTGACGAAATTTTCGCACGTTATGCACCTCATTACAAAGGTAACAGGCGAAATAGCATCAACTGTAACACCACTTGATGCGTTAATGGCAGCCTTTCCAGCTGGCACAGTCTCAGGCGCACCGAAAATTCGGGCGATGGAAATCTTAAACGAGCTTGAGCCAACAACACGTGAAGCATATGCAGGTGCTGTTTGTTATATCGGTTTTGATGGAAATATTGATTCGTGCATCGCGATTCGAACGATGATAAAAAAAGGCAATACAGTGCATGTGCAGGCAGGTGCAGGGATTGTTGCTGATTCGGTACCAGAAATGGAATATGAAGAAACACAAAATAAAGCCCGAGCATTACTTGAAACGATTGAACGTGCAGAAACGATGTTTTCAACGAAAGGGGAAGAGCTTCATGCTTAAACAAACATTGAGACGATGTGCAGAAGGAAAAACATTAACAGAAAAAGAAGCAGAACAGGTGATGAACTCTGTAATGCAAGGTAGTGTCGATGATGTTCAGCTAAGCTCTTTACTTTCGATAATGCTGACAAGAGGGGAAACAGCAGAAGAGATTACAGGCTTCACTCGAGCGATGCGCTCTCATATGCGTAAGCTGCACTATCATTCTCCAGTCTTTGATACGTGTGGAACAGGTGGTGACGGGGCATCAACTTATAATATCTCTACTGCAACAGCTGTTGTGCTTGCTTCTCTCGGCGTCAAAGTTGCAAAGCACGGGAATCGTTCAGTTTCTTCAAAGAGCGGCAGTGCAGATGTACTGGAATCCATCGGTGTCCAAATTCAACAATCCGAGGAAGAAGCGCTTCACTCATTAGACCAGCACAACATGACTTTTTTATATGCGCCACATTACCATGCTGCAATGAAGCATGTTGGGGCGTTACGCAAGAACCTTGGTTTCCGGACGGTTTTTAATTTGCTTGGTCCGCTTTCCAATCCAGCGCAAAGCACCCGCCAAATTATCGGTGTCTATGATATTCGTTATGGGGTAATGATGGCAGAGGCCCTTCGTGAGTTAGGTTCAGAGCACGTACTGATTGTAAGTAGCCGTGATGGACTGGATGAAATTTCTGTTGCAGCAGAAACAGATGTCATTGAATTAAAGAATGGCCAAATTCATCAATTTGTTCTATCGCCAGAGGACCTTGGGCTTAATCGTTGCTCACTAGATGGTGTGAAAGCTGATAGTGTGGAAGAAAGTGCAAGGCTCTTTGAAAAAGTACTTTATGGAGAAGGTAGTGAAGCAGCACAAAATATTCTTTATTTAAACGCAGGGGCAGCATTTTATGCGGCAGGTGGAACATCAACGATTGCAGAAGGTGTTCACCGTGCACGACAAGCAATACTTGATGGAACGACAGAACAGAAACTAACTGATTTACGAGGAGTCGGGGCACATGCTTGATCAGATACATGAAGTGAAAAAAGAAGAACTAAAGCATTTAAAATTGCCGGAAGCTGTAGAGCTGCCACGTTATTCATTCTATGAAGCACTTAAAGAGCCGAATCGACCGCTTGCTTTGATTGCAGAAGTGAAGAAGGCTTCTCCATCAAAAGGGTTGATTCGAGAGGACTTCGATCCTTTGACAATTGCTCAAGCATATCAACGAGCGAAGGCAGATTGTATTTCGGTTTTAACAGATGAGCAGTTTTTTAAAGGAAGTCGAGATTATATTAAGGTTGTGAAAGAACAAGCAGCACGTCCAGTGTTACGGAAGGATTTCATAATCGATGAACTTCAAATCGAAGAAAGTGTTCGGATTGGCGCTGACGCGATTTTGTTAATTGCTGAGATGTTAGGAGCAGAAAAGCTTCATTATTTGTATGAAAGAGCAACCGAAGCGGGGCTTGATTGTCTTGTAGAAGTTCATGAGGAGAAATCATTAACAGACATCTTACAACGTTTTACACCGCGAATTATTGGTGTTAATAATCGTAACTTAAAAACATTTGAAACATCACTAACGCAAACGGAGCAAATAGCAAAGCACGTTCCAAATGAGAGCATTTTTATTAGTGAAAGCGGTATTCATACACCTGGGGATTTAAAGCGTGTGCAACAAGCAGGAGCAAACGGTGTGCTTATTGGAGAAAGCTTTATGCGTCAGCAAAACGTAACGGAGGCTGTAGAAAATCTATTTGCGCAAATCGAAAGCGAGGCGATTAGATGAAGTTAAAAGTATGCGGGCATCAATCTTTGGAAGATATCCAAACAACGATTCAAACAGGAGCGGATGCGATTGGCTTTGTTTTTGCGCCTAGCAAGAGACGTGTGAAGCCAGTTGAAGTTGCACAATGGCTGCAGCAAGTGGAATTGACAGGTCAGAAGCTTGTCGGTGTTTTTGTAAACGCTGATTTTGAAGAGGTTGCGAGTGTGTTAAAGAAAGTACCGCTTGATATTATTCAATGCCATGGCTCAGAAACACCTGAGTATATGTTAACAGTTAAACAAATGACAGGCTGTGAAGTGTGGAAAGTAATTCATCATTACCCGAATGCTTGGAAGGAGATGCACCAGTTTCGAGGTGCAGCAGATGCATTCTTAGTTGATGCAAAAGTGAATGGGCAATGGGGCGGTACAGGGCAAACATTTGCTTGGGAATATATCCCTCTTTACCTAGAAGAAGCAGCAAAGCAAGGTGTCGGTTGCTACATTGCCGGTGGTGTAAATGCCGAAAATGTTGAGCAATTAGTCACGTATAACCCTGCTGGAATTGATATAGCGAGCGGAAGTGAAACAAACGGAGTAAAAGACCTTGATAAAATTTCAAAAATCGAAAAGAGGGTGAAGGGATATGAGCCTGCAAGTACCAGATAAACGCGGCAGATACGGAGATTTTGGTGGAAAATTCGTTCCTGAAACATTAATGGCGCCGCTTGAGGAATTAGAGCAAGCGTTAGATGAGGCAATGGATGATGAAGCATTCCTTGCTGAATATAAACGTGTCCTGTGTGAATATGGCGGCAGGCCGACAGCGTTAACGTATGCGGCAAACGCAACGAAGGCAATTGGCGGTGCGAAGATTTACTTAAAGCGTGAAGACCTGAATCATACTGGTGCCCACAAATTAAATAATGCAATTGGGCAAGCATTATTGGCGAAGCGGATGGGAAAGAAGAAGCTTATTGCTGAGACAGGAGCTGGTCAGCATGGTGTCGCCACAGCAACGGTCGCGGCTCATTTCAATATGACGTGTAAAGTATTTATGGGTGAAGAGGATATGGAGCGGCAAGCGTTAAATGTCTTCCGGATGAGACTTCTTGGTGCTGAAGTCATTCCAGTAACAAGTGGAAACAAAACGCTGAAAGATGCGACAAATGAAGCGATTCGCTACTGGGTGCAGCATTGTGAAGACCATTTCTACTTAATTGGTTCAGTTGTTGGTCCTCATCCATATCCGAAAATGGTCCGTAACTTTCAACGTGTGATTGGAGATGAGTCAAAAGCACAATTCGTCCGGGAAACAGGCGGGCTCCCAAATGTGATAACAGCATGTGTTGGCGGGGGAAGTAATGCAATTGGCATGTTTTATCCATTCATTGAAGATGATGTCACCTTAATAGGTGTTGAGGCGGCTGGAAAAGGAATTGATACACCAATGCATGCCGCAACATTAGCGAAAGGCTCTGTCGGTGTGATACACGGCTCAATGACGTATTTAATCCAAGATGAGAACGGACAAATCATTGAACCTTACTCGATTTCCGCTGGTCTTGATTATCCAGGTATTGGTCCTGAGCATGCTTACTTAAAAGACAGTGAACGTGTTTCGTATGTAAGTGTAACGGATGAAGAAGCAGTCGATGCTTTTCAATTTTTATCAAGACGAGAGGGGATTATCCCTGCAATTGAGTCGTCTCATGCACTTGCAAAAGCCTTTTCGCTTGCGAAAGAAATGTCACCTGATGAATCGATTCTTGTTTGCTTATCAGGCCGGGGCGACAAAGACGTGCAAAGCTTAATGGAAGTCATTAAAGGAGGTTCAGAGTGATGCGCACATCCTTTGAAAAGAGGCTTCAAAAGACAGATGATTTGTTTATTCCATATATTATGGCGGGGGACCCGTGTGAAGAAGCGACAGTTGAACTTGCACTTATGCTTCAGGAGGAAGGGGCAGATGTGCTAGAGCTCGGTGTTCCGTATTCAGACCCGCTTGCAGACGGACCTGTCATTCAGCAAAGTGCAAAGCGTGCTCTACAAGCTGGGATGACTATTCGTAACGCGATATCGCTTGTGCCAAGGATGCGCGAAAAAGGTGTGAAAATTCCGATTGTGCTCTTTACGTATTATAATCCTGTGCTACAATTAGGAAAAGAATCCTTTTTTGCTTTACTGCGAGAAAATGAGCTTGATGGCGTGCTAATCCCTGACTTGCCACATGAGGAAAGTGTAGAGATGCGTCAAGAATGTCGAGAACAAGGCATTGCCTTTATTTCACTAGTAGCACCAACGTCAGAAAAGCGTATTGAGCGTATTGCAAAAGAGGCGGATGGGTTTATTTACTGTGTCTCATCACTTGGTGTCACAGGGGAGCGGAAGTCATTGAGTCCACGTGTATTTTCGTTTTTAGAAAGTGTACGTTCATTTGCTTCTGTACCAGTCGCAGTTGGCTTCGGTATTTCAAGTTACGAGCAGATTGAAGAGCTTTCAGAGCATTGTAATGGCGTCATTATCGGAAGCGCAATTGTGCGAAGTGTGGCAGACCAAGGTGAAAATCTACGAAACAATGAAACGAGACAGCAAGGAATTGAAGCCGTAAGAGATGCAGTACAACGAATCATCAAACATCCGCAGAAAACATAGATAAAAAACGGGGTGGAAAAGATGGAAATTCGTATTAAGGAACAGCTAATAGGCCTTACACCATACAAACCAGGAAAACCAATGGAAGAAGTAAAGCGAGAATTAGGGCTAGATAAAGTTACAAAGCTTGCTTCGAATGAAAATCCGTTTGGCTGCTCGGAGAAAGCAAAAGAAGCCATTCGTAATTCATTAGAAGAACTTGCTATTTATCCGGATGGCTATTCCGCCGAACTTCGTGAAACGATCGCAAAACATCTAAATATTAAAAAAGAACAGATGATCTTCGGCAATGGTTCGGATGAAATTATCCAAATCATTTGCCGCGCCCTGTTACATAAAGATACAAATACGGTTACAGCACACCCGACATTTCCGCAATATCGTCATAATGCAGTGATTGAGGGGGCTGAAACTCGTCAGGTTGAAAATATAAATGGTGCACATGACCTTGAAGGTATGCTAGAAGCAATTGATGAAAAAACACGAATCGTTTGGGTGTGCACACCAAATAATCCAACAGGTACATATATTGATGAGCAGACATTGCGTCATTTTATTGAACGAGTTCCAAAGGACGTGCTTGTTGTTGTCGATGAAGCGTACTATGAATATGTTGTAGCAGAGGACTACCCTGACACACTTAAGTGGATTGATGAATTCCCTAATATGGTCGTGCTTCGTACCTTCTCTAAAGCATATGGACTTGCCGCGCTTCGTATTGGTTACGGTGTAGCGAATGAAAAGCTAATTGAAGCGATTGAGCCTGCACGTGAACCATTTAACACATCACGAATTGCTCAAAAAGCAGCGATCGCAGCTATAGAAGATCCGGATTTTCTTCAATCATGTCGTGAGGCAAACCGCAGTGGAATGGCTCAATTTGAAGCCTTTTGCAAGGAATATGGTTTCGACTATTATCCTTCACAAGCAAACATCATGTTAATTGATTTTAAAACAAGTGGTGACATTGTGTTTGATTATTTAATTCGCCACGGCTATATTGTACGTTCTGGTGAAGCACTCGGATATCCGACAGCTGTGCGGATTACCGTTGGAAGCACAGAGCAAAATCAAGAAATTATTGAGGTGTTAACAAAGTTTGTGAAGGAAAAATGTTAGGAGGAACACTGTGGTGGGAAAGAAAGTCTTCGTAATTGGTTTAGGCTTAATTGGCGGTTCAATTGCACTAGCGATAAAGCGTGAGCATACAGAGGTAGAAATCATTGGGTTTGATGTAAACAGCGAGCAAATGAGAATGGCAGCTTCACTGCAAATTATTGACAGTGAAGCTTCTTCGATACGTGAAGGAGCAGAAGCAGCAGATTATATTATTTTAGCGGCCCCTGTCCGCCAGACGGATGAATTAATTCGAGAATTAACGACCTATGATTTAAAGCCTTCTGCAATTATTACTGACGTCGGTAGTACAAAGCAGGAAGCTGTTAAAGCTGCTGAAGTATTTGCTGACAGCAGTGTTACATTTATCGGTGGTCATCCGATGGCTGGTTCGCATAAAAGTGGAGCGGTTGCGGCAAGAGCTCACTTGTTTGAAAATGCCTTTTATATCTTAACTCCTGACGAGCAAACACCAAAAGAAAAGATTGAGGCACTGAAAGAGCTTCTAAAGGGGACGAAAGCAACTTTTGTCGAAATGGCTCCACTCGAACACGATACAATTGCAGGGGCGATTAGTCACTTTCCGCATATTGTTGCAGCAGGCCTTGTGCACCAGGTTGCAAGCCTTGAAAGTGAATTTCCTTCTGTATCTAGTCTAGCTGCAGGTGGTTTTCGTGATATTACGCGAATTGCATCTGGAAGCCCGGTGATGTGGCGTGATATTCTCTTACATAATCAGCAAACATTATTACGTTTAATTGAAAAGTGGCAAACGGAAATGGAAGCTGTTAAAGATATGATTGCAGGGTTAGATAGTGACGGGATTTATCATTATTTCGAAGGCGCAAAGGCGTTTCGAGATGAATTGCCGCAGAAAAAGCGCGGTGCCCTCCCGTCATTCTATGATTTATATGTCGATGTGCCTGACCATCCTGGTGTGATCAGTGAAGTGACAGGTATCCTTGCTGAAGCTGAAATCAGTATTACAAACATTCGTATTATCGAGGCACGGGAAGACATTCTCGGGGTGCTTCGTTTAAGCTTCCGCAGTGAATCAGACCGTGAACAAGCAAAAGATGTCCTGACGGATAAAGACTACGAAACGTATGAAATGGCATAAGGGAGGGAACCGAACATGGAAATGACATTACATGAAAAAGTTCGCGGCTTGCATGGAACAATTGAAATACCAGGAGATAAATCAATCTCTCACCGTGCTGTTATGTTTGGAGCACTTGCAAAAGGAAAAACTGAAATCACAAATTTCCTTGAAGGAGAAGATTGTTTAAGTACGATCGCATGTTTTCAAAAGATGGGCGTTCAAATTGAACGAACAGAAGACAAAGTCGTTGTGCTAGGCACGGGTGTAAATGGTTTGAACGAACCTATAGACGTGTTGGATGTCGGGAACTCTGGAACAACTACACGGTTAATGCTCGGTATTCTTGCTTCGCTACCTTTTCATTCAGTTGTCGTTGGGGACGAATCGATCGCGAAAAGACCGATGGACCGCGTAACCGTTCCGCTTCGAAAGATGGGAGCACAGATTGACGGCCGTGAAAATGGACGTTTAACACCACTGTCGATTCGCGGAGGTTCCCTAGAGCCATTACAATATGAATCACCTGTGGCCAGTGCTCAAGTTAAGTCATGTATTTTACTTGCTGGGCTTGGAGCAAAGGGGACAACCTCTGTAACAGAGCCACACCTTTCTCGTGACCATACTGAACGTATGCTTCAAGCATTTGGGGCAGAGGTAATACGCGATGGCTTGACAGTATCGGTAGAAGGCGGACAATCCCTTACAGCTACAAATGTTCATGTACCCGGTGATATTTCCTCTGCGGCATTTTTCCTTGCTGCAGGTGCAATGATTCCAAATAGTGAAATTACATTAAGAAATGTAGGGATGAACCCAACACGAACAGGTATTATCGATGTGTTACAAGCGATGAATGCCAAGCTGACGATTCATAATGAACGGATTGAAAATGAAGAACCTGTTGCTGACTTAACGATTTCTACATCAGATCTACAAGCAACAGAAGTCGGCGGTGCGCTTATCCCGAGGTTAATTGATGAAATTCCAATTATTGCCTTGCTTGCTTCTCAAGCAAACGGTACAACGATTATAAAGGATGCTGAAGAGCTCAAAGTAAAAGAAACAAATCGAATTGATACAGTTGTTGAGCAGTTGCTTAAGCTTGGCGTTAATATCGAAGCAAGAGATGATGGTATGGTCATTAAAGGAAAGGGAACAGTGCATGGTGGAGAAGTTGATAGTTGTGGCGATCATCGTATTGGCATGATGCTTGCTATCGCTTCATGTTTAACGGAAGAAGCTGTGACTTTGAAACGTTCGGACGCGATCAAAGTGTCTTACCCAACATTTTTTGACCATTTAAATAGCTGTCGAATGTAATAAACACAAGTGATCTGACAGTTCGGATCACTTGTGTTTTTTTCGCTTCATTCATAGTTGTCACGTTTTCTGCATAGTTTGTACAAAATTGCATGCAGGAGGCGGACAAGTGAGCTATATAATTGAGAATGGGTGGGTGCAGAAGGAAAACAAAAAAGTGAAGCGTAATTTTATTATTCAATCAGGTAAGGTTGCATCTATTGAAAAACGGATTTCTAAGCGGTCTCTCGTTCGAATGGATGTGTCTTCATACGTAATCTCCCCTGGACGGATTTATTTTGATGTGAACCATATACAAACCAGTGATACATCAGCTTTCAAAGAACGGCAACGTACATTGATTAAACAAGGCTGTACAACACAGCTTGTGCCGTTTCGAGTTCGTTATGTGAAGGATATCCCTACTGCTTTGCGTCGGGCTGAACATATGATGATTAATAGTTCAATTGATTATGTATTAGGAGTCTGCCTTCCGTTTCATAAAATCAGTCCGAAGCTTTTTCGGTTATGCAGACGGTACCACATCCCATTTATTGTGACAGATGTCGAAACAAACACAAATCTTCAACGAGCAAAATGGGGGTGGTGGAAAGAAGCGAACTTTCCGAACCCGATCCCCATTTATCCCGTGTGGAAGATAGAAGATGAAAAAGAACTTATAATAAAACAAAAGGAATGGAGTACCCATTTTAATGAGCATCGATTACCGACAGTTTGTCATTGTGTAAATGAGGACAAGTTCATCCAAGGTAAAGCGTTAGAACAAATCGGATTATATCCTGAAAAAGGTGATTTGTTGATTGGCAGTGACGTTGATTATATTCTTTACACCAGATTAGTTGATGAAAACGCAAACCTTCATTATGATAGAAATATCCCCTCTATCGTTGTGTTAAGAGGGAAGCTGTTAAAAGCAGGGGACGAGCTATTGCTGCGTCCAGGCTATGGTAAGAGAATAGATGTAACGATGACAAGAAGGTTTTCGTCTCTATAGATAAATCATTAGATTGTGTACGTTGAAGGAGTCGATACAATGAGTGTAACAACAAAAATAGAAGAAGCTGTCCAACTTGTGGAAGATGGTGATATACAAGCAGGATTAGACCAATTACATGCTCTTCAACAAGATGCAAACCACCAGCAGAAACATGAAATTGCAGAGCTTTATATAAAGTGGGGTCTCTTAGATGAAGCAAAGGTGCTCATAGACGAGTTGTTACTTCTCTATCCTGAAGAGGGTCAGCTTTATATTGACCGTGCTGATATTGCATTAGATTTAGAAAATGAAGAAGAGGCGCTTGAATATTTAATGGAAGTGCCTGAGAGTGACCCAGCTTATTTACAAGCACTCTTTTTAATGGCTGATCTTTATCAAGTGCAAGGTTTGGATGAAGTAGCTGAGCAAAAGCTGCTTGAAGCGAAGAAAAAGGCGCCGAACGAACTGCTAGTTGATTTCGGGTTAGGTGAATTTTACCTTTCACGCGGTGACTATAAAAAGTCCATTCCGTATTATGAGAATGTCTTAAAGGAGCATGAACAAATTGGTTCAAGTAATGTTCACCTTTGTCTTGCTGAAGCATTAAGTACAAGCGGCCAGTTTGAAAAAGCGCTTGAGCATTATGAAAAAGGGCTGTCACAAAAGACAGAGTTACATGCATTATTCGGGTATGGTTTTGCGGCTTATCAAGTTGAGCATTATGGATTAGCCATTGCTAAATGGTCAGAATTACTAGAGCTCGAGGCTGATTACCCTTCATTGTATCTGTACCTTGCTCGCGCCTATGAGCATGAGGAGTTAGTAGATGAAGCATTGAATACAGTAAAAAAAGGAATCGAACTAGACGGCTTAAATAAAGAGCTATTGTTAGCAGCAGGGAAACTTTCTATTAAACAGCAAAACCCTGAAGAAGCTGAGGAGTATTTACGTGAAGCCATTTCAGTGGACCCTGGTTATATTGAAGCCGTTACGACGTTGACGAAATTCTTCGTGCAGCATGAGCGGTTTGAAGAGATAATTGACACGCTTGAACATGTCATTGAGTTTGGAGAGTATGACCCGCAGTTTGATTGGGATTTAGCACATGCAAAAAATCAAATTGAAGAGTTTTCGGATGCATTAAAACACTATGAGAATGCATATACTTCTTTTAAGAACAATCCGACATTTCTGGAGGAATATGGTTCGTTCATGCTTGAAGAAGGCAGACGTGACGAGGCGAAAAAAGCGTTCAAAAGAGCACTGGAAATTGATCCTTCCTTAACACATCTAGAAGAAGAATTGATGCGCTTAGAAGAATGGTAGTAGGAAGTAAAAAAATCATAAGTGAAAGAAGGATTTTCACCCCTTTTTGCAGAAATAAAGATACTAAAAGGAATAATGAACGGAAAAAGTGAAAGTGTCTGTCCTAGATGATGAGGAAGGACTTTTTCGCAGAGGAGGGAGAGAGATGGCCACCCCTGTATCTGTCAGCGAAAAAAAGGAGTTTGTCCGTTGGTTTTTGAATCATTATCAGTTGAAACGTCGTGAAGGTGTTTGGATTTTAAATTATTTAATGAGTCATGATCAATTAATGGAGAAGGTACACTTTGTGGAACAAGCGCAGTATTGCCCGCGAGGTATTATTATGTCAACGCATTGTGTTGATGATGTGCCATTCCGTTTCTACAAGGAAAACATTATGACAACGGATGCGGAGAAGTCGTTTCATGATATCCGCTTAAATCGCGACCAGGATATCTATATTCAGTTAAACTTTAAGAGTGCAATGAATACGACGAAATATGTAGCAGTCCTAGAAGAAAATCATTTTATTCCTGAACACTTAAAGATTAATGAACACGACCAAAAAATCGCAGAAGAATTTCTCGACCATGCTGTCGTTACCTTTAGAAAAGAAAAGCTTCTCTCCGCTATTGATAAGGCTCTTGATTGTAATGACAAAGAAGCATTCTTGTCATTAAGTGAACAATTGAATCAGTTGCTTGCAGAAACCCGAAATAACCGATAAAACGGTTATTCGGGTTTTTTATTTACGTAAACAGGAAGAACATGATTTAATAGAGAAAGAGTTGAAGAAAAAGGGGGGATAGCATCATGAAATGGACAACAGCAGATATGGAGATGTATGTGCAAGCAAAAGAATATGTAGACACAGCTGTCGTGCCGCTTATCTCAATCAATTGGCACGATAAGATGAAGGCTTCTGTTTCTGCTAAAGAATTTATTGATTTACTTATGATCGAGCTTGAGCGTCAATTTAAAGGGCGGATTATGATTTTTCCAGGCTTTACATACTTAAGTAGTGAAGAAACAGCAACGCGGACAGCTCGTCTTTCTAATTGGACAGAACAACTACAGGAAGGCGGCATGCCGCACGTCTTTTACGTAACGTGTGATAGTACATGGAAACAAACAGAGCAGGACTTAGATGGCAATCTTGTATGGATGCCTTCCTTAACACTTGAGCACGTTGGGGAGAAGGCAAAATTGAAGATGATTCAAGAACAAGTCGAGCAGATGATGCCGCTGTTTATGACAGAATGGAAAAAATCACAAAAAGACACATAGTTGACACGTTTTGTACAACAGTGTTATTGACCTGTATTCATTAATACGCTATCATAAGTATGTCCTAGTTCTATGTGTGTTATATAAAAATGTCCGGGTGGACGACTTCACATAAGAGGGGGGTAGAAAATGAGCGATAAGAGCCGTGTATCCCGACGCCAATTTCTAAACTACACGTTAACTGGTGTTGGTGGATTTATGGCAGCGGGGATGTTAGCACCAATGGTGCGTTTTGCTGTAGACCCGTTGTTAAAAGAGAGAGCAGGCGGTGAGTTTGTAGCTGTTACATCTGTTGATGAAATTACAAACGAACCAAAACGCTTTGACTTTAAAGTTAAAGTTGTAGATGCATGGTATGAATCAGAGGAGTCCCGTTCTGCATGGGTATTCAAAAAAGAAAATGGCGATATTCTTGCTATGTCTCCTATCTGTACCCATCTTGGCTGTACAGTAAACTGGGCGCCAGAGGGTCATCCTGATAATGAGTTCTATTGTCCTTGTCATGACGGTCGTTATGAAAAGAACGGTGTGAACATTCCAGGTACACCGCCAACACGTCCGCTTGATGTGTATGAACACAAAGTGGAAGATGGCAAATTATACTTAGGTAAAACTAAAACGCGAGAGGGGGCGTAATAAATGCTTAACAAGATTTATGATTGGGTTGACGAGCGTTTGGATATTACGCCATTATGGCGCGATATCGCAGACCATGAAGTACCCGAACATGTTAACCCAGCGCACCATTTCTCAGCGTTCGTTTATTGTTTCGGCGGCTTAACATTCTTTGTTACCGTCATTCAAGTTCTTTCCGGTATGTTCTTAACGATGTACTATGTGCCGGATATTAAAAATGCTTGGGAATCGGTGTACTATTTACAAAATGAAGTGGCATTCGGACAAATCGTTCGTGGTATGCACCACTGGGGAGCTAGCTTAGTAATTGTAATGTTATTCTTACATACATTGCGCGTATTCTTCCAAGGCGCATACAAAAAGCCGCGTGAATTAAACTGGGTTGTTGGAGTTCTTATTTTCTTTGTAATGCTTGGTCTAGGTTTTACAGGTTACTTATTACCTTGGGATATGAAAGCGCTGTTTGCGACAAAGGTAGGTTTGCAAATTGCTGAGGCTACACCGGTTATCGGTACAGCTGTGAAGACATTGCTTGCCGGACATCCTGAAATTGTCGGTGCACAAACATTGGCACGTTTCTTTGCCATTCATGTATTCTTCCTGCCAGCGGCGTTATTCGGACTTATGGGAGCTCACTTCTTAATGATCCGAAAACAAGGTATTTCTGGTCCACTATAAGATTTAGTTTTTGAACAAAGGAGGGAAGAAAATGCATCGCGGAAAAGGTATGAAGTTTGTCGGGGATTCGCGTGTTAGTGCTGAACGAAAGCCGAATATCCCAAAAGATTATTCCGAATATCCAGGGAAAACTGAGGCGTTCTGGCCGAACTTCTTGTTAAAGGAGTGGATGGTTGGTGCTGTCTTTTTGGTCGGTTATCTTTGCTTGACGGTTGCCCATCCATCACCACTTGAACGTATGGCAGACCCTACAGATACAGGTTATATTCCACTTCCGGACTGGTATTTCTTATTCTTATACCAATTGTTAAAGTATGAATTTGCTTCCGGTCCATATACGGTAATTGGTGCACTCGTTATGCCTGGTTTGGCATTTGGAGCGTTACTTCTTGCACCTTGGCTTGATAATGGTCCTGAACGACGTCCGATGCGTCGACCAATTGCTACAGGTTTAATGCTTCTAGCATTAGCAGCGACGATCTTCCTGACTTGGGAATCAGTTGTTAATCATGACTGGGAAGCTGCGAAACAACAAGGTAAGATTGTTGAAGAAGCAGAATTCGATAAAGAAGCAGAAGGTTACAAAATTTATGAAGCACAAGGCTGTATTAACTGTCACGGTGAAAACTTAACTGGTGGTGCTGCTGCACCATCATTAGTTGGAACAGGTCTATCACCAGAAGAAATTTCTGATATTGCTGTGAACGGTAAAGGTGGAATGCCTGCTGGTTTATTTAAAGGTTCTGATGAAGAGCTTAAGAAACTAGCAGAATTCATTTCAGGTCTTGAATAAAACATTGCGAAAAAGCTGGCTGTTATAGTCAGCTTTTTCTTGTATGCGTACATAAGGAAATTCAGCAGAGAAAGTGAGTGTGAAGCAGTGAGGTTGCTACTACAAATTTTCGGGCAGCGTTCCATTTTACTCGGTCTGCTTATTATTAATACGTTAGGAACTATTTATGGTTACATATGGTATGGGTGGCAGCTGAAAGAGACGAAGCCGATTTTCTTAATTTTTGTACCAGATAGTCCAACGGCAAGTTTGTTTTTCGTTCTTGTTTTATTGGCATTTCTATTAAAGCAAAATTGGCGGTTCATTGAAGCGCTGGCAGTTGTGACTCTTTTTAAATATGGGATTTGGGCTGTTGTAATGAACCTCCTTGTTCTTATTGTAAATGGAGAATTAAGCTGGACAGGTTATATGCTAATGGCTTCACACTTTGCAATGGCAATACAGGGATTGCTCTATTCACCCTATTATCGTTTTCGAATCAGTCATCTGTTGTTTGCAGCAATCTGGACATTACACAATGATGTGATTGATTATGTATTCGGACAAATGCCGCGATACCCTGTACTTGCTGAGCTAAGCCCACAAATCGGTTATTTCACATTTTGGTTAAGCCTTGTTTCGATCTATCTTGCCTATCGTTTTGGTGTGAGAAATGAATCATTTCGTTTGCAAATTGCTTCAAAATTAATTTAAAGACGTCTAATCTTGTTCACTCTCTCATAGGATGAAATAGAAATTGAGGGAGGGACAAGTTATGAGATGGTTGTTAATCAGTGTACTCATCGTTTCATTTTTCTTTTCACATACAGGTTATGTACAAGCTCAAAGTTGGTCAGACTTAGACCAGAAAGCAGAGATGGCTTTACAGCTGACAAAGCAAGGTAAGTATGAGAGCGCAAAGAATTATTTAGAGCAATTTTCTGATCAGTTTTTACAAATGAGATTTGCAGATGAATCACTAGAGATGGAACAGCTTCAAGTACTTTCAACTAGTTATCAAGAAGCACGAAAAGCGCTTGAGGCACAAGAGGTTTCTCCTGAGAAACGACTGCAGCGCGTGATGCAGTTTCGCTTAGCTGTGGATGCGGTGACAAGTAGTCACCAGCCAATGTGGGTTGAGTTAAAACCGCATATTTCTGATACACTCCAAGCTTTAAAGGCAGCCTCAAATGATGATAAGCAAGGGTTTGAAAGCAGCTATGAACAGTTGCAAGAAATGTATACGTTAATCTATCCGAGTCTTGTGATGGACCGTTCCAAAGAAGATATTCAAGCAGTTAATGCTACGCTTCAAAACTTGAATCAAGCAATGAAAGAAAACAATAATGTTAGCATCGAACAAGTTGATACATTGGAGCAGCATGTGATGAATCTTTTTTTAGATGAACAAGAAACCCTTTCGCAAACTTCATTTCTGTGGCTTAGTGCTTACATGGGTGGAATGATCTTGCTTACATTATTTTATGTGGCTTGGCGAAAATATAATGGAGAAAAACGAAACATTCATGCAGGCTAATACGTAAACAAAGTAATTGATTTTTTAAGGTCAATTAAATAAAATAACGTTAATAAAGAGTAATGGAGGAATGACACGAATGGGATTCTTGATTTATTTTGCGCTCATTATTTTAATCCCGCTTTTTGCACAAATGAAGGTGAAGAGTGCATTTAAGAAATATTCAAGAGTACCAGCATCATCTGGAATGAGGGGAGCAGAGGTTGCTCGTAGAATTTTAGATGATAATGGATTGTACAATGTTGGAGTGGAAGAGACACCAGGGAAGTTAAGCGATCATTATGATCCACGTTCAAAGGTCGTTCGTCTTTCAACTGATAATTATCATGGAACTTCTGTAGCCGGCGCTGCGGTGGCTGCCCATGAAGTTGGACACGCAATTCAAGATGCAAATGGCTATGCACCATTACGTTTCCGTCACGCTCTTGTGCCTGTTGCAAGCCTTGGTTCTAATTTGTCTTGGATTTTAATTCTTGCAGGGATTTTCTTTCAATTGACAAATATGCTGTTACTCGGCATTTTGTTTATGGCAGCAGCGGTGTTATTCCAAGTTGTTACATTGCCGGTTGAATTCAACGCTTCAAGCCGTGCGATGAACCAAATTGTTTCACTTGGAATTATTCGAAATGATGAGGAACGTGAAACGAAGAAAGTACTGAATGCAGCAGCGATGACATACGTTGCAGGCGCATTAGTTGCAGTGCTTGAGCTCGTGCGTTTAATCCTTATTTATACTGGCATGACAAGTGAAGATTAATCACTACTAAGCCCTCTGCGTCTTCTGCAGAGGGCTTTTACATGCATTACTTACTCTTCAAGCGGCATTTTATTTTCATCAAGTGTGAAGCCTTCTCCTAATACATCATGGACTTCATTCACTGCTACGAAGGCGTGCGGGTCGACGGAGGTGATGACATTCTTTAAGCGGACAATTTCATTTCGGCCAACGACACAGTAGAGGACATCGCGTTCTTGCCCAGTGAAGCTGCCTTTTCCTTTCAGAACTGTTACACCCCGGTCCATTTTTTGATGAACCATTTTTGCAATTTCTTCGTTTTTTTCAGAAATAATCGTTGCTCCTCTTGCTGCATATGCCCCTTCTTGCATAAAGTCAATCACACGGGCACCGACAAAGACAGCGACAAGTGTATACATTGCTTCACGGTAGTCTAAGTATGTAAGCAAAGATACGATAATGACAAAGGCATCGAACATAAACATTGTTCTTCCCATGCTCCAGCCAACGTATTTGTGAGCAAGGCGAGCAATAATATCAACCCCGCCAGTTGTACCTCCGAAACGGAAGATAATCCCTAAGCCGACACCGATAAACACCCCTGCGAAAAGAGCTGCAAGTGTCATGTCATGCTGCAATGGAATCGAAATGGGAGAATAGCGCTGAAACAGCCACAAAAAAACCGAAACGCTGATTGTTCCGATAATTGTATAATAAAACGGTCTGCGGCCAAGTAGTTTCCAGCCAATAAAAAATAACGGAACATTCAAGACGAGGTTACTAATAGATGGATCAATCTTGAATAGAAAGTATAAGAGCAAGGTAATACCTGTAAAGCCGCCTTCAGCGAGGTTGTTCGCCATATTAAAATGAACAATACCAAATGAGAAGATCGCTGAACCGAGTAGGATGAAGAAAATATTAATAAATTTTAGACGTGGCATTAAATCCCTCCTTTTGTTTCTAGTTGCGTACGGGTAAAATTATAACAAATGTGTCCTCATTATATGGCAGAACGTGTCGATTGTGAAGGAATTTGTCTAGCAGGCAGGGCGTAGGATTTGTCAAAGTAGGAGCATTTGGCTAACATGAGAAGTGGATTAATGTGCGAGGTGGTAACAATGGCAAAGAAGACGATGGAAGAGATGCAGCAGGAAGTAGATGCATATATTGGGCAGTTCAAAGAAGGGTACTTCAGTCCGCTCGCCATGCTTGCGCGAATGACAGAAGAGCTTGGTGAACTGTCTCGTGAAGTAAATCATTATTATGGAGAGAAACCGAAGAAATCAAGTGAAGAAGAAAAAACGATGGAACAGGAAATGGGTGACATTTTATTCGTCCTCATTTGTTTTGCAAATTCGTTAAATATTGATCTTGATGAAGCCTTTGATCTCGTAATGAACAAATTTAGAACACGCGATAAAGATCGCTGGACACGTATCGAGGAGGAAAAGTAGATGGAAACAATCAAAATTGTAGTAGCTGGTCCACGCGGCCGTATGGGAAAAGAAGCTTTATTGTTAATTGAACGTACAGAACATTTTCAACTTGTCGGTGCCGTTGACCGCAAGAACAGCGGCAAAATGGTTTCTGAGGTAGAAGGTCTGCCTAATTTAGAAGCGCCAATCTATGATGATATTGAAAAGTGCTTTCAAGAAGTAAAACCAGATGTACTAATTGATTTAACAACACCAGAGGTTGGCAAAAAGCATACTGAGCTTGCAGTGGAGTACGGAGTGCGTCCTGTTGTCGGAACAACTGGCTTTAATGAAGCAGAGTTGGATGATCTAAAGAAGAAAGCAGAGGAGAAGGGTATTGGTGTTATTATCGCACCGAACTTTGCAGTTGGTGCCATTCTTATGATGAAATTTGCAGAAATGGCAGCTAAATATTTTCCTGATGTTGAAATTATTGAACAGCATCACGACCAAAAGCTTGATGCTCCATCAGGCACAGCAATTAAAACAGCTGAAATGATTGAAAAGGTTCGCACGCAAAAATCACAAGGACATCCAGATGAGAAAGAAGTACTTGAAGGCGCCCGCGGTGCAGAAAAAGATGGCATGCGTATACATAGTGTAAGGCTTCCAGGCCTTGTTGCACACCAAGAAGTACTATTTGGCGGTGAAGGACAAACATTAAAAATTCGTCATGATTCAATTAACCGTACTTCGTTCATGTCAGGCGTTAAGCTTGCCGTAGAAACGGTAATGAAAATCGATCTGCTTGTATACGGCCTTGAAAATATTATGGAATAAGAGGTGACGCTTGTTATGTCGCGCTATGATATTCTTGCATTTGGCGCCCATGCTGACGACGTTGAAATCGGCATGGGCGGAACGATTGCAAAAGTTGTGCAAAAAGGGTATACAGTCGGTATTTGTGATTTAACAGAAGCGGATCTTTCCTCAAATGGAACGGTTGAAATTCGAAAGCAAGAAGCTGACAAAGCAGGGGAAATTCTCGGCATTACTGAACGCTTCAATTTGCAGTTTCCTGACCGTGGTTTATTAAAAACAGAAAAGAAAATTGCAAAGGTAGCGGAAGTGATTCGGAACTACAGGCCTAAGCTTGTATTCGCCCCATATGAAGTTGACCGACATCCAGATCACGGCAATTGTGCTGCTATCGTAGAGGAAGCGGTTTTTTCAGCAGGTATTCGCAACTATATGCCAGATACTCATTCACACAAGATACAACGGTTACACTACTATATGATTAATGGTTTTCATAAGCCAGACTTTGTAGTTGATATTAGTGAATATATTGATACAAAATTGGATGCGCTTCGCTGCTATCGAAGTCAGTTTATGAAACTGGCGGACGAAGTTGAAACACCGCTTAATAATGGCTATATTGAATCGGTTGAAGCGAGAGAACGGCTGTTTGGAAAAGAAGCAGGTGTACAATATGCAGAAGCATTCAAAACGAAACAACCGATACTCATCAATGAAGATTTACTGAACGGGAGCTAACATGAAATGAAAAAATTAAAGATCGGAATTATTTGTTATCCGACAGTAGGCGGCTCAGGAGTTGTAGCAACTGAGCTCGGAAAACAGCTAGCGGAAAAAGGCCACGAAATTCATTTTATTACATCAGGTGTGCCATTTCGGCTGAATCGCCTCTATCCAAATATTTATTTTCACGAAATTGAAGTGAATCAATATGCTGTCTTTCAATATCCACCATACAGCTTAGCAGCAGCCAGTAAGATTGCTGAAGTCGTTAAGCGTGAAGGACTTGATATTCTGCATGCTCATTATGCTGTGCCGCATGCAATCTGTGCAATTCTAGCGAAGCAAATGACAGGAAACAAAGTTAAGATTGTAACAACTCTGCATGGTACAGATATTACGGTGCTTGGCTATGATTCCTCACTCCATGAAATTATTCGTTTTGGTATTGTTGAGTCTGATACGGTGACAGCTGTTTCTGACCACTTGGTTGAGCAAACACGTGAGCTTTTCAAGATCGATAAAGAGATAAAGACTGTTTACAACTTTGTAGATGAACGTGTTTATAACTTACATGTGGCAAAAGATTTGCGTAAGCAATATGGGATTCAAACGAATGAAAAAGTGCTTGTACATATTTCAAATTTTCGCCGTGTTAAGCGTGTGCAGGATGTCATTCATGTATTCGAAAAAGTGGCCAACGAGATGCCTGCTAAGCTGCTTCTTATTGGGGATGGCCCTGAATTTTCAGCTGTTTGTCGCCTCGTTCACGAAAAAGGACTTGAAGAGCAGGTGCTTTTTCTTGGAAAGCAGGAAAATGTCTCTGAACTACTGTCAATTAGTGATTTGAAGCTGTTGTTATCTGAGAAGGAAAGCTTTGGTCTTGTTTTATTAGAAGCGATGGCATGTGGTGTTCCATGTATCGGTACTAATATCGGCGGTATTCCAGAGGTGATTGAAGACGGAGAAACAGGCTTTATTTGCGAGCTGGGCAATGTTGAACAAATTGCAGAGAAAGCGATTCACCTGCTTACAGATGAAGAACTGCATCAACAAATGGCGGAAAGCGCGATAAAACGTGCTGCGAATGTTTTTCATTCAAGCCGAATTGTTGCAAATTATGAAGACGTCTATTATCAAACACTGCTGAACGAAGAGGGTTGATTGTAGTGCAGCAACTTTTTTTAAAGGCACGGCCGATTTTAGAGCATTTAATTACATCAGAATATGAAGCGTATTATGTCGGCGGTGCTGTTCGTGATGCGCTTCTAGAGCGGGCGATTGGTGATATCGATATCGCTACATCTGCTCCGCCTGAGAAGGTTGTGGAATTGTTCGAGAAGACAATTCCTGTTGGCATTGAGCACGGAACGGTAATGGTTGGAATGAACGGTGAGTACTATGAAGTCACCACCTACCGCCGTGAGGGAAAGTATGAAGATTATCGCCACCCTTCCGATGTGCAGTTTATTACTTCTCTTGAAGAAGACTTAAGCCGACGTGATTTTACGATTAATGCCATTGCTATGGATATTGATAGCAAACTAGCTGACCCGTTTGGCGGGCAAGTGGATCTACAAAAACGATTGCTTCAAACGGTGCGAAATCCATATGAACGGTTTGAAGAAGATCCACTACGGATTATGCGGGCGGTTCGTTTTATTAGTCAATTAGGGTTTGAGCTAGAAGAGAATACAAAGCAAGCAATGACTAAGCTTGCTCCATTGCTTAAGAAAATCGCTGTTGAACGGATAACAGTTGAGTTTGAGAAGCTGTTAGGTGGTCAGTATACAGAGCGTGCTTTTTTATTATTAATTGAAACAGACGTAACAGCTTATTTACCATATCTTGAAGAGCAAGCTGATAACTTAAGAAAATGTGGCTCATACCAATTCTCAAAGCTTGAAACGGCAGAAGAGCGGTGGGCATTGTTTCTCTATATTTTAAACCAAAATGATGTTCGCTCTTTCTTAAAAGAATGGAAGTGCTCGAACAAGCAAATGAATCGTGTTACTGCTTTGTTGAACGCTCTTAAGGAAAGTAATGCGAACGGCATTACACCGATGCTGGTCTATAAGCTTGGTAGTGAGCATATTACGAAATTTGCAAGGCTTCGCGCTGCTGCTAGGAATGAGAATGAAAAGGAGCTACAGGAGTTTGTGTCTAAGCAATACGAAGCCTTACCGATACAAACGCGAAAGCAGCTTGCGATAAATGGAAATAACTTAATGGAGTGGATGAACCAACAAGGTGGTCCATGGCTAAGTGACACACTTATAAAAGTTGAACGTGCGGTGATAAATGGTGAAGTGAAGAATGAGAAGAAAACAATAAGGGAGTGGCTGGACTCATGTCATCACCAATGAGGAAGAAATTATTGGAAGTATTTTCGGAATACGAAGGCGAATTTATTTCAGGCCAGAAGATGAGTGAATTACTTGGTTGTTCGCGCACAGCGGTTTGGAAACATATTGAAGAGCTGCGAAAGGACGGTTATGAGCTTGAGGCCGTCCAGCGCAAAGGTTACCGTATTATTGCTACTCCTGATAAAATTACTGAAAATGAAATACGGCTCGGATTGAAGACAGAGAAACTTGGGCAAAACATCCATTATGAAGAGAGTGTTGATTCGACTCAAAAAATCGCTCACGAGCTTGCTAATAGTGAAGCGTCAGAAGGAACGATTGTTGTGAGCGATGAGCAAACATTAGGACGTGGCCGTTTAGACAGAGAATGGTATTCTCCAAAGGGAACTGGTATTTGGACGAGTATTATTTTACGCCCGAACATTCCGATGCAGCAGGCACCTCAGCTTACGTTATTAACAGCCGTGAGTGTTGTACGTGGAATTAAGCGGGCAACTGGAATTGACTGTGAAATTAAATGGCCAAATGATATTTTAATTAACGGCAAGAAGATTGTCGGGATATTAACGGAAATGCAGGCAGATGCTGACCGCGTACGCTCGATCATCATTGGGGTGGGAATGAATATTAACCATCAGCTTGACCATTTTCCTGAAGAGCTTCAATCGATTGCGACATCACTTGCAATTGAAAAAGGCGAGCCGATTAATCGGGCAAAGGTGCTGCAAGCTGTGTTGAAAGAAATGGAAGAACTATATGTGGATTACCTTAACGAAGGGTTTGATGTCGTTAAAGTCCTATGGGAAGCACATGCTGTAACAATTGGTAAGCGTATTCGTGCGCGATTAATGAACGGTGTGATTGAAGGTATGGCGAAAGGGATTACAGATGACGGTGTCCTTTTGCTAGAAGGAAATGATGGTAAGCTGCACCATATTTATTCAGCAGATATAGAATTTCCTCCCACAACGTAAAAAAGTTTGTTATACTACAAGTGTTAGGTGGGCAGTATCTGCAAAGAACTGCACCAGATGTCCGTTTTAGTCGTTTTGATTTTCAAATTTGAAATTCTGCCTTGATCCACAAGGACTGGGACAGAGGGATGATTCAACCGATGATGTATGTGATCCTTCTTCTCAGCACTCGAGAAGAAGGTTTTTTTATACCGTTAGAGGGTGCATCGGTGCTCATCTCCTCGCCAAATTATGAGGAGGGGAAACGTATGAAACAACGAATGGATTTTTTGAAGATGAAGGAAGCTGGAGAGCCGATTACAATGCTTACAGCCTATGACTACCCGTCTGCAAAGCAGGCAGAAGAAGCAGGAGTTGACATCATTCTTGTCGGTGATTCGCTAGGGATGGTTGTACTTGGCTACGATTCAACAATTCCAGTGACAGTTGATGATATGATTCACCATACAAAAGCCGTTCGTCGCGGCGCACCGAATACATTTGTCGTAACAGATATGCCGTTCATGTCCTATCATGGTTCGATCGCCGATACGATGCATAACGCACGTCGCATTCTACAAGTAAGCGGTGCTCAAGCTGTGAAGGTTGAAGGCGCTGGCGATGTCATTCATACAATTGCTAGATTAACAGAAGCAGGTGTTCCTGTTGTTGCACACTTAGGCTTAACTCCACAGTCCGTTGGTGTATTAGGTGGTTACCGTGTTCAAGGTAAGGATGCCGATAGCGCACGAAAATTGATTGAAGATGCGAAAAAAGTCGAACAAGCCGGCGCAGTAGCACTTGTGCTTGAATGTGTACCACAACAGCTTGCAGCACAATTGCAAGCGATGCTTCGTATACCATTAATCGGTATCGGTGCTGGGAATGGAGTAGATGGTCAAGTGCTTGTATACCATGACGTACTTGGTTACGGTTCTGTCCATGTTCCGAAATTCGTTAAACAATATGCAAATGTTAATGATGTAATGGTTGACAGTCTACAGCAGTATGTATCTGAAGTGAAAGAACGTTCTTTCCCTGAGGAAAAGCATTCGTTTAATATGAAAGAAACAGAATTGCAAAATTTATATGGAGGCCGTACTGAATGAAAGTCATTCAATCAATCCAGGAAATGCAGCAGCAAATGAAGCTTCTTAAAAAACAAAACAATGAAATTGGGTTTGTGCCAACAATGGGGTACTTGCATGACGGTCACTTAACACTTGTGGAACAAGCACGTCGGGATAATGACATTGTTGTGATGAGCATTTTTGTAAATCCATTGCAATTTGGGCCAAATGAAGATTTTGAACGTTATCCACGTGACTTTGAACGAGATGAAAGACTTGCTGAAGAAAAAGGCATCGATATTTTATTTTATCCTCATGTTAATGATATGTATCCGACTGAGCTCTCAGTCAGTATGTCGGTTGAAAAGCGGACAAACGTGCTATGTGGCAGCTCACGTCCAGGTCATTTTGACGGGGTTGTAACTGTCTTAGCAAAGCTGTTTAACATTGTCATGTGCGACCGTGCTTATTTTGGTATGAAGGATGCACAGCAAGTTGCGGTCGTGGACGGGCTTGTTCAAGATTACAACATTCCTGTTGAACTTGTTCCGGTTGAAATTGTTCGAGAGCTTGACGGCTTAGCTAAAAGCTCACGTAACGTTTATTTAAATGAGACTGAACGACAAGAAGCTCCGCGCCTTTATGAAAGCTTGCAATTAGCGGTGCAAAAGGTTCTTGATGGTGAGCGAAATGTAGAGCAATTACAAGCTTTTATTCGAGAGCATATCACGACGTATACAAGCGGAGAAATTGACTATGTTGAAATCTTAAGCTACCCAGAGCTAAAAGAGTTGACAGACCTTAAGGGGCAGTTTATTATTGCTCTTGCCGTGAAGTTTGAAAAAGCGCGGTTAATCGACAATATTACAATGACGATTTAAATCCTTGAACGTTAGATCATATATTCGTGTTTTGACAACATGGGAGGGTGTAAGAGAAATGTTTCGTACATTTATGAATGCGAAAATTCATCGCGCACGTGTAACAGAGGCGAACTTAAATTATGTGGGCAGTGTAACGATTGATGAAGATCTTCTCGATCAAGCAGGCATTGCGCCTAATGAAAAAGTTGCTATCGTCAATAACAACAACGGAGCGCGCCTTGAAACGTATGTAATTGCTGGGGAACGCGGAAGTGGCGTCCTTTGCCTTAACGGCGCTGCAGCTCGTTTAGTGCATGAAGGTGACATCGTTATTGTCATTTCATATGCACTTGTACCACAAGAAAAAATTCATGAGCATAAGCCAAAAGTGCTTATCATGAATGAAGAAGATAATACGATTAAAGAAATTATCAACGCAGAGCCAGAAGCAACCGTGCTATAATCAGCATTGGAGAGTAAAAAATCTGGCTCACTATTTACAAGCCCCCGTGAGTACAGTCGGGGGCTTTTGTATGTTTTACAGAAAAGATATAATAGAGCCATTGAACAGCGCATTAGAGGTGTTAGAAATGGACCATCGCTTTGTAATAATTGATATAGAAACAACCGGAAACCAACCAAAAAAGGGCGACCGCATTATTCAAGTAGGTGCAGTTGTTGTTGAAGGTGGTTTGATTGTTGACCGCTTTTCAAGCTTTGTCAGCTCAAATGCAAAGCTTACTCCCTTTATTCAAGAGTTAACGGGTATTACAGAAGACATGCTTATCGACGCACCAGCGTTTGATGAAATTGCCCCAACATTGCTGTCTATGCTGGAAAATGCCTATTTTGTTGCCCATAACGTACCGTTTGACTTGTCTTTCTTGCAAGAAGAATTTGAAAACAGTGGCTATAGAAAATTTGTTGGGCCGTGCATTGACACGGTTGAGCTTGCACGCTTGCTGTATCCTTCTGTTGATGGGTATAAACTTTCACAGCTAGCGGAGTATTTTGAGGTCACCCATAATAACCCGCATCGAGCGGACAGTGATGCTGAAGTGACAGCAGAGATTTTATTGAAGCTGTTAACGAAGCTTGAGCATTTACCACTTACTGTTTTGCAGCGGCTAGAGCGGCTTGCTCCTCATTTTCATAGTGACCTGGAACATTATTTGAAGGAAACTGTTCAAGAAAAGATTACCACCCTGCAAACGGGAGAAGAGTCATTTGACATATACCGAGGCCTTGCTTTACGAAAGGTCGAGGAGAAGCCTTCAAGTAATCATGAAATCTCAACCGAGACGTTCAGTTCGTTTCAACCACAGCTCACTACCCGCATGCGGGAAATCATGAGTCAATATGAAGAGCGTCCAGGGCAAAGTGAAATGATGAAGGTTGTCGATGAGGCTTTCTCCTCTCACCAGCATCTACTTGTTGAAGCAGGAACAGGAACAGGTAAGTCGCTTGGCTATCTATTGCCGGCTGTTTTTTATGCAGTTGAGAATGAACGGCCAGTCGTTGTAAGCACACATACAATTCAGCTTCAAGAACAGCTGTTAGAACGGGATATTCCATTGCTAGAGAAGATCCTTCCGTTTTCATTTAATGGCGTGTTATTAAAGGGACGGAACCATTATCTTTGCTTACGAAAGTTTGAGCATGCGTTATCTGACCTTTATAACGATAATTACGATACGATCCTTGCTAAAGCCCAGATGCTCATTTGGCTGACAGAAACAGAACATGGTGATGTCGAAGAGTTGAATTTGCCTTCAGGAGGGCAAATGCTGTGGAGTAAAGTGAAAAGTGATGCAGGTTCCTGCTTAAATCGCGCCTGCCCATTTTATTCACGCTGTTTTTACCATCGTAAACGCCGTGCTGCCCAAGAAGCAGATATTGTCGTCACCAACCATGCTTTGTTGTTTACAGATTTAACGAATGAAACAGGCGTATTACCTGCCTATGATGAAGTTGTGATTGATGAATCACATCATATGGAAGAAACGGCAAGTGAGCATTTTGGTGAGCAGCTTGATTATTTTGCAGTCAACTTAACGATGAACCGCCTTGGCATGAGGGAAGAACACGAATTGACGTCTAAAATGTTTGGACTTGCAGAGTTCATTGATATAGATGAAACAGTATTTATACACCTTGAACAAATGGAAGAGCGTATAACAGCAGTAAAAGCAGAAGCAGATGACTTGTTCCGAATGCTTCAAGTATATGCAAAAGAAAATGCTGACAATTCACGATCAGATATTGGACGAATCAGCTATCGTTACGACGTCGGGCTGGAAAGTGGTCCACTTTGGGACAGTATTTTAGAAACAGCGGACCGTCTGAAGTTCCAATTTCGTGATTTAAGTCGAACAATGCAGAAGGTTTCCAAATTCTTTGATGATAAGAAAGAGCATTTAACCCCGCTGCAACGAGGCATTTTAATTGATTATAATGGCGTGAAAAATCAGCTCGATACGATGAAAATGCAAGTTGAGTGCTTGTTGCTTGAAAAGCGTGAAAATGATGTGACGTGGATAGAGGCCGATGCAAATGGTGCCTTAAATGCAACATATTTGTATAGTCAGCCTGTTGAAGTAAGTGACTTATTAGCGGATGAATTTTTCGCCAAAAAGAAAAGCACTGTGCTTACATCAGCTACACTTGCTGTTAATCAGTCTTTTTCATTTATTGAAAAGCGTCTAGGCTTAAAAGATTTTCAGCCGTTAACAGCGATGATTGAGTCGCCGTTTTCGTATCGTGAACAAGTACGGCTCATGATTCCTAGTGATACGCCAAATATTAAGTACGTGTCAAATGAGGAATATACCGAACATTTAGCAGAGCAAATTTCAGAGCTTGCAGAAATTACAGAGGGAAGAATGCTCGTTTTGTTTACGTCGTATGACATGCTGAAAACCGTCTATAAGCTTGTTAAAAAGCATTCATCTCCAGAAGCCTTCAATTTAATTGCACAAGGTGTAAGCGGAGGGAGCCGGACGAAATTAACGAAACGGTTCAAACAAGGGGAGCGTTCTGTTTTGTTTGGAACGAGTAGCTTTTGGGAAGGTGTTGATATCCCAGGTGAAGCATTGAGCTGCCTCGTTATCGTTCGATTGCCATTTTCACCACCAAACAGTCCGGTCATGAGTGCGCGTAGTGAACGGCTGAAAGCTCAGGGTAAAAGTCCATTTATGGAATTATCACTGCCGCAAGCAATTATTCGTTTTAAGCAAGGGTTTGGCCGCTTAGTACGGACGCAAACAGACAGAGGAGCTGTGTTTGTGTTTGACAGACGTATTACCACGACAAGGTATGGCAAGAAGTTTATTCAATCATTGCCTGCTGTACCAGTGCGTGAAGCTCCTTCCCAAACTTTGTATGATGAACTTTCAAGGTGGCTGTGATTAGTATCGAAGCTTACGTGTCAAACTAACCCTATTACACGAATAGGGGAATGCGGTATGAAAAAGGTATTTCTCATCATCATTTGTTTCCTGATGCTTCCGTTTATAGCTGGAGCTGAGGAAGAGACCGTCATTGAAAAAGTTGATCTGAATTTAAAGGAAAATGAAATTGTTGTGACGTTTCTCGACCTTTCGAGTGGTGAAGCGATTTTAGTGCAAACAGGCAAAGGCGAAACCATCCTTATTAATACAGGTGGACCACATACAGGCGAGGAGCTACTTGACCGACTTGAAATGTTTAACGTACTAAAATTTGACGCCGTAATCTTAACGAATGTAGACAGAGAGTATGCAGCAAATGTTGATTGGCTACAAAAGAGTTATATGATTGAAAGGCTGGTTGTTCCGCAAGTTTTCAAGCAACAATGGATAAATGATTTTGCCGTCCAACATGACAACACAGAGTATTGGACAATCAACTCAGTGGAGAAAGTATTACCGCATATGGTAATGCGGGTTGTTGATATGCAGGCTACTGGCGGAATGAGCCTTTATTTTTCGTACGGAAAGCATGATTTTCTCTTAATGGGGAAAGCCGATAAAGCAGGAGAAGAAGCATTATTAAAGCGCGCCCCTTTAAATGCAGAAATCCTTAAAGTAGCGGAATTTGCAAAAGAAGGCGGTACATCGCAAGATTTCTTGGAAAAAACCGATCCACATGTTGCAGTCATTTTTCATGAACGGAAGAAAATGCCGAGCTCTGCAGTGTTAGAACGTTTAAATGAAACGTGGATCGACATCTATGAAACACGGCAGTTTGGCAATGTTTCATTCCGCTGTGATGCTGAAAATTATGAAGTTGTCACAATTGAAAGCGAAGAAAATAATTGAAACGCGTCGCCATTTAGGTGACGCGTTTTTTTCAACATAAAAAAAGCACGTCGATGAACGTGCGTAAATGTGTTGGTGCGGCCTGGAATAAATGTTATTGGCATGCATTTATCAGAAATTTTGGTACGTTACTGTAGTAAATCACGTTTCATACTTTCACTTTTGATTGAACCTGTTATAATAAGAAAAGGATCTGATTTGGTATTGCTTTACGGTTAGTATGAACGGTTATAGCATTCGCATGTGTAACAAATACTGTGTACGCTGGGAGGATTACAAGATGGAGGACAAAATTGAAGTTTTATCAACCGTCCGCCTTAAGCATTCAGAAGATATGTACAAAATTGTTGATTCATTAAATCGCACTTTAAAGGAAAAAGATTTAATGTTTGGTCTAGCACTTGATGAAGAAGACCAAGATACGGCAGTTTTTACAATATACCGCACGTAAGGTGATTACATGAGAAAATGGTGGTGGCTGCTTCTTATTATTCCGATCATTTTGGTCTGGCAGGCTGCAGCACTTTATCAAGATACGCTTTCAAGTGAAAAAGACTTGCAAGCAAAGGCCATTGCAAAAGCTAAACAAGCAGTGGATGATTTGACGGTTACAGATGTGGAACATTATTATGGCAATCAACCTTATCAAGTTGTATACGGCACTTCAAATAAAGAAAGCATCTATGTGTGGGTGCCGATGAATAAAAAAGGCAAAGTCATAACGAAAAAAGCAAGTGAAGGTTGGACGAAAAAGCGTGTAAAGGAACACGTTATGAATGAGCGTGAACCTTTAAACATAATAGATATCCGCTTAGGAATGGAAAGCGGAACACCGCTTTGGGAAGTGACATATCGTGATCAACAGCAGCGTTATACATATTACTACCTTGATTTTCAAAGCGGGGAACTTCTTAAACGTTACAGTTTAAAAACAAAAGGACTTAAGGAGGAACAATAATGGAATTGGCAAAACGAGTTTCAGCGTTAACTCCTTCATCAACATTAGCAATTACAGCAAAAGCAAAAGCGCTGAAAGCAGAAGGACATGATGTAATTGGTTTAGGGGCAGGGGAGCCTGATTTTAACACACCACAGCACATTATCGATGCAGCAACAAAGTCGATGAACGAAGGACATACTAAATACACACCAGCTGGCGGCTTACCTCAATTAAAAGAAGCAATTATTGAAAAATTCAAACGCGACCAAGGACTTACATACAAACCATCTGAAATTATTGTTGGCACAGGAGCAAAGCATGCGCTTTACACATTGTTTCAAGTGCTTGTTAACCCAGGTGATGAAGTTATTATTCCAACGCCTTACTGGGTCAGCTATCCTGAGCAAGTGAAGCTTGCAGAAGGTACACCTGTTTATGTCGACGCAGCTGAAGAAAATGATTTCAAGCTGACGCCTGAACAATTAAAATCAGTTATTACAGACAAAACAGTAGCTGTCATCATTAATTCACCGAGCAATCCAACAGGAACGCTTTATTCGAAGGAAGAACTTGAAGCGCTTGGAAAAGTAGCTCTTGAAAACAATATCCTTATTGTTTCTGATGAAATTTATGAGCACCTTGTCTATGGAGACAATGAGCATGTTTCCATTGCACAGCTGTCACCTGAATTAAAAGAAAATACGATTATCATCAATGGTGTATCGAAATCTCATTCAATGACAGGCTGGCGTATTGGTTATGCAGCAGGTAATGAGCAAATCATTAAAGCGATGACTAACCTGGCAAGTCATTCAACGTCAAACCCGACTTCAATGGCTCAATACGGCGCAATTGCGGCGTATGAAGGGTCACAAGAGCCTGTAGAAGAAATGCGTGTTGCATTTGAAGATCGTTTGAATAAAGTGTATGAGAAGCTTGTACAAATTCCTGGTTTCTCATGCGTTAAGCCTAAGGGTGCCTTCTACTTGTTCCCAAATGCAAGTGAAGCTGCTAAGAAAACAGGCTTTGACAGTGTCGACGATTGGGTTAAAGCTATTCTAGAAGAAGAAAAAGTAGCGCTAGTCCCAGGCTCAGGCTTTGGTGCTCCTGAAAATGTACGTCTTTCATATGCGACGTCGCTTGACCAGCTTGAAGGCGCATTAGAGCGTATTGAGCGTTTTATGAATAACCATATGTAATGTTTTAAATAAAGGCGTTCTGCATGTCGGCAGGGCGTCTTTATTTGATCCTTAGCACACTGCTTCCCCATCTATTTTTCACTGCTATATGGGCGGTGTTTGCAACCGGACAGTCGAAATAGCTTTCTTATTTGGACTTTCCTTTTAAAATCTTGATTTTTCTTCTATAATAAATGTATAATTGCGTCGCATGTTATTTTTTGACGAAATTAGAGATGAATTCGATTGTTGGAGGGAAAGTACGTGAAAACGACAATTTCTGAAGTACATAAATATGCAGGAAAAGAGGTCACGATTGGAGCTTGGCTTGCAAATAAGCGCTCAAGCGGTAAGATAGCCTTCTTGCAGCTTCGTGACGGGACGGGCTTTATTCAAGGCGTCATGGTAAAAGAAGAAGTAGATGAAGAGATGTTCAAAGTTGCGAAAGGGCTTACACAAGAATCTTCCCTTTATGTAACAGGTATTGTACGCGAAGATGAGCGCTCACCATTTGGTTATGAGTTAGGTGTAACAAATGTTGAAGTAATTCATGAAGCAGTTGATTATCCGATTACTCCGAAAAAGCACGGTACAGAGTTTTTAATGGATCATCGTCACTTATGGATCCGTCATAAGCGTCAACATGCCGTCATGAAAATCCGAAATGAAATTATTCGTGCGACATATGAATTCTTCAATGACAATGGTTTCGTTAAAGTTGATCCACCGATCTTAACTGGGACATCAGCAGAAGGAACGACGGAATTGTTCCATACGAAGTATTTCGATGAAGATGCATACCTTTCACAAAGTGGTCAGCTTTATATGGAAGCAGCCGCAATGGCGCTTGGAAAAGTCTTTTCATTTGGCCCAACTTTCCGTGCAGAAAAATCAAAAACACGCCGTCATTTAATCGAATTTTGGATGATTGAACCAGAAATGGCTTTTATCGAACACGCTGAAAGTCTTGAAATCCAAGAACAATATGTCAGCTATGTTGTTCAATCTGTGTTGAAAAACTGTGCACTCGAATTAAATGCACTTGGTCGTGATACATCCAAGCTTGAAAATGTAAAGGCACCTTTCCCGCGTATTACGTATGATGATGCGATCACGCTTCTTCATGAGAAAGGTTTCGATGATATCGAATGGGGAGAAGATTTCGGTGCACCGCATGAAACAGCAATTGCGGAAAGCTTTGATAAACCTGTATTTATTACGCATTACCCAGCAAAGATCAAAGCATTCTATATGCAGCCTGACCCCAACCGTCCAGAAGTAGCTTTGTGTGCAGACTTAATTGCTCCAGAAGGTTACGGTGAAATTATTGGTGGCTCTGAGCGAATCCATGACCTTGATTTAATGCAAAAGCGCTATGAAGACCACGGCTTAGCTGGCGGAGATGCATATAAATGGTATTTAGAGCTTCGTCAATATGGTTCAGTCCCACATTCCGGCTTTGGCTTAGGTCTGGAGCGGACAGTCGCATGGATTGCAGGTGTGGAGCATGTTCGTGAAACGATTCCATTCCCTCGTCTATTGAACCGTTTATATCCTTAAGGAGAAATGTCCCGGTATCCGGGGCTTTTCTTTTGTAGAAGCAATCGTCCTTGGTGCTTTTTGCTTTTCTAATTATGAGCAATCGATGTGTCATGACGATGGAAGCTCATGTTATAATGCTTGTTAGAGGTGTTGTAGAGATGGATAGAGGGCAAATGATTGACTGGCTCGCAAAAGGAAATACAACGGTTCCGTTACTATTAATGGAGCATTATGCGAAGATCGGGTTAAATGAGCATGAAATGATGTTGATTCTTCATGTGCAGACATATGTGGAAAGAGGAAATCATTTTCCAACCCCAGATGAACTTTCAGAGCGAATGAGTGTTGATGTTGAAGCTTGTACAAATTTATTGCGTTCATTACTTCGCAAGGGAGCGCTTGGGATAGAAGAAGAGAAGGATATATCAGGTGTTATTTATGAACGTTATACACTTCATCCTCTTTGGGAAAAGGTTTGCCATTATTTAGAGCAACAGGACAAGCAGCAAGAAAAAGACCTTTCACAAGAAGAAGCAGCAAAAATCTTTCAGCTGTTTGAACAAGAATTTGCTCGTCCGTTGTCACCAATGGAATATGAAACGCTCACACTTTGGATCGACAAAGAAAATCACTCACCTGTCTTAATTAAGGCAGCCTTACAAGAAGCGGTCATTAGCGGAAAGTTAAATTTACGCTATATTGACCGAATTTTATTTGAGTGGCAAAAGAATGGGATCCAAACAGTTGAGCAGGCAAAGCAACGAAGCATGAATTTCCGCCAGCATCAAACGACCAAAAGACAGCCGCAAGAGCGAGGTAACAAACCGATCAATAAAAAAGCTGTCCCGTTTTATAACTGGCTTGAACAGTAATGTAAAGCAGGTGAACAAAATTGCTTACAAACAAACAAATACGTGAAGTACTTGATACGATGGCAGAAATGTTTCCAGATGCACATTGTGAATTGAACCACCGCAATTCATTTGATTTATTAATTGCGGTCGTTTTATCTGCGCAATGTACCGATAATCTTGTGAACAAAGTAACGAAAGACTTATTTCAGAAATATAAAACACCTGAAGACTATATAGCTGTGCCGCTAGAAGAACTTCAGCAAGACATCCGTTCCATTGGCTTATACCGTAATAAATCGAAAAATATACGCAAGCTTTGTGAACAGCTGATTGAAAAACATGGCGGGGAAGTGCCAAATGATCGTAAGGCGTTGGAAAATCTTCCTGGGGTTGGTCGTAAAACCGCAAATGTTGTGCTTTCTGTAGCATTTGATGTGCCGGCACTAGCAGTTGATACACATGTTGAGCGTGTGAGTAAACGGCTTGGTATTTGCCGCTGGAAAGATTCCGTTCTTGAAGTGGAAAAAACGTTAATGCGCAAAATTCCTGAAGAAGAATGGAGCGATGCGCACCACAGACTTATTTTCTTTGGACGTTATCATTGTAAAGCGCAAGCTCCAAAATGTGAGGTTTGTCCATTACTTGAATTATGCCGTGAAGGGCAGAAGCGGATGAGAAAGAAGGCAAAAGTAAATGCTTAAGTGTCATATTTCTGAGAGGATGACTCTTGCGCCATTTTATGAGTTTGAAGAGGTTGTAGCGTTAGATGAACCCAAAGCGTTTGAAGAGGGCTTAATAGCGACTTTTTTTGCTTATGATTTACTTCATGAAGCAGGGTATGAATCATATCAACCATGGAAACAAAAGCAAGAGTTGATTCTGCCTGCTTTTGTTTTGTGGAAAAAAGAAAAAGAAAGTATTCGTTCTGCCTTTGCTGCACGGAAGGTTTCAGAAGTGAAGAAACCGATGCTGCAATTTACCGCGAATTTTTTATCATTAATGTACTGGTTGAATGGAAAGCCGGTAAACAATGCATCACAGTGGAAGAATGTTGTAGCTTCTTTTTCCTATAAACCTGTAAATATTGAAGAGCGGTTTGAATTTATTTTAATGAGACCAGCACACCATCATGCGTTTACACAACTTGAACAACTATATACCGAGCTTGAAAAACAAGCGCAAAAATGCTTTATCTATGAAAAAAAGGCCTGACCGAAAATACTTGGTCAGGCCTTTCGTCTTTATTCAGGAATAATGATGCCATCTTCAGGGGGCTGCTCACCCTCATCAGGAGGAGTTTGCTCACCTTCGTCAGGTGCTGGCTCATCCTCTTTTCGTTTTTTGTCATCTTTTTTCTTATCTTTTTCGTCTTTTTTATCTTTTTTATCTTTGTCTTCTTGGCCAGGAGGCAACGGGATGTCGCCATCTAGACCAGGAGACATATCTTCTTCATCTTTTTCATCATCGTCACCTCTGCCGCCGACTCGAACGCTTGTTGTAGCGGGAGGACTTTGTGTACCATCAGCTCTTGCAACAACTCGGAAGCTGTATTCTGAGCCTTCCTGAGGTCCGTTAACAAGGAAGTAATTATCTTTCGTCGTTGTGACTGTTTGATAGCCGCCCCCGTCAATTGATTGTTGGACTTCAAATGTAGCTTCTTTATCGTAATTCCACTGAACAAGAATTCGATTAAGTGGAGCTGTATAAGAAGCATTTAAGCTGCTAACAGGATCAATTTCTTCAAATTGCTTTGATACTTTATTCGGCTCAGTGCCACGTACGAAGTATTCATACGTAATACGACTTTCAGGTGTGTAGTCACTTGGAAGTCGTGCAGGCATCGTGCCTTCTTCAATACCGACACGGACGACACTGTCTGGTTTTTTGAAATCTTTACTTTCTTTTCCTTCATATATATGCTCAAATAATTGTTTAAACATTTGTTTTGCAATTTGCTGCTGATTATATGGTAAATAGTTTTCAGCAGAAGTCTTCGGGTATCCCGTCCAAATCGCTGCTGTATACTCAGGTGTATAGCCTGCAAACCAGCTATCTGGGACAGCTTTGCTTGGAATGCCGTATTTGCGTTGTGTTGCTTCATCAAAGTTTGTTGTACCTGTTTTACCTGCAATATTAAGGCGAGGAACGTTTGCTGCAGTCCCTGTACCTCTTGTCATCACGGATTTCATCATGTCTGTAACCATAAATGCTGTATAGTCACTCATCGCTGCTTTCGGTTCAGGCTTCAAGTCAACTACTTCACCATCAGGGAATTCAACCTTTGTAACAGCGTGTGGTTTGTTGAAAATACCATTGTTACCGAATGCACTGTATGCTCCAGCAAGTTCAAGTGGTGACAAACCATTAAACCCACCGATTGAATATGCTTCATAGATATCATTCGGTAAATCTAGTCCTAAGCCAGCAGCGAATTCACGTGATTTATCAAGCCCAACTTCTTGGATTGTTTTAAGGGCAGGAATATTACGTGATTCTGCAAGTGCTTTACGAATTGACATTTGCCCTTTATAACGATTGTCCCAGTTGTTAACTGGTGTACCATTGGAATATTCATGGCGTTCATCAATAATTTGATGATACGTTGACCATTTTAAATATTCAATGGCAGGACCGTAGTCAAAGATAGGCTTTGCAGTAGAACCTGGCTGACGGTTTATATCTGTTGCATAGTTGTAACCGCGTTTTGCATTTTCGTTACGTCCACCGCCAATTGCACGAATTTCACCTGTTTGCGTATCTGTTAAGACAAGCCCTGCTTGGAAGCGGTCATTTGGATATGAAACATGTTTGTCTGTATAAAGCATGTCTTCAACATATTGCTGTGCTTTCGGATCAATTGTTGTATAAATCTTTAGGCCGCTTGAGTAGATATCTACATCTTCAAGCTCAGAGACTTCTTCAATGACTTGATCAATAAATGCGTCATAAGATGAAAAATCTCGTTCACCTTTTGAGAGTGTGTCTTCAATCGGAATTGCTTTCGCTTTTTTCGCTTGTTCTTCTGTTATTTTGCCGTGCTTTGCCATTAAGCCGATGACAACATTTCGTCGCTTTTCGGCTGCATCTGGGTGGTCATACGGGTCGTAGTATGCAGGTGCTTTTGGAATTCCTGCAAGTAAGGCAGCCTCTTCAACTTCAAGTTCACTTAATGGTTTATCAAAATAAAATTCAGCTGCTTTCGCAACTCCGTAAACTCTGTTATCAAAATAAATTTTATTTAAGTAAATTTCAAGTATTTGCCATTTTTCTAATTTTTGCTCAAGTTTAATGGATAGCCATGCTTCTTGAGCTTTCCGTGATATTGTTTTATCTGGTGAAAGGAAAGAACGCTTTACAACCTGTTGGGTAATTGTACTAGCACCTTCAGCACCGAAGCCTTCTTTAAAATTCGCTAGTACGGCGCCGCCGATACGTTTTACATCGATCCCCATATGATCATAGAATCGAACATCTTCAGTTGCGATAAATGCATCCTTCACAACTTGTGGGATATCTTGATAAGATACTTTTGTCCGTTTTTCTTGCCCCAAATCTGCAATGACGTCACCATTCATATCATAAACTTTTGATGAGAGCGGGTCTTTCAATTGGTTTAAATCAAGCTTTGGAGCCCCTTGGATCATTGAAAAAGCAAAAATACCGCCAGCAGCAAACAAAACTAAAAATAGAATCATTCCGAAGAAGAGAATTCTTCTGAAAATCTTCCCACCTCCACCGCCGCCGCTTTTTTTCTTTTTTGTTCCTTTTGAGCTTCCACTTGAATTTGAAGTGGTTTTATTTCGTCGTTCTTGTCTCGAACGATATTCATCTGCCATAACTGGATCCTACCTTTCGGCTGAAGTTTCTAGATATATTTTATCGATCACCGTTAAATAGTCAATCCTCGGTTGAAAACCGATAGGAATACGATGTGCATGAACCTCAATTTCTTCTTTCGTGATCGATTTACGACCTCCGTCCTTCATACGTTTCCAATAGCCTAATAATTGCTCTGCTTGCAGTAGATAGATTTCATCAATTGCAGAAAAGCGAAGAAGGACAAAGCAAATGCCATGATGCATCGTAATTTGTTGCATATGGTTAATTTGATGCTCATGAAAATTCTTTAAAGGAAATGATGTTTTGCTGCGTGTTTCTTTTGCTTCAAAATCAATGTAGCGGCCTTGATACAGTCCGTTATAATCGGTAGTAGAAGGCTGCTTAAAATAGGCTTCTTTAATAACCGCAGCACTTCGTTTCGGATAATCCACATTAACGATTTGTACGGGAGTCGGTTTTTTGTGAATAACTGCTCGACCGCTATCTAGATAGTATTGATTCGTTTCATTTATATCTTCCTCCAGTGTCATCCCACGGTTGCTGTAGCTGTTGCTCTTAAGCTGGGGAGACCGCTTTTGTCTCGTTTCCGCCGGACGGTAGCGTTTCCCGTTCGGATAACGAAAAACCATTCCCTTCACCTCAACATCTTCTTCGCAGTTTTACCTGCTTTTCTTAGGGTTTTCTTCTTTAAATGATAGAAAAACTTTTAGAATTCGACAAGTTTTTCATATTAAATACCTATCATAACACACCGCTTCACCTCATTAGACGTAAAGTAGGTTAAAAAAGATACATTGTGCACAAGATATTTGTGAGGTGAAAGCGGTGAACAAAATTAAGCCACAACATCATACCCTCATACAGCTTATTCAATTTCTGACAGGTAAAGGAAACATCGACAATATATCTAGAACGAAAGCGTATCTTAATTATTATAAAAGAAATCCTGAAATTGAGTGGGCGTTTCTTGCCAGCATGGTTTCGCGTAATGCCGGCTATAATATGACGGATCTTGAAGGCAGTTGGTTTCCTTTTTGTATCGAAAAAGAAAAACGTGAACAGATTTTTTATACGTACGAACGAGCAAATTGGTTGATTTTTAGCGATGCCTATCCTCAGTTGCTTATCTATGAGGCGTCAAAACGTTCCGGAAAGCCTCTTTTCCACTGCTTGTCCGCATTTTCTGTTTCTATTTTTATGCAGAAGGAGTGGGAAAGATTCTTTCAAGAGGGAGACCGAAAACGGTTAATGACTGCGTTAATTATTAACGAGCAGAATTTAATTCAAAAGCCTGTTATTGAGCATCCTTTCTATAAAAAGAAAGTTTTTCGTTCGTTTTGTTTTCGTTTTCAAGATTGGCTGCACTTTTGCTCTGTCATCTTTCCAACCCTTTCAGGGGAGGTATATGGATTGTCTGTTAACCATTTTAGTCACCTAAATGATCGGATTACATTGGGCAAGAGGCTTGCACACCTCTTATTTCATCCAGAACACTACTCGAAATTTTATGAGTTTGCTCTCTCTATCGAACATACAGGTTCCCGGTATGATTATGAACGAAACATGAAAAACTTTTCAGAGAAGGAAACACCACCATTAAGGGTAATGTTTCCACGTATTTACCATCATCAAGCAGCACGTTCTCAATGGTATGCGTCTAAGAAACAATTAGACAAATGGTTTAAGACAGTTCCAATGCAGGATAATATTTGCATAACAGAATGGTATAAAAGAAAGCAGGAGCAACTACACCTTGCTGTTGCAATTGAAAATTATGTGTTGAAGAAACCGTCGTATTAATACACACGACGGTTTCTTCCAGTTTCACTTTATGTCGAAGGGAAGTTTGGCCCTTCGAGTTTTTTGTCGCCGTAGCCCGGTCGTTGCTCTGGCTGGTTTGATTTGCTTGTCGGTTGTTTGTTGTGATTGTTTTTTTGGTTTTTCGTCAAATCTAACACCTCCATGTGCTAGTTTTCGCAGGTAGTAAGATTTCATACTTAGGAATGGTTCGTACATTTTCACAAAAAGTTTCTGTCATGCTGTCGAAAATATCTATTTTGGAGGCACAACACTACCTTTGACGAATGAAAACTAGTTTTGTCTTGTATGCAGGGAGTTGTTTTGAAGCGGCGAATTCTAACGCTACCAAATCATTTCGAGGAGGATGGCGGATGCAAGAGGTATTGAAAACAAAGGAAGTATCTGAACGCCTTGGAGTAGCACCTAGAACGGTTCGTAAGTGGATTAAAGATTTCAACATTCCGTGTGAGAAAAATGATAACGGTCATTATTTAATAACAGAGGAGGTTGTTGAGCGTATTTGTGAAATGAAAAGTGTTGAATTTGAAGAGAAAAGTACACAGGAGGTTGAGAGCGTGCCACAAGAACCGAAAGAGCAGGGGGTAGACCTTTCGAAATGGTTTAAGCTTGTCAATCAATTATCAAGCCGTATCGAAGATTTAGAACGTCAAATTAGCCAAAAGGCAGATGAAGTCGTCTCTGTTCAAGTTTTACAGCACCGCTCTGAAATTGAGGAAGTTGTTAAACGGTTAGAAAAAATTGAAGAACAGATCGGGCAATTAGAGGACAAGCAAGTAAGCCCTGTCTATCACGAGGAAGTTGCAGCAGCAAAAACAAGCAAAAAGAGCTGGCTGACGAATTTTCTAAGTTTGTAACAGTTCAATCATATGATACAGTCATATTGGAGGTGCGAAAGATGAAGGAGCAATTACGAAAAAGCACTGAAAATATGCATACAAGAGTGGCAGAGATGAAACAAATCTTTGTCCGCACTAGTGAAGAGAAACCGGACTTTTACAAAGATGTAAAGCCGTATGTTGATAAGCTACAAGCAGAGGCAGATGAATGGCGGACACTTGGGTTGCAGTGGATCAAAGAAACAAGACCGCAATATGTTCATCCGCTTAACATTGAAGATGCGCATGAAAATATAATGAACCTTGCCTTACAAGCATTCTTTCATGATGTGAAAGAGAAACGGTTTATGGAAATGGCTGAAGCGATTACCTATACATTATCTGGTGTACAGTCGGAAATGTAAAAAAAGCAAGCCGGAGCTTGCTTTCTTACCATAAGTACCATCCGTTTGTTAATTTCTTTGTTTTTGTCGTTTGGGTAGAAAGTCCGTTTCCGCTAATTCCTCGGAAAATTCTAATTCAGTTGGAAACGGCTTTTCCTTTTTGACGTACCTTTTTGCTGGATGTTTCCTTTGCAGTTTCTTCATAAGCCACACCCTTATTATTCTTTTTCCTCTAATGGTCGAGCGCCTTCGTTCGCAAGCGGTGTCGTCATTTCAGCACGTTTTGGCTTTTGATTTTCATGGTCTTTGCGTTTTGGGTTAAAATTTTTGCCTCTACCCATTCATATCAACTCCTTTATGTATAGAATGTGCGTTTCTAAAATGACTTATGAGTGTTCAATGAAAAACAAACCTTCTTTAAAAGTTCATAAAACAACGGCAATACTTCATCCAACTATACGTTTTCCAATATATAATAGGAGACAGTGGTTTAAATTGTAAAAAAGGAGTAAGTGAATTGAAAAAAATTATCGTTCCATATGATGGCTCTGCCCTAGCGGAAAAGGCATTACGGACTGCTGCTGAAATGGCAAAGGCCTTTCAAGATGAAGTACACGTTGTTAACATTCAATCGAGCTCTCCGATACTAGGCGAGAATACGGTTCGTGAAGCAGAAGCTTTTTTGAAGGAAGAAGGTGTAGCATACTCATCTGCAATTCGTGTTGGTATGCCATCAATCGAAATTATTTCAGAGGCCAATGATGTGGACGTCCGTTGTATCATTATGGGATCAAAAGGAGCAGGCAAAGCGGCTTCGAAAAAGTTTGGAAGTGTAAGTGAAGCTATTTTGCAAATGGTTTCTTGTCCGATCATGATTATTCCACAATAACCTTTGCCCTCCCCTTGAGAAATCTGAATTGTCACATAATTTTAATAAATTCTTACATCAAAGCCTACATTTTTTTGCAAAAAAAGCATAAAATAATAGTAGGTTACAATAATTAAATTTTTCTCAGGGGGTGCTTGTAATGGGCAAAGACATAAAGGAATGGATGGATAAGTTGGAAAGAGAGCGTGCTCAGTTAGAAGCGTTAAAAACAGATGGAACGTATACGAATGAACATGACTCCCGATTAAATTATATTGAAGCAATGCTCGATCAAGTAATTGCAAATCAAAATTTACGAAGTTCTCAATTATAAAAATGTAAGCCCTTACATTTAGAATATTTTAGCTATACGCCACACATCCTAAGTGTAATGAAAGGGGTGTGTGGTGCAATGACAAATCGTAATTCGAACGGCAAAAGCACAAATCAAGGTTCACCAAAAAACAGCAGTCTCGAATTTTCAGAAGAGCTGCGTGCAGGTGATAATAATAAAGGAACAGAATATCGTTCGAAAAAAGGAAGTAAGTCCGAAAATAAGAGACAGAGCTGAAGTAACATTCAGTTCTGTTTTTTTACGTTTCAATTTAGTCATATGGTATACTAAATACAATCTTTAATGAAAGGGTGAAACGATGAAGATTGGTTTAGTTGGTATTGGAAGATTAGGGACAGCTATTCTTGCGCATAATTATCAGAATATTGGGATATATCATTATGATACAAAGAAAGCTCAGCAGTTTATAAAGGAAACAGAACATATCGATCTTCTTTCTATAGAAGACCTTTCACAATTAGATGTTTGCATTTTTGCGCTTCCACCACAGCAAATAGAAACACTACTTACAAAGCTGCAGGAAAAAGAAACAACTACTACGTTCATTAATATGGCAACTGCGCTATCAACTACTTCATTAAGAGAGAAATTTCCACAATTGCATCTTATCGGAGTAAAGTACATGGGAAACGCAGCAACATTAAAGACGCGGGGAGATGGGCTCTTTATCGCAGAAACAGAACTACCTAAAGAGCTGGTCTCTTTCTATGAACAAGCTGGGCGAGTTGTTGTAGATGACGAAACGATTGTACAGCATGTTAACCAAACTGCTACTAAGATTGCTCTTCAAGCGTCGCTTGAAATGGAACAACAGCTGCGTAGTGAAGACGTGAAACAAGCATATATTCAAGAAGCCCTTCAATCAGTGGCACCTGAAGTGCTTCGTGCGTATAGCCGTGATGAACTTGGCGGTTTTGCACGGGCTATCTTGCAACAATTAACAAAATAGTACGTATGTTCTTCATTTAGTATCCGATCTGCCCAATATATGCTAAAATAAACAAACGGATGTTTGGATATAAGTGTACTTTAGAAAGGTGATTATGATGCAATACCATACACATTTAGCATTTGGGGCAGCTGCAGGGGCAGCGGTGATGACATACATACCACAAGTTTCCATCGAACAGACATTTTTATATAGTGGTGGATTGTTAGTTGGAGCATTGTTGCCGGATATTGATCACCCAAACAGTAAAATCAGCCGAGCAGTACCAGTACTAGGCAAGGCCATTTCAAGCACAACAGGCCATCGTACTTTTTTTCATAGTGCATTGTTTATTGGATTGCTTTTTTTATTGTATCAGACAAGTATTCCGGCTGATTTTATTACAGGATTAATTACTGGAGTGGTCAGTCATGTTGTAGGCGATATGTTTACTGTGAAGGGGGTTCATTTCTTCTATCCGATCAAAAAAACAATTCGCAGTCCGCTTGCTTTTCATACAGGAGGTATTGTCGAGCAGTTATTATTTATCGTATTTATCGGGCTTTTCTATAGCATGCTCGCCGTTTAATGAACCAGCTGGGACACAGCTTTAATCGTCAATAGAAAAGACGAACAACGAAATATTATTCATCAAATGGATAAGCTGTAGCGTAGTCAACATACGTAGACTCCTGCGGGAACAGCACGAGTCCGAAGGCCCCGCAGGAAAGCGGTCTTTGCTTTCTGAGGAGACTAAGGCCGTGCCCGCGGAAAGCGAAGTATGTTGACGGAGCGGTACTACATTTGTTGCTGTATAAAGAAAACCTGAACAACTTTGTTCGGGTTTTCTTTAATTCATTTGTCTCAGCCTCTTTTTTTTGATTATAATAATTTGTTCCTCTTTTGTTCACAAACCAGTTCGGTAATTAGTGGGATTGAATAAACTTATTGGAAATATGAAGTAGATATAATAGAATAGCAGGTGAGGACAAGGAGAGAGTATCCATGAACAAAGGACGAGATTATTCCAAATATCAAAAATTACATATCGAAATGGTAAAGAAAAAGATAAATGGGTGGCTTCACAATGATGAAATAATTTCTAGTGATGAAGTGATCCGGTTTTTTCATTCTGTGAAAGGTACAGCCGCCTCTATTAATCTATTTGAAGTATCAGAGCATGCAGAAATTATTCACGATAAAGTGGTGACTGCAGATAAACAATCATGGCGTAAAGAAGAGCTTGAACTGTTGATGGTTTCGTTTATAAAGGTGGTCTATCAATACGATGAATTTATCGTTGCGCCTGATGTGATGAAGAAACCAAGTAAAAACAAGGGGAAATTTATCCTCATTATTGATGATGACTATAGTATGCTGCAATATCTTAAGCATTCATTAGAAGAGTATGGTTATCATGTATTGGCAACACTTCATCCAGATCAAGCGGTACACTTATGGTATAACCTTGAGCCAGACTGTGTCATTATTGATGTTCATTTGCCGAGAAAGAATGGATTTGAAGTAATTCGAGAAATTCAACAATCGGATACGGTTTTTTTAACACCTGTCATTATGATTAGTGTTGAAAATACAAAAGAAACTCGAATTACTGCTTTTGAAACAGGGGCAGATGACTTTATGGCAAAACCGTTCGACATTGATGAAATGGTCGTCCGGATTGAACGGCAAATCACAAAACGAGAAGCATTTGAACGGAATACATTAATTGACTATTTGACAGGGGCATTTAACCGGCAGTTTTTAGAAAAAGAGCTCGAGCATCGTCTTGGTGAGTACCGAAGAACGAAAAAACCGTTTGTCATTACGTTGCTTGATCTCGACTATTTTAAAAAGGTAAATGATGTGTACGGTCATCTTGTTGGGGATGAAGTGTTAAAGAGATTCGTGAAATATTTGTTAGCCCACATTCGTGAATATGATTATGTCATTCGTTATGGCGGAGAGGAATTTGTATTATTGTTTCCAAATACAACAGCAGCTGAAGCAGAACTCATTGTTGAAAGGTTTCTTGTCGGCTTTTCAAAAGAAGTATTTGAAACAAAGAAAGGAAATTTTCATGTTACATTTTCTTCTGGGCTTATTGAAATTGATAATCCAAACCTCCATGGAAAAGAATGGCTTGAGCTTGCAGATAATGCCTTATATAAAGCAAAGCAAAATGGCCGTAATCAAATTGTAACAGCACATAGTGAAGGGGAACAAGAGAAGGAAAAAGAGGTATTTAACATCGCAGTTATTGATGACGATTATATTGTTCGAAGTATGCTCGAGGATCATTTTTTAGATACTTTCGCTGAACATCATTCTTACCATTTTAATATTAAAATGTTCGAAAATGGTGAGCTGTTTATTGAGGATGAATGGCACAAAAAGAATGAGCCTTTTCTTATTATTCTTGATCGGATGATGCCGAAGCTTGATGGTCTTGAAGTGCTGCAATATTTACGAAAGCACTTCCCAGTTCATCGCTATCACATCATTATGTTAACCTCACGAAATTCTGAAGAAGATGTTTCGCGGGCTATTAAGCTTGGAGCAGATGATTATGTTACAAAGCCATTTAGTATTATTGAGTTTGAAGCAAGAATAAAAAGAATGCTGCAAAGAATGAAGTAGAAGATTCATGTTAAAGGAAGGGGAAAGACAACATGGCACGGTTGTTATTAGCTGAAGATGAGGAAGTGCTTCGCATGTTAGTCGTTGATACACTTGAGGATGAGGGCTATGAAATTGATGAAGCTGAAGATGGGGAAGAAGCTTATGAAAAAATTAAAGAAAATACGTACGACTTAGTAATGATTGATTATATGATGCCTGGAATGACAGGAATTGAAGTAATTGAAAAGGTTCGTTCTGAGTTGAATAACCAAGAATTAAAAATTTTAATGCTTACGGCGAAAAGTCAGCAATCTGATAAGGACCGAGCAAAGGAAGCAGGAGCAAATTACTTTCTTGCAAAACCATTTAGCCCATTAAAGCTTGTTGATTTAGTGCAGGAGGTCCTCGCTTGAAAAGGTTAATTAAAAAAAGCATTTCAACACGGCTTGTGTTTATTATGGTTGCGATTATTGTATTGACCAGCATTGGAGCTGGCTTTCTATATACAAATAATAAAAACATTGAAAGAGAATATACCGAAAACATTGAAAAACTCGTCCAGAAAACGAACTATGTCGACCAGTTAGAAAGTTCATTGAATGATATTTTGTTTCAACTAAGAGGCTATCTTCTTTTCGGCCAATCTGATTTTTTGCAAACGATTGAACAAGAACGAAACCGGTTTGAAAATACAGCAGCAAAGTTAGAAAAGTTAGATTTAACATTAGATGAACAGAAGAAAGTAGAAGAGATTACTTCGTTTTATATGTACTTATTTAATGATCCGTTCCCACGTGCTATCAAAGCAAAGCAAGAAGGTCAAAATGAGATTATTCAATCGATGTCAAAGGATGAGGGCATCACGAATAACATTAATTATATTCGGTCCATTAGCGAGCAGTTTACAAATGAGATGGAGCAAGAAATTTATCAATTAGAAGAAAACTATCGAAAGCAGCTTGCAAATAATCAATTATACTTTATCATTTTTGTGCTAGTATTAATGGCTATTTTAACATGGATTACAGCACGACTTGCCAAAGAGATTGGTGTTCCACTTCGTCAATTAGCAGTTGCATCTGATAAATTAGCAAACGGTGAATATATGGTACTAACAGATGAACATCGTAAGGATGAGATCGGATTATTAGCGCGGTCCTTTAATCGAATGGTAAAAGGTATCCAAGAGAATGAACAGCAGCTTGTTGCTCAAAACGAAGAATTACAGGCACAGCAGGACGAGCTTGAAGAACAGCAAGGACGATTGCAAACGACCCTGGAGGAAATGATTACAAAAGAAGGCTTATTAGAACGGCGCAACCTGTTCACACATTCGCTGGCCAATACGTTAGAGCAAGAAAAATTACTTGAAAGCATTATTCATAACTTAAAAGAAATGATGGATGCGGACAAAGCGATTGTTATTCTTACAGATAATTTAAAGATGAAAAGCTTCGGTGTTAATAAAGCTGGTTTACACCAATATGCGCAATATTTCCAAGAGCATCTGTTACCAAAGCTTACTGAGGAGAAGCAGCCTGTTGTGATTCGGCGTAATGCTACCCCATCTGAAAAAGGCTACCATGAGGAAATTGAATTTCAGCTTGAAGATATTAATGTACCAGTTCTTTCTTTTGATGAGGAAATTGTAGCTTGTATTAGTTTGACAAGGTTAGGGCGGACGTTCTCAGAACAAGAAGTGAATGAGCTTGTCGGATTTATAAGCCAAGTCTCGATTTCACTTGATAAATTATTTATGTATGAGGATTCCGAGCACGAACGAATTGTTAATCAGCAAATTTTAGATACGATGCGTGAGGGTATTCAGTTTGTCGACCGAGAAGGGAATATCGTTCAGACGAACCAACAGTTTTGTGATTTGCTTGAATGTGAGCCTAGTAAGCGAAAGGAACTTCGAAAGCGAGAGCAATGGTTCCGTTATTTAGAAAAGAAAATTGAGAACCCTGATAGTTTGCTGAAATTTATGGAGCATGTGCTTGAAGGGCGTACAACTGATGAACAGCGCATTAACTATGAAGTTAATCACCAAGATAAGCAAATTATTCAAGTGTATGTCGAAAAGATTTTTCAAAAAGATGAGTGGATTGGCACCATTTTTGTTCATCGTGACATTACAAGAGAATATGAAGTTGACCAAATGAAATCTGAGTTTGTGAGCACGGTCAGCCATGAATTACGCACTCCACTGTCAAGTGTACTTGGTTTTACAGAGCTAATGCTCAATAAGACATTAAAACCTGAACGACAGAAGAAGTACTTAGAAACAATTCATAAGGAAGCAAAGCGCTTGACAGCATTGATTAATGACTTTCTTGATGTTCAACGGATGGAGTCAGGTCGTCAAGTATATGAAAAAGAAATTGTTGAAGTGAAGCACCTATTAGAAGATGTCATTGAAAAGCAAGCAGTAAACACGAAAAACCATGCTTTTCACATTGATATTCATACCACTCAAACTTCTGTATTTGGTGATGTTGATAAAATAAGGCAAGTGTTTACAAATATTTTAAACAACGCGGTGAAATATTCACCAGATGGCGGCAAGATTGACATTAGTGTAGAAGCAGACCAAGAGCAGATTTTGATTCATATTAAGGATGAAGGGCTTGGTATCCCGAAAGAAGCGTTATCCAAGTTATTTACAAAATTTTACCGAATCGACAATACAGACCGCAGGCAAATCGGCGGGACTGGGTTAGGACTTGCGATTAGTAAAGAAATTATGAAGGCTCATAATGGTGATATTCAGGTATCATCAGAGCTGGGCCAAGGCAGTACGTTTACGTTAATCTTTCCAGTTATCGCAAAAAGTAAAGTGCAGCAAGCAATTCCTGAACAAAGTAGTGAACAGCAGCCATTACCTGCACATCAGCAAGACAAACCTAATTTATTGATTGTAGAAGATGATAAGAGCTTAGCCTTGCTGCTTAAGGATGAAATGAAAGAGAGTGGTTTTATCGTAGAACATTGTACAACTGGCTCTCAAGCGATTGATCTTATTAAGCGTAAAACACCTGATGCGATTGTTGTCGATATTATGCTAGATGACAGCATTGATGGTGGCTGGCATGTAATTGAAGAAATAAAAAAACATGAGGCGACGAAAAATGTTCCGATTTTCATTTCTTCTGCCCTTGATGAAAAAGAACGCGGCTTACAGTTAGGAGCAAAGTATTATTTTACAAAACCGTATAAGCCGCAGGAGTTGTCATCATTGATTAAGAAGGTGCTAGAAGAAGGAGAGAAACAAGGGCAAATTTTAATTCCAAACCATCTATCAAATCAAGAGTAAGTGAAAGAAGAGGGGGCAGCTTTCCTCTTCTTTTTGCTATGCATGTTGGAAAAGTAAAAGAAAACGATTATAATCATAGTCAAACATATGTACTGCTTTGTACAATGAGAAAATAGATGTATTGAGGTGTTTTGTTTGTTGTCTGCCAAACAATCATTGACTGAAATGATTCAACAACTGAAAAGCAATGACCAAATTGTCTACTGTCATGAAATAGATGAAAAACAAGCAGTAACATCTCCTTTTCCGGAGAAACTAGATGAGCGAATCCGTCAAGGGCTATTATCACGCGGGGTAGAGGCTTTATATACGCATCAGGCTTCAGCATTTGAAGCGGCTCAAAACGCTGAACACTTTGTTGCAGTCACTCCGACAGCTTCAGGGAAGACGCTTTGCTATAATCTACCTGTCCTTCAAGCAGTGGCAGAGGATGATGCTTCAAGGGCACTGTATCTTTACCCAACAAAAGCACTTGCTCAAGACCAAAAGAGTGAGCTGAATGAATTTATAGATGAAATCGGGATCCCTATAAAAAGCTATACCTATGATGGGGACACAGCTCCAAATATTCGTCAAGTCATTCGTAAGGCTGGGCACGTTGTGATGACGAACCCAGATATGCTTCATTCTGCCATTTTGCCACACCATACGAAGTGGGTCTCACTATTTGAAAATCTTCGCTATATCGTTATTGATGAACTGCATACTTATCGCGGTGTTTTCGGTAGTCATGTAGCAAATGTCATTCGTCGTTTAAAGCGAATATGTAACTTTTATGGAAGTTCTCCTATCTTTATTTGTACGTCCGCAACAATTGCTAATCCGAAAGAGCTTGCTTCAGAATTAACTGGAGAAAGCATGACGTTAATTGATAATAATGGGGCACCGAGCGGTAAGAAACATTTCCTTTTTTATAATCCTCCAGTCGTGAATAAGCCGTTAAACATTCGGAAGAGCGCCACTGCAGAAGTAACAAATCTAGCGGGAATGTTTTTGCAAAATAAAATTGAAACGATTGTTTTTGCAAAAAGCCGTGTGCGTGTTGAAGTCATTCTTAGTCATTTGCAGGAGCTTGTAAAAAAAGAATTAGGACCAAAATCAATTCGGGCTTATCGTGGCGGTTATTTGCCAAAACAACGGCGTGAGATTGAACGTGGTTTACGAAATGGTGAAATCCGTGGCGTTGTAAGCACAAATGCACTGGAGCTTGGTGTTGATATTGGCCAGTTGCAAGTATGTATTATGACAGGATATCCAGGTACAGTTGCGAGCACATGGCAGCAAGCTGGACGCGCTGGGCGCAGGCAAGATGAAGCATTGATGATTCTAGTAGCGAGTTCGAACCCGATGGATCAATATGTCATTCAGCATCCGGACTACTTTTTCGAAAAGACACCAGAAAATGCCCGTATCAACCCAAATAATTTAATTATTTTAGTCGATCATCTTAAATGTGCATCATATGAATTACCGTTTCGAGAAGGCGAAACCTTCGGTGGCTTGGACGTTGAAGAAATCTTAGAATATCTTGCTGAAGAAGATGTGCTGCACCGTTCCAACGGAAAATGGTATTGGATGAATGATGGGTTTCCAGCAGTAGGAATCAGCTTGCGGTCAGCATCTCAGGAAAATGTCATTATCATTGATATAAGTACAACAGGCAATCATCAAGTAATTGGAGAAATGGACCGCTTTAGCGCGATGACTTTATTGCATGATGAAGCGATTTACTTACATGAAGGACAGCAATTTCAAGTTGAGGAGCTTGATTGGGAAGAGAAGAAGGCATATGTACGTGCTGTCGATGTGGAGTATTTTACAGATGCAAACCTTGCTGTTGAATTAAAAGTGTTAGAAGAAGACAAGCAACTAGATAAAAAGCACTTCTCTTTACACTATGGGGATGTAACGGTTAACGCAAAGGCAACTATTTTTAAGAAAATCAAGCTATCAACCTTTGAAAATATTGGCTCAGGCCCGATTCATCTTCCTGAAGAAGAGCTTCATACAAGTGCCGCTTGGATAACTTTTGCTGATGAAGTCACAGAGCAGTTTCAAAAAGATACACTTGAATATGCTTTAATGGGCATGTCTCATGTGTTGCGTCAAATTATTCCTGTATTTGTTATGTGTGATGGCGGGGATGTCCACGTGGTACCACAGATGAAAGCTGTTCACAATGAGAAGCCGACAATTTTCATGTATGACAGATATCCAGGTGGGATCGGATTAGCTGAACAAGTCTACCAAACACATGAAGTGATTTTACGGGAGATTATAAAAATTGTGTCAGCATGTCCATGTGAAACCGGTTGTCCATCTTGTGTTGGTGTGATGTATGATGACGGTTCTAGTGATATTAAAAGTGCTGTACTCGAAATTGCTTCAAGCGCGTTAAAGGCAGGGGAATAAGATGTCATTAAAAACAAAGCTTAAACGACTGAAATCCCATATGAGTCATCATCAGTCAGAGCCGAAACCAACAGAAGAAAAGCAGCCTGCTATCCCTTATCTAAATGAATGGGAAAGCTTCCAAACAAAGGCGCATTCTTTTGAAAATGAAACGATTCTTATCCGCGACGTCACTTACCCGCTTGATTATCAACACGGCAGTCACCGCTTTTCAGAGCTGTTAGAGGTGTTTCGGAACTGGCGTGCGAGTCGATTGGAACACCCGTTAAACCCGAAAGAGCAAGCAGCAGAGGATTTATTATTTTTTGATACAGAAACGACAGGATTAGCTGGGACTGGAACAACAATTTTTTTACTCGGTTGTGCTTTTATTGAGGGGAATCATGTGCGGCTGAAGCAATATTTGCTTCCGACACCTGGAGCGGAAGCGGCTCTGTATGCTCACTTTTTAAACGATGTAAAAGGTTTAACCAACCTTGTTACCTATAACGGCAAAGCGTTTGACTGGCCTCAAGTGAAAACAAGGCATACGCTGCTGCGCGACATTGTACCTGAGCTGCCGAAATTTGGTCATTTTGACTTACTGCATGCTGCTCGTCGCTTTTGGAAGCATGAATTAGATAATGTACGTCTTTCAACAGTGGAAGAGAAAAAGCTTGGCCTTGAGCGTACAGAAGATGTACCAGGATATTTAGCACCAATGATTTACTTTGATTTCTTAAAAGACCCGAACCCACGCGGTATAAAAGGCGTTATGGTGCATAATGAAAAGGATATCCTGTCATTAATCACGCTTTACATTCATCTGTCACAAAAAATTTTACAAACAAAGCCTATGAGCGATAGGGAACAATATGAGCTTGCTCGTTGGATGGAGCAGGTTGGCGAGCAAGATAAAGCCTTAGCACAATACGAGACATTAACACATTCGACACTTAACCGACAAGCAAAGCTAAAGCAAGCGATGCTCTACAAAAAACAAAAGGCATATGAAAATGCGTGTAGACTATGGGAAGAGCTGCTTACAGGACAGGCTTTCATTGATGAAACAGTAGCCATTGAGCTTGCGAAAGTATGTGAACATCAATTCCGTGATTATGAAAAAGCAATCTATTACACAGAGCTTGCTTATAGCAGCTTTCAACAAAAAAAGCAGCTGTTATCACGAACAAAAAAACTAGAAGATGACAAATATGACAAAAGATTACGCCGCTTGACAAAAAAGTTACAAAAAAGTCAATTTTCAAATTGAATCTCATGCATTCTTCCTTTAAAATGTTAAACGATAACTTTATTAAGAGCGGTGAGGAAAGAATGAGAAATTGGATTTTGTTTATGTACTTTGCAGTTATTTGTTTGACGGCGATCATCTTAAGCAGCTGGACACATTATTCGTAACGTTGATGAAAGAGCACGGAATGCTCTTTCATCAACGTTTTTTATTTAGGTTTGCATTTATTGGTTTTACATATGAAAAGCCTCCAGCAATCGGCCAGCCTAACCGCCTTTCTCTGCTTTTGGTATGTCCAGCTGCGAAAGCCAAATCGTCGGGCTGCTTCGCTTCTTCTGTCGAAGGTAAAGACCGACCTTCTCTGTCAGAAGCTCCACCAGCCGAACGATTTAAGCGGGCTTTCTCCGCTTTTCTTATGTCCAGCTGCGGCGGCTAGGGGCTCGAGGTCATAAGTCAGCCTGTTGCGGGGACAAAGGGCAGTCCCCTCCACATTCTGCCTTATGCTTGTCGCCCCTGTTCAAGCCGCCTCCGCTTTTCTTGATGTCTAGCTGCGAAAGGCAGGCTGCGCGAGTTGCTTCACCTTTTCACGCCGAAAGCAAAGAGCAGCTTTCTCTGTGTAAAGGCTCCAGCAATCGGCCAGCCTAACCGCCTTTCTCCGCTTTTCTTGATAAAATTAGGTGTTTTGATTAGTACATGTATCCTTTGTTTTTCATAAGTTATTAGGGAAAGTAACCTAACTTTATGAAAGGGGAATGTTTGATGTATTGTCATCGTCCGCAACAGTTAGCACCAATTGTTCATCCGACGAAGTGCTGTGAGGAGCATTCGACTGAAACGTTTGTTGTGCCGCATATTCATCCTTCTCACACAACACATGTAAAACATAATGTTTATGAGCATCTTCACTATTTCCCGCACACAGATTCATTTGTGCAGGAAGCATCACATCAAAACTTTAACTGCGGGCAAGGTGGCCCTGGTATGGGTGGCCCAGGTATGGGCGGACCAGGTATGATGGGGCCTGGCATGGGTGGCCCTGGCATGATGCCTCCTTACCCTCGTTGGTAATAATATTTTTTAAGCTGGCTCCTTTTACTGGAGCCGGTTTTTTCTGTATTTTATGATTAACGGTAAGAAGATGGCACGGACATTCACATAGAAGCAATCAAAAATAGACGAACGTAGGAGGGAAAGCGTAATGAAGGTAGTGGCAATAACAGGATATAAGCCTCATGAACTTGGTATCTTTAAGGACGACCATCCAGGGGTTCAATACATACAAAAAGCGTTCCGCAAGCAGCTGCTACAGCTTGTAGATGAAGGATTAGAATGGGTGCTCATCAGTGGACAACCAGGTGTTGAGCTGTGGTGTGCTGAAGTTGTATTTGATTTGCAAGAAGAGTTGCCACAGCTGCAATTGGGGATTGTGATGCCATTTGAAGAGCACTACAAGCGCTGGCCGGAAGAGAAGCAAGAATACTTTGAAATGGTATTGATGCAAGCAGACTTTGCCGATACTTTGTCGAAGCGTCCATATGAAGCGCCATGGCAATTTAAAAATTTAAATGCGTGGCTCGTGGAAAAAAGTGATGGACTTCTTGTGCTTCATGATGAAGAAAGAAAGGGAACGCCAGATTTTTTAATTGCAGAAGGGAAGAAGAAGCAGGCGCAATCTTCCTATGAGATTATTACGATTACGCCATATGATATTCAAATGATTGCGGAGGATGAACAATTATCTAATTCAGACTATTGGGCACAATAAAATAAAGAAATTGACATTTAGCAGTCTCTTTGCAAGAATGTTGTTAAATAACCAAAACTTGATATGAAGCGTATTTGAGGTGATTCGTATGCTATCTGACAAAATTCGTTTAAGTGCTCGTGAGATTTTAGAAAAAGATTTCAAAACAGCGTTAAAAGGCTATAATCCCGATGAAGTGGATCAATTTCTTGATATCATCATCAAAGATTACGAAACATTTTACCAGGAAATCGAAACGCTTCAGCAAGAAAATGTTCGCTTAAAGAAACAAGTAGAGGAAGCTCAGCAAAGCCAATCAACTTCACAACGGCCTTCTTCAAATTCAACGAACTATGATATTTTAAAGCGGCTTTCCAATTTAGAGAAACATGTATTTGGAAGTAAATTGTATGATTAAGCACAATGGGGTTTATTCCAAATATTTATAAATGGAATCCTGTTGACTTTTTCTGTACATGTACTATAATTAATACTTGTGTAAGATTTCAAGTAGCGCTTAAGTAATCGCTGTATGCTTAGCATGCAGAGGAAAGTCCATGCTCGCACGGTGCTGAGATGCCCGTAGTGTTCGTGCTTGGCGAAACAATAAGCCAAGGCACCTTGGCTGCGGCTAGGGTGACGGCAGAGAAAGCAGCTAACCTGCATTTGCAGCATGCTGTTAGTATCTTGAAAGTGCCACAGAGACGTAGTTTCGTCGGAAACGGCGAAAGTGGAACGCGGTAAACCCCTCGAGCGAGAAACCCAAATAATGGTAGGGGCGCCTTCTCGAAGGAAGTGAACGGAGAGAAGGGTAACGACACATGTCGTTGCAGATAGATGATTACTACCGGAGTACGAGGTGAAAGCCGTTTGTAGTACGAAGGAACAGAACATGGCTTATCAAGCGTTACTGCTGAAATCATAATATTTACAACTCAAAGTCCCATCTAATGAACAATTAGGTGGGACTTTTTCTATTTTTATACATACGTACAGCTTCATTTGTTGTAAAATGGAAGAAGAGAATTTGGACGAACTAAGGTGGGGACGGTATGAAGAATTCTTGGAAACCATTGAAGAAGAAAGAAAGAACGATAAAACAACAACATCTTGTCTCAGTTTTTAACCATATTGAAGAGGGAACGATTATTTTAGATAAAGAAAAGCGTGTCATTGTGACGAATCCAATGGCATTGGCACTAGCGGGTTATGAACATGATGAATTATTGAAGCTTAGCTTTGATGACCTTTTTGAACATACAGATGAATGCATCTGGGGAATGCATCAAGGGAACAGCAGGTGGAAAGGTGAAGTCCAATTAAAAAAGAAGTCAGGTAAAGTGATTTCGTGCTGGCTTTTACTTCGAGAGATCCATGACAGCGATGGGAAACTTATAAATTATCTTGTTGCATTTCGCGATATGACAGATAAGAAGCGTTCACAATCACAGCTTCGTTTAGCAGAAAAAATTATTGAAAATACTAGCGAAGGTGTGATGGTTACCGATAAGCAAGGAAATATTTTATTTGTGAATCCAGCATTTGAGACGGTTACAGGTTTCCTTAGTGAAGAAGTAATCGGGAAAACCCCGAAAATTCTTCAATCTGGCGTACATAGTGAAAGTTTTTATGCACAAATGTGGGAGCAGATTAATGAAAAAGGCAGCTGGACAGGGGAGCTATGGAATTGTCGCAAGGACGGTAAGCTTTATACAGAGTGGGCAAATATTAGTTCGCTTAGAGATGAACGAGGCGAAGTAACCAATTATGTAGCGGTGTTTTCAGATATTACAGAACGTAAGAAAGCAGAAGAGCGCCTTAGGTACCTCGCACATTATGATATGCTGACAGGCGTTGCAAACCGCTATTTATATAACAAGCGGTTAAAAAAGTATATCGAAGCGGCGCAAAAGAATGAGCATCAGTTAGCCGTTCTATTTCTTGATCTTGACCGATTTAAGCTTATTAATGATACACTCGGTCATGGAATCGGTGATTTACTGTTAAAGGGCGTTGCCAAGCGCTTGCAGGCATGTTTGGGTGAAGAAACGTTTATTGCCCGGCTTGGAGGCGATGAATTTACAATCGTCTTGCCTGAAATTCACCACTCAAATGCTGCCCGTACAGCTGCAAACTTAGTGATTGACAGCTTAGAAAAGCCATTTTTGCTTAAAGGTCATGAAGTGTATACCTCTCCAAGCATTGGCATTAGCATTTACCCAAATGATGGTGAGTCAGCAGATGAGTTAGTGAAACATGCTGATGTGGCAATGTATGAAGCAAAGATTCGGGGTAGGAATAATTATGCATTTTATAGTCATCATTTAAGCGCACCTCGCATAGAGGAAGTGCAGCTGGAAAATCATTTGCGAAAGGCACTTGAGCGGGAAGAATTTTCAATTAATTTTCAACCGCAAATCTGTATAAAAACAGGTGAGATTGCTGGGATGGAGTGCTTGCTTCGTTGGTACCATCCAAGTCTTGGGTTTGTATCTCCTGAATCCTTTGTACCGCTGGCTGAAGAAACAGGCTTAATTATGTCGATTAGCTATTGGGCTATTAAAGAGGCATGCAAGCAAGCGAAAGAAGTTCATGACAAAGGGTACGCAATTCGTCTTGGCGTTAATATTTCTGCCATTCAATTTCAGCAGGAAGACTTTGTAGAGAATATTCACCGAATTCTTTCAGAAACATCTCTCGACCCACGTTGCTTTGAAATTGAATTAACTGAAACAATGATTATGCCGATGGCGAGCAGAGCTGTTGATAAGCTAGTTCAGCTGAAGCGCCTCGGTGTTAAAATTGCAATTGATGATTTTGGCACAGGCTATTCTTCTTTAAGCTATCTCGGAAGGTTGCCAATTGATACGATCAAGATTGACAAAAGCTTTATTCGGAATCTTTTAAATTATCATGAAGACGCGTCCATTGTAAGGGCGATCATTACAATGGCGCACAGCTTGCAGATGCATGTCGTAGCAGAAGGTGTCGAGCAGCAAAAGCAACTTGAATTTTTAAAAGACGAAAAATGTGATATGATTCAAGGGTATTATATTAGCAGGCCTATTAATTATAAGGACTTACGGGAATTTTTAAGTGAATGGGAGCCGCAATATATTTCACAAGAACAGGAGATTTAAGACATGACTAAAGTAACTTTGATCGCAACTGCGGCGATGGGTTTAGAAGCAATCGTAGCAAATGAAGTGCGTGATTTAGGATATGAAGAGGTAACGGTAGAAAACGGACGTGTAACGTTCACAGCAGATAAGTCGGCGATTGCTCGGGCGAACCTTTGGCTTCGCACAGCTGATCGCGTCAAATTAAAAGTTGGAGAATTTAAAGCAACATCTTTTGAAGAGTTATTTGAGCAAACGAAGGCCCTTCCTTGGGGAGACTATATTTCAAAGGATGCCGAGTTTCCTGTAATCGGAAAATCGGTTAAATCACAGCTTTATAGTGTACCTGATTGCCAATCGATCGTGAAGAAGGCAGTTGTTGAAAGCTTGCGTGAGTATTATGGAGGCGTCGAATGGTTTGAAGAGAACGGGCCAATGCACCGAATCGAAGTATCACTATTAAAAGATTCAGCATTGCTCACAATAGATACGAGCGGAAGAGGGCTACACAAACGCGGTTATCGGGTGAAGCAAGGTGAAGCTCCTCTTAAGGAAACACTTGCAGCGGCACTTGTTAAGCTAACAACATGGCATCCAGACCGTCCTTTCGCTGATCCGCTTTGTGGTTCGGGAACGATTCCGATTGAAGCGGCGATGATTGGGCAAAATATTGCTCCAGGTTTTAACCGTTCATTTGCAGCAGAAGAATGGGGCTGGATTGGGCAAGATGTATGGGATAAAGCTTTTCAAGAAGCAGAGGATCTTGCGAAATATGATCAGAAGCTACAAATATACGGAACAGATATTGACCACCGAATGGTTGAAGCTTCACAAGAAAATGCAATGGAAGCAGGCTTTGCTGATTTAATTACCTTTAAACAAATGCAAGTGAAAGACTTTGCTTCTAAGGATGATTATGGGGTTATCGTTTCCAATCCGCCATACGGCGAGCGTATTGGTGAACGTGAATCTGTTGAAAAGTTATATCGTCAAATGGGGGAAGCATTTAAGTCTCTTGATACGTGGAGTGTATATGTACTAACCTCTTACAGTGATTTTGAAAAGCATTACGGCGCGAAGGCGACGAAGAAACGAAAGCTTTTCAACGGTTTTATCCGTGGAGATTACTATCAATATTGGGGACCGCGTCCTCCGAAAAATTAGTGTATGCCATCATGGCATGCACTTTTTTTATTCATAGTAAGAGGAATATATAGGAAAATGATTGAATATAATAAGTAATACTTTGGTGAATTTGTAGCTAGGGAAAGGTTTTGTCTTTTTCCTAGCTTTTATTGTTCACTATAAAAATGGAGGGATGAGTATGCAGTACCTCGGGAATGATGTCTTGAAAATTGCCCGGGCACTTCGTAAGGCTAGAGCACAGGCTGAAGCGTTAACGTTAAGTGAGGAAGAGAGGTTTAGCTTACAACGTAAATTTGGTGAAGCGGAGGAAAACTGTCTGCTCGCCTTAGCATATGCAACACAATCCGAACGAAGCTTATACGGCACGTTATCTTCTTTAGAAAAATAAGGTTCGCTTTGCTGTGGGATTGACAAAACCTCGATCTATATACGATAATCATAAATTAGACTGATTGTTACGGATGGAGGTTTAATGTTGACGAACAGTACAAATCTGCCGTTTTCATATGATAAAGAATCATCATTTTTTCAAGCGCTATCTGATTGGATTGGCGATGTCTTTTATGACATTCTTCCAGAAGCGGGCTTTGAAGAGCGTGATGAACAAATATTTATGGCGTTTCAGCTAGAACAAGCGTACAAACAAAAGCGTATTATGTTTGCAGAGGCGGGTGTCGGAACTGGAAAGACACTCGTCTATTTACTGTATGCTGTCTGCTATGCGCGTTACACAGGGAAGCCTGCTGTCATCGCATGTGCGGATGAAAATTTAATCGAGCAATTGATGAAGCCGGGTGGAGAGTTAGATAAGCTTCAAGAACACCTCGGCTTAAACATCGATGCTCGTCTTGCAAAATCGCCATCAAGCTATTTATGCTTGCAAAAATTAGAAAAGGCCTCACTCAACGACGATGATTTCATCTTTGAAGAAGTATATGCACAACTCCCGCAGTTTGTGTCTGAAAAAGCAACGATGCAAAACTTTCATCGTTATGGTGACCGAAAAGAATTCCCTTACCTTTCAGACGAGCAATGGGAACAAATTAACTGGGATTCCCTGCAGCAGTGTCCTTCCTGTGAAAAGCGTCATCGCTGTGGAATGACGCTCAACCGTGATTATTATCGGAAGGCCTCAGACTTAATTGTTTGCTCACATGATTTCTTTATGGAACATGTATGGACGAAGGAGTCACGCGTAGAAGAAGGACAGCTTCCGTTGCTTCCAGAGATGTCAACCGTCGTATTTGATGAAGGACACCTTGTTGAATTTGCGGCACAAAAAGCCTTAACACATCGTATGAAAGTTGACCATTTCTTACAGGCTAGTGAGCCGATTTTAGAAAATGGGCTACGTCTGTCCTTCTTAGAACTTGTTGAGCAAGTAATTGCCCAAAATGAGGAGTTCTTTGCTGTTTTACAGGATAATGCGACACATATTGCAGGCTCAGAGCGTTATCACATTACATGGAATGATACGGTGCAAGCGTATGGCGAACAGCTGCTGGCACTTGTGCAAAAGCTAGAGGATGAGCTTGTATTTGAAGGAGAAAGCTATCTCATTGAAGAATACCATCTTGGCATCTTTGATGAAGGATTAAGTCGATTAGCCCGCATGCTTATCCTGCTGTTAAAAGAAAAAAATGCTGTTTACTGGGCTGAGGGACGTGGCAGTGATTTTACGCTTGTCATTATGCCGAAACAGCTGCCTGATATGTTAAAGGAATCATTGTTTGCTGTGAAACGTCCGATCATTTTCACATCTGCGACACTTTCAGAGAATGGGTCATTTGATTATGTTCAACGTTCACTTGGTGTAGAAAATTCGCTTACGTTTTCAGTTGATTCACCGTTTGATTATGAAACACAAGCGCGTTTTGAAGAGATGAAATGTAGTGATAAACGTTCAGAAAAAACAGCCCAAGTGATTGAACAGTTGAAGAAATCCGAAGGGAGAGGCTTAATCCTTTTCCGCTCAAAAGAAGAACTAGAAGAATTTAGATTAGAATTACAAGGCTATGAGTTGCCATGGAAGATGTATTTTGAAGGCGATGAAGAAATCAGTACATTAACTGCTGCCTTTGAAGCTGATGAGCATTCAGTGCTGTGTGCCTACAGGCTCTGGGAAGGATTAGACATCCCTGGTCCGTCACTTTCTCACGTTGTGATTTGGTCGTTGCCTTTTCCACCAAATGACCCAGTCTTCCAATCAAAGCGAAAAGATGCTGTACAGCCATATGAACAAGTTGACTTGCCATATATGCTGCTTCGCTTACGTCAAGGCGTGGGCCGGCTCATTCGTACAAGTGAGGACCGTGGGTTCGTTACAATCTGTGTTCATGATGAAGAAGCACAACTACTTGAGAAAGTAAGGTCGGTCCTGCCAGTTGCGACAATTGAAGTATAGAACTTAAACCTCTTCCTTTTGGAAGGGGTTTTTGCATAATAATGTATAAAATACCAATTTTTTAATTGTAAACTTATTTATAATAAAAGTTGACAAAACCTACTGATTCTTATAATCTAGAAACAAATTCATAAAGTAGGTGAATCGTATGAATATTCGTTCTATGGTATATATATCCATGTGTGCAGCAATAGTAGCTGTTCTTGGGTTACTACCGCCAATTACACTCCCATTAACACCAGTACCAATAACGGCACAAACGCTAGGTGTCATGCTTGCCGGCGCATTGCTTGGAGCAAAACGTGGAAGTTTGAGCTTAATTATTTTTGTGTTACTTGTTACGTTTGGTGCACCTTTGCTTTCAGGTGGACGTGGCGGTATAGGTGTCTTTTTTGGCCCATCAGGTGGGTACATATTATCGTGGCCAATTGCGGCTTTTGTAATTGGCTGGCTAGTTGAAAAGTTTTGGAACCGTATGAATGTAGGACTATTCCTGCTATTTAATTTTATCGGTGGTATTCTCGTTGTTTATTCGATTGGTATAACGTATTTATCTATGATGACAGGAACGCCATGGCTGGCAGCTGCAACTGCAGCACTTGTAACATATGTTCCTGGTGATCTTGTAAAAGTTGTTGTGGCCGCATTGCTTGCGGATCAAATGAGACGTGTATATCCGTTAATTGGAAAAGATAAAGAACGTCTTTCTCGCGTTGCCTAACGATTCTATGAAAAGGTTTGCTCAGTAGCAGCAAACCTTTTCTTATAGGAGGTGGAAAAGATGATCGGATTGCTCCCTGACTTTGTAGATAATGACAAGCCAGCCATCTACTTTCATGGTAGATGTTTTACATATGGAAATGTAAAACAAGAAATTCATAACCATCAAGCACGCTTAACAAATTTATTTCCAAACTTTAAAGGGAAAAAGATTGCTCTTCTTTTAGAAAATGGCCCGCAGTTACTGACGTTGTTTCTCGCTGTGAGTGCATTTGGCGGTGTTGCGGTGCCATTTGATCCAAAGTGGAGTAAAAATCAATCAACTGATGTTTGGCAAGATTGTAATGCGGATTACCTTCTCTACCATGCAAGCTTGAAAGAGCAGGTGGAGATTGAAGGAAACGAAAAGGCGATGGAATTTGAATCATTTTTAAAGCTCGAACACGTAAGAGTAAATCAGGCACCTTTAGATAAAGAAGATCTGTTCTATATTGGATATACTTCTGGTACGATAGGAACGCCAAAAGGATATATGAGAAATCATCGTTCTTGGTATGATTGTTTTCAATACAGTAAGGAATTATTTACACTTTCAGAAAAGGACCATATCCTCGTTCCAGGTCCACTTGTACATTCACACTTTTTATATGCGGCTGTCCAAGCTCTGCATCTCGGGGCGACCATTTATCTTTGCTCTCGTTTTGATGCTTCCTACGTGTGGGGAATTATACATACAGCTCCAATTACAGTTCTTTATCAAGTACCGACGATGTTTGAAGCAATGTATAAAAAGAGACAAGCTGAACACAATGCAGGCAATTTGCGCATCATTATTTCTTCAGGTGACAAATGGTCTTTTCAATCAAAAGAAAAGGCAGCCTTATTGTTTCCAACCACCGAGCTATATGAATTTTACGGAGCATCTGAATTAAGCTTTGTTAGTCTGCTCTCTCCTGGTGCACACCACCGTAAGAGTCAGACAGTAGGGCGTCCATTTGCTGGAGTAGATGTGAAAGTAAAACATGATGATGGAACAGAAGCAGCAAGAAATGAGGTCGGCAAACTGTATGTAAGAAGTCCGTGGGTATTCGCAGGCTATGTCAACCGCCCTTCTGAAAGTGCAGAAGTTTTTGATGGGGAATGGGCAACGGTTGGTGATTTAGCGTTTATCGATGATGAGGGATATATTCACCTTGTCGGACGTGAACGCAATAAAATTATTAGCGGGGGGCTTAATGTCTATCCTGAGCAAGTTGAAGTAGTCATCAAACGCATGCAGGCTATTGATGAAGTTGTCGTTATTGGCCTAGATGATGCCTATTGGGGAGAAAAAGTGGTTGCATGCTATACAGCTAAATTTCCTCAAAACGTTGAAAGCATGAAAGCGCATTGTCGTGAGCATCTAGCAACATATCAATGTCCGAAGGAATTTATTGAGGTTGAACAGTTTCCATATACATCAAGTGGAAAAATTGCTCGTGGGGAGTTAAAGAATCGGTTATCTGCTAGACAACAAGGGGGGATTGCATGAATCAGCCTGTTATCGTTATGGCAAAGCGGACTGCTGTTGGAAAGGTTGGCGGTATGTTAAAGAATATTCCACCCGAGAAGCTTGTTAGTCCGCTAATTAATACGATTATAGAGCAGGGCCAAATTTGCCCGACTGAAATTGACGATGTCATACTCGGTAACACAGTCGGACCAGGCGGTAATCTGGCGCGGCTTTCTGCCCTTGAAGCAGGTTTGCCTGTCTCGGTACCAGGTGTTACGGTTGACCGTCAATGTGGTTCAGGCTTAGAAGCGATTAATCAAGCGGCACGATTGATTCAAGCTGGAGCAGGTGACATTTATTTAGCTGGCGGAGTTGAAAGTACAAGCTTAGCACCTTGGAAAATTGAAAAGCCGTCATCCCTTTATCAGCCTGGCGGGCCTCATATTTTTAAGAGGGCTCGCTTTTCACCTGAGGCAATTGGGGACCCTGAAATGGGGGTTGCAGCAGAGAATGTTGCTCGTAAATATGATGTCACTAGAGACCAACAAGACCGTTACGCATTGAATAGTCATGAAAAAGCAGTAGCAGCTCAGCGTAATGGCTGGTTTGATGAAGAAATTGTTAGCATACACGGTGCTGAAAAAGATGAATGTCCACGTCCGACGACAACATTTGAAAAGCTATCGGCACTCCCGCCTATTTTTGTTGAAAACGGCACGGTTACGGCCGGAAATGCTTGTCCAATTAATGATGGAGCGGCGCTTGTACTTGTCATGTCAGAACAGAAATGCAGGGAATATGGACTAACTCCTGTATTACGATTTGTAGATGCTACTGCAGCAGGTGTTGACCCAAATTACCTTGGAATAGGACCTGTTCCTGCTGTTCAGAAGCTCCTTAAGCGTCAAAGCCTATCTGTTGCAGAGATTGAGATTGTTGAGTTTAATGAGGCATTTGCTTCTCAAGTGATTGCTTCATTAAATGAAATAGGATTGAAACAGGAAATGGTTAACTGTTCAGGGGGAGCATTAGCACTTGGTCATCCATATGGCGCATCAGGAGCAATTCTTGTCACAAGGCTTTTTACAGAAATGAAAAGAAAACAACTGAAGAAAGGCCTGGCGACATTAGGGATTGGTGGCGGCTTAGGACTTGCGACGCTTTTTGAGGGGATTTAGTAACAAATATGACCTAAGGAGTGTTGATACGATGAAATGGGAGAAGCAAGCTATTATTATCACAGGTTCTACAAGAGGAATTGGAAAGAGTACAGCGAAACAACTAGCACAACAAGGAGCAGCTGTTGTTGTAAATGGGCGTCAGGAAGAGTGTGTGAACGAAACGGTAGACGAAATTAGAAAGAGCGGCGGAAGAGCAGTTGGTGTTGTTGGGTGTGTAACGGATAAGAATGTTGGTCAGCAGCTTGTGGATGCTGCTGTAGAAAAGTTTGGCACAGTCACTACGCTTATTAATAATGCCGGTATTATTCGAGATAAGATGTCGTACAAAATGAAGTTAGAGGAATTCGAAGAGGTGATTGACGTTCATGTGAAGGGGACGTTTTTCACAACACAGCCTGTTGTTCAGCAAATGCGGAAGCAAGGCAGTGGCGGGCTGATTCTGAATATGACCTCTCAAGCAGGCCTAGTTGGTACGGTTGGACAAGTGAATTATAGTGCTGCGAAAGCAGGAATCCTTGGTATGACATGGACATTAGCAAAGGAGCTTGAAAAAGATGCAATTCAAGTGAATGCCATTTCACCAGCTGCATTAACAGATATGACACGACCTGTCATTGAAAAAGCGCAACAGCATGCAGAACAAAAAGGAGAGACTCTGCCAGACTACTGGAAAATCGGTTCTGTAGATGATGTGACAAATTACATCATTGATTTTATTACCTTTCCGAAGTGTCGGAGAAGCGGTGAAGTATACGCAGTTAATGGCAAGGAGATCGGTCGCTGGCTTCCGCCTTCATACGAAATGCTATAATTTATTTTCTACTGTGCAGGGAGCTTGCAAAAAAAGTCGAATTGTTTAAAATAGATAGAAAAAAAGAAAAAAGAAAAAGTGGAGGAAATGTAGCATGGGCAGATTAGAAGAGATTCTAAATTACAACGACCGATTCGTACAAGACAAAAAGTATGAATCCTATGAAACAACGAAATATCCGAACAAGAAGTATGTTGTGTTAACATGTATGGATACACGCTTGACAGAGCTTCTTCCAAAAGCAATGAATATTGGCCATGGTGATGTCAAAATGGTTAAGAACGCAGGGGCGATGATTACTCATCCGTATGGAAGTATTATGCGAAGCATCCTCGTTGCTGTTTATGAGCTTCAAGCTGAAGAAGTGTTTGTAATTGGTCACTATGATTGCGGCATGACTGGCCTTAGAGCAGATAAAATGATTGAAAAAGCACGTGAGCATGGTTTAACCGATGAAAAATATCAATTGCTTGAATACTCTGGTGTTGACTTTAATAAATGGTTAAGTGGGTTTGATTCACCGCAAGATAATGTCCAAGCTTCTGTAACGCAAATTAAGAAACATCCATTGTTTCCAACAGATGTCCCTGTCCATGGATTAGTTATTGATCCGAAAACAGGCAAATTAGATCTTGTTTGTAAAAATGGTGAACTAGTAACACAATAAAAATCGATCAAAAAACCATGTCTATTAAGTTTCAAAAAGACATGGTTTTGTTTTTTGTGTGAAAAGAATTTTATTTTTTTTCTTCAATCATCAAAATGATTTGAATCTCACCTTTGTCTTGGATGTTGACTGGAACGCGGAATGCCCGATCGAAGCCATACATTTTTGTTTGGCCTACCATAACGGTCGGTGGTGTGATATCTGTCGTTAATCCTTTTTGTGAAATATTCGTAGAAATATTACCAGCAATCATATTGCCAAGTTCTCCAGTAAATGATTGCAGCATTTCTCCTTCAAGTGGCATACCAAACATGATTTCTCCAATATTACTTAAAGTTGATTCATCACCAACGATAACAATACGCCCCCGAACATCTCCTGTCATTCCGATTAAGACCCCGATGGATGATTGCTGAAGCGGCTGCGTCATTAATGATGGCTTATCAATATGTAGTTCAACTGGAATGATGCTGTTCACTGCTTCAATCGTGCCGTTTAAAATACTTGTTACTTGAACCCCGATGGACATTTTGTAGCCCCCTAAACTCTTTATCATTTAAAAAAATAATAACATATTACTAGAACAATTATCGACATTGGATGAAAAATATTACAAAAAATATAGGAAAATAGATCCTTTTTGTGTCTGGAAACCGGTATGAATTGGCTGAATATTCCTAATACCATTTATTGTATGAGAGATCAGTTAGGATAAACTTAATATTTTGTTTAAAATTTACAAATATGTTCAAACTAATGATGGACGAGTAGATTGGAGGTCATTAGTATGGCATTTATTGCTTCTGTCGGTGTAGCAAATCCTCCTCATGAAATAAAGCAAGACGAGGCAATGACATTTGTAAAGACGTTATTTCATGGAAGATTTCGTAACCTTGAACGGATGCTGCGAATTTTTGAAAACGGACAAGTTGAAAAACGATATGTATCTGCTCCTATTAACTGGTTTGCGGATAAGAAACCATTTCATGAAAAAAATAAGCTATATATTGATACAGCTGTCACGTTATCAGAAGAAGCTGTTAATCGATGTTTAAATTCGGAAAAACTGCGGAAAAATGTTGATGCTACTGAAATTGATGCTGTTTTTTTCGTTTCAACTACAGGGATTTCTGCCCCTTCTATTGATGCTTATCTAATGAATAGACTTCATTTTTCACCCTATACAAAACGAATTCCGATTTGGGGATTAGGATGCTGTGGTGGGGCTTCTGGACTCGCAAGGGCGCTGGAATATTGTACAACCTATCCAAAATCAAATGTTTTGCTAATATGTGTTGAGCTATGCAGCGTTACATTTCAACAAGATGATACGTCCAAAAGTAACTTAATTGGGACATCGCTATTTGGTGATGGAGCGGCATGTGCGCTTATATGTGGAGAGCAATCCTCCCTTCGCTCCAGCGTATCCGCTGACTATATCCCGACCTTTGTGCATACAGAAGCTGTTTTGATGAAGGACAGCTTAGATGTGATGGGGTGGGATGTGCAAGAAAATGGCTTATATGTTATTTTCTCGCGTGATATTCCGTCTCTTGTACACAATTGGTTTGCTGAGGAAGCCAACCGCTTTCTACGTAAACAACAGTTGTCGTCCGCTGATATTACAGCGTTTATTGCACATCCTGGTGGAAAGAAGGTGCTTGATGCCTATGCTGAAGCGTTGAGCTTGCCTGAAGAAAAGTTAGATATCTCTCGAAAAATCTTAAAGGAATACGGAAATATGTCCTCTGCCACGATCCTATTTGTCTTAAAAGAATTTTTAAACCAACATCGGAGTGAAGGTGAGCATGGTCTTGTATGTGCGTTAGGACCGGGGTTTAGTACAGAGTTTGTTTTACTTCAATGGAAACCGAGGGATGCATAATGTTCTTTTATCTATTATTTTCAATTGTCATTATACAAAGGCTGCTTGAATTATTCATTGCACGTGGAAATGAAAAATGGATGAAAGCAAATGGTGCAATCGAAATTGGGAAAGAGCATTATAAATGGATTGTTTTCCTGCACATCGCATTTTTTATCTCTTTACTGACAGAAGTACTGGCACTTGAACGCCAATTATCACCAATTTGGCCATTATTTTTTGTGCTTTTTGTCAGTGCCCAATATATCCGGTTCTGGAGCTTAAAGTCGTTAGGTCGTTTTTGGAATACGAAAATATTAGTTCTGCCAAACGTTAATGTGATTTCAAAAGGGCCTTATAAATATATCCGGCACCCAAATTACTTAATTGTTACGATGGAGATCTTTCTCCTGCCGATGATGTTTGAAGCCTATTACACGGCATTAATGTTTTCACTTGCAAATGGAATTATTTTGAAAGTTCGCATTACAGCTGAAGAGCAGGGACTTATGCAGCATACAAATTATCGAACAAAATTTACACATAAAGCTCGTTTTACACCGCAAAAGGAGCGTTAAACATTTTTAAAATTCTAATTGAAAATAAAAATCATTCGTGCTAGAATGAACCTAACGAACAACTGATAATAATTATCACTATCGACATAGAAAAAACGAAATGGGACGGTGAGGAGAAATGATGTATTTGCTTGCGGCATTAACAATTGTACTTTTTAGTGGAATAATGGTGTACGTCTTAAACCATACAGTAAACCGTTACAAGCCAAATCAAAAACGTACAACAAACGCTCGTGAATTTAGCCCAGCGCCATTTCAATCAGTCATAAATAATCAACGATAGTAAAAACGCAGATGCAATGCCATCTGCGTTTTTATTTTATTTACGAATAATTAAAAAACTTAACAAAAAAAGAGACGTGCTTTAGAGCTATTCTTTCAGATACTTGAATTTGGTAGGTCTATTTTCGTTTGTAAATAAGAAGTTTAAGGTTGAGTTTGATTTTAATAACTGGAACTTTTGAATGCTTAATGGAAAGATAATGGAACAAAATAACTAATTTTCTTCCTATTTCTAATCTATACATAAATCTTATCCTCCCTTAAAAAATCCCTCCTACACTAGTTAGTGAACAAGACTAGGAGGGATAAAACAATGAAGAAAAATGATTGGGATTCACATGTATTCGGTCGTCGAAGTTTCCTAAAGAAAACTGGAAAAGCAGCTGGAGTCGCTGTAGGTGTTTCAATGCTTAATGCGTTACCGTTTCAAAAAGCTTCTGCTCAATCGAAGTTTTCAGCTTATCCTTTTACTTTAGGTGTGGCTTCAGGAGACCCGCTTCCTGATGGGATTGTGTTATGGACAAGACTCGCTCCTGACCCGTTAAATGGAGGGGGAATGCCAATAAGTCCGTTCCCGGTGCAATGGGAAATTGCTTTGGATGAAGGGTTTAATAAGATTGTGCAGCGCGGAACGGAGCTTTCAAAACCAGACCTCGCACACTCGGTACATGTGGAAGTATCAAGTCTTCAACCATCCTCTTGGTATTATTATCGCTTTAAAGTAGGTTCTGATATTAGTCCTGTTGGCAGAACAAAGACAGCTCCTGCTTTAAATAGCCATGTTGAGGAATTATCCTTTGCTTTTGCTTCCTGTCAATATTGGATAAATGGTCATTACACAGCGTATCAGCATATGGCAAAGGATGACCTTGACCTTGTCATTCATTTAGGGGACTACATTTATGAAGGTGTTCATGATGCAAGAGGCGTACGTCCGGTTGAACAAGTTTATCCAGAGATTTATACATTAGAAGACTATCGAAATCGTTATGCACTGTATAAGCTTGATAGTGATCTCCAGGCTGCCCATGCTAAGTTTCCTTGGCTTGTTACATTTGATGATCACGAAGTTGATAACAACTGGGCTGCAGATGTACCACAAGACCCTGACCGGCAAACAAAAGCAATGTTCTTAAAGAGAAGGTCCTTAGCTTTTCAAGCGTACTATGAACATATGCCGCTCCGGCGCACATCCTTTCCAAGCAATGGTGCAATTCAGTTGTATAGACGTTTTTCCTTTGGTAATTTAGTTGAGTTCAATATGCTTGATACACGTCAATATCGTGATGATCAAGCAAATGGAGATGGCTGGCATGAGCCGACAAGCCAATCAACTGATACGACACGTACTTTATTAGGAGATGATCAAGAAACATGGCTTTTAAATGGACTTTCTGCCTCGAAGGCGAAGTGGAATGTTTTGGCGCAACAAGTCTTTTTTGCCAGAAGAGATTACGGGTGGGGACCGGATGCAGAGTACTATAGTATGGATGCATGGGATGGTTATCCAGCAGCCCGTCAGCGAATTTTAAATCACCTAAGACAGCAGAATATTTCAAATCCTATCGTTTTAACAGGAGATGTTCATTCAAATTGGGCTAACGAGGTAAAGGCAAACTTCGATGATTCGAATGCTGAAAATGTAGCAGTTGAATTTGTCGGTACGTCTATCTCTTCTGGTGGTGACGGTTCAGATATACGTGATAGCACAGAAAAAGTATTAAACGAGAACCCACATATTAAATTTTTTAATAATCAACGAGGCTATGTGCGTTGTCATGTAACACAGCAAAGCTGGCAGACTGACTTTCAGGTCGTGCCGTATGTGACAAAACCAGGTGCTCCTATTTCAACTCGTGCTTCACTTGTCGTAGAAGATGGGAAACCTGTTCTAAATGTGAAAGAACAAGCGATGACGACAAATTAATTACATAGAAAGCAGCCGTATATTGCGGTTGCTTTTTTTTCGTATGCTGTCGCTTTTTTAGGAAACATATGAAAAAAAGATTGTGAGAAATCGGAACAATTGATAACATACTATTAAATAAGAGCAGATAAAAAAGGGGTAGGGTAGATGTCAACAAGTATTGAACGACAAAAACTGTCTATCGAGCAAATGGTCGAGCGTTTTGCCCGTCTGGCAGAAGTGTTATCAACGTATGAAGATGATATACAAGCAAAGAAGATGCTCCAATTAATCGAAAAAGTAGAGAACAAACAAGCAGTAATTGGGTTTTGCGGCCACTTTTCCGCAGGGAAGTCCACAATGTTAAATACGCTTCTCGAAAAGGATGTTCTCCCGTCAAGTCCAATTCCGACAAGTGCAAACCTTGTTCGCGTAAAAAAAGGCGAGGATTATGCACGCATTTACTATACAAATGATAAGACGGTGCAATTTGCACCGCCGTTTGATATGAAAGCCGTTCAAGAGCTATGTAAAGACGGAGAAAATGTTCATTCATTAGAAATAAGTGATCAGGATGTAGCGATTCCAAGCAATGTTGTTGTAATGGATACACCTGGGATCGACTCAACAGATGATGCCCATCGTCTTGCGACAGAATCGTCTTTGCATTTATCAGATGTGATTTTCTATGTGATGGATTACAACCACGTTCAATCTGAAGTGAATTTTACCTTTACAAAGACATTACAAGATATTGGCAAAGATATTTATTTGGTAGTTAATCAAATTGATAAACATGATGAACGTGAGCTTTCTTTTTCATCCTTCCAAAATAGTACAGCAGCGAGCTTTGCGAACTGGGGAGTGGAGCCGAAAGGGATCTACTATACGACATTATTTGACCCAGAAAATGCCCATAATCAGTTTTCACAAGTGCAAAAGCTGTTAACACAAGAAAGTGAGCTTTCAGAAGAAGTCATTTCGACAAGAGCGCTTTCAGCAGCACAGCAAATCATTGAAGATCATTTAAAGCATGTGGAGGACGCGCAAGAGGAACGCCGTCAAGAGCTCCAACAGCTACTATTAGATGAAGATGTCTCAACGCTTAAAAGTAAGGTAGTACAAATTCAAGAAGAGCTTGCCGTGCTTAAGCGAGAAGGAGAAACCTTTGAAAAGACGTTCCGTGATGAGCTTGATGACTTATTAGATAACGCCTATTTAATGCCTGCCACAACACGTGATTTAGCGCATTTATATTTAGAAAGCAGAGAGCCTAATTTTAAAGTAGGGCTGTTATTTGCGAAGAAGAAGACAGAGGAAGAGCGTCAGCAACGGCTGCAAAACTTTTATAACGATTTTCGTGAAAAAGTAGATAAGGAATTATCTTTTCATATTAAAGGCTTCCTTGAGAAGATTTTAAAAACATTTAACCTTGATGATGAAGAGTTACACGGTCAAATCCATTCCATTCAGGTTGATTTTGATGAAAGCTTATTAAAGAATACTGTAAAAAGCGGTGCTGCTGTTTCAGGTGATTATGTACTGAATTATACAAATGATGTAGCTGCTGAAGTAAAACGGTTGTATCGTCATGCATTAATGCCACTTATGGAACAAGCGAAAGCATCCATTCAAAAGCATAACCAACAACGAATTGACGAGTTAAATAACGAATACAAACAATATGAAGCAAAAATGAATGCGGCAAATGAGCTTGTAGAAATTGACAAAGCGCTCAGTCAGCGACGAGCTGAATTAGAAGTGATCGCAGCGCAAGAAGCCAGCATTGAAGAGAAGCATAAGGCATTGGAATGGCTGGCATCTGCTCGTGAAGTTGTTTCAGAAGCAGAGGCCCCGCTTCGTTCTAAGCAGGAGAAAGCGCGTAAGGTGAAAGAACCGCAAATTGAAGAAGCCTCAGATGCGGGCACATCAATAGAAGAAGTAGAAAAAACAATCGATGCACTTATGAAAAGTGCTACAGCTGTACAAAACGTTAAAGGGATGACATCCTATGCAAACACACTGCGTAATAAAGCGGAAAAGCTTGAAAAGCGTAGTTTCACGTTTGCGTTATTCGGAGCATTTAGTGCAGGGAAATCATCGTTTGCAAATGCATTGATGGGTGATGCGATTTTACCTGTCTCGCCAAATCCGACGACAGCTGCAATTAATAAAATCGCACCACCTGATGCCGAACATCCTGATGGAACAGTTGTGATCAAATTTAAAAATACAGAGCAGCTATTAGAAGACTTAAATGCTGCCCTTCATCCATTCAATATGGAGCAAGCAACGGTTGAACAAGCGCTTGAAGCAGTTGATTCCGTACAGAAGAATTCAGCAGAGGATAACGTACATTTGGCGTTTTTACAAGCAGCAAAACGCGGCTATCATGCTGTGAAAGACAGTCTTGGTGAAATGGTAACCGTTTCGCAAGCTGAATTTGCAGGTTACGCAGCAGAGGAAGAGAAATCTTGCTTTGTTGAATGGATGACACTGTACAAAGACTGTCCATTAACGGAAAAAGGGATTACGCTTGTAGATACACCAGGAGCCGACTCAATTAACGCTCGTCATACAAATACTGCGTTCCATTATATTAAAAATGCGGATGCCATTTTATTTGTGACATACTATAATCATGCTTTTTCAAAAGCTGACCGTGAATTTCTTATTCAATTAGGGCGTGTAAAGGAAACATTTGAGCTTGATAAGATGTTCTTTATTGTCAATGCAAGTGATCTAGCGAAAACAGAAGATGAGCTTGATGATGTCGTTACGTATGTTGGCGATGAGCTGACTGGCTATGGAATTCGTTTGCCAAAGATCTTCCCGTTATCAAGTAAGTACGCGTTAGAATCCAAATTAGGTAAAGAAAATGACCATGGTGCGGCGTTTGGGGAGTTTGAAGGGGCACTAGAAAGCTTCATTCAGCATGAGCTGACAGATGTAGCCGTGCAAGCTGCTAAAACAGATTTAACGCAAACGAAAGACCGCCTTCAATCGTTGCTTGAAATGGCAAGTCAAAGTGCAGATGAGAAAGCAAAGCGGAAAGAACAAGCACTTACGGAACAACAGCTTTCGAATGAGAAAATGAACAACGTTTCGCTTCATTCTTACACACAATCTGTCCTGCAGGAAGTTGAAGAATTAGTCTATTATGTAGAACAGCGAATGTTCCTTCGCTTTACTGATTTCTATAACGAGGCGTTTCATCCAGGAGCCTTCCGAAATGGAAACCCGAAAGACGTCTTACAACGATGTATGCAAGAGTTAATTGATTCACTTGGTTTTGATTTGTCTCAAGAAATGCGTGCGACAACACTGCGGATCGAAAATGTCCTTAATAAAAAGCTTCAGTCTTATGACGAAAAATTACAGCGAGAAGCAAAGGAACAAAATGACGAGCTTAATTTTCTTTCGTTTGAACGGATTGAATTTGAAGAACAAGATTTTGAAAACGGCTTAAAGCAAGAAGAGGCAAACCGTTACCGTGATGTGTTAAATCAATTTAAAAACGCAAAGCAATTCTTTGAACAGGGTGGAAAGCGAGAGATACGAGAAATACTGAAAGACCGTCTGCAATCTCCTGTTCATGCTGAATTAGAGCAGTATGCAGAGCAATTTAAGGTATACTATGAACAATTATTTCTTTCACTTACAGAAGAACAGCTGCAAAAGCGTGTAGGTGATGTGAATGAATTTTATGATGGATTGCTTGAAGCCTTGAGTGAAACAGTTGATACAACTGTGTTAGAACGTGCGTATGATGTGTTGGTGGAAGCAGAAAGATAGGTGAAGGGTTTGGCTGAAAATAGAACGAATGCCGAGCGATTCTTAAGTGCATACAATACAATCACAAAAGAATTAGAATTAATTGTCGGTATGAATAAATATTTACCTTTTTTTCGATTGGTCGACATGGCTAAGAAAAAGAATGGCATTGTGATGCACTTTAAGGATGATTTGAAGGAATATTCCTATTTGCGAAATGCAATTGTGCATGACAGAGATTTTCCAGAGCGGGTTATTGCTGACCCGCATATTTCTGTCGTTGAGAAGCTTGAATATATTGCTTCTCAGCTGACAGAGCCACAAACGTTAATTCCGATTTTTGAAAGAGATGTCGTTACCTTTGACATCTCTCAAACTGTGCAGGAATTAATGGACGGTATTAAGATTTTTGGCTTTTCCCAATTTCCTGTGATGCAAAATGGAATATGTACAGGGTTAATTACAGACCGAGGTATTACTCGCTGGTTTGTCAATGATCTTGAAAAATGCCGTCAATTAAACGAAATTACACTAAAAGATGTGTTAAACTTCGAAAAAAATATTAAAAACTATACATTTATGGCAAAGTCGAAAAATGTATATGACATCCGTGAACTTTTTTATCATCATTTGGAACGACATGGTGTTCGTCTTGAAGCTGTATTGATTACCGATAACGGTAGGCCGGATGAACGGCTGCTTGGTATTATCACCCCATTTGATATGGTTCGTTTACGTTTTTAAAAGAAGAAAGGCCCTACTCCAATTGAGCGGGGCCTTTTGTTCACTTTACAATATTGGCATTTTCGCGTTGCATTAATACATAGAGTGCAGACATGTCTTCCTCACTAAGGCCATCATCCATCGCTGCTTTTAAACGTGAAGTAAGCTGTTTGCCGATTGGTAAGTCCATCTCAGCTCTGTCGGCCATTTGCTCGGCAAGCTTCATATCTTTATGTAGGAGCTTAATTGCAAAACCGGCTGTAAAGTCATCCTTTGCAATAAAGTTATTATAATGGCGTTCATAGATACGGCTTTGGGCATAGCTGGCATTTAAAATATTAAATAAGAGATCGGTATCGACGTTCATCTTCTTACCGAGAGCAACTGCTTCACTAACTGCTTGCGTGTGAAAGCTGACCATTAGATTGTTCAGAAGCTTTACAACGGAACCGCTGCCAACATCCCCTATATGATAAATATTCTCTCCCATTACTTCAAATAACGGCAGTACTTGTTCATATACTTCCTTCTTACCGCCTGTCATAATTGTCAATGTCCCATCTTCAGCACCGAAATTACCACCGCTTATCGGTGCATCTAAGTAGGCTGCACCCTTTTTTTCGACAGCTTGCGCCACTGTCCGATTTAATTCTGGTGCAACCGTGCTATGATCAACGATAATAAGACCTTCTCGTGCATGAGCAATTAGGCCTTCATCGTCAAAATAGACATTTTCGACATCTTCTGGTAGTGGTAAGCACGTAAGAATAACATCAAGCTCTTGGGCCATTTCCGCAAGTGAAAGGCCTGTTTTACCGCCTGCTTGTTCGAATAATTCTTCTTTTCCTCTGCTTCGATTCTTGCCGTATACTTCATAGCCGGCATTAACTAAGTTCTTTGCCATTGGAAGTCCCATATTACCTAATCCGATAAAACCGACTTTCATGATATCGCTCCTCTATTTCGCAGATTTTGGTATATAAACAATTCGAGATTAATCTGTTAAATCCTTTTTTAAAATCAAATTTTGTAGATGTCCTACAAATTGTTAATATTTGTAGAAAAAAGGTATTGCATAATGCTAATTGGCAGTGATACTGTAAAATTGTCAAAGTAGAACACAACAAGGGGGAAACACCAAATGACCCAGAAAAAAACATTAGTAAAAAAAGCTGGCATCTTTCTTACAACAGCTGCACTTTCATTTACGTTATTTACAACTCCTACAAATGCTGCCACAAAGACATATACCGTCCAACGAGGCGATACGTTATGGAAAATTAGTAAACAGTTTTCGGTGTCTGTTTCAACATTACGGACGTTGAATGGTATTCACTCAGATATGCTTTATGTTGGGGACAAGTTAATCTATGCCGACGATACCCGGTATATTGTGAAAAAAGGCGATACATTATGGACGATTGCAGCTGCTACAGGCACAACTGCAACAAAGTTAAAGCAAGCGAATCGCTTAAGCAGCCAGGCTCTCTTTGTTGGTCAAGTATTGAACCTGCCTCAAAAGCAATCTAGCGGACAAACTTTTGATAAAGAAGTGAAACCGACTACAGGCCGTACATATATTGTGCAAAAAGGGGACACGCTCTGGAAAATATCGCAACAGTTTAACACAACCGTTTCAGAAATTAAGCAAACCAATCATCTTACTTCTGATGCGTTATATGTTGGTCATACTTTAGTGATTCCAAGCAGCAGCGTATCAACACCTACTCAATTACCGAAACCAGCACCTCAAATTGAAGAGCCAGAACCAAACCCAGCTCCACCTGTACCGACAAAACCTAAAAAAGAACCAACACCTAAGCCAAAAGAGGAAACGAAACGTGAACCTAAGCAAAAAAATATCGAGAAATCAGTCACGTACGACTCCTATAATATTAAACGAGGCGATACAATTTGGAACCTCAGCATTGAATTTGGTATTCCGATGAGTGAATTGTTAAAAGTGAACGGTTTTTCTCAAAGTACCTCTCTATCAGTAGGTCAGGAAATTCAAATACCAGTCCACAATGTACCAGTTAAACAAACAGCAGGAGCAGATTATGGAGAAGAACTAGATTGGTGGACTGAAGCACAATATGTATTTCCAATTGGAAAAGTTGCTAAAATAACGGATTTTGAAACTGGCACAACCTTTATGATTAAACGGACGATCGGGGCGAACCACGCTGACTCAGAGCCGCTTACAAGCAAAGATGCTGAAATTATAAAGGAAGTTTGGGGCGGAGAATATAGCTGGAATACACGTGCTGTAATCGTAGAAGTTGATGGTCGAAGGGTTGCTGCTTCGATGGCATCAATGCCGCATGACATTGAGTTCATTAAAGACAATGACTATAACGGGCATTTTGATTTGCATTTTAAAAATAGTACGCGGCATAAAGACGGAAAGCTAGATTTGTATCATCAAGAACAAATTGCTGTTTCGGCAGGCCGTAATTAAGTACAAAAGGTGTGCAAATTAATTATGATTGCACACCTTTTCCATGCTGGAAGGACTTCTCGTGCTATAATAACATGTAGAAGAAAAATGGAGGTGCTTGAGCATGAGCGTACATAAGTCAATTACAAAGCATGCCGAATCACAGCATGAAAAAGTGAAAATGTTTCATTCTCTTGAAGAAGAGCGAGAAAGAGCGATTGATGAAGCTGTTCTTCTTTGTAAAAAAGGGGAGCCATACTCGGTTGATACAATTAATGATATCACAAAGCAAATTAATGAATTGGCCAAAACAGGGCCTACGCCTCTTCGGAAGCTCGTTACAACAGAAATGTTAGAGGAATATGTTTCCAACCTAAAAGAACGTGAAGAAAATGGACAAGATTAATAGTGTATGACCGAATAGATGAACAGGGGGCAGGGAAATGAGAAAAGCAATCGTCGATTGTGATTGGCTTAATCAGCATTTGCAAGATCCGAATGTTCGTGTGGTAGATACAAGGTTTGTGTTAGGAGAGCCGAAAGAAGGCCTGTTGAAATATATTGAAGCCCACATTCCTGGGGCATTGTTTTTTGACCTCGAGAAAGACCTGTCTGGACCAGCAGAAAAGCATGGCGGAAGACATCCGTTGCCTGAAATCAACTTGTTCGCTGAGAAACTTTCAGCAGCAGGAATTGATGAAACGATTACAGTCGTTGCTTATGATGAAGATGGCGGCATGTTTTCAGCACGCTTTTGGTGGATGCTTCAATATTTAGGTCATGAAAAGGTATTTATTCTTGACGGTGGTTTTAATGAATGGAACCGTAAAGGCTATCCAACAAATACAGATTTCCCTGTCGTTGAGAAGAAGACCTTTACGCCGAACATTCAATCTGATTTGGTTGTAGACATAGAAGAAGTAAAAAAACGACCTGCTTCAACTGTTTTAATTGACGCTCGAAGTCCTGAACGCTACGCAGGCTTAGAAGAGCCAATTGATAAAAAAGCAGGTCATATTCCTGGCGCAGTGAATGCGTTTTGGAAACAGAATTACAATGAAAAGGGTACATGGAAGACAAAAGACGAACTATCTAACTTCTATCGTGGTTTTGGTGAAGGGGAAGAACAGATCGTTTATTGTGGATCAGGTGTATCCGCTTGTCCGAATATTATTGGGTTAGCAGAAGCGGGTTTTGAAAATGTTAAATTATACCTTGGTAGCTGGAGTGATTGGTCTTCATATGAAGATAATCCGGTAGAAACTGGTAAATAATCTACTTTTACAATGTTACAAAGGGATTACAATTTTAAATTATTCCAAGTAAGTTAAATACAGTCGTCCGTTCACACGGGCGGCTTTTTTTATTGGCTGAAAAAATTACATAAATATTACAACAGACACATGTTTAAGGAGATTTATCGAAAGGTAATGGTGAAAATAGGAACAGGAATTGTTCGTTTCCAGTGCTGGTTTTTATGGGTTGAATGTTTACTGGAAAACTTTACGTGTTGAAGGTTGTTTTTGTCAGCGTTATAGTTAATTACGCAAGTTCATTAACAGCTATACATATTACAGGAATCATTGGAAAACATTTCACCTTGAACCATTGAATGTTTAGCGTTTTAATAAAAGATGTAAGTTGTTACATTCACAGGATATGAAAACAACATATTCCTTGGATAATAATTGAGGTGGATTTAGAAATTGGAAAACTTTGATTCTTGAAACATATGAACATAGCATGTTTTACTAGTTAAGCAAGAAATTGTGAACATCATCTACCTGCACAAACAAAGAGAGCAGGAGATGTGTTAAATAAAATATTTTACCCTTTTTAGGAGGAATTCTTCTATGTCTTACCAACCAAAATCATTACGTAAATTTATGGCAGCATCAATCAGCACTGCAGTTGTAGCGTCTGCGGTAGCTCCTGTTGTTGCAAATGCTGAATCAAACTTCACAGATGTACAATCAAACGATTGGTTCTATGATGCAGTAAACTATCTTACTAGCAAAGATGTACTAGATGGATTTGAAGATGGCAGCTTCCGTCCAAGTGAAGATGTTACACGTGCCCAAGCTGCAAAAATTCTTGCAGTGACATTAGAGCTTGATGTTGAAAATACAAACGAAGTGAGCTTCCCAGATGTTGATGAAGATGCATGGTATGCAAATTATGTGTCAGCACTTGTTGAAGAAGGTGTAATCAACGGTTTTGAAGATGGTACATTCCGTCCAGACGAAACACTTACACGTGCTCAAATGGCTAAAATGATTACAGAAGCATATGACATTAAAGCAGCTGAAGATGCAGAAATCCCATTTGAAGACCTTGAAGGTGCAACATGGGCGAAAGAATATATTGCAGCTCTTTACGATGCTGGTATTGTTGATGGCGTGAAAGAAGACGAATTTGCACCACTTGCAAACGTAACACGTGCTCAAGTAGCAGCATTTGTTTATAAAACAGAAATTGCTGGTGACGACGAACAGCCAGAAGAACCTGAAGAACCAAGCGCAACTGTTGTAGAAGATGCAAAAGCAACAAGCCTTGTGCAGGTTGAAGTAACATTTAACAATGAAAATTACGATGAAGATGAAGCAAAAGACCCAGCAAACTATGAAATTGAAGATACTGATGGTGACGAACTAGACATCAAAGACGTTGATGTAGATGGCAAAACAGCAACACTTACATTAGAAGAAGCTGCAGCTAACCAAACTGATGCAACTATTACAGTTGACAGTGCTGTAACTGGTGAAGAAGCTGAATTCGACCTAAACTTCTTCGACAACAGCATCCCTGAAATTGAAGATGTAAAAGTTGTCGGAAAAGACACGGTTAAATTAATGTTTAATGAGCCAATGAACTTCGAAGCTGATGATAACAATGTTGCAAATAGCAAATATGAAGATGAATTCGAAATCAAAGTTGGCAACAAATCTTATACAGTAGACAAAATTGATGTACTTAAGAACGGAAAAGAAGCAAATGTAAAAGTATTCGGTTCTTTCGATGAAGGCGAACTAAGCCTTTCAGTAGAAAACGGCCTGGAAGACTTTGCTGGCTTTAACCTTGTTCCCGTAACAAAAACAGTTGATGTGATGACAGATGAAGAGGCTCCAGAAGTTGTCGACTACAAAGACGCAGAGCCAAACAAAGTAACACTTGTATTCAATGAAGACATCCAACTTGAAGATGATGCAGTAGAAAACTTCTATCATACAAACACAGGTAACAAAGTAAAAGAAGGCGGCGTTACGGTTGACGGTAACGAGCTAACACTTGAATTTGCAGATGAAAATGAAATGCCTGAAGGTACAGCATATGTATATGTAAAAGAAGGTGCTGTTTCTGACCTTTGGGATAACGAAAATGCTGATGATATTCGTACAGCAGTTGAAGTAAAAGGCGATGAAGAAGCTCCAGAAATTGATGAAATCGAAGCAACAAAAGACCAAGCAACACTTACATTTACAGAAGAAGTAGATGAAGATACAGCTGAAGACAAGGATAACTATACAATCCTTGATGCTGATGGCGATGAAGTAGAAGGTGCAATTCGCCGCATCGTTCAAGATGGTGACACAGTTGTTGTTCATTTCGATGATGAGCTTGACAATGGCGACTATTCAATCGTTGTTGAGGGTGTAGAAGACACAGAAGGCAATGAAATGAGCAGTGTTACAAAAGACTTCACAGTTGAAGATGAAGATACACCAACAATTGATGAAGTACTTCTTGAAAAAGAAGACGATAAAGAATTCAAAGTCATTGTTCGTTACAGCGAAAAAATGGACCTAGATGGTAAGTATTCTGTTCTTGACCTAGGTATCTATGACCTTATCGAAACAAATGAAGAAGGTACAGAAGTAGCTCGTCAAAACCTTCAAGACCTAGCTGATGAGAGTGATGTAGACGTAGAAATTGACGCAGTAGAAAATGGTGAAGCAGTTGAAATCACTGTTGATGGTGCAGATATCTCAAACTACAATGAACTAACAATCGCTCGTGCAGCAGATGCAGCTGGTAACTATACTGCAATCGGCGCTTCAAAAGAAATTGAAGGAACAGACACGAAGAAAATTGGCTTTGAAGAAGTTACAGCTACTGCAAAAGATGAACTAGAAGTGACTTTCGATGGTTCACTTGAAGATATCGAGCTTAAAGACTTTGCTGTATTTGCAGATGCTAATGGAGATGGCTTGGTTGATGACGGCGAATCAATTGCTGTTTCAAGCGTTGAAAGAGTTGATGGAGATGAAGTGAAGTTTACTCTTGCTGAAGACTTATCAGCAGATGTAATGTCTCCAGAAGATATCCAATACAAACTAGTTGCAGTTGGTGAGGAGTCAACAAACCGTTATGGCTCTACACTTGACAAAGATGCTCAAGAGGTAATTGTTGATGAAATCGCACCATCTGTTATGGAAGATGAAGATGATGTAAAACAGGTTACTGCTAACGGAAAGACAGTAACAATCGTATTTGATGAAGCAGTACAATGGGTAAACAACGGTACATTTGTTGTGAATGATGGTGACAACAAAGTAACAGCTGTTGAAGGTAATGGAACGAATACAATTACACTTACAACAGAAGAGGAAGTATTTGAAGGTGACACAGTGGACCAAGAAGCTGTTGTAGCAGATATGGAAGGTAACAAAACAACAGGTCTTAAGCTTGAAGTTGAATCAGTAACTTCAACAAAATAAGCTGACCTTATAAAGGAAGCTCTGTCTATTGCAGGCAGAGCTTTTTTTGTATAATTTAAATGCAAAATTCTTGACGGTAACCCAAGTTATTCTTACACTAACAGTACAAATCAAAAATGGGAATAAACGGTCATAATAAGAAACTGAGACCGAATATTATAAATGGTAAATAATTAAAGGGACTATTAGAGGAGGATGAAGGTCATGAAACGTTGGGTAGCACTTTTCCTTGCGGCTTCATTAATTGCAGGCTGTTCACAAACAGAAGAGTCAGAGAAGGAAGTTGAAAACAAACAAGTGGAAGAACAGACTGACGCAGAGAAAGATGCTCAGCCTAAAGACCAGGTGGAAAAAGAGGGACAGGCTAAAGAAGCTGATAAGAAAAATTCAGCAGAGCAGCCCAAATCTGACGATAAAAAAGGAACAAAGCAAGAGCCTGCAAAAGAACAGCCAAAAGAACAAAAGCCGGCAAATAATGAAGATACGGATCTAACAACAGCGATCAAGAAAGAAAAGGGTGTTGTTGATGGGAAGGTTTATACGAAAGAGAATACCGCTTATGGGACGCTTATCTTAGAAGCAGGAATTACTGACCAGCAAGCAAAACAACTTGCCCAAAGCTATGCTGAAAAGCTTAAAAAGAAATACGCTGATAAGACAGTAAATGTACAAGCCGTTCGAGGAAAAGATAACGTCGCAAATATTACGCTGTAAGTAAGTATATTTCCTTGTTTATAGAGTCAATTTAAGGTGGAAAGACTTTTAATACACAAGGAGGATATCGAAAAATGGGTAGACAAAAGAAAGGTAACCCAAATGCACAGCGCAATAATAATGCAAAGAAGATGGAAATGAAGAAAGATGGTGTTTCTGCTTCTTATGCAGAAATGGAACTTGAAAAAATGCAAAATAAGCAAAGCGAATAAACGTAAACCCACAGCTTAAATGATTTGATGGCTGTGGGTTTTTATTGCTTAGACGTTTTTCTACCTATATAAACTGTTTTTCTTTCGTCTTGTGGTGGCGAAAACATTTTGTGGTAGCTCTGCGAGAATCATACCAAGAAAGATAAGCAGACAGCCAACAAGTGCTTTTGATGTTAATCGTTCACCTGCCCAAATAAATGCAGTAATCGCAGCAAACACAGGCTCCATTGCAAAGATTAAGGCAACACGAGCGGGTGTTGTGTATTTTTGGAAATTTGTCTGTGCCAAAAATGCAAGCGCGGTTGCAAAGATAGAAGTAATGATGAGAGCGAACAGCACATCTGTATGGGCAATCACCTCAAGGTCAAAAGCCATTTGCCATGGTTCAACAAACAAGGCGCCAACTGCACTCCATATTGATACAACTGCAATTTGTACAGATGTTAATAGTAGTGTCGGGTAGGCTGACGTATACTTTCCTGTTACGATAATATGCATGGCAAAGGAAATGGCACAGAAGAAGACAAGTAAGTCACCTTGATTGACCGAAAAGGTATCCCCTAATGTTAATAAGTAAAGCCCAAATGTAGCAAGCAAAGCACCTGTGATAGCATTTGGTTTTGGCGTTTGTTTCAGAAAGAGATAAGCAAATAGTGGAACGAGCACAACACTTAACCCAGTAATAAATCCGGCCTTTGAAGAGCTTGTGTACAACAGACCGAATGTTTGCAACGCATAGGCTGCACAAAGCCATGTACCCATAATAAGACCTGCTGACACCAATTTTCTGTTCAGTTGTTTAAATTGCTTTCGTGCAAATAACCATGTCCAAAGGAAAAGAAAAAGGGCTGCAATTCCAAAGCGGACTGCGTTAAAGGTAAAGGGCTCAAGAATAGCCACTGCATTTTGTACAATGACAAATGTAGCACCCCAGACGACTGCAACAAGTAGTAAGCAAACATCGGCTAATATTGTTTTCTTCATTCGTTTTCTCTCATTTCTTCTTTACATTGTTGAACAGCTTGCTTTGCAAGTTCGTCTGCGGCACCATTTTGTTTACTTGGAATCCACTTTATGAAAAAGAGGTCAAACTGATCTGCAAGAAGTAAAGCTTTTTCAAGAAGTGGTACAAAACGATTATTCTTTGCCCATCGCTTTTCAACCGCTTGTTCAATTAATTTCGAGTCTGTTCGAACTGAAATAACCGAATCATTAAGCTCTAAGCAAATTTCAAGTGCTTTAATCAAAGCCCAATATTCGGCCTCATGATTTGACATTGTTCCAAGTGGTACTGAATGTCGTTGTTGAATAGCGCTGCTTTTTATGTAAATACCAGCTCCAGAAGGTCCTGGGTCTCCTGCGCTGGCACCATCAATATAGACTTCAAGCAACACGTACACCCCATTTACATTATTGTCAGATAATTTGTATTGTATCATAAGGGATGAAGGCATTAGAAGTTTTTAGCATAACTTCAATCCCATTGTTTCGGCTGCAACTGTTTAGCAATATATAAAAATGGTGTATCTAAAACGGCCACAAGCCATTTAATTACATAAGTAGACAAGACAACCATCACCCATTCATTGGTCGGAAACACACCTAGGAATGCAATTGTGCAAAAGATAAGCGTATCAAGCAGCTGACTTATCATTGTACTGCCGTTATTGCGGACCCAAAGGTAACGATTAGAAGAAAACTTATTTTTTAATAAGCTGTATAAACGTACATCTACATATTGACTAATTAAATATGCAGCAAGGCTTCCCACTGCAACACGAATTTGAATACCAAAAATCGTCTTAAGAGCCTCTTGAGAAACATCAAATTCATGGGGAACGAAGCGGATTGCAATCTGCATAAGGACCGTCATGACAAGCAGAGAAAAGAAACCAATCGCTACGCCTTTTTGGGCTGTTCTTCGTCCGTATTTTTCATTTAAAATATCAGTTGCTAAAAAGCCAGTTCCATACATGATGTTACCAAGAGTGGCAATAATACCAAATAACTCAACCGTTTTAACGACTTGTACATTTGCCAAAATGGTAGATAGGGCAATCCAGCCAAACAGTCCACTCTTGCCGAAAAGCTGATAGGCCGCTAAAATAAAACAAAAGTTTACAATGGCAAATCCAAGCCATAACCATTCATTAAACATGAAAAGACCTCCAAGAAAATAGTTTTGATAACGCGGGAGATTTCGAACCGCCTGCTATGAAATTTTCCACAAGTTTATTATTATAGTGTTAATGTTTGAAAAATGCAATAGAATAGGCACGTATTAGAGGTGCAAACCAAACATATGAATAGTATAAATAAGGGAAGGGTTTAAAGCGATGAAAATAAAAATTGAATGGCTATATAAAGCGCCGAAGGGTCCTCAAACCGTATTTCAAAGTGAAGAAATGAAGGCGCAATCAGCGCTTAAATTGGCAAAGGACATTGAGCGGACAGGACGCGTGAAATCACTTAAGTTAATTGATGAGAAAAACGAGCAGTGGACTGTAAAGAACCTAGAACGTTTCTTAAAAGAGCTTGATAAAGAACCGCATGATTTGGTAGTGTATTTTGATGGTAGTTATGAGAAGGAAACGACTGAAGCGGGTGTCGGAATTGTTGTTTACTACACGCAAGGCAGTAAACGACACCGTATTCGAAAAAACAGCCGTTTTGACGAATTATCATCAAATAATGAAGCAGAATATGCAGCACTTTGGCTGGCGGTTTTGGAACTTGAAGCACTAAACGTGCATCATTTGTCTGTTGTAATTCGAGGAGATTCTCAAGTTGTTTTACAGCAGCTTGCAGGAGAATGGCCAGTTTATGATGAAGAACATAATCGGTGGATTGACCGAATTGAGGAAAAGCTTGCGTCGATGAAGCTCTCTGCTGTGTATGAACTGCTAGAGCGAAAAGATAACAAAGAAGCGGACCAACTGGCAAGTCAAGCACTTCGAAATATTGATATTGAAAGCGAACAAGAGATCGAATAAATGGTAGATGAAATTGGAAGGAGCGAGTAAGAAAGAATGAAGCGTAAGGAAATCATCGAAGAAGTAACAGAATTAATTGACACATACTGTACAGATTGTCTGCTAAGGGCTCATCACAGTAAAGAATATGGCCGAAAACAGGCTTTAAGGTTTTGTATTAAACAATGCACAGTTGGTGAAAAAATACAACAATATGGAAAGAAGTTAACGTAAAAAGCATGTGACAATTACCCGTCACATGCTTTTTACTTAATGCTGAGCTTCATTTAATTGTTCTTGACAGCGGTTAAGGAAAACTTGTTGTTGAGAAACAAACCCTTTATATTGTTCTGCAGTTAATGAGTGAAGCTGTTGTTGAGCCTGCATAATTGCTTCAGTGGCGGCTTGAAGGGCGCGGGGTTCCATGCTCATTGTGGCAGAACCGACCATTTTCTGTGCCGCTTTCACAGCCATCTCTGCTTGTTCTTGTTGGTTGAAGCCACTTTGAATACCATCATCTCGTTTTGTCATCTGTTTTGCACCTCCAGGCTTAATTTGCCTAGAGAAAATCATTCCTATACATCCTTAACATTGAAAAAGGGACTGCCAATTGACAGCCCCTTGTGTAGGTTAAATTTCAATTTATAGTTTTGTTACGTTAGCCGCTTGTGGTCCACGGTTACCTTCTACGATTTCGAAAGAAACTTCTTGACCTTCTTCAAGAGTTTTGAAGCCTTCTTGTTCGATTGCAGAGTAGTGTACGAATACATCGTCTCCGCCTTCAACTTCGATGAAGCCATAGCCTTTTTCAGCGTTGAACCATTTTACTTTACCGTTTTGCATGTTTCTTTTTCCTCCTAAAAAACAGCACATATGTTGTGCGTCTTACAAAATATTAACAAATGACAAGCCTGAACGTGAAAAAGCCGCATCTCCGAAAGAAGTGCGGACTTGAATTGTTAACTCAGCATATGAACATGCGGGTTAATCTACATCCAACACATCACGTCGGCTGTTATCTGTTGCTTCTAATATACATGATGAAAAAATGAGAGTCAAGGGAATCGAAGTAGCTGTTTTCTAAATGTTTTGAGCTTTTTAAATAAGGTGGAAAATAAAGATTTTGTAGGAGAATGAAAGAAGTTTTAAGGAATTTTTGCAAAGCTTTCACACATAGTGTATGATGATTTTGTTATCCTCTTATTTTTAATAATTTATATTTTACCCAGTTCGACAAAAAATTTGTTATGATAGAATAAAATAAACCATGAAGATGTAAGATTGAACGGTATTGGGGGTTTAAATTCAATGTTTGAAAGTCTTCCGCAAGGAGTTAAAATTAGTATTACAAGATCGATTACGACAAGCTTTGAACAATATATGAACCAGATTGATTGGGATGAAAATAAATATTCAACAGATTCCTTCATTCAGCATTGGCGAACGTATTCTGAGAAGCATGCTGCATGGTTCGAAAAAATTGACCAAGAAATGCGCTCAAATCCTGCATTTCATGAAGAGCTTTCAAATAAAATTAATGAAACGATTGAAAAAGTTCTATCAACACCGCCTACAAAAGAGCAAATGGAAGAAATCGATGAACTGATAAACGAACTGGACATTGATGACATCGATTATTGCTGTAAAGCAGAAGCGAAGTATGTCATTCAAGAGCTTTCAAATGAAGTCGAAAAAAAAAAGATAACAAATCCAGCGCCAACTGATCGACAGCTGCGTTACGCTTCGATTTTGTTTTACCAGGCGTATGATCAAGAATTACCAGATGATGATTATTCATTTGAACGTATTCAAGAAATCATTGATCAAGCACAGCGTGATTTACAAAACCAGAAGCAAACAAAAATAAATAATGAGGGTGACTACCCGTTGCAATAAACCAACACGTCATTGTGTTGGTTTATTTTTTTGTAGAAATAACGACATTTTTACTAAATAAAGTAACAAATCTACTATACAAATGGGTTAAAGTCACAAAATTGTAATAAAATTTCAAAAATTTATGAAAGAAATGAACGATACTTTTCTAATTAAATAAGTAGATATAGATTGAGAATGGGTTATGGGGGTTATTGGGATGAAAGCTACAAGAAAAACAGGAATTGCATTTAAGTTTGTAGGAACGAATGTGCTGTTTGTAACAGTGCTGATGGTATTAGTGATCGTGACGACGAATCACATCGTCTATAAAACGTTTTACCAAACGATCTCAGAAAATGCCATGAGTAAAGTTGAACATAATACAGGACTTTTAACACTAACGTTCCAGAATTATCTTGATATTATTAAGACAATTTCAACGAATGAAGCGTTTTTAGAAGATGATGTTGCGTTGCAGCGGGAAGTTCTTGCAAAGCGTATCGATCTTTTTCCGGTTTTTGAAGACCTGTTTTTTGTAAAAGCAGATGGAACTGCATATCTGCCAAATGGAAAGAATGTGAATTTAAAGGATAGAGATTATTTTGCTGATGCAATGGCAGGTAAGCAAGTTATTTCTAATCCAGTAATTAGCCGAAATACGGACAATCCGATTTCTGTTTTTACTGCACCTGTTAAGAAGGGTGATAAGGTGATTGGTTTTATTGGAGGTTCGATTAATTTCTTAACAGTAAGTGAACAAATTAAACCGTATGGATTCGATCATGCGAGTGCATATGCGTATATTGTAGATAAAAACGGCCTTGTTATCGCCCACCCGGATAGGGATTTTATTTTAAAAGAAAACATTCGCAAAGTAAGTGAACGGATCCCGCAGGAAGTTGTGAACGTGACAGACACGATTTTAAAAGAAAAAAGCGGTGTTTCTCCTTATGAATTTCAAGGCGTGAAAACACAAAACTTTTTCAGAGAAATTGATGGAACTGATGGATGGAAGTTTGTAAGTAAAGTGCCTGAGGAATATATTAGTGCGCCTGCTAAGCAGACAACAGGCATTTTATTACTGATTGGTTCGTTAAGTATATTAGGGGCTATCATTATTTCAATTCTCATGGCCCGTGTCATTACGAAACCTGTAAAAGACATTTTGAACCTTATTCAATTAACAGCAGATTATCAGCTTAAGGAAACGAATGACTTTTCTCATGTGACAAAGCGGAAAGATGAAATTGGGGATATGGCAAAATCACTCATTCATTTGCGGCGTTCATTTCGTGAATTAATTACTTCCGTTCAGACGCAGATCTCAGATGCGAAGCATAACATGGAAATTAATGTTCAAACGGCTGAACTCGTTTCTCATCACTCCAAAGATACGTTTACATCTACGGAAAGTCTAAGTCATGCATTGGGCGAAGTATCAAGTTCTACGGAAAATGTTTCGAATAATCTGAATCAAGTTATTCATAAGTTTGAAGAGCTTGTTCAAGAAGTAGATGAAGGGACAACGATGGTCAAAGATATCTATGACCGGGCTACAGTGCTTGAAAAGGATATTCATGAATCACGAGTGAAAGCTTCAACCATTTATAAGAAAGTAATCGATGAAATGGCGGGTACAATTGAAACGGCTAAGTCAGTTAATAAGATTAGCCAGCTCTCTAATGCTATTTCAGATATTGCTGACCAAACGAACCTGCTGGCGTTAAATGCTTCAATTGAAGCAGCTAGAGCTGGTGAACAAGGCAGGGGCTTTGCTGTCGTTGCTGAAGAAGTACGGAAGCTCGCAGAACAATCGACTCAATCTGTATATGACATTAAGAGTGTGACAGAAGAAGTGGTTGTAGCAGTAGAGAAATTAATTACGCATACAGAGACATTGCTTAATTTCCAAGAAACTGAGGTTCTTTCAGATTTCGATAAGTTTGGAAGCGTATCTGAGCAATATAAAGGTGATGCGACATCAATATTGAAACTGCTTAAGCATGTAGAAGGGGCTGCTGAAAATGTTAATCACTCTGTTGCTGAATCGAATCATTTCCTTAAGCAGCTTCGCTCACTTGTAGACGAAAGTAACGAAAGCATTGAAACAATAGTTGAACGAAATAAAGAACTTACCAAAGATAATGAAACTGTCAAACAGATTTCTGAGCAAACATCGGAAAGCACTGAAGAGCTAAGTAGGTTGATTCAAAAAGTTTCAATTTAAATTCAATAAGTTAATGATTTTCTGACACACCTTCTATTTTTAGGGGGTGTGTTTTTATTTAGAGAAGTTAATTACGAATGTTATAAAATAACTAGACGAAAATGTTCGTGTTTTCCATTGACGTTACGATGCAATTTTGATATATTATTCCATGGTGTTCATTACAAATAAAAAAATTAGCAATCATCTAAATATTCGTATTTTTTGATGGGGGAATCGAAATGAGCAACTATGATGTAATTGTGGTCGGCGCAGGTCCGGCGGGAATTTTTGCATGCTATGAATTAACATTAAAAAAACCGGAAGCAAAAGTGCTTCTAATTGATAAAGGTCATGATATTTATACGAGACGTTGTCCGATTCTTGAAAAGAAAGTTTCAAAGTGTCCGCCTGCAGCAGGAAAGAAAGAATTTGCAGGCTGTTTGCCTGCCTGTTCGATTACAAACGGATTTGGCGGAGCTGGCGCGTATTCCGATGGTAAATTCAATATCACAAGTGAATTTGGCGGTTGGATGACAGACTTTTTATCAAACTCCCAAGTTGTTGACTTAATTAAATATGTTGACCAAATTAACCTCGAGCACGGTGCGACAGAATCAATTACAGACCCGCTTACACCGAAGGTAAAAGAAATTGAAAAGCGTGGTTATGCGGCTGGGTTAAAATTATTACGAGCACAAGTACGACATTTAGGGACAGAGCAAAACCTTGAAATTTTAAAATCTATTTATGAATATTTAAAAGACAAAGTAGAAATGCGCTACAAAACAGAAGTCGAAGACCTAATTACAGAAAAAGAAGATGGAAAACATGTAGCGAAAGGCGTGCAGTTGAAAAACGGAGAAGCAATGCATGCGCAAAAAGTAATTGTTGTACCTGGACGCGATGGCTCGAAGTGGTTAACACAAATCTTAAAAAAACGCCGCTTGAAAATGCTGAATAACCAAGTTGATATTGGCGTTCGTGTAGAGACATCTGATATCGTAATGGAGGAAATAAACGAGCATTTATATGAGGGTAAATTTATTTTCAATACAAGTGTCGGAACGCGAGTCCGAACATTCTGCAGTAACCCGTCAGGTCATGTTGTCGTTGAAAATCACTCAGGTACAATGCTTGCTAATGGTCACGCTTACAAAGACCCAGAGCTTGGTAGCCAAAATACGAACTTTGCTTTGTTAGTTTCTCATAAATTTGCTGATCCTTTTGACCAGCCTAATGAATATGCCCATGAAGTGTCTTCACTTGCAAACCGACTATCAAGCGGTGGGATTATTGTTCAAAAGTATGGAGATATCTTAAAGGGGCGGCGCTCCACAGATAAGCGGATTCGTGAGGGATTCTTAGAACCGACAATGAAAGAAGCAGTTCCAGGCGACTTGGGACTTGTTCTGCCATACAATACGATGAAATCGCTTATTGAAATGACAGAAGCATTAAATCATGTTTCGCCAGGACTTGCGAGTGAGCATACATTATTTTACGGTGTTGAAGCTAAGTTTTACTCAGCACGACCTAAGCTAGACGAAAAGTTCGAATCAGAAATCAGTGGATTATATGTCGGTGGGGATGGCGCAGGAATAACGCGCGGGCTTGCGCAAGCAAGTGCATGCGGTGTATGGATTGCGCAAAATGTCATCACCACCTTACAATAAAAGAGGAAAGGACAGCTCACATTGGTGAAGCTGTCCTTTTTTAAGCTTATCAACTGCAATAAAAGGGTAGCAATACAACTTTCTTAATGTTCATCATGAAGTTCTTTCGTGAATTTATAGAAGCGATCTAATGCAACTGAAAGAATTGCTTCATTCGTATTATTTTCTTCCGGCATATTTACACTTTGAAAATATTTTCGAATTTCTTCTAGCTGATCATTTTGCTCTTTATATAGGCGGAGTGTAATGAGTCTTGTTTCATTTGCAAGATCATCCCCCATTGTATTGATTTCCTTCATTAGCTTTTCAAGCTCAGCGATTTTTTCGTAATAGTGTTGTTTTAATTGTTCACGTGTCGTTTTTTTCATCGTTATCTCCCCCTTTTTTTATTTTATCAAATCAAATGTTCGTGAATAAAGAAGATACGTCTAATTCGTGAATTTTCAGAAAAAGGAGGATTTTGACGAATTGACAGCGTAGTAAATGTAATGAGAACACAAAGGGGGAAATAGTATGACGGTTAAAACTGCTGATTTATGTGATGACTATGCAAAGGATTTATCGGTGTGTCAACTTACGTTTCAGTCTTATGGGAAAAGACAAGCTTTTTCTGGGAAAATTACAACGGTAGAAGTATTTGAAGATAATGTGCTTGTTAAAGAACGCTTAAAAACAGCCCCGCGGGGTTCGGTCGTTGTTGTAAACGGCGGAGGTTCTCGCCGCTGCGCATTATTAGGGGATCGTCTTGGTGATATTGCAGTTGAAAGAGGGCTGGCAGGAATCATTATTAACGGATGTGTACGTGACTCAAGTGAATTAAAGGAATTAGAGGTTGGGATTTTTGCACTTGGAACAATGCCACTAAAGAGTGAAAAACGAGGCGAAGGCAATATTGACGTACCAGTGAAGTTTGGCGGCGTGACATGGAATCCTGGAGAATATGTATATGCCGATGAAGATGGCATTGTTATTTCTGAGGTACCATTGATGAAGGAAGAAGAATCAGAACAAACAATGGAAGCTTAAGCGTAAGCCTGGCGATTGCCGGGCTTTTATTTTTGGATATAACCAACTTTGAAAGCACTTTCACATAATTGTCAAACACATGTTGAAATGAAAACGCTATAATAGGATTAAGTCAATAAAAGAATGGGAATTACCTCACCGTAGATACGGTTTTTTCTTAGAGATGACTTGTGAAAGAAATCACATAAATTCTTAGACAATAGGAAGGTGACACGGCGTGAGGAAGTACGTGTTTGTTATTAAGGACCAACTTTCAGATCGTGAAGAGTGCGTCGAAGCTGGCGGTATGCTTGATGCGTTTCAGCAAATTCATAAAATAGCAGCAATGAAAGAAGGAGAGTTTCAAGTTCAATTAAAGGGAGTTATCTATTAAATTCACAAAAAAAGGCATGAGCGTTCATCGCCTGCCTGAACTTGTCTTTCACATGTTTTGTTGATATCTATTTAATAATTCATCAAGCTCTTGGCTGCATTTTAGGGTGAGGTCGGAAAGGAATCCAGTTGTTTTCGCAGCTTCAAGCATTTCTTTTCGTTTATCTTCAATTTGTTCGAGCAATTCTTTGCACTTAATACGCATGTTTACAAATAAACTCCTTTTTGATTTTGTAGAAGCTTGTCTAAATATGGAATGACTATCATTATTATGCAATAAAGTATTATCGTTGTAAATATATTTTTCAATAAAATGTAAAAAGATGAAGCGCCCAATACATTTTGTGCGCTTCATCTTTTTGTTTTAAGGTCAGCATGGAGTTTATTAGAAGTAGAGAAGAGAATAGGATAGGATAGAGGTAAGTTGAGTTTTATTTTTTTTCTTTATTTAGCAGCTTATCTGAAGAAGAAATAAGAACCATTAGTCCGATAAAACTAGCTCCGAATCCAACATTTGCTAATAACATTTCAATTGCACTCAAAAGTTTTTCCTCCTTTATAAATTCGTTTTGTGATAATTGATTGAAAATTCTTAAAAATATTTTACCACAGTTTACATGTTAAATAAAGTGACATTAACCCTACAAATTATGAGGGTTATCGGTTTAGTAAAGTCGTATCTCGACGTTTTATGTCAAAAGATATGACAAACATTATGTAAATAACATACTATGAAAGGGATGTTTTATTAATATAACCAATTTGTTTACTTTCGAAACATTAAATAGTAATAAAAAGGTGAAGCGTTTCACAGCTTTGAGACGCTTCACCTTCTTAATTATTCCTTTCGTAGTTTAAACCATAAATCAGCCTTTAAGTCAGTCAAGTGATCTTCATATTGAAGAAGGGGGGCATTGTCTGTCTTATCAACCTCAGTAAAAATCCAGCCTTCAAATTCATCTCCAGCTTCTAAATCCTTAGCAAAGCGGTCTTCCATTCGGTATAAGACAGGACGCTTCAGTTCATTTCCTTGCTTAGAAACAATCGTGAAATCATGATAGCTAAAATATTTTGAGCGTTCTGCTGTAAGTAGCTTTACTTTGAACTTAGCAAATATATATTCTTTCCCAGCGCCGGGCGGTTCGTTATAAGGACTTGCTTCATAAGCTTTCTGCCAAGCATCTTCACCTGAAAGAAGCTCAGTTAGCTCTAATTCATAGGAAACAGCCCCACTGCCAATTACAAAAGGTTCTCCGATCGTTGCAGGGGCGGTTCTTGAGTTATTGATTGTATCTTTTCTCGTTGTAAAAACCATTTCAATCGGTTCTTTTAGGTTTATTCCAGCATCTGATTTCACATTCTGCGTAATAACTAAGCGATAGGTTTCACCTTTATTGTAAGGAGAGGAATTGCTGACGCGAACAAAGCTTTGATCATCTGATAAAGAAACATCAATCGTTGAAAGAGTGTCCCCATGCTCGTTTGTTACATAAATATTGTTTCTATTAATCGTGCTTTCTTTCATTTTTGTGTTGAACTCGATTGTCCAAATTTTATTCGTTGGTACGTTCGTTTCATCCCATGGTGAGGCAGCAGTTACAATAAGGGGAAAGAAAGCGACGACAAATAACAGTACGGCCGTAAAACGTGTTAACATATATTCACCTCTTATTACTATACTTATTATGGAATTATTACCATCTATTACGTTAAGCTTACCATACAGGTAGCTTATGGGTAATCTACACAAAGCACTGATTATGTTATGAATTTCTCCTCTTAAAAGTTCATTTCAAAAGTAGGGTGGAGGGATGAATAACTTATTGTGCGTCTTTTTCTTATATTCCTTCATACAGTGAATACAATGGGAATAAAAGGGGGCGGCGTACATGAGGAAAGTGCTGCAATATTGCTTAGAAGAAGGCATCGTTTGTGAGTTGATCTACCAGTCTGATGCGGATCTTTTTACGAAAAGACGTATTAAAGTTCATGAAGTCACTGACGATTATGTGAGAGGGTATTGTTACCTCAGAAAAGCAACGCGAACATTCAAAATGAAGAACATTCTCTCCTGTGCACCGTTCTCTTCATAGAAGGAAAAGGGCAGCTTAGCATCTTGTGAAAAAGGTGTGTTACAATTTATTTGAAACGATTAATATTAAGATGGAAAGGATTGAGTATATTGTTTAAAAAAATCGCCTCAGATGCATTGGGACTAAGCGATATCGGAAGCGTCATTGGGCCAGAGGACTATGATAAAGTGGATACTGACGACTATGTGATGCATGAAGATGATGAGAAAATTTATTTTTTAATCAAATCTAAGGCAGATGAATATTGCTTTACAAACAAAGCTTTAATCCATCTTGATGGTGAAAGTGCAACGAGCAAAAAACGGACGCTTCGCCGTTATGAATATTATGTTAACCAAATTTCTAGTGTTGCCCTTGAAACAGCTGGTACCATTGATTTAGACATTGAAATTAAGTTTAAAATGGGCAATGAGAGCTTCTCAATTGATGCACATAAAAAGCATATTGCCGAATTAAAAGATTTATATAAATCATTACTGAAAATCTCTGAAATTCAACGTGACAATCAGTCCTATCTTGATTATGCAACCCAAAGTGTTGAACTAGCTTCATCGACATTAACTCGCAGTGAAGGAACCGGTTCTCATTTGTATGAAGAATTCAGAGAAATCAATCAAATTGCCTTTGCTTGGTTCGTTGAAAATAAAGAAAAATATAATGTGAAAGATTTTGGCAACATCTATGAACGATATATTCATAATTAGATTGACTAACAGCACCTTCTGCGTATAAGCAGGGGTGCTTTTTACATAAAAAAGCCAAAACGATATTAACGTTTTGGCTTGAAATCTATTCCCATACATAAGGTGTTGCTTGATAAACGTAATAGTTCAACCAGTTTACAAATAACAGGTTTGCATGTGAGCGCCACAAGTTCATAGGCGGTTGTGAAGGGTCGTTGTTTGGATAATAGTTAATAGGTGTTTTCATATCAATTCCTTTTTGAATGTCTCGGTCATACTCTTCCTTCAATGTATCAACGTCATATTCAGGATGACCTGTTAAAAAGATTTGCTTTCGGTCTTTCGATGCGACGAGACAAACCCCTGCTTGTTCACTTGTTGCTAATATTTCTAAATCGTCGATTTCTTCAACATCTGCAAGCTTTGTTTCTGTATAACGTGAATGAGGGACGAAATACAAATCATCAAACCCTCTCAATAAACGGGTTTTCTTTTTAAAGGTGCGATGTGGAAAGATTCCGAAACATTTTTCTTTCAGGGGGTATTTGGGTACGTCGTAATGATAGTAAAGCCCTGCTTGTGCGCCCCAACAAATATGCAGTGTTGATGTAACATTTGTTTTCGTCCATTCCATTATCTCTTTTAGTTCTTCCCAGTAGGTAACTGCTTCAAATTCTAAATGCTCAATTGGAGCACCAGTGATAATCATACCGTCATATTTACGCTGCTTCACTTCATCAATTGTCCGGTAAAAATTCTTTAAATGCTCTTGTTTTGTATTTTTTGAGCGGTGTGTTTTCGGATGAAGCAAGGTAATGTTCACTTGCAGCGGAGAATTCCCCAGCAAGCGGAGGATTTGTGTTTCTGTTTTTTCTTTTTGTGGCATTAAATTGAGAATCGCTATATTTAATGGACGAATGTCCTGTGTGTATGCCCGCTCTTCTTCCATGACGAAAATGTTTTCTTTTTCTAATACTTCTTTTGCTGGTAGATGGGAAGGAATATTAATCGGCAAAGGTCTCACTCCCTATTTAAAATTTCGTTCTGCGTATGATTCATCATTATAGAAACATTCCGACAATTGTTCAATGATTTTCTTTCATAATTTCGTTGTTTCATTAAAAATGATTAAATCAAATGTATGATAGAGAAGATTTTTCTTTTCTAGTGATAGACTTTATAATAACACTATATAGATGTTGGAATGAAGGAGGAAATAGAATGAAAATTGTTGCAATTGAACCAACACCAAGCCCGAATACGATGAAGATTACGCTTGATAAGGCGTTAGAAGGGCGTGAGCGGAATCATTATACAGCAGAACATGTAGACCGTGCTCCTGCATTTGTACAACAGCTGCTTGGAATTGAAGGCGTGAAAAGCGTCTATCATGTTGCTGATTTTATCGCACTTGATCGAAATCCAAAGATTGATTGGAAACAAATCCTGCCGAAGGTGCGCGGTGTATTTGGAGAAGAAAGTGAGGAAATTGAAGAAAATGGGCCGCAGGATGGCTTTGGAGAAGTAAAAGCATTTGTTCAAACCTTTGCCGGAATCCCAATGCAGCTAAAGCTCACTGATGGGGAGGAAGAAAAGCGAGTTGGTTTACCGCAGCGGTTTATGAATGCGGTAATGAAACTAACTGAAATCGGTGACAATGTTGTGATGGAACGCGAATGGAAAGAACATGGTGTTCGTTATGGAGAAATGGACGAAATTGGTGAACAAATTGTTGATGAAATTGCGGCGGCATATGATGAAGAACGGCTTGAAAGCTTAATTCAAACGTTTATTAATCCTGAAGAAAAAGCCATTCAGCAAAATGAAACTTATCAAGTAACCGTAGAAATGCTCGACAACCCAGATTGGAAGCATCGTTATGCAGCACTGGAACAAATGAACCCGACAGAAGCAGATTTACCGGTTTTGAAAAAAGCTTTACATGATGAAAAGCAATCCATTCGTCGTCTGGCTGTTGTTTATCTTGGCATGCTTGAAAATGTAGATGTCTTACCGCTTCTAGAGGAAGCATTGCTCCATGATAAATCAGTTATGGTACGTCGAACAGCAGGTGATTGCTTCTCTGATATTGGAGATCCAAAAGGAATTCCGGCAGCAATGAAGGCATTAGAAGATAAGAACAAGCTTGTTCGTTGGCGGGCTGCGATGTTTTTGTATGAAGTTGGCGATGAACAGGCCATTCCCGCTTTACAAAAAGCTAAAAATGATCCCGAGTTTGAAGTTGCTCTGCAGGTTCAGATGGCACTTGAAAGAATTGAAGGTGGAGAAGAAGCAAAAGGTTCCGTATGGAAGCAAATGACTGAAAAAATGGCCAAAGAATAATTAGACAAATCCCTTTCAGCGCGATAGTGCTGAGGGGATTTTTTAATCGCATCCGCCCCCTCCATCACCTCCGCTCGAATAAAATCCACGAAGAGATAATTAAAAAATACTTCATACACAATACCTCCTTACTTGTCTAAACGATTTATTGCGTAAAGAAGTTTCGTATCATGTTAATGAATTGAATATTTTTCAGAATATAATGAATAATTCTTGTTTGTACAGTTGGAAAGGAGTAAAATAATATTTACCATTTTAAAAAGAATCGAAGCGGGAGGGAGATAAATGGTTGAAGTACGTTCATTGGCAGAGTGCTCATTTTCAGAAGCACTGAAGGTATGGAATATCGGTTTTCAAGATTATCAGGTTGATGTACAAATGACGATGGAGCGCTTTTTAAAGCGAATTGTTTCTGAAGAATTATGTCCGCAGCTTTCGGTAAGTGCATATATTGATAATAGACCTGCGGGCATTGTGTTAAGCGGTATTCGTAATATTAAAGAGAAGCGGATTGCATGGAATGGGGGAACAGCTGTTGCACCATTGCTTCGCGGTCAAAGAATAGGGGACGCACTACTTGCCTATTTGCTCGATCGTTATCGTATCGAAGGTGTTGATGTTGCAAGGCTGGAAGCTATACATACGAATAAACGGGCGATTCAATTATACGAAAAATGGGGATATGAAATATTTGAGGAGCTGCATTATATGAGTGGGCACGACCTTCATGCTCAACTTAAAAATTGGGGCTTTGAAATTGAAGACAGCAATCCACAGCAAATCTCACTTCTTCCCTTCTATAGAAGTGATGTACAATGGCAGACACAATGGCAAAGCGTTCAAGATGGGAAAGCACTTATTGTATACGATGAAGAAGAGCCGGTTGGCTATGCACTTTATAAGGAAAAGTTAGATAACAACGGAGAAGTTGGAGCGATTTATCTTTACCAATGTGAAGCAGCACCGGCAATTGATCATGAAAGAAATATTTTGGCAAGTCTTCTGCATGGTGTTTTTCAAACGAAAAAGGCTGGAACGAAATTATTTGCTGTTAATATTTCCGATCAACGAAAGACATTAATTGACCTTTTACATAAGAGTGGGTTTTCAACTGTATTGAAACAAGTGCATATGGAAAAGAAGCTATAAAAGATTGTAAGCGTTTACTTTTATTTTGAATAAAACGATTTTTCTAAAAATATTGAAATTGTTTAAAAAAAGGACTATAGTGTTTAAAAATACTTTTTTCGAATTGCCAACTATAATAGAAGTTCTACAAATCAAATTGGCATTCAAACAATCATGAAAAAGTTTTAGGGGGATGAACAATGGCAGAAGAGAAAAGAGATTTGCGGATTCGTAGTAAAGTAATTAGTGAAGGCGAAGCGCGTGTGCCGAATAGAGCGATGCTTCGTGCGGTCGGTTTTACAGATGAAGATTTTAAGAAACCGATGATTGGGGTTGCGAGTACATGGAGTGAAGTAACACCATGTAATATACATATTGATGAGCTTGCCCGCCGAGCGAAGCAAGGTGCAAGAGATGCAGGCGGAGCACCTATGATTTTTAATACGATTACAGTTTCAGACGGTATTTCGATGGGAACAGAAGGAATGCGCTTCTCCCTTCCAAGTCGTGAAGTAATCGCTGATTCAATTGAAACAGTTGTCGGTGCGGAAAACTTAGATGGGGTTGTCGCAATCGGTGGCTGTGATAAAAACATGCCAGGCTGTATGATCGCGCTTGGACGAATGAATTTACCAGCAGTATTTGTATACGGTGGAACGATTTCACCTGGTCAATTAAAAGGTGAAGATATTGACATTGTGTCGGCATTTGAAGGTGTGGGACAATACAATAAAGGAACGATTGATCGCGAAGAACTGCATGAAGTTGAATGTCATGCATGCCCTGGTGCAGGCTCATGCGGTGGAATGTACACAGCAAATACGATGGCATCTGCCATTGAGGCAATGGGGATGAGCCTGCCATCAAGTGCATCTAACCCTGCAGAATCTGATTTCAAACAAGATGATTGTGCGAAATCTGGCGAAGCAGTGTACAAGCTTCTTGAGCAGGATATCCGTCCACGTGATATTATGACGAAAGAAGCGTTTGAAAATGCGATTACAGTCGTTATGGCGCTTGGCGGCTCTACAAATGCAATTCTTCACTTGCTTGCAATTGCGCATTCTGTAGATGTTGACTTAACATTAGAAGACTTTGAGCGTCTGCAAGAAAAGGTACCACATCTAGCAGACTTAAAACCTAGCGGACGTTATGTGATGCAAGACTTGCACCGTGTAGGTGGTGTCCAAGCTGTAATGAAATTGCTATATAACGCTGGTCTTATCCATGGCGATTGTTTAACTGTGACAGGTAAGACGATTGCAGAAAACTTAGAGCATGCTCCTGAGTTTACAGAAGGACAGCAAGTCATTATGCCAATGGATAATCCGAAACGTAAAGACGGTCCACTTGTTATTCTTCGTGGAAACCTTGCTCCAGAAGGTGCTGTTGCAAAAGTAAGTGGTTTGAAAACTACAAGCATTACAGGACCAGCAAAAGTGTTTGATTCAGAAGAAGAAGCAACACAAGCGGTTCTCGATGACAAAGTTCAAGCTGGCGATATCGTTGTCATTCGTTATGAAGGACCAAAAGGTGGACCAGGTATGCCTGAGATGTTATCCCTAACAGCTATTCTTGTTGGTAAAGGATTAGGGCATACAGTTGGATTGATTACCGACGGACGCTTCTCAGGCGGTACACACGGTCTTGTCGTTGGACATGTGGCACCAGAAGCACAAGTTGGCGGTCCTATTGGGTTACTTCAAAATGGTGATGTTGTCACCATCGATAGTGAAAAGCATGAATTAAGTGTTGAAATTACAGATGAAGAAATGGAACGCCGTCGTAATGAATGGAAAGCACCTGACCAAAATCTACGCGGTGTATTAGGGAAATATGCTCGTCTTGTATCTTCAGCTTCTAAAGGTGCTGTAACAGATTAAGAATAACGTTTGATTATAAAAAACCTCTATTAAACAGGTTCGTCTGTTTAATAGAGGTTTTCCATTTGTAGTAAATTAACTTTGTTGCATAAGGAATATTCTTATAGTATATTTAGGTAAGATATATGGAAACGGAGGTTTTTTTCTTGTTTAATGCTTATGAGGAATATATGAAGCAAGTGATTCAACCGATGCGAGAAGAACTTACAACTGCAGGCTTTACAGAGTTAACAACAGCAGAAGGTGTTGAGCAATATATTGAAGGTACAGAGGGAACAACACTGGTTGTTGTTAATTCGGTCTGTGGCTGTGCTGCTGGTCTTGCCCGCCCTGCGGCCATTCAATCGAAAACACTTGACCAGAAACCAGACAATTTTGTAACTGTGTTCGCAGGTCAAGATAAAGAAGCGACTGCAAAGATGCGCGAATACTTTACAGGGATTGAGCCATCTTCGCCTTCAATGGCTTTATTGAAAGGAAAGGATGTCGTGCACTTCATACATCGACATGAAATTGAAGACCACGAGATTTCTGAGATTCTTGATAACCTAAAAGCTGCATATGCAAAGCATTGTTAAGGCGCCGATAAAGGCGTCTATTTTTTATGCCGTTTTTATAGTAGGGGGCGTTGTTTTCTTAAGGTTACAAAAAGATATTTAAGAGTCTTTAAGTATTAGTCTGAAATAATACGCTTTGGTGAATGGTGTAAATGTCATCTTACTTTTGTTTTTGCCAAGAGCTTAGTACTTTTGACTGCTTCATGAAGAAGAAAGAGTGTTAAAAGAGGTCAAAGCGTCTTTTTCAAAGGGTATGTGGAAAGTTTTTAACACTCTTGTGTTGTTTTGAAAAATAAGTTTGGTAAATTATCGCAAGAATATTAAAAAGAACAGCGTAAATTTACTGGGATAATTATGTAATTGAGTATACTTAAAGACTAATAAGAGGTGTATAAATTTAAAAATAATGGAATTTAGTTATGAATAAATGATGGAAATTTGGCTTGATTTACATATTAATTGAAACTTATTGAGGAATGATGGCTTATTTTCAGTTAAAATTTGTCGAAAGTAATCCATAACTATGATAAATGCATGAGATGGAATTGTTATTTTACCATTATAAACCATTTTGGTGGGGTAGTGAGAATTTATGCTTATTAGATTCCTCATATTTCTGAAAATTACGACATATCGTTTGAAAGCGTTACAAGTCGTGTTAACAGTAGGGTTATCAGACTGTTAAACCTCATATTCTGAAATTATGACTATTATAACTATTCCTTCCCAATGCCCTGTGATACATTGAAAAAGTAAATCAAACGTAAGCAAAGCGGGGGATTAAGGTTTATGGAGGATACAATCAGCTTGCGCGAGTTCTTTGGAATGTTAAAAAAACGGATTCTCTTAATTCTTATTATTGCATTAGTCTCAGTCACAGCTGCGGGCGCAATAAGCTTTTATGTAATGACACCGACTTATCAATCTTCGACACAAATCTTGGTTAATCAAAATAATTCAAATAACCAGTCACAAGATGTCACTGACGTACGAACAAATATAGAGTTAGTGAATACATATAACGTCATTATTAAAAGTCCAGTTGTGTTAAATGAAGTTGCCCAGAAGTTGAACTTAGAACGTTCAGCAGATACACTTGATAAACAGATTAATGTTCGGAGTAAAGATGAATCCCAAGTTATTTCCATTATCGTGCAAGACCCAAACCCAGAAACAGCAACAAAAATTGCAAATACAACAGCTGAAGTGTTTCAGAAAAAGATAAAGACAGTTATGAACATTGATAACGTTAATATCTTGTCTAAAGCTGATACTTCGAAAAATCCGTCGCCAGTTTCGCCGAAACCAATGCAAAACATGGTGATCGCATTAGTCGCAGGAACATTATTAGGAGTAGCAATTGCTTCTATACTCGAATTCCTAGATAACTCAATTCGAAAAGAAGAAGATATTGAACAATTATTAGAAATACCGCCACTAGGAGCTATTTCAAAATTCGACAAAAAGAAAACAACATAATACGCAGAGGTGAGGCTCTTGGGTTCTAAGAAGAAACCTTTTTCAAACGGTCGCAGCTTAATCGCACATCAAAGCCCATTATCACTTGTAGCAGAGCAATATCGCACACTGCGAACAAACATTGAATTTTCATCAATTGACCGCGAGCTGCAAACGTTGATGATTACATCCTCCACACCTGGTGAGGGGAAATCGACAACAGCATCGAACCTAGCAGTTGTGTTTGCACAACAAGAAAAAAAGGTGCTCATCATTGATGCTGACCTTCGTAAGCCGACGATGCATGATACCTTTCGTATAGAAAATACAGTCGGACTTACCAATGTTTTGACAAAGCAGCATCAGGCACATGATGCAGTAAAGCAAACCCAAATTAAAAATTTAGACATTTTAACAAGTGGACCTATTCCACCTAACCCTGCTGAACTATTAGGATCAAAAGGGATGAGAGAAACACTTGGTCATTTAAAAGAGCAATACGACTACATAATCATAGATACTCCACCAGTGCTTGCAGTTACAGATGCGAAAATTTTAGCAAACCATTGTGATGGCATTATGCTCGTCGTCCATAGTGGGAAAACGGAAGTAACAGCAGCAAAACGGGCGAAAGAAGCTATCATTAATGCCAATGGTAATATGATTGGTGCTATTTTGAATGGGCAAAAACAGAAAAAACACCAATACTATTATTATAGATAGTAAATGGAATCCATTTAAACGAAGGGAGGTGAAGCGTGATTGATCGATCTTCATTGTCACATACTTCCAACTGTAGATGATGGTGCTGGCAGTATACAAGATAGCTTAACAATGGCGAAGCAAGCTGAAGAAGAGGGGATTCACACAATTGTGGCAACTCCTCATCATAAAAATGGCAAATACGAAAACGACAAAGCTTCCATTTTAACTGATGTTGAAGCGCTAAATGCAGTATTTAAGAAAGAGCAGGTGGACATAAAAGTCCTTCCGGGTCAAGAAGTGCGTGTGTATGGTGATTTATTGAAAGATTACCAGCTTGGTCACATTCTTACGATGAATGACACAGGAAAATACTTATTTATTGAGTTCCCAAGTGCTCAAGTTCCGAGGATTACAGATAACCTTTTATATAGTCTTCAATTAGAAGGTGTTATTCCTGTAATTGTTCATCCAGAACGTAACCAAAAGATCATTGAAAAACCGAATATCCTTTATGAAATCGTTAAGCAAGGTGCTTTAACTCAAATAACGACTTCAAGTTTAACGGGAGTTTTCGGTAAAAAGATCCAAAAATTTAGTTATGACTTAATTGAAGCTAATCTTACCCATTTTATCGCATCAGATGCACACAACACGACAACACGACCATTTAATGTACAAAATGCCTTAACGACTATTGAGAAGAAGTTCGGCACAGAATGGGCAAACATTCTTAAGACAAATGCAGAATATGTCGTAGAAGGCAAAACATTTTATAAAGAGTCGCCTCAAAGGATTAAGAAAAAGAAAATCTTCTCTTTTTTGAGGGGGTAATTGTATGACCCAAATGATGAATGAAATGCCAAAATCTATTAAACGAGCTGTTCGTTACATCCGACAAGACGCACCTGTACAAAAGCTTCATTCAATTCGAGAACTTGTTGATGAAGCAATAAAAATGCGTCAACATAATGAAAAACGAAATTCGTAACCTTTACAAAAACTTTATAATTTATTCTATATCAAAAGCAGGCAATTTACAATACGAAAGTCCTTGAAAATTCTATGAAAAATATGGTACGGAAAAAGACCAAAGGTAAGTATTCGAAGCTTGTTGTGCTGATGGCTAACGAAAGTCTTCACCTTTATGAATCTAGGTTACCTAACATGTTAGGGAGGTAGACCTCATTGAAGTATAAAACCCGATTATTAGGCTTAATCACAATTGACTCACTTATTGTCGTTGTGTCGATGTATCTTTGTCATTTTATCTTAAACCCTTACGTAACGAATATTGACAGCATGATTGTTGTCAGCTCCATTTTGCTGCTAGTCAGTCATCATTTGTTTTCCTATTTGTTGGGGCTCTATAAACGTGTTTGGCGTTTTGCAAGTATTGAAGAGTTATTCAGCATTGTAATGGTTGTCGTTTCTTCTATTATCGTCGTGATGGCAGCAGAATTTATTATTTTTGGACAAGTTTATGAGCGTGCGTTAGTTGCAACGTTAATGATGCAAATACTCCTTATTGGCGGTGTTCGTTTTGCACGCCGCTATATCAGTACGTATCGTTTTTCGCTAAAGCCTATTTTAAAGAAGGAAGGCGTTAAGGAAGGAAAGCGTACGCTTATTATTGGGGCAGGTTCTGCAGGTAGAATGCTGCTACGTCAATTGAAAGACAATGAAGAATCAGGATTGAATCCAATTGCCATTCTTGATGATAATGAGAGCTTGCATCATCTGAAAGTTCAAAACATTTCGGTTGAAGGAAGTACAAAACAAATTCAAAAGGTCGTTCATGAGCGCCGAATTGAACACATTGTTATTGCAATGCCATCTGTCTCACGTCAAAAGATTGGCGACATCGTAAAAGAAGCAAAAGAGGTTTGCAGCAATGTACAAATATTACCGATGATTGAAGACCTTGCATTAGGGAATAAATCGGTCAATCACATTCGTGACGTTTCAATTGAAGATTTATTAGGTCGTGAGCCTGTACAGTTGGATATCACAAATATTTCGAAGAAAGTAAAAGGACAAACAGTTGTCGTAACAGGTGCAGGTGGTTCGATTGGTTCTGAGCTTTGCCGTCAGTTAGCCAAGTTTGACCCGAAAGAAATTGTTCTTGTCGGTCACGGAGAAAACAGCATTTATACAATTGAGATGGAGCTGCGAACAAAGTTTCCATCTATTACATTCCCTACTGAAATTGCAGATATTCAAGACCGTCACAGAATGTTTGAAGTCATGCTTGAACACGAACCGCAATTTGTTTTTCATGCAGCCGCACATAAACATGTGCCATTAATGGAACGAAATTCATCTGAAGCTGTTAAGAACAATGTTCTCGGTACAAAAAATGTTGCAGAAGCTGCTGATGCTTCGGGTGTCGATACATTTGTTTTAGTGTCATCTGACAAAGCAGTAAACCCGACAAACGTAATGGGTTCAACAAAGCGCTTAGCAGAGATGGTTATTCAAGAGTTAAGTCGCAAAAGCAAGACACGTTTTGTAGCGGTACGGTTTGGAAATGTGCTTGGAAGCCGCGGAAGTGTTGTGCCGCTCTTTAAACGACAAATTGCAAATGGTGGCCCTGTAACAGTTACACATCCTGATATGACGCGTTACTTTATGACAATTCCAGAAGCAGCTAGGCTTGTAATCCAGGCTGGCTCACTAGCCCGTGGTGGTGAAATTTTCGTTCTTGATATGGGCGAGCCTGTAAGAATTGTCGACTTAGCGAAGAACTTAATTCGTTTGTCAGGGCTTTCGGAAGATGAAATCCCAATTCAATATTCAGGCATTCGTCCTGGTGAAAAGATGTATGAAGAATTGCTTAACGATAATGAAGTTCACCCAGAACAAGTTTTCCCGAAAATTTATATCGGTAAGGCTGACTCAAGTCATTCGATTGTTCTTAATGAGTTTTTGAATTCGTTCAAGTTAATGGATGAACAGTCTCTTCGAACAATGGTGTTAGATATCGCTAATAACAGATATAAGCCAAAGAAGAAAGACAAATATCGTGAAACAGTGAATCAATAAGCAACATTATTAAATAAAAAAGGGTGATAGCAGATGATTAATTTTGCAATTGTAGGTTGTGGGCATATTGCGAAAAAGCATGCAAAAGCGATTTCAGATGCAGAAGGTGCAAACTTCTATGCCGTCTGCGACATGGTGCCAGAAGCAATGAAGCCTTATGAAGAAGAATATGGTGTTAAGGCGTATACAGAGCTTACAGATTTGTGCCAAGACCCAGAAGTAGATGTTGTGAATATTTGTACGCCAAGCGGTCTTCATGCACCGCTGGCACTAGAGGCAGCACGGAATAAGAAGCATGTAGTGATTGAAAAACCAATTACGCTAACACTTGAGGATGCGGATGCAATAATCGAAGCTTGCCGTGAAAACAATGTAAAGCTTTCTGTTGTTCACCCAAACCGCTTCCGCCCAGTTATGATGAAGCTCAAAAATGCGCTTGATAAAGGTTATTTCGGTAAGCTAAGTCACATTAACGCAACAGTTCGCTGGAACAGAAACCAAGAGTATTATGACCAAGCAGAATGGCGCGGTACGAAGAGCATGGATGGCGGTGTTTTGATGAACCAAGCTATTCATAATCTTGATTTAATGCTATGGCTTGCGGGAGATATCGAAGAAGTACGTAGTATGAGTGCGACACGTCTCCGTAATATTGAAGCAGAAGATGTTTCAGCAGGAGTGGTTCGGTTTAAAAACGGTTCACTTGGCGTAGTGGAAGCTGCGACTACCATTTATCCAACAAATTTAGAAGAAACAATCAGCATTTTCGGTGAAACAGGAACGGTAATGATTGGCGGAAAAACAGCAAACCTCATTAAACATTGGAATGTTGAAGCAATGGGAGATGAAGAGACAGATCACCTGATGCAAGAAATTAAAGGAGATCCACATGGTAAGCCTGGGCACCAATGGATTATTGAAGATATGGTTGAGGCAATCCATGAAAACCGTGAACCAATTGTAAGCGGTGAAGACGGCAGAAAAGCATTAGAGTTTGTGCTTGCATTATGTGAAGCAGCAGAAGAAAACAAGCATGTCGTCTTAAACTAATTAAAAACTTTTCACAATTAGGAGGAAATCAAATGGCAGTTATCGTGAATTCTTTAGCAGACTCTTTATTAGAAAAATTAAAAACAAAAGAAGCTGTAATCGGGGTAGTAGGTCTTGGTTATGTCGGCCTTCCGCTTGCAGTTGAGAAAGCGAAAGCAGGCTACAACGTTATTGGATTTGATATTCAGCAAAAGCGTGCGGACATGGTGAATGATGGTGTGAACTATATCGGTGACGTCGTAGATGAAGAGCTTGCTGAGCTGTCAAAAGAGCAATTACTTCAAGCAACAACCGATTATTCAAAAATTGAAGAAGTAGATGCAGTAGCCATTTGCGTTCCAACACCGCTTGATATTTATAAGCAGCCTGATACTTCGTATGTAGAGGCTTCTGCCAAAGAAATTGCGAAATATTTAACAAAAGGCACACTTGTAGTGTTAGAAAGCACTACTTATCCTGGTACAACAGAAGAAGTATTAAAACCGATTTTAGAGGGTTATGGCCTTACTTGTGGTGAAGACTTCTTCTTAGCTTATTCACCTGAGCGTGTTGACCCAGGTAACAAAGTGTACAACACGAAAAACACACCAAAAGTTGTTGGAGGTATTTCTGAAGCGTGCACGAAAATCGCAGCTTCTCTCTACCGTAATGTACTTGAAGGAGAAGTTCATGAAGTATCATCTCCAGCAGTCGGTGAAATGGAAAAGATTCTTGAAAATACGTTCCGCAACATTAATATTGCGCTTGCAAATGAAATGGCGATTCTATGTAACCGCATGGGGCTTGATGTATGGGAAGTAATTGACGCTGCAGCAACAAAACCATACGGATTTATGCCGTTCTACCCAGGACCAGGCGTAGGTGGTCACTGCATTCCAATCGACCCTTGGTACTTAACGTGGAAGGCTCGAGAATACAACTACCATACTCGCTTAATTGAAACAGCTGGTGAAATCAATAACAGCATGCCTGAATTTGTTGTAAGTCGTTTGATGGAAATCTTGAATGAAGACCGTAAAGCATTAAAAGGAGCAAAAGTACTTGTTCTCGGTGTCGCATACAAGAAAGACATCAATGACTGGCGCGAATCACCTGTTCTGCCAATCTTACAATCTCTTGATAGCCATGGAGCAGATTGGGAAGTTGTAGACCCAGCAGTGACTGAGTTCAAACTAAACGGTGAAATGGTAAAGCCAACTGCTAAATTAGATGAAAAAACATTAAAAAATGCTGATATCGTGCTAATTGGAACAGACCATACGGGCATTAATTACGACTATATTGCGAAAAGCACAAATGTTGTTTTTGATACGAAGAATGTATTAAAGGCTGACGATTACAACAACGTTCATAAGCTATAAATGAATTACTTTTATAGGATGAGATAGGTATGAGAGCTGCACAAACAAACAAAGAATTTAATTCAAATCTTATGAAACTCTTAACGGGTACAACTATCGCTTATGGATTGCCAGTTGCAGTGTCACCTATCCTTACCCGCATGTACTCGCCGGAGGAATTCGGGGTTGTTCAACTGTTTATTGCCATAACAGCAACTCTCGGGTCGATCGCCAATGCGCGATATGACCTGAGTGTTGTCCTGCCAGAAAAAGACGAAGATGCGATTCAGCTGACTGCTTTAGGTGTCCTTATTTCAGCAGTGTTTAGTCTTTTTCTATTTGGTATTATTCTTGCTTTCCACGGACCAATTCTGAAGCTGTTTAACAATGAATCACTTTCGTTCTGGCTTTACTTTGTGCCTGTTGCCGTCTTTTTAATTGGGTTGTTCAATATGCTTAATTTCTTAAATACCCGAATTAAGGCGTTTGATAACATTGCCAAAGGAAATGTCATGAAGTCGGTAGCGCTGGTGAGTGTTCAGCTTGTAGCTGGTTTCTTTAAAGTAGGAGCAGGCGGGCTTGTTGCAGGGCAGCTTGCATCACATTTGTTTGGGAATACAAAGCTGCTTACAAGGGTTTTTTCAGAGTTCAAAGGGATGTTTAGAATAGACCGTTCCGAAATGAAGCGGCTGGCAAAACATTATAGTCAATTTCCGAAATATTCAATGGCGTCGATTCTGGCAAATAACTTATCGAATCATTTGATAAGCATTGTTGTTTCAGCCTTGTATTCCGTCGCAACACTCGGTTTTTACAGCCTTGTACAGCGCGTGCTCGGCATGCCTTCAAGCTTAATTGGTAAATCAATGAGTCAAGTGTTTTACCAAAAAGCAAGCGCTGAAAAGAATGAGACAGGTCAAGCGGTACATGCCTTTGATTCCACATTGAAAAAGATGCTGCTTCTTGCAATTCCCGGCTTTACGCTTATGTTTTTTGTTGTCGATGAAGTAGTTACCTTTGTCTTCGGAGAGAACTGGAAGACAGTTGGAGAGTATGCGAAGCTGCTGATGCCTTTGTTTGCGATTCGGTTTGTCGTCGTGCCGCTTACAGTTGTGAACAGTATATTCTACAAGGAAAATGTCTCAATGATTTGGCAGTTTGGTTTATTGGCATTAAGCTTAGTCGTTTTCGGCTTTGTTTGGCTTACATCTTTATCGGTAGAAACGCTTTTTATCTTATACTCGAGCGTCATTAGCACATATTATGTTCTTTTCTTATTTTTGTTAAGAAGGTACAGCAAAGGGGAGTAATTCCCTTGACGAAAACAAATGAAGCAACAGATTTAGAAGGTGTTTGCATGTATTCGACTACGATTCAAAGACAACAAAACACACGAACAACATCAAAGCTCGCTATCATGATTGGCAGTCTTTTCTCCTTTGAAATGACGTTTATCCTGTATCTATTTGCTGGACGTTTTAAGGCAGACCCGCGCTTTTCATGGATACCTGTAGATTTAACGGCATTATTCTTTGGATTAAGTGTCTTAATTGGCATTTGGATTGTCGCAAAACGTGGCGGGGTGTTAGACAAAAAGCCGGTAATACTTGTGTTTATGTATGCCCTACTGTTGCTATATGTTTTGTTTAGCTATATTTGGTCACCAAGTGATGCGTATGCAGGGGAAAAGATGGGCTACTTGTTTACGCTCACCCTTTGGGCATTAGCTGGTCCAACATTAATCATTTCACAAGAGCGAAAGCGAATGATTCGGTTCTTTTCCCTACTGTTTGCCTTCGCACTTTGGATGGCGATTGAAAGTACGATTGCGTTTATGCAAGCATCTGGAAGCTTTATTACTGTTCTTGGGGGAAATTATTTAGGAATCGGCCGTGTATTAGGGTTAGCTTCCATTGTGTTGTTTGCGTATGCTCTCTTTTTTGCAAAAGGATGGAAAGCAAAAGTTATCGGATATCTGCTGTTTTTTTACTTTATGTTTCTAATGCTTAATATCGGAGCGCGTGGACCGCTGCTTGCTGTGGTCGGTTCCATTCTATTTCCATTATTGCTCAGTTGGAAACCGTCAATTGGTGATATTCGAATTAAAAAGCATTTTGTTCCGATTATCATTATTATCTTGTTTGCGGTTATGTATGGCTCGTATTTGTTTTCAACAAACCAGCTACCATCAACCGTGTCAAGGCTGCAGGTTATTTTTCAAAGTGAGGATATGGGAAGCTCTGCAGGAGCACGCATGCATTACTATGAAAAAGCAGGTGAGCTTTGGGGAGAAAATGTCGTTTTTGGCCACGGGGTTGGTTCATGGCCAGTCTTAACGACAGGAATGGATGAGCGAGCTTATCCGCATAACATTATCTTGGAATTAGGGGTAGAGCTAGGTCTTATTGGGGTTGTTTTGTTTGTGGTGATGGTCGGTTATGCCTTAAGGCAAATTAAAACGTATCGTACGTTACAAAACAATGCATGGGCGCTTCTATTGCTTATGTTACTTATAAACTTGTTAATCAACGCGATGATAAGCGGTGATTTAAATGACAACCGTTATTTGCTGGCTTTTCTAGGGTTATTTTTCTTCTTAAATAAAGAAAGTGCCAGCTTGGATAGAAAGGGGGCTATATAAATGAAGAAAGTGTGCATCTTAAGCTCGGTTCACCCCCTTCATGATATGCGAATCTTTCATAAGGAGGCAAAAAGCTTAGCAAATGCAGGCTACTCTGTTTCCTATATTGTGCAGCATGACCGGTCTGAAGATATCGATGGGATTCAAATTCATGCACTAAACAAACCGAAAAATCGAATCGAGCGTATCAATAAAGTAAAAAAAGAGTTATATGAAAAAGCACTACAAGAAGATGCAGAAATTTATCACTTTCACGACCCTGAGCTGATTCCAGTCGGCTTAAAGCTAAAAAAACATGGTAAAAAAGTGATTTATGATGTACACGAAGATGTACCTCGGCAAATTCTTACAAAGCATTGGATTCCAAAGCCGCTAAGAACAACAATTTCTAAAACATTTGAGCAATATGAGAACCGTGCAGCACTGCGATTTGATCGTGTAGCAGCAGCAACACCGTTTATTGAAGAACGGTTTCGCAAGCTAGGCTGTAACAGTGTCAATATTAATAACTACCCAATTCTTGATGAATGGCTTTCGACAGAAATGGATTGGGCAAAGAAGGAACAAGCTGTCTGTTATGTCGGCGGGATCTCGAAGGTACGCGGTGCATTTGAAAACATTCAAGCTGTCGCTGGCAAAGATATGAAGCTATTACTGGCTGGACGGTTTGCTGACCAAAATGAACAGATCCAAGCCGAGCAGATGGATGGCTGGGGGAATACGGAGTTTCTAGGCTACCTTGACCGCGAAGGAATTGCCGAAACGTTCAAGCGCTCCATGGCAGGTCTTGTGACGCTACATCCGACCAAAAACTATGTTGATGCACTTCCAGTCAAAATGTTTGAATACATGGCCGCTGGACTGCCGGTCATTGCATCGAATTTTAAGATTTTGGAAGAGATTGTTGAGCACCATCAATGCGGGATTTGTGTGAATCCGCTTAGTACAAAAGAAATCGCTGATGCTGCTGAATGGATCGTTAATCATCCGAATGAAGCACAGGCAATGGGGGAGAACGGCAGAAAAGCTGTTCTTGAAACGTTCAATTGGAAACAAGAGAGCTCAAAGTTATTAGCACTCTATGAAAAACTTTAACCTTGGAGGGTTTCGAATGAAAGTGCAAATGAAAGTACCAATGTTAGATTTATCAGAACAATACGCAGAGCTTAAGCCACAAATTCAAGAAACACTTGATGAAGTGATGGCGTCCTCTCGTTTTATTTTAGGGGATCATGTAAAGCAGCTTGAAGCAGATGTCGCGTCTTATAGCAATGTCGCACATGGCGTTGGGGTTGCAAGCGGAAGCGATGCCCTGCATATTTCACTACTCGCATGTGGTGTCTCTCCTGGGGATGAAGTCATTGCACCAGCATTTACATTCTTTGCAACAGGTGGCGCGATTGCACGTATTGGTGCAGTACCTGTTTATGTTGATATCGACCCTGATACATACAATATTGACCCTTCAAAGATTGAAGAGGCCATTACTGAAAAGACAAAAGCGATTATTCCTGTACACCTTTACGGACAAATGGCGGATATGGACCCGATTAATGAAATCGCAAGGAAACATAGCTTAGCTGTTGTAGAAGATTCAGCTCAAGCAATCGGTGCTGAATACAAAGGGAAAAAAACAGGTGAGCTCGGTACGACAGCTTGCTACAGCTTTTTCCCAACAAAGAACTTAGGAGCTTATGGTGATGGCGGCATGATTGTTGCAAATGACGATGAAGTGGCAGAGCGTGCGCGAGTGCTTCGTGTTCATGGAAGTAAGCCAAAGTATTATCACCATGTTCTTGGCTATAACAGCCGGCTTGATGAGCTTCAAGCAGCTGTATTAAATGTGAAGTTTCCTCACCTTGAAACATGGATTGAAAAACGTCAACAAGCTGCACAAGTGTATACAGAACTTCTTAATGAAAAGCTTGGCGATACGGTTAAAACGCCATACATTGCCGAACAAATTAAGCACGTATTCCATCAATATACATTGCGTGTACCAAAGCGTGACGAATTACAGTCATTCTTAAAAGAAAATGGTGTGGCATCAATGGTTTATTATCCAAAGCCGCTTCACTTACAGCCTGTATTTGAAGAGCTTGGTTATAAAGAAGGCGATCTTCCTGTTACAGAAAAAGCGTGTCAAGAAGCATTGTCATTACCGATGTTCCCGGAAATTAAGCGTGAACAGCAAGAATATGTCGTTGAAAAAATCGTGGAATTTTACGAAAAGGGGTGAGAAGCATGCAAAAGATTGTCACGGTAATCGGGGCTCGTCCTCAATTTGTAAAAGCCGCACCAGTGTCACGCGCACTACGCAAGCAGTTTGAAGAAATCATCGTCAATACTGGGCAACACTATGACTACAACATGGCTGGTGTTTTCTTTGAAGAATTGAATATTCCAAAGCCTGATTATGACCTCGGTGTTGGCTCAGCTGGTCACGGAGAGCAAACAGGGAAAATGTTGATTAAGCTTGAGGAAGTGTTGCTAGAAGAAAAACCTGACGCTGTGCTTGTATATGGTGATACGAATTCGACTGTGGCGGCAGCATTAGCAGCTTCTAAGCTTCATATTCCACTATTCCATATTGAAGCTGGTTTGCGTAGTTACAACAAACGGATGCCAGAAGAAATTAACCGTGTAATGACTGATCATGTTTCAGATTTACTGTTTGCCCCGACATCCGTAGCCGTTGAAAACTTGGAAAAAGAATCAATCACAGAGGGTGTCATTCAATCTGGAGATGTGATGTATGATGCGGTGCTTTATAACATGGAAATCGCTGAGAAGAAATACAATATTGAAGATTTCGGTGTAGAAGAAGGCTCATATATTCTTGGCACAATTCACCGTGCAGAAAATACGGATGATCCAGAGCGCTTAGCTGCCATTTTTCGCTCATTAAGTGAGCTGGATTCAACAGTTCTCTTGCCACTGCATCCACGCACAAAGAAAAAGCTTGATGAATATGGCTTACACAAATATTTAGACCATTCTGAGCACATTAAGGTAATTGATCCTGTTTCGTATGCTGAAATGCTTCTTTTAGAAAAACATGCCTCTGCCATTATTACGGATTCAGGGGGCGTGCAAAAGGAAGCATACTTTGCAAAGGTCCCGTGCTTTACACTTCGTGATCAAACAGAGTGGGTGGAAACGGTTCACACAGGCTGGAACACACTCGTAAACCCACTTAATACGAACCTTGAAGAAGTGATGAAAGCTCCGCCTGCAAGTGAATACATTGAAACACTTTATGGTGATGGTAATGCATCAGGCAAAATTGCCGAAGAAATCGCTTCGTACTTTGTAAGAAAAGAAGAAGAAAGACTACTTAAGCATTAAATTATGACGGTTTCACCGCTTTCATAGCGGTGAAGCCCTATCTTTCAATAAAAGGGGAATGAATTATGCAGCTTCTATCACGTGGAGAGAATGTAACCATTCAAGATAACGTCACATTCGGTGAAAATGTCGTAATCGGTAACAATGTTGTTATCTATGAAGGCGCAACGATTGGTGACAATGTCATCATACAAGACAACGCTGTAATCGGTAAGCAGCCGACACGAGCAAAGAGCTCGATTTTACCAGAAGTGAAGCAGCTGCCGCCTGCAGTAATCGGCTCAGGCGTGACGATTGGAACATCTGCAATTGTGTATGCAAACGCAGAGCTTGCAAATGATGTCTTTGTTGCAGACCTTGCCACAGTTCGTGAGCGAGTATCTGTTGGTGAAGGTTCAATTGTGGGCCGTGGTGTTGCGATTGAAAATGATTGTACGGTCGGTAAGAGATGCAAGCTTGAAACAAACTGCTATATTACAGCTTATTCTGAGCTTGGAGATTATGTCTTCGTTGCACCATGTGTCGTGACAACAAATGATAACTATATGGCACGTTCTAAGGAACGCTATGACAACTTTAAAGGTGTGACAATTAAAACAGGTGGGCGAGTTGGTGCGAATGCTACCATTCTTCCTGGTAAAACAATTCATGAAGACGGAACGGTTGCAGCAGGCAGTCTTGTCACAAAAGATGTCAACAAAGAAGATCTTGTAGCCGGTTTTCCTGCAAAAAAATTCAAAGACGTTCCCGAAAATCAGTTACTGCGAAATCAATAATGAAAAGGCGGTTGGGAATATGAATATTTGGATTTTTAATCATTATGCTGTTGCTCCCGGTACAAACGGTGGGACAAGACACTATGATTTAGCGAAGCAGCTGGTGAAAAGAGGGCACAATGTGACGATTTTTGCTTCCTCATTCAACCACCAGTCACGTAAAGATCTCTATTTAGAAGACCACTCAGAGGAGTTCAAAACAACTTACTATGACGGTGTTCGTTTCGTATGGGTCAAAAGCTTCCCGTATCAGAAGAACGATTGGCGCCGTGCTTATAACATGGTCAGCTATACGAAAAATGCATACAAAATCGTCAAGCAATTTGATGAAATGCCTGACGTTGTGATCGGGTCACTTGTTCATCCGTTTGCTGCATATCTAGGCTATCTTGTTGCGAAAAAGAAAGGCTGCCGCTTTTATTTTGAAGAGCGCGATCTTTGGCCGCAAACATTGCTTGACTTAGGAAAAGTATCAGAACGTAATCCACTTATTTGGGTGCTTGGTAAGATGGAGCTGTTTTTATATGAAAAGGCAGACCGCATCGTCGTTCTCTTCAATAAAGCACCTAATTATGTCGTATCACGTGGTGTGAAGCGTGAAAAGGTGATGTATCTGCCAAATGGCGTTGACTTAAGCCGCTATGAAAAACAATCAGATGAGATGCTGCCAGAGCTGCAGCAAGTGCTTGGTCGTTTAGATGATAAATTTGTTGCTGTCTACACTGGAGCTCATGGGCTTGCCAATAACTTAGATACAGTTCTTGATGCCGCAAAAATGGTAAAGAAAAAAGATGAACAAATTCATTTCTTACTCGTAGGAGACGGTCCTGAAAAGGCGCGTTTAGAAAAGAGGAAGGTAGACGAAGGCATTGACAATGTGACGTTCTTCCCGCCTGTGCCGAAGGAGCAAATCCCGCTTATTTTACAAAGAGTGAATGTGGGGTTATTGCCGCTTACTGACTCACCTGTCTTTAAATGGGGAATTAGTCCGAACAAAATGTTCGATTATATGGCTTCCTCACTTCCTGTTATTCTGCTATGCAACATTACAGAAAGTCCTGTTGAGCTTTCAGGAGGCGGTGTTGTTATTAAAGAGAACTTTACTGAGAATCTCGCAAGCTCGCTGCTTGAAATGAATGCAACCGATGATGCCCATGTGAAGGGACAGAAGGCACGCCAATATGTCGAATCGAATCACTCTTGGGATGTTTTATCCAAACAGCTTGAACAACAAATGCTACAAGATATTTAAGAAACGAATGAGTGGTGAAATCAATGCTAAAACGATTATTTGACTTTACGGGTTCACTTGTATTACTCATTCTCTTTTCACCGATTATCGCGATAACCGCTGTGCTAACTGTTATTTTTCACGGTTCACCTGTCTTTTTTACACAGAAGCGTCCAGGATTGCACGGCAGGCCTTTTTACATTTATAAGTTTCGTACGATGAATGATAAGCGTGATGAAAATGGCGAGTTGCTACCTGATGATGTCCGGTTAACATCCTTTGGAAAAATTGTTCGAAAGCTCAGTCTTGATGAGCTTCCGCAGCTTTGTAATGTGCTGAAAGGGGAGATGAGCTTTGTTGGGCCACGACCTTTGTTAATGGAATATTTAGAACTTTATTCGCCTGAACAAGCTCGTCGACATGATGTGAAACCTGGGATTACAGGCTGGGCTCAAGTGAATGGCCGGAATGCGATTAGCTGGGAGGATAAGTTCAAATTAGATGTTTGGTATGTGGACCATCAAACCTTCTTACTTGATATGAAGATTCTTTTCTTAACCGTGCTGAAAGTATTCAAATCAGAGGGAATTAGTCAGCAAGGTCAGGCAACGATGACAAAATTCAAAGGGTCAAAAAATGAAAGAATGTGAGAAACGATGAAAAAGATTGTGTTGCTCGGAAGTGGAGGCCACTGCAAAGTTATTCAAGATATTGTAAAGGCAGGCGGAGAATATGAATTGTTTGGCTTGCTTGATGATAAAGAAACGGGGCATGTAGTGAAAGATGGCATTCATTATGCCCCTATTTCATTTGCACATGAATTGCTTGAGAGTGATTGTGATGTTCGGCTTGTTATTTCGATCGGCAATAACCGTATTCGCAAAAAGATTGCCGAGAAGCTTAATTTACCGAATGAAAAATATGCAACACTTGTGCATCCAAGTGCTGTGCTCGGCTCGAATGTCACAATTGGAGCAGGTGCAGTTGTGATGCCTGGAGCTATGATTAATGCTGATTCGAAGGTTGGCAAGCACAATATCGTGAACACGCGAAGTGTTATTGAGCATGACAATCTATTAGAAGATTATGTCCACCTTTCACCTAATGCCTCGGCTGCAGGCGGTGTGACCATTGCCGAAGGGACACATGTTGGAATTGGCGCTTCCATTATACCAGGTATTCATATTGAGGAATGGACGGTAATTGGGGCAGGTGCCGCTGTCGTTCATAATCTGCCTGCTTATTGCACAGCAGCGGGTGTACCTGCAAAACCAATTAAATTTCACGAACGAATAAATGAACTGCACACATAGGAGTGGTTAAACAATGAGCGAAAAGCGAATCTTTCTATCTGCGCCACACTTAAGCGGTGAGGAAAAGAAATACGTAGACGACGCGTTTGAAACAAACTGGATTGCCCCGCTTGGACCGAATGTAAACAGCTTTGAAAAAGAATTAGCACAATATGCTGGTGTTAAGGATGCTGCTGTATTTAATTCTGGCACAGCTGCTATTCATTTAGCTTTACAGCTGTTGAACGTTGGAAATGGTGATGTTGTCTTTTGTTCGTCATTAACCTTCGCGGCAAGTGCGAACCCTATTCTTTATCAAAATGCAGAGCCTGTTTTCATTGATTCAGAGCCAGACACTTGGAATATGTCTCCTGTAGCATTAAAGCGTGCGTTTGAAGAAGCAGAAAAACAAGATAGACTACCAAAAGCGGTTATCGTTGTTAATCTGTATGGCCAAAGTGCTGATATGGATGAAATTGTACCGCTTTGTGAACGTTATGGGGTTCCAATTATTGAGGATGCAGCAGAGTCATTAGGTGCTTCCTATAAAGGAAAGCGAAGCGGGACATTTGGTACGTATGGGATTTATTCCTTTAACGGGAATAAGATTATTACAACATCAGGTGGAGGTGCGCTCATCTCCAATGATGTAGAAAGCTTAAAGCGAGCACGCTTTCTTTCCACACAAGCTCGTGACCCAGCTAGACATTATCAACATAGCACGACAGGTTATAATTACCGATTAAGCAATGTGTTAGCGGGAGTCGGAAGAGGGCAGCTTGAGGTGTTAGATGAACGTGTGAAAGGGAGAAGAGCGGTCTTTAATCGTTACGTCGAGGCATTAAGTGATGTCGCTGGGCTTACCTTTATGCCAGAACCAGAAGGCTATTATTCAAATCGTTGGTTGACAGTGCTCACGATTAATCCAGAGGAAGCGGGCTTTACACGTGATGATGTCATTGATGTGTTAGAAGAAAAAAATATCGAAGCACGTCCTGTATGGAAGCCACTGCACCTTCAGCCTTTGTTCGAACAATTTGCATACTACAAACATACAGAAAAAAGTGTCTCTGACGAATTATTTACTAACGGCATTTGTCTTCCATCTGGTACGAATATGAGTACAGCCGATCAAGAGCATGTGATTGAACAATTTCGCTCTTTAGTGAAGACAAAGGTTGGGATTTAATTCTTAGGAAAGGCTGATTCTGTCCATGATACAGCTGCAAAACATAACAAAATCTTTTCGGTCAGGGACAACACGCGATGTTGTCCTTGATGATGTTTCACTTACCATTGCACAAGGTGAATATCTTGCGATTATGGGGTCATCTGGTTCTGGAAAAAGTACGCTGATGAACATTATTGGTACGTTGGAAAAGCCAGAGCAAGGGGAGTACCTTTTCTATGATGCAAAAGTTCATAAGATGTGGGATAAAAAGCGAGCGATTTTTCGAAATGAAAATATAGGCTTTGTCTTTCAAAACTTTCATCTGATTCCAAATCTATCTGTCTATCAAAATGTGCTGCTTTCACTTACATATAGCCGAAAAATGATGCGAAGCAAGAAAAAACGTGTATTGCGGGCATTAGAAGATGTAGGGCTGACAGAAAAGCGAAAACAAAAGCCTCATCAGCTCTCAGGCGGTCAAAAGCAACGCGTAGCCATTGCCCGCGCACTTGTGAATGAACCGTCGATCATTTTAGCAGATGAGCCAACAGGAAGTCTTGACGAACAAACCTCAGAAAAAATTTTAACAATCTTTGACCGGCTACATAAAAAAGGTGTGACAATTGTAATGATTACTCATGATCCAGATGTTGCAAAGCGTGCGGACCGAATTGTTTACCTACGAAATGGACAATTAAAGGAGTATGCCCATGAAAATCTTCAAAGCATTTAAGCTAGCCGTGTACGGATTATGGGCGAATCGTTTTCGTGTCTTCCTTTCAATGTTAGGCATTGTTATCGGTGTATTTGCGGTTATCGTTCTTACATCTATTGCTGTCGGTGTAAAAGATACGATTGCTCAGCAAATGGGCGGTCTTGGAGCAGAACAAGTTATGGTTGTCCCTGGTCGTGTTCTGTCTGACGGCGGGGGAGCACAAAATTTTCTGCAAGGAATGACCAATGTTTCTAGCACGCTTACGAATAAAGACGCAGAAGAGATCTCTAAAGTAAAATCTGTTGGTTCAGTGACACCGCATCTTGAAACAGTGACACGAGCTTATTACAAAACAGAGGGTAAAAAGCGTACAGTAGAAGGAAAGCTTATCGGAACCTCTGAAAATTATCAAGATGTCATTCGAGCTTCCTTAGACGAAGGGCGGTTTATGAAAGAAGAAGAAGTGAAGAGCGGCAAAAATGTGGTCGTTCTCGGAAGCAGTGTTCATGACGCCCTCTTAAATAAGAAGCAAAAGCAGCAAGGCTCGAGCAGTGAAGGTGGTTCAAGCAAGAAAACATGGTTGGATAAAGTGATTGAATTTGTAACAGGCGAGCAGGTCAGTGCAGCAAAACAAGAAAAAACATTAATTGGTCAGCAGGTTACCATTAATGGCGAGGAATTTAAAGTGATCGGTGTGTTAGAGTCCAAAGCCTCAATTGGAACGACAACGAACAATAATATTATAATGCCTGTCAAATCAGCTTTAAACATTACAAATATGAAGAACTTAACGACCATTTATGCTGAAGTGAAAAATCTAGAAAATATCGAGCAAACTGAAAAGCAAATTTACAGTGCTGTTGCGAAAAATCATTCAGAAGCTGATTTTAGCATCGTAAAACAAAAAGAAATGCTAAAAGCAATTGATAAAGTAACAAAAATTTTGCAAATGATGTTATTCGGGATCACCGTCACCGCTCTATTCATTAGTGGAACAGGCATTATGAACGTTATGATTATGTCTGTACGCGAGCGGACGAAAGAAATTGGGATTCGAAAAGCACTTGGTGCTACAACGATGGAAGTGCTTTGGCAATTCTTGTTTGAGACGTTGTTGTTATGTACAATCGGCGGACTAATCGGGGTTGCACTTGGCATGGGCTTTATCGAATTATGGAATGAAAACATTGCGATCTTTTCACTTGTCCTGCCAATCTGGGCGGTGAAACTAGCTGTATATTGTTCAATCATTATCGGTGGTGTCTTCGGGCTTTATCCTGCATTCAAGGCAGCTAAGCTTCAGCCGAGCCGCGCTCTCCGATATGAATAAAGGAAAGAGACTAAGCTGTTGCATGACAGCTTGGTCTTTTTTCGATATTAGGACTTCCTAACCTGTCATATTTGTAATCTGATTGTAAAATACGTAAAAAGAAAGGTTGGCGTCAGTGGAAGAACGCGGTAAAATTTAAATAAATGATGATTTATAGAATATCCATACTGTAAAGCATATAAAAGCATTCTAATTGCTAATTATGGTATCATTAGGTGACAGCAGGATGAGGAGGCGTTCGTGATGACGTTGAAGAAAATGATGTTTGTACTTGTCGTTGCTTTGTTTTTTGCACCAAATACAAATATAGCATCAGCCGCAGAAACAACAGACGTTTTTCTAAATAATCAGAAACTCACTTTTGAAGATGCAAAGCCATTTATTGAAGATGGACGAGTATTGCTTCCAATCCGTTCGGTACAGGAAAGTATGGGGGCAGAAATGAAATGGAATCCAGTGACAGACCAAGTCTATAGCGTCAAGCAAAAAGCTAGTGAGCAGACAAGTGTGCTCTATTCCATTGACTCTACTTTTGTGTATAAGAAGCATTCTACCAATCAAGGTGCTAGTCAATATTTAGAAAAAATAGACGTCCCAGCAATGATTAAAGGTGGACGTACGTATATTCCTTTACGCTCAGCTATAGAAACATTTGGATTTAAAGTCACATGGGACCCGACTGAAAAAAACGTTTATATGCAACCGCAAGCATCGATTAAGCCGAAAAGCTCTGAGACGCAATATCGGGTAGATGGGGACATTTCGAAAGTAAAAGAAATTGAAAAAGAAATCTTTCATCTTACAAACCAACAACGAATAAAAAACGGCTTAAAGCCGCTCATACTTGATGTTCAAACGACGAAGATCGCGCAATTAAAATCAAAGGACTTCCATGAAAATAATTATTTTGACCATCAATCACCTACATATGGTTCACCGTTTGAAATGATGAAGCAGTTTGGCATTGACTATGCGTATGCAGGGGAAAACATTGCGGCAGGATATCAGTCAGCAAAGGCAGTCGTCCAAGGCTGGATGAAAAGCCCTGGTCATCGTGAGAATATCTTGAAACCAGAATACAAGCGTCTTGGTGTCGGTTATTATGAAGGTACAAGAGCGTACCGTACCTATTATACGCAAATTTTCATGACAAAAATGGAAGAATAGTAGAAAAGGCAAGCAACAATCAATCAAAGCTGTTGCTTGCCTTTTCTTACATCTCATCCATTGCTTTTTTCATGAGCGCATCTTTTCGTTCTTCTTTTGCTTGTTCATATTGCTGCTTATACTCTTTGGCTTTATCTTTATCTAATCCTTTTGCTTCTAAGTCTTGTACAAGGTTGTCATACACTTTCTGAAATTCCTTGTCCATTTCTTGTTCGAGCTCATCACCTTTCGATTTATATTTTGCATAAAGCGAAAGAAGTGAGACATCTTCACCATTTGCCTTCTTTTGTTTATATTCTTTGTACGCTTGCTGTGCAAGCTCATTAATTTGTTCATTTGCATTTGTTTCGAGCTTTTCGAACTTTGGTTCATACTTTTCTTTCACTTCTGCTGCCGGACCTGTTTCCTTATTGTTCTCTGCAACACTTGAAGAATTTGAATCCATTTCTACCGTATCAGTTTCAGGCGTAGCACTAGGTGTGCCAAAGTACCAATATGCTCCTCCTCCAATAACGAGTAAAGTAAGAATACTAACGATTAATTTCTGCATCTGCGTACCTCCGCATATAAGTTAGTCGTTGATATGTACTTACTACATTCATGGTATACTTTCATTACGAAAAGTTAAATCGGACAAAGCTATCAAATGTTATTTAGATAAAAAGTCGAGGAGAAAAGTATGGAATTAATCGTAACAACAGCTGGACGGAGAAACTCTACTAACAAAGTTGCTGCATTAGATGCAGCAGCACAGTTAGGTGGCACATTTTATAATCGAATAGATGAATCTGTGAGTACTTTAAAAGAGCGATATCAAGCAGATATATTGGTCGCAGAAAAAGGCCGCTTTACTTATTATCCATACGATAGTGATGAACGAATCTTTTTTCACCCAAATGCATCGATGTTTCGAATGAAGCGGGTACTAAAAGAGGAAGGTGACCCGTTCATAAGTACAGCAGGAATTGAAAGAGGGATGACTGTACTTGACTGCACGCTAGGTCTTGGGGCAGACAGTACAATTGCAAGTCTGGCGGTCGGTGAAGAAGGAGCGGTCACTGCATTAGAAATTCATCCAGTTATCGCTTTTCTTGTGCGTAACGGTTATAAACAGTATGAAACGCACCATTCAGAAATAATGGCAGCCATGCGACGTATTCACGTTTTAAATGAAGATTATTGCACATATCTTAAGCAGCAAGCAGACAATACCTTTGATATCGTTTATTTTGATCCGATGTTTACAGATGGAGAGCTTCAGTCAGACGGATTAAAAGGACTTAAGCACGTTGCAGGCTATGAGTCTTTAACAGCAGATGTCGTTGGAGAAGCCATGCGTGTTGCTAAAAAACGTGTAGTGTTAAAAGATCATTTTCGAAGTCAGCGCTTTAAGCAATTTGGATTTCATCAGTATATTCGAAAAACCTCAGCCTTTCATTACGGTGTAATAAATGTAATGGATAAGCAAGAACATGGACACCTTAAATAAGAGGAGGTGTTCAAACATGGCAAAACGTAAACAAGACCCGGCACGAGCAGGTTTAAGTTCACCTAATGTAGAAGGCCAAGGGACAACAAACCAAGAAACAGGTGCCTATGAAGCAGATAGTTCAAGAAAACGTAAGCGTGGAAAAAGCAACTAAGAAGCCGGCAAAAGCCGGTTTTTTTTATGGTTTATTTGGTATATATTTGTTAGTTAGATAAAAAAGCACCAATTATTATGAAACAGAACGAACTCCACACATATTGCTTCATTTTTCAACCTCTATGGATAAGTTAAAAAGATTAAATCTTGTTATTTAATAATTCTAGCAAATTTTGAAAATCATTTCCTCTATTTCTTATGTTAAAATAAGTATGACAAATTATGGCGGAGGGATTTCATGCAGCTTACATACTCAAATTTAGCAAATGCATTTCCAACAAGTATCTTTAGTGAATTAGCACAGTATAAAGCAAAGAAAGTGGAAGAGGGAGCGGATATGATTGACCTTAGTATCGGCAGTCCTGATTTACCACCGCCAAAGTGGATCCGTGATGAGTTGGCAAAGAATGTTCAAGATGAAGCGCAATATGGCTACACGTTAAGAGGATTGGCAGAATTTCATCAAGCTGCTGCTCATTACGTGATGGAGAAGTTTGGTGTCACAATTGATGCGGAGCGTGAGATTTTACAATTAATGGGTTCTCAAGATGGACTTGTCCATTTGCCGATGGTTCTTGCTCAAGCAAATGATGTCATTTTAGTTCCTGATCCTGGTTATACAGCTTATGAGGCTGGAGTGAAGATGGCTGGAGCACAAATGGTTGGAATGCCGCTTCAAAAAGAAAATCAATTTTTACCTGATTTAAATGCCATTCCAGAGGACATTGCAAAACGGGCAAAAATGATGATTCTTAATTTCCCAGGAAATCCAGTTCCAGCACTTGCAAATAGAGCCTTCTTTGAAGAAGTTGTCGCATTTGCAAAAAAACATAACATTGTTGTCGTTCATGACTTAGCGTACGCAGATCTTGTCTTTGACGGACTTAAGCCAATCAGTATTTTAGAAGTTTCTGGAGCGAAAGACGTATCAGTAGAGTTTCATTCATTATCGAAAAGCTTCAACATGGCAGGCTGTCGGATCGGGTACCTTGTCGGCAATGAACATATTATTTCAATGCTTGGAAAATTAAAATCAAATTTGGATTATGGGGTATTCGCGCCAATTCAAAAAGCTGCAACGCTCGCCTTGAAGGAGGGAGCACAATTTTTAGAAGAAAATCGTCTTCTTTATAAAGGACGTCGTGATGTATTGGTTGATGGACTTCACAGCATTGGGTGGATGGTAGAACGCCCAAATGCAACGATGTTTGTATGGGCTGAGGTTCCAACAGGCTATACATCGAAAGAATTTGCCTACACATTAATTGACAAATGCGGAGTAGTTACGACACCAGGCAATGCTTTTGGAAGCTACGGGGAAGGCTTTGTTCGCATTGCACTTGTTCAGTCGGAAGAACGTTTACAAGAAGCAGTAGAGCGTATCGGTAATAGTAGGTTATTTGATTAAGAACAGAGCTAACAATTTAATAAATCGTTCAAATGGGAAGGGGAAAGATGCGCATGAATGAACTTCAGCGTTTACAGCTTGTTGCTGAGGCTGTACTTGAATTTAAGACACAAATTAAAAATGATTTCGAGGTCGAGAAAGTGGGACGTCTCGTGCTTGATATCGTAAGAGGGATGCAAGATGAGCAGTTGACAGCGCTTGTTGAGGAAGCTTATCAACAGCTGCCTGATTATACAGCTGCAACACAATGTTTAAGTGAAGCACAAAGCTATATTGATCGTCGTCTAGATGGTTTAATGACTTCACAATGATAGTTTGAAAGAAAGGAAGGACATCATATGAAGAAAAAGCTCATCATGTTGGCAGTATTCATGCTTGTTTTTATACCGTCATTTCGGACAGAAGCAAAGGTGATCCCAAGCATGAAAATTTATGTGGATGGAGTATCTTTGGCATTTCCGACAGCACCTGAAATTTCGAAGGAAAACAGGACGTTTGTGCCGTTTCGGGCAATCGCAGAAAGCATGGGGGCCCGTGTCACATGGATTGGCGGCGAACGTAAAATTGTTGCGGTTGACGAAACGGGGAAGGTCGTTGAGTTGTATGTTGGAAAGAGTGAAGGATTCATTAATGGACAAGCCTTCAGTCTCGATCGTGCCCCTTACATTACAAAAGGTCATACGCTAATTCCACTGCGCTTTTTCAGTGAAGCCTTTCAAGCAAATGTTCGCTGGGACGGAGGTAATAATACGATCGAAATTGAGACAAATAGCACCAAAGAACTTTACACTATGTCTTATTATGGATTGACTGCATTTAATCACCGCCAATTCGTGCCTAAGTTCGACGGAATGGCATATATGTGGTCAAGTATTTCAAGTGATGGAAAACTGAATATTGAACGAAACGATGGCGAAATGTTAAATGAGTTTTTCTGGCCAGAAGACCATCCGCTTGCATCAGCAGATGAGATTATCCAATCAAGCAATGATAGTTACTTGATGGTTGCGGCACTGTCAATTGAGCGTGTAAAAGCGTTGCTTGGTAATGAAGGTAAACAAGAACAAGCAATTGAGAATATTGTTTCACTAACAGAGGAACATTCACTTGATGGTGTGTTACTAGATTTCGAAGGTTTTACACAAAAGGATGACGAGTGGCGTAATAAATATACAGCATTTGTAAAGGAATTGGATGATGAGCTTCATAATCAGAAGCTAGCAATTGCAGTGACTCCAGTGAATAACTACTATAACAACTATGATTATCGTGAACTTGCAAAAGCTGCTGATTCAATTGTCTTAATGGCATATGGCTATATTCCGACAGGTACACGGCATCCTGAGCCGCTTAACAAGGTTGAAGAAGGTGTTGTACAAACACTTGAAATGGTACCGAAAGAGAAAATGTTGCTCGGTATCAATCTTGTTCATGAATCTGACGATAGTATGAAAGATAAAATTGCACTTGCCAAGCGTTATCGTTTAAAAGGGGCGGCCTTTTGGTTATTGAATCAGCTCGATCTGAAACAAATGGAACAAATTGAGCATCTTTCCAAATAAACCGCCAGATTGTGCCAATGAAAGACGAATCATCTAAAAAAACTCGGCTGATTTCGCATTTCAGTCGGGTTTTCTGTTTGGCAAAAAAGAATACAACAATCCTAAAATTCTATGAAAGGGGAATAGTCATGGCAGATTCACTTGAATCCAATCGATATGAACAACAGGCTGAGAAAGAACATGTAAGTGAAGCGAAAAGCAAACGTAAAGTGATGTCGCTCGTAATCGGCTCTGTCCTGTTATGGGTGGGGCTTGTTGTTGGTGGTTATTTCCTAGCAGATCACTATATTCAACAAAGTCAGCACTACTTAGATAAACGAATTACAGCAGTGGAAGCAAACAATGAGAAGCAAGTAAAGCAAATGGAGAATGAATTAAATGCTGTACACAAAGAGATGTTGAATGTAAAAAGTGAGCTAGTGTTCATTCAAGAAGATTTACAATTAACAGGTGAAACATTAGATGGCACAGATAAGACGAAAACGGCGCTTCAGCAACGTATGCAAGATCTCGATAAGCAGCTTGAAGAGCTTCGCAAGTCAATTGCACGCCTAGAGGATGCATCCAGATGATAAAGTGGATAAATATTTTTTTGCTTTTTCTTCTTGCACCTGTTGTTGGTTTTTATTTTGCTTTTTTTCAAACAAATCCAGTCCATTCCTTTGATACGGAAGCGGCAGTACTGCCGATGGAAAAGATGGAATCGACAACGAAAAATATTGAAAAAGAGTTATCAACCTCCCAAACAACTGCAGTAGATACGAAAAATGAAGTAAAGAGTATTTTAAAAAAACTGAATAAGGAAAAAGAAGCACTAGAAGCACAACAAAAAAAATTAAATGAGCTTGTTGCACAAAGCAAGGAACAAACAAACAAGTCAGATATCGTGTTAGAACAAATATTATCTAACTTACTTGGTGAACCAATCGGCGTCACAAAAGGTAATAACTCAACAACGAAAGTTTATTCACTCATTGAGGCAGGGTATCGCGGTTATATGGCGAAGGTAAGCATACATGACCAAGATGCTCTGAAAGTTGTTCTTGCCGATGATAAGGTTGTCAGCAATGGTGAAACGACAAGTCATGCTGCTCAAAGACATAGTGCAGTATTAGGAGTCAATGCAGGAGGCTTCTGGAAAACAAATGGACAGCTTGCACCGTTGGGCATCACTGTGGTCGATGGGAAGATTAAGACATTTTATAACCACCCAAGTCTTTCATTTGTTGGGTTTAATACTCAAGGTCATCTTGTAGGCGGAAAAATTACGAAACCAAATCAAGTGAAAGAACGTAATATACTACAAGGGGCTAGCTTTGTGCCGACACTTCTTCAGGATGGAAAGAAGATGCCGATTCCAAGAAAATGGGCACAAACACGCCATCCGCGTACAATCGTCGGGAACTTTTCCAATGGCGAATTGCTATTTATCGTTATTGATGGCCGTCGAAAAGGCTGGAGTAGTGGGGTAACGTTAGAAGAATTACAGGACAAGCTGTTAAGTTTTAAAATTAAAGATGCTTTTAACCTTGATGGAGGCGGTTCCAGTGCGTTCTACTATAACGGAAAAATCCTGAACAAGCCCTCAGATGGGAGACAGCGCCCTGTGACATCGAATATCATCATTTTGAAATAATAATATTTGAACATAAGAGAAAGTGAGGTTAACAAGATGCCGCTTTGGCTTAGGAAAACGCTTGTCGTATTAATTACGATTACGACATTCGGCTTAGTAACACCACCGGCCCATTTATATGTGGATGCAGAAACCACACAAAAGAAAAATACAAATGTTGTGGGCAGTAATCATTCACAGCAAACCAGGATACCAGCTGAATCAATCGTAATAAGAGAAGATGAAGAAGAGGAAGATGAAGAAGAACAAGAAGAATTAGATAATCAGAACGACAACAAATATTCGAAGTCAAAGTCATGGCATGAAATCGCGGCCACTGTTTCGGCCGATGATTTAAAGCCTTTCTTTACTGAATATGCTGTTGAACATGCAGGAAAGCAAGCAAAAGAAAAGTTCGGTCCTTCAATTGAAGGAGAAATCGGTGATGAGTTTTCAACGAAAATTTTACCGAAAATTGAAGAAGTAATTGCTCGTTATGCTGATGAGTGGGGAGAAGACCAGCTTCGTCGTCTTGCCCTATCTGAGCGACCTGCAGGAGGTATGGGGGAGAAAATTTTTCACTTATATGACCGTAAGACAGGAGAAGACTTAGTTCGCTTTCATGTCCGTCGTGATAACCCACCAAAAGAGGGATATTGGTTCAACTTTCATTACCATGAAGCAAAAGATAAATTCACTGAACACCATGAACTCGGAAAAATTTATTGGGATAAAAATACTCCTCCCCATTGGATGAGTTAACGAAAAAGCTGCTCTATTTATGGAGTGGCTTTTTCTATTAGAAGTAGCAAAAGTGTTCTACTATTAGCACTATGAAATAAAGGGAAATGTAGAACTTTGTCGATAGTTAAAATATTCTAAAATCATTGTACTAGTACAATTTCATGTTATGATCATGATATATCCAAACAGGGGGGATGATAGCATGACGCTTGAACATGTGATTCACAGTTATATGAAGGAGAAGGACGAGAAACCGGCCACTGCTAATGAACTATTGGATTATATTCGTCGTGCTTACATTCATGGAGAACTTTCAATTGCGGATTATCGTGAGCTTGTTCGTGAACTTGAAGAACGAGGCGCCGCAATGCCTTTATAGAAGGCTCAAAAAGCACCTATCACTACAGAACAGGTAGTGATAGGTGCTTTTGTGGTCTTACTTATGCTTTTCTTATTTCTACTAGTAGATCTTTTGACATTTTCAGCACACGCGGGTAAAGTATGTGTAAAGAGGTGGTACGTGATGAATGAGAAGGAGTTACATATTGAGTTGCAACCGAGCAAAAGTCCAGTAAATCCGCCATCAGAGGATGAGAAAAAACAACTTCTCAATCGTTTGAAGCGTATTGAAGGACAAGTAAGGGGGATTCAAAAAATGGTCGAAGATGACCGTTACTGTGTAGATGTACTAGTACAGATCTCTGCTATCAATGCAGCTCTTAAAAAAGTAGGATTTAATTTGCTCGAAAGACATACACATCATTGTGTAGCAGATGCAGTGGCATCAGGAAAAGGGACAGAAGCAATTGATGAACTGATGAAAGTAGTGAAACAGTTCTCGAAATAAATTAGCCGAAGACGTCTTATGAGAAGGCGTCTTTTTTTCGTCTTTTAATGTGCTGATCTAGGTAGAAAGCGCCTTAATATGAAGCTGTTTTTCTTCTAAGTAGGTTTTTAAAAAAGGTATTTTGGGAAATAACTTATATAAGAATAATAAGTCTTTTGTCATTGAGGGAGAGGGGGGAGTGTGCGTAAGGGAGTGATTTCATTTGAAAAATTGGTTGATCTTGCTGATCCTGCTTTCCATTATTGTTCCATTCTATAGTACTGCTCAAGTACAAGTGCCTGGCGTTAGTCTTAAAGAAGCCATGGTGCAAAACGAGTTAACGATAGATATTGAAAGCAAGCAGAAGAAGGAGATGCTGTCTGAGATTATTATTCTTCCAAAGCGTAAGTATGACAAAGAAAGCGCAGAGGATATGATCTTACGAATTGGTAGCATTCATCCGAATATACTTAAGGAAATCTCTGCAAGCGGTGTGAAGCTGAAATTGTTTAATGGGAAATTAACTGATGAACCGATGTTTACTCATCTAAGGGGCAAAACACCTAAGGGCTGGTCCAATGATGCAACATGGGAGCAATCTCCAGGTGCTGGAGGTGGATATGTTGCTGCGGCAAAAATCGGCAATAGTGCATACGGTGATGGCCACGGTTCGATTAACCTTGAACTACATGAACTTGCACACTCTTATGCTCAAAAAGTATATGGTGACACAAGGTTAAAGGCAGACTTTTCTTCGATATGGAAAGAGGAAGCACCAAAGCTTTTCTCAGAACGTGCTTACTTTCTTAATTACATGGAAGAGTACTTTGCAGAGACTTTTGCGATGTATTATTATTCTGGAGCTTCTAATCTAGAGCTTAAAAAGAATGCTCCAAAAACGTATCAATTTTTTAAAAAGATGGAGAAGCGGCCTTATAAATGGTTTGCTTCAATTTCTCCTAAATTATAAGCAAGTGAAAGCCCGACTAGATTTGCTCATCTTTAGCCGGGCTTTCGTGTGTGGAGTTTTTCTATGATGAAATTAGATGAGCAAACAACATTAAGATGCTTCTTGTTCCTTAAGACTTGTATGGCTTTTAGTGCGACGTTTTCCTTCTGGAATGACATTAAATAGAATATTTAAGGAAATTGCCGTTAAACTGCCTGCTACAATCCCGTTTTCTGTTAAGATTCGAATGCTTGCTGGAAATTGTTCAAATAGCTCGGGAACTACTGTCACACCCATGCCAAGACCGACAGAGCAGGCGATGATAAGCAGGTTACCTTGCTGATTAAAATCAACATTTGAAAGCATTTTGATTCCATAAGCAACAACCATTCCGAACATCGCAATCATTGCTCCGCCAAGGACTGGAGCTGGAATGATTGTTGTTATCGCTGCTATTTTTGGTACAAAGCCAAGTACAATTAAAATGCTTCCAGCTGTTACGATAACTTTACGGCTTTTTACGCCTGAAAGCTGAACAAGCCCGACATTTTGTGAGTAAGTCGTATAAGGAAAAGCATTAAAGATACCGCCCAGTACGATGCCTAGTCCTTCTGCACGATAACCATTTACTAAATCTTTTTCTTTTAAATCACGGTCACAAATATTTCCTAGTGCCAAATAGACACCAGTAGATTCAATTAAACTGACAATTGCAACAAGCGTCATTGTTAAGATGGCTGATGGTTCAAATGTCGGCATACCGAAGTAAAACGGTTCTACAACATGAAACCATGAGGCGTTACCAACTTCAGAGAAATCGACCATTCCCATAAAGGATGCTACAACTGTCCCGGCTATCATACCAATAAGGATAGAGATTGCACGGATAAAACCACGGAAGAATTTATTTAAGATTAAGATAAATGCAAGAACACCGAAAGCAAGTGCAACGTTTTGAGGGTCTCCAAACGTCGGGCTTCCTTGACCACCAGCCATATTATTCATCGCCGCAGGAATTAATGTAATACCGATAATTGTAACGACAGTACCAGTTACAACTGGTGGGAAAAACTTTAATAATTTACCGAAATATTTGGCAATTAAGACAACAAAGAGGCCTGAAGCAAGAATCGCCCCGTAGATTGCAGAAATACCGTATTGTCCGCCGATTGCAATCATTGGACCAACTGCTGTAAATGTACAGCCGAGCATAACTGGAAGACCGATACCAAAGAAACGGTTTCGCACAACTTGAAGCAAAGTTGCTGCCCCGCATGCAAGTAAATCAATTGAGACAAGGTATGTAAGCTGTTCAAATGACAGTCCTAATGCGCCGCCAACAATTAGCGGTACTATCACAGCTCCAGCGTACATCGCAAGTACATGCTGTAAGCCTAGTGAGAAAGTTTTCATCGGATTCATCATAATCCTCCTTAGTTAGGTTGCGTAACAGGTTCATTTAAAAATGTTACACGGCTATTTTCCAATGAATGAATGCGTGCAAGTGATTCAATACGATAGCCTTTTTGTGCAATTTTTTGTGCGCCATTTTGAAAGGCTTTTTCAATCACAATGCCAATGCCGGCTACTTCTGCACCTGCTTGCTCGACAAGCTCAATTAAGCCAAGAGCAGCTTGTCCGTTTGCAAGAAAGTCATCAATAATAAGAACAGTATCATTCTGATTGATAAACTTTTTCGAAATGGTAATGTCATTCGTTTCTTGTTTCGTAAATGAATAAACACTTGCTGTTAAAATGTCTTCCTTTAAAGTTAATGATTTCTTCTTGCGTGCGAAAATGAGGGGGACATCCAACGCTAAAGCGGTCATGAGAGCTGGGCCAATTCCACTTGATTCGAGTGTTACAACTTTTGTAACCTTTTCCTCTTGGAAACGTTTTGCAAATTCATTTCCGATTTCTTGCATTAACTTTGGGTCCATCTGATGATTCAGAAAGGAGTCAACCTTCAGCACTTCTTCACTTAAGACGATTCCTTCGTTTTGAATTTTCTGCTTCAACAATTCCATCCGTAACGCTCCTTTATTGAACATAAATAAAAAAAAGCCCAAAACAAATGTCTTGACTACAAGCAAGACACTGTTTTGAGCCCAACGGTTAAAAAAACGGTTCGGTTCGTTTGCTATTACGGGGGAAAGATCGTGTAATAAGCAAACATGGTTCAGTGCTTGCTCGTAGTCGAATAATTTACGGTTATTCGGTAGAAACTTGTGGGCCATATTCCCACTATTATACGAGCTATTGAAACTATTAAAATTAGAATTTAATTGTAAGTATAACGTATAATTTGTCGATTGAAAAGAGAAATTGGGTAAAATACGAAAGAAAAGAAATTTCTGAATATTAATGTTCGGAAAACCTCTAAAAACGTCAGGTTTCCGTGTAATTAATTGAGATTAGCACAGTTTTTTAGCGTTTTCTGCAGCATGGATGATACAGCGGTTTCGACCGGAACGTTTCGCACTATATAATGAGCTGTCTGCTTTTTCAAGTACCGCAGCTGGAGAGGTAGCATCAATTGGAAATTCAGAAATACCTGCTGAAACAGTAATCGGCTTTCCGCAAGGGCTAACTGTGTTTTCTAAATTTTTTCGCAAACGCTCTGCGATAATAAACGCTTCATGTGAGGAGGTTTCTGGCAAGAAAAGCATAAATTCTTCTCCACCCATTCGGCAGCAAATATCATGTTTACCTGCATATTTTTGTAAATGATTAGCTAGAAAAACGAGCACTTCATCCCCTTTAGCATGTCCATACGTGTCATTTATGCGCTTGAAATTATCAATATCCAGTGCAATAACTGAAAAAGGTGTCTGTTCTTCTTCCCATTTTGACAGCATGGTGTTCATCGTACGGCGATTCATAAGCTTTGTCAGCGGATCTGTTTGTGATTCGATCTTCATGTGTGTCATTTGCTTATGAATAAGTCCTAAACCTCGAAGAAGAGCATCTTTAAGATGAATCGCTTCATAATACCATGATGAAATTTTACGGATATTTTCAGGTGTATCACTTTCATGCATTAAATCAGCTTGAATCGAAAGCTCAAATAATGGTTTTGAAATTCGTTTTGAGAGCCACCAGCTTATGATTAATGAAATAATGAAAAATGGCAGAGCTTTAACAATCATTTTGGTGATGAGGTCCTTAGCAGGAGCTAATGCCATTTCAGTTGGTCGTTGTGCTACAAACCCCCATTGCGCGGTTGGAATATAAGCATAGCCAGCCAGCATATCTTTTCCTTTTGTATTAATAACACGCTGTGCCCCGCTGTTTCCTTGCATTACCTGCTGTACGACCGCATTCTTTGTGACGACATCATTCACGCGTTCTGGCTGTTGGTGATAGATGATTCGTCCATTTCGGTCGACGACATAAATATAAGAACCATCTTTATAAAAATGCTTACCTAGCAATCGATCTAACGTATTTGTCTCTCTCAAATGAATCGTTCCGCCAACCATGCCAGAAAATTGGCCGCTTTTATCATATATAGGATAGGAAAGAAAAATATTAAGCCCCGTTACTCCTTCATAAGGCTTTGAAATAAACGGCTCTCTTAATTTAAGAGCTTGATTTCCGCCAATTGATGTTATGTAATCGCCTATTAACCCTTCCATATGTGGGGAGGTCGCTTGTATTAACCCGAATTTATCAGTTATGAAGACAGAATTGAAGGTGTTCGTTTGATGTTTAAGTCGGTCTGCTTCTTTTAACAACTGCTCACTATTATTTTGATAGGATGGGATTTGCTGAGCACTGTATCGCAATGTTTGCATCGATGTTTGTAAGAAGTCTTCGACAATTGCCGCAACCCTTTGTGCGTATACACGGTTTGTTTCAAGTGTATTAGCTTTTAATGTTTCCTCATTTACACGGTAGCCTGTGATAAAGCTGTTAATTAACGTGAATAAAATCGAGCAAAAAGCCAATAGCATAATTAATTTTCTTAGATTCAATTTTTGTAACATCCTAAACGACACCTTTCTTTCAACGATAACATTCATAGTATACATTAAATGATAATAAGTTCAATAAAATGGAAGGTAAAAACGAAATTAAGCAAATGAACTAGAACATTGTATAACAATGAGACCTTTACATAACCTAAACTTATTATAAATGATTTCGTGGAGGAATTTGTATGAAGATTGCAATAATGGGTGCAGGGGTTTCAGGACTTACGTGTGCGTTAATGTTAGAAAAGCACGGAATAGAAGCGGATATTTTTGAAAAGCGAGGCGAAGTGGGCGATCGGTTTAATTATATTGAGGCGATGTATTCGATGCTTCACTATCCATTTGATGATGCAATTCGCCTGTTTTCTGAACAGTATGATATTCATATAAAACCTTCAAGTAATATTCAAAAGACATATGTCTATTCAGAAAATGAATCCGCATGTATTGATGGTCATCTCGGGTTTTTAACGATGCGAGGGAAGCATGTTAATTCTGTCGAAAAGCAGCTGGAGCAACAGTTAAAAGGAAAAGTGCAATTCCATGCTGATGTTACGTATGATGAGCTTTCAAAAGAATATACGCATATTGTATTAGCAGCTGGAGACGCGCGATATACAAGTCATTTGCAGCAATATGATACAGCGTTTTCTTCCACATTTCTCGGTGCAACGGTAAAAGGGCAATTTGACAAGACAGAGGTTGCAACATGGTTCGATAATCGGATTGCTCCGAAAGGGATGGGCTATTTACTTCCACATAATGACCTGGAGGCTACTTTAGTAACTGTCTATCCTCTATATCCTGAAAATGAAGGGATCGATAAACAAGAATTATGGCACCAATTTAAGAAGAAGGCAGAGCACGATCTCGGTCAACATTTAGAAATAATTGACCCGTTTGTTGTAACCGATTATATTGTCGGGAAATCCAGGTATCCTCGTATTGGTAATACGTTTTTTATCGGAGACTGCTTTGGAGCTGTGACACCGTTTCTTGGTTTTGGTCAATTTTCAGCCATGCTAACAGGTGTCTATGCGGCACTTGACCTGGCAGGGAAAGACAACTATGAGCGTTTAGCACAGCCACTTTATCAAAACTATCATGATTCGCTTACATTAAGGCGTGCTATTGAGAAATTAGATAACCAAGGATTAGATCTCGTCACAAAATCACTTCATCTACAAGTTGTCGAAAGAGCATTAACAGGCCGCAATTTTAACCCGCTAAAATTATTAAGCAGAACGTTAAGACCTTTTGCGAGAGTAACGTAAAAGAATAAATGACGCTCCTTCTCAATGAAAGAGCGTCATTTTAATTTAAGTTTCCGGGTTTATACATGTAAGGACTCTTTGGTAGATGGTGACGGTCGGTGTCGATATCTAAAAAGCCGTGTTGGTTATAAGAAGCAAGGGTGATATCTGAAATTTGTTGCATGTTTAACCCAAAGTTTTGGAGTTGTGTTTGAAGCCAATCATGATTTTTGTTCAAGTATTTCATGTTATGCTCAAGAATTTCTCCATTCATAATTAGCGGTATTGGGATAAAGGTTGGAGCTGGCTGTAAGTTGAGATCGCTTGGTTGAAGTGACCTAGCATGGGCTTTTGGAATGACGCTTACTTTTCCCATGTCTTCCATCACAGCTAATTCGATATCTCTAATATTTGTGTAACCTTTTTCACGCAACGTACCGATTAGTTCTTCAGTATTGACCCTCACTTTTCGTAATGCTGCCTCATCAATATCCCCATCTCGAACGAGAACAATAGGGCTCGGTACAAGCAACCAGCGGAGTTTATTATTTAATGTTAAAAGAGCGAAACAAATATAAAAAATTGAAAATGCGAGTCCGTAATAAAGGCCAGTCCATGTTTTATTTACATAAAGTGCTTGGGTTAGGTTATTTCCGATCAGCAATAAAAACATTAAATCAAAACTGTTCATTTCTGAGACAGCTTTCTTGCCTGCAATTCGTAAAATGATATACCCGCCAATGAAAATGAGCAACGGGGAAAGAAAATAGTCGTAGATCATCTGCAATATCATTCACCTCATCATCAACATCACCATAATAATGCCTTCTTATTCCTTAAGGTGTCTTAACGTTTAATATTTGTTGATAAAAGGAAGAGTACCTTCGCAAACCTATTTCGGAGGTGCTTATAATGAAAAGCTATCAACATTATATTAATGGTGAATTTATAAATGGAGAATCCAATGAAACAATCGACGTATTAAATCCAGCAACAGAAGAGGTGATCTCAAGCGTTCCCAGTGGCACCCAAGCAGATGCGAAGCATGCAATTGATGTTGCATATAAAGCTCAAAAAGAATGGAAAAAGGTTCCGGCAATTGAACGATCCTCATACTTAACGAAAATTGCTGATGTGCTGGAAAACAAAAAGCAAATGTTTATTGAATTACTTACAGAAGAAAACGGCAAAACATGGGACGCTTCCACGGCAGAAATTGAGCTGGCGATTGATTATTACCGTTATATGGCAGGCTGGGCAAGACGTTATGAAGGAGAAATTCTACAAAGTGATCGTGCCAATGAAAACATTTTAATTTTTAAGCAGCCAATTGGGGTTGTCTCAGGAATTGTGCCTTGGAACTTTCCAATGTTCATTCTTGCTAGAAAGCTTGCGCCAGCGATTGTGACAGGCTGCACTGTTGTGATAAAACCGAGCCAATATACATCAAATACAGCATGCGAATTTGCAAAAATCATTCACGAGATTGATTTGCCAAAAGGTGTTTTTAACCTTGTAACAGGAAAGGGCTCAACACTTGGCAGTGAGTTATCAGGTAATGAGAAAGTTGGAATGGTATCGATGACAGGCAGCTATCCAGCTGGTTCAAAAGTGATGGAAGCCGCAGCCCGTTCTATTACAAAAGTAAACTTAGAGCTAGGCGGTAAGGCACCAGCGCTTGTCACAAAACATGCGAATATCGACCTTGCTGTAGAGAAAATTCTTCAATCTCGCCTCACTAACAATGGACAAGCATGTACAAATGCTGAGCGTGTCTACGTTCATACTAGTGTTGCTGATGAATTTATAGAGAAAATAACAGATAAAATGAAGCAAGCAACCGTTGGAAATCCGTTAGAAAACAAAGCTTGCGACATCGGTCCATTAGCAAACAAAGACCAGTTAGAATCAGTAGAGAAAATGGTTAAAACAGCTGTTGATAACGGTGCAAAAGTATTAACAGGTGGTAAGCGTGCACCACAGGAAAAAGGCTATTATTTTGAACCAACCGTGCTTGTTGATGTGAAGCAAGAGATGGACATTATTCAACAAGAAATTTTCGGTCCCGTTCTTCCGATTGTGACGTATGACGATTTCGATGATGCAATTATTTATGCCAATGACACAGAATACGGCTTATCATCATCGATTTACAGTGAAAATATTCATGAAATTATGCGAGCAGCTAATGAACTCACTTATGGAGAAACATTTGTGAATCGCGAAAATTTCGAAGCGGTTCAAGGTTTTCATGCCGGAAGAGCTCAATCAGGCATTGGTGGAGCAGACGGGAAACATGGTTTAAACGAGTATTTAGAAACACACGCTGTTTATATGGAATATGACCAAGGTTATAAATAACTAAAAAAAGTAGCAGCCTATGAATGAGGGCTGCTACTTTTTTTAGTTATGGACTTCACCTTTGGTGGAGAAAAGGAATGCTAAGCCAACTGGGGGTTATTGCTGGCAAAGCAATGTAGCTAGGTTAATAGTCAACGTGGGAATCTGCACTCTTTATATCTTCTGTTTCTATCTCTATCTCTACTTGAATATCTCTGTGACCTTTCTTTTCGGTGCTATTTCAAAAACGAAACTAATCTTTATAGCATATAAGAACAGGCTTTCGTAACTCAGGGTCTTTATCAATTCTAATAAGGCTTATCGCTTCCATGTTTCAATCATCGTTTGCGTAATAATCTTTCTCTCATCAACGACATCAAGTAATTCATCATGTGGAAGTGTATCAGGGAATTCACCATAAAAGAGAGAAAGGTGAACGCCTTCTGATTTTGCGATTTCTAGTGAGGGAAGAAAATCACTATCACCTGTTAAGAGAACCGCATGAGTAATCAAATGTTTTGTACTATGTAACACAAGATCAGTCGCAAGGAACACATCGACGCGCTTTTGTTCAAAAATCGGTCTGCCTTGATGATCTTCACCTCGAAATGCAAGCTTGCCTTCACGCACGCTAAAGCTATTTAAACGATTAAGTGTCCGGAAAAACTTTTGAGCCCCGTTATATTGTTTCCTTTCCTCATCAGTAGGGTTTGGCGGTTGAAATGGAAGACAATGATAGTAATAGCAGCGAAGTAGTTCATCTTTTCCGCACATACTTTTTGCGAGCTTTTCGTAATCAATTTTTGCTTTACCGTAGTTCAATAACACATTATCTAAGTAACCGCCATCAATAAATACTGCCGTTCGCTGCATCACATTCTCATCCCCCGATAATGGTGTGCGGCTGATTGTCGCCTTGCACCAAACTGATAGTTCAGTCTATGCACCCATTTCATTATATATTAAATTTTTTCAGATAAGAGGGCAATTAACATGCGCCTTAAGTACTGGAAATGAGTATATTTACTCTAGGAGGGATCAAAATATGACAAAAATCGCGCTCGATATAGGTCATGGGGAAGATACGTATAATCGTACAGGAAGCAAAGGTGTACTCGGGTTAGAAGAGCATCATTTCAATGCAGCCGTTGGAATTGAATTAAAGAAGCTCTTAAATCACAATGGATTTGACGTTTTCTTTACACAGCTGCCATTTGCCAACGATGTTGGTCTTAAATACAGGACCGATTTGGCAAACCGGGAACGCGCGGATCTTTTCTTTAGTATTCATGCTGACGCAAATGCAAACAAACAGATTGAGGGTCATTGGGCCTTTTATTGGAGCACTTCTTCAGATGGAAAGAGGCTTGCAGAACTTTTAAATGAAGAAATGAATAGGATTGTGGGGACTCCGCCGGTCGGAACTGGAATAAAAGCATGTCGCTCAGATGTTTCTTGGCCAAATTTTCATGTGATTAGAGAAACGAAAATGGTCGCAGTCTTGCATGAGCATGAATTTATGACAAATCCAGCTGGACTTAAACGCCTGCAATCTGTTGAATTCCGAAAGAAATGTGCAGAAGCGGATGCACGGGCGATTTGCCGCTACTACGGGGTTACATTTAAGCCGCTATCAGCAGTTTCAGAGAAAGATTATCACGGCCATTGGGCTGAAAAATCAATTGAAAAGGCAATCATAAAAGGCGTTATGTCAGGTTATCCGGATGCAAGCTTTCGACCAGAACAAATGGTCACCCGAGCTGAACTAGCCTCAATGTTAGACCGATTAAAATTATTAAACTAGATACTCCGCATAGCGGGGTTCTTTTTTTTTTGCAATTCTTTAATAATTAGATTATTATCGAATTAGATAATAATCTAATAGAGTGGGAGTGTGTTGATATGCAGTTAAATCGACTTGTTTCATTTCATAAAGCTTTGGGGGATGCGACACGGATTAGGATTCTTTCATTATTAAAGCAAGGGCCACTGCACGGCCAGGCCATTGCCGGAAAATTAGGCTTAAGACCTCCAACAATTACACATCATATGACAAAGCTTCGAGAAGTTGGCTTAATTAAAGAACGCCGTGATAAAAATACAATCTATTTTCATCTAGATGAACGAAAGCTAGAAGCGATGGCCCGTGCAATCCTGACAATAGGAAATGAAGAAGAAACAAAATGGTCACTTCATCATAAAGAAAGCATGGAAATCATCAGTCATTTTGTAACGACTGAAGGGAAACTGCGTTCACTGCCAGCCCAACGAAAGAAGAGAATGATTGTACTTGCCTATTTTGCAAAAGAGCTACAAGTTGGGAAGACCTATACAGAAGATGAAATCAACGTATATATTCGCCGTTTCTTTGCAGACTATGCAACGGTACGGAGAGAATTTGTGATGAATCACTACATGCACCGGGAAAATAATCAATATGAGTGTAACCCAAAAGAAATGTGGCCTGTTGAAGTTTAAATTTTTTTAAACACCTAATTAGATATTAATCTAATTAGGTGGGGGGAGTAGAGGATGGGGATCTTAAAGCATGAACAAGTGTATCGAAAGTTATTTTATGCCGGCATTATAAATGGAGTAGGCGATCGGTTTAGCCAGGTGGCGGTTCTTGCTTTGCTGCTTAAATTAACAGGTTCAGGCATGGCAGTTGGAATCATATTAGCGATTAAACTTATCCCAACCTTGTTTTTTAGTCCATTGGCAGGTGTACTTGCTGACCGATACTCTCGTAAGAACATTTTAATGGTAACGGATTTCGCTCGAATTTTCTTTGCTTTGTCCTTTTTATTTGTTTCAGGGACAGAAGAAATATGGATTATTTATGTTGGGACATTCTTCTTAAGCATAGGCGAAGCGATTTATCAGCCTGTACGTAAGGCGATGATCGCTTCAGTTGTTCATCGAGAATATTTAATGAAAGTAAATGTATATGAACAAGTGATGGTCGGTGTTGTGCTTGTTATCGGGTCATTTTTTGGAGGTGTCCTTTCATATTATTTAGGAGAACAGATCACTTTTTTGTTGAACGGATTTTCCTTTTTCACCGCAGGTTTTTTTATATCTCGTGTCCACCTAAATGAACGAAAGCCAACGCAGCGCCAAGCTTTTATTTTTCATCAACTTACTAAAACATTGAAAATAGCATCACCGAGCGGCAGAGTCATCTCAATTAATAGAATCCCCTTTAAAATAGGAGACTGTCGTAAAAAATGAAAAGCGCCGCCAAAAAAGTGTTTATGCCGTTGAAAAATATGAAGCAGGTGATTTTGGGATTGGTTTATTTTATGCAGCACTCGGTTTTGGCCTAGTTTTGACGATGCTTGTAGGAGATAAGCTTCGTCGAAATCTGTTGTTGCTTGGGGCCTTAACTATTATTGCTGAAGGAATATTTCAAATCTTAATCAGTCAAATGTCAAACTTATATACTGCTGTGCTTCTATTTGTGCTTGTATCCTTTGCAGGGGGGATCGGTAACGCTTGTTTGGATACTTTATTAATGAGAAATATACCGGAGGGAAAGCAAGCAACTGTGTTCGGCATTATACATACCATAACCAATGCGCTGTTCGGTGTTTTTATGCTGATCGCTGGGTATCTACTCTCTGTATTAAGGTCTATAGACCTAGGTGTTATTGGAGGAAGCTGGTTTATAGGAATTGGTGTATTTGCAATTATCATTGTTATAAAGATACAAACAGTGGGAAAAGCGAAAAAAACCAACTACAACATTGAATTGTGAACAATTTATGACAAGTCCTATTTTCAGAAAAATCAATAGGACATTTAGTTTATTTTTAATGTAAATTTAAGATAGCATTTAATATAATGGGAACAAGAGCAACATTTAGAAGATAATAGGAGGTTATTTGTTCAAAGGATTCAATCGTGAAGCTTTGAGCATATTTTGGTTACTTAGACGTTCGGTGGGCTTTGGGAAAATCAAAGGTAACAGGGGGAATATTTTTATGAGGAACGGTAAAAAAATGGTTTGGAATTCGAAAGTCGTAATGTCGATTTCTTTGGCGAGCGGTATTCTTTTTGCTAATGGGGTTATAGCGAACGATGCAGAGGCGATGTTTTCGAATCAAGTGGTAGCAGTTGGAATGGACACAAGCGAAATTAATCAAGAAAAGATATTAAATGATATCCAAGCGGGCAAAATAAAGACGACACCTTATCAAGTGAAATCTGGAGACACACTTTGGAGTATCTCGAATCAAAAATATGGTTCACCTGTCTTTCTCCATATTTTGGCCAAAGTGAATGAGTTAAACACATATGAAGATTTAAGTGTTGGCTCTACGGTCGATATTCCTCTTCTAACACCTGTACGTACACCTGTTAATAAAAATGAAGAATTCTATTCCGAATATACAATTCAGCCTGGGGACACAATTTCTAAGGTCGTTACAAATTATTATGGCGATAACAAATTTACAAATGTCATTGTTGAGTATAATCAAATTAAAAATGTTCACGATTTAAAAGTAGGCGAAGTTATTAAACTGCCATTACTAGATGAATTGAGTAATGAAACGGAACAATCTCATACGTACATCTCTTTCATTGAACATGAAGTAAAACAAGGGGATACGTTATATCGAATTGCGAAAGATTATTATGGAGTGCCACTTTATATTGAAGAAATTCAAGAGTACAATGAACTCGAAGATATGAACAAACTAATGCCGGGTGATATTTTGCGTATCCCATTGTTAGAATTAAAAGAATCCTAAAATAGTTGGAGTTGTCTCTTTAGAAGAAAGAGGCAACTTCTTTATTTTGTTGTTCGATTTGTCGGAGTACGATAAAATGAAACAGCATAAGAATCGGACAAAAAGGGTGAGATGATGGAACAGTATTTGCAGCTTTGTCGACATATTTTATCAAATGGTTCACAAAAAGGTGATCGAACAGGTACGGGAACAATTAGTACGTTCGGCTATCAAATGCGTTTTGACTTGGAGAAAGGCTTTCCACTTATGACAACGAAACGTGTACCATTTCGATTAATTGCAAGTGAACTACTTTGGTTTATTAAAGGAGATACAAATATCCGCTATCTCTTACAGCATAATAATAACATCTGGAATGAATGGGCTTTTAAGAATTGGGTTGAAAGTAATGAATATAACGGACCGAATATGTCAGATTTCGGTCGCCGCAGCTTAGAGGATGAAGAATTTAATAAGCAATATCAACACGAAATGGCTTCATTCAAGCAGCGTATTTTAGAAGATGACCTGTTTGCTGAAAAGTATGGTCATCTTGGTGATGTGTACGGGAAACAGTGGCGTGCTTGGAAGACAACGACTGGAGAAACGATTGATCAATTAAAAGATGTAATTGATACAATCAAAACGAATCCTAATTCTCGCCGCTTGATTGTATCAGCGTGGAATCCAGAGGACGTGCCAACAATGGCTCTTCCGCCTTGTCATACGCTTTTCCAATTTTATGTAAGTGATGGGAAGCTTTCATGTCAGCTTTATCAACGCAGCGGGGATGTATTCCTAGGAGTGCCGTTTAACATTGCAAGTTATGCACTTTTAACACATTTGATTGCGCATGAGTGCGGTTTAGGTGTAGGGGAATTTGTACATACACTTGGTGATGCTCATCTTTACGTGAATCATCTTGAACAAGTGAAAACACAGTTGGCCCGTGAGCCGCGTGATTTGCCGAAGTTACAGTTAAATGAAGCTGTGGAATCGGTGTTTCAGTTTGAAATGGAAGATATCGAGCTTGAAGGTTACGACCCACATCCAGCGATTAAAGCACCTGTTGCTGTATAAGGAAATTTCATTCAAGCGGTGTGAGCGAAACCGGCCTCTCCTTCATAAAAGTATTTAGCGTGCTATTTTCGCTCTTTTTCTGCAGAAAGGAAGTGTTAAGGTGATTTCATTTTTAGTAGCAATGGATAAAAATCGAGTAATTGGAAAAGGAAATGATTTACCGTGGCGTCTGCCTGAGGACTTGAAATATTTTAAGCGGGTTACAATGGGACGAGCAATTGTGATGGGTCGAAAAACATATGAATCGATCGGAAAACCGCTTCCAGGTCGCGAAAATATTGTCATTACACGAAATAAGGACTTTCAAGTAGAAGGTGTGACGGTTTTTCATTCAGTAGAAGAGGCTGTTAAAGAAGCAAAATCCCGCGATGAGGAAGTATTTTTTATCGGCGGAGGGAACATTTTTGAACAAACGTTGAAGGGTGCTGATAAGCTCTATATTACAAAAATTGAAGAGAGCTTTGATGGAGATACGTTTTTTCCTGAAATTGACCCAGAAGAATGGAAGCTTGTTTCTCAGGAAAAAGGCTTACACGACGAGAAAAACCCCTATGAATATTATTTTCAAGTATATGAACGAAATGAGTAAAAGGGAGCCAAGTGCTCCCTTTCATGCTTTTACTCTTTGTTTCTTCTCGGTAAAGGCTCAACAGCAGGTCCTTCGAGAACGTCTCCTGTTACTGAAAACCTTGAACCATGACAAGGGCAGTCCCAAGAGCGCTCTGCATCGTTCCATTCAACCTCGCATCCTAAATGTGTGCATGTCGTATCGACAAGATGAAGCTCCCCATTTTTATCGCGATAAGCTCCAGTTCGCTGCCCATTTACCATGACAACAGCCCCTTCATCCTTGGCAACTTCTTCAATATGCTTTTCTGCTCGTTCAAGCTTTCCTTTTATAAAATGTCCTGCAACTAACGTGTTTTGCTTAATGAAGTTTTTCATACTTGGATCAGCAGAAAAACGGGAAGGTGTAAAGAGTTCAGAGTATGGAGAATCTTTTTTCAGCACCTCATTCTTTAACATGATTGCGGCAGTCGTACCTAAAGTCATTCCCCACTTTTTATAGCCTGTAGCAATCAATATATTCGTTTGCCGAGACGTGATTGGACCGATATACGGTACTTTATCAAGTGTAAATAAATCTTGTGCTGACCAATGATAAACGATTTTATCAATGTCAAAGATTTGTTCTGCAAATGTTTCAAGCGCTTTATAATGCTCGCTCATTGCTTTTCCATGACCAGACTTGTGACTATCTCCTCCAACTAATACAAGTGGTTCGCCATTCATAGGGGTAGAGCGCAAAGAACGAGTTGGATCCTCAGCACTAATATACATGCCGCCGGGATAGGGGTTCTTTGTTTTTACACCGATAATGTAGGAGCGTTCCGCATACATACGTGCTGAATATAGTCCTGTTCCTTCGTAAAAAGGAAAGTGTGAGCAAATAAGCACATGGCTGCAAGAAACCTTTGCACCACTACGTGTTACGACGTTTGGTCTGTCACCCTTTTCAATATCAACGGCAACTGTTTGTTCATATACTTTACCGCCGTTTTTTGTCGTTTCTTCAACAAGCTTTTTTAAATAATTTATAGGATGAAATTGCCCTTGATTGTCCATTTTGAGTGCGGCTTTAATTGGAATGTCAAACGGAATACTTTCAGTTAGAGAACCTGTAATCCCAAGCTTTTCATATGCTTTCATTTCTGCTTCAATTTTTTTGGCATACTTGTCCGTTGTTGCATAAATATATGCATCTTCTTCGCTGTAGTCACATTGAATATCCATCGTTTGAATTGTATCTTGTATGAAGTGTAGCGCTTGTTGATTTGCTTCGTAATAAGCTTTTGCTTGCTCTGCTCCATGATGCTGAATTAATTCATCATAAAAAAGGTCATGCTGAGAAGTGACTTTTGCAGTTGTGTGACCTGTAGTCCCATTTAATAAATCATTTGCTTCTAGCAAAGCGACAGTTAATCCTTCTTGAGAGAGAAGGTATGCTGCTGTAATCCCTGTAATCCCTCCTCCAACAATGGCTACGTCAACAGAAATATCCTTATCAAGTGGTGAGAAAGACGGAAGTTGACTCGTTTCTCTCCAGAACGGCTCATGCTTAGGCGTGCTATTCATGTATTTCTCCTCCTATAACAATCATGTTGTTCATAGCGTTTCCCAACCGAGAGGAAAAAAAAACCTCACATCAAAACTTTGCCATAAATTGATGATATTTCATGATATAATGTGAATAGCTAGAGTTATAGGTAAAGAGAGGGATAGAGATGTCGTACATTATTGTACCAATTGATGGTTCAGACCACGCAAATAAAGCACTTGACTACGCAATATCGATTTCAAAAGCAACGAGAGATACATTGGTTCTTCTTAACGTGCAGCCTCGTTTTGAAGAAGTACTTGAAACACCTCCTCACAATGATGAAGAGATAAGCAGTGATCATTATAAAAAAGGTGAAAAAGCACTCCAAGCAGCAGCAAAGCGTGTAGTAGAAGCGAATGTTCAATACGAAAAGAAAATCCGAACAGGACTAGCAACCATTGAAATTGCTGAAGAAGCAAAAGAACGAAAGGCAAATTGTATCATTATGGGGTCAAGAGGAATGGGGCCTGTTGTTAGTAAAGCATTAGGCAGTGTCAGTTACGGTGTTCTTCATCTGGCTCCTTGTCCACTTACATTAGTGCCAGCAAATTGCGAATTATGAGGTGAAATGAATGCAGATTTCTTCAGGGACGTCTTACTCTGCACTACACCAACCGAATTATTCCAAACCACAAGAATCACACAATAACAAAATAGACCAAAATCATGACCAAGAAAAGCAGCAAGCAATTAATAAGGAAAAGTCTTCATCAGAGCGTCAAGAAAAGAAAAATGAAGAGAAGCCAGAGGTGCGTGCTCAAATTCAACAATTGAAGCAAAATGAGCAAAAGGTGAAAGCGCACGAACAAGCTCATATGTCAGCTGGTGGCGGATTAGCCGGCGGGGTTAGCTTTGAATATACACAAGGTCCTGATGGGAAAAAATACATTGTCGGTGGAGAAGTGCCTATCCAGATTGCGAAAGGTAAAACACCTGAGCAAACCGTACAAAACATGGAGCAGGTGAAAAGAGCTGCCTTAGCTCCTGCGAACCCGTCTCCACAGGATCACCGAGTTGCTGCGAAAGCTTCGATGCTTCAAATGAAAGCCCAACAAGAGGCATATAAGAAAGATAAAGAGAGCATGGAGCAATATCGGCTAGAAAAAGGTATCAGTCCAAATGAGCAAAAGCAACAAGCAAATCAGGAACCACCACAAGAAGATATAACGACCAATACAAATCAAGTGGAAAGCTTAGCAACATCCCCTCTACAGCAACCTAATTATGAGCGTATTTCAATTGCTGTATAAGCATTTGTTCCTTACCGGAGCAAATGCTTTTTTTTCTTATTCAAATTCGTATGATAAATCCTATTGCTAACTTGAGCTCACCAGTCATAAAAGGGCATTAAGGTATCTTTTATCAAAAAATTCATAAAATACAAAATTTATACAAAATTTAAAGTAAGTCTATCCATTATTTTCGTTATAATTATTGAAGGGGAGTTTCTTTTGTAGAGGGGGAGAAGAAGTGACGTTCTTTCATTCAATGAAATGGAAAGTGGTTTGGCCGATTTTGCTTGTGATGGCAATCATTATTACAATAATGGCTGCAATTATTTATTGGTACACAGCTAATCACTTAGAAAAGCAAGGAGCAGGGATGACGGAAACAGCTCGGTTTGCTGTGGAAAATGCGATAAAGGCTAGAAATTACTCTGAACAAATTCTTGAAAAAGAAATGATTGGGCAATCTGTGATGTTAGCGCTTTTAGTAGAAAAAGGAACCAATTATGATGAGCTTGTTGCGTTATCTAAACGTTCTGGAATTGATGAATTTTGGTTAACAGACGAGAAGGGCAATACAACTTTAACTAATATGGCACCGAAGGTAGATTTTAATTTCGGAAGTGACCCAAATGGTCAAGCATATGAATTTATGGATTTAATTGAAGGAAAGCGAGAAGTGGTCACGCAGCCTGCTCAAGTGCGGACGGTTGATGATCAAGTATTTAAGTTTGTCGGTGTAACCGGTTGGAATCGCCCGCAAATTGTACAGGTCGGTCGTAACGGCCAGGCGCTGACAGAGCTTGAGGAAATGATTGGTGTCCAAGCCATTTTAACAAATATGAAGAAAGAGCTTAGCGACCAAGTGCTTACAGCAGCGATTGTTTCAGGAGATGGAAAGGCATTAATGTCAAGTGATGAAGCAGGCATATCTAATGGGGCACTTGAGCAGTTTAACAAGATAAAAAATGAAAAAGACATTACATTCGAGCGCTTGCAAGTAGATAACAAGAAGGCGATGCTCTATGCTGCTCCACTCTCAAATGGAACCTATCTTGTTCTAGTGCTCTCAAATGAGGTTCTTACGGGAATTGCTAATATTATGTTCCTGCTTACAATTGCTACACTTGTTCTGTTTGTGTTACTTGTTCCTACACTTGTATCCAAACAACTGCATCATATGGATGAAATCACTAATTCTTTGCTTCAAATTAGCAAAGGTGAAGGTGATCTGACAGTTCGCCTCGATGCTTCAGGGCATGATGAAATGAGCAAGCTGGCATCTGCATTTAATTTAATGATTGAGAAAATCCAAAACATTATGCGTCACGTACAAGCAAATGGTGAGCACGAGAATGAATCAACAACACAGCTTGTACTATCCGCAGACCAAGGGAAGCGGGAAAGTGAAAATATTTCAACGCACTTACAAGATGTGTCGGATGATTCTTCAGCCCAGTTTGAAAGGTCCAAGCATGCTTCGACAATGATTAATGAGATGATGAATGCTATTCAAACAATTGCCTCAGCGTCTACGAATGTAGCAGATTTAACAGTTGATGCTGCTCAAAAAGCACAGCTTGGAGATAAAGCTTTGCATAATGTTACAAATCAAATGGAGCATATTGAAAAAACGGTTTTTGATTCGTCTCAGTCAGTAAAGAGTCTTGATGAAGGTGCACAGGAAATCAGCAAGATTGTTGGCATGATTTCCGGCATTGCAGAGCAAACCAATCTGTTAGCATTGAACGCTTCAATTGAAGCAGCTCGTGCTGGAGAACATGGAAAAGGTTTTGCCGTTGTTGCTGGTGAAGTGCGTAATCTTGCCGAACAAACCCAACATGCGCTTCAACAAATTGCGGCGCTTATCCATAAGAATGAAGAGAAATCAAAAGAATCATTAAAAATGATGGGAATGGTCTCTGAGGAAGTAAGTGAAGGAAGGGACATGGTTAATCAAATTAGCACCTACTTTTCGGATATCTATCAATCTGTTCATGAAGTAACTGCAAAAGTTCAAGACTTCACAGCTACAACAGAAGAAATGAGCGCAGGCTCTAACGAAGTAAGCGAATCACTGACAATGATGACAAATTTAGCTCAAAGCTCAGCACAAAAAACCGAAGAAATTTCAAGACTAACCGATCACCAGCTTCAGGTTATCCAAGAAATCGCAACTTCCGCACAAGATACTGCTAATCAAACAAAAGAACTGCAAGCGATGATAAATCGCTTCAAAGTGAGCTAAGCACGGGGAGATTCCTGTGCTTTTCTTGTTGTTTGTGCCTCGCTTTATGTTTTTTTGATTTTTCAACACATTGGAAATGGCGCCACCATTTGCTTACTGGGTATGATAATGTTGAAAGCAGGTGTTAGCCATGAGAAAAAAAGTAATAGTTGTCGGCGGAGGAATTGGAGGGTTGACAGCTGGAGCATTGTTAGCCAAAGATGGATTCGACGTCTCGGTATTTGAAGCCTCGAATGAATGGGGAGGATGTGCGGGAAAATTTCAGCGCGGGTCATTTCTCTTTCCTGTCGGGGCCACATTAGGAATGGGCTTTGAAAAAGGCGGAGTCCACGAACGTATTCTAAGTACCTTAAATGTGTCAATACAAACAAAAGAACTGGATAAAGTGATGGCGATTCATACGCCAGGCAGAACGATACATTATTTTCGGAATCGTGAACAGTACCTTGCAGAATTAAAAACACATTTTCCGAATGAAATAAATAAGATAAATGCTTTTTATAAAGAAGTATGGCAAATAGCAGAGCGTGTGCGTCAGCTGCTCGACCCTCTTCCTGTTCTTCCGTTAACAAGTGCAAAAGATGCTGTTAACTTAATCAGCTCCCTTCCTCTCTCATCATGGAGGCTTCTTCCTTATCTCACTCAAACGATGGACGGTTTATTGAAAAAACACAAGCTTGAGCAAGCGAAAGAGTTTGTTCACCTGCTTGATGCACAGCTGATTGACAGTATGCAGGTAACCACAAAAGAATGTGCAGCTGTGCTGGCATGCTATGCACTTGATATTTATCATCAAGGTGCCTTTTATGTAGAAGGTGGCTTGTATCGAGTGGCTGAAGAGTTAAAGGATGCAGTAATGAGAGATGGTGGGAAGGTTTATAAGCGGCGTGAAGTTGTTCATTTGGAACGACAGCATAGCAAGTGGCATGTAACAGACAAAAGAGGCCATATTGAAGAGGCTGATCATGTCGTATGCAACGTGCCTGTCCAAGCGCTGTCAACATTGCTGCGTGAGGAAGATTATCAGCAGTTATCAAATCGGTATAAAAGGAAAGCGAACGTTCCTCAATGGGGCACATTTACGGTGTATGCGGCTGTAAATGAAAAGGTTGTCCCAAATAATATGCCGGTATTTCAGCAAGTAATGTTGACTGAAGATGGCAGTATGAGTGAAGGGGATCACTTATTTGTTTCAATTTCTGCTCAACATGACTGTCTGCGGGCCCCGCAAGGATTCCGCACATTAACGGCAAGTACACATACAGACCTTTCGAAGTGGAAAACAAAAGAAAAGTATGATCGTAAGAATGTTGAACTAGCTGAAAAAATGAAACAAGGGCTTCGCACAGTACTTCCACAGCTAGATGAAGGGCTGGAGTTATGGATAACGGGTGGACCGCGTGCTTGGGAACGTTTTACAAAAAGGCCGCATGGGATGGTTGGCGGCTTTGGCCAATCACCTGCACACAGTTTATTTAATAGCTTATCACACCGAAGCGGAATTGACGGCTTGTGGCTTTGTGGTGATAGTATTTTTCCGGGAGCAGGGACAATTGGAGTATCAGTAAGCGGATATCATGTGTATCGCTCAATTGTAAAACAAAGAGGCTAAAATCGTTGATAATTCAATGTAAACGCCTACATTTTGAAAAACAGCGATGGATTCATCAAACGGGGTTTTCAGATAAAAAAATCGTGTTATAATAGGTTTACAAATTTTCGAAACATATAGATTATTCCGTTACAACCTATCCGTTACAGGTAGGTTTTCTTTTTACCAATTGTTACGTTGAAAAAGCGGATAACGATATGCGAAAGCTTGAGTTGAAATCAAGTTTCTTAAATAGGTATAGGTAGTACCGCGTTTGCTGTTACAAACAGTGGTCAACCATGAAGTTTAAACCTTACCACGAAAGGATAGTTGGAAGAAATGGAGAAGACAAAGATGAAAAACCCCGTCCATTTAGAAGATGTTGTAATTGCAAATCAAGTGTTAAAAGATGTAGTGGTGCAAACGCCGCTGCAGCGCAACCAAATCCTATCCGAACGTTATGAATGTAATATCTACTTAAAAAGAGAAGACCTTCAAATTGTCCGTTCATTCAAGCTTCGCGGCGCCTATAATAAAGTACAAAGCTTAACGCCAAAAGAGCTTGAAAATGGTGTTGTATGCGCCAGTGCAGGGAACCACGCCCAAGGTGTTGCTTATGCATGTAAAGCGTTAAACATCCATGGTAAGATCTTTATGCCATCGACAACTCCAAGACAGAAAGTATCTCAAGTTAAACGTTTTGGTGCTAATAATGTAGAAGTAATCCTTACTGGAGATACATTTGATGATTCCTTCAATGAAGCGATGAAGTGCTGTGATGCGGAAGGACGTGCCTTCATCCATCCATTTGATGACCCGAAAGTCATTGCAGGGCAAGGTACAGTCGGGATGGAAATTATGAATGAGATAGACGACAATGTTGATTACTTATTTGCAGCTGTCGGCGGTGGCGGACTGATCTCTGGAATCGGGACGTATATGAAGAGTTTGAGTCCTGCAACAAAGCTTGTCGGCGTTGAACCAGCTGGTGCCCCGGCATTGAAACAGTCTTTAACAGAAGATAAAGTTGTTAAGCTAGAAAGTATTAATAAATTTGTAGATGGTGCAGCAGTACAGCGAATCGGCCAGCTGCCATTTCAAATTTGTAAAGAGCTGTTAGACGAATCAACAGTCGTGCCAGAAGGAAAGATTTGTACAACAATCCTTGAGCTTTACAACGAAAATGCAATCGTTGCCGAGCCAGCAGGAGCTCTTTCCATCGCGGCTCTTGATTTCTATAAAGATGAAATTAAAGGGAAGAATGTCGTCTGCGTTATTAGCGGTGGGAATAATGATATCGGAAGAATGCAAGAAATTAAGGAGAAGTCACTTGTATACGAAGGGTTGAAGCATTACTTTATTGTAAACTTCCCGCAACGTGCAGGAGCACTCCGTGAATTCTTAGATGAAGTGCTTGGTCCACAGGATGATATTACACGATTTGAATATACAAAGAAAAACAACAAAGACAATGGTCCAGCCCTCGTCGGTATTGAATTAAAACAACGTGAAGATTATGAACCATTAATTGCACGCATGAAGAAAAAAGGCTTCGAATACATGCCGATCAATCGTGATGAGCAATTATTTAATTTGTTAATCTAATTCAAGTTCCGCTGCAACTGCAGCGGTTTTTTCATTAATAGCCGCTAGAATTGTTCGGTTTTCTTTGGGAGTTCCACCAGCCGATCGGTTTAAGCGGGCTTTCTCCGCTTTTCGAATGTCTAGCTGCGGCGGCTAGGGGCTCGAGGTCATAAGTCAGCCTGTTGCGGGGCCAAAGAGCAGTCCCCTTCACATTCTGCCTTATGCTTTTCGCCCCTGGTCAAGCCGCCTCCGCTTTTCGAGATGTCCAGCTGCGGCGAATAGAAACTTGTATTGCTTCACCTTCCCGCTCCGAGGCAAAGGGCGCCTCTATGCGTGAAGGCTCCAGCAAACAAGGTTTCTGAGCGATTCGCCTCCGCTTTTCGAATGTGAACGAATGGTGAAAGTTTTTTTGGTTCTTGCCAAATGGTGTGGGGTTCGCGTTATAATAGGTGTAGGACTTTATTGGATATGAGCCTTAATGGAGGAATGAAGATGCTGACAAATATCGGAATCCCTGGATTGATTCTTATTTTAGTACTTGCCTTGATTATTTTTGGGCCGAACAAGCTTCCTGAGTTAGGGAAAGCAGCGGGGCAAACGTTGTCGGAATTTAAGAAGTCAACAAAGGGTTTAACAGATGAGGTAAAAGAAGTAGCGGATGATGTGAAAGAAACGGTTAAGAAGTAATAACCGCATTGTGAGGTGAAAACATGCTTTCGAATATTGGAGTACCAGGCCTTATACTTATACTTGTCATTGCGCTCGTTATTTTCGGTCCAAGTAAATTACCGGAAATCGGCAAGGCGTTTGGAAACTCATTGCGTGAATTTAAAAATGCAACAAATGATCTAATGAGTGAAGATGATGATAAAGAAAAGAAAAAAGTCGACGACAAATAATATGTTCGCTTGAGAAGGTGTAAGAGGTTGCTTACATCTTCTTTGTTTGTGTAATTTTAATAAAAGCTTGTCGGTTGTTTGGTTTTGTGAGGAAGGAAGGCGATGGGAATGGAAGAGAAAGAAAGAGATAAATCAATGAATGTAGTTGATCATTTAGGTGAACTTCGTAAGCGGATTATTATAACGGGCAGCGCGTTTTTTATTTTTTTAATTGCGAGTTTTATTTATGTTGGCGATATCTATGAGTGGTTTGTGAAAGACCTTGATATTCAATTAACCGTTTTGAGCCCAACGGAAGTTGTGTGGGTTTATTTTATGTTTGCAGGCGTCATCGCAATTGCAGCCACAATTCCTGTCGCCGCTTGGCAAATTTGGTTGTTTGTAAAGCCTGGCTTGACGCCGAATGAACAGAAAATTACCCTTTCATACATTCCTGCATTGTTTATTTTATTCGCCGGAGGGTTGTCGTTCGGTTATTTTGTCATCCTCCCAATTGTAATGAATTTCTTAATGAGCTTAAGTGAAGATATGTTTCAGACAATGTTTACAACTGAAAAATATTTCCAATTCGTTATGCGGATGACACTACCGTTTGGCGTGCTGTTTGAGCTTCCGGTTGTCACAATGTTTTTAACAAGTATCGGCATCATTGACCCGTACAAGCTTTCGAAAATTAGAAAATATGCATACTTTGTGCTTGTTGTGATTTCGGTACTTATTTCTCCGCCTGACTTTTTGTCTGATGTACTTGTTATTATTCCGTTATTATTTTTATACGAGTGTAGTATTTTCGTATCCAAGTTTGTATATAAACGTCGGTTGAAAAAGTTGAAAAAGGAAACGTATGACCAACATCTACAAAATGATTAATTCGAAAAAACGGTTACCTTAAAGGGGTAACCGTTTTTTTAATATAATAGATAATCCCTGTGCTCATGCAGTTAAGGACGTTCTGTTACAAAATTCCAATACTTGCAGACACCGTTAATATCTTATGCTAATTTAACGTTAGAAAAGTATAAAAATTTTTAAATGAAATGGGAGTATAGGGGGGAATAAAAATGAAAAAAAGAAAAACCGTTTACGAAACAGCTTTAGAGCGTGGAATTTCGAGGCGTTCCTTTTTGAAAATGTGTACGGCATTAGCTGCCACAATGGGGCTTAATTATGATGATACAAATAATGTCGTAAAAGCAATGGAAACGAAGTCTCGTGTTCCTGTTATTTGGCTTCAATTTCAAGATTGTACAGGCTGTTCAGAATCGTTTATCCGCTCAACACACCCTAAGACTGAGAGTGTGTTATTAGAGATGATTTCACTCGAATATAGTGAAGCGCTTTCAGCAGCAAGCGGTCATCAAATCGAGGAAGCCCGCAAGCATGTCATTGAAAATTATCCAGGTGAATATATCGTTGCGGTGGAAGGTAGTATTCCAGCAGATGGCATTTACTGTACGGTAGGTGGTGTTTCAGCGAAGGATTCTCTAATTGAAACAGCAAAGCATGCGAAAGCAATTATTACATATGGAAGTTGTTCAACATGGGGCGGCATACCAGCAGCAAAGCCTAACCCGACTGAGGCAATGCCTGTAACAAGCATTGTTAAAGATAAACCGGTGATCAGAGTACCGGGTTGCCCGCCGATCGCAGAAGTAATGACAGGGGTATTGGCCCACATTCTCACATTCGGCTCAATGCCTGAACTCGATCATCTTGGACGGCCAAAAGCATTTTATCGTCATCGCATTCATGATAAATGTAATCGTCGTGCTTATTTTGATGCTGGCCTTTTTGCGGAGTCTTTTGACGACGAAGGTGCAAAGCAAGGCTATTGCTTATATAAAGTTGGTTGTAAAGGACCTACTACGTATAATTCCTGTGCAGAAATGCGCTGGAATGGCGGTGTAAGTTACCCAATCCAATCCGGTAATCCATGTATCGGCTGTTCCGAAGCGAATTTCTGGGATAATGGACCATTCTTTGTACGCCGAGCAAAGGTACCAGGCGGGCAGACAACGATTAATCCTGAAAAAATTGGGGCATACGCAGCAGGTGCGACAGCCGCAGGGATAGCAGCTCATGCTGCAATAACAGCTGTGAAAAAGAATAAAACAGAGAAAGAAGATTGAGGTGAAGGACAATGAGTCAACGTATTGTAGTCGACCCGGTCACACGGATTGAAGGTCATCTCCGCATTGAAGCGGATATTCAAAATGGAAGAATTGAAAATGCATATAGCTCAGGTACAGCAGTCCGTGGAATTGAATTAATTGTAAAAGAGCGTGACCCGCGTGATGTATGGGCATATGTACAGCGGATTTGTGGTGTATGTACGTCAACACATGCTTTAGCATCGATTCGTGCTTCAGAAGACGCGTTAGGCATAAAAATTCCGAAGAATGCTCATCTGATTCGCGATATTATGAACGGTGCGATTTTTCTGCATGACCATGTTGTTCACTTTTATCATTTACATGCTCTTGATTGGGTAGACGTTGTCAGTGCGCTAAAAGCAGATGTCAACGAAACGAGTAAGATTGCACAATCTATTTCAGATTGGCCGAAGTCTTCACCAGGTTATTTCAAAGAAATTCAAACGAAGATCCAGAAAATCGTCGATAGTGGTCAGCTTGGAATCTTTGCAAATGGCTATTGGGGGCATGAAGCCTATAAGCTTCCGCCTGAAGTGAATCTGCTTGCGGTGGCACATTATTTAGAAGCGCTTGACTGGCAAAAAGAAATCGTCAAAATTCAAACGATCTTTGGTGGCAAAAATCCACATCCACACTATGTAGTGGGTGGTATGGCGACGCCAATTGATATCAATAGTGACAATGCCATTCATGCCGAGCGGTTAATGCACGTTAAGCAACTGATTGAACAAGCCCACGAGTTTGTCAACAAAGTGTATATTCCTGATTTACTTGCGATTGGTTCTTACTATAAAGATTGGCTTCATGGCGGCGGACTTGATAATTACTTGTGCTATGGTGATTTTTCAACAACTGATATTTACGATACGAAAAGCTACCGCTTCCCACGTGGTGTTATTTTGAATGGGGATTTAAGTAAGGTGCATGATGTTGATCCGAAAGACCCTGAGCAAGTAAAAGAGTTTATCGATCATTCGTGGTACTCGTATGAGAGCAGTGAAGAAGGTTTGCATCCATGGGAAGGGGAAACGAATTTTAATTATACAGGACCTCAACCGCCATACACACAGTTGAATACGGATGAAGAGTACACATGGCTGAAAGCACCTCGTTGGAAAGAACAGCCGATGGAAACAGGTCCACTTGCAAGGATGATGATTGGTTATGCACTTGGTCGCAAAGAGTATGTCAACATTATTGACAGCACCCTTGCAAAGCTTGATGTTCCAATTACAGCTTTGAAATCAGCACTTGGCCGGACAATTGCTCGCGGTCTGGAATCTGTTCTAGTTGCCGATTGGATGGTTGAGGATATGAATAGCCTGTTAAATAACATTAAAAATGGTGATCAAGTTACATTTGATCGGACAAAATGGGAGCCTGAAAGCTGGCCGAAGCAAACAAAAGGCGTTGGCTGGATTGAAGCTCCACGCGGCGCACTTGGTCACTGGATTGTGATTGAGAACGGGAAGACGAAGAACTATCAAGCTGTCGTACCTACGACGTGGAATGCATCACCGAAAGACCATAAAGGCAATATTGGCGCCTATGAAGCATCACTAAAAGGAACACCGATTGTCGATCCAAATAAACCTCTAGAGATTTTGCGCATTATTCATTCATTTGACCCGTGCCTTGCATGTGCGGTTCATTTAACAGATTTAGAGTCTGACAGCTCTGTTTCTATTAAAATCAATTAAGGGGGAAAATGGGATGGGGGTGCGAAAACAACCTTTCAGAGGTTTTGACCCAGAAGGAAAAAGTGTGCATGCTCAAGCGAAAAACGGTCGTGTGTACGTATGGGAAGCACCAGTGCGAATCTTTCATTGGTTGAATGCCTTCTCAATTCTCGTGCTGATCGTTACTGGTATTTATATTGGTAATCCGTTTATTAGTGCGCCAGTGCCTGAGGACGCTTCCTATAATTACTTAATGGGCTGGGTACGTATTGTTCATTTTATTACGGCATTTGTGTTTACGTTTAACTTGATTGCCCGCTTGTATTGGGTGTTTGTCGGTAATAAATATGCACGTTCAAATCCGCTTAAGCTGTCATGGTGGAGCGGTGTCTTTGAAACGATGAAATATTATTTGTTTCTAAAGAATAAAAAGAAGCATTATATCGGTCATAATCCGATGGCGGAATTAAGCTATTGGATCTTTATCGGGCTCGGTTCAATTGTTGTGACATTTACAGGCTATTATTTGTTGTTTGAACCACAGCCTGAATCAGCCTACGGAAAGATGTTTGCGTGGGTGCCAGCCGTATTTGGTGGAGACAGCTATATGGTTCGCTCCTGGCATCATCTAGCTGCATGGGGATTTATTATTTTTACGATTGTACATGTCTATATGGCATTTCGTGAAGATTGGCTTGCTAAAAACGGAACAGTTTCATCGATTTTCACAGGCTACAAGAATGAGAGTGGTACAGAAGGTGATAAAAATGACAGAAAGCATAGCCGCAAAACAAGTTAAAAAAATAACAGTGCTAGGAATTGGCAATACGTTGTATACAGACGAAGGCATTGGTGTCCATGTCCTTCCACAGCTTGAGAAAGCGTTAAATGAGTTTGAAGATATCGAAATCATTGAAGGTGCGACAGACGGAATTCGTTTGCTTGAGCCTGTAGAGGACACAGATTTATTGCTAATTATTGATGCGATAAATGCTGGCAAAGAACCTGGTACATTGATTGTGCTCCGTGATGATGAAATTCCGAGCTACTTTGGCATTAAAATGTCAATTCATCAGCTCGGCTTTCAAGAAGTGCTGCATGCTGCAAGGTTTCGGGAACGGTTACCGGAGCAGATGATCATGTTTGGCGTTCAGCCTGATTCGCTTGATTTTGGAATTGGATTATCAGAAGCTGTTGAAGAACAAATTCCGGCTTTGATTTCAAGCATTAAAACACAAATTCAACAGTGGAGAAGCATGGATGAACCGGCTTGAGTTCTTTCACTACGTAAAGAAAAGCGTTGTCGATACAGTCAAATACGCTGCATCTCCACTTATTGAGGAAGATGTTAAGAAAATCGACCGTTGGACAGATGAGCTTGCAGGAATTGTTTGGATTCCTTGCGAGCTTGACTTGTCTCGGTCAGAATGCATGACAACTTTCTTAAACGGCAAAAGCCTTGCATTCTTTTATAACGATGAGGTGCTGCGTTGTGTTGATTTAACGTGTGTTAATTGTGAAACGCTTGTCCATTGGTACGCATTTCAAAAAGAGTTCAAATGTTTGACGTGTGAGCATACGTATCAAGTAAGCCACATGACAGGAGAACTCGAAATACAAGAGCTGCCGCTTAAGCGGGAATATGGACAACTTCTCGTAGGATTTGAACGTAAGTAAAGGAAGATGACTATGCATGAAATGGCACTTATGAGCGATATTTTAAGTATTGTTGATCAAGATGCACAGCAACGTGGGGTAAAACGGATTACAGATGTTCAGTTGATTGTTGGGGATTTAAGTAATGCATTGCCTGATGCTCTTGAAATGGCCTTTCTTGTCTTTAAGAAGCAGGGAAAAGCACGGTTAGCAGAAGATGCGACTTTGACAATTATTCGAGAGGCTGCACATGCTGTTTGTATTTTTTGTGGAGAAGAATATGAACCGAAAGAACGTATTGCTTTATGCCCGTCCTGCTCGATGCCGGGCGGTGAACTAACAAGTGGTGAAACATTCAAAGTACATTCCTATGAAACGGATGAATAGAAAGGGGACAGCAAGATGAAAGTGACCTTGAATACAGATGTACTATCAAGTAATAACGAAGCGGCGGCATTTAACCGTGGACAATTTACAAATACGAAGACATTAGTAATTAATTTGATGAGTTCACCAGGAGCAGGTAAGACAACACTTCTCGAACGAACGATTGCATCTCTTTCAGAGCAATTCCGTATTGGCGTTATTGAAGGAGACTTAGCCACAGAGCATGATGCCAACCGTATTCGTCAAGCAGGAGCACAAGCGGTACAAATTAATACAAATGGCGGCTGTCATTTGGATGCTCGCATGGTTGCGAAAACACTTCCAGAGTTTGACCTCGATGAAATTGACATTTTGTTCATTGAAAATGTCGGCAATCTCGTTTGCCCATCTGGATATGATCTTGGCCAAAACCATAAAGTTGCAGTTTTAAGTATTCCAGAAGGAAATGATAAAATTCCGAAATATCCAGTGATGTTCCGTCGAACAGAAATGGTGTTGCTAAATAAGATTGATTTATTACCATATTTAGATTTTGATGTAAACCAAGCGAAGGAAGATTTAGAAGCAATTAACCCTGATTCCTTCTTAATGACTGTCTCTGCAAGAACAGATGAAGGCATGGATGCATGGCTGAACTGGGTAAAAGAGGCGTATAACACATGTCAGCAATCACAAAGCGAATAACAATAAAAGGACGTGTGCAAGGAGTAGGCTTTCGACCGTTTGTTTATCACCTAGCATCATCTCTATCAATAACTGGCACGGTGAAAAATAATATGGACGGTGTGACGATTATTGCGCAAGCAAAAGAATCAACACTCCAAACATTCTTAACTCGACTGTCTACCGACAAGCCGAATGCTTCAAGGATTGAGGAGATCGCTAGTAAGCGTATTGAAAGTGAGATTGATTATAAGGATTTTTCAATTGCCTCTAGTGATGATGAGGGGAGTTCTTCGCTTGTTGTTCCTGTGGACCTAGCTGTTTGTAAGGATTGTCTGCAAGAAATGTTCGATCCGCTGAATCGACGCTATCATTATCCGTTTATTACATGTACACAATGTGGTCCGCGTTATTCAATTATTGAGGCATTACCATATGACAGACCGAGAACGTCGATGAACGATTTTGCAATGTGTGAGCGGTGTGCTTCTGAATATGATGACACGAATAATCGCAGGCACCACGCGCAGCCGATTGCATGTGAAACGTGCGGACCAATTGTATCGCTTCAACAAATGGACCAAACGGTTATCGCAGAGCAACAGGAAGCAATTCATCATGCAAAGCGTTTACTTGAAGACGGAAAAATTCTGGCTGTAAAAGGCATTGGCGGGTATCACTTAGTTTGTGATGCGGCAAATACAGAAGCTGTTCACACGCTACGAATGAGAAAAAATAGACCAACACGGCCGCTCGCCGTAATGGTGAGGTCATTAGAAACAGCTCATCAGTTATGTACCGTAAACAAGGTGGATGAACAATTACTTACATCAAGTGAAGCACCAATTGTTGTAATGCCTGTTCATCATTGGGGTGTGGTGAGGAATGTCGCTCCTCGTTATCAATCGCTAGGAATTATGCTTCCTTATACACCGCTTCATCATTTGTTATTTGATAAGGCACAGTTTGATGCACTTGTGGTCACTAGTGCAAATGTTTCCGGATTGCCGATGATTTACCGAGAAGAAGATGTTTTTACCCATTTACAACCGATTTGTGATGCAGCATTAATCCATAATCGACCAATCTTACATCCGATTGATGACTCTGTTATGTATAGCGAAGGTGAGCGACCGTTTTTTATACGGAGAGCGAGAGGGTTTGCACCAGAACCAATTTCAATAGAACACAATGTAAATGGAATCTTAGCATATGGTGGAGAGCAGAAGAATACCTTTGCACTCGGTCGTCATCAGCAAATCTTTCTTTCTAAGCATATCGGAGATATAAAAGGATTCGAAATGCGTGCACACCTTCAAGAAGAGGTTGCGCATACTAGAAAGCTCTTGGGAATAAAAGAACAACACGTCATTGTCGATCAGCATCCAAATTACGCGACACGCCAGTTAGTAGAAGAACAACCCATGTTCACTGCTCAGCACCATCATGCACATCATGTGTCATGTATGGCTGACAACGGCATGAATGAACGCTGCTTGAGTATCATTTTAGATGGAACAGGGTACGGGACAGACGGTCACATTTGGGGGTTTGAAGTGTTGTATGGCGATGCTGATAGCTTCATACGCTTAGCCCACTTAACCTATACACCACTTCCAGGAGGGGAAAAAGCGATTCAAGAGCCGTGGCGAAATGCAGCGGCAATGATGATGACGACATTTGATTCTGAACGAACCTATGTTCAAAAATGTTTCCCTGACAAAACGTATGAATGCCAGATTATAAAGCAGATGGTCCAGAATAAGATTAATAGCCCGCTTGCTGGTACATGCGGCAGGTTATTTGATGCTGTTAGTGCTATTCTCGGTATTTGCAAGGTTGCAAGTTATGAAGGTGAGGCAGCGATCTTATTATCTGAGCGGATTAGAGGACAAGAGAATTGTACGTTTACTAGTTATCCATATGACTTAGTTGAAACAGAAGATATAGTGAAAATTGATTTTACAAGCATGTTAAAAGCAGTGACGCTTGACCGGTTGAATGGAAGAAGTATAGATGCGATTGTTGGTGACTTTCATGAAACAGTGGCAGAAGCTGTCGTGAATGCGCTTATAACGGCAGCAACAAAGCATGCGATTTACTCAAAGAATGTTGTCTTGTCTGGAGGAAGCTTTCATAACACCTACCTTTCGAGAAGGATTGAAGAAATGCTTCATTTTCACCATCTTAATGTTTACAAACATAAGCGTGTGCCTTGTAATGATGGCGGGCTGGCACTTGGTCAAATCATCATTGCGAAACAAGCTGCAAATGCAAAAGAATGAGGAGTGAAAATAATGTGTGTCGGCGTTCCGGCTAAAGTAATTGAGAAGGAAGAATATCAAGCTGTTGTTGATGTGATGGGGTCGACGATGACGATTGGGATTATTTTTGTGCCTGAAGTGGCGTTAGGTGACTATGTTATCGTTCATGCAGGACAAGCGATGTCGATTATCGATGAACAATTTGCGAAGGAAAGTCTCGAGGAATGGAGGAAGATCATTGATGCGCGAGATGCTTGAAGCGGCCTCTGACCCACAGCTTAGTAAGAAATTACTGCAGGAAGTGAAGCACCTTTGTACGGCCTATAAACGAAAACATCATCGCTTACCTGTCCTGATGGAAGTGTGTGGTTCACATACGATGGCGTTAGCAAAAACAGGTGTAAAGCAAGCGCTGAAAGATGACTTGATGCTTATCTCAGGGCCGGGCTGTCCTGTATGTGTGACAGCTCAAGAAGAAATTGATGCAATGATTCAGCTTGCAGAAGATAAACGCTTAATTGTTTGTACATTCGGTGATATGATGCGTGTTCCAGGTTCTACTGGCACACTGATGGATGCAAAAGCGGAAGGAAGCGATATTCGTATCGTATACTCGCCTTTAGATGCTGTGCAAATTGCTGCTGAAAACCTTGACAAGGCAGTTGTTTTTCTAGGCGTTGGGTTTGAAACGACAATTCCGATTCTAGCAGCGGCCGTGGCTTCTGCTAAGCAACAAGCTATTGACAACTTTTCCGTTTGGGTAACGACAAAGCTTGTGGAACCTGTTTTACGTACGTTGCTTGATAACGGAGAGGTGAAGATTGATGCATTCCTACTGCCCGGTCATGTTGCAATTGTGACAGGAAGCGGGCACTTTGAGTTTCTTAGTCAAGAATATAACATCGCAGGCGCGATTACGGGCTTTGAACCTGTGGAGTTGTTAAGCGGGTTGTATCAATGTTTAGCTCTGCTGCTAAATGAGGAAGCTCGGATTGAAAATAGCTACAAAGCGGTTGTTACTTATGAAGGGAATAAAGCCGCACAGCAGCTCATGGAGACTTATTTTCAGCGTTCAGATGAAAATTGGCGTGGCCTTGGGGTACTTCCAAACAGTGGTCTGTCATTACGGGAAGAATATGCTCTTCATGATGCGAAGAAGAAATTTAAAATCAAGCCTTCTGTTCCTCGTAAAACAAAGTGCCGCTGCGGAGAAGTCATCAGTGGAAAGATTACTCCAGAAGAATGTGTATTGTTTGGAAAAGCATGCACACCGCTTCAGCCAATCGGTCCTTGTATGGTATCAAGTGAAGGCAGCTGCAGTGCATCCTATCAATTCTTGAGGGAGGTGAGCGTATGAACAAAAGAATAAGTCTCGCCCATGGTGATGGTGGTGAACTCGCGCATCAGCTTATTCAAAACGTTTTCGTTGAAGCATTCGGTCATAGTGAAGAGGCGAAAAGTGATGCAGCTATCTTTCAAAGTCCTGGAATCAGGCTGGCATTAACGACAGACAGCTTTGTTATCAAACCGCTCTTCTTTCCTGGCGGCTCAATTGGAAAGCTTGCCGTTGCAGGCACAGTCAATGATTTGGCAGTGAGCATGGCAAAGCCGTTATATTTGACATCTTCTTTTATTATTGAAGAAGGCTTCTTGCTCGAAGATTTGAAGAAAATCGTCTTCGATATGGCAAAAGAAGCAAAAAAAGCTGGTGTTAAGATTGTGGCAGGCGATACAAAAGTGGTTGAGCGAGGCTCTGCCGATGGACTTTTTATTAATACAACAGGTGTAGGGGTTGTAGAAGAACGAGAGAGAATACCTTTTACTGAAGGTGACGCCGTTATCGTGAGCGGCCCTATCGGTGACCACGGTATCGCTGTTTTGGCAGCTCGTGGGGAGTTAGGCTTACGGAGTGAGGTGGAGAGTGACTGTGCTTGCTTGAATGAACCGATTCAAGCGGTTCTTGAGAAGGTTGAAGGCGTGAAGATTATGCGAGATCCAACTCGTGGCGGACTGGCGACAACACTTGTTGAAATATGTGAATCTGAAAAAATTGAGATCGAACTAGAAGAAGAACACATTCCTGTACGTGCAGAGGTGCATGGAGCATGTGACTTACTTGGCTTTGATCCGCTTTATCTTGCAAATGAAGGCAAAGTAGTTCTCGTTGTTTCTGCTGAAAATAAGGATGCGGTCTTAGAAATATTAAAGAGCTACAGCGAAACGAAAGATGCTGTTGTGATTGGTAAAGTATCAGCGACAGGCGGCGGAAGGCTTTTGCTGAAAACACCCCTTGGCAGTCACCGCATACTGCAGCGCTTATCAGGAATGCAATTGCCACGGATTTGTTAGAAAAGGGCTGACGGAATGGTCAGCCCTTTCTTATGGTGTTAAGTCAATAATGATAATACATATATCATCCCGCTGAGGTGAAGCGATGTTACGCTTTTTAACAATGTGCTGCATTAATTGAAAATTATCGCTATGGACGGATTGAAGTAAATGTTCTTTTAAATTATCGGTCCAAAAATGGTGATTCGACATTTCAACAAGCCCGTCTGTAAAGAAAACCATCTTAGTCCGGGAGTTATAATGCAGCTTGCCAGTTTTAATTGCCATATCCGAGATAAGTCCAATAGGCGGGCAGCCATCGTTCATCATCGTTATCTCATTCTCTTCTGTAAGGAAGAAGCCTGAAGGATGACCAGCATTGACATATTCAATTGTGTGTTCTCTCGTATCAATGACAGCGTAAATCGTCGTAAAGTAATAGCTTAGCAGATGATTCTTATTATGTTCCGCGAAAAGAGTATGGATATGTTTATTTAGTTCCTGCATCACAAGAATCGGGTCGATAACCCGTGTTAACAACCCGTGCAACAGAGAGCGGACCGACATACTGATTAAAGCAGCATGAATGCCATGCCCAACAACATCAATTAAGATAACTGAGTAGCGGTGTTCATCAATCTTTACCCAGTAGTACATATCGCCAGACAAGTGCTCAGAAGGTAGGTAGGCTGCACTAATATGTATGTTCTTTTCACATGTCTCGGGTGGAAGGATACCAAATTGAATTTGCCTTGCTAGTTGAACATCTTCCTGCATGCGGGAAAACATATTTGCAAGTTCTTTTTCCCGGTTCATATTTTGCTCTGTTTCCTGCTTCAATCGGTATGCAAGGCGTGTTCTGTTAAGCATTTCTGTCGGGTGAACTGGTTTTTGAATGTAATCAGTAACGCCATGCTCAATCGCCTTTTGCAAAAATGCCATATGGGAGGTATCCGACAGAAGCAAGATTGGGATATGGTGCAAAAGAGGATCTTCCCGAAATAAGGAGCACAGGTTAAAGATTTGTTCACTGCAATTAAAGTCATCCATTAAAATTACATCTGGGAGAGTATTTTCACATGGTGGCTGTGTCTTTACATTTAACAAAAAATGCTTTACACAATCGAGAGAATAATAAGGCATGATGCGATGGTAGCCTTCAGTGATTAAGGCACGATGAAGGATTGTTTGTTCTTCTGCCGAAGGGTGGATTAGCATGATGCGCATATTTTACACTTGTCCTTTCTTAAATGACTGACGAGGCTTTTGCCTATTTTCATTAATTTATCAGATTATTAGTGGAAAATAATTGTGTAATTGTGAAATATCTTTAAATAATGTTCAATTTATTGTAAAACTACTTGCAAACTAGGCCGATTTTCACATATATTTTAATTATAATGTAAATTTGGAAGGCTGTATGTGATAATTGTTAACATTATATAACAATTTGTTAAAAGGAATTTTAAATAGGAATTAAAAAGCGTGGAACATGTCTATATGTAGCCGATAAAAAGGTAAGGCGCATTAATAGATTGGTAATATATGAATGATTGACTCTGTATTGAGGGAGAGAAATAAAATGGGTGGATATAATTTTAAAGACCTTTTGTCTAATCAAGACGGGGCATTTAAGTTTCTGCGAAAAATAGATGAAGAATTTGCAGCTGGGCATTCTGAAAGTAATCAAGTAGGGAGTCAAGTGAATGTTTCACAAAAAGTGAATGAAAAGTTTCAAGAGCTGAAAAACTCCCCCGAAGCAAAACAAATCTTTTTTGTCGGCTTAACACCAGAAGATATCCAACGGTTGGCAGATGTAGAAGAAATCATGTCACGACGTGTCGATGAAGTCGTAAATGCCTTCTACAAGAGATTGACTCAAATTCCGCACCTTTTAGAGATTATCGATAATCATTCTACAATCGATAAGCTTCAACAAACACTTCGTCGTTATTTGTTAGATATGTTCAGCGGGGATGTTGGGAAAGATTACGTCATACGTCGTAAAGTAATTGGAAATGTTCATAACCGAATTAATTTATTTCCAGAATGGTATATTGGTGCATACACGATTATTCAAAATGCCGTGTTAGAAATTTTCATGGAGGAACTACCAGCAGCACGGGTGAAAGAAGTCTATCATTCTTTCATGAGACTTTGTTCATTTGATGTTCAAATCGGTATTTCAACTTATATTGCTTCGTACTCTTCATCAATGATGAAATTGAATGAGGTGGAAGAGCTGCAGCACCGGTTGAGTGAATCATCTTCCTCGCTTGCTGCGAATGCAGAAGAAACGACTGCAACCATTTCAGAGAAAGAACAACATGTTGAAGAAATGATGCAAGGTATTGAAGAGATTCAAATAACCTCTGAGAATATGATTCACAGTGTTGAAGGTGGAAAAGGGAAAGTGACTTCATCACTTGGAGAAATTGATAACATCGTTAACCTTATTACATCAACACAACAGATGACAGAAGAACTGACAGATAGTTCGAATAAAATTGGGCAGGTCGTTAAGGTCATTCGAGATATCTCTAGCCAGACAAACGTTTTATCTTTGAATGCAACCATTGAAGCGGCACGTGCAGGGGAACACGGACGAGGCTTCACTGTCGTAGCAAAAGAAGTCCGAAATTTAGCTCATCAAACAGAAGAGGCGCTTGATCATATCCAAGAACAAATTGCAAATGTGCAAGGGAAAGTTCATCATTTCGAGAGTGCGTTCCAACAAATTGTTGAACAGGCTGGGAGCTTCCGAGACATTAACCGCGGCATTATTGAGGTGCTTGAAGATTCGATTGGCGGCGTGAAAGAAAATGATGAGAAAATCCATGACCTTGGACGCTTCATTATGTCATTTAAAGAAACATTCCGTGAGATCTCCACTGCTTCGCACCAAGTAACAGATATGGCAGAACAACTGGCTTACTTGAATAATGAATTACGTGACAAATTTAAATCCTGATAACGGCTATAGAAAGAAGGGGAGAATATGGGAAATCTCCAACTCAAATATAAAGACCGCACATTCTCTTCACTCGAAGAGATGTCAGATGTACTTTTGCATGAGGTAAATGAACAAATTTTGTATATTGACATGGGTGAAAAACGAAATACAAAAGAAGAGCGCAACATTGCAAAGTTTCGTTTAATGCACCTGCAGCGTGCGTATCGCAATTTTACACCTATCGATTACCGTTCAATGTATAACTCACTGTGGAGTCAACTGTATAGACTCGAACATCAAGATGAATTTAAGCATCCTTATTTAAAAGAAATGATAATGAAATTACAAACCCAACGTGATGTTCGATGATTAAATTTGAACACTGTAAATTAAAAAGAGAAGGCTTAACAGAACAAATGAATAAGATGATCGCTCCGTTACAAACGGAATTGAGCTTAAATGAAGACAGCCTTCTCTTTTACAACGTACGCTTAGCCATATGGGAAGTTTTATGCAATATCATTGAACATTCTGAGGGGAATATTGACAACCAGATTGATATGACGTTGAACTGGACAGATGAAACAATCACGATCACCATTACGGATTATGGAAAGGGTTTTAAATGGAGTGAATGTATTCCAGAAGAACCGCCCGACTTTACTCAAATTGGTGGTCGAGGCCTGTTAATGACAAAAACCTTATGTGATACGTTCACCTTTGATAGAGAAGGAAAAACGGCAACGTTGATATTTAAATATGATGGTCAAAACTAAGGGGGAATCAAGTTGATCACATTCCAAGAAGCAAACTCAACATTAAACATTACAATTAACACTGATATTAATTTCGAAACAACAAGAGAAATGGAGCTTATTCTTCAAGATTATGACATTTCAAGTAATATCACAGAGCTTAACCTTGATTTCAAAGGTGTAAGGTTTGTCGATAGTACAGGAGTAAGTTTGTTAATCAAGTGGCTTCACCCGTTAACTAATTCAAAAATCGTCCGCATTCATAATGCGTCAGCACCGATAAAAAACGTATTACGGATATGTAAATTAGAACAATTTGTAGAAGTAATGTAAAAAAGAGCAGGAGAATCGCAAAGCCTCCTGCTTTTATTTATTTTAAGAAGACGTTATAGGCGTCTTTTTTTATTTCATGAAGATATGTCCGCCAATTCGAGTTACGGTTTGACGTGTATACATCCAATCAGACTCTGCTTTTGCAGGATTGAAATAGAAGAGGGAGCCATGTGACGGGTCCCAGCCTTGAATCGCTTTGTAAACTGCCTTATATTCACTTGGTGTAGGATTAGCAGCATAAAATTGGCCGTCTGCAATCGCTGTAAAGGCGTATGGCTCATAAAGAACACCTTTTACCGTGTTTGGAAAGTCCTCTGATGCTACGCGGTTTAACACGACAGATGCTACCGCTACTTTTCCTTTAAAAGATTCACCACGCGCTTCCCCGTGAACCATCCGTGCAAGTAAATCAATTTCATTTGCCTCTAGTGTTACGCGATCAAGTGCTGTCCACGTACTTGTTCCGACAACTCCGTCAACACCAAGGCCGTTATATTTCTGAAAGTTAAGGACAGCTTGCTTTGTGATCGGACCAAAAATACCGTCCATTTGCCCGTTGTACAAGCCAAGCTGATTAAGACGGTGCTGCAAATCCCATACGTATCCAGCTTGACTTCCCTGCTGTAGAAGTGGTTTCGCTGAGACTGTGTAAGCTTGAACTTGTTCTGCTGGCATTGCCGTATATGCCGTTCCGGTTAACAGTGCAGCTACTGTTAATGTTTTAAGCCATTTTTTCATTCTAAGAACCTCCTAATCATTTATTGTAGATTTACTGGAGCCATGATTTTTTGCACATGTATTATTATAGAGAGGGAAAATTAACCCTCTCAATAGTAGGGTGAAGGTAACAGAAGGAAATGCTAGCATATGTACATAATTTCGTTGAGAATGGAAAAAAGAAGCGTTGTATAATTGAAAAATAAAACATCGAATATTGCAGCTCAAACATGAATACTGTGAGACAACATGTTAGAGTAATGAGTTAAGGTCAGTCATGTAAGTATAGGGGGAAGAAAAGATGCGCAAGACGTTTTATCAATATGTAATGACTTTCAGACCACCTGGAAGTCCTAATTCGTACCGTGAATTTGCGAATAATATTTACAAGGATGGAGCCTTTCCAAAGCATTCAACATCTTATCATGAAATTAGCCAATATTTAGAAACAAACAGCCCTGCTTTGGATGCGATTTCTGTATTTGATGAGCTATGGGAACGTTACGAAATCGAAGGATAAGAAGCTGAATGACCCATCATTCTTACGGTATTTAGTACGAAAATGCATAAACGCGTTAAAGTGATAATATTTTTTGCTCCCAGGCATTGTAATTGCCTGGGTTTTCTTTTATGATAGTGTATAAAATTCAGAACATTTTAACATCTTGGAGGGGGAGAAGACGAATGAAACGTCTAGGAGTACTCGTATTAACAATTTTTATGCTTGTGTTAACAGCCTGTGGGGGCCAGAGCACACAATCACCACCAGAAGAAGAGAAAGAAGGAAGCAGTGGACAAGCTGCTGGTGGGAAAGAAGACATTACAATTGGAATTACACAGATTGTTGAACATCCATCACTTGATGCAGCGAGAGAAGGCTTTGTGAAGGCACTTGAAGAAAACGGCTATGAAAATGTAAAGATTGATACACAAATTGCCCAAGGCGATATGAATACAAACAAAACAATTGCTCAAAAGTTTGTGGGGGACCAAGTTGATCTCATCTTAGCGATTTCAACGCCAAGCGCACAAAGTGTATTAAGCGAAACAGCTGATATCCCAGTCTTATTTACAGCAATTACAGACCCAGTTGGTGCACAACTCGTCCAAAGCTTTGAAAGCCCAGGCGGCAATGCAACAGGTACATCTGACACACATCCAGATGCTATTCCGAAGACGATGGAAGCAATTACGAAATACTTCCCAGAAGCGAAAAACATTGGGGTTATCTATAACTCAGGAGAACAAAACTCTGAAGTTAATGTGAAAAATGCAAAGAAAGCAATGGATGAACTAGGCTTAACACCTGTTGAAGCATCAATTTCAACAACCGCAGAAGTAAAGCAAGCCGCAGAATCACTTGTCGGCCGCGCAGATATTATCTACATTCCGAAAGACAACACAGTTGTGGCAGGACTTGAATCCGTTATCGCCATTGCAAATGAAAATGATATTCCACTATTTGTCGGTGAATCTGATTCTGTAAAACGAGGCGGCTTTGCAGGCTACGGCTTTGAATACACAGACTTAGGCTACAAAACGGGCCAAATGGCGATCGAAGTGTTAGAAGGAAAAGCACCAAGTGATCTGCCTGTCGGTTACCCTGATAACTTAGAGCTTGTTATCAACAAAAAGGCAGCCGAAGAACAAGGCATTGAATTAACAGAGGAAATGAAGAAGGACGCAGTTATTGTCGAATAAACAAAAAGAATGATTGATAAAAGCTTGCAGAATCGTCTGCAAGCTTTTATCATATGAGTGTAGGAAGATTTCCTATTAAAAGATTCTTGACGAAAAAAGAAAGCTTTGCTATTATATTCACTGTCGCTTCAAGGGAACAATATACGAGCCATTAGCTCAGTTGGTAGAGCATCTGACTTTTAATCAGAGGGTCGAAGGTTCGAATCCTTCATGGCTCACCATTTTCATTTACGCGGAGGAGTACCCAAGTCTGGCTGAAGGGAGCGGTCTTGAAAACCGCCAGGGGCTTTGCGGCTCGCGGGGGTTCGAATCCCTCCTCCTCCGCCATAGGGGTATAGTTTAATGGTAAAACAAAGGTCTCCAAAACCTTCGATGTGGGTTCGATTCCTACTACCCCTGCCAATTCTGCGCCCTTAGCTCAGCAGGATAGAGCAACGGCCTTCTAAGCCGTCGGTCAGAGGTTCGAATCCTCTAGGGCGCGCCAATCGCACGACTAAGACTTACCACTTTACAAATGTTTTATATTTGGTATGATAGATGTAGTGCCAGTTATCGTGAAGCTTCTTAAGCTCAATTGCTCCATTCCTCATATGGGGACGTTACGGATTCGACAGGGATAGTTCGAGCTTAGGCTGCGAGTCGAGGGGACCGTCCTCGTTAATAACGTCGCCTAAATTATAACTGGCAAAGAAAACAACTACTCTCTAGCAGCAGCGTAAGCTGCCTAGAGGATCCTGGCTTCCATCGCCCGTGTGGAAGATTGCAGGGTCTCAAACTGAACGGGCTACGCTAACATCCACCGTCTGAGGATGTTAGAAGAGACTAATCAGACTAGCTCCTCGGACGCCTGTTGGTAGGCATAAGAGAGAGCGAATTGCAAATATGCCAACTACACTCGTAGATGCCTAAGTGGCGATGTCTCTGGACGTGGGTTCGACTCCCACCGTCTCCACCAATACATAATTGGTGGTTTTTTTATGGGGTTTTTTAGCTCCCAAGCACAAAAAAAGCCTCGATGGTTGAGGCTTTATTGGAGACACATGAAGAACTCATCAATATTTTCAATTTGAGAAACTAAGTTTGGAACATCACGGAAAGATAGGTTTGTAATGCTACTTTTAAGATAGTAAGTCGTTTCTTGAGTATCTTTCTTTGTACGTGAGCCAAGCTTTGCATTTATAAAGCCTGCCTCTTTCACAACCGGGTTTTCTTCTAAGAACTTTTCAATTCCATTTGACTTTACTGCGTACAGTGTAACATCTTCATTTTTTTCATCCACATATTGTCCAATTAAGTATCCAACAATACTGCTTCCTTGAGTAAGAACTGAAGAGACAAAAAACTTACTGAATGGATTACCTTTTTCTACGGAGTACTCGGCTTTTGTGGCTTTTAACAGGTTATCGTAAGCATTTGCATTAGGTAATACAACACGTATGTTTTCAAACTCCTCAGAACGTCCTAATGAATTGATTTCCTCTGCAGAGTATGTTTTTTTCTTGTCCTTCTTCTGAAGTTCTCCATCGGTTTCTTCTGCCACACTCTCGTGTCCAATGGAAGTTTGCTTTAAGTTTGTCCCAAGTTTTTCGCTAATCATCTCTGATAAAGACTCCTGAATACCTTTTTTTACTAATGGCTTTGCAGTGTTAATGAACTGTTGTGTGACTTTAAACCGAAATCTTTCTTTAATAACAAACTTAACAAAATCATCACTTGGGTCTTCTAAAATCTCTTTAATCACAGATTTGAAAGATTGATAATACATGAGTGACTCAGCTAATGATTTAATTCTTTCATAGTCATAAATATTCTTTGAAAACTGGATTAAATTATTGAAATCTTCTTCCTTGTAATCTAACAAGTTAAAAATGAAGAACGGCTTCGCATCCATAATATTTGCGTTATTTAAGTCTGTAAAAAAGCGATATTCAATACCATTTGTTAAAATTCCTAAACGAACACTCGGGAAAGTACTAAAATAACGACTTAGCTGTGGTGTGCTTTTGTTAATGGATCGATCCTTTGCTTTAACCTCAATAAAAATTTTGGGCACACTATCCATTGAAATAGCGTAGTCTACTTTTTCTTTTTTCTTATGAAAGTCAGCTGTAAATTCAGGCGTAACTTCTTGCGGGCTAAATGTGTCATAGCCAAGACCTCTTAATAACGGCAAAACTAAAAATTGTTTCGTAGATTCTTCATTTTTGATTAATTCATGGTTGTCATCAATTACTTTTGCCAGCGCTGCTAGTGTTTCTTTTAAGTTCATAGTAAACACTCCTTGCACGATTAGTAAAATATAACTATAATATACCATATTATCCAATAATTATAGGAGTTTCGACAAAATAAGGTAGAAATTTACAAAGATTTATTGTAAGAGATGTATGGAGGAAAATTGGTGTCATAGGCTGGTTTGTTATGGGGGTTGGGATAGCCTTAATTCCTTTTGCTGGGACAGAAGGCTTGGAAAACGATTATCCTATAGGCCCGACCAAAATAATGTAAGTTAAAAAGCCAGTATTCCTCTTGTTTTATATGGAAAAAGATAGAACTATTGAAATTATTTACACTGTAGCAAAAAAGCCCTTAAGTAGTTACAAACTTGAGGATATTGTGAGGGGGAAGAATTTTGAAGAGCAATCACCTTGGTGACAAGTTTTTATTATATATAGCTTGGGCTTATTTATCAGCGCTAGTCTATAAATATATTGGACTAGTAGAAATTTCAGAAAAATATGTATCCTCACTAGCTGTGTCTAGTTTTTTCTTTACAATGGGAGAGCTACTTTCATATACTCCGAGAATTAAAGAAGAAAAAAATTGGCTATTAAATTTGTTGGTTAAATTAGTTAATTGGTTGTTAAAAACAGAAGTGTGGAACTTTTTGGCGGTTTTTTGTTTTGTTGTTTTTCCAATGGTCACAGAAGGGATAAAACCTGAAATTGTATCAGAAATAACGATAATTAGTTTTTCTTTTTTATTAATAATCTTTTATTTTAAAGGAAAAAGCGATAGTAAGATAAAGAATGAATTGAGTGCAATAAAAAAAGATTTTAAAAAATTAGAACCTCAAATTGTAGAACAACAATTGCTTTTAGAAAAAATGAAAGCACAAATTGAGCCAGCACAAAGTGTCAACAAGGAAAATATTGAGTTGTTAGAGCTATCATTAAAAGAAACTGAATTATTAAATAAGAGAATAAATAATTATAATTAATAGTCTCATCACCCCATGCAATTGATGTGAACAACACTTTTTCCAAAGAAAATCAGAGAGAGTTTGATAAATTATTTTTTCAATATGCCACTTTGCGTTTGATAAAACTAAATCAGAATTTATGAAAATATGTATCTATTGAGTGGAAAGGAATAATTTTAGCGTTTTACCCAGTTCAGTTTATTCACTGAAGGAAACTTTGTCACTCGCTTTCCAATTTATAGTTAGAGGAGAATTTACAAAATATTGAAGGTGTTTAGATCTTTTTATCGAAATTATGATAAAGAAAAGGGAGGAATAAAGTATGGGAAAGAACCCAACTATAGACCAATATTTAATATCTACTTGTTTGTTTATCATTGATGAATTTAATGAGCAATTCCGGCATGTAAAATCTAAAGAAGAACTTAAGGAGATTGCGAATAATGAATTTAATGAGACTGACTTAGCTTTTAGAGTAGGCTTTCCCTTTAAACAAATGGCTTACTTTGAGAACAAAGATAAAAGAGGAAACTTACCTAAAACAGATATTTATATTAAAGACAAAGATTTTAAAATAGAAGTAAAGTATTTGAGAAATTATTTTGCAAGCAATAAAAAGTCGAATTCAAACAGTACCCCTTGGAAACAAATAAAGTATGATTTTGATTGGTTAATAAGTGAAATTAAGCATGGTAAGAAGTACAAAAGTGTATTTGTAATCGGGTGGTTTAATTACTTTGATTATTTTTCTCAGATAGTTCAATTAGGGAAAGGTGCAGGTTCAATACCTGATTATGATCAAACAAAAGTAGATTATTTTCCGTTCCTTAGAACACATGGCTCTAAAGCAAAAGACCTTGAAATTGCATATGATGTGGCTCACACTGTAAGAGATTCTTTAACCCCAGATATTAAGGGCTATCAGTTACACTGTATGTTAATTGGTAATCAAGAGGATAAATTTAATATGGCACTATATTGGTAACAAAGTATTATCTCATAAGAAACGCTGTTTATTTTAGTAGTTGATTCTAATGAAACTATTTAGTAAAAAGTTTTATAAACCAAAAGCATAGCTAGATTGTAGGAATTCATATTTTATCAGTCAGTTTGGTTTATGCAAACTGGGTAAGAGCGGGGAATATAGTTCATCATAAGACCTGGTTTACTCCAGATTAAATTTATAATGTGGATGTCTTATTGAACCACGAGCACTTGGAACTGTTATGCTTGGATTATCACTATAAAGAGCATATTTGTGTATTTTGTAAATTTTTTAAAAAGTCTACCTCAGTTTTTCCTAATTTTTATTAGAGTATTAGTTGAAAAGAGCGCTTTTCTCACTCAACTCGACCTTTTGTTGCTTCGTTAACTTATTTCATAGCATCCTGTATCTGATTTAAAGGGGATTGAAGAGTATGGATGTATTTTTTAAAGTATATACTGAAACATTTGACAATATCGCATATGCGCTTGGGGGTATTTCTTTAATTGTTATTGTGACAAGCATGTTGATAGGGAAAATATTAATAATGATTAATATTCCTCGAAAGGTTACTGTTAAGATTGTATCAATATACTCCATTATTGCATTGTTATATTTGGTATCTATTTTTGAAAAACATGAAATTTTTATATAAAGGGAAATATATCCTTTTGTTAAATAGAGTAGGTGGAAGGAGAGTGTTGACTTGTATAAATACAGAAATCCGCATTCTGCAGTTGAAAAAATGGTTAACGAATTAGAGGACCAAATTAAGAGTATTTTTGTTTATATGGATAGTAATTATAATGCTATCACGAACGAAGGGGAGAATTATTTACCTGAGGTACATGATCAAATTGTTGCGAAATTAGCTAGTGAAAAATTTGGTATTACACCAAAAGAAGCTGGGGATATCTATGTTGATGTTCAAATTAAAATAGGAGATATGTATAAGTGATGAAGGGGTTAGATATTAAACAAAAAGTTTTATTAGCATATTATACTGAGTACCAAAAGGACTTGCCTGATATGGAAAGCATAACAGCAGAAAAACTTGAATTAAGTAATGATGTTTTTATTGTTGCGTTACAAAAGTTAGTCAACGAAGGTTTGATCACTAATGTGGAGTTTGTAGTAGGTGGACGTGAGAAATTACCGGTGATGGTGAATACTAAGCTTCTAATGGTGTCACCAAGAGGTCTTAGTTATGTAGAGAGTAAATTGAACATCAACCCAACGGATACTGGTGAAGAAAAAACTAGTACAGTAGTTAAGAGATTAACAGAATGGGGTTATAATGAACTAAAAGATATAACAGTGAAGGTTGCAGCAGAATTAATTAAAGGGTAAATACCAACACAACTATGAGTCATTTAATAGCTCACTATAGCTCTTTCTTTAAAAAAGACACTTATATTTCTTTATATTGTAACTTTATAAACATTATTTGCTATAATTATTATTAGGTTCTTTATTTTATCAAAGAAAATAGCGGATTTTGAACTGAATCTACCTAATAATAAATAGATTTGTTCAGAAATCGCTGTCGCACTCTTATGAGTGTGTGGATTGAAATTTGTGTGGGGCAACGATACTCCTAATCTGCCTGGTCGCACTCTATATGAGTGTGTGGATTGAAATCAACATAATGTCTGATAAGTGTTGAGATGTTTCGTCGCACTCTATATGAGTGCGTGGGTTAAAATTTCACTAATCACATTTTTCGTAGCGGATAATAGCAAAAGAAATAACAAATAAAAGGTTGGGGCGATCAAGCAGCTCAACCTTTTCTTCTTAATCGTTTATAGAACGCTCTCATATGAGCAGAAGAGGAACAATCAATTCAAAATTTAAAATTTCACTTACCGTATTTAATTTAATTTTCACCTCAACCTTCCCATAACTTCCACTTCCCAATCGACTAAAAAATAATACAAGTTTACGAATTGATAATCAAGGTTAATCAAAGAATAAGGGAATACGGAATAAAACTAAATTACTGCTAAGGGGAATACCGAGATGAATATTCATGAATTGATTACTGGTATTGAAGAGGTGGAAGGAATAGAAAGAGATAATAACTTCATGATTAAAGGCATCACAGCGAATTCGTTAAAGGTAGAGGAAGGATTCCTTTTTGTAGCGATAAGTGGACATGCTGCTGATGGCCATGATTATATAGCGGACGCGATACAAGCAGGGGCGAGCTTGATTGTTGGAGAAAAGGACCTTGCGTTAGATGTTCCATATATACGAGTGTCCAATAGTCGTAAAGTACTTGCGAAGCTAGCGAGTAAGTTTTATGGAGAGCCTTCACGACGGAAGAGGATGATCGGCATAACTGGTACGAACGGGAAGACGACGACTTCCTATATGGTGAAGCATATCTTAGAGACTGCCGGTTATTCGTGTGCTTTATTTGGCTCAGTGAAAAATATTGTAAACGGACAAGAATTTCCATCAATTAACACTACCCCAGAACCGTTGGAGTTAAACAGGCTGTTGAGTGAAAGTGAAGATGATTTTGTCATTATGGAAGTGTCTTCACATGGGATCTCACAGCATCGGATTGAAGGGATTAGCTTTGATTATGCGCTGTTTACAAACCTGGATCGTGATCATTTAGACTACCATAAGACGATGGAGAATTACTTTGAAACGAAATGTAAGCTGTTTGATCAGCTGAAAGAAGACGGTAGAGCAATTATTTATGCAGAAGACCAGTGGGCGAAGCGATTAGCGGAAGATCTTCGTGCAAAAGGTGTTGCGACGCTTTCGGTTGGGGAAGAGGAAACAAATGATATTCAGCTTACGCATCATTTCAAATCATTTAAATCAATTGGCACGCTGAATCGAAAAGGGACAAACTTAACGCTTGCCTTATCGATTCCAGGTCAGCATAATATTTGCAATGCGTCGCTTGCGTATATCGTAGCAAATGAATGTGGAGTAGAAGCGAATGAAATAACTGCGTCTTTGAAGCATCTTCAACACGTCCCTGGGCGGTTTGAATTAATGAAAACAACGCAAGGGATAACGGTTGTTGTCGATTATGCCCATACGGCTTCTGCTATTTATCATTGCTTGAATACGGCGAAGAAGTCTGGCGCTCGGCGTATTATGCATGTGTTTGGCTATCGTGGAAATCGGGATACAAGCAAACGAGAAGAGATGCTGGCTGTTTCTTCGAAGCTTAGTGATGAATATATCTTAACGCTTGATGATTTGAATCATGTGCCGAAAGAGATTATGGAAGCAGAGATGAACCGACTGCAGCGCGGCTGTGGGCATTCCAATGGTACGTTCTGTTCAGATCGAACACTTGCGATAAAAGAAGCGCTTGAACGTGCTGAGGAAGGAGACTGGGTGATTATAACCGGGAAAGGAAATGAGCCTTATCAGCAAGACTATGCCTTAGCGACAAAGAATGACAATGAAACGGTAAGGTTTGTCGACAATGAATGGTCATTGGAGAAGGAGATCAATCAAATGGCAAGATAAAAGGTCCCGCACAAACGGTTGTGCGGGATTTTTTCCATTTACTCTCGGCCCATTCCTTTAAGAAAGTAGAGGGCCATGGTGATGCTTCGATTAATATCAGGGTCTTTTAATGCTTTTGCTAAGTCCATATAGCTTGTCTTATGGGATTGGCTTTCAGCTTCAGCTGTTTTCAATCCTTCGTTAATACGGCCTGTAATGTTTCGAATAGCAGGTAAATCAAGCTCTCCAAATAGAAACATCATCTCTGGAAGGTTTTCGAATATCTTTGAATATTGGGGTCTATTTAATTCTTCCGAGAAGTTATGAATGGCTTCTTTTTTTTGCTTCGTAAGAGCATACAGTAAATCTAATGTATCGCCATCATCTAAAGCGCGAAGTAGCTTAATTCCTTTTAGCACAGCCTCTTTGTTTTCAGAGAGGGCTTCTTTGATTTCTTGTACGTCTTTATCGACTTGAATTTCTTTAGGGACGTCCATTTTTTTGATATTTGAGATTGCTTTAGCCATCATGATCCACCTTTCTTCCCGGGAATTGGTAGTCATCGCGCTGCCATTTTTCATTCACCTTTACACTTATTTGTGGCTGTCGATTTCCACGTCGATGGTTGTTAGATGGAATAGGCGATTTTCCTTTTTTCTTCAGTACTTTCATTTTCACGGCAATTTCCTTGTAGGTTGGTGTGTCGGAGTCTTTATCAACACGATTATCTGTCAAATAATTGACCGCTGATTTTCCATTTGCACTTAACGGTATAAATAATTCATTGTCGCGGACACGGTCGGTAATGGTAACAGTGCCGGTTGCTTCACCTGCATCGGAAATGAGCTTGACTTCAGCACCTTCCTCTATGTCGCGTTCTTTCGCAAGTGTTGGCGAGACTTCAATGAATGGGTTTGGAGTCTTGCTTACAATGCCCGGCACCTTATAGGTCATGTTTCCTTCATGGAAATGTTCAAGAAGCCGGCCGTTATTGACATGCAAATCATATTCTTCGGTTGTATCAAATGGTAGTTCAAAATCTAATGGATAAAGCTTTGCTTTCCCATCATCAAACGGAAACCCTTCTGTAAAGAGCATCGGCTCGTCTGTGCCATCTTCCGCTACTGGCCATTGCAATGATTGGTACCCTTCTAACCTTTCATAGTTGACCCCGGCAAATAGCGGTGAAATCTTGGCTGATTCCTCCATAATTTCACTCGGGTGTGTGTAGCCCCAATCATAGCCAAATTCTTTTGCGAGCATCATTAAGATTTCCCAATCAGGCTTTGAGTCACCAACAGGTTCAAGCGCTTTGTAGAGTCGCTGAATACGACGTTCTGTGTTCGTAAATGTCCCTTCCTTTTCCAAGCTCGGTACAGCAGGTAGAACGACATCTGCATACTGTGCAGTTGCAGTGAAAAACAAATCTTGAACGATAAAAAATTCAAGCTTTTCAAACGCATCTGTCACATAGTTAATATTTGCATCAACGATTCCAGTATCTTCACCTATGACATAAAATGATTTTAATTTATCTTCATGGATGGCTTTAATCATTTCGTGATTATCCATGCCTGGTTCGCTCGGCAAGTTCACACGCCAAGCTTGTTCATAACGCTTACGAGCTTGCTCATCCGTTGTTTTCTCATAACCAGGGAAGAAGTTCGGCATACTGCCAAAGTCACTGCACCCTTGAACATTGTTGTGACCGCGCAGTGGATAAGCACCTGTGCCTGGTCTTCGATAATTTCCTGTGACTAAGAGAAGGTTTGAAATGGCTGTACTTGTATCGCTTCCTAATGAATGCTGAGTTACGCCCATTGCCCAGCAAATGGCGACCTTATCTGTATGAGCAATTTCTTCTGCTAATTGTTTAAGCGTTTCTGCGGAAATTCCTGTTAGCTGTTCGGCATAATCAAGCGTGAATTTTTGCAGGCTTTCTCGGTATTCATCTAAGCCATTTACCCATTCTTTGAGAAATTGCTTATCTTCCCATCCTTTGTCCAGAATATATTTTGTAATAGCTGAGACCCAGACGAGGTCGGTTCCAGACTTTGGTTGATAGAAGTGATCTGCACGCTCAGCCATTTCGTGCTTACGTAAGTCAAATACAAGTAGCTTTTGTCCGTGAAGCTTTTGAGAACGTTTAATTCTGGATGCTAATACAGGGTGTGATTCAGCAGTGTTTGATCCGATTGTTATAACGAGGTCAGCTGAAGCAATATCGTCAATTGAACCGCTGTCTCCGCCGTGCCCAACTGTCCGAAACAACCCTTTTGTAGCGGGGCTTTGACAATAACGGGAACAGTTGTCGACATTGTTTGTTCCAATAACTTGCCGTGCTAATTTTTGCATAAGATAGGATTCTTCATTTGTTGCTTTAGAAGAGGCGATGAAACCTAATGCGTCGGCTCCGTGCTCATCTTTAATTTCACGAAAGCGATTCGCTATATATGTAATGGCTTCATCCCACTCGACTTCTTCAAACGAGTCGCCACGACGGATAAGAGGTTTTGTAAGCCGTTCTTCACTATTCACGTAATCCCAGCCAAACTTCCCTTTAATACAGGTGGAGATTCCGTTTGCTGGTGCTTCTGAATGTGGATGTACTTTTAATATTTTCCGATCTTTTGTCCAAATATCAAAGCTACATCCAACACCGCAATACGTGCAGACAGTCTTTGTTTTCTTAATTCGTTCCTGGCGCATTGCGGCTTCTGTATCGGAAGCTGCAAATAAAGGCCCGTATCCTGATTCTGCTTTTTTCGTTAGATCAATCATCGAGCGGAGTGTGCCTGGTTTTTGGTCTGTTAAAAAGCCAGCTTCATGCTCCATATCCTTCTCAATCAATGCATTACATGGACAAACAGTCACACACTGACCGCAGCTCACACATGAAGATTGATCAATTGATACATCATTGTCCCATATAACGCGAGGTTCATTGCGCTCCCAATCAATGGTCAGTGTTTCATTCACTTCAACATCCTGACACACTTCAACACAGCGGGCACAAAGTATACATTGGTTTGGATCATAACGATAGAAAGGGTGTGAACGATCAACTTCATATGTGGAAGGTTTGAATTCTTTAGATTGATGATCTAAGCCGAAATCAGCCACTGTGTTATGAATCTCGCATTCGCCATTGTTGTAATCACATACTGTGCAATAGAGTTCATGCTTTTCTAAGATATTATCGAGCGCTTCTTTTTGGGCTTCTTTCACTTGGGGGATTTGGGTGTTGATTTGCATGCCGGCGTCTATTCTTGTTCCGCAGGCACGTTTTAATTCACCATTTACTTCAATGATACATGTATCGCACGTTTCAATTGGACCAAGCGCCTCGTTATAACAAATTTGTGGGATGGTTTCGTCGGTTTCATTGATCAGTTCTAACAAGTTTTGGTCTCGAGCTGCAGTGTAATCATGGCCATTAATCGTAACGGTCGTATGTTCCTTCTCAGGCAAAATGAAATTCCTCCTTCTGCTAGGCTTTTTCTTCATAATGATGAGAACTGTTTATTCGCTTTTCGTGAGTGTAGACATTCATACGGTCCCCTCTTATAAACCCGATAGCAGTAATATTTAAGTCTTGTGCAAGCTGTAATGCAAGGTTAGTAGGGGCTGACTTAGAAAGAACGAGCCCGATTCTCATTTTTGAGACTTTCAACAATACTTCTGAAGAAATTCTTCCACTGAAAATAATCAATTTGTTACGTAAAGGAATTCTGTCTATGAGCACTTTTCCATACAGCTTATCGAGTGCATTATGCCTGCCTATATCCGCGAAACTAATCATTAACCCGTGTTCTGTTGCTATGGATGCTTGATGGACGCCGCCTGTTTGCTGAAACATTGTTGCTTCGTATTGAAATGTGTTCATAAGCTCCATACATTGCGCTGGAGTGATGGTCATTTGTGATGTAATCGTTCTTGCTGTTTTGACATCATTTTTAAAATAAAAAACTCTGCTTTTCCCGCAACAGGAGCCGATCCAGCGTTTTTGAGATGCTTGATCATTTGTAAAAGGTTTATTTAGTTCTACATAAGCAAATCCATCTGTAGAATCAATGGATATCGTCTGAATATCAGAATAAGTAAGGATAATGCCTTCTGAAGCAAGAAAGCCAACGACAAGCTCCTTGAGATTGGCAGGTGTGCAGGCCATCGTAGCAAATTCTTGACCATTAATTAGAATAGTTAGTGGAAATTCTTCAGCGATCACGTCATCTTCATAGCTCATTAAGTGTTTTTGAAATTTAAGTGTCTTCCAAACGTTTGTTCCTTTTTCCATTTCACCCTCCCTCTTTTCATAAAAGGTTTTATATAAAATTTTTTTCCTATTGTGCAGGAGGTGAAACATCTTTTCATTAAATAGGGGAAAACGAAATAGGAGAGATTTCGAGTACAAGTTTGTTAGAATGAAGGACGTGAAATGTTGTACCAACATGAAGAAAGTGAGGCATTGATAATGGAAAAAGTGAAATTAAGTGATAATTTAAAGCTTTCAAGATTAGTGCATGGGCATTGGAGAATGGCAGATTGGAACATGACCAAGGAAGAACGAGTACAATTAGTTGAGCAAACAGCTGAGCTTGGCATTACATCCATTGACCATGCGGATATATATGGTAGTTATACATGTGAGCAGTTATTTGGAGAAGCATTAGCACTAAAGCCAGGATTAAGAAAAGACCTTCAAATCATTACAAAGTGCGGAATAAAATTAAAATCAAAAAACCGGCCAGAACATCAAATCAAATATTATGATACAAGCAAAGAGCACATCTTCCAGTCAGTCGAAAATTCATTAAAAAACTTTCAGACAGATTATATTGATACATTGCTTATACATAGACCAGACCCATATATGGACCCTGAAGAAGTAGCTGAAGCCTTTACAACACTTAAGAAACAAGGAAAGGTGCTACACTTTGGAGTCTCAAACTTTACCCCTTCACAATTTAATATGCTGAGTGAATATTTGAGCTTCCCGCTTGTAACAAATCAAATTGAGATTTCACCGTTGTATTTAGGCAGCTTTGACAATGGGGCGATTGAGCAGTGCCAGCAAAAGGGCATTTCACCAATGGCATGGTCGCCTCTTGCTGGCGGGAAATTATTTAAAGCAGCTAATGAGCAGGCTGTACGTGTCCGCTCAACATTAGAAAAAATTATGGAAGAAGTAGGGGCAGATTCCATCGACCAAGTTGCCTATGCATGGTTATTAAATCATCCAGCCAACATTCTTCCTGTTATCGGAACTGGCAACATAGAACGTATTCGCTCTGCTGTAAAGGCATTAGAGATCAAACTAACACGTCAGCAATGGTTTGAGGTTTGGCAAAGCTCAACAGGCAAGGAAGTTGATTAAAGAGTATTTTTGGCAGTGGTAATGCCTCCATGAATTACTAACAGAAATTAACTTATTTTTATGTATAATGGACCATGGAGGTGTTGCTTCATGGCCTTATTGTTTTTATTGTTTATACCGCTCGCTTCATTACTATACCGAGCGCATCATAATACAAAGCAAGTCCAATTAAATCATGTTCAAATAGATAATGATGGTGAATCATCTCTTCACTTAAACGTACTTCAAATCTCTGATATGCACCTTGAAAACATTTCTGTCTCAGCTCAAGACATTTATGAACAGCTAAAAGACGAACCGATTGACCTCATTGCCTTAACAGGTGATTTCCTTGACCGTAAAAGAAGCATTCCTAAGCTCATTCCTTACTTGAAAGCCTTTAACAAATTAAATCCAAAGCATGGAATCTATGCTGTATTTGGCAACCATGATTATGTCTTACGCAAGAAAAACTTTACAGCATTACAACAAATATTAGAAGCGTATCATTGTAAGACATTACAAAACGAATCGAAGACACTTGAAATTGATGGGCATACGATTCAATTAATTGGAATTGATGATCATAGTACAAACCGTAGTGATGTAGAAGCTGCTTATCAACAAGTAGGAAGCGGCTATCATTTCGTCTTAACTCACGATCCAAACGTTGTCCTTCACATGAAGGGTTATCGTGTTGACTATTTACTTGCTGGTCACTTTCATGGCGGGCAGATTTGCTATCCGAAGGCGTATCACCTTGTGAAGATGGGAAAGCTGCCGCGGATGGATATGGTGAAAGGATTACAGGAATACGACGGAAAACGCTTCTATATTAATGAAGGATTAGGCCAAACCGGCGTCAATATTAGGGTCGGAAGTCGGCCTGAAATCACGATTCACAAACTAATGATTCCATCACAAACAGCTGCGAGTGCTGGATAACAAAAAAGCCAAAAGTCCAATTTAGGTGCTTTTGGCTTTTTCATTTTTATATTTATCAAATAGCGTTTCCGTTGACATGAATAAGTAGGTAGGCTCGTGTTTTGCGATGCTTGAAAGTGTAGGCTGCGGCATAGAAATTAAGTGAATTGGCAGGTGGGCAAACACTTTGAACCATTTATAAAATGGATTGGAAATCGCATGTACTTCAAAGCCAAGTCGTTCACAGCTTTTATTTAAGGCTGTAATTCCGACGATCCCTTTTATTTTATCTCGCTGTGGATGGCTTTGGATATACGAGACAAGCTCTGGTAATGACTCCTGAACAGAACGATAAAGGTAGCGTACTTTTTTTAGCTCATGTTCGAGCGCATTCAGCTCTTGAAGCAGACGGCAGTTGTGCAAATGGACCTTAATAAGTGTATCTTTTCTGTGAATACGTGTGCCATCTGCCAGTGTAACGGGCCGGCCTTTATAAGTGGTAAGCCGAATACGAAGGATATTTTTCTTTTCTTGCAGGTAAGTTAAACGTGTACACCGAAAGTAAAGCGGATCAAAAAACGTCCATAAATTAAGCAAATGTATTCTCATCTCTTCTTCATCCTTTGTAGTCGTCCTGTTTCTAATATTGTGGTTAGACTGAGTTAAGAATATGGGTGGTAAAATATTTAACCGTGATACCGCCTGAAAGGACGTATCGTTTTTTGTTTTGTTTTCAAGAAAAGTGTGAGATAGTAAAATAGCAGTTAGACATATCATTGGAAGCAAGGAATGAGTTGAGCGATGAGTATTTTTTCGTGGAAAAGAGCCTATCCATTATCCACGTTGACAGCCTTTTATGAAATAAAGAATGAGGCGAAATTTGGCTCACACCTCTTTTCTTAAGTTGGTGCTGAGCTTACCCATTATGCTTATTTCCATTCCTGGGTTGAGAGGGGGAGCTCAGAATGCTTGTTGTAGAAAATTTATTAAAAACATATGGTGAAAAAGTATTATTTGATCACATTTCGTTTTCGGTATCTGAAAGGGAGCGAATTGGTTTAATAGGGGTGAACGGCACAGGGAAGTCAACCCTCTTGAAGGTCCTTGCGGGTATTGAGTCAGCTGAAGAAGGTCAGATGTTTCATTCTAACCAATTCCGTATCGAATATTTAGACCAGGATCCTGATTTTGAGGAAGAACTGACAGTGCTTGAGCAAATTTATTATGGTGATTCACCGCTTATGCGGGTGATGAGGGCTTATGAAGAAGCATTGCTTGAGTTAAATGAAGATGCGACAAATTCAGCAAAACAAGAGCAGCTTCTTCAAATGCAACAAAAGATGGATGAACAAAATGCATGGGAAGCCAATACATTAGCAAAAACTATACTCACGAAGCTAGGTATTAAAGACTTTACAAAGAAGGTAAATGAAGTATCAGGCGGACAGAAGAAGCGGATTGCGATTGCGAGGTCATTAATCCAGCCAGCAGACTTATTGATTTTGGATGAGCCGACTAACCATCTTGATAATGAAACAATTGAATGGCTTGAAACCGCTCTGTCACAATATAAGGGCTCACTTATCGTCGTTACGCATGACAGGTATTTTCTTAACCGCGTAACGAATCGTATTTTTGAGCTAGACAAAGGAAAGCTGTATACATATGAGGGCAACTATGAGGTCTTTCTGGAGAAGAAGGCTGAAAGGGAAGAGCTTGAAATCAGTGATGAGCGCAAACGTCAAAACCTTCTTCGCAAAGAATTAGCATGGCTAAGACGCGGTGCAAAAGCACGGACGACAAAACAAAAAGCCCGTATTCAACGAGTTGATAAGCTTCAAGATACGAAGGGACCAGCTGCAGGAGGCCAGCTTGATATTGCGATTGGCTCAACAAGGCTTGGAAATGATGTGCTTGAGCTTGAGGACGTGACAAAAAGCTATGGTGAACAAACTGTTCTGAATGATTTCAATTATCTTGTTGTGCCAAATGAGCGTCTTGGCATTATCGGACCAAACGGAAGCGGAAAAACAACCTTACTGAATATGATGGCCGGACGTGTAGAACCAGACAGCGGCACCATCAAAACAGGTCAAACCGTCAAAATTGGCTACTATACACAAGAAAACCTTGATTTAGATGAAAGCTTACGCGTTGTGGAATATATTAAGGAAGAAGCAGAGGTTGTTCAGACAGCAGATGGGCAAGTCATTACAGCTGAACAGATGCTAGAACGGTTTTTGTTCCCACGAAGTATGCAGTGGACGTACATTCATAAGCTGTCAGGCGGGGAACGGCGTCGTTTGTATTTGCTTCGCGTGTTAATGGGCGAACCAAATGTGCTGTTTTTAGATGAGCCGACCAATGATTTGGATGTCCAGACATTAGCAATCCTCGAGGACTATTTAGAATCATTTCCTGGCGTTGTTATTACTGTATCCCATGATCGCTATTTCTTAGATAAAGTTGTTGACCATCTGATTTGTTTTCATGGAAATGGTGTGATTGACCGTTTTCAAGGTAATTACAGTGACTATTTAGAAAAACAAAAGCTTGAAAAAGAAAGCAGTACAAAGCAACCAAAAGAAAAGCACGAGGCACCAAAAGTAGAAGCAAAACCGAAAAAACGAAAGAAGCTATCTTATAAAGACCAAATTGAGTGGAATGAAATTGAAGACCGCATTACAAACCTCGAACAATGTAATGAGGAACTACAGCAAAAAATCGCAGAGGCTGGCAGTGACATTGGGGCAGTCAATGACTTGTTCAAAGAACAGCAACAAGTCGAAGAAGAATTAGAGCAAGCGATGGAGCGGTGGGAAGAGCTCTCATTATTAATGGAAGAAGAATGATTGGAAATCTATTGTACTCCCTCGTAATGTTAAATATTGTAGAAAACGTTATTGTTATGTAATATTAGAGGTAACAGGATCAAATCGAGGATGTGACAAGGTTGAAAAAAGAACAACTACTGAAAGAAACGTGGGATTGGGGTAAAACATTTCTCATCGTGTTTGGAATCGCTCTTTTTGTAAAAATCTTCTTATTTGCGCCATACTTAGTTGAAGGTTCATCAATGGAAGGTACATTAAAAAACCATGATCGGGTGTTGGTGAACTCAGCTGTCTATTTATTTGATGAACCAAAACGGGGCGATGTTGTTATATTACGGGCAACGGAAGATGAGAATTATGTGAAGCGCGTTATTGCGATTGCTGGTGATAAGGTAGAAGTACGGGACGACACGCTTTATATTAATGATCAACCTGTAAAAGAAGATTACCTAGAAGAAAAGAAAAAACAAGCAAAACAGCAAGGCCTGAACTTAACAAATGATATACCACCGCAAGTGATTCCAAAAGGTCATGTTTTTGTGCTTGGAGATAATCGTCCAAATAGCCTAGATAGTGAAGAGCTCGGTTCATTTGAAGTCCAGAAAGTAATCGGAAAAGCAGAGTTCGTCTTTTATCCTTTTGATACATTTCGGTTTATTCAATAAGAAGAGTGCAGAAAAGCTTGCAGCAAAATTGCAAGCTTTTTTTGTTATACAAAAAAGAACCACACCGAAAAATTGGTGTGGTTTTTCTATATCGTCTGCTATAAAAAAATTTAAACGTTCAAGTGCTCATTGGGTGGTGAGCTGATTAAAACTTTAAAATCTTTTGAAGTGTTTTATACTTACGCTCCGCTTTGTTCAAAGCTTTTTTTGAACCAAATAGGAAGTTAAACATTAGGATTCCTCCTTAGTAGTAATTATCATCTTGCTTAATGCTATTATAACAAAAATCTGATGATAATCAATATCATTTGAACAAAATTGTATACCAAAATGCGATTTTTTTATAAAATGTTCACAAAAAAGACGTTAAAAAAGGTATTTGGTATACAATATGGTGTTTTGAGGAGCAAAATTATAATAACTTCTTTTAATATTTTGAGGTTATGTGAGAAAGGTAAAGGGTGTCTATTTAAATTGCTAATCGTCATAATAGAAATGCTGGTAGGGAAGGATAAAAAAATAAGAAAAATAACATGAAGTCATTTTGGTATAATGTATACCAAAATCAAACCAGTAGTGCTATAATAGAAATTATTAAATTTTCAAAAAAATAATAGACTGGTGATGCAATGATTATTTATTTGTATGGATTATCAATCCTTCTTTATTTAGTAAAGACGATTTTTCCTAAAGTGCAAATTGACTTTCTACTTTCCTCAATTTGTCTTGTCATTGTCTTAACGAGTTTCTTCTATGTAAAACGATTCGTCAAAGTGCTTGGCCTTATTTTTTTATCGTTAGGGGTGATCATGCTTATTTCAGCTGGTGCAGGCTGGAAGCATTACGTTTTATCGTTTGGACCAATGTTGAATTTATTAACGCTTTTTACGTTGATTCCAATTTTGGCGCTGCCAATTCGATTAGGAGAATATGCAACAGGTATTCAAGGACTTGTTGAAAAGCGTGTAAAGAATACTGGACATTTATATATGATGACTTCTGGTATTTCGTATTTCTTTAGTATTTTCATGAATTTGGCAACCTTGCCGATGACGTATTATTCAATGCGTCCAGCACTTGATATTTTCACGCTGCAAAACCGTGAACGCTTTATGAGCCGGGCAATAACTCATGGATTTGCGATGCCGCTTCTGTGGGCTCCGGTCACGCCAATTGTAGGGATTGTAATTGAAATGACAGGTGTGAGCTGGGGTTCTGTGCTTCCTTATGTAATCCCTTTAAGTATTTTTGGATTAGCCCTTGATTGGTTTTTAGGTTTGCGTGTTTCTTCAAAAAGAGAAAATCAAGGCCTTGTAGAAGGGAAGACTGCTGAGGAATTGGCAATAACAGAAGAAAAGGTTGGAAAGAAGGGTAGCGCGAGAAGGATATTGCAGATTTTTGTAGCCATTCTTATTTTTAATGTGATCATTTCGATTCTTGAACAGGTTTTCCATTTTAGTTTTATTGTCTTAGTGGCATTAACGGTTATTCCGTTTGCACTTATTTGGTCACTATTTTTAAAGAAAACATCAGCGTTTTTCTCTGGATTGAAAGAGCATTTTCAAACACATCTTTTAAAAATGAGAGCACAATTTGTTATATTCCTATCAGCCGGTTTTTTCATATCAACTATCCAAGTATCAGGTATGGATCATTTGCTGAACGGCTGGATTGGTACATTTAAAGGGGTAATTGGCAGTGAAATCTTCCTTGTACTAATTCCAGTCATTCCGTTACTTTTAGCGTTTACTGGTCTTCATCCAGCAGTCGCCTTAGCTTTAATGGCGGGTTCCTTAGATCCAAATATATTAGATATCTCCCCGCATATATTAACTGTTTCGATGCTTGGTGGAGCAGTTTCAGCATTCTTAATGGGACCATACAACGCAACAATCGGGTTAATGTCTAGTATTGTAAATGAAAGTCCATTTAAGATTTCTAATTGGAATATCCAATTCACTGTCATTTATTTGGTTGTGTTAATGATGTATCTTGTGACATTGCAAATCGTTATATAAATAAGAAGCCCTCCATTTTAGTGGAGGGCTTCTTATTATATAGATTCATGTAGTAGAAGGGCTTGAAAGACATTACTGTAGTCTGCTTTCAGCGTGCTTAAGATGTTGTCAATTGAAGGGTAGGTTTCTCCTACTTGAAATTCAGCGACAACTTGAACGGAATCATGTTCTTTTCCGCTAATAAGTTGAATCGTTTCTTCGACTTTCTTTTTCTTTTCATATACAAGCGGGTGATTGATATCCATTTCTCGTTTCCAATACTTTTTATAGATTACTTTGTAATTGTCTGTTGTTTCACCAGTTAGATATTCTCTTTCCTCAATCAATTCCCAAATCTCCATTTTTATTCCTCCCTTTAGTCTAGGTTAATTATTTACAGCTTGCTTTTCTTTCGTAACAAGTTCTCTTTCTGAGCGCTTTTGTTTTTTCTTAAGATAGCCAAAACCGAGTACACCTGAAACGATGATAAGTGTTACGCTCCATTTTAATAGAGGGTTCACCGCATCATGGGCCCCGCCTGTAAGGTATGGATCTTCAAAAAGCATTTTTCCAGCTGTAAAAGCGAGAACCCCTGAGCCGATATAGATAATCGCTGGGAAACGATTAATTAATTTCAGAATTAGCGTGCTTCCCCAGACGACAAACGGAATACTGATCAATAACCCGAGAATGACAAGTGTAAAGTTACCATGTGCTGCTCCTGCTACGGCAATAACGTTATCTAAGCCCATCGCTGCATCCGCAATAATAATCGTTTTGATGGCACCCCATAGGTTTGCTTTTGATTGAATTGTTTTTTCTTCTTCTTGGTCCTCGATTAAGAGTCGATACGCAATTAAGATAAGAACGAGGCCGCCTATTAGCAACAGACCAGGAATTTTGAGAAGCCAAACAACACCGATTGTGGCGACAGAACGGATTAAGATCGCGCCGGCAGCACCCCAAATAATAACTTTCTTCTGCTGATGAGCAGGCAGGTTACGAGCGGCTAGTCCAATTAGAATGGCGTTGTCTCCTGCTAACACAAGATCAATAATGACAATTGAAAATAATTTTCCTAAGAAATCAAGCATGGCTGCATCCATTACAGTTCGCTCCTTTATAGACGTAAAATGAATAAAAAAACCTTGCCGATAGGGCAAGGTTTAAGGGGAGTAGGGGAGAAGGGCATACATCACCTTTGCCAGCTATCGGCAAAGGTCTCGCTAACAGCGTCAGACACGCTGCCAATAAAGCCGGGGTTATTGAACACCCGTAATGACGACTTTATTGTCTCTAGCTACTCCCCTTTGTTATGAAGTTTTGTTAATTAAAAGGTTAGACAACAGCATTATCAGCTTTAACTAACTTTGAATCCTTTGAATCTTCACTATTCCCGGAAGCTTTAACGATTTCATCTAATTCTTCTTGTGCTTCTTCAATCGTCGCAAATGTTTCAAAGAATTTGACTTTAATATTGTTGACGAACTCTTTGCCTTCATATTCTTCATAAAGATTAATCTTAATGTTATCATCTAGTACTTCTGCGATCGTGTAAGTCGCTTTAATTGTGTCAAAGAAGTAGAAGTGATAGGTTTCAATTGGCTTTAAGCCTTCTCCATCAACTTTTGTTTGAAACGTATCTTTATTTGTTAATACAATATACTTACCCATTGTTCGTAACCTCCTTTTCTTTCACTAGCTGCTTAAGTTTTGTCCAATCTTCTTCATTGAACTTTCCAGCGCCAATGACGACTTCATTGTCCACTTCAATAACAGGTGCTTTACGAACTTGATACTTTTCTTCTAATTGATCGCGTAATTCAGGGTTAGCTTTCATGTCTTTGTTAGTGTAAGAAATATTTTGTTCACCAAAATACTCTTTAATGTCTGTGCAGAGCTGACAAGAATAAGAGCTCCATAATGTAATGTTTTTTGCCAAAAGATTCACCTCCAAATTATTAATCGGTATTTTGTATACCAACTTTTCTATAGTGTAAATGAAGCATAAAGAATAATCAATATAATTTTTTAAATTAATAGAAAATTAGAAAAATAGAAAATATTATCACTATCTAAATAAGAGAAACACTTTACATAATTCAAAAACTTGTTATAATTTAAGAAAGATTCAGAAAAATTTCATGAATCTAAAAATTTGCAAAAGGGGTGAAAAACGTGCCAAATGTAAAACTACATGTCGATGGGGAAACGATTGAACAACAAGTGAAAGACAACGCTAACCTTGTTGTTCTTGCAGGAATTCGCCAGTTTCCAAAGCTTAAGTATGGTTGTGGAATGGGGAAATGTACAAAATGTACATGCCAAGTGCTAGAAGGAGAGGACAAGCTGGCACCGCCAAATTGGAAAGAGAAGAAAATGCTTGGTGATAAAGTTGAGGAAGGTTATCGCTTAACTTGTCAGTTGACAATTACAGAAGATATTGAAATTACCCAAGAGAATATTATTGTAAAAAAGGAAAAGAAGTTAGAAAAAGTTAAAGAGTCTTAAATTTGGCATTTAACGGTATACAATATGCCAAGTGAAGAGAGGGTGAAAGTCAAGTGGAAATCTATGACTTAACAGATATGACTTGGGAGGAGGTGAAGGATTCATTACAGACGGTGAAGATGGCAATTGTTCCGGTCGGAGCGCATGAGCAGCATGGACCACATATGGTTGAAAGCTGTGATGCTGTTCTGGCGGAGGAAATGTCGAAACGATTAGGTAAGAGAATGTTTCCACATGTACTGATTACCCCGACGATTAATATGGGGGTTTCGCAACATCATATTAATTTTCCTGGAACGATTACATTGCAGCCGTCTACGCTGCTCGCACTTATTAGAGATATCATTACATCTCTTAAACATCATGGTATTGAAAAGTTTTTATTTCTTAATGCTCATGGTGGCAACCAATCTACACTTAATATCGCAAGCACGACATTGTCTGCGGAATTAAATGTTGAAATCTACTATGCAAAAACTACAGCATCAGCTAAACAAGCGATTGGCACACACATTGAATCCACGCTTTTTGGCCATAGCTGTGAACGAGAAATCTCTGAGGCGCTCTATCTTGCACCACAATTAATTCGAAAAGAGAAGTTAACAAAAGGAGAAATTAATGATAATGGAAGATGGAAGCGCTTACGTCCTGGTAATCCGATACAAGGTGCATATAAATATGAAGAGATGACAGCAAACGGCTGTATTGGAAACGGGACGAAAGGAAGCGAGTTGATTGGTAGAGAAATAGTGGAAGAAGCTGTTGAAAACATTGCAAGCAGCTTAGAACACATATTAGAACTTGAAGTTGGTTCTGTTCATTCGTAATATCCTTTGCTATTAAAATAAGAAAAATAAAAAAGAGAGAATAAGATTTAAACGTCTGCTAAAAAGTTAAACATTAGGATTTTAATAATAAACAGTTCAGGAAGGGTGGTTAATGTTGGAACTAACTATAGCTCATTGGGTGTATGCGTTGGTTACAGTTGTTGTCATTGCTACGATGTTATTTAGAAAGGGTGTTGTTTTACCTACAATCTTAGGGACATTCTTAGTTGCATGGATCTATAACTCTTCCTTTGTAGGTGCTTTCCAGGCAGTATTTAATGCAAACCTTGTTGCTGCGAAAGAATTATTCAGTATCTTTCTAATCATTACCCTTATGGTAGCCCTTTTACACTCTTTACGAGACCTTGGGGCAGATGAAAAGATGATTACGCCAATTCAAAACTTGATTAAAAATGGTCATATTGCATTTTTTGTTCTTATTGGCGTAACATTTGTTATTTCTTTATTCTTCTGGCCTACGCCAGCTGTACCATTAATTTGCGCACTTCTTGTACCGGCAGCGATACGGGCAGGTTTACCAGCAATGGGAGCTGCAATGACAGTAGCAATTGCTGGACAAGGAATGGCGCTTTCCTCAGACTATATTATGCAAATTGCTCCAATGTTAAGTGCAAAATCTGCAGGAATTGAAACTGTGCAAGTAGTTGATAAGGCACTTATTCTTTCATTGATTGTAGGGGGCGTGGCAATTCTCATTGCTTACGTGACAGTTCGTAAAACGATCCGAACACCAAATAGTGAGCAATCAATGCTTGAGCTTCAAAATATTCAAGGTGTATCAAAAAATGAAGAAGTATCAGAAGGTGAACAAACACTTCCAGAAAGTGTGAAAGACAAGTGGGCTAAGTGGTTTGCTGTCCTTGTACCAGCATCAATGCTTGCTGTTATGATTTTCATGTTCTCAACGAAAGTAGGTCCAAATGCATCAGGTGGTTTTGAAGGTGGCGATGGAGCAGCCTTTATCGGTGGCGTCGCAACACTATTGCTTGTTCTAGCAACATTAGCATTCGGACGTGTAAATGCGCTTGATAAGATCAGTGACCATTTAACAGAAGGCTTCGTATTCGCCTTCCGAGCGATGGGGCCAGTTATTCCGATTGCAGGTTTCTTCTTCTTAGGTAGCTCAGACTTTACAGGTGCGATTCTTTCATTAGGTGAAGATGCAACAACACCTGCATTCTTATTTGATTTAGTTCAAGCAACGCAAAGTGTTATTCCGCAAAATGCTTTCTTAACGGCATTTGGTGTACTAATTGTTGGTATTATTACCGGGTTAGATGGCTCTGGCTTCTCAGGTCTTCCGTTAGTAGGTGCATTATCAGGTGCGATGGCTGAAGGAGCGGGCATTGATTCATCGACACTTGCTGCAATTGGTCAAATGGGTTCAATTTGGACAGGTGGCGGTACTCTAATCGCATGGTCTTCACTTGTTGCAATTGCCGGGTTCTGCGGTGTGTCAGTTATTGATTTAGCAAGGAAGAACTTTGCACCAGTTATTAGCGGTTTAGTGATTGCCACAGGTGTCGCAGTGTTCATTTGGTGAGATTACACTATTAAAAAAGTTAAAATTATAAAAATATTTAAAATAGTGTTTACAATTCAAAAAGAATAGGTTAGTATAATTATCAAATGGTATACCAAATAGAAATAAAGGCAAAACACCTTTTGTTGGATAATCGTATGAACAGCCAACTATATCTTTCCCAACCTTATTGATATAGTTGCTTTTATTTCAAACTATTTGGTATACCAAATACAAAATACCTTAATTATGAAAAATGTGTAAAGAAAAAAAGGAGGAATTTGAGAATGACTGCATTACTACCGAAAGATGAATTCAGAAAACAATTGGAAGAAGCGATTAAAGGAAATCATAGCCAGAAGGCACCGTTTACTGTAGCTTGGTCAGAAGGAAAGCTTGAAAGAAAGCACTTTGCTAAATGGGCTGAAAACCACTACCACTACGTTGGCCCGTTCGCAGACTACTTAGCTTATATTTATCACAACACTCCAGACCTACCACAATATGAAGATGCAAAAGATTTTACACTTCAAAATATGTATGAAGAAGAAATTGCGGCTGACCGTCATACAGACTTACTTATCCGCTTTGCTGAAGCGTGTGGCACAACTCGTGAGCGTGTTACAGACAAAGCAAATATGGCACCAACAACACTAGGACTGCAAAGCTGGTGTTACGCAGTCGCAGCAAGAGAAAATTTCGTTGTAGCAACTGCTGCGCTAGTTGTTGGGCTTGAATCCCAAGTTCCAGATATCTATCGTAAACAAACACCTGCACTTCGTGAGAAATATGGTTTTACAGATGAAGAAATTGAATTCTTTGACTTACACATCGTATCAGATGAAATTCACGGTGAGCGTGGTTACAAAATCGTTCTTGACCATGCAGATACCCCAGAGCTTCAACAGCGCTGCCTAGAGATTGTTCGTGTAGGTGCTAAAATGCGTCGGATGTACATGGACGGACTGTGGAGAGAATATTTAGAAGAAGATCTTGGACAACTTGTTCAATCGTAAGAATGATAATGTTCAGAATAATATGGCAGTTTTCTTACTTGAAGAAAGCTGCCTCCTTTATTCCAACAACGATATGTGCGTAACAAGGAAAGGGTGATGATTTTGTTAACGACAAAAGTAGAAACATTTAAAAATTATATTGGGGGAAAATTTACAGACTCCGTCAGTAATCAAACATTTGAAAGCGTTAATCCAGCCAATAAAAAAGAGGTTGTCGGTATCTTTCAAGCTTCAACTGAAGAAGATGTGCAGGCAGCCATTGAATCAGCAAGCAATGCTTTTCCAGCATGGGTGAAAACAGCTCCTTCAAAGAGAGCAGCTATTTTAAATAAAGCAGCATCGATATTAGAAGAGCGTGTTGAACAGCTTGCTGAGGAATTGACGCGGGAAGAAGGAAAAATTATTGGTGCTAGTAAGAAGGAAGTGTTACGGTCTGCGCAAACGCTTCGTTATTATGCAGTCGAGGGTCAAAGCTTCACAGGTGAAACTTTCCCACAAGATGACCCAAATATGACTGTTTCAACATTGCGGGAACCACTCGGTGTTATCTCTGTTATTACGCCATGGAATTTCCCAATTTCGATTCCCGCACGAAAGATTGCTCCTGCATTAATCACAGGAAATACAGTCATCTTCAAGCCTTCCTCTGAGACACCTTTAATTGCTTACCGTTTAGTTGAAGCGCTTCATGAAGCAGGCTTGCCTGAAGGCGTACTAAACTTTGTAACTGGGAGCTCTTCACAAATTGGTCATTCTCTTGTCACACACCCAGCAATTCGTGCGGTAACATTTACGGGTTCAACTGGAGCAGGTAAAGCAATTGATCAAGCAACATCGCTCACAACGAGAACACAGATGGAACTAGGTGGAAAAAATCCGCTTGTTGTCATGGATGATGCAGATGTTGAACAAGCAGCTACCTTAACAATTAATGGTGGTTTTTCCTTAACAGGTCAAGCGTGCACAGGAACAAGCCGTGTAATTGTCATGAAAGAAGTGAAAGACAAATACGTTCAAGCGCTAGTTGAAAAAACAAAGGCACTAAAAATCGGTGATGGCTTTGAAGAAGGCGTTATCCTTGGACCATTAGCGAACGAAAAGCAGTTAAACAATGTCTTAAACTACGTCCAAATCGGTAAAGATGAAGGTGCAAAGCTTGTCTATGGAGGAAATCAATTAACAGGTGACTCCTATGATAATGGCTATTTTGTTGAGCCGGCAATTTTTACAGACGTGAACCCATCTATGCGAATTGCTCAGGAAGAAATCTTTGGACCTGTTGTAGCGGTAATTGAAGTGGACAGCTATGAAGAAGCGGTTCAAGTCGCAAATGACGTGGAATATGGCTTATCAGCATCAATTGTTACAAATAACATTAAGCTGGCACATCAGTTTACGAAAGAAAGTCAAGCAGGAACGGTGAAAGTGAATCGTACAACAACTGGAAACTTAATTAATGCACCTTTTGGCGGCGTGAAGATGTCCAGTACCTCTACATTTAGAGAGTCTGGCAGAGCTGGGCTTGAGTTTTTCACACAAGTAAAAACAGTCTATGTTGGTTACTAAGAAATGCTAGTGATTTGCAATAATAGAACTTATAATAGGGGGAGTAGAACGTGAAGCAAGTCTATAAACTAGAATTAGAAGAAGCGAAGTTAATGATAGAGGAAGCGAAGAAGAAATCGACTGAAATCAATGTATGTGAAACGATTTGTGTAAGTGATGACGGCGGAAATGTCATTGCACTTGAACGGATGAATGGTGCACGTATTACAGGCGCTGAAATTGCGATTGCAAAAGCATATACTGCTGCAGGTCACCGTCGTTCTACACACTTGTTCAATAAAGAACCGAATGGACCTGTCCTGCCAGGAAATGAGGCATTTGGCATTCAACTTATGATTCCAGGCAAATTTGCGGTCTTTGTAGGTGGGTTTCCAATTGTTGTAAATGGTGAAGTTGTTGGTGGAATCGGAATCAGCGGTGGAAATGGTGAACAAGATACAGCTGTTGGAACAGCTGCACTTAAAGCACTGCAACAACATCTTCAAAAGGATGGCTTTGAGGTCATTACTGAAGCAGATATTAAAAAATAAAAGGTCACAAACGAGGGGAGCTATTTATCCAATGGATAGAATACGTTCCCCCATTTATTATCTATTTCGTCTTAGACGATTAAAGGATGAAAGAGGCGTATCTGAATGAATAAGTACATGCAGTTAGTAATTGGCTTTGCGCGAACAGGGGTGACTGGTTATGGCGGAGGACCTGCGACAATCCCTTTAATTGAATATGAAGCCGTAAAAAAATACGGTTGGATGACCGAGGACGAGTTTGGCGAGACGCTTGCATTGGCGAATACATTGCCAGGTCCAATTGCAACGAAAATGGCAGCCTATATCGGATATAAAGTAAGCGGCGCATGGGGGGCGGTTATCGCCATTCTCTCTCATATTATTCCTTCGCTTATCGGCATGGTTTCACTGCTCGGTTTATTGTATTCTTATCGGAATTCCCCAATTGTCAGTGGGATGGTAACGGGGGTGATGCCGATTATCGGGATTATGCTCGCCGGGATGGCCTATAAATTTATCGATAAAGCAAAAAAAGGGCTCGGCATGTCGAAAATGCTAATGCTTGCTGGCGTTTCGTTTGTCGTTCTTGAGCTTTTGAAGATTCATCCTGGTATATTGATTGCTGTTGTGCTCGGTTCTGCTTTTGCGATTGCGTCGTACCAAAAGAAAAAGAACGAGCCTGTTGAGGATACGAACATGAAAAGAAAGAGAGAGAGCGTATGATTTATTGGGATATCTTTTTAGCATTTTTCATTTCAAATTTATTAGGTTATGGCGGGGGACCATCGACAATTCCGCTTGTGCAAAATGAAGTTGTGAATCATTATGGCTGGATGACGTTAGGGGAATTCAGTGACCTGCTGGCGATCGCAAATGTCTTGCCAGGTCCAATTGCAACAAAAATGGCTGGCTTTATCGGGTTTCAATTGGGAGGCGTTTTAGGCGCGGTTATTGCACTATTAGCAACGATTCTTCCATCTGCAATTGCTGTTATTATTCTCTATAAATTTATAACCGTGTTCAAAAACGCCCCTCAAGTTTCATTAATGACAAAATCAGTACAGCCAGTGATTGCAATTCTTTTAGGTGTGTTAGCATACCAATTTTTTATTACTGCGTATGAAGACAGCGGCATTGTGCATTTAGCTATTTTAACCGTGTTAGGCTTTTTGGCGATGAACAAAGTGAAGATTCATCCCGCATTTGTCATTCTTGGCGCATTGTTCTATGGAGGAGTTTTTTTATCATAGAAAGAGCGCTTTTGAAAATACAATTGAACATTCAGCGGCCAAAATGTTTTCTTTATTGGCCGTTTTTCTTTTTTCGTCACATTTAATGTTTGAATTTTCTTTCAATCTTTAATAGTATAAGAGTAGACAAAAGATTTGTATATTGTACACCAGCGATTATTAACAAAGAAGGTGAAGGGTTTGGAGAAAGCAGAAGGAAAATGGATCGCTGATGACCTTTTATCGATTCGTGAACGGGCTTACCGGTATTTAAAATCACTTATTCTAGAAGGCAATTATAAACCAGGTGATCGCCTTATTGAAAGAGAGCTTGCCAATCAATTAAATATCAGCCGTACTCCGATTCGAGAGGCATTATTTCGATTAGAATCACAAGGGTTTGTGAAGACGGTCCCGCGTAAAGGTGTTGTCGTGGCGAACATCTCTGCTGAAGAGGTTATTGAAGTATTCACGATTCTATCCTCGTTAGAAGTGCTTGCAGCTAAGCTGGCTGCACAACGAATGGATGAAGCCACACAATTTGAGCTTGATAAGAAAATTGCAGAGCTTGAGAAGTTGAAGGAACAGCCTAATGGAAACTTTGAAAGTACGCATATTGATATGAATGTAATTCTTTATAAGGCAGCGAAAAGTCCAAAGCTTTATGGCATTCTTTCTGGATTGATTGACTATATTCAAATGTCCGCTAATATGGGATACGAAACACCAGGGCGGAAAGAAGAGTCACTGATGGAACATTTGGAGATTATGAAAGCTTTGCGGAATAAAGAGGTTGAATTAGCTGAATATTTAACGAAGATTCATATTGAAAATTCGAAGAAAGCTTATATTAAATCAATTGAAAAGTTAAAAGAAAAAGAGAATTAAAAAAAACAGGCTTCCATAGCCTGTTTTTTTTAGATCCCGACAACGATTGGGGATGTTAAGTTTTTAAGAACCTTGCAAATGCTCATCGCTACGATATAACCTGACTTAGGGTTAGCTGCAGAAGGAGTATTTTGTACGTCAAATTTTACTTCGCCAAAATAGCCTTTTGCGATAATTTGATGCGTATTATTACGAACAGTCGGGTCAGCAAAGACTTGAACTTTTGTTTCATCAAAGCCGATACCTGCCATGCTTAAGGCTGCTGATACATTCGTACTCTCTGGGAACATTTTAGCAGATTCACGTGCAGTGCCTTCATAGATCAATGTTTTTCCTTGTATTTCATCAAGATTCACAATTTCTTCAGCAATTGTTCCTCGCCATGCTTGGATCGGCTTGCGAGTCACAAGCTTTATCTCATCTATTTCATTAAAAACAGATGAAGCAATGCGGTCTAAGCCGGCAATCGCAGCAGATGGTAGAATCAATTGTTTCTTAGAGGCACGAGCAGCGTGCTCCACCTCTTCGAGTAAATCCGCATCAGAGAAAGCACCAACAGATACAGTAATAAAATCACAGCCTGCCTCCAATGATTTTACACCATATTCATATACAGCTTGGTGGCCAGCACTTTCTACCACCACATCTAAGCCAAGGGCAAAGAAGTCTTCCTCCTTATCACAAACGACACATTCCTTATTTGGCTTTTCATATTTATCTTTGTTGCGTACAAGAATTCCTGCTAGTATGACATCACCTGCTACATTGTTATTAATGTAATGGGCAACATCTTGTCCAATTGCACCGAAGCCAATCAGTCCAACTTTCAACATTGAAACACGTCCTCTCCTAATCTAATGAATTTTCAGAATTGTATTTGGTATACCTAAATTATGAAGCGAAGAAGGGTGATAGTCAAGCTTTACATGCTTAACTCTATAAAAATAGTAAAAAAATTAGAATATTTGCGACAATTATATTGTCAGAATATTTTTAATGTGGTATATTGTATACCAAGAAGACAAAACAGGAGGGGTTCAAATGGCAAAGGTATATTACAAAACAAGTGGAAAAGAAATGGAAGTACCAGATAATTCGAATATTCTTCGCATGTCGTTGCGGTATGAGGGTGACTTACCAAACCGCTGCGGTGGAGGAATCTGTGGATCATGTGTAATGAAGATTGAAGACGGAGCAGAGAACTTGGATGATTTAAAAACACAAGAACGCCGCAAATTAGGAGAAGAGTGGCTTGAAAAAGGATATCGGTTAGGCTGTCAAACGTTTATTAATGAAGGAGAAGTAACCGTGTCATGGGATGAAGAAGTGACAAAGCAAGTGAAGAAGCGTAAGCCTGATAAGTTAAAGCACGCAACGTCATCTAATAAGTAAAATGGTTGTATGCCAAGTTTTAAGCGCTTACATTTTATGAAAAGGGTGGTAAATATGTGGGTATGTAAAAAACATATCAAAATGGCTCTAACATTATTGGATGTGCCACATATTCGGAAAGCACCGACAGGTTTAACGTGCGCATTCTGTCATGAAAGAGCCACGGTTAATATGTACTACACACATGAAAGAACGTCGTTGAAAAGTAAAAAGTTTGGTGAGCATAAGGAGAAAGAAGCCGATGTCGCACTATTTTAGCAAAGGAACATCCATTTCGTATATAGATATGAATCAAATTGATTTCTTTAATGAAGAGCAAACAAAAAGCAGTAAGCTGGCAATGAAAGAGCTTTTAAAAAGTGGAGATATTTGTGTCGTTGTATATGGAAGGTTAGCATTTATAAAAGGTAAAAGACATTCAGCTGTTCTTAATCGTCTCGGTCACTGCATCGTCTTATCGAAGGAAGAACAGCACGTGTTTTTGCAAACGTCCTTAACGTGAAAGAGAATAACATACTGGGGATGATCGCGATGAAAACAATACAAAGAGACATTGATGCCTCACTGCACGCGTTAGGTTTAACGTTGCCCAATCCGCCTAAGGCTTCAGGAAATTATCGACTGATCAATCATGTCGGGAACACTCTCTACTTAAGTGGCGTTACATGTAAATGGGATGGACAACTTCATTACCAAGGCCATGTAGGGTCAAACGTTACAATTGAAGAAGCATATAAAGCTGCTCAGATTACAACACTTAACCATTTGGCGATTATCAAAGCGTACTTAGGTGGATTTGAACGTATTCATAAGATTATTAAAGTAACTGGTTATGTCAGCTGTGACGAACATTTTTCGCAAATCCCTACGGTTATTAATGGTTCTTCTGATTTATTACTGCAACTGTTTGGCGATGATGGACAGCATGCCAGATGTGCAGTCGGAGTGCAATCACTCCCTGGAAATGCGGCAGTTGAAACAGAAATGGTAGTTTTGCTGAAAACATAGGAAATACTCCACTATAAAGTTAGTGGGGTATTTTTTGATCAGTGATATTTGTTATATAATGGGGGCACCTTGTCGAATGGAATGCACATCACGTAAGAGAAAGGTTTGAAAAAGAAGGTTTTACAGCAGTGGAGCAGCGTCAAACGAACGAGTGGAAAACGATTATTTTTGAGAGATAAGCATTAAGAAAGACGCCTTAAAGTGGCGTCTTTCTTAATGAAAGTGATATTATTGCGTTGTTTCTTCGTCAGTAGCAGGCTCCTCTGTGTCAGAACTATCTTGTGAGTTATCCCCACTATCAGTGCTAGGCTCTTCAGTGTTTTCGCCCATATCACTGTTCTCATCCATGTCATTGTTCTCTTCATTGTTTTCTTCAATATCGATATCATTTTCAGCTGGTTGCTCTTCTTCCTCATCGATAATAACATCTTCTTCATTTTCAGCTGGCTGCTCTTCATTTTCTTCAATATCAATATCTTCTTCGACAGGTTCTTCATCGTTTCCACAGCCGGCAAGTACCAACCCAGTACCAAGTGCTAGAGATAATAGTAAATTTTTCTTTTTCATTTAAAAAATCCCCTTTCTTGTATTGTTTTCTATAGCATTTCTACCACTATATAAGTAGTGCTAAACAAAAATATAGAAATTATTATAATAAAAGGGAAAATAATAATAGACAGATTCATACTTTTTGCAAGGATTCATTACACAACAACCGGCTCAGATTCGAACAATATACTACAATGTGTGAAAGTTAATATGACCAATAGAATTAGTGTAATGAGAAGGGGACACCTTATTATGTGGAAGAAGATTATGATTAGTCTTATTGTCATTTTGTTATTGGCGGGACTGACTGCTTTTTATTTTTATAAGCAAGTCACAACTCCAAGCAATAGTATGAAAGATTACCTTCAAACCGCTCATAATCCAAATGAAAAAACGGTTGTTTTATTAGGTGATAGTATTACAGAAGGAACGATTAGCTATGATTATGTGGATGACTTAAATAAGGCATATCCTGATAAAGAGTATACGTTTGTGAATGCTGGCCATGGTGGTGATCTTGCCTATCATGTGAATCAAAGACTTGACCAGGTTATCCAAGCAAAACCAGATACGGTTATCCTATTAGTTGGAACAAATGATATTCTCGGTACAACGACTCCTAAAATAAAAAAAGCGACGAAAAAAGCAAAAGATCTCCCAAAAGAGCCGACGCCAGAATGGTATGAACAGCAGTTAACAACGATTGTGGAACGATTGAAAGAAAAGACGGATGCTGAGGTTGCGGTTATGTCACCTCCTGTATTAACAGAAGATATCGGCTCAATCCCATATAAACTATCAAAACAGTACAAAGAGATTGTACAAGAAGTGGCGTATGAACAAGATATCGAGTATTTGCCGCTTCATGAAAAACAAATGGACTTCTATAAGAAGCACCGGCCTAACCCAACAGATTCATTTCATTACGGAGCAAAAAATATTTATCAATCTGCAATGAAGCATTATTTGTTGTTTAAAGAGTGGAATGAAGTCTCAGAACATAGAGGCTTACTGCTGACTACTGACCATATTCATCAAAATGCACGTGGGGCAGAAATGATTAAAGAACTAGTAAAAGAGTATTTGAGGAATAGTGAGTAAGCGGAAGAGCCGCCAAGCAATTGCTTGGCGGTTTTTTAAGTAACGTCTTTGCGATTTTTCCTCATTTTAGAAATAATTCTTATGTTTTAAATTTCTACATACAGGAAAGACATCTAGTAAAGGTAAGATCATAAAACAATTAAACAGGGGTGTCGATTATAATGGATATGAATAAAGAAATTAAAAAGCTAGAAAACATTCAACAACAAAAGCCTAATCGTGTGTTATCAATTTATTTAAATACCGACCCTTCTGACCCAGACCAACAGGGTGGTGAATGGAAGATACATTTAAAAAATGGCTTAAAAAGCTTTGAAAATTATATGAAAGAAGACGATGACAAAGACGAGAAACGCTCCTATAGAAATGTGCGTGAAAAAGTAGAAGAATTCATGCATGAAAACGAGAAGAATTTGAAAAAAAGTGTCGTCTTATTTGCATCGGGTGATGATTCTGTATGGTTTGCACAAATCCTTCAAATGCCCGTTAAAACAGAGTTCCATTGGGAGGATTCACCACATCTTGATCAGTTAAAAGAAATGCAGGAGACATTCCCAAGAACAGGAATTGTGTTGACGCAGCAAGATGAAATTAAAATTCTAAAGACAGAGCTTGGTGCTTTATTAGATACGCGTCATCTAGAGCTTGATCTTGATACAGAAGATTGGCGTCAAGCAACAGGTCCTCATCGTGCCGACCCATCAATGGGTTCTGGCGGAAAGAGTACACAGCGTGATCAATTTAAAGAGCGCTTCGAAGCGAATCGTCAGCGTTGGTATAAAACACTTGCGACGTTAGTAGATAAAATGGCAAAAGACAACGACTGGGAACGCATTTATATTGTTGGGGATAAGGAAGAAGCGAAAGACTTAGAAAACAATATGAATAAGCAAGTGACAAATGTAATTAATAAGAACTTACTAGGTCACGAGGAAACGAAAGTGATCGAAGAAGTAATGGCTTCATAAAAAAAGCAGGGGTCGCCCTGCTTTTTTCATTTTCAATTATGGTATATAATAGGCGTCAGTCGTTTTGTAAGGGCAAATATACATAGTTGAGAGGTAGAGGAATGCATGCAAACTCATTAGAATCATTACTGATTGTCACAATCGCTGCTTTTCTTGTACCGGTGATTTTGGAAAAGTTTAAATTAAAATTCATTCCAGTCGTCGTCGCAGAAATTATTGTAGGTATTTTAATAGGTAATAGCGGTTTTAATCTTGTCGTGGAAGACCAGTGGCTAGAACTCTTATCCATGCTGGGATTTATTTATTTAATGTTTTTAAGCGGTTTAGAAATTGATTTTAGTTATTTTTTAGGGGATAAGAAAGAAGAAAAGAAAGTCTCTTTTAATCCATTATTTGTCGCAGTGTTAATCTTTGTCCTTATTCTTGTTATTTCGTTTGGACTATCACTTCTGTTAAAACTAGCAGGTATGATTCAAGCACCATATTTAATGACATTGATTATATCGACCGTTTCTTTAGGTGTCGTTGTGCCGGTCTTAAAAGAAAGAAAAATGTTGGACACGGATTTAGGACAAACGATTTTATTAGTTACCGTACTAGCGGATTTTATGACAATGATCTTGCTAGCTTTTTACGTAGCAATGAAGGAAGAAGAACATGGAACAATCTTGCTAATCTTCTTATTATTTGCCTGCGTATTTATTGTTTACCGTTTAATGAATCGCTGGGCAGACAATAAGTTTTTTCACGTTTTACTAAAAGGGACGACGCAAATTGGAACACGTGCTGTCTTTTTGCTGATTCTCTTTTTTGTAGTGTTATCTGAATCATTAGGAGTAGAAAGTATTTTAGGGGCTTTCTTAGCAGGACTTATTGTTTCCTTGTTAGGACCGAAAGAGGAGTTTGTTGAACAGTTAGACTCCTTTGGTTACGGATTTCTGATTCCAATTTTCTTTATTATGATTGGAGTAGAGATGGATCTATGGAGCCTTGTTCAAACTCCAAGAACACTTGTATTCATTCCAGCCTTGCTGATTGCCATGTATGCGGCGAAACTCATCCCAAGTCTTATTTTAAGGAAATGGTTTTCTTGGCATGATGTGTTGAGCTCAGGTATTTTAATTTCAGCGAAATTAAGTCTCGTTATTGCAGCGTCAGCTGTTGCAATGGAAATGGATGTCATTACAAGTGAAGTGAATGGAGCAATTATTCTCGTTTCCATTCTTACATGCTTAATCTCACCTGTCTTATTTGCAAAAATGAAAGGAAATCAGTGAACTACTCGCCACTTAGCTACGCTTGTCAATTTATGTCGATTCTGTTTCAATATAAGTAGACTTCTTTCATTCTAAAAGAAAAAAATGGTATGATTATCTAGATAGATTGATCACTTTTGTAGAAGATATGAAAAAGGAAGATTTACGTGAAACGAACACAAATAAAAGTTCTGTTGGTAATCGCAATAAATATTCTTGGTCTAGCTATATTAGAATTTGTGATTATGCACTTTTTATCTAGCATTTCTCTTCCTACTGCCATAAAAAATGTAGTAGATGCTGCACTTCTTGTAATCATTGGAGTACCGATGGTTTATTATGCAGGTGGAAAATTTCTATACCGTATTTTTTCACAAAATGACCAGCTCTTGATGATGTTAGATAAGATCAATGACCTCGTTTTTTTAATGGAAGTGAGAAGTATGGAAGACTTTCGGTGTCTTAGTGTCAACGAATCTTATTTGAAGCTGACAGGGTTGACTGAAGGACAAGTGATCGGAAAGCGGCCAGAAGAATTTTTAGCTGAAAAAGAAGCAGACTTCATGAAAGAACATTATCAAAGCACCATTGAGAAAAGAAAACCGATGAAATATAAAGAAAAACTAACGATTGACGATAAACAAACGATGGTGGAAACAACACTTGTACCGATCTTTGATCCGAGTGGCAGGTGTACACATTTGCTTGGTGTAGCTCACGATATTACGGAATACACTGTTGAGAAAGAAAAGCTTCAACATATGGCATTAATTGATGCATTGACAAATGTTCCAAATCGCAGATATTATGAGGAAACTTTTCTTCAAGAATGGGAACAGGCTCTTTTCATGAAGAGACCACTTTCCTTACTTCTTTTTGATGTTGATTTTTTCAAGCAATATAATGATACGTACGGTCATCTCGCAGGGGATGAATGTTTACGAAAGGTTGCACGTGCAGCTGATCAAGAGCTTAAAATGCCAAAAGATATGGTGTTTCGCTATGGCGGGGAAGAATTTGTAGTATTATTGCCTGAGTTAGATGCTTCTCAAGCTTACGAAATTGCTGAAACGATTCGACGTTCAATTGAAGCCCTCCAAATTCCAAACCGTTTGTCAAGTGTTAGTCCATATGTAACAGTTAGCATAGGGGTCGCTACAATTATTCCAACGTGGGAAAAGTACCCTAATAAATTTATCCAACAAGCTGATGAAGCCTTATATTGTGCCAAAGAAAAAGGCCGCAACCAAGTTTATCTATCACATGTCAATGAAGAAGAATTAGTAAACGTATAAAAAAGGTAGAGTGTATGAACATCTCGTTCACCACTTTACCTTTTTTTATTGGTTTAATGATTGCATTAAAAAGTTAGCTTTTTGGATTTCATTTGCTAAGTCAAAGCTATTTTGGGTAATTTCGTATACGGCGTAAATACAAATACCTAGAATGATGATATGTACAAATTTAGATTTTGGCTTCAGTTTAATTGCTGTATAAAGCGCCACCGCAAGTGTTAAGACGAGATAGACAGAATACAGAATGATTTTAAATTTATGACGTGCAATCTCGTTGACGGTATTACGAAAGCCTTCAAGGGTGCTTACGTTTTCTTTATTTTTTTCTAGCTCTAAACTCGTATCTCCTGTTTGGACGTTCCACTTATATGTGCCTTCATTTACTTTTGTTACGCGATAGTAATAATCGCCACTTTTCTTTTCACTTATGACATTTTCATTAGCAGCTGTCGTAAGCGGAAATAACAGGACTGCTGAAAGTAAATAGACGAATAATATACGAAACATTCAATCAGCCTTTCTCCAATAGGTTTCGAAAGCCAATATCTATAATACTATAAATAAACGTTAGATTGCATTGAAAACGTTCATTTAGACTTCACAGAGTTCGATTTGGTTCTATTAAAACTAGTTGGGTTTAGGAAAAATGCCTCAAATGACGGTTTTATCCAGTCCGAAGCAAAGCTTTAGTGAGGTCAGCTGAGTCCTTGGTTTCTGTAGGGAAAGAAGCAAATTAGAAAGTAAGAGAACGCTGGGAAGATCGACTGATTTATTCCGAGTTTAATTGACAATGATTATCACTTTTATTAACATGTGAAGCGTGGAAAGGTGATATTGATTCTCATTTGCATCTATGAAGAATTTGCATACAATAAATTTTTTTAATTTCAAATGATAATGATAATCATTTGAAAGCTTTATTTTTTTGTGATTTGATGATAATCATTTTCAATTATGTTAGGGGGCTAAGAAACGATGAGACAAGCGGTTATAACCGAACAACCACCAATTTATGACCAGTTATACCTAAAGAATAAGCATTTATTTTTACATAATAGCCGAGAGAGCAGCTTGCATTTTAAACAAGCAGTACAACACGTACAGAACGTACTAGAGCAAGACTTTGCTTTAAATGACAAACCGTATAGCGGGTTACCGCCTGAGGCTGTTGCAGAGCAATTGAAAATGCATTTTAAGCATGTATTGCCTAATAACGGAATGAACCTAGAAACGGTTTTTGAGCAAATTAGCCAGGTCCTTGTGAAAAATAGCGTTGTTGTTACAAATCCAGCTTGCGCAGCACATCTGCACTGCCCGCCATTAAGCGCAGCAGCAGCAACTGAATTATTAATCGGTTGTATGAATCAATCAATGGATTCATGGGACCAAAGCGGAGCAGCAACTTTGTTAGAGCAACAAATGGTTCAATGGCTTTGTGAATTGTTTTTTCATCAAGAGTCAGCGGATGGTGTATTTACAAGCGGGGGGACCCAATCAAATTTCATGGGATTGTTGCTTGCGCGTGATCACTACTATCAACAGCATAATTGGAATGTACTGCAGTATGGTTTACCGCCTGAAGCAGATAAAATAAGGATTCTTTGTTCTGAAGATGCCCACTTTACAGTTCGTCAATCAGCATACCTGCTTGGGTTAGGAGAGCAGGCAGTTGTCACTGTTGATGTAGATGAGCAGCATCGGATGTCTGTTGAGGATCTCGAACAAAAAATAGCAAGGTTGTATAAAGAAGGCTTGCAGCCAATTGCATTAGTGGCTACAGCAGGTACAACAGATTTCGGAAGTATTGATCCGCTTAACGAGCTAGGAGCTCAGGCCAAAAAGCATGATTTGTGGTTTCACGTCGATGCAGCTTATGGTGGAGCGCTTCAATTAACCGATGAATCTGGCAAGCTTAACGGGATTGCCGAGGCTGATTCAATTACAGTTGATTTTCATAAAATGTTTTTCCAGCCAATTAGTTGTGGCGCGTTTCTTATCCGCGATAAACAGCATTTTCAATTATTAAAGCGTAATGCAGATTATTTAAATCCAGAAGGTGATGAGGAAGGCGGTATTCCGAATCTTGTCACGAAATCAGTGCAAACGACTCGACGTTTTGATGCGCTTAAGCTGTTTGTTTCCCTGCAAGTACTCGGTCAACAGACATTTAATCAACTCATAACCTATTTGTGTTCATTAACAAAGCAAACAGCTGCAGTGATGAAGGATGAGCCGTTTTTGGAAGTTTTGCATGAGCCGGAATTAACAACGATTGTCTTTCGTTACAATCCGCAACCTGACAAACAAAGAGTAAGAGATGACATTAATCAAAAGATCCGTACAACTTTGTGGGAGCAAGGGAAAGCAGTGGTTGCTAGAACCCGTGTGAATGGGGAAGTGTGTTTAAAACTAACCTTGCTTAACCCTCGAACAAGCTTTGAGGAATTACAAAACATCATACAGCATATTAAAGAGCTTGGTGAACAATTTTCAAAGGAGTGAAAATGATGAATGCAAAGCAAATTGCAGAGCGAGCTACGATGCAAAGTTTTTTAAATTGTTATTTACGGGAGTGCGGAGATTATACATTAAGAGAAGTTGAAGGCAATGATGTTTACAGTTGTGAAATGGTGATAGAAAAGAAGCTTGAACATCAAGGAATTGTGCTACATTTGCCGCTTCGCTACCTCTCTGAAACAGGACGTCACTTATTTTCATTTCCGATTTATTATGAAAATGCTGAAGAAAAGTTGATTGAGCTAGATTACTTGATGGTCGTAAATTTTATTATGCGAGAGCTGCAACTTGTATATGGCAGAGATGATGCGAATGAGGATGAACTGATGCTTCGAGTTATTTTAAGTTGTCAAAACATTGAATCTTATGTAAGTCAACGACTGAATGAAGCTGACGAGTTATATGGAATGGATTTGAATTTTATTGATGCCGAGCAGTCACTAATTTTTGGTCATTTGATGCACCCGACCCCAAAGAGTAGGCAGGGTATTGCAGAGTGGGACGCTGCTTCGTACTCGCCAGAATTAAAAGGACGTTTTCAGCTGCATTATTTCAGAATTCATCAGTCCATTATTGACGAGGGTTCAGCTTTGTCACAGTCCACAACAGCACTTCTAATGGAAGAAATTAAGCGTGACCCATCTATTTCTGACGCATTTAAGAAGACGTATTGTCAGGATGATGAGTATACGATCTTACCACTGCATCCTTGGCAAGCAGAATATGTGCAACGAAATCCGAAAATTACTGCTTTTATTGAAAATGGATTAATCGAATCTTTAGGTCAATTCGGCCGAGCATATTTTCCGACGTCTTCATTAAGAACGGTTTACCACCCTGAGGCTGAATACATGCTGAAGTTCTCATTGAATGTAAAAATTACAAACTCTGTCCGTGCAAATAAATATATGGAATGTAAGCGTGGTATTGAAGTGAAGGAATTGATGCGAGGCGAAATTGGAACAGAGCTTAACAAGCGTTATCCAAATTTCCAAGTCATTTGCGATCCGGCTTATGCAACAGTTTCGGTAAATGGTGAAAAGGAATCAGGCTTTGAAGTCATTGTAAGAGAGAACCCATTTAAAGCGAATAGCGGGCTAAATGCAACACCTGTAGCAGCGCTTTGTCAAGATTCAATCGACGGTCGTACCTCTCGTTTAGTTGAGATTATTAAACAGCTTGCAATTGAAGAGAATCGTTCCACAGAGGACGTTTCACTCGCTTGGTTTAACAGTTATTTAGATAAAACACTAAATCCGATCTTATGGCTTTATTTTACATATGGAATTGCAGTTGAAGCACATCAGCAGAATAGTGTCATTCAACTGCGCGGCGGTTACCCAGAGCATTTCTATTACCGTGATAATCAAGGCTATTATTTCTGCGAGTCAAAACATGAAAGTCTCAACGCTATTCTTCCAGGCATAAGTGCTGAAAGCAATACCGTTTGTTCAGATGCTATCGCTGATGAACGCTTACGCTATTATTTCTTTTATAATCACTTGTTTGGTCTCATGAATGCCTTTGGAGCAGGGGGATTAATTGAAGAGGAGCGCCTATTGGAGTGCTTGCGTGAAAGGTTAGAACATACGGTAGTGCCGGCTAGTTCTGCGTCTACACTTATTAGAACACTGCTTCATGAACAAGTGCTTCCATGCAAAGCAAATCTTCTAACCCGCTTTCATGATATGGATGAGCTCGTTGGTTCATTAGAAACACAATCCGTATACGTGCACGTGCAAAATCCGTTGTACAAAAAGGAGTTGGTCGGAAGTGAGCAATGAACAGCATGTTGATTATTGCGTGTTTGCACGTGACCTCAATCAAGAAGTTGCATTTCGCTCAGTAGAATTTGAAAAAGATGTGAAGCGGCTTCATCAGTGGCATCATGAAGCACATGTTATTCCATTTTGGCAGCAAAACTTTTCGTTTTCAGACTATCAAGCCCACTTGAAAAAATTGTTAGCTGACCGTCATCATACGCTATATATCGGTTATCTGGACGGTGTCCCAATGAGTTATTGGGAGGCGTACTGGGTACAGGATGACATTGTTGGCAAGTATTACGAGCCAGATGCGTTCGACCAAGGCGTGCACCTGTTAATTGGACCGAGTGAATCTATTGGAAAAGGGTACGCTCTTCCGTTGTTACGAGAAATGATAGCCTTTCAATTTCAATCTTCGCAAACAAAGAGAGTCGTCGCGGAACCAGATATCCGAAATGAGAAAATGATTCATGTCTTTGAGAAATGTGGGTTTAAACGAATAAAAGAAATTGAATTACCAGATAAACAAGCGCTTCTTATGTTTTGCGAGCGGGAACGTTTTTTCGAAAGGTGGAGTGACAGTGAAGCATTTGAACATTGTTGATGTGATAGGGGTCGGGGTTGGTCCTTTTAATCTTGGGCTCGCTGCATTAACGGAAGATATTGAAGAAGTTGATGCACTGTTTTTTGAACAGAAAACAGAATTCAATTGGCATCCTGGCTTGTTAATAGAGGGAACAACACTTCAAGTTCCGTTTTTCGCTGATTTAGTTACAATGGCAGACCCGACAAATCGTTTTAGCTACTTAAATTATTTACATGAGCATGGGCGGTTATATAAGTTTTACTTTTTAGAACGGTTCCATATTCCGCGCAGGGAATACAATGATTATTGCCGGTGGGTGACAGAGAAACTTTCGAGCTGTCAGTTTGGTATGCAAGTTACCTCTATTCAATGGAAGAAAGACGGTGAAGGGGGTTATTACGAAGTAGAAGTGAAAGATGTAGACAACGCAGATATCAATTATTACTATGCGAGACATCTTGTATTAGGCGTTGGAACGTCACCTTCTCTTCCTTCGTGCTTTGAAAAGCATGCAAGTGAAAATGTTTTTCATTCTGCCGAGTTTTTGTATCGAAGGGAACAATGCAGACAAGCTGATTCGATCACCGTCATTGGTTCAGGACAAAGCGCTGCGGAAGTCTTTCTTGAGCTATTACATGAACGTCCTACATATGGGTATGAGCTGAATTGGTTTACACGCTCTGACGGTTTCTTTCCGATGGAATACTCGAAACTCGGTTTGGAACATTTTTCACCTGATTATACGAACTATTTTTATCAACTGCCACAAGCAAAGAAGGATGAATTACTGCCAAAGCAAGGGCTGTTATATAAAGGAATCAGTGCTGAAACGATTGCTGATATTTATGATGTACTATATGAGCAGTCGGTTGGAAATGTAGAGATGCCTGTTCATTTGCAAGCAAAAACAGAGGTTACGGATATTGAAGCAAGTGAAGGCAGATGCCATTTACATTGCACGCAGTATGAACAGGGTAGCGAATTTATCCATGAAAGCGAAGTTGTTGTGGCTGCGACAGGGTACGAACAGAGGCTTCCACAGTTTTTATCAGAATTATCATCACATATTCAATACGATGAACAAAATCGATACATTGTGAAACAAAACTATACGATCGAGTTAACGAAAGTAACGGGTAATCACATTTTTGTACAAAACGCAGATATGCATACCCATGGCGTTGGAGCGCCTGACTTAGGGCTTGGTGCACACCGAAATGCAACAATTATTCGTGCATTAACAGGCCGTGACATCTACCCGATTCGAGAGCAGAATGTCTTTCAACACTTTGGAGCAAAAGGAGCGGTACGAAATGAAACATATTCATAATGTAAAAGACACGTTAACACAGCAACGCTGGGAGAAAGTAAATCAGCAGTTACTAACAAAAATGATTCGTGAGTTTATGTATGAAGATATGCTTCAGCCAACAGTTATTGAAGAAAAAAACAATTCGAACGTTTATCAGCTTGACTTAAAAAGTGGTGTTTCCTATCAATTTGAAGCGCAACCACGTCTTATGGACAGCTTCTTTGTCGATGAGCAATCGATTCAACGCTTTAACCAAGGAGAATGGAAAGAAGCGAAAAATGCAATTCAATTTATCTTAGATATTCAGACAACCATTGGTATGACATCAGAAACGACAGGTCATCTAATAAAAGAATATAACCAGACATTGCTCGCAGACCTTCATTTAGACCGTCAAAAGAAACGTGCTGATGAATTAGTCGGCATGGATTATGGAGAATTAGAAGGGGAAATGGATGGTCATCCGTGGATTACATATAACAAAGGCAGAATCGGCTTTAATTATGACGATTATCTTTCTTATGCGCCTGAACATAAGAAGGAAGTGAAGCTGCAATGGTTAGCGGTTCACCAATCAATTGCTACATTTCATTCCGTTTCGGCAGTTGAGCGAAAATCCTTTATAAAGGAAGAAATCGGGGGAAACGTGTATCACCATTTTCAAAATGAGTTAACAAACGCAGGCTTAGAAACAGACGAGTATTTCTTTATGCCAATCCACGAATGGCAGTGGGAAAATGTCATCGTTCAGTACTTTCCAGAGCAGCTTGCAAATAAGTTGATTGTTCCGCTCGGAGAAGGAGAAGATAGCTACTTGCCACAGCAGTCAATACGAACGTTTGTAAATCGAAATGACAAGAACAAGCACCATGTGAAGCTGCCGATAAGCATATTAAACACGCTTGTATATCGTGGGCTTCCTAGTGAACGCACCGTTGTGGCACCGCTAATTACAGAATTTATCCAAGGAATAAAAGAGCAGGATGACTTCTTGCGAGAGGAATGCAGATTAATTCTTCCGGGTGAAGTGGCAAGTATGAATGTTGACCATCCTTACTATGCAAATTTAACTGGTGCTCCTTATCAATATTTAGAGATGCTTGGCTGCATTTGGCGTGAAAGTATTTACTCCTTTCTTGATGAAGGAGAAGAGGCGATCACACTTGCTTCCTTATTATATATAGATGATGAAGAGAAGCCATTTGTGCATTCATTAATTGAACAATCAGGCTTAACAATCGATGAGTGGATAACAAAGCTTTTCAATGTTGTCCTGCCACCGCTCCTTCATTATTTCTATCAATATGGTACAGTGTTTTCACCGCATGGCCAAAACACAGTACTAATCTTAAAAGATAACAAGCCGCACAGACTAGCGATGAAAGATTTTGTGGATGATGTCAATATTAGTGGCGAGCCTTTACCAGAATTAAACGCAGTGCCAAATGAATTAAAAAATGTGCTGCGAAGTGAAGAACCTGAAGGGCTGTGTCAGTTTATTTTCACAGGGCTATTTGTTTGTCACTTCCGCTATTTAGCAGATATCTTACATCGTCATAGTGAATATGATGAAGCACAATTTTGGTTAAAGCTCCGCGAAACGATTGTAGCTTACCAAGAGCAATTCCCTAATCTTAAAGACCGATTTGAGTTGTTTGACTTATTACGTCCAACCTTCACAAAGCTGTGTCTTAACCGCAACCGTATGATTGATTACGGCTATGAAGATGGCGATGACCGTCCTCATGCTTCAGAATTCGGCTGTGTCTCTAATCCAATTGCTATAGTTGCAAAAACTGAAAAAACATCTGTCTAATGTAGAAGCTGACGTCTTATGGCGTCAGCTTTTTATCATTCAAGGCAAAATTATTCTTAATTGCATTAATAGTTAACTTGGTTTAATATTAATGAAGTATAATAGATCGGGTAGGGAGATGTTTTCTAGTGGATAAAAGAGAAGAAATGATCTATGAATTAGAGCAAGAATTTCGGATGATGTTCCGGAAGTTAAAAAAAGATGTGAATGACCTGTTTGGAGAGAATTTCACAAGCAGTGAATTTATTTTTCTACGGCAGCTGCAATGTGGGAGGCAGCGAGTCTCAGACTTAGCAAAAGCATTTCAAGTATCAAACAGCCATGCAACATCAGTAACCGATAAATTAGTAGAAAAAAGCTATGTAAAACGAGAACGTTCTGAAAAAGACCGCCGTGTTGTGGAGCTTGAAATTACAGAAGAAGGAAAGGCTCTGTTTGCAGTAATGGAAGAGAAGCGCCTTCGCTATATGTACAATCTTTTCGATGTGCTAACAGATGATGAAATTCAACATACCCTTACAGTCTTCAGGAAAATCAAACAACAAGAAAAGGAGGAATAACGGTTGGAACATTTAGAACAACGGCAGAAAGTGATCATTATGACTGCGATTATGTCAGCGATGTTATTTGCGGCTCTAAATCAAACGATTGTAGGTACAGCGTTACCTGTGATTGTTGCTGATATTGGCGGAATGAGTTACTTTAGCTGGGTATTTACCATTTATATGCTGACAACAAGCTTAACGGCGTTATTAGTTGGGAAGCTTTCGGATACGTACGGACGTAAGCCATTTATATTGATAGGGATCGGTATCTTCACAATCGGTTCATTACTATGTGGTACGAGTGTGAATATTATTCAACTTATTTTATATCGTGGACTGCAAGGATTTGGAGCGGGAATGATTATGTCGACTTCATTTGCAGCGATCGGCGATTTATTCCCTCCGCGTGAACGCGGCCGCTGGCAAGGATTACTTAGTTCGGTTTTCGGTCTTGCAAGCGTATTTGGTCCAACGCTTGGTGGGTATATTGTTGATCATTTCGACTGGCATTGGGTTTTTTGGGTGTTTTTACCGTTTGGATTTGTAGCATTCGGGATGATTATGAAATTATTCCCACATATTAAAGGTGAAGGCGAGAAAGGGGTAGACTTTCTCGGAGCTATTACTATTGCACTTACGATCGGACCACTTTTACTTGCCTTTTCGTGGGCAGGTAATCTGTTTGAATGGGGTTCACCGGTCATTATCGGGTTATTTGTTTGGTCAGCTTTCGCACTAGGCTTATTTATTTTCATTGAAAAGCGGGCGAAAAATGCGATTATTCCGCTTCATCTATTTAAAAATAGTATTTTTACGATTTCGAATGTCGCTGGTTTTATGATCGGTATGGGAATGTTTGGTGCTGTTATGTATATGCCATTTTTCTTGCAGGGCGTTATGAGCGTCAGTGCCACAAAGACCGGTTTTGTTATGATGTTTATGACACTTAGTATGGTGCTGACAAGTACAGGTGGTGGTCAGCTTGTTACGAAAACAGGGAAATATAAAATTTTCGCTTTAGCGGGCTTACTAATTATGGCATGTGGTATGTTATCAATGGCATTCATGACAATGGATTCTTCTGTAATCCGGGCAGTGTTAAGCTTAATGCTTGTCGGTTTAGGGCTAGGGCTTAGCTTTCCAATTTTTACTCTTACGGTGCAAAATGCTGTTGATCACCGTTACTTAGGTGTTTCAACCTCATCCGCACAGTTCTTTCGACAAGCCGGCGGAACGATTGGTGTTTCAATTATGGGTGCAGTTATGAATGTATTAATGCAGCGGCAGATGACGAATATGTCAGGTGATCTTCCTGAAGGCGGACTGCAAGCCGCAGGGGGTATAGAGAAAATTGGTGATCCTCAAGTGTTAATGGATCAACAGAAGCTTGCTGAATTGCAGCAATCACTACCTGCTGAGTCATTGCCGATGTTTAATCAACTGCTCCAAACGATGCGCGAGGCATTAAGTACGGCTCTTAGCGGAAGCTTCATATTTGGGACAATCATTTTAGGCATTGCGTTTATTTTAACGCTTTTCTTAAAAGAAATTCCACTTCGACTTACCAATCAATCAGAATCTGAAATAACGCAAGACGAGCAAAAAAAGCAAATCGCAAGCTCTAAATAACTGCTGCTGCGGCATATTGGATGCCCAGCAGTTTTTTTTATATTACATGTTGACAATATACCTTGTAGGGTATAGAATAAGAATCGTGATGTTGAGCGACACACATTTTTAAAAAAAAATAAAAACGCTTGACATCTTTTAAAAAAGTTTATAATATACCCATAGAGGTAACCGTAATAAATAAAAAATTTAAAAGGGGGTCACTGAATTGACTGAGAAAAAGAAAACAACGATCGTCCTTTTCAGTGGTGAATACGATAAAGCAATGGCCGCATACATTATTGCAAATGGTGCAGCAGCCTATGATCATGAAGTTACAATTTTTCATACCTTCTGGGGTTTAAATGCACTCCGTAAAGGGGAACACATTCCTGTGAAGAAAGGTTTCCTAGAAAAACTGTTCGGCAAAATGATGCCGCGCGGTGCTGATAAAATGGGCCTTTCAAAAATGAACTATGCAGGCATGGGTCCAAAAATGATTAAGCATATTATGAAAAAACATAATTCCATGCCGCTTCCAGATTTAATTGACATGGCAAAAGAACAAGATATTAAGCTTGTTGCTTGTCAAATGACTGTTGACCTGTTAGGTCTTCAACAAGAAGAAATGATGGATGGCATTGAATATGCAGGTGTTGCTGCGTATTTAGGCGATGCTTCTGACGGCAATGTAAACCTATTTATCTAATATATGAAGGAGGATTTTCATAATGAAAACAAATCAAACACTAGATGCAAAAGGTCTTGCTTGTCCAATGCCAATTGTAAAAACAAAAAAAGCAATGGGTGAGTTAGAAGAAGGGCAAGTTCTTGAGGTTCTTGCAACTGATAAAGGTTCAAAAGCAGATATTAAAGCTTGGGCCGACCGTACTGGTCATCAATATTTAGGAACAGTTGAAGAAGGAGATGTATTAAAGCATTACCTTCGCAAAGCAAGTGAAAGTGAAGATGCAGAAACACAGCACCCGCATGTTGTTGACTTAGAAGGCTTAAAGGCAAAGCTGAATGGTGACGTTCAAGTTGTTGATGTTCGTGAGCCTGCAGAATATGCATTCGGTCACATTCCAAACGCAGTTTCTGTTCCACTTGATGAAATTGACACGGCTGATCAAAAGTTAGATAAAAGCAAAGAAACGTATATTATTTGCCGAACAGGTACTCGCAGTGACTTAGCTGCGCAAAAGCTGACAGAAATGGGCTTTGAAAATGTCTTCAACGTTGTTCCTGGGATGAAGGAGTGGGCCGGAGACGTGAACAAAGACGCATAAACTGAAAAAATTTTGCTTTACAAAATACGCAAGGGGGTTAAAGTTTGAGACCGATGAAACCAAGTGAGATTGCTCAGAAAATCGTAAATAAAGAACCATTATTCATTTTAGATGTACGAAATGAAGGGGACTTTAGTGATTGGAAGATTGACGGTGAAACGGTCGAAGCCGTAAATGTCCCTTACTTTGATTTAATTGACAGTGTCGACCCTGTGCTCCCAAAGATTCCGAAAAAAGATGTGCTCGTTGTTTGTGCCAAGGAAGGTTCTTCTAAGTTTGTTGCAGAACAATTAGTAGAAGCAGGCATTGAAGATGTAGCTTATCTTGAAGGCGGTATGCGTGCATGGAGTGAGTACTTGCATCCTGTAAAAGTAGGCGACTTGTCTGACGGAGGTGCGCTCTATCAGTTTGTTCGCCTAGGAAAAGGCTGTCTCTCTTACATGGTCGAATCTGACGGCAAGGCTGTGATTATTGATACAAACCGAATGATTGATCAATATGAAGCCTTTATGAAAGAGAAAAATTTAGAGATTGTTCATACAGCTGATACGCACTTGCATGCTGATCATATTTCTGGTGGCCGCAAGCTTGCTGAAAAAACAGGTGCATCATATTGGTTGCCACCAAAAGATGCCGCAGAAGTAACATTCGATTATGAAGCACTTGAAGAAGGTAAAGATATTGAAGTCGGCAAGCAAAAGATTAAAGTACAGCCAATTTATTCACCAGGTCATACAATCGGTTCTACTTCCTTCATTGTCGATAATAAATATCTATTAACAGGCGATATCCTATTTATTTCTTCGATCGGACGCCCTGACCTTGCAGGCAAGGCTGAAGATTGGGTAAGAGACTTGCGTGATACGCTTTATAAACGGTATAAGGATTTATCAGATGAATTATACGTCCTTCCAGCTCATTTTGGTAAGATAAGCGAGTTAAATGATGACGGGACTGTAGCTGAAAAGCTTGGTACTCTTTATGCAGAAAACGAAGGGCTGAAGGTAGACGATGAAGGCGAATTCCGTCGCATGGTAACAGAAAACCTACCACCACAGCCAAATGCTTATCAAGAAATTCGTGAAACAAACATGGGTAAAATAAACCCTGAAGAACAAGAGCAAAGTGAAATGGAAATTGGTCCAAACCGCTGTGCTGTTCATGACAGCTAATAAGTATAGTATGTAAATTTACTTTTAAAATAAAATTAATTAATAAAAAGGAGATGTTCAATAATGAACGCAGCAAAAGTATTAGATGCAAAAGGATTAGCATGCCCAATGCCAGTTGTACGTACAAAGAAAGCAATGGATGAAATTAATTCTGGAGAAATTCTTGAAGTGCAAGCAACTGATAAAGGTGCGAAAAGTGATTTAACTGCATGGACAAAATCAGGAGGTCATGAATTACTAGACATGGCTGAAGAAGATGGCGTCTTCAAATTCTGGATTAAAAAAGCATAAGTAAATGAAGCACCTGTGGACTGTATTCACGGGTGCTTTTACATATATTAGGTAGTTTCACTTGATGGGGAGCCGGGTATGGGTTTGAGTAGAAAAGGTTTTAAATTGACAGACTATATATAAGGAGTGAAGAGATATGTTTCATTACACAGTAGAAACGAACAAATCAATTGAACAAGCTGTTACTGATTTGGAAGCCTCTTTAAAGGAAGATAAGTTTGGTGTGCTTTGGGACTTCAATATTCAAGAAACGTTGCAGAAGAAGGGATTTGAATTTGATACACCATATCGTGTATTAGAAGTCTGTAACCCAAAGGAAGCAAAGCGCGTCTTAGAGGAAAATGCTTTAGTCGGTTATTTTCTTCCATGTAAAATTGTCGTCTATGCAGAAGGCGAAAAAACAAAAATCGGTATGCCAAAACCAACTGAATTAATTAGTATGGTTGGAGAGGAACAATTAAAAGCATTTGCAAAGGATATTGAAGATAGACTGATCGAATGTATTGATAAATCAGTAAAATAAAAAGGTGCGCTCTGGCGCATCTTTTTGTTTGGCCTTCTTGACTAGAAAGAAGGTATGACATAAGATAAATGCATACATATGAACATATGCACATATGAATGGGGGTAAAGAGAGATGACTGAAACAAACGAACCGTATGAAGAAGGTAAGCAACTTGATGAAGAAACGTTATTTATCGTTTCGCAAACCTTTAAAGCACTTGCAGATCCTACAAGAATTCGTATCCTACATCTACTTTCCAAACAGGAATATGCGGTTAGTGAAATTGCCGAACAACTGTCATTGCTGCAATCAACCGTTTCTCATCAGCTGCGTTTTTTAAAGAACTTACGTTTAGTGAAGTTTCGCCGTGAAGGGAAATCATTTTATTACGCAATTGATGATGATCATGTATTAAATTTGTTACTTCAAGCCATCAGGCATGCTCAGCATCATTAAACGTACTAGAAACATATGAATATATGTACACGTATGAACAAAAAGGAGGTTACTGGATGGGTCACCATCACCATCATCATCATCATTCTTCTGAAGGTAATATTAAGGTTGCGTTTTTCTTAAATCTTGCCTTTACAATAATTGAGTTTATCGGCGGATTTCTTACTAATAGTATGGCGATTATGTCAGATGCCCTTCATGATTTAGGGGATTCGCTTTCTCTCGGTTTATCATGGTATTTCCAAAAGCTTTCCCATAAAAAAGGAGATACAACTTTTTCATTTGGGTATCGGCGCTTTTCACTGTTGGCTGCCCTTATAAATAGTGTGATCTTATTTGTTGGTTCTCTCTATATTCTTTCTGAAGCGATTCCACGTCTTTTGAATCCGGAAGAAACAAATGCAGGCGGAATGATGATATTGGCTGTACTTGGTATTCTCGTAAATGGGGCCGCCGTATTTCGTTTGAAAAGTGGAAAGTCTATGAATGAAAAAGTGGTGTCACTTCATTTATTAGAAGATGTACTTGGCTGGGTAGCGGTCTTAATCGTTAGTATTATCTTAATGTTTACCAACTGGCTTTTTCTTGATCCTCTCTTATCGGTACTCATAACACTTTATATCATTTATAATGTGTTAAAGAATGTTAAGGAAACCGTAATGATTTTTCTTGAAGCAGTGCCGAATGATATTGATTTAAAAGAAATTGAACAACGCATATTAGGTGTTGATTATGTGGAGTCATTGCACCATACTCATATTTGGTCCTTAGATGGTGAGCACCATGCTCTTTCTACACATGTAGTGGTGAATGAACATGCCTCAAAACATCAAATTGTTTGTATTAAAGAAAGCATACGGGCCTTAAAAGAGGAGCTTCACTTAACTCATTTAACAATAGAAGTTGAGTTTGCAGATGAAGACTGTGTGATGAAGCGTGAAACGTAAATCTGCACAAATTCTTTAAAATTCTCTGATAGGATGAAATCTGATAACTTGCAGGAGGGACCACTATGAATAAAACAATTTTAGGGGCAAGTGTGCTTGCAGCTTCTTTATTTTTGTCTGCGTGCGCAGATGAAGAAGCAGAGCAGCCACAAGATGAGCCAAAAGAAGAAGTTACACAACAAGAAGAAGAGCAACCACAGCAACAAGAAGAACAACAATCAGAAGAAACAAATAAAGAAGGAAAAATTGCTCAACATGAGTTTTACCAGCCGTTTGATGGGTCTATCGAACATATTCATGGACTCGGGTATGCTGGTAACCAAGATGCCCTTTTCCTTGCTACTCATCACGGTGTAAAAGTATATGAAAATGGCAGTTGGTATGAAACAAAAGAAAATCATCATGATTATATGGGCTTCACACCTGTAGATAAAGGATTTTTTACAAGCGGTCATCCAGAAGAAGGTTCAGAGTTGCCAAACCCAATTGGTTTAAAGCGCAGCTTTGATAATGGGCAAACACTTGAAGATGTCGGATTTGAAGGACAAAGTGATTTTCATGCACTAGCAGCAGGTTACAACAACCACGCGCTTTATGTGTACAACGCTCATGAAAATAAAAAAATTGGCCAAGGGTTATTTGTTTCAAAAGATGACGGCAAGACATGGAATGAAATAAATATTGAACAGCTAGGAGAGCAAATCTTTGCGATTGCTGCTCACCCTACAGATGAAAAGGTGTTAGCGGTATCAGGAAAAGATGGTGTATTCCTTTCCACTGATGGGGGAGAGACATTTAATTCAATGAAGCCAGGCAGACAAGGTACTGCTGTCTATTTTACGGAGAACTCATTTTATTATGGAACGTTTAAAGCAGGCAACCCGTCTTTAACGAAGTATAGTCTTTCTGATAAGAGTGAAGAGACTGTAGCCTTGCCTGAAATACAAGATGACGCGGTCATGTATTTTACTCAAAACCCGAAAGATGAAAATGAAATGGCATTTGTCACGTTTAATGGGAATGTTTATTTCACAGATAATGGTACGGAAAATTGGCAAACAATTGTTGAACAGGGTGCCTTGAAATAGCATCATACGGAAAGCTTGCAGGGAACGGACTGCAAGTTTTCTTTATATGAGAAATAGAAAGGGGGGCGGCCACGTGAAATCTTTATCTATTAAGTTAAGTACTCTTTTTTTAGTTTTTATTTTACTGTTAGAAGTAGGGCTTTTTTTCTTTTTGTATTTTGGAATTGTAAGTGAGCGAATCCAAACAGAATCAGAAAACTTAAAAGCCCGAGGACGCAGCCACAGCAATGTACTTGAGAAAAATTTTGAAGATGTTACGTTTAAGCATGTGGCGCTAATGGAGTCAGAAACAGAAACGATTGCTGTCATCACCGATAAAAATCACGAGGTCGTCGCTAGTTCTAACCCTGTTACGGCGCAAATGTCTAAGCTGATTACAAAAGGAAGAACAGAATTACATAATCCACAAGGGGAACTGCTTGAGGCGAATTGGCGAACAGAGCCGTATTTAGCAACGGCTTGTCCGATTCAGCAAAATGGCTCAGTTGTCGGCTACATGTATATGTTCTTACCGAGTGATCTTATTCGAGATATGATTAAAAGCTTAACGTCTCAGTTTTTGTTTGGTGGCATCTTTGCCATTGTCATTTCAATGATTGGCGTTATTTTTCTTTCGCATTCCATTACTCAGCCATTAATACGGATGAAACAAGCAACGAAAAAGATGAGTACCGGGCAACATCATATCGAACTCGATACCGACCGTGAAGATGAATTAGGTGATTTAGCTCGTTCGATTCAGAAGCTTTCAAATGATTTGGAGCGGATGAAAAAGGACCGAAATGAATTCCTCTCGAACATTTCTCATGAATTACGTACCCCTCTTACGTATTTAAATGGGTATGCGAATATATTAAAGCGCCCCAATTTAACGAGTGAGCAGCGCGAAGAATATTTGACGGTTCTGCAGGAAGAATCTGTTCGGGTAACAAGCCTTGTAAAGGATTTATTTGATTTGGCAAAGCTTGACCAAAACCAATTTATGATTCGTACGGTAGAAGTAGAGCTATGCTCATTCCTGCACGATATTGCAGCAAAGATGAAAGGTGTTTGTGAACATCGAGAGATAAAACTTCAATTAAATTGCGAGAAGGAATTACTCGTAGAAGTCGACCCGCAGCGGTTTGAGCAGGTTTTAATGAATTTACTGGACAATGCATTTAAACATTCAAAAGCTGGAAGTCAAATTGAATTACGTGCAGCAAATAAGGAAGACGTGGTAGAAATTGCAGTAGCAGACGAAGGGGAAGGGATCCCGGCAGATGAGCTTTCGTATATTTGGGACAGGTTATATCGAGTGGAAAAGTCTAGGTCACGTTCTACAGGTGGAAGTGGTCTTGGTCTTACGATTGCAAAAGAAATTGTTGAGCATCATGGCGGGACAATTGACGTGACCAGTACGTTAGGCGTTGGGACGACATTCACGATTCAGTTGAAGGGGGAGCAATAAGGTGGAGATTTTAGTTGTAGATGATGAAAAACGAATGCGAGATTTGCTATCTCTTTATTTGGAGCCACATGGCTATACAACAATAGCATTCGCAAGCGGAGATGAAGTAATTGGCTTTTTAGAAGATAACCAAGCTGATTTATTGCTGCTCGATATTATGATGCCTGGCAAAGACGGTGTGGAAACTGCGAAGGAAATTAGGAGCTTTTCAAACATTCCGATTATTATGCTTACCGCAAAGGATACAAGCAATGATATGGTGAAAGGCTTAAAATCAGGGGCAGATGATTATATTACAAAGCCATTTGATGAAGCTGTCTTACTAGCACGAATTGAAGCATTGTTAAGGCGTACAAATAATACTGAGAAAATCGAAGTAAACGGGCTAATCTGGGATGATAAACACCATGAACTTACCTATAAGGGTACTCCTATTAATCTAACTCCAAAGGAATTTGAGATGATTGGCTTGCTGATGAAAAACCCGAAAAAAGTTTTCGACAGGGAAAAACTAATCGAAATGATCTGGGGCTTTGATTCCGAGACAGAAGGGCGTACAATTGATTCTCACGTACGAAATATTCGTGAAAAATGCCGAAATGCTGGTTTTCCAATCCAGGAGCACTTAAAAACAGTTTGGGGATTAGGCTATAAATGGCTCTAAAAGGTCTAAAGAATTATGTGATCTTACTTTAAGTTAGGTCAAATTCCGTAATTATCCAAGAAGCTGTTTGTAAGGTAGAGAGTCGGGGAAGCTTACTCGTAAGTTAGCTTAATAAACTCAAGCTGCTTAGGAGGAGAGAAGATGAGGAAATTTGCTATGACTCTTTTAGCATTTAGTACAGCATTGACGTTGGCAGCATGTGGCGGCGGAGAAGAGGAACCAGGTACAGATGGTAATATGGAAGAAGAAGCTCCGCAAGAGAATGAAATGCCAGAAGAAAACGGTGATATGGAAGGTGAAAATGGCGACATGGATATGGAAGAAGGTCCTGACGGTGGTTCAGGTGGCGATAGTGGGGCCGGCATGGAAGAAGGCATGGAAGGCGAGAATGAAGACGGTATGATGGAAGAGGAAGAAATGCCAGAATCACAATAAATGACAGTGCTCAATTTTCGTTACAACTACAGCGAAAATTGAGCGTTTTTATTGTAGGTGTGATAGAATAAAGCCGTTCTATTGAATCATTACATAACGTGTGAAATGATAGAAATACATCATTAATCTAGGAGTGATACAATGTATAAGGCACTAACAATCGCAGGCTCTGACTCTAGTGGTGGAGCAGGAATTCAAGCAGACTTAAAAACATTTCAAGAGCACGGCGTCTACGGAATGTCTTCCTTAACGACAATTGTAACGATGGACCCGAAAGATTGGTCACATCATGCTCATCCAATGGATCTTGAAACAGTAAAGAAGCAAGTTGAAACCGCTACATCTGTTGAAATTAATGCATTGAAAACAGGTATGCTTGGTTCTCCTGAAATTATTGAATATGTAGCTGAAATTATTGATGAAAAACAAATTAAAAATATTGTCATTGATCCTGTAATGGTATGTAAAGGGACAGATGAAGTACTGCATCCTGAAAACCTTGTAAGCTTACGAAACACATTAGTTCCGAAAGCAACTGTGACAACACCAAACCTTTTTGAAGCAGCAAAGCTTGCTGACCAGCCGCTTATTAAGAGTGAAGAGGAGCTGAAAGAGGCGGCTCGGAAAATTCATTCATTTGGGGCTAAATACGTGTTAATCAAAGCTGGTAATCTTATTAATAGTGAAAAAGCGATTGACCTCTTATACGATGGTGAAGAATTTACGCATATTGAAGCAGCAAAAGTAGACACAGCAAATGTTCACGGTGCAGGCTGCACATATGCTGCTGCTATTACAGCGCAGCTTGCTAAAGGCAAACAGCCGAAAGAAGCAATTGAGGCTGCGAAACGATTTATTACAAAGGCTGTACAACAATCATTCAAATTCAATTCCTACGTAGGTCCAGTTTTTCAAAAAGGTGCCTTAGACGAATAGTTGATTCTAAACCTACCTATTATGTAGCTGTCGATAAATTGATCGGCAGCTTTTTTCTTTTGAAAAAGATGAGAAAGCTAAACCAAACAATATGAGCACTCTTACGTTTATTTGAATAATTATAGGGGGTATAGTTAAGAAGAGGACAAAAAATATAATTCAAGGCGTTATTAAGCAAGCAATATAAAGGTATTTTGAGGGAAGGGAATATTTGATATTCCCATTGACATAACATACATATCGGGGGTATACTTTGTTTACGATAGAAAAGATCAAGCATTGATTTCTCATTATTTAAGAAAATAAACAGTTTACGTATAAAGAGAGGTGAGCTCAATGAGTGAACAGAAGCAAATGCGTGTTGGGATTACAGGGATGACGTGCTCTGCCTGTTCAACAAGGATCGAAAAAGTATTAAATAAGATGGATGGAGTAGAAGCGAACGTTAATCTCACGATGGAAAATGCTTCAATCACCTATGATCAAGATAAAGTGACATCTGATGACATTGTTGGTAAAATTCAAAAGCTCGGCTACGATGTACAAAAAGAAAAGATCGAGTTAGATATCTTTGGCATGACATGTGCAGCTTGCTCAAGTCGAATTGAAAAAGTATTAAATAAAATGAACGGTATCGATACTGCAACGGTTAACTTAACAACGGAAACGGGTGTCGTTGAGTACCAGCCAGGTATGCTTTCCGTCAATGACATAATTGCACGTATTCAAAAGCTTGGGTATGATGCGCAAGTAAAACAAGGTCGAGAAGAAAAGAAAAGTCATAAGGAAGCAGAGATCCAAGATAAAAAGCGTAAGCTCATCATCTCAATTATTCTTTCATTGCCGCTTCTATATACGATGTTCGGACATTTGCCGATTGATACAAACATACCTGTTCCGCACATTCTGATGAATCCGTGGGTACAATTTATACTTGCTACTCCAGTACAGTTTTATATTGGTGGCCAGTTCTATGTTGGGGCCTACAAAAATTTAAAAAATAAAAGCGCAAATATGGATGTACTTGTCGCCCTAGGTACATCAGCTGCTTATTTTTATAGCTTAGTGGAAGCGATTCGAACTCTCGGTAACCCGGGCTATACACCACACCTTTATTTTGAAACAAGTGCTGTCTTAATTACACTTATTCTTGTTGGAAAGCTGTTTGAAGCACTTGCAAAAGGGCGTACAACAGAGGCGATTTCAAAATTGTTAAGCCTGCAAGCAAAGGAAGCAACGGTTATCCGTGATGGAGAAGAAGTGAAAATTCCGATTGACCAAGTAAAAGTCGGGGAAACCATTGTTGTAAAGCCAGGGGAAAAGATTCCTGTCGATGGTTCTGTGCTCAGCGGACGGTCAAGTGTTGATGAATCAATGATTACTGGAGAATCGATCCCTGTTGATAAACATGAAGGTGAGAAGCTGATTGGTTCGACAATTAATAAAAACGGCACTTTAAAAATGAAAGCAGAAAAAGTTGGCAGTGATACTGCACTTGCTGGTATTATTAAAGTTGTCGAAGAAGCACAAGGCTCCAAAGCGCCGATTCAGCGGATGGCTGATATTATCTCCGGCTATTTCGTTCCGATTGTTGTTGGGATTGCGATTCTAACGTTTATCATTTGGATTTCGTTTGTTCAGCCTGGTGATTTACCGCAAGCACTTGAAGTGGCCATTGCGGTTCTCGTTATTGCCTGTCCATGTGCTCTCGGCCTTGCAACGCCGACCTCCATTATGGTCGGAACAGGAAAAGGAGCAGAAAGTGGCATTCTTTTTAAAGGCGGCGAGCATTTAGAATCTGCTCATAAAATCGAAGCGATCGTGCTTGATAAAACAGGTACGATTACAAAAGGAAAACCGGTTGTTACCGATTTTGAAGCTGAAAACGTGCGAACATTGCAATATTTGTATGCTGCGGAAAAGATGAGCGAACACCCGCTGGCAGAATCTATTGTTGAATATGCAGCAGAACAACAAATCGAGTTACTAGAAGCTGACCATTTTGAAGCCATTCCAGGTCATGGAATTGAAGCCGTTGTAAATGGGAAAAAGGTATACGTCGGGACTCGTAAGCTGATGAACCGTGAACAAATTTCTTTTGAAGCTTATGAAGAATTGATGACACAATATGAGCAAGATGGAAAGACAGCGATGCTCATTGCGATTGATAACGAGTTAAAAGGAATTGTCGCTGTAGCAGATACTGTAAAAGAAACTGCAAAAGAAGCGATTGATAAGCTCAAAGCCCTTGGGATTGAGGTCTATATGCTTACAGGTGATAATGAACGCACTGCACGTGCGATTGCAAGGCAAGTAGGCATTGACAATGTTATTGCTGAAGTGTTGCCTGAAGACAAAGCCGAACATGTGAAGAAGCTTCAGCAAGAAGGAAAACGCACCGCAATGGTTGGTGATGGAATTAATGACGCGCCAGCGCTTGCGACAGCAGATATCGGTATTGCAATCGGTACAGGTACAGATGTGGCGATTGAAGCGGCTGATATAACAATTATGGGTGGCGAGTTAACATTAATTCCAAAAGCAATTGATTTAAGCCGTAAGACAATGAAAAATATTCGCCAGAACTTATTCTGGGCACTTGCCTACAATTCAGCAGGTATCCCTGTTGCAGCACTTGGACTTTTAGCACCGTGGATTGCAGGGGCTGCAATGGCATTTAGTTCAGTGTCGGTTGTATCGAACTCACTCCGTTTAAAACGGGTGAAAATATAATAATTATTTTTGAAAGGATGAGAAATGATGACAACAACATTAAATGTAAAAGGCATGACATGTGGACATTGCGAGAAAGCAGTACGAGGTGCTCTTTCTGAATTAGACGGCGTTTCGAACGTACACGTAAATTTAGAAACAGGTAAAGTTGACGTTGAGCATTCTGATAACGTGACAGAAGCGCAAATGGTAGAAGCAGTAGAAGACCAAGGTTACGACGTAGCGTAATGCGAACCCCTTTCGATAATTAGAATCGGAAGGGGTTTTTTATTATTAAAATATATTATAACCGTTCTACGATATTCAGACTTTTCTGCAATATATATGGAAACCGCTTTCACTATTCGCTATACTAGAAAAGAGACAGGGCTACTTTCGAATCATATAACAATTGACAGTGGAGGGTGAAAAAGATGCTTACATATGGAAGCATAATCAAACAAAATGCCGAAAAGTTTCGTACCAAGCCGGCTGTAATTTTTAATGGGAATACACTTAGCTATCAACAGCTAAATGAGCGCTCTAATAAAATTGCCAACACTTTCTTGCAAAGGGGTTATCAAAAGGGAGACAAGGTCTCTGTATTGATGCAAAATAATGATGTCTATATTGAAGTCATGATTGCACTTGCAAAGATTGGCGTCGTAACAGTACCAATTAACTACCGTTTAAAAGGGGAAGAAATTAAGTATATCGTAAAAGACTCTGACAGCAGAGCTTTCATTACAACGGAAGAATATGAAGCGCAAATAGCTTCAATCAGTTCAGATTTACCACAGCTTGACAGCATCTTAATTGTCGGAGAAGGTACAGACAGCAAATTTGAAAGCTATGAAGCATTTGTGGCTTCAGGAAGTGCTGCTGAACCAGAAGTGGACGTGCATGAAAATGATCCGTTATATATCGGCTATACGTCTGGGACGACAGGCAGACCAAAAGGGGTAGTCATTTCACATCGAAATCGTGTGTTAATGGGTATGGTTTCTGCTTACGAGTATAAGGTGGACGAATCTGATGTACATATTGTCGCAGGGCCGATTTATCATGCAGCACCGTGGATCTTCTTAATGATGCAGTTAATTGCCGGCGGAACACTTGTCATTCAAAAAGGCTTTAATGCCAAAGAATTTTTGGAATTAGTGGAGAAATATAAGGTTACAAATACCTTCCTTGCACCGACAATGTATAACTTTATTGTTCATGCAGATGACGAGGTGAAAAACGCTTATGACATTCGCTCAATGCGTGTACTTATTTCCGCAGGTTCTCCGCTTCCAACACGAACGAAAAATGAGATATTAGCATTCTTTAAAGATGTAGACTTGCATGAATTCTACGGCTCAACTGAAAGTGCCGTCACATTAAATATTAAACCGAAAGACATTACGCGCAAGGACCGTTGTGTCGGTCAACCGTTCCCGCTTGTGGAATGTATGATACTTGATGAGGACAAGAAGCCTGTGAAGCAAGGCGAAGTAGGGGAGCTTTATTTCAAGGCCCCATATCTTCTTGATGAATATTACAAGAATGAAGAAGCGACAGAAGAAGGCTTCTACAATGGTTTCTTCAGCGTCGGTGATATGGCGATGCAAGATGAAGAAGGTTATTATTATATCGTTGACCGGAAGAAAGATATGCTGATTAGCGGCGGGGTTAATATTTATCCGCGTGAAATTGAAGAAGTGCTGTACGGACACAGCGATATCGTGGAAGCAGCGGTTATCGGTATTCCTGATGAAGTGTGGGGAGAATCAGTAAAAGCTATTGTAGTGCCGCGAGAAGAAGGAATTCTAACAGCAGAAGATGTAATTGCATATTGTGATGAACATCTTGCAAGCTATAAAAAACCGAAATCTGTTGAATTTGTTAAAGAATTGCCACGTAATCCATCAGGGAAAATTTTAAAACGTGAGTTACGTGATACGTACTGGGAGCAAAGTGGTTCAAAAATTTAATCATACATGAACGAGAAGGTTGGCGATGATGAATCGTCAGCCTTTTTATGTGCCAAAAAACGGGTTTTATTAAGGAAGTTGCACAACATAAGTACAACAGATGTTTTTGGTACAATGATAAATAGTTTAGCACTATTCAAATGTGAAAAAGGAGCTTTATTGTATGTGGTATTTGCTGTTAACAATGCTTGAGCGGATTGGGATCATCGTGACGGTCGCTTTTTTGATGACCCGGGTACGTTTTTTTCGAACGGTTATTGACCAGCGAGAAGTGCGGCTTCGCGATCGTTTTACAGTCATGTTAATGTTCGGCGGGTTTGGTGTGATTGGGACTTATACAGGGTTATCAGTAGATGCGCTCACCTATGACATGTCGAAATGGACTTTTTCTCTTTCTGGAAATGAAGCGCTTGCGAACTCTAGAGTAATTGGTATTGTTGTTGGTGGTTTACTCGGTGGTTGGAAGGTCGGCTTAGGAGCTGGTCTAATAGCAGGTGTCCATCGCTTTACACTTGGTGGTTTTACGGCATTTTCTTGTGGCTTGGCAGCTGTTGTAGCAGGGCTGCTATCAGGAATGATGCGCAGGAAAATGCCTGACCAAAAAGTGTTTCAACTAAAGGTTCCGCTTTTAATCGGAGCAGGAGCGGAAGCTGTGCAAATGCTGATTATTTTATTAACAGCAAAGCCCTTTGATGCGGCGTGGAGCTTAGTTGGAAAAATTGGCATTCCAATGATCGTCGCGAATGGTGTGGGCTCCGCTTTGTTTGTTTTAGTCATTCGTAACGTATTTAATGAACAAGAAAAAGTAGGTGCATTGCAGGCACAGAAAGCATTACTGCTAGCAAAATTAACATCCTCACATTTAAGAAGCGGCTTATCAGAGAGTACGGCAAATGAAACGTGCCAAGTGCTTCTTAATGAAGTTCGCGCATCAGCTGTGTCAATAACGGACCACCGCAATGTCCTTGCTTTTGTCGGGATGGCTTCTGAGCACCATCAAGCAGGTGAGCCAATCCAAACGATTAGTACAAAGCACGTGTTGCAGACAGGAGAATTATTCATTGCAAATAAGGAGAAAATCAACTGTCCGAACGAAAATTGTCCGTTAACTGCTGCAGTTATTGCGCCATTAAAGCAAAATGACCAAGTCATTGGCACAATGAAATTTTATTTCCAAGCTGAAAAGGATATTACGAAAGTTACGATTGAATTTATCGAAGGGTTGTCTGCGTTATTAAGTCAACAGCTTGAAATCGCAGATGCTCAAAAGTGTGTCCAGCTTGCAAAGGAAGCTGAAATCAAAGCGCTTCAAGCTCAAGTTAGTCCGCACTTTCTTTTCAATACGTTAAATACAATTGTGTCCATGATTCGAATTCAACCAGATGAAGCACGTCGGTTGTTGGTCTCACTTTCTCGTTATTTGCGGCAAAATCTTTCAGGCACAAATGAAAAAATGACGACGTTGAAGGAAGAGCTGAACCATGTAAAAGCGTATTTATCAATTGAACAAGCACGGTTTAAAGATAAACTAAGCGTGAACTTTCAAATTAATGAGGATGTTCTTTATTTGCATATTCCACCGATGACATTGCAGCCTTTGATTGAGAACGCTATTAAGCATGGGTTAAAGGCTATGGCAGAAGGAAGCCGAATTGATCTTATTATTCAAAAAGAAGATGAAGGAGCAATGGTAACAGTTAAAGACAATGGAATAGGCTTCAATCACACGAATACAACAGATTTATTAGAAGCACCTGTTCATTCACAGGAGGGGGCAGGTATAGGGATATATAATGTCAATCAACGATTGCGTATGTTATTTGGCCCTGAATCAGGTTTACATATTGAGTCAACAAAAGGAAACGGTACGAAGTTTCAATTTTATTTACCAAATGCAGCAAAGGTAGGGTAGGATACAATGGAGAAGATTCGCGCAATTATTATTGATGATGAACCATATAGCAGAGAAGAATTAAAGCACTTGTTATCAACCTACAATGTAATTGAAATCGTTGGGGAGGCTGATTCAGGGGAGAAAGGGTTAGAGCTAACGATGCACTTAACGCCTGATGTCTTGTTTGTCGACATTGAGATGGGCTACATGTCGGGGATTGAGCTTGTTGATGCACTCCAGAAGTTGAAGGAACCACCGAAAGTAGTGTTTGCGACGGCTCATCCTGACTATGCTGCAAAAGCGTTTCGTTATGAAGCTGTTGATTATTTATTAAAGCCCTTTGCTGAAGAAGAGCTCGAGGAAACAGTTAAACGTATACAGACGCATTTTCAAGTAAATGAGCAACCCGAAAGGACATCTGCTTCCTTAGGCAAATTAGCTGTTGAGGCAGATGAACGAATTTTTTACATTGCTCCACAAGAAATTTTATACATTAGCGTCGAACAACGAGAAACTAAATTATTTACGAAAGAGAAGGAATACCATACAAAGCTTACCCTTAAGGAATTAGAGGATAAGCTCACGCATTATTCCTTCTTTCGAACACATAAGAGTTATTTAGTTAATTTACAGAAAATTGAACAGCTGATCCCTTGGTTCAATGGTGCATATCAAATAAAGGTAGAAGCAAGGAATGAGGAAATCCCTGTAAGCCGTAATTATGCGAAAGCCTTAAGAGACAAGCTTGAACTATAAGTTAAAAAAGATTTTTAAAATTTCGATACATGTTGGGCGTAAATGATTGCATGTTAGGTATGATGTGAGACATGTTACGCTCAAACTCCCCCTGTCTTGACATGCTTTTTATATAATAGATATACAATCATTTGAAAGCGCATACACGTCTTGAACGGTAGAAAGGGGAGAAGGCGAATGGTAACATTTTTAGTGTCAATTGCACTTTTAGTAGTTGGATATTTTACGTATGGAAAGTTCGTCGAGAAAGTATTTGGCGTTAAAGAAGAACGTCAAACACCAGCATATAGTATGGCAGATAACGTCGACTATTTGCCAATGGATACGAAACGAAATGCATTAATACAACTTCTGAATATTGCAGGTGTTGGTCCGATTTTTGGTCCGATTCTAGGTGCATTGTATGGTCCTGTTGCATTTGTATGGATTGTGTTAGGTGCAATTTTTGCAGGGGCTGTACATGACTACTTAACAGGGATGATCTCACTTCGTAATCGTGGGGCCCATATTCCTGAACTTGCAGGGAAGTTTCTTGGTAAGACGATGAAGCACGTAGTGAATGGTTTTTCAGTCCTTTTATTACTATTAGTTGGAACCGTTTTCGTAACAGCACCAGCTTCACTTATTCATAACATGACATCAAGCTGGCTAGGTTTGGGAGCGATTTTAGCAGCAATTTTTGTGTATTATATCATTGCAACTGTTTTACCAATTGATAAAATTATTGGCCGTGTGTATCCATTCTTTGGTGCATTGCTTCTGATTAGTGCTGTTGGAATTGGAGCGGGATTGGTTGTAACTGGCGCACCGATTCCTGAGCTTTCTTTCCAAAATATGCATCCAGATAACGCACCAATCTTCCCGTTGTTGTTCTTAACCATTTCGTGAGGGGCATTATCAGGCTTCCATGCAACTCAATCACCAATTATCTCTCGTACAACGCAAAAAGAAGGTCAAGGACGGAAGATTTTCTACGGTATGATGATTACAGAAGGTATTATCGCAATGATTTGGGCAGCGGCAGCGATGAGTCTGTTCTCTGGAAATGAACTAAATAATATTCTAGCAGCAGGTGGACCAGCGGCCGTAGTAAGTGAAGTAGCAACAACAATGCTTGGAGCAATTGGGGGAACGCTTGCAGTTATCGGGATTATCGTTCTTCCGATTACATCAGGTGACACATCTTTCCGAAGCTTGCGTATGATTATCGCAGACTATTTTAATATCTCACAGCGCAAAACAGTAAATCGCCTATGGATCGCATTACCATTGTTTGGACTTTCATTTGCACTTACGAAAATTGATTTTACAATTCTATGGCGCTACTTCTCTTGGGCCAACCAATCGACCGCAATGATTGCCCTATGGATTGGCGCGATGTATTTGATACTATCTAAGAAAAATTATTTTATCGCGATGGTGCCTGCAACGTTTATGACAATGGCAACGTTCACGTATATTTTATATGCAAAAATTGGCTTTCATCTTCCATTAAATATCGCATACATTGGAGCAGCACTTGGTACTATATCAGTCGTATGGCTATTCTATCGCTCAGCACGCAGACAGCTTGCACAGCCGTTTCCACTTGATGATGATAATACGGATAAGGCCGCATAACAATGGCATGTTGTAATCGTAATCAACATGAATATGTCCAAAAGGAAGAAGAGCGTATTAATGAGAAGGGGAGCGAGTATACGCCCCTACTTGTAAAAATCATTTCTGCTGTTGTCCTAACAGTGGCACTTGTACTCGGTTTCATTTAAAGAAAGCAAGAGGACTGACTGTATTTAGTCCTCTTGCTTTTTTTTACATTAGTCATATCTGAGGGATTCTTCCCCTTCGACAATCTCTTCAAGCTCTGTTAAAAAGTTTAACTGTAGCGGGCCTGGTAAACGATCGATTAACTCCTCAATCTCAGGGAGTGATTCAGCATCTTCAATTGTCTTAGGTCTATCATCAAGACTATGCCATGCTGCTTTCAATTCTTCAATCCACTCGTAGAAATGCTTCTCAAACCGTTCTGCCCATTCTGCACCTTCATCACCTGAAGTCTTTTGCATCATTGTCCAGTCTTCGAGAACGATGGTTAACTTTTGATGTATGTCTTCTGTCATGGCTTCTCACCTCACTTCTACATTAGATTCTTTTTTACAATTTTATCAACGACTTCATGTAATTCATCAGGCCGTAGAAATTCAACCGGTGAATAGCTTTGTTTATCAAATGAAATCGTATCACCTTCAATCAACAGAACATAACGACCGTTCACTTTTGCAATGTGAATTTGCTCAGCGAAATCTGATAACAGTGCTTTTATCGCGATATGGTCAACCTTCATTTTTAAGTCGACATCAGGCGTTTGTTCAATAAGGTATGAAGTCGCTTCACTCACTTGTTCAGTTGTTAAATGTTCACGTATTTCTCTTTCAGGACTCGTTTCCCAAACTTCTAAGTCTTTTTTGAAAGAGGATTGTGCTTCACTGTTTTCTTCATAGCTTTCGGAAATATGCTGTTGAACCATCCCCATGACTTGGTTTTTCATAATGTGGGGCATCGGCTCCTCATAGGAAACAAACTTTAAAAAGTCTTCAAAGTAATTTGCATGTGAGGATTGATGAATCTTCAATTCTCCTTCTTCAACCATTCCTTCTTCAGGCATATAAGGATATTGAATTGATTTCATATTTTTTGTTGTAATCGCCATTTCGACTTGATGAATCAAGCTTTGTTCATCTGTAATGGAAGCCACCTTCGGTTCGAAGTCACATTTTAATAGAAAAACAAATGGCTCATCAAAGTATTTGTTCAGCTTGGCTCTAACAATGATTAATGCACCACCACGGATTGCGCTCGTATCCATGTAAGCTTTGACTAGCTCAACACTTGCCTGCTCGAATGCTTCTTTAGTTTGTGCCTCTCGAACACGGTTAAATTGGTTAAAGTTTGGGTTTGTGTCAAAATTGTACCCTTCCTCAACGATAAAACGGCCGATTTTTGTCGGTGCTTGAGGTGATTTTGGATGTCTTTCAACTTTTCGTTTTGTGATCTTCATTAATTCGCCATCTAAAAAAGGCTGCAAGGCACTGTTTAAATACTCCTCTGTATGTAGCGTTTGATAATGTTTATAGGTTTTATCAGCTTGTTCTGTTCCTTCAACTACGAAAAAAGATAAAAACTGTATATCAAAATCCATCGTCATTCCCTCTTTCATCTAAATAACATAAAAAGTTTACCAAATTAAAACCCCTTTTACCAAAGCATAAAGGCAAAAGGGGAAGAAATTAATTTTCGTATGGTTTAATTAATGCATATAATGTTTCAATGTAAGGAAGCTTGAGGTCAGCTTTCTGCGCTAAACGAATGGCACCGCCATGTAAATGTTCGACTTCAAGTGTCAATCCTTTCCGTCGGTCTTGATGCATCGAGGAAGTTGCTTCATCCGGAAAGCTGTTCAGCTGTTCAGTCGCTTTATCAACATGTTCATCCGATAGTGGAATATCATAAACATTTGCTAGCTGCTTCATTTCAAGAAGCACATTGCTTGCCAACTGGAATGTTGAAGGGTTGTTGCGAACGGTTCCGATTGGAAAGTTTCCTGCTGCAGTTACGCCAGAAAAGGCGGAAATGAACATATATTTCTTCCATAAGTCTTTTAAAATATCATCACTATGTCTACTAATCATATTAGCAGTCTCGCTAATTCCAGCTAAATCCTCGCAAAGCTCTTGCTGTGATGGGTGCAGAGCTCCAAAAACGATGTCATGCTGTTTGCTTGTATGAGACACATGACCTTTTTCATTCAAAGTCGCAATAATAAAGCAAAGCCCGCCAATGACCGCTTCTTCACCTAACTCTTCTTTTAAAATATCAATATGCTCAATTCCATTTAATACAGGGAGCACTTTAGCACCTTTATGGACAAGCTCTTTCAAATGTGGGATTGTCCCTGTTAAATGGTAGCCTTTAACTGCAAGTAGAACGAGATCAACTTTTTCAATTTCATCTACTGACTGAACAATGTTCAACTTTTCAAGTTCATAATCACCTTGTACACTATGTATCGTAAGCCCGTTTTCCTTTAACTCGGCAGCACGTCTTTCACGAACAAGAAACTGTACTTCCTGTCCAGCTTCCTGCCATCTTCCCCCGAAATAAGCCCCCAATGCGCCGGCTCCTAAAACGACGATATTCATCATGTCACCTCATCATATGTTTTTATAAAATTGTAGCATTTATGCGGGGAAACGACAAAGGGTGTGATGGAGGTGCTCTAATATTTCTATGTATTATACCTTTTAATATGCTCAATAATGTTTAGTGATAATATAGTGCTATTTAATAGGTAATAATAGTATTATTTGTAATAAAATAAAAATAAACACAGGACTATTGACATAAAAATGAATATGAGTAAAAATATTACTCGTATTAAAAATTTTTAATTTAATCATATTTATAGAGGGTGGAACATTTGTTAGATTATTTAATCACGTCAAAAACTAGGATTAAATTAATGTTAAAGTTTTTTCTAAATACTGACACAGAGTCCTACCTTCGTAGTTTGGCGGAAGAGTTAGGGGAATCAACAAATTCTATTCGTGTTGAACTAAACCGGTTAATGGAGGCAGGTTTATTAGAAACGACCTCAGATGGTCGGAAAAAGGTTTACAAAGCAAACAAAAAGCATAGCCTTTTTGTTGATTTACATACCATTGTAAAGAAGTATATTGGAATTGATAAATTAATCGAAGGTATTGTTGAAAAGTTAGGAGATGTAGACCTCGCATTAATTACTGGAGACTACGCAAAAGGAATTGATTCGGGATTAATTGATTTAGTGGTTATTGGGGATGTAGATAAAACATATCTTGAAAAATTAGTAAATAAATCAGAAAGTCTAATAGAACGAAAGATTCGAACACTTGTTTTATCACAAATTGAATTTGAAAAATTACAGCAAAAGTTTATACAAGAAAAAGCCCTTGTGATTTGGGGTAATGAAATAAAATAATACATAGGACGTTAAATCCTCAACAAAATATATAAACTGTCAAAAGAGAGTGGATAATGACTACAAATAAGATGTTTTTTAAGAATATTCTTTTAACATTAAGCCGTCAAGTCATTGGGATATTACTAGGTTTAGGGTTAACAATTATTATCGCAAGAACGCTCGGTCCAGAACGACAAGGCTTATATGCGTTAATTATTTTATTGCCAACAATGTTAGCAACCTTCTTAAATATGGGCGTTGGTGTATCGTCAGTTTACTACATTGGTAAAGCTCAATATAACTTACAAGATATTATCAAAACGAATATTCTGCTGGCTGTCTATTTAAGTGCTTTTTCTGCTTTAATTGGTTTTATTGTAATCGCATTTTTTTCAACTGAATTGTTTCCAGGTGCTTCCGAAACCTATTTGTTCACTATGCTGTCTCTTATCCCTATTTTATTTTTAAAAAAATTTTTAAATGCGATTTTTCATGGAATGCAAGATTTTAAATCATTCAATTCTATTATCTTAATTGGACAACTTGGAAATTTTTTATTAGTTTTCATTACGTTAATTATTTTTTCTCTAGGTTTGAAAGCTGCCCTTCTTTCATATGCATTTGGGCATGTTCTTACTTTAATCCTAACCTTCAGCCTACTGAAACAAAAATATGATTTTAGTTTGTTGAACGGAAAACTATCAACAGTTTATCTAAAATCATCTTTAACATTTGGATTGAAAGCTCATCTTAGCAATATTATGGCATTCCTAAATTATCGTGCAGATTTATTTGTTATTTCATTTTTTTTAGGCCCGTTAGCTGTTGGGTTCTATGTTGTGGCAGTGAGTATAACTGAAAAGATTTGGGTTGTTTCAGAGGCAGTGTCAAGTGTGCTGTTTCCAAAAATATCTTCCATTACAAATGAAGAAGAAAGAAATGAACTAACATCAATGGTGAATAGGAACATCTTATTTTTAGCGATTTTAGTTGGAGTTGCACTTATCTTATTATCAGATATTTTTATTTTATTATTGTTCGGAGAAGAATATCAGCAGAGTTCACAAGTATTAAAATTCCTTGTCCTTGGGATTGTTCTTGGTTCCTCGGTAAAAGTAATTTCAAATGATCTTGCAGGCAGAGGAAAACCAGAAATTAATATGTATGTAGCTATCTTAACAGTTACCTCAAATCTTCTTTTAAACATTATTCTAGTTCCAATTCTAGGTATTTATGGAGCGGCGATTGCCACTTCCATAACATATAGCATGGATTGGGTCATTAAGTTAGTGATTTTTAAAAAAATAACAGGTAAACCAATCCATACTTTTCTTTTAGTTAACCAAAAAGACCTGAAAGCCTATCAAAACTATTTGTTAAAACTAAAACCGAAAATAAGAAGGGCGTCATAGATAATGCGTGTTTTTATCGTACCTTCATGGTATCCAATCAAGTCTAAGCCAATTAGAGGAGTTTTTTTTCAAGAGCAAGCTCAAGCTCTTCAAAGACATGGGATGGATGTCACTGTGTTGTATACAGATATGTGGAGTATCAAGCGCTTAGGAAAATACAAAGAGGGGAAAGGAGTTGTTTTCAACAGAGAAGGGATTCTTAATACCTTTCGTTACAATGGTTACAACTATTTCCTTGGAGTCCCGTATGTACCGTATTTTATTCGTTATCTTCGCTTAAAGAAAATTTATTCATTAGCTGTCCAAACATATGGAAAGCCAGATATTATTCATGCCCATGCTTGTAACTGGGCAGGAATAGTAGCAGCCAAGCTTGCAAAAGAAGAGAATATACCATTTGTAATTACCGAACATTCTTCATCAATTGGAAGGAAATCACTGAATCCTTATCAAGAGAAGTTAATAACAAAGGCTTTCAAGTCAACAGGTAAGCTCATTGCAGTTAGTCCGACTCTAAAAAAAGATATGAGAAGGATTACAAATGGAGTTCCAATAGATGTTATACCTAATATTGTGAATGTCGATGTTTTTAAACGAGAGGACAATACTAATTTAAAAACCCAAAATTCTCCCTTTCGCTTTTTGTCTGTTGCTTTTTTAACTTATAACAAGGGAATGGACCTCCTAATAAGAGCATTTGCCACAGCATTTAAAGGTGAGAATGTGGAATTAGTAATTGGTGGGGATGGAAAGGAAAGAATAAAGTTAGAGAATCTCGTTAATGAATTAGATATGCACAACCAAATTATTTTTCTAGGTTCTCTGTCTCGTGAGCAGGTCATACAACAAATGGGTCAATGTCATGCTTTTGTATTAGCTAGTCGTTATGAAACATTTGGAATCGTTTATATTGAAGCCTTAGCTTGCGGAAAACCCATTATTGCGACAGCTTGTGGAGGCCCAGAAATGATTGTAAATGAAACAGTTGGAATTTTAGTGAAAAATGAGAGTGTAGATGAATTACAGAATGCATTAACGTATTTAAAAGATAATTTTCACCTGTATGACAGTGAGATGATTAGAAAGGATTGTGAAGCAAGGTTTAGTGAAAAAGCAGTAGTTAAGCAAATAAGACAATGTTATGAAAGTTTGCTATCTATGTAGTGAAATACTCTTTAGGTTAATTATTACATGTCAATTAACAATTAGAAGCGAACGCAAGGAGGGAAATAAATGGTTAATTTTGCCATTGTTGGGTGTGGACATATTGCTAAAAAGCATGCTGAAGCGATTGAAAAATGCGAAGGAGCAAAACTAGTTGCTGTATGTGATAAAGTTCATCAAAATATGGAATTTTTCACGAAAGAATTTGGTGCAAAAGCATACACAGAATTAGAAGCTCTTTTAGACAATCAAGAGGTAGAGGTCGTAAACATTTGTACACCGAGCGGTACTCACGCACCAATAGCAATAGAAGTAGCAAAAACAAAAAAACACATTGTTGTAGAGAAGCCAATGGCGTTAACCCTTACTGATGCTGATCGTATGATTAATACATGTAATGAATACGGAGTAAAGCTAGCTGTCGTTCATCCGAATCGATTTCGGCCTGCGATTATTGAATTAAAAAAAGTACTTGAGAAGAAATTACTTGGAAAAATTAGTCATGTAAATGCAACTGTCAGATGGAATCGCAATCAAGCTTATTTTGATCAAGCAGACTGGCGAGGAACAAAAAATCTTGATGGTGGGGTGTTGATGAACCAAGCTATTCATAATCTTGATTTAATTTTGTGGTTAATTGGGGACGTACAAGAAGTGTTTAGTATGGACGCTACCCGCTTACGTATGATAGAGGCAGAAGATGTATCAGTAGGTGTCACAAAGTTTAAAAATGGTGCACTTGGCGTAATAGAAGCAGCTACGACAATTTATCCAACAAATTTAGAAGAAACGTTAAGTATCTTTGGTGAGACTGGTACTGTAAAAATTGGTGGAACAACTGCCAATCTCATTGAACATTGGAATTTGGCATCAATGAGTGAAGAAGAAGTAAGTCACCTTAAACAGACCATCCAAAAGGACCCATTTGGAAAACCAGGTCATCAATGGATAATTGAAGATATGGTACATGCAATAGAGGATAGTAGAGAACCAATTATTACAGGAACAGATGGAAGGAAGGCATTGGAACTTGTCTTGGCACTATATCAATCTGCCCAATCTAATGAACGTGTACTTATTTCATAAGATACAAAATTCTAGATGGATATTCATTTTAAGGGGGACAATATGAAGACCATTTCTTTTGCAGACCAATTATTATGTAAATTAAGAGAAAAAGAGGCAATTATTGGAGTAGTTGGGTTAGGGTATGTTGGTTTGCCATTAGCGGTCGAAAAGGCAAAGGCAGGCTATCAAGTTATTGGATTCGATATCCAACAAAAACGGGTCGATATGGTTAATCAAGGTGTGAATTATATTGGCGATGTTGTAGATGAGGAGTTAGCTGAACTAGTAGAGACAGGAAACTTTCAAGCAACAACAGATTACTCAAAAGTTTCACAGGTTGATGCGGTTGCGATTTGTGTTCCGACACCACTCGATATCTATAAGCAGCCCGATACGTCATATGTTGTAAGTTCAGCAACAGAAATTTCGAAATATTTACATAAAGGGATGTTAGTTGTATTAGAAAGTACAACATATCCTGGGACAACAGAAGAGGTGTTAAAGCCTATTTTTGAATCAACCGGTTTAACGTGTGGGGAAGATTTCTTTATTGCCTATTCTCCAGAACGTGTCGACCCCGGAAATCAATTCTTCAAGACGAAGAACACTCCAAAAGTTGTTGGGGGAGTAACCGCCACGTGCACAGAAGTAGCAGCAGCAATGTATCGTAATGTTCTTAAAGGAGAGGTACATGAAGTAAGTAGTCCAGCAGTAGCAGAAATGGAAAAAATTCTTGAAAACACATTTCGAAATATTAATATTGCACTTGCAAATGAGATGGCAATCCTTTGCAATAAAATGGGAATTAACGTTTGGGAAGTTATTGATGCCGCAGCTACAAAGCCATATGGATTTATGCCTTTTTATCCAGGACCAGGTGTAGGCGGGCATTGTATTCCGATTGACCCATGGTATTTAACTTGGAAAGCAAGGGAATATAATTATCACACCCGATTAATTGAAACTGCTGGTGAAATTAATAACAGTATGCCAGAGTTTGTTGTTAACCGTATGATGCATATTCTCAATAAAGAAGGAAAAGCATTAAATGGCTCAAAAATTCTTGTGCTTGGTGTGGCATATAAAAAGGATATCGATGATTGGCGTGAGTCCCCTGTTATCCCAATTCTGGAATTATTAAGTGATGCAGGTACGGAATGGAGCGTTGTTGATCCTTATGTGAATAGATTTAAATTAGCAGGTGAATGGGTAGATACTCACAATGAGCTGGATGTAACGTTGCTACAAGAGGCAGATTTAACACTGATTACAACTGATCACAGCATTATGGACATAAGGATGATTACAAACCATGCCCAAGTTATCTTTGATACAAAAAATGTGTTGAAGAAAGAATCTCATGGAAAGTTATATTCCTTATAATATTGAATTTTGGTGTAAGTTTATTTAAATAGAAATGAATGGTTGAGAGGCGAAATATGAGGATATTATATGTAACCCCGTTATGGAGTGGCTTTCGTGATTTAATTGTTGAAGGCAATAGTGAATCAAAAGGAATGCCTGCATTTATCAAACCTCTGCAAGGACTTATTCAGGCAGGACATCAAGTAGATTTTTTTATTGGGATAACAGAAAGTCACCTCAACTTAAACATTCAAGTTGAATGGCTGATAAAAAGTGACTTTTATCTTCATCCTTTAAAATTAAAAGGATTCGAGAGAGGTACGAACTCTAGCAAAATATTATCTCAGCTTATAAAGGTTATGAAACAAAAAAAGTACGATTTTGTTTATTGTCACGGTAGTTTTGGCACGTTTGGAAATATAGCCGCAAATATGATGCGTATTCCTTGCGGTTTGAGACTATACGGAACGTTTTTTGCTGAAAGATTAGAAAAACAGGGAAAATTTAAAGTGATGTTAAAGCATCCTTTAGAATCGTTAGCATATAGGTTAAATAAGGAATTTTTATTAATAACCAATGATGGTACACGAGGTGATTATGTTAGAAAAATGATGAACCCTAAACCAAATTATAATTTTTACTTTTGGTTAAACGGGGTTGATAAAGCAGTTATTCATAAGCAAATGGAAGAAAAACAATTCAGATTACCTGATAAAGTTCTCTTCTTTCCAGCAAGGATTGCACGTTGGAAACAACAACATAAAGCGATTGAACTTTTAAAACGAGTGCATGAACACGGAAATGATGATGTGTATTTACATTTTGCAGGTCATATTAAAGAAGAAGCCTATTGGGAAGAGCTACAAGAGAAAGTTCGAAAGTTAGGCTTAGATAAGTATGTTCAATATGTAGGAACATTGAACCAAAGACAATTAAACTACTATTACCGAAATTCATTAGCGGTGTTATCATTTTATCGGCTTTCAAACTTAGGAAATGTCCTTATTGAAGCTTTAACTAATGGCGGCGTAATTTTAACTCTTAATGATCATAGTACAGATAACGTGCTAAAAAATGGAAAAAATGGATTTCTTGTAAATAACATGGACGAAGGACAGCAAGTGATAGCAGAGCTAATACAAAATGAAAAATTGGTTCATTCACTCAAAAGTGAAGCAAGCTTAACATCTAAAGAAGTATTTCTAGCGTGGGGAGAAAGAATTCAGAAGGAAATAACCATTATTGAAAATGCGGTTAATTAAGAGAGTCTTATTAGATCTAGGCCTCGACAATAATAGATCGCTTTAAAACAAGAAGGCAGGTTCAGAAAAGCTATGAAAGTGTGTGTGTTAAGCTCAGTTCATCCTATTTTTGATGTGCGAATTTTTCATAAAGAAGTGAAATCATTACTTAAAAATGGGTATGAAGTCTCGTATATTATTCAACATGAAAAGGATGAAAATATCGATGGTGTCCGTGTTATTGCATTACCTCGCCCTAAAGACCGATTAAACAGAATTACGAAACTAACCTGGAAATGTTACAGAATGGCAATAAAAGAGGATGCAGATGTCTATCATTTTCATGACCCTGAATTAATTCCCATAGGTATATTACTACGTTTAAAAGGAAAAAAAGTGATTTATGATATTCATGAAAATGTGGCGGGACAAATTTTAAATAAAAAATGGCTGCCATTTCGAAAATTGGTTAGCTTTCTGTACAGAATGTTTGAATTAACTGTTTGTCATTTATTTTATATTATTTTAGCTGAGGATTCCTATAATAAATTATATAAAAACTTTCACAAGAAAATAACTGTTAAGAACTTCCCTGATATTAATCTTTTTCCGATACCGAAAAAACCTTTTAGTAAAGATTATATTGTTTATTTGGGAAGCGTCTCTGAAGTAAGAGGGATTTTCATTATATTAGAAGCATTAGCCATTTTGAAAGAAAGAAATATTCATATTCAGTTTAAGTGTATTGGAAATTATACGGAAGAATGTTTTAAGAAAATTGAGCAACAATGCGAACGACTTGGGATTCAAGAGCTGGTTCAATTTTATGGCCGTCTTAATGCGCCTGATGCCTATAAAATTGTAGAAGGGGCTAAATTGGGTTTAGCAGTACTTAAACCTATTCCAAATTATATGGAATCATATCCTACAAAAATATTTGAATATATGGCTTTGAAAGTACCCGTAATTACTTCAAATTTCCCGCTTTATAAAAAGGTAATAAATGAAAGTCGAGCGGGAATGACTGTTGAACCAAATAATGTTACAGAGGTAGCAAGCGCAATTGAACAAATTGTGCTTAATCCCCAAGAAGCTATTCAAATGGGGGAAAACGGTAGGAATTCTGTGGAAGAAAAATATAATTGGGAGTTAGAAAGTAGTAAATTAATTGATTTATATAAAAAGATTGAAACTACTTTATAAGGTGGAGTGATTCAATGAATATTCCAATGCTTGATTTATCCATGCAATATAAAACGCTAAAGCCAGATATCTTAACAGCATTAGAAGATGTCATGTCTTCATCTCAATTTATTCTTGGAAAGAATGTAAAAACATTAGAGGAAAAGATTGCTGATTATAGCAATGTAGGAAATGGAATCGGTGTAGCTAGTGGTAGTGATGCTCTTCATTTGTCTTTATTAGGGTGCGGTGTTCAAGAAGGAGACGAAGTTATTGCACCAGCGTTTACTTTTTTTGCAACCGCAGGTGCCATTGCTCGTATTGGTGCTAAACCGGTTTTCGTTGATATTCAACCTGATACATATAATATTGATCCAGCAAAGATTAAAGAAGCATTAACCGACAAAACAAAAGCAATCCTCCCTGTTCATTTGTATGGGCAAACAGCTGATATGGATCCAATTATTGAAATCGCACAGGAAAATGGGTTAGCCATCATTGAGGACGCAGCTCAAGCCATTGGTGCAGAATATAAAGGAAGGAGAGTGGGGGAATTAGGAACGACCGCTTGTTATAGCTTTTTTCCAACCAAAAACTTAGGGGCATATGGAGATGGAGGGATGATTGTAACGGCAAATGATGAGGTTGCAGAAAAGATCCGCGTTCTCCGCGTTCATGGAAGCAAACCGAAGTACTATCATCATGTTCTAGGCTACAATAGCCGTTTAGATGAAGTGCAGGCTGCAATCTTAGATGTAAAGCTACCTTATTTAGATATGTGGAGTGAACAGCGCCGCGAAAAGGCAGCTTATTATACAGAGTTATTATCGAAAAGGTTAAGTGAAATTGTTACCACCCCACATATTCCAGCGTACAACAAGCATATTTTCCATCAATATACGCTTCGTTTGCCGAAACGTAACGATTTACAGGTATATTTGAAAAGCCAAGGTATTGCTTCGATGGTTTATTACCCTAAGCCACTTCATTTACAGCCAGTATTTGCAGAATTAGGCTACAAAGAAGGCGATCTGCCTATTACTGAACAAGCATGTGAGGAAGTGCTTTCTTTACCAATGTACCCAGAATTAACAGCTGAGCAACAGATATATATAGTTGATAAAATTACTGCGTTTTATGAGGAGTTTTCTTAATGAAAAAAATACTAACGATAGTAGGGGCTCGCCCACAATTTATAAAAGTAGCCTCTGTATCAAGAGTGCTTCGAAAGTATTTTCAAGAAATTTTGGTTCACACTGGTCAGCATTATGATCATAATATGTCAGGTGTCTTCTTTGATGAGCTAAACATACCTCAGCCAGATTATAATCTTACAGTAGGTTCCGGGGGGCATGGAACGCAAACCGGAATGATGATGCAGAAAATTGAGGAAATTGTATTACAAGAGAAGCCGGATGGCATTTTAGTGTATGGTGATACAAATTCAACTTTAGCTGGGGCTCTTGTGGCAAGCAAACTTCATATTCCTCTTGTTCATATTGAAGCAGGCCTTAGAAGTTTTAATAAACAAATGCCAGAAGAAGTGAATCGAATTCTAACAGACCACATTTCGACTATTTTGTTTGCTCCAACAATTCAGTCGGTTAGAAATTTGGAAAAAGAAAATATTACCGAAAACGTGCATTTAGTAGGAGATGTCATGAATGATGCTGTTCTGTATAATATGCGCATTGCAGAAAAGAAATTCACTCTACAGCAATTTGGGTTAGAAGACAGGACATATATGCTAGTTACAATTCATCGAGCTGAAAATACAGATAATGCTGCTCGTTTAGAAGCTATTTTTCGTTCTTTAAATGAAGTTAAACGACAGATTATTTTACCACTCCACCCACGAACGAAACAAAAATTAGAACAATTCGGTCTACTTTATCTACTAGAAGATTCTCATCATATCAAAGTAATAAAGCCTGTTTCATATCTTGAAATGCTTTATCTTGAAAAGCATGCCAATGCAATTGTTACTGATTCTGGAGGAGTACAAAAAGAAGCCTACTTTGCTAAAAAACCATGTTATACGTTGCGTGAACAAACAGAATGGGTAGAAACAGTAGAATCAGGATGGAATATTCTTGTAGATCCTAAGGAAGATTCTTTATCAACAATAATGAATGGTGCGAGACCAAGTGAGTATGATGAAGAACTATATGGAAATGGGAAAGCATCCGAACGAATTGTTCAAGAGATGCTGAGATATTTTAAAGAAAATAAAAAATGTGTGTAATTTTACATGTTGGCATTAAGGTTTACATTTACAAGTCGCATTCAATTTATTATTATGGTAATGTTGACATAAAATGAGATAAATGTAAAACAATAGAATTAGGAATATAGACCTGTTGTTAAAGGTGAAAAGCACCTTCTATTAATAGCTGATGTTTTAAATAAAATAAGGAGCAAAATAACTTTTAATTTATAAGTGTTCATGAATGGGATTTAAAAGGGGAAAGTCTAATGAAAAATATTTCTATTCAAAAGGTTCATTTCCTTGGAGATATTATAATTATTGTAGCTAGCTTTTTTCTATCATTATTACTGAGGTATAACGGGGATATACCAGAGAAATATATAAATGATAGTTTTTTAGTAGCTGTTGGAATGATTGGTTGTTACATGTATTTCTTTTATCGGGCTGGTAGCTATAAAAGGTTGTGGAGTTATGCTAGTATTGGAGAATTGTATTCAATCTTTAAAGCAACTATGTTTGCATTATTGTCTTTTATTATATTTACCAATGTGATGGACCGTTCATCTTTAGAGTTATCCATCCCGATTATTAGTTGGCTATTAATTGTATTAGGTGTTGGTGGGTCGCGTTTGCTTGTTCGATTAAATAATGATGCATACGTCAAGCAAAAAGATAGATTGAATGACAATAATCAAAGAGCTTTAATAATAGGAGCAGGAAGTGCAGGGCGTAATGTTGCACAACAGTTAAAAAATGCAAAAGATGAAGGAGTATATCCGGTTGCCTTTATTGATGATGACCGTAATAAACATACTCTAAAACTGTGTGGCCTTTCTGTATATGGCGGGCGAGAATCTATTGTTGAAGCTGTCGAAAAATTCAATATTTCTTTAATTATAATTGCAATGCCTTCAGCATCAAGAAAGTTAATAAAAGAAATTATTGAAATTTGTAATAAAACAACATGTAAAGTTAAAGTCCTACCAAGTATCCGTGATGTCATTCAAGAGAAAATTAAAATTAGTAATATGAGAGATGTCCACCTTGAGGATTTGCTTGGAAGAGAAATGGTACAAACAGATATAAAATCAATTGAAAAGTATGTGGCAAATAAGACGGTGCTTATTACAGGAGCGGGTGGTTCGATCGGTTCCGAATTATCACGACAAATATCACAATTTTATCCAAAAAAGATCCTTCTACTTGGGCATGGTGAAAATAGTATCCACTCTATCTTATTAAAGTTGTCTTATGAATTCCCTCAAAATGAATACATCCCAGTTATTGCTGACATTCAAGATAAGGATAATATTGACTCGATTTTTGAAAAGTACAGACCTGATGCTGTATTTCATACAGCTGCTCACAAGCATGTACCTTTAATGGAAGAAAACCCAAAAGAAGCAATAAAGAACAATGTTTTCGGAACATTAAATTTAGTAGAGGCTTCTGATAGGTTTGGTATCAATCGTTTTATAATGATTTCATCTGATAAAGCAGTTAACCCTACAAGTACAATGGGAATGACTAAGCGTATTGCTGAAATAATTGTCCAAAATTATAACCATAAAAGTGACACAAAGTTTGCTGCTGTAAGGTTTGGTAATGTATTAGGAAGCAGGGGCAGTGTTGTACATGTTTTTAAGGAGCAAATAAAAAAAGGGGGACCTGTTACAGTAACTCATCCAGAAATGGTACGCTTCTTCATGACCATCCCTGAGGCTGTACAGCTTGTTATACAAGCAGGGGCTCTTACAGAGGGAGGAGAAATATTTGTCCTTAATATGGGAGAGCCAGTTAAGGTTGAGAAATTAGCACGTGATTTAATAAAACTTTCAGGTTTCCAGCCAGACGAGGATATTGAAATTGTTTTTTCTGGTATTCGGCCAGGAGAAAAGTTATACGAGGAACTTTTTACCGAAAATGAAGGACATACAGTGACACAACACGATAGAATATTTGTTAGTGACAGCAAAGATGTTTTACTCAAAACTGGAATTGACAATACTTTAGATGAATTAATGATAATTATAGAAAGTGATTTATGTAATAAGGAAATAAAAGCAACTTTACAACAAATTGTTGAAGAAAATGAGTCAGTTAAATCATGTAAAAAATCAACAGTATAAGATAGCGTATTTTATTAGAGTTGCAGCTTAAGCAAAAACAAATATTGATTAAAGAGGTTGTTTCATGGATATATATGAAGCTTTGGGAATCATCAAGAAAAATTTAATACGAATTCTTTTTACGACCCTCCTCGCTATGATTGTTTCTGGCATAGTCTCATATATTTTTTTAACACCTGTTTATCAAGTTAAAACAAAAATATTAGTGAATCCACCTCTTGCAAGAGGCCTTGATTATGTTGATGTACTTGCTACTCAAAAACTAATGAATACATATTCAGAAATTGTGCGTTCAAAAAAAATTGCTACCATTGTTGTCAACCGTTTAGAACTGAATATGTCACCTGAAAGTTTAATTAGTAAAGTAAAAGTAGACGTAGTAAAAGAATCACAAGTCATTACAGTACAAATTACTGATAAAGACCCGGAATTTGCAAAAGTAGTTGCCAATGAATTAGCGACTGTCTTTGTTCAAGAAATTAATAATATCATTACAGTGAAAAGTGCAGAAATTTTGGATGAGGTTGACTTAGACAGAAAAATATCACCAGCAAAGCCCAAGCCTGTCTTTAATATCATTATTGCAGGTCTCTCTTCAGGTATAGTGGCGGTAGGGTTTGCTATTTTTTTACGTTTTATTGATCCTACGGCTACTTCCATTCATATTCCAAGGAGAATGATAGGAGACACAGTATTGGGTCCAATTCCTCAGTCTGCAATGATTTATAATGAAAATTCTAAAGTGTTAAATGAGGGTAAATTTAATCGGTATATGGATATGATGAGGAAAATTTATGCCTTATTATATGCAATAGAAGGGGATAAGAGGCGTTATTTAATTTCTGCTCCACATCGTAAAATGGCGACACAAAAAATATCCTATGATTTCGCGTGTTCGATTGCAGAAACAGGAAAAAAGACATTGCTAATCTTCTTTAACGGAAGTAATTTGAAAGAATTGAAACTTAAACATATTGATAAAAAATATGAGTTTGAACATGAATTATTAAAGAATTTAGCGTATGAACCGGCACATTGGGAAGGCGAAGTACCAGAATTGAAAAGTTGCTTATTCCACACTACTCATAAAAATTTATCTTTCTTAGGTTTGTCAAAAGAATTAATAGATGAGGAACTTTTTTATAACCATTCTTTTTTTAATAAAATGCTTGAAGATTTGCAAGCTGAATTTAATACGATTGTTGTGGCTACCTCTGTATCAATGGAAGAGGTGAATCATTCGCTCTTTCTATTACCTTTTATCGATAGTGTATGTCTTCTTATTGAAAAAGAACATACGACAAAGCAGCAAATTCAAGAAGCTATTTATCAATTAAAGAAAGTCTCAGAAAAAAAGTTATCGGTATATGGTTTTTTCTTTGATGTCGAACATCACAAATTGTCCTGGAGTGATTTCACGATTTATGACAAGCTGAATTCAGTTCATCGTCTCTTTAAGAAAAATAGGAGTTAAAGAGATGAGAATGAATAATTGGCAAGTGTTTGTTTGGTGTGTATTTCTTGTATTAGGGCTATTTGGCGGTCTTTTGACATATATACATCCGATGGGTATATTAATGGTTTTGTTTTTATTAGCAGGTTTTTTTATTTTTAAAAATATGCCAGAAATTTTTATTCCAATGTATGTTTTCTCTGGTTTATATAAGTCGATTGTCCCTGGACCAGACAGTACGGTTTTATTTTTTGGTTTAGCACTCTTAGCGGCTGTTTTAAAGATTTATGAAAAAAGGGAACGTGTGTTTTTGAAACTTCGGGAACCGCATATTATATTTATAAGCTTATTTATATTTTGGATAATTCTATCTCTAACTTATACACCATCAGGTAGCTATGCGGTAACGAAGGCTTTCAAAGTTATGCTCATGACAGTAGGAGCTATTATATTACCAATTATTTTAGTAGAAAATAAAAAGCAATTTTCACGTATTTTAATAATGATTTGCACATTAGGAACGATTATGACATTTATTTCCGTTACTCAAAATACACGTGAAGTGTTTGGTAGCAATTATTTAGCACTAGGGTTTATTGGTGGGTTAACAACTTTAATTTTAACTTTTTATTTTTTACCGAATGGAAATAAAATTTTCGTTATTCCGCTTATTTTAATCAATGTTTTAGGTATTATAACTTCTGCTGCACGTGGTGCAGTACTTTTTACACCTTTTACTTTAGTGACTACGATATTATTAAGTACTCAAGCAGGAAAAGGGAAATTAAAATCATTAGCGGTTTTAATTGGTGGGTTTGTATTTGGGATACTTGCTTTGTATTTCTACACCCCTGATACATTTAAGACGATAAGCGGTCGATTAAATAAACTTCAAGGGGATTCGGAAGAAGGAACGGGTACTGGACGTGAGGGACATATTCAGGAAGCAATAGAATTAATGGAAAATCATCTTTTTACAGGAGTAGGTATTGGGGGATATGGTATAAGTCTAATCGGTTTGGATGACAGGTATTTTCCTCACAATATTATATTAGAGATAGGTGCGGAATTAGGGGTAATAGGACTTTTATTATTTTTCTTCTTTTTGTTTGCTTTACTAATTTATTTTAACAAATACCGTGGGAAATTACTTTTTATAGATAATGTGGTAGTGTCAACAGTTATTTTTAGTTTTTTTAATGCTTTAAAATCAAATAATTTAGTAGACAACCGGCAATTGTTTGTATTTTTCGGACTAATGGCTGTGGCGCGTTACATTGTTGAAAGTGAGTTGAGTAAGAAGAATGAATCGATTGATGAAACTTAGTATGTACGTGGCTGTTGTTTTTATTATTTTGTTCTTTTTTTCAAATAGTCAAGGATATGCTGTTTATGAGAAAAGTATTACAACACCTCTTTTTGCAAGTGAGAAAGAAATAATATTAAATGAAACTAACCCAAACATTGTGAAACAGATTAATTTATCAGCCTATTCCTCACTTGTATCCTCGCCAAACCTAACCTTGTACTATTCAATTTCACCTCAATTAGATGATACAGCTTCGATGACTATATCAATAGACAATAAACCTTTGAAAACAATTAGTTTATCGCCACAACTACATGAAGAGTATTCAGGTAGATTGTCCTTGAACTTAGAAGGTTTACATTTAAGCGGAAGAAATCATGAGTTGAGTATTGAATCAACTCTAAGTCTAACTGAAAATCAGTGCTCAGATAAAGTGAACAAAAGCTTATGGATAAAGGTTTCTCCAGAGTCTTACATAGAAATACCTTATAAAGACCGCTCTGCAGAAAAAGCTAGTTTAAAAGACTTTCCTTATTCATTAATTCCTCCAAAAGGCTGGGAAGAGGAAAATGAAATAGAGAATGAAAACTCAGTTATATCCAATCATCCAATAGTAACAATTGTTTATCCGGAGAAAAGCTCTGTACTCGATAATACATATTTAATAAGATTAATTAGTTATCTTGGTCGTACTTTATCAATGAAGCCAGAGGGGATAGAAGTTGTAAGTGAAAAAGACATAGAGCTTGAAGAACAAGAGAATGATGTCATTTATGTTGGAATGATTAATCATTTTTCAAAAGAAACAATTGAAATTTTTTCTGATGTTGTATGGGAGATGAGTGAAAACTCAGCCTTACTTACAACGAATAAATTACAAGCCGGCTCCCAAAGTCGTTTATATTTGTTGGGAGCTTTTAATGAGAATGGTATGGACCTTTCATTAAAAAGGTTAAATGACCGAAATTATTTATCATCGCTTGAAGGGAAAGTATCTTATATAGAAAAAACTTTCAGAGACGTCGTAGATGAAACCTCAAAGACGATGGTACCTATAGAATCTAAAAAAGATGCTCCTAACGATCTAACTCAAACATTTAATTTGCAAGAATTGGGGTATGACTCTGATCTGATTATAAAGAATACTAACTCAGCTTCAATTAGTGTCAAATATAGACCTCCTACAGGAATGGCATTAGAAGAAGGCTCAAAAATAACTTTTTTCCATCAATACAATGATACATACTCCGCAAACCTTTCAAATGTTACGGTTATTGTTAATAACACTCCTGTGCTTACTACTCCTTTAGTTGAAGGTGAGGGAGAAAATACGAATAAATTAGAAATTGCTATCCCAAAAAGTGAGCTTAAATCAGAAGTAATGATTATTACTTTAACATACGCTTTTAATGATACAGAGGTTTATGATTGCGGGGAAAGAAGAAGAGCAGATGGTTGGGCAAAAGTGTTGAATACATCATTTTTTGAATTAGAATTTGAAAAAGTAAATCATGGTGACTTCAATCATTTTCCATACCCTATTATAAAAAATGGCGTCTGGAATAATGTGTCATTTGTTTTGCCAAATAAACTTAAAGAAACTGATCCGAATTCTCTTAAAAGTATGATAGGGACAATCTTAAGTCTATCTCATTATGTGACTCGAGATGATAACGGTTTGTTTTTATTCCTAAATGATGAACTTTCAGAAAAGGATTATCAAGATAAAAATTTATTTTTTCATAGCCCTTGGAATGAAAGTGCTTTTTTGAAGGAAAATAGTCATCTATTTCCTCTTGAAGTAAATGAGAATACATTAAAATTTAATAATGATTTTATTTTAGCTGAACTGTTTGCGAAAAAAATTAATTTTTTCTATGTTAAACAATCTCCGTGGAATAATAATCATTTTATGATGCTTCTTTCCACAATTAATGATGATTTTACAAACAATAATTTTGCTTATTTAAATGACTTTTCCAAAATAAAGAAAGTTATTATAGACCATGAACAGAACTACACTGAAGTAAATAGGGATAAAAGTCGTGTAGACACATTCCTTTTCGGGCCTGAAGGTAGTATAATAGTACTAAATTCTTTAGGTGAGGAAGGAGTTGAGCAGCAAGATAAAAGTAAATATCAATTAAATGAAAATCGCAGCTCCGGTTCTAGTCCTTTGAAAAAGCTTTTTCAAGTCTTCTTTTTAGTATTTACATTGTTCCTTTTCGTAATCATTTGGACATTAGAAAAAAAGAAAAGGCCAAAAGAGTAAATAATGTTCAGGAGGATAGCTGATTGTTTTTCCATAGATGGTTAATTAAGAGAGACACCACTTTAAATAAAAGAAGTTTTTTTCGTAAAATGTTCATAGTATGGGTGATATTAGCCCTTATTAATATTGCTTTTTACGTTTCTTCAGAAGGTTTTTTAATAAAAGTAGCTAAGAATTTAATTGTTGAAGATGCCAAAGATCTTAAAGCAGAAGCAATTGTTGTTTATGGAGGCGGGGAAGGACCCGAGAGATTAAAACAAGCGGTTCATTTATATAACAAAGGTGCCGCTCCTTATATCATTTTAAGTGGCGGTAGTGCTTCTGGTAAAAATGTTGATAAAACACCTTGGGCGGAAAGAATGAAGGAGATAGCTCTTAGAGTTGGAGTCCCATCACGTGCGATAATCTTAGATAATGAAGCAGGCAGTACATATGAAAATGCAATAAATGTAATTGGAATATTACAAAAAGAAAAACTTTCCTCAGTCATTTTGGTAACATCCCCTTATCATATGAAGCGATCACTTTGGGTAAGTAATGAAGTGGAAAAAGACATGGATTATGACGTAGAGTGGAAGCCTAGTTCCTCAACGATAGATACATTCAAATTAGATGCTTGGTGGAAAAATGAAAAGATGAAACAACTTGTAATTGATGAATATATAAAAAGTGCAGGATACCATGTTTTGTATAAGTCTTGGTAAGTAGTTTAGATTTATTATAATATTTTTGAGGTTGTGTTTTGACTATGCAAAAAAAACGAATTTTTCTTTCATCTCCCCATATGAGTGGATTGGAGCAAAGGTTTATACATGAAGCGTTTGATTCGAATTGGATTGCTCCGCTGGGTCCAAATGTTGACCAATTTGAAAATGAATTAGCACAATATACAGGTGCTTACGGAGCTGCAGCGTTAAGCTCTGGCACAGCAGCGATTCACCTTGCTTTAGAGATATTGAATGTTGGAGAAGGAGATAAAGTGATTTGCTCCTCTCTAACTTTTGTAGCTAGCGCAAATCCAATCTTGTACCAGAAGGCTATACCAATATTAATTGATTCAGAGCCTAATACATGGAATATGTCACCTTCTGCATTGCAAGAAGCATTAGAGCAAGCTTCGAAAGAAGAAGACATGCCTAAAGCAATTATTGTCGTAAATTTATATGGACAAAGCGCAGATATGGATGAGATATTACGTTTGGCAAAGGAATACGGTGATATTCCAGTTATAGAAGACGCGGCTGAATCTTTAGGTGCTTTCTATAAAGGGAAAGCTAGTGGTACCTTTGGTAAGTTTGGTATCTTTTCATTTAATGGAAATAAAATTATCACAACTTCTGGTGGAGGGGCACTTATCTCAAATGATAAAGGCGCATTAGATAGAGTACGGTTTCTTGCTACACAAGCTCGAGACCCCGCTCCTCATTATCAACATCATATAAAAGGTTACAATTATCGTATGAGTAACATTTTAGCAGGTATTGGAAGAGGACAGCTTCAAGTTTTAAATGATAGAGTGGCAGCTCGACGAAGAGTGTATCAGCAGTATAAATCAGAATTATCCTATATAGATGGGATAACATTTATGCCTGAGCCGGAAGGATACTATTCAACTCGTTGGTTAACAGCTTTAACAGTAGATCCTGAAAGAGTGAATATCACAAGAGATATGATTATTGAAGAACTAGAAAGGGCTAATATTGAGACACGTCCCGTTTGGAAGCCACTTCATCTTCAACCTTTGTTTAAGGGGTGTAAATATTATAACCATAGTGGGCAAGATGTATCAAGCGACCTCTTTAACTATGGGGTATGTTTGCCGTCAGGATCGAATTTGGAAAGAGATGAACAAAACCTTATTATTGACTTAATCAAAAATTTAATTAAAAAGTATAATTATTAATCAATGAAAATTTTAATTTTACCCAATGCAAATATTGACTAACCTAAGAATCATTCATTTATGAAACAATTCATTTGCAAATAAGAAAAAAGCTTAGGTGATCAAAATGATAAAACATATTTCAGTTATCGGTACAGGGTATGTCGGTCTAGTAACAGGGGTTTGTTTAGCGGAAGTTGGCCATTTTGTAACATGTATTGATGTCGATGAAAATAAAGTGAAGATGTTAAAGGAAGGTAAATCCCCGATCTTTGAACCAGGTTTAGAAGACTTAATTTTAAAAACAATGAAACAGAATCGCTTGATGTTTACTACAACTCATGAAGAGGGCTTTAAAGATGCAGAAGTGATTTATATTGCAGTCGGTACGCCACAAAGTGAAAATGGCTCTGCTGATTTGACTTACATCGAACAGGCAGCTATTAACATTGCAAAGAATATTCAGCGGGATACGATTGTTGTTACAAAGAGTACAGTACCTGTTGGAACAAATGACTGGATTAAAGAGCTAATAGATGAAAATAAAGTAGGTAACTATAAAGTAAATATCGTCTCAAACCCGGAGTTTCTACGCGAAGGGTCAGCTATCGGTGATACATTTAGTGGTGATCGAATTGTAATTGGGACGGATTGTGAAAAAACCTTTTTAACTATGAAGGCAATTAACGAGCCATTTGGAATACCCATCGTTCATACGGGGGTAAAAAGTGCAGAGATGATTAAATACGCTTCCAATGCATTTTTGGCTACTAAAATCAGTTTTATTAATGAGATTGCTTCGATCTGTGAAAAGTTAGGAGCAAATATTGAAGATGTGGCATTAGGTATGGGAATGGATAATCGCATTGGAAGACAATTTCTAAATGCAGGGATCGGGTATGGTGGTTCATGTTTTCCGAAGGACACGAATGCGCTTGTGCAAATTGCAGGAAATATTGAACACCAATTTTCTCTTCTTGAGGCTGTAATTGAAGTAAATAATCGCCAGCAAGAAAGTTTAGTGTTGAAAGCCCTTGAACACTTAGGAAGCTTAAAAAACAAACGTATAGCAGTGCTTGGCTTAGCCTTTAAGCCAAATACAGACGATATGCGCGAAGCAGCTTCTCAAGTAATCATCAAGCAACTTTTCAATCTTAACGCCAATATCGTTGCTTATGATCCGATTGCTGTTGAAAATGCGAAGAAACTTTTACCTCAAGGGATTCAATATTCCACGACAATTGAAGAAGCACTTAAAGGCGCTGATGCTGTATTTATTGTAACGGAATGGAATGAAGTTAAAGCAGTACCGTTAGAAACGTATCCAAAACTGATGAAAACTGCTGTGATTTTTGATGGAAGAAACTGTTATGATTTAGAGGATGTTAGAAAGCATGCAGTCGATTATTATTCAGTTGGCCGGCCCTTAGTTAGAAATTTAAATTATAAGGTGAATAACTAAAAAACTAGAGACGGTGATCTAATGAAACCTGCTTCAATTGGAGAGTATTGTGTAATTCAAAAGAATGTCCAGTTTGGTAAAAATGTGGTGGTTGGCAATCATGTCATTATTTATGAAGGAACCGTCATTGGCGATAATGTCATCATTCAAGATCATGTTGTGATCGGTAAGCAGCCAACGAGAGCGAAAAGCTCCATCTTGCCAGAGGTGAAACATCTTCCCCCCAGCAGTGATCGGGTCTGGTGTTACAATTGGTACCTCGTCCATTATTTATGCATATGCAAGGATTGATAATGATGTTTTTGTTGCTGACCTTGCGACAATTCGTGAGAGAGTAAGTATTGGAGAGGGCACGATCGTTGGAAGAGGTGTAGCGGTTGAGAATGACTGCTCTATTGGTAAAAAATGTAAATTAGAAACGAATTGCTACATCACTGCTTATTCCGAATTAGGCGACCATGTGTTTATTGCACCTTGTGTTGTTACTACAAATGATAATTATATGGCAAGAACGAAAGAGCGATTTGATAAGTTTAAAGGGGTATCGATTCAAAATGGTGGAAGAGTAGGGGCAAATGCGACTATTCTTCCAGGTAAGGTTATTGAAGAGGACGGTACCGTTGCAGCAGGAAGCGTCGTTACAAAAGATGTAAAACAAGAAACTCTAGTAGTTGGAACGCCTGCAAAAAAAATTAGAAACGTACCTGAAGAACAGTTATTAAAAAATCAATAAGAGATTAAGCCAACAGAGGGGTTCTCCTCAAACTGTTGGCTTTTTTGTTTATACATTTCTAAATTAATTCAAACCTCAGCTTCTCTATGATAGATTAATTGCGAACTTTACCTGCTGAACTTCGGTATGGGAGTATCTTGAATGGGTATGTAGCACTCAATTTATGATATCATTTATTCATTCGATGGAAACTGTTGAAGAGTTAAGGAGATAAATGAAATGAAATTAATCATTGCTGAAAAACCTGATCAAGGAACGAAGCTTGCAGCACCATTTTCATATGAAAAAAGAGAGGGTTATCTTGAAATTGCTCCGAACGAATATTTCCCTAAAGGAGCTTATCTGACATGGGCGATCGGTCATCTATGTGAACTTGTTCCGCCAGAGGAATACAACCCAAGCTGGAAGAAATGGTCGCTTAACACAATGCCGATTATTCCCGAACGGTTTCAGCACCGTGTAACCCGGGGAAAAAGCAAGCAATTTAACATTATTAAGAAGTTGCTGCGATCTAAAGAAGTAACCAATGTCATTGTCGGAAGTGATGCAGGACGGGAAGGGGAAGCGATTGTTCGGATAATTCTATCATTATGTCAAAATCAAAAACCAATTCAAAGGCTGTGGATTTCATCGTTAACACCGAATGCAGTGAAAAATGGCTTTGCGAATTTATTAAAAGAAGAAGATACAAGACCTGTCTACTATGAAGCATTAAGCAGAGCTTGTGCAGATTGGCTTGTAGGGATGAACGCCTCCCGTGTATACACGCTGCTTCTTCAGCAAAAAGGTATTTCTGATGTGTTTTCAACTGGGCGTGTTCAAACTCCAACCCTTGCCTTAATTGTTCAGCGGGAAAAAGAAATTGAAAACTTTAAGTCAGAACCGTTTTGGGAAGTGGTTGCTAATTTTAATGTGGAAGGAAAGACGTATGAAGGCAAGTGGCATAAGGATGGCGAAACCCGTATTAAAGACGAGAAGATGGCAAAAGCAATTGAGCAATTTTGTCGTCAAAAACCTGCCGAGGTACAACAGGTTGAAAAAGAAAGAAAAGAATTTCAACCGCCATATTTGTTTAACCTTTCTGCTCTACAGGCCACTGCAAACAAAGCGTATAAATTTTCACCTAAAAAAACACTCGACATTGCACAAAAGCTGTATGTAAAGGGGATTATTTCTTACCCGAGGTCTGACTCCAGCTTTGTAACAAGTGAAGAAGCAGCGGGGTTTCCAGATATTTTAAGCAAACTTAGCAGCCTAAGTGATTATAAAGGACTTTTGCCTGCACCTCTTTCCTCCATTACGAATAATAAGCGTTATGTAAATGCAAAGAAAGTGACGGATCACTATGCAATTATTCCGACTGAACAAGTCACTGATCCGAAAAAACTATCAGCCGATGAACAAAAAATCTATGACTTAATTATCCGTCGTTTGATTGCGGCGCACTATGAGAAAGCAATTTTTGATTATACTACGATTTATACAATCGTAGATGGTCGTGCAACCTTTCTTTCAAAAGGAAAAGAACAGGTAGAAGAAGGCTGGCGGGTAGTAATCTACGGACAGAAGAAGCCAGAAAAGAAAGATGATGAGGAGCAAATGCTGCCGAGCATTGAGCAAGGAGAACGTGGAGAGGTTAAAACAGTACATGTAAAGGCAGGTAAAACACAACCACCAAAGCGTTATACGGAAGGTCAATTAATTACCTTAATGAAAACAGCGGGTAAGCACCTTGAAGATAAAGACCTTATCAAAGTGTTAACACAAACAGAGGGCTTAGGAACAGAGGCGACACGTGCAGGTATTATTGGTGTATTGAAAGACCGAAAGTATATCGATGTGAAGAAAAATCAAGTATATGCAACAGATAAAGGGAAGCTACTAATTGAAGCAATCGGAGAGAGCATCTTAGCATCACCAGAAATGACGGCGAAATGGGAACAACGGCTGCGAGAGATCGGTCAAAATCAAGCGTCTCCACAAGGGTTTATGGAGCAAGCAAAGAAGCTTTCGGTCAAGTTAATTGAAGATGCTAAGCAGCAAAGCTCGGCTTGGAGCTTTGACGGTATCGATGTAGAGTCGATTCAAGATACGCGAAAAAAGAAATATTCAAGCGGCACTGTCGTTGGTAAATGTAAAAAATGTGGTGGAAAAATGATTGATAAAGGGAGCTTCTATGGTTGTTCAAACTATGCGAAGACGAATTGTGATTTTACAATTTCTAAGAAGATTTTAGGAAAAACTGTTTCACAAACTAATGTGAAAAAGCTTCTACAAGATGGCAAAACAAACCTTATTAAAGGGTTCAAAAAAGGAGAAAAAACATTTGATGCTTATTTAACGTGGAGTAATGACAATACAAGTATTCGTTTTGAATTTAAACAATAAACCCTCTAGCCAACATGCTAGAGGGTTTATTGTCTTTATGCTTTCGCTTTTTGTTCACGTCTTTGTTCTGTCTCTGAAACAACTAATGCACAAGTTGCATCACCAGCAATGTTAATCGCTGTTCTTGTCATATCAAGAAGACGGTCAACCCCGATAATTAAGGCAATACCTTCAACCGGAAGGCCAACTTGCTTAAGAACCATCGCAAGCATGATAAGACCAACACCTGGGACACCGGCTGTTCCGATACTTGCTAATACAGCAGTTAAAATAACCATAATTAATTGAACGAATGTAAGCTGTACATCATATACTTGGGCAATGAATATTGTTGCAACACCTTGCATGATAGCGGTTCCATCCATGTTGATTGTAGCACCCAACGGTTGAACGAAGCTGCTGATTGGCTCAGGTACATTAAGTCGTTTTTGAGCTGTCTGCATAGATACTGGCAATGTTGCACTACTGCTTGATGTACTGAACGCTACACTCATTGCTGGAGCAAATTCTTTAAAGAACCATAGCGGGCTCTTTTTGGCAATCAGCATAACGGCTAAACCATACGTAACAATACCATGAATAATTAATGCAGTGGCAACGACAATCATATATAATCCCATTGCCTTCAACGCATCAAAACCTTGGCTTCCGACTGCGGATGCAATCAAGGCAAATGCACCATATGGAGCCGTGTACATAATGAGGTTTACAAGGTACATCATCAATTCATTACCTTGATCGATAATGTCGTATAGTCCTTTTGCTTTTCTTCCTAGCATTGTGATTCCGAGTCCAACTAATACAGAGAAAGAAATGATTTGTAGCATTTCACCATCTACCATTGCTTTAATAGGGTTGGTAGGGATGATGTTAATAAGCGTGTCCATAATAGGTGGTGCTTCTTCTTCTTTAAACTCAGCATTTGACGTATCAAAAGACCCTGCAGCACCTGGTTCCACCACATAAGCTAGCGACATTGCAATTGTGATAGCGATTGCAGTTGTGATAAGAAAGAATGTAATCGTCTTCAGTCCGATGCGACCTAATTTTTTCGGATCGCCCAGTCCAGCTGTTCCGAGAGTGATTGAAAAGAATACAATTGGAACAACGAGCATTTTAATTAGATTCAAGAAAATTGTACCTACTGGGCCAAGTAAGTACTTGTCCAATCCATCGAAAAGATCTGGAGATGCTAAGTTAAGTACAATACCTGTAATTGCCCCTAATACAAGGCCAATAATAATCTTAGTCGATAATTTCATTGTTGTTTCACCTCTGATTTTAAAATGTAATTGTTGAAAGGATGCTACTTTTTTGAATATTTCATGTTTGATTTAGCATGGTAAAGCCCAAAGAACATTTTAAACATAAATTATAAAATCCGCAATATACAAAATAAAATGATAAAAATTCACAACGGTGTAATAGCATTGGGGAGAGGAAAATTATATTAAAAAAGCAAGAGGATAGACATAAAGAAACGTAAAAGTTTACTTATTTAATTCCTTTTTTTTATAGAATTCAAACGAAAGTAAGATTTTTTTTGTATTTTTTTCTATTAGTGACGCTTTTTATATATGAAACTTAAAATAGAGAATGATTAGTAATACATTCTGGTTCTTCTTTTCTTTGCTAATAACAATTGTTCAGCTTGTATTGGTACATAATTGGCGGAAAATTGGTCATCTTTTATCATCAAAAACCTAATATCGATTTAGGGAAAAAACGGCGAGCAATCCACTGTGCGTCGTTTTTTTCATGAACTGAGTCTTCATTCATTACTCGTTTCGTACTCTCTCGTAACCCCTATGCGCAAAAAGTGGGATTAGACGGGATTTTCTATTAATGGTGACGCTTTCACCGACTTTCTCGCATTAATACGGATTAATTATAAAAAGTACCTTGAATAGAGATAATAGTTTGTTATGATCGTTACTGTTGTTAATTTGTACGAACAAAAACACGAACAAATCGGAGGGACATACCCACATGCTTAAAAATCAAACTGTCGCATTTTTAGGGGCAGGTTCTATGGCAGAAGCCATGATTGCAGGAATTGTTGAATCAGAAAAGTTACCACGTGAACAAGTGATTGTTACAAATAGAAGTAATGAAGAGCGACTACAAGAAATGAGAAATAAATATGGAATTCGGGCAATGAAGAAAGAAGAACTTTTCTTTGAAGAAATAGATATGTTTATATTAGCAATGAAGCCGAAAGATGCTGAAAAAGCATTAGCTTCTATTAAAGATGATATTCGTCCAGACCAAACCGTTCTTTCTGTACTGGCTGGTATTTCAACACCATTTATGGAAGAGAACTTGAAATATGGCCAGCAGGTTATTCGGGTTATGCCAAACACTTCAAGCATGATTGGTGAATCTGCAACTGCTATTTCACCAGGGCGTCATGTAGGAATGGACAAAGTGATGATGGCAAAGGAATTACTACAGGCAATTGGTCAAGTCTATATTATGGATGAAGAGAAAATGGATATCTTTACAGGGATTGCTGGAAGCGGCCCAGCATATTTCTATCATTTAATGGAGCATATTGAACGTACTGGAATGGAAGCTGGTCTAGAACCAGAACAAGCGAGAGAAATTGGTGCGCAAACGATTTTAGGTGCTGCAAAAATGATGATTGAACGTGAAGAAACGCCATCACAGCTGCGTGAAAATGTCACATCTCCAAACGGTACGACAGCAGCTGGTCTTGATGCATTAGCTAAACATGGCGGTGGAGAAGCAATTGGAGAAGCGATTAAAGGTGCAGCGAAACGTTCAAAAGAATTAAGTGAACAGCTAGAACGAAAATACGCAACCGTCTAAATTGAACGGAAAGAAATGAGAAAAACGGATTCGAACTATAAAACAGGAGTGATAGAGTGTCCCAGGACAATAAACAGAAACGAGTCGTTATCAAAATTGGAAGCAGCTCATTAACAAGCCAACATGGAGAGATGAGCCGTCGAAAATTAGAAAACCTAGTAGATGAAATTGTACAAGTAAAAGAGGCGGGACACGAAGTCTTACTCGTATCCTCTGGTGCAGTAGCAGCAGGATATCGAAAGCTTGGCTGCCTCTCTCGTCCAGAATCATTACCTGAAAAGCAGGCAGCAGCATCTATTGGTCAAGGTTTATTAATTGAAGCATATTCGGACCTTTTACTATCGCACGGATATGTCGGTTCACAAATTTTAATCACACGCAGTGATTTTTCCGATGAGAAACGGTACAATAACGCGCGTAATACGATTAATGTCTTACTAGAGCGTGGCATTATCCCAATCGTCAATGAAAATGATACGGTTACAATCGACCGTTTGAAGTTCGGTGATAATGATACTTTATCTGCTAAAGTAGCAGGATTAGTGAGTGCAGATATGTTAATCATTCTTTCAGATATTGACGGGTTATATAATGATGACCCACGCAAAAATCCAAACGCAAAATTACTCGACCGTGTGGAAGAAATTACAGATGATATCGAAGACATGGCCGGTGAGCCAGGAAGCAGTGTTGGCACAGGTGGTATGCGTTCAAAAATTGATGCCTTTAAGATTGCAATGGCATCAGGTATTCCTGCCTTCTTAGGGAAAGCTGGTGTACCGAATATTTTAAAGGATGCGGTAGAGTACGAAGCAACTGGCACATATTTTGAAGCGCCAAATGATATGGAAAACCTGAATCAAAAGAAACAATGGATTGCATTTAATTCAGGACCAAAAGGTGACGTGGTGCTTAACCATAGAGCGAAGAAATACGTTATTGATAAAGAAGAACCGATTCTGCTTAAAGACATTTACCATGTACAAGGAACCTTTACTGCTGGTGATGTCGTGCGCATTCAGCATATAGAAGGAGATGAAGTAGGCTTAGGTGTTGTGAACTTTACATCTGACGACTTAAAATCCTACGCAGAGAATGAACAGTATTCACAAAGTAAAGACATTGCAGTGAAACGTGAGCATCTTGTCTGTCATTTAGACGTCTCAATACCTATGGGTGTATAAAAGCTCAAACTGGTTTGATGAAAGTAAGAAAACTTCAAGGAGGAATTTGGTGACACTAGTAAAAGAAAACATTTCGAAGGTTGAAGAGCAAGCGATTGAAGCAAAGAAAGCAGCAAAAGCATTAAGTCTACTAACAACAGAAGAAAAAAATGAAGCACTTCATATCATTGCAGATAAATTAGAAGCAAGCTATGAAACCATTTTACAAGCAAATGAAGAAGACCTTGAGAAGGGGCGCGAAAAAGGTTTCGATGAGGCATTTATGGACCGCCTTGCCTTATCAAAGGAACGGATTTCGGACTTTGCAAGCGGACTTCGTGAAGTGGCAGGTCACACTGACCCTTCAGGAGTCGTAGAATCGAGCTGGACATTGGATAATGGGCTAAAAGTTGAAACAGTTCGAGTGCCACTTGGTGTTATCGGCATGATTTATGAAGCTCGTCCAAATGTGACAGTTGATGCAACAGGTCTTGCCTTAAAATCTGGAAATGCAATCGTGTTAAAAGGCGGTTCTTCTGCGATTACTTCCAATAAAGCAATTGTGGCGGTTATGCATGAAGCGTTAGCAGATACAAAGATTCCAGTAGAAGCGATTCAGTTTATCGATAGCACAGACCGCTCTGCAACAAAAGAACTGTTTACAATGAAGCAGCATATTGATGTGCTTATCCCGCGTGGTGGCGGCTCACTTATCAATGCTGTAGTGGAAAATGCAACAGTACCTGTACTTGAAACAGGAGTAGGGAATTGTCACCTTTATATCGATGACCAAGCAGATGTAGATAAAGCAATCTCTATTCTAATCAATGCAAAAACAGATCGTCCTGCAGTTTGTAATGCAGCGGAAACACTTGTCGTGCATGAAAAGTGGCTTGAAGCAAACAAAGATGCATTAATCGACGCTTTAAATGAAGCCGGCATCGGCGTGCACGGTGATGAAGCGGTTGTCTCAGCAATTCCAGGTGCAAAGCTTGCTGAAGAAAGCGACTGGGCAAATGAGTATTTAAGCTTAAACATTGCTATTAAGTCAGTTGCAAATGTGGATGAAGCAATTGATCATATTGAAACATATGGTACAAAGCATTCAGAAGCAATCATTACAGAAAATGAAGAAACTGCAAAACGATTCCTAACGCTTGTCGATGCTGCAGCTCTTTACCATAACGCAAGCACACGCTTTACAGATGGAAGTGCACTCGGTTTTGGCGCAGAAATCGGGATTTCTACCCAAAAGCTTCATGCACGCGGACCAATGGGGTTACCAGCTCTTACAACTGTAAAGTATATGATGAAAGGGAACGGACAAATTCGATAACTCTACAAAAACTTCCGAAGCACTTCGTTGTTTCGGAAGTTTTTTTGATGCACAAATTCTTGATATATTTGTTTTATGCTACAGATATCATAATTCCATAAAAGTGGAAAGGTTTAGGTGATCAATATTGAATGAAGTAAATATTATCCTCGCATTTGGGGCAGGGTTTTTATCGTTTATTTCGCCATGCTGTTTACCGTTGTACCCAGCGTTTATTTCCTATATAACAGGTGTATCGGTAAATGAATTGAAAGAAGATAATGGATTTATGCAGAAAAGAGCGATTTTACATACGCTTTTCTTTTTGCTCGGCTTTTCAATTATCTTTATTGCCCTTGGCTTATCGACGACATTGATTGGTGAACTTTTTGTTCGTTTTAGTGATTTAATTCGTCAGGTTGGTGCAATTTTTATTATTTTCTTCGGTTTTGTGATTGTCGGTATTTTCAAACCGAAATTTCTGATGCAGGATAAAAAGCTGCAAATTAAAAACCGGCCATCTGGTTATTTAGGATCAAGTTTAATTGGAATTGGATTTGCAGCTGGCTGGACGCCTTGTACAGGGCCGATTCTTGCTGCGATTATTGCACTTGGCATAACCAACCCTGAACAGAGCATGTTTTATATGTTTGCCTATATTCTCGGCTTTTCGATTCCGTTTTTCCTAATGGCGTTCTTTATTGGAAAGATGAAATGGATTAAACGTCATAACCAAAAGTTAATGCAAATTGGCGGATATTTGATGATTTTGATGGGGGTTGTTTTGTACTTTGACTGGATGACAAAAGTTGCGTCTTATATGACAAATAACTTCTTTGGCGGTTTTACAGGGTTTTAGAATTGAACTTCATATAGCCCCTATAGTATGATAACAACTAAGAGAAAAATAAATGGGGTGAGAAAATGGAGATTACAAATGAGGCAAAAGCCATAATACAAGAGGCACTTGCTGAACATAACCAAAGTACGCTTCGCATTTTCTTTGCAGGTATGGGCTGAGGAGGCCCACAATTGAGCTTGGCTCTGGAGGAGCCCAAAAGTAAAGATGATGTACGTGTAGTTAATGGCATTAACCTTGCAATAGAACCAATTGTCGTTCAATTCGTTGAACATGTGACATTAGATGTTCGTGACACACCAAATGGAAAAGGCCTTGTAATGCGCAACGCCCCAGGAGGCGCGTGTTAATACAGAAAACCCAGACTAAATGGTCTGGGTTTTTTGCATTTTATAACGAATGCTTGCAGCAGAAAGTTTCACTTTTTCCATATCTCTGAATAGTTTCCTTATTTATACCAAAAGATAAAATAAGCAAAATGTTTAGGAGGATGGAACTTTTGAATAAAGTAGTATGCAGTTTATTCTTATTAACCATAATCTTGCTATGTAACCCGTTAGATTCAAAAGCAAGTGTCATTTATGAGGTACGGCAAGGAGATAGTTTGTGGAAGATTGCAAAAGTATATGATATTCCGCTTCAAACAGTCATAGAGCTTAATCAATTAGATAAAGAAGAAACACTTGTGCCAGGTCAAGTTCTCCTTATTCCCGGACAACGGTATATTGTAAGACAGAATGAATCGTTATACGAAATAGCTAGCAACCATTCGCTTTCAATCACACAATTAATGAAGCATAATCAGCTGGATTCGAGCTTAATTATGCCGGCTCAAACTCTGCAAATACCAAAACGTTATAAAAGACCGATTATGACAGGCGCCTTCTTTGTCCCTAGTTATCAAACAGATAAAGCTGAACGGATAATCGAACAGTATGAAAATCAGCTAAGTAATATCGCTTTTTTTGAGTTTCACCCAGATGCCTCAGGTAATTTAAGTAAGCTTCCAGGAACGGAAAACATTCCTTATGCATGGAAGAAAAGAATGTATCCATATGCCACCGTTACGAACTTAACGGCAAAAGGGTTCGATCCAAGCCTTGCTCATCGTGTCATGACCAATCCTGCTGCTCGAAATAATCTTGTTAATCAAATTTTCTGGCAGTTAAAGGCGCATGATCTAGAAGGGATTGTGATTGATTTTGAAGGGCTAGATCCAAAAGATCGAAAAGCATATAATCTTTTTATTAAAGCCTTAGCAAGTAAGCTTCATCCTTCTGGTATGAAAGTGGCGCTAGCAGTTCCTCCGCTTCAAGGTGATTATTATCCAGGGTATCATGCGGCATACGACTATAAAACACTTGGAAAGCATGCGGATTATATCTTTCTTATGACATATGATTGGCATTGGGCTGGAGGACCAAGCGGACCGATAGCTCCAATTAATAAAGTAGAACAAACCGTAAAATATGCAACACAGAGTATTCCAAAGCATAAGATTATTCTTGGTATTCCGATGTATGCGTATGATTGGACACTTACAGGCCCAAATAAAAAGGCAACGGCGTACTCCCAGCAAAAAGCACTAGAGAAAGCTAGGTATTATCAAAGTGAGATCCACTATGATTCAGAAACAGCGCAACCTTATTTCAGATATACAGATAATAATGGCTTCGTCCATGAAGTATGGTTTGAAGATGCACGTTCATTCCTCGCTAAAGCTGAATTGCTACGTGAATATCAGCTTGCAGGAATTGGAGGCTGGAAGTTAGGTCTACAATTTAATTCGGCTTCCAACTTACTGCTAGAGGAGTTTATCATTCGAAAACCTTAAAACAAAAACCGATGCGCAGGCATCGGTTTTATTATGAACTGGGCTTAATCAGAATTTTCGTGTTTTTTACGACCCTGAATTTGAATAAACTTAAAGAATAAACCAAAAGCAAGCATAAATACGCCACTAAAAGCAAGTGCTGTAAATAGACTCATTATTTTAACCCCCTAATCTAGAGAAGTTCATGCTATATCCTCTTATCATCATAGTAGATTATCAAATAAAATGCATTTAATAGTATGTATATTTTTCGACATTTGAACCGTTTATTTCTTATATATTATCATATTTTTAGTAAGAAAAAATGTTATCAATACCTAGAAGTATTGTGATATAGTTACTAAGTAGCGTTGTTTAACGCTGGAGGTGCTAGGGAACCCTCCGAAAAAAACTAGGATTTAAAGGAGCGTAACAAATGAAGAAGTTTGATAAAGCCGTCGTTGTATTTAGCGGTGGCCAAGATAGTACAACATGCCTTTTTTGGGCGTTAGAGCGTTTTGATGAAGTGGAGACGGTCACGTTTAATTATAATCAGCGTCATCGTGAAGAAATTGATTGTGCCATAGAAATTGCCGAAGAACTCGGAGTGAAAAATACAGTGCTAGATATGTCGCTGTTAAATCAACTGACACCAAACGCATTGACTAGAGAGGACATTGAAGTAGAAGCAGGAAAAGATGGTGAATTACCAAACACATTTGTTCCAGGTCGAAACTTAATGTTTCTTTCATTTGCTGCAGTGATGGCAAAGCAAATAGGGGCGAAGCACATTATAACTGGTGTCTGTGAAACAGATTTCAGCGGCTACCCAGATTGTCGAGATGTGTTTGTTAAATCATTAAATGTAACGTTAAATCTTTCAATGGACGATGAGTTTTATATTCATACGCCATTGATGCACTTAAATAAAGCGGAGACATGGGAACTTGCTGATCAGTTAGATTCGTTGGATTATGTACGAGAAAAAACCCTTACTTGTTATAACGGAATAAAAGGTGATGGGTGTGGGCATTGTCCATCGTGTGAATTAAGAAAGCGTGGACTAGAGCAATATTTAGCGCAAAAAGCTGGTGGCACAAAATGATCCAACAGTTTTATCCGCAAGTTCAACATCCATTTAGATATGAGTTAAATAAAGATATGCAGTTTGCGGCTGCACATTTCGTACCTCATGAGGCTGCAGGGAAATGTCAAAATATCCATGGTCACACTTACTTTGTGAATGTGACAATTGCTGGAGATGCCTTAAATGAGTCAGGCTTTCTCGTAAACTTTCAGACATTAAAGAAGCTGGTGCATGGTCGTTATGACCATTCATTAATGAACGAGCATAACGATTTTAATAATGAAGATTCCGACTATTTTCCAACAACTGAAGTCGTAGCTCGCACCATTTGGGAAAATATTCAGCAACACTTAGATGAGCTTGCAAACAAGCCAAAATGCATGCAAGTGATTGTACGTGAAACCCCGACAAGCTACTGTATCTATCGCCCGAAAGAGGGGGATTTCAAATGAGTATTCCAGTCTTAGAGATATTCGGGCCAACCATTCAAGGTGAAGGCATGGCAGCTGGGCGAAAGACGATGTTTGTACGTACTGCTGGCTGTGACTACCGCTGTAGCTGGTGTGATTCAGCTTTTACATGGGATGGGTCAGCCAAAGATGAAATCGTTCCGATGAGCGCGGATACAATAGTTGAAAGAGTGTTTGAAATTGGCGGGGATTGCTTTGATCACGTGACAATTTCAGGTGGAAATCCAGCCTTACTAGAATCAATTGGTGAGCTTGTTACAAAGCTTAACGAACGTGGTATCCAAACAGCGCTTGAAACACAAGGAAGCAAATGGCAGCCATGGTTTACTTCAATTGATGACCTAACCATTTCCCCAAAGCCGCCAAGCTCGAACATGGAGACAGATTACACGATGCTTGAGGAGATTGTGGAGAAATTAACCGAAGCCGAGCGTGTGCCGCATCATGTGAGTTTGAAGGTTGTTGTATTTAATGATGAGGACTTTCAATATGCAGTAGACATTCATCAGCGGTATCAGACTATTCCGTTCTTCCTCCAAGTTGGAAATGATGACTTACAATGTGAACAGGACGGTGAGCTCGCTCTTCATCTGCTGAAGCGATATGAATGGCTCGTTAATAAAACAATTGAAACAAAAGAGATGAACGATGTGCGCGTTCTACCACAGCTACATGCGTTGTTGTGGGGGAATAAGCGAGGCGTATAAATGTTAAACAAAAACAACGGCTGAGATAAAACCAGCCGTTGTTTTTTTGTTTTCATTCACGAAAGGATAGCTCATTACATATGATGTTGTGAACGCAATTTTAGGAGGGACTTGTGCATGCATAAAAACCCGTTATTTCATAACATTGAAAAAAAGACCGGCGTCAACATGAATGATATCTTCAAGCTTGCAGATTCACTTCAACATGCAAACTTTCAAGATGAGCAGACGGTTCGTCAAGTGATTCAACAAGTATCACAGATTGCTAACCGCCCTGTACCGAAAGAGAAAGAAGATAAAATTGTTCAAGCGATCCTTAAGAACAACATGCCGCTCGATTTTTCCAGCATTTCTGATATGATCAATAAGAAGTAGCATTTGAATGGCTGCGACACCTTGATTGTTGCGGCCATTTGTTGTATATAAAATTAAGATAATAATAGAAAGCAATTGATGTACCCCCCCTAATATGGTTAAATAGTTGGTAATAGTTGCAATTATATGGAAAATAAGGGGTGTAGTAATGGAGATAATTAGGGGGATATTTGAAACACATCTCCAGGTTAGCAGCTTAGAGAGAGCCAAGCAGTTTTACGGAGATACCTTGGGGTTGAAACTCGGGAGAATTGAAGCAGACAGACGAGTTGTTTTTTATCTTATTCAAGGTGATGAGCAATCGATGCTCGGTTTATGGGAGAGTGACTACATTCAAAATAGGCATTTTGCATTTCGTGTTTGTGGAAAACATATACAAAATATGGTCCCAGAACTTCTAGAACGCAAGATAAAAATTGTAAGTAAGTTTGGATGCCCGGAAGAAGAGCCTGTTGTGTTCCCATGGCTTGCATGTGCATCTGTTTATTTTGAAGACCCTGATGGAAATTTACTTGAACTAATTGCTAAGCTACCAGAACCACCCATAACATCAATGCGAGAGACGGCAATTCCATTATCAGAGTGGAAAAGAATACATATTTGAAAAACCGCCTAGCTTAAAGGCGGTTTTTTTCGGGTTCGCTACTCTACTTATTTTTGCGTGCTTTGGCACCTTGAGCGCGCTTGTGTTCTCCTTGAGGAAATTCTTGACCTAACTCAACTTCGTGTTTTTTTCCACCAAGCTTTGCTTTTTGTTCTGGACTATTTGGTTGTTTTCTTGCCATTTTATACACCTCCTTTTCGGATATCATTCGATTTTAGAAGGAAAGCTATACAATTGTCCTATTATTCAAAAAATTTTAATAAAATAATGTGGTAAAAGATGTATTTAATAGTAAAATTTATATATTAGGGATATTATCGAAAAGGGGGAAGGGGAGTGTCAATTAAGGTAAAAGTCTCGGTTTTAGTCGTTGGATTGGCAGCTGCAATAATAATAAGTAATGTTTTATTGCTTTGGGTAGAAAAGAACGCTTTGTTAAGCGACACAGAAGAAGTTACGACAGAACTTGAAAAACGTTCGAATGAACAAGTGAAACGAGAAATGATGGACCTGACAACTACCATTTCAGAAGAAATCGTTTTACTTGAGCGAGAAGTAGATTTAGCTATGTTAAACGCAGCCTATACGGTTCGAGAAAGGGACCAGCGTACAGCATTAGATAATCAGCAATTGGCTTCCTTAGCAAAGGAAGTTGGAATGACCGATCTATATTTAACGAACCCTGATGGCGTGTTTACATACTCAACGGAGGATGCAGCAATCGGTTTAAGTCTGTATGAAATATGGGATGGATATAAAATGCTTATGAATGGCCAGGCAGATGTTCTTCCTTCAACACTAAAAATTAAAGAAGAAACGGGAGAGATTTTTAAATTCACAGCTATTCCACGAGCTGATGGAAAAGGAATCATTGAATCAGCATTAGAAGCAGGTAAATTTGAAGAAGCGATGGAAAAATATATAAATGGAGGAGCCGGGGTTCAAGGTTTATATTTAATCGATAACACCTCACTTGTCTTAACGGAAAACGTGAAATTAGAAAACGCCTCTTCCTTCAAAAAAGGAGAAATCATCGAAAGCGCGGAAGTTCAGAGTGTTTTTGAAAAGAAAGAACCGATTGTGGAGCTAACAAAGGAAATGGCTGAAATCTATGCTCCAGTAATTGAAAATGATGCGGTTAAATATGTGATGTATTTAACAATTGACCCGAAACCTTATTTCGCACAAAGTCAAATAGCAAAGGATGCATTTGTGAAAATAGGGGGTGTAATCGATACAGCAATTTGGAAAATAATCATTTCTAACCTCATCATTTCGGTAATTCTCCTAGGCCTTATTATCTTAGTGTTAAATCAAATTTTGAAACCATTAAAGACCTTTGCGGCTCGCTTGCATCGTTTGCATACCCATGAAAAAAATGCAGGCCCAACAATTCGAGTGAAAGAGAAAGAGTTAGAGGAAATTCAACAAGCAGTTGATGAAGTAGTCGAAGATTATAAAGTTATTTTAGACAGTGTGTATGGCAGCACTATCGCTGTAAAAGGTGCACAACAGCAATATGAAAAAGAAATGGCTGTCACAGTTGAAACACTTCGTGACTTATCAAAAGCAGTTAATGACAGTGCCGAAAATCACCAGCACCAGGCTGAGCGGGTAAGAGATGCAGAGGATATTGTGACAACAATGGCAAGTACGTTAAAAGATGTATCAGGGCAAACAAATGATTTGCAGCAGCTTTCTAACAAGTCGAGTCATATTGCAGAAGAGAGTATAGCTGAGATTGAGCGGGTGGCCCAAGGAATTGAAAATATGAGTGAAGAAGTTGAAGAGAATGTAAAGCGTGTGAACGATTTATTAGTACGCTCAACACAGATTAGCGGCATTATCGAATTAATTCAAGGCATTGCTGAGCAGACAAATCTACTTTCGTTAAATGCATCCATCGAAGCGGCACGAGCAGGAGAACAAGGGAAAGGCTTTGCCGTAGTAGCAAATGAAGTACGGAACTTAGCTGAAGAAAGCGGACGTGCAACAGATGAAATTAGCAGTATTCTTCATGATTTGAAAGCAGAAATCGAAGCCTCAAAGGGAAGCAATGATCATCAGTTAGAAGTTATTAAAATGAGCCGCAAAGAAATGGACCAAGCAAAACAAGTATTTGAGCAACTAATTAAAGTGACAAAGCAATCAAGTCATGAAATCACGACACTTAATCAAGCAGTGAATCAATTATTTGTTTATGGAAACCAAGAAAATGAAGTATTCGCAGAATTAAATGAGAAAATTGAAGCTAATGCTGCCAATAGTGAAGAATTATTGTCGATGGTAGAGGAAGTGAATGCGTCACTCGAACAACTCCAGCACCTTCTAGATAAACTGTCAACCTCGACAACAACTCTTGAACAATTATTTTAGTTATAAAAACGCCCTGACCATTTATTGGTTCAGGGCGTTGTCATGTTTATTTATCTTTATTTTTTTTCTCGCCATCTAGGAAACGAAGTAGGTCACCCTGGACAACTTTGTCAGATAAATTTAATTCAAGCTGTGCTTTTTCTTTGTACGGCTCACATGCCGCACCATCTTCAATTGGTTGAGCTGTTTCTTTGTCGTAACAAGTTTCACGCGTGTATACATACTTATCTGTTACAAAGCTTCCATCACGGAGGACGACGAAATCATTACGGTTCTTAGCGAAAAGGTCTGAACCAAATTGAATATCTTTCTGTTCTTGAATTCCAAGTAAATGGAGAATAGTCGGTTTCAAATCAATTTGACCTGAAACAGATTCAATCGTTTTTCCTTCTTTACCAGGGATATGGATAATCAATGGCACTTTCTGAAGGTTTACATGTTCAAATGGTGTAATCTCCTTGCCCATTACCTCTGACATTGCGCGATTATGGTTCTGAGATATACCATAATGGTCGCCGTAAAGGACGAAGATTGAATCTTCATACAGTCCGTTAGCTTTCAATTGCTTAAAGAAATCCTCAATCGCGGAATCCATATAACGAACTGTTTGGAAATAACGGTCAACCGTACCATCGCCAGTCTCAAGAGGTGGAATCATTTCGTCTTCTTCATCTAGTACGTATGGATAGTGATTCGTCAACGTAATAAATTTTGCATGGAATGGTTGCTTCATTTCTTTCATCATTGGAATCGATTGCTCAAAGAAAGGCTTATCCTTCAAGCCATAATTGATGCTATTCTCTGGTTTTACATCGTAATAGCGCTCAGAAAAATAATGGTCATAACCAAGTGATTCGTACATAATATCACGGTTCCAGAAACTCTTATTGTTTCCGTGGAATGATGATGTTGTATACCCATTTTGTTGTAAAATTTCTGGCATTGCATTGTATTCATTTTGTGCGTTTGTAGTAAAGACTGCGCCTCGTGGCAACGGGTACATTGAATTGTCAATTAAAAACTCAGAGTCCGACGTTTTTCCTTGGCCTGTCTGATGATAAAAATTATTAAAATAGTAACTGTCTTCAATTAAATCATTTAAAAACGGTGTAACTTCTTGTCCGTCCACTTTATAGTTAATTGCAAAGTTTTGCAGTGACTCCATTGAAATCATAATGACGTTTTTACCTTCAGCAGCCCCAAACATTTCGCTTGGGATTCTCATATCACGTTGAACGTAGTTTTCAACCTCTGTCAAATCACTGCTTTCAGCAAATGTCCGCTGTGCTGATGTTTTGGAGTGAACAGCAAAGTCATACAGGTGGTAATTGTAAACTCCTAGCAATTTAACAAGCATTTCACGGTCAAAAGTACGCGTCAATAGTTGTGGACGCTCTGTTTCGGCAAGTCCAACATTTAAAAGAAGCGTTAGTGCTGCAAAGGTTGCAAGAATCTTTCTGTTCTTCTTATCAAAAGCAGGCATTTGATATTTCTTCACGAGGAAATAGTAAACGGCTACATCGATAAACATTAAAATATCGTACGGCTTCATAAGTCCTTTAGCACTTCCACCTAAATCACCAAAGTTTTTGAATTGAAATAGGATTGGAATTGTGATGAAATCTTCAAAGAACCGATAGTAAACGACATTTGCAAACAGTAAAACGGTAGCAAATGAATATAAGATTAACAAACCCATTTTTCTTTTTGTTTTAAAGACAGAGACCGTTAACAATGCTAACAACAGCACTGGACTTAACGGGCTAATAAAGAGAATAATTTCTTGCAATATATTATCGAGTGGTAAATCAAAATATAATCGCATGACTAAGTATGATTTTAGCCATAGCAGTAAAACGGTTAGCATTAAAGTGCGATCTGTTTTAAATGCTGTGAAGACCCGTCGAAAATAATTCTTCACCTTCATAACCATGTAACCTCCTATATTTATTTGTGCGTATTAGAAACTTTAAGTATCTTTAAAATGTAAAATAGTACCTAATTTTTTGCTGACGTTTATAAAGACGAAATCTGTGTAGTGAAAGTTTCACCTAAATTTAAAATCAGTGTGATATTTTTGTAATCAGAGCCTTGTAGACTTAAAGATTTAAAAGCATATACTCTATCATACGCAAAATTTTTATGCGGTCAAGTAGGAAATTGTTGGTATGATTTTGACCAAAAAAGCATGATCTTGAATATCTTTCGGTTATTGTATACAAATTTCTGGGGGGAATGGTTTCAAAATATAAAGGTACATCTTTACAAATTAACTTTAAAGCAATGAATCCTTTACAAAGTATGTTTGAGGTACCAAAACTATACAAGTAAAAACTGCTTCCCACATAGGCTTTCACGTTTGTAAATAATATTAAACGAAAAACCCCTCCCTTAAACATTGTGTTTTGTGGGAGGGGGTTATTATGATCGGCATTCATCAGGTTCGATATGAATATGTGAATGTTCGATATGATGTTCCTCTTTCAACGTTTGTTCAATATCATCTGCAATTTCATGGCTTTCAATCACATTCAAACTTGGATCCACTTTAATCGTTGCATCAAGAATCACATCATTTCCCTGCATTCTTGCTTTTACATCTTCAACCTTCATAACTCCGTCTATTTCGCTTATCGTCTGTTCATACTCTTTCATTTTCTTTTCATCAAATCCATCTGTCAGCATATGTGTTGTTTCTCTGAAAATCTCAATGGCTGTTTTTAAAATAACGAGACCGACAACAAATGCAGCTAGTGGATCAATCCACGCCATCTGGAATTGAGAAGCAAGAATACCAACAGCTGTTCCGATACTAACGAGAGCATCGGACAAATTATCCTTAGCAGCCGCCTTTAAGGCACTGCTTTTCACATTATTCGCTAAGCGGAGGTTAAAGGCATACACCCCATACATTGCAGCTGCTGAGCCGAGTGCCGTCCAGGCTGCTAGTAGGTTTGGTGCATGTTGGCGCTCATGAAAGAGACTTTGAAAGGCATCAATTAACACCTCAATCCCGATAGAAAACATAATAAATGATGCAAGTAACGAAGAGATGTTTTCAGCCCGAGAATGGCCGTATGGATGGTCATCATCACGTGGCTTCTTTGAAATTTTAATGCCAATTAAGACCGCCACAGAGGCGAGAATATCTGTGACGTTGTTCAAGCCATCTGCTTTTAACGCATCAGAGGAAGCAGAAATAGCGATAAAAAGCTTGACAGCAGATAACACAAGGTAAGCAAAAATGCTTATATAAGCTCCAGTTTCAGCAGTTAATTTTTGTTTCATTGATTACCCTCTTTACAAATGGTAAAAATATTTTAGCAAATAAAAGTTGAGTGGGTCTATAGAAACAATATTTGCATAAGGTAGCTTTCTGAGTCTTGTTCAAGTATGTTGCATCGAGCAAACAATGGAATGTGTTTCGTAAAAGCACATTAGTTGCATTCTTTCTTCATTCTCGTTTTAATGGAAGATGGGCAAAAAAATAGTACAATTTGCAGAAGGAGTGACAACAATGGATGCAATCAAAGCTATGAAGGAACGACATTCTGTCAGAAAATATGAAAAAGGTCATGTGATTCCAGAAGAAACCTTCAATGAAATTCTTGAGGCGACAATTGAAGCACCTTCCTCTTGGAATCTCCAGCATTGGCGTTTTCTTATTATTGATGATGAGAAACAAAAGGAAACATTACTACCAATCGCTTACAATCAACAACAAATTGTAGACAGTTCAGCGACAATTGCAATTTTAGGTGATTTAGAGGCAGACAAAGTGGCAGATGAGGTTTATCGTGAAGCAGTTGAGAAAGGCTTTATGGATGAAGGCGTTAAAGCAACGCTTGTAAAGCAAATTCAAGGTGCTTATGAAAATAAACAATTCGCCCGTGATGAGGCGTTCTTAAATGCGTCACTAGCTGCGTCTCAATTAATGCTAGCCGCAAAAGCAAAAGGGTATGATACTGTTCCAATGGGTGGTTTTGACCGTAAGAAGTTTGTAGAAGCATTTAATGTACCAGAACGCTATGTTCCTGTCATGCTTCTTCCAATTGGTAAGGCAGCACAACAAGCACATGGAACAGGACGTTTCCCATTAGAAGATGTCGTTATAAAAAATTCATTTTAAGCGTACATCCTAGTTAGAAAAGGCAGGGGCAATCTCTGCCTTTTCTCGATCATTGAGTTGTTTTAAGTAATCTTCATTTCGGGAATTGTTCATTGAGATGAAAGGAAGAGGAAGGGGAGTACGGATGGTCGTAAAAACGCTTATTGACAAGCAGCGCACTTATTTTTATGAAGGGCATACAAACAGCGCTGCTTGGAGAATAAAACAATTAAAAAAGCTTCGCAAAAACATTAAAAAATTTGAAAAAAAGATTATTGATGCTCTATGGATGGATTTGCATAAATCAGAAATGGAAGCCTATACGACAGAGATTGGGATTTTATATGAAGAAATAAAATTTATTGAAGACCATTTAAAAGATTGGGTAAAGCCTGAAAAAGTGAAAACACCGCTTACACACTTTGGTTCCAAAAGTGAAATTCACTTTGAACCATATGGTGTGGTTGGTATTATTGCGCCGTGGAACTATCCATTTCAGCTAGCAATCGCTCCGTTAATTGGTGCTATTGCTGCAGGGAATTGTGCGATTGTCAAACCATCTGAATTAACCCCTCATGTATCAACCGTTATTGCGTCGCTGCTGCGTGAAACCTATTCAGAGGATTTCGTAGCCGTAATTGAAGGCGGTGTATCTACAAGTCAGGCCTTACTATCTGAAAAGCTGGATTATGTCTTTTTTACAGGTAGTGTAGCAGTCGGAAAAATTGTGATGGAAGCATGTGCAAAGAATTTAACACCTGTAACATTAGAGCTTGGCGGCAAAAGTCCTGTTATCGTTGACAAAGATGCAAAAATCGATTTAGCAGCTAAACGAATTGCTTGGGGGAAATTTTTAAATGCGGGTCAAACTTGTATTGCACCGGATTATTTATATGTTCATGAGAAGGTAAAAGACAAGTTACTTGCCTCTATTAAAAAGTATATTGTTGAATTTTATGGAGAAAATCCGCTCAAAAGTGAGAAATACGGCCATATCGTAAATGAAAAACATTTCAAGCGTCTTGTCGGTTATTTAAATGACGGGACGATTTCGTATGGTGGAACGTACGAGATGGAAAGTCTTGCAATTGCTCCGACGATTCTTGAACATACTGCTCTCGATGCACCTGTGATGAAAGATGAAATATTTGGACCGATTCTTCCGGTATTTCCATTTGAAAAAATTGAAGACGTCATTGAAGGAGTTCGAAGCAGGGAGAAGCCACTCGCGCTCTATTTATTTACAGAATCAAAGAAACAACAAGATAAAATTGTCGAAAAGCTCTCGTTTGGTGGCGGGGCAATGAATGATACGATCTTCCACATTGCAACACCATATTTGCCATTTGGCGGTGTTGGAGAAAGCGGGATGGGTAGCTATCATGGTAAATACAGTTTTGAAACATTTTCACACCGAAAAAGTGTACTGACCCAAACGACTGCATTTGATTTTGCCTTTCGCTACCCATCCAGTAAAAATGGTTTGAAAATTATTCGTAAGCTCTTTAAAGGTTAATCACATGGAATCACTAAACCAGCCTTTATGCTTGAACCATAGAAATAAAACAGCGGTAATTATTCCCATTACACCGAGGACGATAAAGTAGCCGTAATGGTATTGAAGCTCTGGCATATAGACAAAGTTCATCCCATAAAGTCCAGCGATAAACGTAAGCGGCATAAAGATAACTGTAATAACTGTTAGCACCATCATAATGCGGTTCATCCGATGAGAGTTCATGGATAAGTAGTTATCTCTAATATCTGCGGTCATCTCTCTGTCTGATTCGACCTTTTCCATCAGCCGTAAGAGGTGGTCGTAGATATCACCGAAGTATTCTTGAAACGGTCTCATCTGATCTAAGTGGTGAGAGTGAAGCATTCGGTATACTAAGTCACGCATCGGCATAATGGAACGTCGGAGTGTTAACAGGTCACCTCGTAAGTCAAAGAGTTGCTCCATGAGCTTCTGAACAGATTGTGACCTAGTGTTATTTTCAATTTCATCTAAATGGTCTTCAATTTTATAGAGGATCGGAAAGTATTCATCGACCATCGTATCCATCATCAAATAAAGGATATGAAGTGGTCCTTTTTGCCGGACATCTTTTGAAACTGTCAGTCGACGGCGAATTTTATTAATTTCCTTTCGTGGTTCTTGGTGGTAAGAGACGATGAAACGCTCACTTAAGAAAAAATCAATCTCACTAGGTTCATACGTTTTTTGATCAACGGCATGGGTTACAAAGAAAGTAGCTTTTTGATAGTAATCAAGCTTAGGACGTTGCAGAACGTGGTAACAATCTTCAATTGCCAATGGATGAAAGTCAAAAAAGGTTGCTAGGTAGGTGGTTTCATCTTCATTTGGCTCTGCAAAGTCAACCCAATACCATTTCACATGTTCACTTTCTAATTCTTCAAGTGGGATATTTTCAAGCACTTCATCATCTGTTGTTACCGCAAACGTGTGAATCATGAATGATGGCTCCCTTTTCGAGTTTTTTAATCATCTTTTTCAATGTTGGAAAGAACTATACACCACATTATAAAGGAGGACTTTGCTTGTTTAAAAGTAAAACGGTTATCGTTACAGGTGGAGCAAGCGGAATTGGGTTCGGTGTGGCAAAAGGTTATGTACAAGAAGGTGCACATGTAGTCATTGCGGATTGCGATCGAGACAAAGGTTCACTAGCAGAAGCAGAGCTTAACAAAATAATAGACATCAATCGCGCGATCTTTATTCAGACGGATGTTCGATCAGAGCAGGATATTATTCACTTAATGGAACAAACGAAGGAAGTATGTGGTGGAATTGACATACTCATTAACAATGCAGGTGTTTCTCGCTTTCAAAATATGTTTGAAATGAAAACCGAAGAGTGGGACGACATACTTTCCGTTAATTTGCGTGGGTACTTTATTTGTGCAAGGGAAGCAGCGAAGGTAATGAAAGAGCAAAAAGGCGGCTCCATTGTGAATATTGCCTCTACCAGAGCCCTTATGTCAGAACCTGATTCAGAAGCATATGCTGCATCAAAAGGTGGCATCACTGCATTAACCCATGCCATGGCGTTATCCTTAAGTGAATATGACATCCGTGTAAATGCAATTAGTCCAGGCTGGATTGAAACCGGAGATTATGAAAGCTTACGTGATATCGACCATGAACAGCACCCTAGCAAAAGGGTCGGCAAACCATCAGACATTTGGCGTGCATGCTGCTATCTTACTGACCCAAAAAATGATTTTGTAAATGGTGAAAATATTATTGTTGATGGCGGAATGACTAGAAAGATGATATATGAACATTAAATAGTTAGTGAGAAAGACCTGCGTTAAAAAGCGGGTCTTTTTTATTTCTGTTGATAAAAAAGTTTTGATAACGTGTTTGTTATTTTGTAATAAAGGGTATTAATACAGGACTATTAACATGGTTGGAATGATGGTTTAAAAACAAGCATAATGGTTGTTGTACTTAAACGTAGGGGGAACACAGATGTATAGTCATCAAAAGAAGTTAATCATAAATATTGAAAGACAGTTACAGTCATGGCAACAAACGACAGACCAAATGATTTCAATTACAGCTATCAATCACTTTTTATCATCTGTGAAGTTAACAGGAAGGATTGTTGGACTAATAGGTATTTCTCAATGTGCTAAAGACTTACTCGTGAAACTAGAAAAGATAAAAACGACGAGCTTATCATCTAAAACAGCTTCTCTATTGCTATCTCCTCTAGAAGCCTGTACAAATATTTCTGAGGAACATACGGAGCCGATTGCTCACTTGAGAACGGGGGAAGAGCCTCTAATTGTTCTCGTTGATGAAGATGTAACATTACTTGCCTATTTGAAATCAGAAATGGAAAAGCAAGGATGGATGGTAATCGCGACTGTCAATCCACATAAAGCACTTGAAGCTTTCTATAAGATGGAGCCTGATTGCTTTATAACGGATATAAATATGGCACTTGGAGCAAATAAATCAATGTTCCATCTTATCCAGAAGAAAATAACCGAAGCATTTATCCCAACAATCGTAATGAGTTCAAGTGACGAAGAAGGATTTAGAAAAATGTGCTTTAAATTTGGGGCAGATGACTTTATCATAAAGCCATTTCATCTTGAAGAATTTCTATTACGGGTTGAACAGAAGTTAAAACGCCGCGAGCAAGTGAAACATATGCTCTTAATTGATGAAATGACAGGCATTTATAATCGCAAATATTTAGTGGAAGCATTTGAGAGAAGCATTCAGGAGCTCGAACGATATACGACGCCTTTTTCATTTGCGTTGCTTGATTTAGATCATTTCAAGAAGATCAATGATACATATGGCCATGTAACTGGCGATGTCGTATTAAAAGAGTTTACAAAGTTTATAAGTGAAAACTGTCGGCATGGCGATGTGCTCGTCCGTTATGGAGGAGAAGAGTTTATTATGATGCTTCCGAAAACGACTCTTTCTCAGGCTGAAGTAGTTGTAAATCGTCTGCTTGAAACATTTTCAAAAGAAATATTCACTTTTGAAAGAGAGCGCTTTCATGTCACTTTTTCTGCCGGCCTTGTTGAAGTAACAAACCCCGTGAAGCCTTGGCGTTACTGGTTATCATTAGCGGATGATGCCCTTTATGAAGGCAAAAGGAATGGCCGGAACCAAGTAGTAGTGAAAAACGAGCACAATAACTTAAGCTCCAATAGGCCGAAAGTACATATGACGATTGTAGAAAATGATGATCTCGTTTCTTCGATCTTAAAAAGCTATGTGAAAAAACATTTTGCCGACGAGTATGTTGATTTACACGTCCATACCTTCAAGTGTGCAAAGCAATTTCTATCTCAGATAAAAGAAGATTATCACCCCCATCTTCTTATTATAGATGCAGATATGCCTCATTTTGATGGATATGAAGCATTAAGAATGATGAGCAAAGAAAATCTACTTGAACAGTATACAATCGTTATGCTGATTGATGACCAAAACAAAGAATGTATTGCAAAAGCATTACGACTAGGTGCAGATGATTATCTTAGTAAACCATTCAGTATTCAAGATTTCCACACACGTTTAAAGCAATATATTCATCGTCTTCAGTGAAAACCTCTTCCCGTACGGAAAGAGGTTTTTCTAGTTTCTTCTATATTATATACGGATGCAGGTTACGGTTTTCTGAATTTTAGAGATACCTTCTTCAAACTTGTAAGATAATTTTGAAAAAAATGAAAGTTATAAAAAGCTATTGCAATTTTAGCTAATTTATTTTATGCTCATACGCAACCAGTTAATTCTGATTGGAATACTCAACATGAAAGAAATAATTGGAAAGGGAGGAGTGAGTAGGGGAGTGAATCTTCAATACCATACATGGCAAGCACCATCGATTTCATTTAATCAAGAAGATGGATTTAAAGGTGCTTATACCGTTTTACAGTGGGCGTATGAGCACTACGGACAAGACATTGTATATGCGTGCAGCTTTGGAGCAGAAGCAATTGTATTGTTAAAATTAATTGCTGAAGTAAATCCGACAGCACATGTCAGCTTTTTGGATACAGGTCTTCATTTTCAACAAACGTATGACACAATTGATGCAGTGAAAGCTCGCTTTCCTGAGCTGCAAATCCACCTTGTTCAGCCAGAACTTACTGTTGCAAAGCAGGCAGAGAAATTTGGAGATAAGCTTTGGGAAAGGAAGCCAAATCAATGCTGCTATTACCGAAAGATAAAACCGTTAGAAACAGAGCTAGCAAAATATAGTGCTTGGATTTCGGGTTTACGGCGTGAGCAGTCAGAAACACGTCAGCATGTTCAGTTTGTTAACAAGGACGAACGATTTGAATCAATTAAGATTTGCCCGCTCATTCACTGGACATGGGAAGAGGTTTGGGCTTTCATTAAGAAGCATGACTTACCATATAACCCGCTTCACGACCAACAATATCCGAGTATTGGCTGCGCTCCTTGTACGCACAAAGTACATGAGGGAGAAGATATGCGGAGCGGACGATGGAGCAATAGCAGTAAGACAGAATGTGGTTTGCATCTGAATCAACCTAAAGGATAGATGAAGTATGACATTTGTCATCATCGCATTTGTAGTTGCCTATTTTTTTGCATTGAATATTGGAGCAAGTGGGGCCGCAGCAGCGATTTCTGTTGCACATGGGACAGGGGCAATCTCTTCAAAAAGAATCGCATTGGCAGTATGTTCTCTTGGAATTTGTTTAGGCGCTATACTCGGTGGAGGAGAAGTAGTCGAAACAGTTGGAAAAGGGATTGTTTCTGAAAAAGTTCTGACTGTAGAAATTGTAATTGTTATTTTGGCATCAGCTGCGCTTTCCTTATTTATTGCCAACTTGCTAGGCATCCCGCTTTCAACAAGTGAAGTGGCAGTCGGGGCAGTAGTTGGAGTGGGGATAAGCTTACAATCTTTAAATTTAGAAACCTTGTTTATAATTATGGCTTTTTGGATTGTTGTTCCAGTAGTTGGTTTTTTGCTTTCATTTACAGTTCGAAAGTTGTTTATGCGTATGAAGAAAAAGCAGCATAGCGACAAAAAGAAACGCTTGTTTATTATCTTACTCATTGGGACAGGGTTCTTGGAAAGCTTTTCAGCAGGGATGAACAATGTCGCCAATGCTGTTGGTCCGCTTGTTGGCGCAGGGCTGCTTTCCGTTGACAATGCTGTTGTGAGTGGCGGAATTTGTGTTGCACTCGGTGCGTTTCTATTTGGAGGAAAAGTAGTTGAAACAAATGCGAACAACATTACAAAAATGTCACTTACTGAAGGGATTGTTATTTCAGGTACTTCAGGAATTCTCGTTGTATCCGCGTCACTATTTGGTATTCCTATCCCGCTTACACAAGTGACGACAACCTCCATTGTCGGCGTGGATTGCGCAAAAACAGGAATGAAAATATGGCAAAAAAGCATTATTAGTCGAATTATTAAGGTTTGGATTGTGTCACCTGTTTTTTCTTTAGTATTGGCGTATGCGCTGATGATAGGGTTATTTCAGCAGGATGTCTATACGCTTTTCATTTTACTAAGTGTTATGATTGCAACAATTGGTACAATGAGCTTAATTGTCTCTATCAAAAAAGAAAAGCAATCAATTCATGAACATGGTGGAGGAATTTAGTGCTTTAAACTGACTATTTTTATGAGAAAAGGAGTTTTAAGGATGACAACAAGCATTCCACACGGAGGAAAGTTAATCAATCGTGTTGATACACAAACAGATGTAACAGCTATTGAAGCAGAGATTCAGCTTGATGAAACAGCTCTATCAGACTTAGAGTTAATTGCAAATGGCGCGTATAGTCCGTTAACAGGGTTCCTTGGTCAAGAAGATTATCAAACAGTCGTGGAACAAATGCGCCTCTCTAATGGGCTGCCATGGAGTCTTCCAATTACGCTGCCTGTTACAGAAGAAATAGCATCCGAACTGAAACCTGGCGTATTAGCGAAACTTGTTTACAAGCAAGAAACGTATGGTTTTATTGAAATCTCTGAGCTATTTCGCCCAAATAAAGAAACCGAAGCGAAAAATGTCTACCAAACGACAGATGAAAAGCATCCAGGTGTAAAGAAAGTCTATGATCGAGGGGATGTTTATGTCGCAGGAGATGTCACTCAAGTAAAAAAGGTTGTGCGTTCAAAATTTAGCGATTACTATTTAACACCAGCCGAAACGAGAGAAAACTTTGCACAGAAAGGCTGGGAAACTGTTGTTGGTTTTCAAACACGTAACCCTGTGCACCGAGCGCATGAATACATTCAAAAGTCTGCTCTTGAGATTGTAGATGGCTTGTTCTTAAATCCGCTTGTCGGGGAAACAAAGAAAGATGATATTCCGAGTGAAGTGCGTATGGATTGCTATGAAACCATTCTTAAACACTATTACCCTGAAAACCGTGTATTCTTATCGGTTTTTTCAGCAGCCATGCGCTATGCTGGACCGAGAGAAGCAATCTTTCATGCCCTCGTTCGAAAAAATTTCGGTTGCACACACTTTATCGTTGGACGTGACCATGCAGGTGTAGGTGATTATTATGGCACATATGATGCACAAAAAATATTCAGCAATTTTAAAGCTGAAGAGCTCGGTATTACACCGCTGTTTTTCGAACATAGCTTCTATTGCACAAAATGTGAAAACATGGCATCAGCAAAAACATGCCCACATGACGCGGAGCATCACGTTATTCTATCAGGAACAAAGGTCCGTGAAATGCTTCGAAATGGCGAACGTCCGTCAAAATATTTCAGCAGACCTGAAGTAGTTGAAGTGCTTGTTGAAAGCATGAAACAAACTGTTTAAAAGGGGGTGGAAAGATGACGAAAAATATTGTTTGGCATGAAACGAAGCTTACAAAAACTGACCGGCGTAAACAGAAAAATCATCATAGCGCAGTGCTTTGGTTTACAGGTTTATCAGGCTCAGGAAAGTCTACACTTGCTAATGCTTTAGAGCAGAAATTATTTGAGGAACACATCAACTCGTATATTTTAGACGGGGATAATGTACGTCACGGCTTAAACTCTGATTTAGGATTTAGCGAAAAGGACCGTAAAGAAAATATCCGTAGAATCGGAGAAACAGCTAAATTGTTTGTTGACAGCGGTGTTTTTGTTCTCACGGCGTTTATTTCACCGTATCAAGCGGAGCGTCAACAAGTACGTGAGCTATTAGAAGAGGATGAATTTGTAGAAGTTTTCGTAAAATGCGGACTTGAGCAATGTGAAGAACGTGATCCGAAAGGGCTCTATAAGAAAGCCAGAAGTGGTGAAATTCCAGAATTCACTGGAATCAGTTCTCCTTATGAGGAGCCAGTAAACCCGGAAATTATTGTCGATACAGAGCACAACACAATTGATGAGTCTGTCGCACTCATTCTTGAAAACTTACAAAAACGAGGATGGTTGTAGTCGAAAGGAGCGAAAACGTTGGCTTACGAAAAAATTTGGGCAAATAATGAAAAGTTAAACAAAAATGAAAAGGCAAAGCTTGAAAAAGATGGATTAGAAATCTTAAATGATATTCCTGGGTACGCCGAAAAAGGCTTTTCCTCCATTCCAAAGGATCAATGGGATTTCTTTAAATGGGCAGGCCTTTACTTACAAAAACCGAAAGAAGACGGTTATTTTATGATGCGTGTCAATGTGCCGTCGGGTATTTTAAACAATGAACAGCTGAAGACACTTGCTGGAATTAGTAAGGACTTTGGACGAAATGTGTTTGATATTACAACAAGACAGGCCATTCAATTTCATTGGTTGGAAATTGAAGAAATCCCCGAAATCTTTAGACGCCTTGAAGCAGTTGGGCTGTCTTCAGTGGGAGCTTGCGGGGATATTACGAGAAATATTACCGGCAACCCGTTAGCTGGCATCGACCCGGATGAATTATATGATACACGTGAAATTGTTGAAGATATTTATCAATACTTCCAAAATAACCCGGAATTTTCGAACTTACCGCGTAAGTTCAAGATGTCAATTAATACAAATACGTACAATGCTGCAAATGCTGAAATCAATTGTGTTGCATTTGTACCTGCTAAGAAAGTCATTGATGGTGAGGAAAAAATCGGTTTCCATGTAAAAGTGGGCGGAGGATTATCTTCTAAGCCATATTTAGCCCAAACGTTAAATGTCTTTCTTGAACCAGAACGAGTCAAAGAGGTAGCAATTGCAGTTGCAACAATTTTCCGTGACTACGGTTACAGAGACAAACGTCATCGTGCCCGCTTGAAATTTCTTGTGGCCGATTGGGGTCCAGAAACGTTCACTGAAAAATTAAGAGAATATGTAAAAGGATTACCAGAGCAAGGAACCGAAGAAACGCACGGCTGGAATGGTGGTTATTTCTACGGCACGTCCAAACAAAGACAGCCAGGGCTTAATTATATCGGCTTTAACGTTCCAGTTGGCCGTCTTGATGCTGATGAAGTGTTTGAGATTGCCCGTATCGCTGAAAAATATGGGAACGGAGAAGTTCGGACGTGTAATTCGCAAAATTTAATTATTTCAAATGTATCGGATGAGCATGTAGATGACTTGCTAGCTGAAAAAGTATTTGAGCGGATTACAACGGAACCAAATAAGATTATGGCTTATTCTGTATCATGCACAGGAACCGAATATTGCAATCTTGCTCTTACAGAAACGAAAGAAAGAATGCGCCGTCTTGCGGAATACTTAGATACAAAAGTCGAGCTTGATGTGCCAGTTCGTCTTCATATGGTCGGCTGTCCGAACTCTTGTGGTCAACGCCAGATTGCGGATATCGGCTTTCAAGGCGTGAAGATGAAATCAAAAGAAAAAGGGATGATTGAAGCATTTGAGCTGTATGTTGGCGGAACACTTCTAAATGGCGGTGAATACAACAAAAAGCTCAAAGGGAAAATCGACGGCGAGCATCTCCCGGATGTAACGGTGAAATTTATTGAGAAGTTTAAAGAAAGTAAGCAAGAGGGCGAGCATTTCTATGATTATGTGCATCGTGTTGGAATCGATGTTCTGCAATCAGACCTAGATGCAATCCTTGCTTAGGTAATCGTTATTAGAAGAAGTAGGTGGAATAATCATGAATCTGTATCGTTTACAAGCAAATACGTCAGAAGGTGAGCTTGATATCATTGCGGCAGCTCCTGATGAAGAAACAGCGTTTGAGGTGGCAGAAATAGAAATTGAGAAACATTTTTTAAAACTGCCAGTTATTAATGATATTGTCCTCTACGAATTGAAAAAAATACGAAATGGCAATGCGTTTGTATTAGGCAAGCAAGAATAAGAGGCAGGTCTTCCACCTGCCTTCTACTACTATAAGGGAGTGTGAGAGATGGGGAAGGTTTATTTAGTTGGCGCTGGACCAGGAGACCCGGAATTACTGACAGTAAAAGGGTTGAAATATCTTCAACAAGCAGATGTTGTCCTCTATGACCGGTTAGTGAATAAAGAATTACTAGCGTATACAAAACAAGGTGCTGACTTAATTTATTGTGGAAAGCTGCCAAACTATCATACGATGAAACAAGAAACGATTAATTCATTCTTAGTTAAATACGCACGAAGTGGAAAAGTGGTTGTACGTTTAAAAGGCGGGGACCCCTTTGTCTTTGGTCGCGGTGGAGAAGAAGCGCTGGCACTTGTGAAAAATAAAATTGATTTTGAAGTTGTCCCAGGAATAACAGCGAGCACGGCCGCCGCAGCTTATGCAGGAATTCCTGTTACACATCGCAATATAAGTGGTTCATTTGCAATGATAACTGGCCACCGTTGTGACGAGCAGACAGAAAAGGAATGGCGGGCGCTTGCTTCAAATATTGAAACAATTGCGATTTATATGGGTGTTTCAAAGCTTGCACAGATCTGCAAACAATTAATCACATATGGACGTGATAGAGAAACACCGGCAGCCGTGATTCATTGGGGCACAACCGCACAACAAAAAACAGTGACAGGCACGTTGGAGACAATTGCTGAAATCACAAAGAAAGAACAATTGAAAAACCCTTCGATGGTGATTATTGGTGACGTTGTAAAGCTGCGAAGTGAATTGCAATGGTTTGAAAAACAAAACATACCATTAGCCAAGGAAGCATTTTAAGTAAGGAGGGGGTTACATGCAAGCTATTCTTTATGTCGCTCACGGCAGTCGAGTTGAAAAAAGCAATCAACAAGCGATTGAGCTAATTGAGCGAGTCATAAATAAGGTTGATGTTCCAATTCAAGAAGTTTGTTTCTTAGAATTGCGAGAACCGCTTATAGAAGCAGGAATCACGAGCTGTGTTAAGCGCGGTGCAACAAAAGTTGCTGTTGTTCCATTATTACTGTTAGAAGCAGCACATGCAAAAGTTGATATTCCGCAAGCAGTGAGACTTGCCCATCAAAAGTATCCCCATCTTACTATTTCTTACGGTAAACCAATCGGTGTGCATGAGAAAATGATTGCACTCATTCATGAACGCATTCAAGAGCTCATAAAAAGAAAGCCACAAGATACAGCAGTTCTTCTCATCGGGAGAGGAAGCAGTGATGAGAGCCAAACGGCTGATATAAAATCAATTGGTTCCCTGCTGCAACAAAGGTTTGGATATGAGAGTGTGGATGTTTGTTTTATCACAGCTGCAAGACCAACTGTTGAAGAAGGGCTGCAGCAACTACGTGCTAGAAGTGAAGCTTACAAGGTCGTGATGCCTTACTTGCTATTTTCAGGCACCTTAATTCGTCAGCTGCAAGGAACAGTAAAGGAGATCCCGTTATGCGATACATTGGGAGGTCATCCATTTATAGAGGATGTCTTAATCGATCGAATTAAAGAAACGATACAAGAGGGTGTTAAATGATGAAACAATGGATTAAAGAAATTGCAAGGGGACGAAGAGGCTCAAAGGATTTAAATTATGAAGAAGCGGTAGAAGCGATACAAACCATTGCCAAAGGAAATGCAACGGATGCCCAGCTTGGATCATTTCTTACTGCGAACCGGATGAAAGAAGAGACACCTGAAGAACTACGGGCCTTTGCAGAAGTGTTTTCAAGCTACACGGAAAAACTCAACTTAACCGATGCATTAAAACAACAGGTAGTCGATTTTGCGAGCCCATACAACGGTCGACATTCATTTTTTGCGACGATCCCTGTAAGTATTTTGCTAGCAGAACGAGGCGTACCAGCCTTTCTTCATAGCAGCAAATCACTACCACCTAAGTACGGTACATCTCTTAAAGAAGTGTTAAGCGGCTTAGGTATTACCACCGAAGGTACAAATGAAGAATTAAGCCAAAGCTTACAAGAGAAGCGGCTCGCTTATGCATGGACTGATCAATACTGTAAACCGCTTGCTCAGATCCGGCAAGTTCGGGAAGAAATCGGTGTCCGTACTTTTTTTAACACCATTGAAAAGCTGTTAAATATCTCAGGCGCAAAAACGATCATGTTTGGTGCGTTCCATCGGACAGCGATTAATAAAATATTACCGATGCTTTCACAGCTCTCTTTTTCTAAAGCGTTTATCGTCCAAGGTATTGAAGGCTCTGAAGATTTACCTGTGCACCGTAATAGCTTTATTTTTCAAGTAAGTAATGGAGTCTCTAATTCTTTTATTGTGAGCCCGAAAGATTATGGGTTAGAACAGTCAGAAGAGTCGTTCAGTAAGAAAATCACACTACAGCAACAGATCGACTGGATTCAAAGAATACTCCAAAGTGAGAATAGTACAGATATCGAGTACGGGCGTGCACAAGTAATCTGGAACGCTGGTGTCCGCTATTATTTGCTTGGTCTTGAGCCGTCAATTGAAGCCGGAATTGCTTATGCAGAGGAACAGCTCCAAAGCGGAAGAGGTGCCTTTCAATTAAAAAAATGGCAAGAAAAGACTGTGATGATTTAATCCCTCCATACTATCCTCAATGTTTATCTCGTGTAAAAATCCATTTCTTGCGTTATATTAAAGATAGAATGAGGCAAGAGGTGGAAGTATGACTAATTTTTTAAAACACGGTGAATTTTTCAGCTGTGAAAATATTAATATTCATTATCATTATTTACAACATCCTGATAATTCCAAACCCGTGCTCGTGCTGTTGCATGGGTTTTTAAGTTCATTATTTAGTTTTCGAAAGCTCATTCCTTTATTAGAAGAACAATTTTCTATTTTAGCAATTGATTGGCCGCCGTTTGGTTTTAGTGAAAAGTCCCGTAAGTTTGTATATCGAACTGATAATATTGCAAACGCTATTCTTTCCATGTTAGAAGCAATGAAATTAAAGTCAGTTACCGTTATTGGTCATTCTATGGGCGGTCAAGTTGCTTTGAAAATGGCAAAGCTCGCCCCAAACAAAGTCGATAAGCTTGTGTTAATTTCATGCTCTGCTTATATGCAACGGTTTCCAAAAAAGGTGTCTGCCGCAACATTTATCCCATTCTTTCATTTGTTTCTCCGCCGAAAGCTTGAAAAGCAAGGTGTACACCATAACTTACGGAATGTTGTCTATCATCATGGGAGCATCGACCATGAAATGATTAACGGATACGAGCAGCCATTTTATCAAAAAGGGATGTTTGAAGCGTTGACAAGGTTTCTGCGTCATCGTGAAGATGATTTAACAACAGAACAGTTGGCAGAAATCCCGCACCCTGTGCTGCTTATTTGGGGGAATGAAGATCGAATCATTCCGCTTAAAACAGGAAAACGTTTGTTGAGTGACTTATCAAATGCCGCTTTAAAAATTTTTACCGAAACAGGTCATCTTGTGCCAGAGGAGCGGGCAGAAGAAACAGCAAATGAAATCGTCCAATTTATTAAAGCACCTTCTTCTTAAAAAAGGCTATACAAAATTTAGGAAGAGGTGTATACTTTAATTAGATATTTAGAAACTTATCTAAATATCTAATTACAAATGGAGTTGAGGTCTATGCCAATGAATGATGCATTTAAGGCACTTTCTGACCCGACAAGACGAAAAATCATTCAGCTATTGAAAAGCTCAGAGTTAACAGCTGGAGAAATTGCCGAGCATTTTGACATGAAAAAACCAAGTATTTCTCATCATTTGAATGTGTTAAAACAAGCTGACCTAGTATCAAGTGAAAAGCAAGGGCAGCATGTACTTTACTCGTTAAATACTACGGTTGTGCAAGATATGATGACATGGTTTATGAATTTTGCGGAGAGAAAAGAGTGAGGTGGTCATGATGAAAAAGTATTTACCAGCATTCATTCCAGTTGTTGTTTCCTTCCTTGTTTCAATTGTCGTGTATGGAAGCTTGCCTGAACAAATTCCAATCCATTTTTCTGCAAATGGAGAGCCAGACAATTATATGGGGAAACCGTTGGGACCATTCTTAGTCCCTTTAACAACACTTGGATTATTTGTGTTAATGGTTTTCCTGCCGAAAGTTGACCCTCGGAAAGAAAACTATACACGTTTTCAAGGCTCATATGTCCTCATCGTTTCTGTGATTATTTGGTTTTTAGCAGCGATTCACGTTATTGTACTTATGTATGCTCTTGGCTATAATCTTCATTTAAATACCGTTTTTCCGATTGGAACGGGCATTCTTTTCTTAATTTTAGGAAACTATATGCCAAAGGTAAAACATAATTATTTTGTTGGGGTTAAAACACCTTGGACATTGGCTAATGAAAAAGTATGGTATCGAACGCATCGGTTTGCTGGTAAGGTATTTATGTTCATCGGTATCGTGCTTATTGGAATGGTATTCATTCCACAAAGCTATATTTACCCTACATCCTTAGGGGTCATTATCGGTGGAACACTCCTTATCACATTTGCGTCTTATTATTATTATAAAACGATTCACGATTAGAAAATAATTTTTGAAACGAATCATATAGTAAAGCATAGCCGTCAATCATTTGGCGGTTTTCTTTTTTGAAACCTTTTTATAAGAAGATTCGTAAATAAAAATAAAATACACGATTTAAGGAGTGGAGCTCATGATTGAAAAGATCATTAAAAAGCTACTCGGTTCATCTCATAAACGTCACTATCGTTCGTATTCAAGCAGTGATTTCCGTCGCCGGCCAAGAAAATCCCATCCTAATAAATATGGTCACCACCATTATAAGCGCAAAGGAAAAAGCAGCTTCTTTTCAAGTTTTTACAGCAGCTAAGGTGCCCTTAGAATGATAGGTTTGAAAACAATCAAACGGATTCTATTTGACCGACAGCTGCCAGCAGGTACTTTGCTTGGCGGTCGGTTTGAACTCGTACGACTTATCGGAAAAGGGGGCTACGGTCTTGTTTATGAAGCAAATGACCTGATGAAACAAGACACCTGTGTCGTAAAGCAGGCAAGACCGAGCCGTTATAAAAAAGGACAGGCTAACCCGTTTGATGATGAAATGAAATATTTAACGCGATTAGAAGCTTTACCATACTTTCCTATTGTAAGAGCATCTTTTGTCGAGAGTGGCCACTTTTTTCTTGCTGAGGACTATATCGTTGGAAAGACCTTCGAAACACTTGTCTTTGAAGAAGGTAAGAAATACAGTAATGCGGAAGCTTTTGCCGTGCTTTCAGAATTATTAACCGTCGTCGAGCAGATACATGAACATCAGATTGTTCATCGGGATTTGCGGCTTCCGAATATCATAGTAACCGAACGAGGACTAAAAGTGATTGATTTTGGTTTAGCGAGTGAACTAAATGAAACAGATGAAGAAGGCGAATTGTCGAAACATATTCCACTTGAAAAGTATTATATGAGGAAGCGGGTTCCGCAAAGTGATTTATATGCTCTAGGTCATACAACCTTGTTTTTACTGTATTCTTCTTATAAGCCAACGACAAAAAAAGAAAAGCCGTGGGAAGAAGAGTTAAAGCTTCCACAGGAAGCGGTAGCTGTGCTGCGCCGTTTGCTTCAAATAGATGAACCTTTCTCTTTTGCAGCAGAAGCAAAATCAGCTGTTTGTCAGTTGCGTCGCTCACTTTAATCAGAACAACGATTTGAGTGAACGGCGGTTTTTTTGTTGCTGTTATGAATTTTCACTTACCAAATAATTAACGAAACCTTTGAAACTTTTTTATCTATTAAACCGTAAATAATAGTAAGAAAAGGATAAAGCAAGCAGGAGAAAGGAGACTTATATGTTACGTATTGTGCCGTCTACACATGTGTATGTGATTGAAAAGCTAGGGAAATTTGATCGTTTAATAACAGCAGGGTTAAATTGGATTAAGTTCACAGAGCGGATTGTTAATAAAATCGATATGCGAACCCAAACGCTTGATACAGATAAGCAAAGTGTCATTACAAAGGATAACGTCACGATGACGATTGATGCTGTCGTTTATTTTCACGTCACAGATGCTCATCGGGCCACATACAAAGTAAATGATTATTTAAAAGCAATGACGTATTTAATCCAAACGACTTTGCGTAATCAGATTGCGAGAATGGAAATGGAAGAAGCTCTATCTAATAAGGAAGAAATTAACAAACATTTAAGTGTGTCACTTGACGAATCAACCGATGAGTGGGGCGTAAAAGTTGAGCGTGTTGAAATAAAAGATATGACTCCTCCGGATGATATTCGAGAGGCGATGGAAAAGCAAATGAAAGCAGAGCGCGAGCGTCGTGAGCAGATTTTACGTTCACAAGGAGCAAAGGAAGCTTCTATTACAGAAGCAGAAGGACGGAAGCGTTCAGCAATTTTGAATGCTGAAGCGGAAAAAGAGTCCAGCATTCTTAAAGGTGAAGCAGAAAAAGAATATCATATTCGCACAGCTGAAGGGGAAGCTGCTGCAATTGAAATGCGTGCTCAAGCAGAAGCGAAGCGACTGAAATATGTACTGCAAGCATTAAAAGAAGCAGAAGTAGACGAGAGAGTACTGACACTTAAACATATTGAAGCACTAGTTGAAATGGCGAAAGGCGATAATAAAGTGTTTGTTCCTTACGAATCGAACGGTATGCTCGGTAATCTGGGCACTGCCCTCGAAATGATGAATAAAAACAATCAACCAACACAAATTCAATCAAAACGAGAAGATTAAATAATAATCCCTCACCATCGTTGTGGTGAGGTTTTTTCGTCATTTTTTCAGCATTTGAAACATAAATTGATAGATATCTTCCTTTGAAAAAGGTGGTTGTTCCCCACTTGCTGAGGAGTAGATGCGTAAGCCATATCCGAGCGTGAGAAATTTTTCAGAAACCGCTTTTGCGTCTAAGTTGCTTGGGATAACACCATAATCAATTCCTGTTTGAATCCATTCAATCGATTGATTTAAAAATGTGTCATGTAATTCTTGAAGAAGCTGAGCAATCTTTGGATCATCTCGATAACCTAATAAGTAAATAAAAATCTTATTTGAAACACTGTCTTTATCAAGGATAAAGCTGTCAACAGAAGCTTCAAGCGGGGCGCCAAGCTCTTGTGATGTTTGTTGTTGCACTTTTTGCTGGAATTGTTGGTTAACGGCTTCAAGCTGGGCTTTTAACACATGACCAAGCAGTTCATTTTTACTTTTTACGTAATGATAGATTGCTCCTTTTGACATCCCGCTGCTTTCAATAATATCTTTTAACGTTGTTTTATGGCAGCCCTTTTCCTGGATAAGGTTTTCGGTAATTGTTAGGATGCGTTGAAAGCTCTCATTTTGATAAATATGTGACATGATAGATGCTCCTTTCTTTATCATTATAAAATACCGCGCGACGGTTTGTAAAATGCTTTACAAACCGACGGTCGGTATCATATAATGAAACAAATAACAAAAGGAGTGGGGAATGTGTTTGAATTATTTTTGGTCCTCCATATTGCTGCTGGCTTTTCGGCGTTATTATTATTTTGGCTTCCGCTTGTCACAAAGAAAGGTGGAAAATGGCACAACCGTATAGGCTGGATATATGTTTGGGCGATGGGAATTGTTTCAATCTCGGCGTTTTACATGGCGTTGCATCGAGTTTTTTTGGATGGAGACGCTTCAGTAGAGCGAATATCCTTTTCAATTTTTTTGATTTTTATTAGCGTGCTAAGTTCTTCAACTGCTTATTACGGTATTCGGGTTCTTCGCTTTAAGAAGAAACAAAACGTTCATTGGAATATCGGAGATTTATTATTTGCGTTTGCTTCTTTTATTAAGTGCACTTGGAGCCATATTGTTCGGATGGGTAGAGAAAGATCCACTTATTCAATATTTCCCACTTATCGGTATTTTCTTAGGAATAGGTCAATTGGCTTATTGGCTTCGCCCAATAAAAAATCATCGTCAATGGATCGTTGAACATATAACAGGGATGATGAGCTGTTCGATTTCTACGATAACTGCATTTACTGTGTTCGGTGGACCGCGACTGCTTCAGATTGACTCAACAAATGTATGGCTATGGTTTTTGCCGACAATGATTCTTGTTCCGTTATTAATTTGGTTTATCAATAAATATAGTCGACCTCCCTCTACGAAAAAAACGCTCAAAGCCTAAGTCTGATTCAATGTTTTTTGTTTGGTATAATAAAAAGATCAGAATGAGGAAGGAGGGACACAAATGATGAAAGAAGGTTTACAGCAGCTAACAGAGCGTATTTTCTATTTACCACCAGACCATGAAACAGACCGCCCCATCTTAGGTGCTGTTTCTGGCAAGAGAGCAACATTAATTATTGATGCTGGTAATTCAGAAGCTCATGCGAACATGTTGTTACGGGAGCTGGAAAGAAAGAAGGTTGCCCCAATTCGTTGGACTGTGCTGACGCATTGGCATTGGGACCATGTATTTGGGCTAAATGCTTTTAACACAATTTCGATTGCTCATGTTAAGACGAAAAAGAAGCTAGAATGGATGAAAGAGCTAGCATGGACAGATGAAGCCATTGATAAGCGGGTAAAAAGCGGGGAAGAAATTGAAATTTGTGCAGAACATATAAGAAAAGAATTCGGTCATAACCGGGACATTACGATTAAGCTCCCAACGCTGACGTTCGAAAAAAAGCTTGATATCGACCTTGGCGGCATCCATTGTGTAATTGAGCATATCGGTGGTGATCACGCTGAGGATCATTCCGTTGTTTATATTCCAGAAGAAAAAGTTTTGTTTATCGCGGATTGTACGGCGCAAAAAATGTATGCAGAAAAATGGCACTACACGGTTGGTGAAGCTAGTCGCATTGCAAAGAAACTTTTGCAGTATGATGCCAAATGGTTTGTATATGGACATTGGAAGGCACAGGCTAGAGAAGAATTCGTCTTGGAAATGAATCGGTTGCAAATGTTTGCTGAGCTTTGTGAAGAACATCAAGGTGACCGCAGAAAAATGATAAAAGCATTTGAAGGAAAACTTAACAGAGAGATTTCGACAGAGGAGCTTGAAGAGCTTATTTATTTTGTCCAAGGCTATCAAAAACGCTGAACCGACTGTACGTGGTTCAGCGTAATCTCGCGTTATTGAATTAAAATTGGCCCGCTACAGGTGCAGACGGGTTTGCGATTTGGTCTTGATCACTAATATCAGGGTCGATAAAGCCGTTATACATAACTGAATTTGCAAATGAAAAATCGCCTTGTGTAAAGCAGGCGCCGTTTGATTTTAAATTCGATGTATGTGAGTTTTGTACGGTTGGACCGATATCAACATTCGCATTTTGAGTGACGCCGTTTACTTTAAAATTAAGGATGTTGATTCCAAATGGCATAGAGAGGACCTCCTTATCCTTGGTTTGTATACGGGTTTTCTGTATTTCCGATGCTGCTTTGGTCTGCTGTGTCTGGATCCACATATTGATTAATAATAAACCCGTCTACAGGCGCGTGGTCACCTGCAGACATATTAGAACCAAGCCATTTCGTATGGGCAGAATGACTATTGTGGTTAACAGGCCCGATATTAATGGATGCATTGCTGCTCATACTATTCACTTTAAATTGGTGAATATTTACGTAAAAAGGCATGGTAAATCTCCTAATTTCGCTATTTTCTATATATCTATGTCAAATCATTCGCTTATGTGAAACATAAATAAACCCTGTTCCTTAAGGAACAGGGTTGTTTGCTTAGAGTGATACAAGCTGTAATAATTCATGTAAGCTTGTAATCTCATAATTTGGTTTTACATCTGTATCATTTGTTTTATGATGACGGTTCACCCATACGGATGGAATGCCTGCAGCGTTGGCACCTTTAATATCTGTATTTAAATTATCACCAACCATCAATGCTTCCTCTGGTTCAATGTTAAAGCGCTCAAGTGCATGCTTGAAAATAGATGGGTCAGGTTTGCCGCGCCCAAATGCTCCAGAAATAATAATGTGATCAAAATAAGGCGGAATTTCAGGCGTGATTTTTAATTTTTCATTTTGCAAATCGGGTGAACCGTTTGTAAGTAAGAGAAGCTGTATTTTACCTTTTAATTGATCAAGCACTTCAAACGTTTCTTTATATACAAAGGGGCTTTCACGTCGCATTTTTGGAAATGTCTCGGCCAATTCCTCACCAAGAGATGGGTCATTAATTCCAAGCTTATTCAGCCCGTTTGTCCATGCATCTTTTCGATAGATAGGCACAATGGCACTTAACTTCTTAAAGTATTCATCTTCATCTAAGAAGTTACCCCATAAACCCTCAAATGGATTAATCCCAATCATTTGAGTAAAGTCATAAGTTTCATAAGAAGCATATAACTCTCGTGCTGCTTCCCGAACAGCCTCTTCAAGCTTTTCAGCATCAACATTGCTTTTTTCTTGCGCAACTTTACATGTTTTTTCGAAAGCAGTTTTTACACTTTTTGCATCCCACAATAGCGTATCATCTAAATCAAAGAAAATAGCTTTCATTTGTTTCGACCCCTTTACAATAAATTAAGTAAGTATGTATAAAGAATAGTTTAACACATTTTAGCTTTCTTTCGATAAAGAATTGAAGTGAAATAATACTTGGGAGATAGAGAGGTTATTGCATAATTTTAGCCAATTGAAAAGCATACGTGATATAATACGTGCAAACAAAATAGCAAAATATTCTTTCCTGGAAAGGTGTGTTCTGAAGATGACTGGGGAACAAAATCAATTTGAAAAGGCAACATTTGCGGGGGGCTGTTTCTGGTGTATGGTCAAGCCGTTCGATCAGTATGACGGGATTGAAGAAGTCGTGTCAGGCTATACAGGAGGACATGTTGAAAATCCAACATATAAACAAGTGTGTACACATACAACAGGCCATTATGAGGCAGTGGAAATTACTTTCAACCCTGCTGTTTTTCCGTATAAGAAACTGCTTCAAGTTTTCTGGCAGCAAATTGATCCGACCGACGCTGGTGGACAGTTTGGAGACAGAGGTGAATCGTATAAAACAGCGATTTTCTATCATAACGAGAAGCAAAAACAGCTTGCTGAAAAGTCAAAGCAAGAGCTTGCGCAGAGTGGGAAGTTTAAAGACCCGGTTGTAACGGAAATCCTACCAGCAAAGACATTCTATCCGGCAGAGGACTATCATCAAAATTACTATAAGAAAAATCCAGCTCATTACAAAGCTTTCCGCAAAGGGTCAGGACGCGAAGCTTTCATTCATTCAAAATGGGGGGAAGATGCATAAATGAAGAAAGAAGAATTGAAAAAAAAGCTAACGGAAATGCAATATAAAGTGACACAAGAAAACGGTACAGAACCGCCATTTCAAAATGAATATTATAATAACAAACAAGAAGGCATCTATGTTGATATCGTGTCAGGAAAACCACTTTTCTCTTCAAAGGACCAATATGATGCTGGATGTGGATGGCCGAGCTTTACAAAACCGATTGAGCAGAAAGAAGTATCTGAAATACTAGACTTAAGTCATGGAATGCGCCGCACAGAAGTACGCAGTAAAACAGCAGACTCTCATTTAGGTCATGTGTTTCCAGACGGACCAGCCCCGGCAGGACTCCGTTATTGTATCAATTCAGCAGCGTTGAGGTTTATCCCGGTTGAAGAATTGGATAAAGAAGGATATGGAGAATTTAAGAAAATATTTGAGTAAAACTCCGCATTTTATTGCGGAGTTTTTTATTATACCCTAAATGCAGTTGTTCAAAACGAAAAATTGAAATGTGCGAAAAAAAGAATACGAATAGATAGCAATTTTCAATTTGAAAGGAGGATGAACGATGAAACGTCGTTTATCAGCAGCATTAGGGTTAATGCTTGCGTTCTCACCTGTGATGGGGCAATCGGCAGAGGCAAGCAATGATGTAAGCGTGAAAGTAGGCGGTGATCCGGTTAATATTCAACCACAGCCATACATATCAAATGATGTAACATACATACCTCTTCGTGATATGTTTGAAACATTGGATGCTGATGTTCATTGGGATAGTGAGGAAAGATATGTACTCGCTAAAGAAAATGGAAAGAAACTAAAATTATTTGTGGATGTAAATGATGCCTTCATTAATGACAAGCCATTTGAAATTAAGCATAATCCGAAAATTAAAAATGGACGCGTATTTGTACCACTTCGCTTTGTAAGCGAAACATTTGGGGCGCAAGTGCAGTGGAATAGTGATGAGCGCTCAGTCAATATCTTTATTCCACAAACATTAGATGCCGCTGATAGTAAAGTGCAGGCAGAATATACAATGACAAGTACAGCTTATACTGCAAATTGTGAAGGATGCAGCGGCATTACACGTACGGGAATCAACTTGAAAGAAAATCCTGACAAAAAAGTAGTTGCAGTTGATCCAGACGTTATTCCTTTAGGTTCCAAGGTATGGGTTGAAGGCTATGGAACTGCTGTCGCTGGAGATATTGGTTCAGCGATTCAAGGAAACAAAATAGATGTCTTTATCCCAAGTAGAGAAGAAGCGCTTCAATATGGTAGAAAGCAAGTAAAAGTAAAAGTTCTTGAATAGAGCAAAATGCCTCTCTGGAAGCAGAGAGGTATTTTTATTATAAAAAAATAATGCAAGAGGCGTTAGGGCCTCCTGCATTTTATCCAAACGTCATACGTAACATTGTTAGAACTCCAAGAAAAAAGATAACTTTCATATTGTTTTCATCAAACCATTTTTCTATTTTTTCGAAAAGGAACGGTACAAAGTTCTTCATACAAATTACCCCCTCATCTCTTCATATTATACCACATAATGACAAAAATTATAGTCTAAAGTACTTTTTAAGGAGTAAAAAAGTCATATTTTCATCTCTGTTGTTAAGTTGTGGCGGTATATGGAACATACATCTTTTTAAAAAATGTTTAATAGTGGTAAACTATCAGTAAATTGGCCTTGTGGAGGTTTCAACTGATGAATAAGTTTTCAAAGCCACGTGTGGTGGTCAGTAAATGTCTTGAATTTGAGGCATGCCGCTACAGTGGAGATCTTATAACAGACCAAACGGTAAAAAGCTTAGAGCCGTTTGTAGAATTTATTCCTGTATGTCCTGAAGTGGAAATAGGGCTCGGGGTCCCGCGGGAAACAATTCGCCTTGTAAGTGGAAATGAAGAACCGCGCTTAATGCAGCCATCAAATGAAATTGATTTAACAGAAAGGATGGAACGTTTTTCTCGAAATTTCCTTTCAAATCTTGGAGAAATAGATGGGTTTATTTTAAAAAGTCGTTCACCGAGCTGTGGTGTAAGGGATGTTCCCCTTTATAAAAGTACAAAAAAAGGTTCAATGAAGGATGGGAAAACGAGCGGACACTTTGCTAGACGAGTTGCTAATTATTTCCCGGAAAAAGCAATTGAAGAAGAAGGTCGTTTGCGGAATTTTACAATACGGGAGCATTTCTTTATTAAATTGTTTACGTTGGCTGAGTTTCGAGAGATTAAAGAAGCACCGACTATCCAAAAGATCATTGCCTTTCATTCAAAACATAAATATTTATTTATGGCATATAACCAAACGAAACTGAAAGAGCTTGGGAGAATTACAGCCAATCATAAGCAGTTTCAAATTGAAGAAGTCGCCAAGGCGTATGAAGAAGGTTTGTATCAATTATTCAAGCGAGCGGCTCGATATACATCAAATATTAATGTTTGCGAGCATATTATGGGGTACTTCTCAAAGAGCTTAAGGATTGAAGAGAAGGCATATTTTCTTGAAATGTTAGAACAGTATCGAAATAAGAAGCTTCCTTTAAGCAGTTTAACAGGTGTATTGAAGTCTTGGATTATTCGTTTTGATGATGATTATTTAATGCAGCAAAGCTTCTTTCAACCCTATCCGAAAGAGTTAATTGCAATTAGTGATTCTGGTAAAGGTAGAGATTATGCATAATTAAAACGGCGTTCTATTAGAACGCCGTTTTGTTTGCATCGCATGCTTATGCTTTTTCAGTTGTTGGTGATAATGAACGAATTTCTTCAAGTACTTCAGGGTTTACAAGCGCTGATAAGTCACCAGTATCTTTTCCTAGGAAAGCAGCTTTCATGATTCTGCGCATTACTTTTGCATTGCGTGTTTTCGGTAAATCCGATACAAAGTGAATGGCTTTTGGCTTCAATGCTTTTCCCATACGGTCTCCTACAAGTGTAATTAATTCTGCTGCAAGCTGATCACTTGGTTGTGCTGATTTGCGCAGGACAACAAAACATACAGCACTTTCCCCTTTAATATCATCGGGAACACCGATCGTACCTGCCTCTACAACTTCTTCATGGTCAACGAGAACTGTTTCCATTTCTGCTGGACCAAGACGTTTTCCAGCTACATTTAGAATATCGTCAGAACGTCCTGTGATTGTCCAAAATCCGCGGTCGTCTTTAATAACCCAATCTCCATGAACCCATGTATCTTCCCAACGGTCCCAATATGCTTTCTCATAGCGCTCTGGTTCTTTCCAAAATCCATTTGTCATCCCGACCCATGGTTTTGTTATTACCAATTCACCAACACTGTTTGATACCGATTCACCTTGGTCGTTGAACACATCAGCTGCCATGCCGGGAATCGGAGAATTAAAGCTGATCGGCTCAATCGGACGAAGAAGTACGTTGCCAAGTATTCCGCCGGAAATTTCTGTTCCGCCAGAGTAGTTGAAAATTGGAATACGCTGCTTCCCGACAACATCAAATAACCATTCCCATGGCTCCACATTCCAAGGCTCTCCTGTTGAGCCGATTACACGTAAGTTTTCTAAGCTATACGGTTCAATCCATTCTTCACCCAAATGCATCAAGGAACGAATAAGGGTTGGCGAGATTCCAAGGTGGGTAACACGATGGTCCTCAACGATTTTCCATATACGGTCAGGGTTAGGATAATCTGGTGTCCCTTCAAATAAAAGAATGGAAGCGCCATTGACAAGTCCTCCAAACATTAAGAAAGGTCCCATCATCCAGCCCATGTCTGTATACCAGAACAGACAATCCTTTTGCTTCACGTCCATCGCAATCCCTGCATCAAAGGCTGATTTTATCGGAAAGCCTGCATGTGTATGTACTGCACCTTTTGGTTTGCCAGTTGTCCCAGACGTATAGATAAGCATCACTGGGTCATCTGATTTCATTGCTTCTGTATGTTGAAGAGGCTCTGCATTAGCAAGCTTACTATAATCAATATCTCGTTCATCTGTCCATGGAATATCTGAACCTAAACGACGGACGACGACCATATGCTTTAAGGAAGCCGTTACTTCAGCAGCTTTATCAGCTTCTTCTTTCATGTGGACTGTTTTTCCGCGACGTTTAAAGCCGTCAGCAGTAATTAAAAATGTTGCTTCAGCAGCATTCATTCTAACAGACAGCGCATCAGCTCCATAGCCTGAAAATGCAGGGGCAGAGATGGCACCGATCTTTGCAATAGCTAACATTGAGATAACGGTTTCAGGAATCATCGGCATATAGATAGTGGCCACATCACCCTTTTTTAACCCATGTTGCTTAAAGCCATTGGCTGTTCTTGCTACAGCTTCATTAAGCTCTGTAAACGTGAAGATACGTTTTTCTCCATCATCGCTTTCCCAAATAATTGCCGTTTCATCTTTCATTTCTTCTTTTTGAGCCCATTTTTCTACACATTCATGTGCTGCGTTTAATTGCCCATTTTCATACCATTTTGGCCACTTAACACCATTTTCTGTATTAAGGACATTTGTATAAGGCTGAAACCATTCAATTGCTAATTCCTTTTCAGCCTGCTCCCAGAAATGTTCGGTATCGCGAGTTGAATACTCAAGAAAGGCTTCATAATTGTCATAACCTAATTTTTTCATCCATTGAGCTAAACGTGTTTGCTCCATTGCTTCAGTAGTTGGTTCCCAACGCAAATGTGACTCCCCCTTATGTTTTTAGAATATTCAATATAAAAACGCTTACATCTATTCTAACAACTGTAGGATGGAAAATCATCCATTTCGTGTTTATTTACGAAATAAACAGTTCGACAAGCATAAATACCGTTACCATTCGTCAAATTCTGACATAAGTTATCGTAGAGGGAGGTGAAAAAGGGATGCTAGAGCAGATGTTTCAGGAAATAACCATTCATCCGCAGCTTGTGATTGTCGTACCAGCGCTTATGATTATCGGTTATGCGTTAAAAATGACACCATTTGTGAAAGACTGGATGATTATTTGGATTCTACTTGGCTGTGGGGTTGCTGCAAGTGGACTTCGTCTTGGTTTTGATGTAAATGGAATTTCGAATGGAATTATCGCAGCAGGAGCGGCTATTACGACACATCAATTATTTAAGCAAAGCATACGAAAAGGCTAGCAAATAAAAATGCCTGGTGAAAAACACCAAGCATTTTTTTATCGCAAGAACCTAGGCGGTTGGGTAGAAGCTGCTACGTTTCGTTTCTTGTGAGGTGGAGTCTGCAACAGTAGGATGTGGTGTTTGATGGTCAATTTCGCGAATCGTTGGATGCTGGATTTCAGGTTGCACAGATTGTTGTTCTTTTTTATCCATTATCTATCCCTCCTAATCTTTAGTTTGGCATGTATTCCATAAATCATAGTAGGAAATTATTTCTCGGGAAAGCGCAAGAAGCGACAAAATTTTATTCCCAATTTAAAGAAAACAATTCTGAAAATTTTTATAACATGGCTATGTTGTTTATTGTGATATAATTTTTACATCATTTTCATCAAGTAACAAAAAGTTAAAAAAATACCTTAACTTGTTTAAAACTTAGGAGGAAAGGGGCTAATACTTTCGAATGAAGCATTTACATACAAAATTAATCATTATGTTCGCAGCACTTATTTTTGTTACGTTAACTGCTGTTTCAGTAATCACATCTACCCAGCTAAAAAAAGAAATTGGCTCTGATGCTTTGCGGCAAGCTGAAGGAAATATTCGTAATATGGGAAAGACAATCGATTTGTACTTGGAGAAATATTCGACAGCACTGCTACGTTATGAAACAGATGAAACGGTTAAGCAGTATATCGCAAACGTTTCAGAACAATCAAATATGACAAATACAATGATGAGAAATAGCTTGAAGAATTATATTGAGGTAAATCAAAACGTAAATTTAATTTATATCGGTACACCTGCCAAAACGATTATGCTCGAGCCGGATATTTCGGAACAACTCTCCGCTGATTTCGATCCAACTACCCGTCCGTGGTATCAATCAGCCAAAAGTGCTCCGAGTGAAGTTATTTGGACAAAGCCTTATATTGATGATGCGACAAATGAAATAACAATTACAGGATCAAAAGCGATTATTGAAAATGGAAAGGTTATTGGTGTGATTGGGTTAGATTTGAATTTGGATAACGTGGCGAACATTATTAATAACTCGCAAACAGGCTACGATGGTTATTCAATTCTTTTAGACCAAGAAGGTACAGCACTTATACATCCAGATAAGGTAGGAGAAAATTTAACGGATTATTCATTTATTAAGGAGATTTACGCATCTAATACAAAAGAAGGAAGTACTGAATATACAGTGGATGGAGAAGAACGCATTCTCGTCTATGATCAAGTTGAGCATACGAATTGGATTGTTGGAACTGTTTTTGCGAAGAAAGTTTTAAATCAAACAGCTAATAATGCTCAATTTACAATTTTCATTATCTCAGCAATTTCGGTTATTGTTGCTTGTTTTATTGTTTATTTTGCTGCGAAATATTTAGTTAAGCCACTTGTACATTTGAAAGAGCAAGTAAACCGTGTCGCTAATGGGGATTTAACTGCACATGCTGATGTGAATTCTCGAGATGAAATAGGGAAATTAACAATGCATTTCAATGAAATGGTCAAGCAGATGAGAAGCTTGATTATGACAGTTGAGCAGTCAGTCGACCAAGTGCGTACCTCTGCAGAAAGCTTTAGCACAGTTACGGAACAATCCAGTACATCTGCAAGTGAAGTAACGAAAGCAGTTGCCGAGATCGCAGATGGCACACAGGAAGCAAGTGCAGATGTTGAAAGTACCAATCAGCTTATGATGAAATTGTCTGAACAAATTGAGAATGTGAATAATTTTACAACAGAAATGGACAAGCTTTCACACAACGCTGAGGGAATTACAAACGAAGGTATTAGGCAAATGGATGTACTGCGTGATAAATCGAATGAGTCAGACGAAGTAACGGCAAATGTTGAAAAGGTTATTCATCATCTGGCTGATAAGATTAAAGAGATTGGTCAAGTGATCAACTCCATTAATGATATTTCTGCCCAAACAAATTTGCTGGCATTGAATGCTTCAATTGAAGCGGCTCGTGCTGGGGAACACGGTAAAGGATTTGCAGTTGTTGCTGAGGAAGTGCGCAAACTAGCTGAACAATCTGCAATGGCCACTGATTCAGTCCGAGATATCATTACAGGCATACAAGAAGAAGCGAATCTTGCTGTTTCAGAAATGGAGCATACGAAAGCGATCTCTTCTGAACAATTAAAAGTTGTTCATGAAACGGAAAAAGGCTTTAAAGGAATTGCAGAAATGATTCATAAAATGATTCATGCAACCGAGCATATCTCATCTGAGATGGGCCAAATTAATTTGAATAAAAATGAAGTTGTCGCTGCTATTCAAAGTATATCCGCAATGCTGCAGCAAACAGCAGCATCATGTGAAGAGGTAAGTGCCTCAGCTGATGAGCAAGTGAAAGCCTTGTATTCAATTGTTGATTCAGCAGAGAACCTAAACCGTTCGAGTGAACAGTTAAATGTACAAATTCATAAATTTCAAGTGTGAGAATGAACCGTCCATTGATGGCGGTTTATTTCATTAAATGTTGTATAAACTAACTGTAAATATGAAGGGGGTAATAATATGACGAATAAACCAAACCGACCTCAAAAAACGAACACGGATTTTGGCAATCAATTTTCAGGAAAAAAACCAAACAAAGAAACAAAAAACAATAAACCGAACAAAGAAGAATAACGATTAGTGGTAAAACTACGGTTTAATAGAGGTCTGTAAATGCAATTAAGTTTACTGACTATAATTGGTTAATCGCCTATCACACCTGTATGACTTCGGTAACTTTATCGGACAAATGAAATAAGAGTGATTTAATCATCCTCATATAGGTGATGAATGGATTATTTATAACATATTAGAAAAAGAACAATACCAGCAGTTGAATGACACGTAGACTCCTGCGGGAACCGTGACTAAGTGAGACCCCACAGGCGTGCCCGAGGAGGTCTATAAGGAACAAGGAACCTCTGCTAAAGTCGCCACGTCCTGTGGCAACGCAGACGCCAGCACATCCTGTGCAAGTGCGGAAAGCGAAGTGTCATTCAACTGCGGCGGCTTTAACATATATTCAGAGGCCTCCCACTTTGGGGGCTTTTTCTTATTCAATGATTTGAGTAAATTGCAAGAAGTCGGTAAAATAAGGTTATGAAACGAACTAATCATCAAAACAAGCGTATTAATTGCTTTAAATGCAAATATTTTCAAACCACATGGAATCCTCAATTTCCGAGAGCTTGCAAGGCATATGGGTTTAAGACGAAACAAATGCCGTCAGATTACGTTTTTCATGCTTCAGGGAAGCAGTGTCAATTATTTGAAGAGAAACATGTAGGAGGCAAACGATGAACATTTATCTCATTACTGGCAGTTCGAAAGGTCTTGGAGAAGCATTTGTGAAAACAGTACTTAAAGAAGGTAACATCGTATATGCCATTGCTCGTTCTAAAAGTGAAAAGCTGGCTACGATACATACGCAAGGCAACGGAATACTTGAACAGCTTTCCTATGACTTATCCGACATTTCAGGTCTATCAGCTTTTATGAATTCGTTGTTTGGAAGAATCCCATTAGAGAAAGCAGATACGATAACGTTAATTAATAATGCTGGAATTGTGGAACCGATGAAGCCGATTGAACGATGCAACAGCGCAGAAATTGAAAGAAGCTTTCAAGTGAATACAGTAGCCCCAATGGCGTTGACAAGTGAATTTTTGCAGCATACAGAAGAATTCAAAGGGAAAAAATACATTTTAAACATTTCTTCAGGTGCCGCAAACCGAAGCGTATATGGATGGAGTGTGTATAGTGCTACAAAAGCAGCGCTGGACCGTTTTACAGAATCTGCAGCATTAGAAGAACGAGAAAAGGAGAATCCGACAAAGATTATTGCTATTGCACCCGGTGTGGTTGATACAAATATGCAGTCACAAATCCGCGCTACAAATAAGGATGATTTTAAGGATGTGGAGAACTTTCGTAGTTTAAAGGAAAACGATCAACTATTAAAGCCAGAGGCGGTAGCTGAAAAGTCATTAAAATGGCTAATGAGTAATGCTAGTGACAATGGCGTAGTTTACCATATTCGAGATTTATAAACCTTGTGGCAGAGCCCAAGGTTTTTTTATATATTTCGTTAAAATTTCATTTACCATAATTATTTTAGAGCACATTCATTTGTTTCAATTATACTATTCTGTGGAATCTCCTTGTTACAGGCAGGTGATGAAGGTGAAAAGAGAAGTATTGATTTCAGGTGGGGGTATCGCTGGGCTGACACTTGCTTTAAAGCTTGTAAAATGTGATATTCCTGTAACTGTCATTGAACAACAAGATAAACCATCAAAGATGTACAAAGGAGAGCTTCTGCAACCAAAAAGTCTTAGTATTTTTGATTTACTTGGATTGCTTGAACAAATTAAAGAAGACGGGATGTCTTTTTACAAAGTAAACGTGAAAGAGCTTCGAAAGCATGAGGGCCATTGGCGGACAATTGGGACATCATCACTTAACTATCAAATTCTTTCATCAAATTATAACTATGCCCTTATGATTCCGCATGAACGATTGAAAGAAATGATTTTTGATGAACTAAAAACCTATGAAACATTTGAATATATCAGTCCAGGCAGATTTCAAGGTTTTGATGGAACAAAGGCAAAAGTGAGAATCGGAAATGAAGTCCAGCAAATCGATGCCCGCTTCTATGTTGGCGCAGAGGGAAGGCAATCACCGATGCGAAATGCGATGAATGTATCCATGCACCATACAAAATATAACCATCACTTTTTAACTGTTACGTTTCCTCGTCCAGAGCACTTGCAAGAAGGAGAAATGATTACAACAAAGGATCGGTTTCTTGGCATGTTTCCACTTAAAAATAATGAGGTGCGTACGGTCTACCTTATTAGACCTCAAGAATTTAAAGGGCGAGATAAGAGAGAAATGCTGCAAGAGTTTTATGAACGATACATTGACCTTATGCCAGAATTAGATGGCTATGTACAGCAAATTAGACAGTGGCGGGACATTCAGCGAATGATTCCATTTGCTTACCATGTTGACCGTTATGTAAGAAGAAATTGTGTATTAATTGGAGATGCTGCTCACACAGTCCATCCAATGGCAGGTGAAGGTATGAACCTTGCGATCCAAGATGCTGATGTGCTTGGGGAGCTTTTCTGCTGGATGTATGAAAATAACAAGCTAGATGAGCATTATTTACAGTGGTTTGAAGATGTCCGTAAGCCTCGAGCTGAATATGTAAGTAAGCTTAGCCATCAATCTGCGCTTATGTATTCCTTCCCATCTCGTGTTTTTCAAAGAGTCCGCCTGCGAGGTATTAAGAAAACAGAAGAAGATAAGAAGCTTCATTTAAAACAAATGTTAAATATATCAGGGCTTGGCTTATGGCCAAACCATCTTCATGACCGCTTCATCCAAGTAGGTTTACTGCCAGCCCGGGAATTAGAAGTAAGCGAACGACCATATATCTTTTCAACTGATGACGATTACCCATGGCTCAAACTAGAAGGAGATGAACTTGATGATTAAAGAGCTGATCAGAGTATCCAAAGCCCGTAATTGGATGAAAAAGAACAGTCCTTTTCTATATTCGTGGCATGCTTATGTAGGTTATGAGCTTGATCTATTTGCTGCGTTTAAGAAAGGCGCGACGATCGAAGAAGTGGCACACAGTCATGGCATACAACGCGATTTACTGAGAAGGTGGGCTGAGGTAGGGGTTTCATTAAAGCATTTAAAAGAAAAAGGTAACAATAAGTATAAGACATCAAGTCATAAAGTGAAAACATTGCGCCAAGATAATCCGAAAACAGTCGGAGTTTTATTGAAAGAAATGATGGAGCTTCACATTCCAACCCTGCTAGAATATCCCGAATATATGAAAAATAGAAGCCGCGCTACCTTTGATCATGAAAAGCATGGTGCAACGGTAGCAGAAACATCAGCATTACTAGAACAGTTTGTCTTTTTTAAATTGAAGAAACTTGTTAAAGAACATAACCTATCATCTGTACTTGATGTCGGATGTGGAACGGGAGGGTATTTACAGCGTTTGGCTGTAGCTTTTCCTGAGCTGGCAATGCTAGGAGTTGACTTGAATGAAGAAGTAATTGAAACGGCTCGAGCTCGAACACATGACGAGATGAAGATCAAGTTTATGTGTGCAGATTTGCAGACGTTCACACCAACTGACAAGATTGACTTAGTCTTAGCGAATAATGTGTTGCATTATATTGAACCAACAGAAAGAGAAGCTTTTTTTTCACGTTTAGAAGGCTGGCTCACTTCAAATGGGCGAATTTTTATGATCACGCCAATCTATCAATCAAAGCACGGAAAAAAATTTTCGAATGCATTTAATAGCTTCTTTACAGCATATGATAATCTGTATCCTTTGCCAAGCTTGAAGACACTTGAAGAATTTGCACAGAATAATGGATTAAAAGTAGAGAAGATCTGTCCAATTATTCGTGAGGGAGGCTGGTATTATCTTGTTTTTAAAAAAGCACCTCGATAAACGAATGTTTCATGTTACAATTAATGCTGTGTGAGTGAAAAAAGCAGTTATATAGGAGGAGAGAAAATGAAGATTATCGTTGCCGGCGGAGACGGCTTCTGTGGATGGCCGACCGCACTTTATCTATCCAATCAAGGACATGACGTAGCAATCATTGACAGTATTATCCGACGTAAATGGGACGACGAATTACGTTCAAATTCTTTAACACCTATTGCAACACTCGAGGAACGTACACAAAAATGGAATGAACTAACAGGGAAAACAATTAAAACCTATATCGGCGATTTAAATCATTATGATTTTCTCCGAGAAGTTCTTCGTCAAGAACAACCTGATGCATTTGTTCACTTCGCTGAGCAGCGTTCTGCACCATACTCAATGATCGACCGTGAGCATGCTGTTTTTACTCAAGTGAATAACGTTGTAGGGACATTGAATGTCTTATACGGCATAAAAGAAATCGCACCTGATTGTCATCTTATTAAATTAGGAACAATGGGTGAATACGGTACACCGAATATCGACATCGAAGAAGGATACATAGAGATTGAACATAAAGGCCGCAAAGATACGCTTCCTTATCCGAAACAGCCAGGCTCCATGTACCACCTTTCCAAAGTACATGATAGTCACAACATCATGTTTACATGTAAAGCATGGGGAATCCGTGCTACAGACTTGAACCAAGGTGTTGTATATGGACTGCACACAGATGAAACAATGATGGATGAGATGCTGAATAATCGTCTTGATTATGATGGGGTTTTCGGTACAGCATTAAATCGATTCATCATTCAAGCAGCAATTGGACATGATATGACTGTATACGGAAAAGGCGGCCAAACACGTGGCTTCTTAAATATAAAAGACACGGTACGTTGTATTGAAATTGCAGCAGAAAATCCTGCTGATAAAGGTGAATTCCGCGTATTTAATCAATTTACAGAAGAGTTTTCTGTATTGGATTTAGCGAAGAAAGTACAGAAAGTGGCCAAAGAAAAGGGTCTTGAAGCAAATGTTGCCCATATCGAAAATCCACGGGTAGAGCTTGAAGATCACTATTTTCATGCTGTGAACACAAAGCTTCGTGACTTAGGGCTTGAACCCAATCTGTTAACAGATGAAGTAATCGGCGGAATTTTAGACGAAGCATTAAAACATAAAGACCGTGTTATTAAAGAAAACGTCCTTCCGAAAGTATCTTGGAAATAACAGGAGAGATGATATGAAGATCGCAATTGTCACCGAAACATTTCTGCCCTCAACAGACGGAATTGTGACACGACTTTGTGAGTCGATAAAGTGGCTGCGAAAAGAAGGACATGAAATTTTAATTATTGCGCCAGATGGGGGCGTCTATGAATATGAGGGAGCAAGAGTGGAAGGAGTGCCGCCGCGCTCCTTCTTCCTCTATAAGAATAAAAAATTTGCATATCCGAGCCGAAAAGTAAAGGATGCTTTGGATAAGTTTTCACCTGATCTTGTGCATGTTGTGAATCCTGCATTTTTAGGTGTTTCAGGCATCTATTATGCACGGAAACGGAAAGACCCACTTGTTGCTTCTTATCACACAAATGTACCGAAGTACGCTGATTATTATCGTGTTTCATTTGTAAAACCGGCGTTATGGTGGTTTTTTCGTACGTTGCACAACCGAGCAGATATGAACTTATGTACATCTCAAACGATAAAAGATGAATTGGATGGAAAAGGATTCAAAAATGTGCACCTCTGGACACGTGGTGTTGCTGTGGAACGATTTGGTCCTGAGAAAAAAACGACTGACATGAGGAACCGATTAACAGGCGGAAACCCTAATAAAACGCTTCTTCTGTATGTGGGCAGACTTGCACCTGAAAAGGAAATTGAAAAAATCAAACATGTAATTGAAAAGAAACAAAACTTCTGTCTTGCTATAGTTGGAGATGGACCGCACCGTGAGCAGCTTGAAAAACACTTTGCCGGTACAGATACAGTATTTACTGGTTTTATGCACGGTGAAGAGCTTGCCGAGGCTTATGCATCAGCCGATGTTTTTGTGTTTCCATCTACAACAGAAACGCTTGGTTTAGTCATCTTAGAGGCAATGGCTTCAGGGCTGCCGATTGTTGCAGCTGACAGCGGGCCAACCCGGGAACAAATTGAGCATGAACAAGACGGTCTTCTTTACAACCCTGATGAAGCAGGGAGCTTTTCGAAAACATTACTTCGCTTAAACGATGAGTCCTTTCGTCAGCAGCTTGCAAAAAATGCTTACGAAACAGGTCAAGATTTTGGCTGGGACAAGCCTTCCCGGCAATTATATTCATTCTATCAAGAGGTTTTGGCTTCACAGCCAGCACTTGTGAATGAAAACTTTTAGGTGAAACTATGAAATGGTTTAAACGCCAAACACATGGTGCCGTTCAATTTGCGCAATTTGGTTTTATTGGCATATTGAATGCGCTTGTCGACATCGGCAGCTTAAATTTATTATTATGGCTATTTCCAACTGATGAGCGTGCTTTACTTGTCACCTACAATACAATTAGCTACACGCTTGCAATTTTAAATAGCTATTTTTGGAATTCAAAGCTGACATTTAAGCATCATGCTGCTTACACGAAGAGAGAGAAAGTAGCATTTGTCATTCAAGCACTTGTCGCATTACTTATTAGTAATATCGTTTTTATTAGTGTCGTTCAATTATTAGAACTCACATCTCTACGACCTTTTGTAGCACGTAATATTTCAAAAGGATTAGCGATGTTCCTTTCTTCAACAGCAAGTTTCTTTTTCATGAAATTTTTTGTGTTTAAGAAGAAAGGCGTTTCATAGCTCGAAGCATTTGCTTCGAGCTATATTTTGTTAATAGGAAGTTCAGCTTAAAGTTTCGACTATTTCAGATAACTTATCCTTTCCGAATACTCAGAAAGTTGGTATAATCTCATCATTCGAACAGTACGTTAAAGGGGGAAAGAGCTTGACTACATATGAAGCAATTGCTGCCGTCATTGGCGAAGAGCGTGTTACAGATAATGAAACAATCCTCGAACAGCATGGAAAAGATGAGTCTGGGCATGAAGGGGTCCTGCCTGAAATTGTTGCTTTTGTTAAGACAAAGGAAGAAGTTCGAAAAATACTCGTCTATGCGAATGCAAAAGGAATCCCAGTTACACCCTTTGGGGCGGGATCAAGCCTTGAAGGTCATATTATTCCTGTAAAAAGAGGGATCTCACTCGATTTTTCATTGATGAATGACATTATCGAAGTGTATCCTGAAGACTTTCTTGTTAAAGTCCAGCCAGGTGTAACAAGAAAACAATTAAACAAAAAACTTAAAAAATATGGCTTATTCTTTCCAGTTGACCCAGGAGCAGATGCAACATTAGGTGGTATGGCTGCTACAAATGCAAGTGGAACGACATCTGTTAAATACGGTATTATGCGTGATAATGTAAGAAATTTAGAAGTCGTTCTTGCAGATGGGCGGATTATCCAAACAGGTGGTATGGCAAGAAAGTCATCATCTGGCTTAGCATTAAACGGATTGTTTGTAGGTTCGGAAGGTACTTTAGGGTGCTTTACAGAGTTGACAATTCAAGTCTACGGCATCCCTGAATATATCGCTTCAGCCCGAGCGTCATTTGAAGGAGTGGAGGATGCGATAAATGCTGCTAATAGCTTTCTATCAGCAGGCATTCCGATTGCTCGCTGTGAGTTTGTTGATGCCGAAACAGTGAGACAAGTTAATCAATATAATGGAACCAGTTATCCTGAATACCCAATGCTAATGTTAGAATTTCATGGCAACGAACCAGGCGTGAAGCAAGATATTTCTTTTATGAAAGAGATTGCAGTGGAATTCAACTGTAAGGAAATCTTTTTTGAAACCAATTCAAAAAAGGTTGCTGAGCTATGGGAAGTTCGCCATTTAATGTCTTATGCCTATATTCATTCATATCCTAAGAAAAAGTTTATGTCTACTGATGTATGTGTCCCGCTCAGTTCACTAAGTGAAGCAGTGACTTATGCGAGAGAAGCTCTTGATGAAACAGGAATCGTCGGGGGCGTATTTGGGCATGTAGGGGACGGAAACTTTCACACCTTAATGATGGTTGACTTTCAGAATGAAGAAGAGTATGCGAAAGCAAAAGCTTATAATCAAAAGCTTGTAAATGAGGCACTGAAATGTGGAGGCACATGTACAGGAGAGCATGGTGTTGGCATTGGGAAGCGTCAATACCAACAAGAAGAGCATGGCACAGCATATTCGGTGATGACCGAGTTAAAAAGAATGTTTGATCCTAATAATATTTTGAACCCTGGCAAAATATATGAATAACCGAAACAACCGCTTAAAAATTAAGCGGTTGTTTTATGTGTATGAGATTGATCGAATTAGACAATTTGCAAAAGGTTTTCTCGTTGAAAGAGATTGCTGATGCGATGATCAATCAGACTATGGATTTGTCGAATATAAACGACCTTTAAGGCTGGCTTAATAGCCAAGCTATTCATAAATAATTGGATTTGTTTATCAATGTAACGAACCACTTGGTTTTTGTAAAACATATGTTTAAGTTGGACTTGATTTTGTACATCTTTTAGCAATTCAAAGGCAAATTGAATGATTGTATAATCATCCTTTGTCATAAATTCTTGAACAGTCATGATCATCCCCCCTTAACGTTAAAAAACTCAATATTACTATTCTTTATCTTATGATTTAAGAGTTAATTCGTGTTAGCTTATATCTAATCTATACCCTAAAACAGATTTTGTAAACCTTTAGTTAAGAAATGTTACAAATGTTACATGATTGTAAATTTATTTTTAATCTATTTTATTTTATGCAGTTTTTATACAAAAATTCATTTAGTTTTCAATATTCCTTCTATTCTCATTTAAACTTTTGTAATAAAATAGAAAATGTGTATAAAAAAGATAAACATGTATGTTGGGGATGGGGGAATTGGTATGACAGCTACAAAGCAGATCACAGATATTATGAATTGTGCGATTAAATCAATGAAAGCAGTTATCCCGTTGGATATTCAATTAAAAAAGCCAACACTTGTGACACAGCCGGTTATCCAAAATGATATCGGTGTATTAATTGGTATTACTGGAGACTTACGAGGAAGGCTCATTTTGCGGAGCGAGAAGGAAACGTGCAGTCATATCGGTCAATCAATGTTTGGAATGCCGATTGAAGGGGAAATGCTCCCATCATTTACAGGAGAGCTTGGAAATATGATTGGTGGAAACCTTGCTACATTCATTGAACAAGAAGGTTTCACAATTGATATTACACCTCCGACTGTAATTGAAGGGCAATTCAATATGTATGGCATGAAAATGGCGCTTGAATTATGCACGCTTATTGACGCAACAAAGAAAATGGACTTAATCCTTGCTCTAGAAGATAAATAAAAAAATTAATGTGAAGCACTGATCAAGTTAGGTTTTTTAAGAAAAAGTTTTTACCTGTTATAATGAGGAAAACGTATACAAAGGACGATGTCATATGTGCTTGATTTTATTAGCTTATCAAGTTGATAAAACATATCCCCTCATTGTAGCAGCAAACCGAGATGAGTTTTATAAGCGGCCAACAGCTCCTGTTCATTATTGGGAAGATGCCCCATATGTACTTGCTGGAAGAGACTTAGAGAAGCATGGTACGTGGATGGGTATTACAAAAACAGGGCGGTTTGCCGCATTAACAAATTATCGAAATCCAAATGAAAAGTCGAAATTACGCTCACGTGGTGAAATTGTTTCCCGATTTTTAAAAGGAAAGATGTCTACAAAAGAATATGGGGAGCAATTAAAAAGTGAGCGAGCTGACTTTCCTGGTTATAATGTATTATTCGGTTCAGATGATCATCTCATGGTGTATTCGAATGTAGACAATCAATTAATACCATTGAAAGCAGGTATATATGGTCTAAGTAATCACCTGCTTGATACGCCATGGCCTAAAGTTGAGAAAGGAAAGTCGGGACTTAAGAAAGCGATAAGAACAGGCTGTAAGGACGAAGAATTGTTTCAAGTACTTTCAAACGCTGAGCCTGCTCCTGATAAGCTTCTTCCTCAAACTGGTGTCGGGGTAGAGTGGGAACGGAGATTGTCACCTCTCTTTATTACTTCACCTGATTACGGTACAAGAGCATCGACAGTCTTAAAGATAAATAAAGATAGCAAAGTCCACCTTGTAGAACAAACATTTACTTCAGAAGGACAAATTGATCAGCGTCAATTTAACTTCCAGTTAAGATAACAACACCCCGCTTTTATCATTATAAAAGCGGGGTGTTGGCGTTATTCATCAATTTCAATTGTTCGTTTTTTACGCTGCTGTTTCGGTGTTCGGATTGTAAGAATACCATTTTGGTAAGAAGCCGTTGTTTTCTTTTCTGAAACTGGGAAGGGAAGCGGGATAATCCGTTCCATTCTCTGGACTCTTCGTTCCCGTTTGTAATAGCTTTTTAATTCATTTTCTTCCTCAACTATTTCATTATTTAAGACCGAAATTTTTATCATATCATACATCGGTTCAATTGTAATTTGCTCTCGGTTTACACCTGGAATATTTGCTTTGATGACAATATCATGCTCTGTTTCATACATATCTACAGGAAATGTCGCATTGAAAGGAGCTTGATGAAAAAATGAATCAATTGAGTCTAGCATAGTACGTACAGGTCGTTGTTGGAAAAACTCATCCAGCTGTTTTATCAAAGGATTCAGTTGTTCATTAGAAAAAGGTTTGCGTTTTTCTTCATCAGTCATTTCACTTCCTCCTTAAAATCAAACTCTCCTTCTTTAACATATGAAGTAAGCTGTGTAATTTGCTTGTTTACATTAAAAAAAGAGATTGCCTTAAAAAGCAATCTCAAATCATTTATTCTTTTTCATGAAATTGAGCAAACCATTTTTTGAATGTTTCTGCGTCATGATAGCCGGAAATACGATAGGCTTCCTTACCGTCTTTAAAATGAATTAAAGTAGGCGTTCCTTCAATCGCATAATCATCCCAGCCTTGTTCAAACTCAAGCACATTATACATTTTCATATCGACACCTAATTCATCGGCAACTGGCTTTAAGACAGGCGTCGTCTTTTTACAGTGCCCACAAGTAGGGCTATAAAAATATACGGTTACATCTTCATTATTGTCTAGCTTAGTTTGAAGTTCATCAGGAAGAATATAGTTACCGTAATTCGGATCATCCAGCTGTTTCACTGTTTCTGGATGTAATTCATCCTTACCAAAAGGGTTATTTTCTGCTTTTTGGGAGTTCGACATGTTCGTTAACACGCCGAGGAGCACAAAAAGCGCAACGATTACCCCTCCAAAGATAAGCAATTTTTTCATGTTTTATTTACTCCTTTCGTTTCGCCAAACTGAAAATGTTGCTGCAATAATGATAATGAAAGCTGTCATCGCTAGAAACGGAATCGTAATAAAGCCAAACCATTGGATGTATGTACTATTACAAGGAACTAGCGAGCAAGAGCCACCTTTTTCTTGAAAGGCAGGTACCATTTGGATTAAATAATGATAAATTGAGATGACAAGTCCAATTCCACTTAATAAAAGTGCATAAATGCTTGCTTTGTAATCTTTTCTTACAATGGCCATTCCAAGGATTAAGACAATTGGGTACATTAAAATTCGTTGATACCAGCATAGTTCACACGGAATATACTGCATAACTTCTGAGAAGTAAAGGCTGCCACCAGTAGCCGTAAGAGCAGCGATCCATGCGAGGATAAGGTTATTTTCATTGCTTATTCGCCTCATTTAGTTGAATCCTTTCTTATAAAAGGTACAAACACATCTTATCGTGAAGGGGTTTTATTGACAAGTATTATGCAAAAGCTGTCTAAAACTTGTCAAAAAGAAAAGCAGCTATCGGCAACGCCGGTAGCTGCTAGTCGCGTACAGCAGTTGTTTCTAGTTCAATACCGCCACGGGCGGATTGGTAGACCGTGACTTGAACGCGTTTCGGTGCAATCGCATAAACGATATCATCTGCGATCATTGCTGCTAATGATTCGCAAAAAGCTCCTTCATTACGGAAGGACCATAAATAAAACTTTAATGATTTCGATTCAATACATTTTTTATTTGGGATATAAGAAATTTCAACTTTACCGAAATCAGGTTGTCCAGTCTTCGGACAAACTGCTGTAAACTCAAGTGCTCGAAATTTTACTTCTTGTACGTTAGGTGCAGGGAACGCTTCTTGCTTTAATACTTCACGTCCTTGCTTCGTACTTTCAGGACGTGGCATTGGCCCTGAACGGGGTAAATAATATTCGCTCATGATTAAATTCCTCCTAGTTTTGGTAGAGCAGGATTTTACGAACTGCTACAGGTAAACTGTTTTCTAATCATATCTCAAAAAATAAAGATCAGCAAATCAAAGTTATTTTAAAAAATAAAAAGCAAGTAATAAAAATTTGCTATAATGGAAAGTAGTAGGTATATTGTAATATTGGAAAGGGTTTTCGTGCATTTCCACTGTAAATAAAAGGGGGAAAAGGGATGAATTTTCGAACGTTACTATTTAACATTGAGCGTCACTGTGCAAGTGGGGAGTGGGGCCATGCACGGATTTTAATTGAAAAAAATTATGATACATTGATCACACCAGAGAAAAGAAAGCTCCTTAGCACAAATGCATTAAACTTATTGGAACATGTCGTAAAAGATTTTGAAAAGAAAAAGCAAGCACAAGCAAATAATGAAGCAAATGATCAAGTAAAAAAAGCAGATCCTGTGAATCACCACCATAAGCGGAAATTAGAAGCTGAAAAAGCAATGGAGGAACGCAGACGCCTTCATCTTATTCAATCGATTAATGATTACTGTAAAGATTTCAGCTGGAGAAGAGCAAGAAATCTAATAGAAGAAAATTTAGGGCTCCTAGAGGATGAGACATATCGCAAACGATTAAATAGCGAAGCCAAAGTGCTGTATGAAACCATTTATCAAACTCATAATGAAGCAAAATAAAAGAAGTACGGCTATTATAGCCGCACTTCTTTTATTTACTTGCTTACTTCTTCTTCGTCATCTTCAATTAATGGGTATACGCCATTTTCATCATGGATTTCTCTTCCAGTAATTGGTGGGTTAAATACACATACCATACGCATATCAGTTTCACCACGGAGTAGATGCTCATCATGCTCATCTAGTGCATAAACAGTACCTGCTTCAATTGGATACACTTTACCATCTTTCAATGTTTCAACTTCACCTTTACCTTCGATGCAGTAAACTGCTTCAAGGTGGTTTTGATACCAAATGTGTGTTTCAGTACCTGCTTTAATCACTGTGTCATGAAGGGAGAATCCCATGCCGTCTTTTCTAAGAAGTAGGCGTCTGCTGGTCCATGTGCCGCCTTCGATTGTGTTGTCAGAGTTTTGTACCTCGTCTAATTTTACGATTTTCATGTTTGGTTTCCTCCTTGGATAAGTCAATTAGTTTGTATATTGGTTAGGCCTTTACAGGTTCTTTAACTGCAGCTTTAACAGATTCCTCAATGATGCTTAATCCTTTTTCAAGGTCTTTCACTTCTATGTTAAGCGGAGGGAATAATTTAAATACCTCGCTCTTCGGTCCAGAAGTTTCCATTATTAAGCCGCGTTTGAATGCTTCAGCACAAACTTCATCTGCAAGTCCGTCTACACCAACAGCGATTCCTTGCATAAGGCCGCGTCCGCGATGCTCACCTTTTAATTCAGGATATTCCTTTACAATTTTCTCTAAGAAATCATAAACGATTTTTGCACGGTCATTAATTCCTTGCTCAAAAGAGCCGTCTTCCCAATATTTCATTGCTTCTGCAGCTGCAATGAAAGCAAAGTTATTTCCACGGAATGTACCGTTATGCTCGCCTGGCTTCCAAATATCATATTTCGGTTTGAAAAGCGTAATTGCAAACGGCTGACCATATCCGCCGATCGATTTCGATAGGCATACAATATCAGGCTCAATTCCAGCCGGTTCAAAGCTAAAGAATGTACCTGTACGTCCACATCCTGCTTGCACATCATCAATAATTAACATGATGTCATGCTTACGGCAAACTTGTTCAATTTGCTTCATCCATTCAAAGCGGGATGCGTTAATACCACCTTCACCTTGGACTGTCTCGAAAATTATTGCTGCTGGCTTATCCATGCCGCTCCCATTGTTTTCAAGGTAACGCTCGAGATACTCCACTGTGTCGAAATCATCGCTCATGAAGTTATCATAAGGCATTGATGTAGTATTTGTTAGCGGAATTCCAGCACCTTGGCGCTTGAAAGAATTTCCTGTTACTGAAAGTGCGCCGATTGTCATACCGTGGAAGCCGTTTGTAAAGCTGATTACGTTTGAACGTCCAGTCACTTTACGAGCAAGTTTTAATGCACTTTCAACTGTATTTGTTCCAGTAGGACCTGGGAACATAATTTTGTAATCAAGATCACGCGGTTTTAAGATAACTTCGTTAAAGCGTTTTAAGAAGTATTCTTTCGCCGTTGTTGCCATATCTAGACTGTGTGTCACACCATCGTTTTTGATGTAATCAAGCAAAGCTTCTTTCATTCCATCTGGATTATGACCGTAGTTTAGCGCACCAGCGCCAGCTAAGAAATCAATATATTCCTTACCATCTACGTCCCACATTTTGCAGCCCTTTGCTTTTGTAAAAACAGTTGGGAAACTGCGAACATAAGAGCGTACTTCTGATTCATACTTTTCAAAAATATTTAAGCCTTCGGATTGATTCAAAAATTCCATGTTGATGTCAAAACCTCCAATAAAATTTTCTACCTGCTTCTCTCTCTAATTCGTGCTTTTGGGTATGGGTATAAAAGGGTTTTTGTTCAGTTATTTCTTAATAGGTCCAATGCGGAATAACCGCTCAGATTCATGCTCATCACCAGGGAAATCATCTTCTTTGAAACATCCTGTCACTTCGCAATCTGTTTCAAACTTATCAGCCATGCCTCGGAATAACGATTCGGAAGGTATGTTTGAAGGTGAAACAGTAGCTTCCAAATAGCTTACATCTTTACACGCTTCACTATTTAGAAGTGCTTTTAAAATTTTTGTTCCTAATCCGTTGCCTCGGAACTTTTGGGAAACACCAATCTGCCATACAAAAACAGCATCATCTTTTTCAGGCGGTTTGAATGCTGTTACAAATCCTGCTATTTCATCATCTTTTTTCGCTACAATACATGTATCTTGATAAAATTTGCACATCATCAAGTAACTGTATGGAGAGTTTTCATCTAAAACACCTGAATCGACGACAAGCTGCCACATTTTTGCACCATCATCTACAGAAGGTTTTTCAAATGTGAAGTCAGTTTGTTGTGTACGTTCTAATACAGCCTGCTTTCTATTCATCAATCCACCTCCTATAAAATAATAGTTAGAGATTATTCTTTTTATTCATACCACGCTGAACGAAAACGAAACTTTTTTCATTTTCGTTCATAGTGATACAAACAATTTGGTGATAAGTTTTTATAATGACTTGATATTCTTTGTTGTTTATTTTTCTTATAGATTAATGCTAACGTGCTTTTAACAGAGAATCAAATTGCTTTAAACGCTAAATAAGCTTATTAAAGCCACTGACCTCTGCTAAGCACAGATAAGGATGAAAAGCTTATAAATCGCTTATAAATTCTTAATATTTTAAGAATATTGAGCATTATTACAATTGATTTGCCTTTTTTTAGGATTTTAAATTGAATGAAACAACAAAAATACAAAAAAATGAAACATTGATCAAAGAAAATCGTATTTCATATCGAATAGATTAGAGAAGCATGTACAGATGGAAGGAGAATGAAAATGTCTTTTTTTAAAAAAATGTTCGCAAGTATAGGAGTCGGAGCAGCAGAGGTAGATACACAGCTTGAGCAGGATATTCTTCGAGCAGGAAGTGATATCACAGGTAAGGTTGTGATTCGCGGGGGCAGTGTCGCACAAGATATTGATGCGATTTATCTGTCACTTAATACCACGTATTTACGGGAAGTGGATGATGATAAAGTAGAAGAGACAGGTGTGATCGGACGTTACCAAGTAACAAATCCGTTTACAATTGCACCAGATGAAGTGAAGGAGATTCCTTTTTCTTTTGAATTGCCATTAGGCACACCTGTTTCCATAGGCCGTTCACATGTATGGGTTCAAACGGGCTTAGATATAAAGATGGCTGTCGACCCAAGCGACCGTGATTATATTCGTGTGGAACCACATCCATACATGTCTGCTTTCTTTGAAGCACTTGATGAGCTTGGGTTCAAATTACAAGAAGCAGAGAATGAAGTTGCCCCTAAGATGCTTGGAAGCCGGCTGCCGTTCGTGCAAGAGTTTGAATTTATTCCGTACCGCGGGGAATTTAGAGGAAAGCTTGATGAACTAGAGGTCATTTTCTTAGCTGTTTCTGAAAATGAATTCGATGTTTGGATGGAAGTTGACCGCCGAGCTCAAGGGCTGGGTGGACTGTTTAGCGAAATGCTTGATATGGATGAAACAAAATTACGTATACGCTTAACAGCAGATGAACTTCCAAATCTAAAAGGTGAGTTACACCGATTAATTAAAGATTATAGTTAAAGCAACTAATCTAAAGTCCTAATAAATTTAAAATTATTGTAAAAAATTAATGAAAAGAGGTCTAAAGAACGATTAAACTTCCTGCAAATGACCCTTAGCGAACATTTTTTTCTTTAGTAAAATACAGGTAACAATGAAATGTTTCGAAATGTGGACGTGCAGGAAGGGGTGAAGTCGTCTTGAATTCAAGCGGATTTTGTGATGAATGTGGGCGAATTAGTGGTCAATTACAAGCAATGCTTTGTCCAACTTGTTATGAGGCAGAGCGTTCAGATTATTGGAAAATTCGTCAATATTTGTCGAAAAAACCTTATGCGAATGCGATTGAAATTGCATCTGAGACGAACATCTCGATAAGCAAAATCACCAGCTATATTAAAGGTGATGCGCTGTCTTTCCGTTCATAAATGACATCTGGTGTGCGCCCATCGTTTCGACAGCGATGGATACACGATAAATCTCATTCCCTTATGGTCCTTACTTCTTATCGAGAAGTAAGGATTTTTTTGTCGTTTCATTACGCCCATGTGCTCTTCACGACATTTGCGTTTATTTGCTTAGATAAAGTATAAATTAGTGAAAAGGAGATGAGGAAATGAAAGTGGACTTTATTAACGGAGCGGCACAACTTGGAGATAAAAGTGAAATTGAAGTTATTCATCCTGTTTCAGGTGGAGATATTAATGAGAGTTTTTATGTTCGAACAAAAGAACAGGAATATTTCGTTAAATTAAATAAAGAAGTGGAGAAGGAATTTTTTACAGTAGAAGCTCGTGGACTGCAATTAATAGCAGATACGAATACAATTAACGTGCCAAATGTGTATGGAGTTGTCAAAACAAATAGTCCGATGCTTTGGTTAGAATGGATTAATGGGGCACCAAATAAAAGCACGGATGTTAAGCTTGGAGAAAGACTAGCAAAGATGCACCTTCAGACAAAAAGTCATTTTGGTTATGATGATTTCACGTATATTGGAAAGTTACGCCAAGAGAATGGTTGGTATAATAATTGGTGTACCTATTATCGTGAACAACGCTTAGCCACTCAAGTGCGGCTTGGGGTTGAGCAGGGACTAATCCGTGGGCAGAGGCATGAACAACTTCATAAGCTTCTTGACCGTCTAGAAAAATGGATACCTGAATGTCCAAAAGGGAGTTTACTTCATGGGGATTTATGGAGTGGTAATTGGCTTGCTGGTGCTAAAGGGGAGCCGTATTTAATTGATCCTTCTGTATTATATGGTGACCATGAATTTGAACTTGCTTTTACGGAATTATTTGGCGGATACTCCAGGGAATTCTATGAGTCCTATCAGCGTGTTTTTCCGCTTTCAAAAGAATATAAAGAGCGAAAAGAGCTTTATCAACTTTATTATTTACTTGTACATTTGAATATGTTTGGTGAATCATATGGTCCCTCAATTGATCGAATTTTGAAGAAATATGTTGGATAAAATCTTGACTCTTTAGCAGAAAACCATACATAACGACTGAGCTTTTATAAAATTGACGCATAAAAGACACATCTTTATGAAAAATATGTGAAAATACAGGCCTTTTATCATGTATAATATTGTTGGAAAATTCAATGAATATATGAGGTGAATTAGGTGGGAAAAGGAATTAAGCTGGAGGTTCTCGAGCGGTGTTCCACGGAAAGAGGCGAACTGCAACTTCAAAAGCGTGGCCCTCACTTTGAAATTATTTCAAATGGGTTGTTTTTGACAGCAACGTATAATGAAAAATCTCATTGTTCGTTTATACATGATGCGTTATTACAAGTTAAGCATCCAAAGCGTGTTTTGATTGGCGGCTTAGGTGTTGGTTTCTTAGCTGCTGAAGTATTAAAAAATGAACAGATTAACGAAGTAATCGTTGTTGAAAAAGAACAAGAAATTATTAATTGGAATCGTACATATTTTGCTGATTTAAATGAAAACGCTTTAAACAACCGCAAATTGCATGTCGTACAAGCTGATTTAACGACGTACCTGCAAGGTTCTGCAGAACAGTTTGATATGATTTGTTTAAATGTAGAAAAAGGCCCTGATTGGCTTATCTTTGAAAACAGCCGCAGTTTATATGGAGATAATGGTATGCAGGTTGTTAAGTCTCGACTATCGCAAGGTGGATGTGTAACTTATACAAGTGGAGCACATTCAAAGTTTTTACATGCCAAGCTTCAGAAGCATTTTTCTTCAGTTAAAGACCACAGTATAAAACATTCTTTCCGCCAGCATAATATCGTTTATTTTGCGAAGCATGAACCGTTTACAAATTCATTAAATGTTTAGAACCGCGAAGCTGCGTGCTTCGTGGTTTTTAGTATGCGAATGGACGTTTTTCATTTATTTTTCAGAAAAGGTGCTTATGCTAATTGTAAGCTCCTTTAATATGTGAGTGAGAGGGTGAAGAAGTTGCACCTATTGGTAGCAGAAGATGACCAACGTTTAGCGAAGTTAATTGTTCATATGTTGAAAAAAGAAAACCATTCCGTTGACTGGGTAGCAAATGGAGAAGACGCACTCTTTTATATTCAATCATCAGGATATGATCTCGTTATTCTTGATTGGATGATGCCGGGTTTAAGTGGTATCCAAGTTTGTCAAAAATTAAGAAAAGAAAACTTTACAAAACCAATCTTATTATTAACCGCAAAGGATGCTGTCGAAGATCGTGTATATGGACTTGATGCAGGAGCAGATGATTATCTCGTAAAACCATTTGAGTTTGAGGAACTCTTTGCAAGAATTCGAGCGCTTTCTCGTCGCGGGACACAAACGATCCAAGAAGAAAGCATTCAATGTGGCCAGCTTTCACTTAACCTTACAACGAAAGAAGTTTGGAAGGATGGGGTTTTTGTACAATTAACTCCGAAAGAATATCAGCTGTTTGAACTGTTCATGCGGCATAAGAATCAAGTGCTGCCGCGTGAAGTGCTTATTGATCGCATTTGGGGGTTTGACGCGATAGTAACAAACAATTCACTTGATGCACTTGTCCGTCTGCTGCGAAAGAAAATCGAGGATGCCGATGAACGTTGTATACAAAATATACGGGGAATTGGTTATAAATTGGTGACGCCATATGTTTCACAAAATTCGTAAACAATTAACATTCTTATATTTAATTGTAATGGGAGTGCTTTTCGCGTTTTTTTGTGTCATTGTCTATATTGGCTTACAAGGTCTGCTCCGGTTTGACCAAGAGGAAAGCTTACGTAAGCTTGCTAATCATGAATTGGCAGACCATCGTGAAGAGCTGTTGGAATGGTATTACCATAAGGAAGACGAGGAGGAAGAGGTCGATTACGTGCCAGGCGCCCGTACATTTTACTATATCGTTGCCAAAGATGGAACGCTTATAGAAGGAGATGAGATATTACCTGAAGTTCGGGAAAAGCTTCTTGAAGTTGTGAATGGTTGGAGCCCGTCTGACATAGACATTCAATATGAAACCATCACATATCAAGATGAGAAACTTCAATTCTTATTAACAGCTCAGTCTGTTTTTGAAAATGGGGAGTTTATTGGGACAATCTATACGGGTGCAAATATAACCCCTCAATTAAAGCTTGTAAATCAGTTATTGCTTTTGCTAATTGTTGTCGGGTTAGTGTTTCTGCTTATAGCAGCGTTTATTGCTAATTATATGGCTGGTAAAGCAATGGTTCCGATTCAAAAAGCATTCGATAAGCAAAAACAATTTACAGCTGACGCCTCTCACGAACTGCGCACCCCCTTAAGCATTGTGAAATCTTCTCTTGAAGTATTGGCAGCAGAAGAAAAAAACAAGTTTGAGCCATTTTCAAAGGAAGTATTTGATGATTGTTATGACGAGGTTAATCGTATGCAAAAGCTTGTCGAAGATTTACTGTTCCTCGCCCGGACTGACTCACCATCATCTGTTTTGCATAAAGAAAAAATAGATGTTGTCGATATGCTACAGCGCTTGATTAAGAATCTGCAGCCTATTGCAGAACAAAAAAGTGTTTTGCTCGAATATGATAGCTCACAGTCAGTCCATATAACAGCTGACAAAGAAAGACTTCACCAAGCTCTGCTTATCTTTATTGACAATGCAATGAAATACAATGTAGAAGGTGGTTCAGTAAACATCACAACTTTCACAACCGATCAACATGCTATGATTCGCATAAAAGATACCGGCAAAGGCATTCCAGCAGAAGAACTTCCGTATGTATTTGACCGCTTCTATCGAGTAGATAAAGCTCGTACACGTGAGAATGGCGGGAATGGGATTGGTTTGTCAATTGCGAAGTGGATAATTGAAGCACACAAAGGGACCATTGAGGTGCAAAGTGTCGAAGGCTCGGGTGCAACATTTAGTGTAAAAATACCTCTGTAGTAGGAGTGGAGAAAGCGTGAAAAAGTATATTGCAATTATATTTATTTGTTTCATTGCTGGGATGTTTGTTTTCCCATCACAATTAGTTTTTGCTGATGATGACGAATATGAAGAACATGAATACGAAGGGGAAGAAGAGGAAGAAAATGAAGTGGTTGAAGAAACAGGTGAGTTAATTGGTTGGGCAGGAATGGTATCTGTCGGTGGAGCAGTTCTTTTCTTTCCTTTAAAAAGACTCGCACCTGTTGTTATGAACAACTTCAGCAATTATAAGAAACAATACCGTGACTTCTTATTGTTCTTTAAAAAATGGCATGTTGGCTTTGGTATACTTGCTCTTTCATTATCCATCTTTCATGGTGTGTTAATGTTTTTAGCTGAAGGAGAGCTGGAGTTTAGAGAGTACGTTGGGATTGGGGCGGTTATTGCATTAATTTTGTCAGCTATATTCGGTAGTATCTTAACAAATAAATTGAATTCTTCCATTGTCCGAATGTTTCACATCACTTCATTTGTATTAGTCTTTCTATTTGCAGCGATTCATATTGCGCTTTCATAACTGCATAAACTTTTTTCCATGTGAGAAAGCTACCTGTATGAAAGTTTTCAAAGGGAGGAAATGAATATGGGTAAAAAGCAGCGAAATCGCTTGCAGCCGAAGAAAAACAACCACTTACCGCCAGAAGCAGAGGAAACACTTGAACGTGAGCATGCAAGAGACATGTCTGCTGAAAAACGGAAACCAACTCAAAATAATCATCAATAAAGAGAGGAGGCATTCGCATTTTGCGTATGCCTCCTTATTTTCGTTAGCGTTTTTCAGCTTTGCGGTCGTCTTCTTGGAAGTTTTTGCTTGCGTTTGCTTCCATAAATTCATTTCCAAATTCTTCAGCTAGTAATCGTTTCGGAGCAGGTGCTTGCTGTTTCTTTTCACGCTTATTTTTAGCCATATGGTTCCCTCCAAGTTGTAATCATGAAGCATTACTTACTATCTCCACTTCAGTCAATGTATATAATGGGAATACGTGGGTTTGATGCACTATTATTTAAGGAAAAAGACGAGTATAGGTTTTGAAAAATCGTCACAGTAAATGAGGGATTCAAATCTTTTAATGAGGTTGGAAAGGATATACAATGAAGGTGGAGAAGAGGTTTCATCCTATAAGGAGGCAGAAGCGTGAATATTTTCAGTAATCAGGCTTTAATGAATCAACATATTCTAATCACCGGAGCAACAGGCGGAATTGGGAAAGCAACTGCCATTGCTGCGGCTCAAGCAGGTTCATCTGTCACAGTTACAGGAAGAAATAAAGCGAAATTAGCTGATTTAGCACAACAGTTAAATAAGACATTTCCAAATATCACTGTCACACCTTTATCAGCTGACTTAACAAATAAACAAGAACGGGATTCCCTTGTGGAAGACGCTGTAAAACATAACGGCCTTATTACAGGTCTTGTGAATTCTGCTGGCATAGCAGGAGGGACAGTATTAGAAAGGCTTACGGAAGAAGACATCCGACGTATTATGGAGCTGAACTATACAGCAACTATTTTATTAACACAGCGTGTATATGAAGAAATGAAGAAAACAGAAAAAGGTGCAATTGTAAATGTTTCGTCGTTATCTGGATTGCGCGGAACGTATGGCAATTCAGCTTATGCTGCTTCAAAATTTGCGTTAATAGGTTTTACACAATCATTTGCTCTTGAAGCAATTCGGAGCAATATTCGTGTGAATGCTGTCTGCCCAGGATTTGTCGAAACTGAAATGGGCATTGCAGCTATTAAGCGAAAAGCAGAGCGAGAAGGACGCAGCTTTGAAGAACAATGGGAAAAGGTTCATGAAACGATGCCTTCTGGCAGAATAACAAAGCCAGAGGAGGTTGCGAACACGATTATCTACTTATTGTCAGAAGCAGCTGAAAATATTGTTGGAGAATCTGTTAAGCTCTCAGGCGGAAGTGTTATGAGATAAATTGATCCAACGAAACCAAATGAGATGGGGAGATATGGTATGTTAACAGGTTTTAAGGAAACCCTTGATGAAATTATTGAAATTTTAGATGAACACGAACTTAAGGCAAAGGTAACAGAGGAAGAAGGACGTTTTTTCTTAAAAATTAATGAGTTAATGTGCGACCCAGGCTTTGGTTGTGCAAATGTCGTTTTAGATATTTTCTTTGATGAAGATGAACATGTGTTGTTTATAGGCTTGCTCAGATTCCCAAGAAACCGAAGAAAAGAAGGTATTGGTTCTGTCATTGTAGAGAAAATTAAAGAGTATGCTGTGCAGCATCATTTTTATATTTATTTAGATGCATGGAATGATTCACAACCATTTTGGATGAGACATGGGTTTACTCACGTTTACTTCGATCACAACTATTTTGAAATAATGGGCTGGTCAGCAGATGGGGAAGACGTGAAGTTGGAGTGGAAAGAGTTTAAGAAGACAAAAGTATTTAAAACGTATTTAAGCTGTCATGAATAACGAGTTGGAGCTGGGAAAATGACATTCAAAAAAGTGGTTGAAGACATTCGTACAAATGGTGTAGAGTACCATACGCTTAAAGCATATCGAGACTTTTACGGATTGGACTTTGAAGTGGAGCATGAAGCAGAGTATATCAATAGTGGCAATGAAAAGCTTTTCCTGCAACGCTTTCAACCCTCTAATGCAAAGAGGGCCGTACTGCTTGTTCATGGTTATCTTGATCACTCAGGGCAATTAAGAGAAATGATCGCATTTCTACTGCAACATGAAGTAGAGGTTTACACATTTGATCTTGTCGGCCATGGGTTATCATCTGGTGAAGCGGCTCATATTGAATCCTTTATAGATTATATTACACATTTACAACACGTCATTTCTACGATCGATAAACCGCTTGATATTATCGCTCATAGCACTGGGGGAGCGGCGGTTGTCGATTTGTTATTGTCACAGCCAGTAGATACGATCAATAAAGTTGTACTCTTGGCTCCGCTTGTTCGTTCATATCGCTGGCACGCCTCTATGCTTGGCAAGCGAGCAATTGCTGTAGCTGCAAATCAAATCAAGCGCACCTTTAAAAGAAATTCTCATCATGAATCGTATTTAACCTTTGTAAAAAAAGATCCACTTCAAGCGACATATATACCGTTTACATGGCTTGATGCCCTAGAACAATGGCAAGAAAGGTTTGAAACGCTGCCTCAAAGTTCAAAATGCATTACTATCCTACAAGGAACGGGTGATACTACTGTGGATTGGCGTTATAATATGAACGCTTTAAAGAAAAAGTTCCCAAACGCAGACATCCTCTTAATTGACAAAGCATTGCATCAATTATGGAATGAAAAACCGTTATATCGAACACAAATTTTCACCCACATTGCGCGCACATTTGAACTTACATAAATCGTCATATAAGTCGGCACACTAAAAAGAAAAAAGAGGTTTTGCTTATGCAATTGCAGTTAAACCAAGAAGAGAAAGCACTAATCAAAAAAGCAATTCATACTGCTGTGGAACGGGCCAGTGATGATGAAGCACTAAGCTACCACCGTTTATTATTGAGATTATCCGAAACGCAACAACCACCTTTAGAGGATGGATTCCGTTATGATTACGATGATTCTAAATAAACCGTTGACGATTAACGTCAACGGTTTATTTTCGAAATGAAGGCAGGAATTTAAGTATTTTTTAGGAAATGTATATAAAACCAATTAAATGGAGGAGTTTCAATGATTGTACTTGATTTAGAGGAACGGGTCAGGCTTGTCACACAATATGATCATTCAATTATTTCAGGAGAGCTTGCAAAGCATGTAAAAGATGACTACTTTCATGGACTGGAGCGGAAAGAAGAAGTAGTAATTGCCATTACAGAGCATGACAGAGCATGGATTCCACTAGATGAAGCTCCTTTATTGAATCAGGAGAATATGAAACCAGTTTCCTTTCAGCACTATCCACTCGAGCCCAAAGTCGAAGCGTACATACAAGGGATTGATGAGGTTGAAGCGAAAAGTCTTTATGCGGCTTTTTTATGCAGTATGCACTATGCTTCATTTTTCGCGGGTATGGAAGAGGATGAACGCGTAAGGCCTTTTTTAAATCATGAAGCGAACAGAAGAAAAAGGCTTGCAGAGAAAGAACAAATCACTGAAGAAGATGAAGCAGTACTTTTTCATTTTAAATTACTTCAATTTTTTGATAATGTTTCCCTCTATATTTGTCTTAACCCACCAAATTGCGCAAAGGAAAAAGAAATCAGTTGGTTTCGAAACGGATTTGCACAAACATTTTCGTGGAATAATAAAGAAACAATTAAGCCAGCCTTTATAAACGAGACAACAGTCGGGCTGTCATTTTCACCATTTGTTCATGCGCCTGTTGTAGATTTGCCATATAAAATGATAGATAAAAGTGCAATTGAAAAAATCGGGCTACAGAAAGCCTATCATGATGCAAAACAAGAAGTGATATCGTTTACATATCAAAGTATTCGTTGAAACCACATTTTTCTCAGTAAAGTCTTTTCCAAAAACTCAATTTTTTGATATTCTTATAGACAATACAAACCAGATTTTGAGGGGAATGTCATATGGAAAGACAATCATGCACACTAATTGCCAAGACGATTTCAAATTTACTTCCAAAAGATGCTGCGTTTGCGATTGCAGATGAGCGAAAGTTTCTCTATTATCAACCCGGTCAAAAAATTGATATTCATTTAAAACCAGGTGAGGATTTAAGAGAAGGTACCGTCACTTACGAAGCATTAAAGGCACGTCAGCAATCATCAAGGCTTGTTGAGAAAAGTATTTTCGGAGTCCCTTATTATGCAACAAGCTACCCAATTATTGAAGAAAATCATCTTGAAGGTTTTATTACGATTATTTCACCACCGAAACAAAGACAACAGTTCGCTCAAAGTCAGCCTTTTTTAATCGGAAAAGGTGAAGACCGCTGGATTCCTATTCCATTTAACGATATTTACTACATTGAATCAAATAACGGAAAGACATTGATTTATAGTAAGCAAGGCATTTTTCAAAATAAATTTAATTTAACAGAGCTTGAAGCTCGCCTGCCGATTGATCAATTTGTTCGTTGTCATCGAGCTTTTATTATTCGCATTTCTTCCATCCTAGAGATTCATCCGAATTTTCATTCCACATTTACATTGTTAGTGGACGACAAAGAGAACAGTAAAGTACCTGTCAGTCAACGATATGCCAGCACGTTTAGACGTTTGCTAGGCTTTTAACCAAAACCCCTTTCAGTTAACTTGAAAGGGGTTTTGTATGAATCAATCATTTAAATTGTAAAATTGTCGGATATCGCTCATTTTTGTATTTTAAAGAAAACAACGCGAATGTTTTGAAAATTCCTGTTACTTTATAGTCAGACAGTTCTTCATTTGAACAGGGGGGTTCTCATGACATTAGAGCGTATTCGAAATGAACAATTGAAAAGGAAAGTAGTCCGTGCTGATGAAGCCATAACCCATATTCAAGACGGGATGGTTATCGGTTTAAGTGGCTTCACAAGAGCTGGTGATGCAAAATCAGTTCCATTAGCATTAGTGGATTATGCGAAGCAACGGCCAATGAAATTAGATGTCTATACAGGGGCGTCACTCGGTAATGATTTAGATGGTTTAATGACAAAGGCAGGCTTAATTCGAAAGCGCTTACCGTTTCAGGTAGATCGAACAATGCGGAAAGCAATTAATGAGGGAGAGGTTTTATTTACAGACGAACACCTTTCATTAATTGCAGAACAAATCCGCTCAGGTGCTTTACCAGCCATTGATGTGGCGGTGATTGAAGCAGCAGGCATTACAGAAGAAGGCTATATCATTCCAACAACAAGTGTCGGAAACAACAATATCTTTATGGAATGTGCTAAGAAAGTGATTATTGAAGTCAACATGGCTCAGCCGGAAGCATTTGAAGGCATGCATGATATTTACAATATGCCGAAACAAGGTGAGCGTGAAGCGATTCCAATTAAAAATGTAAGCGATCGCATTGGTGAAACAGCAATCAAAATTGACCCTGAAAAAATTGTTTCCATCGTCTTAAGCGATATGCCAGATTCACCGTCTAATATCATTCCACCAGATGAGGAAACGAAAATGATGGCCGAACACCTGATTCAATTTTTGAAGGATGAAGTAGCAAGCGGACGTTTGCCAAACAATTTAGCGCCGCTCCAATCTGGGATTGGGTCTGTTGCGAATGCTGTTCTTCACGGATTAGTTGATTCAGAGTTTGAAAACCTAGAAATTTACTCTGAAGTTTTACAAGATTCTGTATTTGAACTATTGGATTCAGGGAAAGCATCGTTTGCATCAGGTTGTTCGATTACTTTATCTCCAGATTGTATGGAACGCGTGTTTAACAACTTGGATGAATATAAGGATAAAATCGTACTTAGACCGCAAGAAATTTCTAATCACCCGGAGATTATTCGTCGCTTAGGTTTAATTGCAATTAATACTGCACTAGAAGTTGATATTTACGGAAATGTAAATTCAACACATGTACTTGGCACGAAGATGATGAATGGAATTGGCGGATCAGGTGATTTTGCAAGAAATTCACGTATTGCTATTTTTGCGACAAAATCGATTGCCAAAAACGGTGACATTTCAAGTATTGTACCTTTCTCACCACATATTGACCATGTAGAACATGATGTTGATGTTATCGTAACAGAGCAAGGTGCAGCAGATTTGCGAGGACTTTCTCCACGCGAACGTGCTGTTGCAATTATTGAAAATTGTGCCCATCCATCTTATCGTGAAGCACTTCGAGGTTATTTTGACGAAGCGTGTAAGCGAGGGGGCCACACACCACATATGCTGGAAAAAGCATTATCATGGCATTCTCAATTTGAACAAACAGGTTCAATGAGAAAAGCAGCAGAAAGCCTTACACATGTATAAGAAATTTGAAATCAGGTAGTCCTCCTATCGAGTTTATATAATAGACCGTAAGAAAGTGTAACACACATTCATTCTCCCCTATAAAATCCCTGCGAGTTGCGCAGGGATTTTATTCTTTTAATTGAATGTTATCTCGATTTAAATTTTCAACATAATCATTAAAATACATATCTCCATGATTTCCATTATCTCTACTCGGTATTAATCGAACACTATATTTTACTTCCCCTGTTGCATGCTTTTCAATTCGAATCTTTGTTTCTTTGAGATGATAAGGGTTTTGATTGGTTGGTGACTTAATTTCTGGCATGTACCCTTTTTCTTTTAGTTGAAGGAGTTTAATGTCTACGTAGTCATAAGAAGAATTGTAAAGCGAAAAGTTAGGATTTTCATTTATGAGATATAGCCTGGTTGCCTCAACTATACGAGTAGCGTTTGCAATATGAGCATCTTTTTTTGCATTTTCGATTATTTTTCCGACAGAAGGCACAGCAATTGCAGCAATTACTCCTAAAATGACAATAACAGCAAGTAACTCAATTAACGTTAGTCCTTTTTGATTTTTAATTATTCTCTCCCCCATTCAACAAAACACTACTACAATTATAACAAAAATATGAAAAAATGGTATATTGTTGTATAAAGTTGTATGGCCGAAAAGCGCTGAAATGGTAATGAACTAAGGAACGTGTTAAGCTTTATAAGGATTGTCATATAAACTCCGAAAGTAAAATAACATGACAAAACAGCATAATCATAATTAACAATAAAAAATTTACGAAATAAGGGGTAGAGTATTTCGATGATTTCATTAAAATCTCAAAGAGAAATTGAATTAATGGCAGAGGCGGGGAAGATTCTTGCGGCCTGTCATAAGGAAATTGCTAAGATTATTAAGCCAGGTATTTCAACAATGGACATTGAACAATTTGTTGAAGACTTTTTAGAAGAGCATGGGGCAACAGCTGAGCAAAAAGGATATGAAGGGTATGAGTTTGCAACATGTGCTTCAATAAATGATGAAATATGTCATGGTTTTCCGCGAGAAGAACCGCTTGTAGAAGGAGATATCGTTACAATCGATATGGTAGTGAATTATAAGGGAGGCCTGGCAGATTCAGCATGGACGCATCCAGTGGGCACCGTTTCAGATGAAACAAGACATTTACTAGATGTAACAAAAGAATCGCTTTATAAGGCAATTGAACAGGCGCAACCTGGGAATCGACTAGGTGATATTGGGCATGCCATTCAATCTTTTGTTGAAGCAGAAGGTTTTTCGGTTGTAAGAGATTTTACAGGTCATGGCATTGGCAAAACCATTCATGAAGACCCGTATATCCCGCACTTTGGTAATGCAGGCAAAGGTCAGCGATTAAAAGAAGGAATGGTTATTACAATCGAGCCGATGATCAATATCGGTGCATATCAAAGTAAAATGGATAAAAACGGGTGGACGGCCCGCACCTATGATGGCTCACTTTCGGCACAATATGAACATACAATTGCAATTACGAAAGATGGCCCGGTTATTTTAACTGAGCAGGGAGAATAACAAGCAAAACCGACAGGCTAACAAAGGTCTGTCGGTTTATTAATTACGGATTATTATATTTTTTCTTTCACTTCATACCCTGCATGAATAAGAGCAATAGCAACTTCTTCAATATGTTTGCGGTCACGTGTTTCTAAAGAAAACTCTACTTCTGTAAGGCCTGGTGTTACACGTGAGCCTTGGCGGTGATGGTGGACGCTTAGGACATTTGCTTCTAAGTTTGCTATGATACTTAGAAGGTTGTTTAGTTGTCCTGGTCTGTCTGGAATCATTGTAAAGAAGGTAACAAACCGCCCCGCTTCTACAAGCCCATGCTCAATAATGCGTGAAATAAAGTTCACGTCTACATTCCCGCCGCTGATTACGACTGCCGTACGTTTATTTGTAAACGGTAATTTGTGATAGAGAAGAGCCGCTAAAGCAGCAGCTCCAGACCCCTCAACAATTTGTTTATTCCGTTCTAGTAAATATAACATCGTACGTGAGATTTCTAATTCACTCACAGTAACAATTTCGTCTACATATTGTTGAATGTATTGAAACGTTTTTTCGCCAGGCTGCTTTACAGCAATGCCATCAGCAATTGTTTCACCAGGGGAGATTTGGGTTATTTTTTTTGCGTGAAGGGATGCGCTCATACTGGAGGCTGCTTCTGATTCAACACCGATTACTTGAACAGTTGGATTTGTTTCTTTTATTGCTTTAGCAATCCCAGAAATTAAACCGCCTCCACCAACAGGAACAACGAGAGCGTCAACATCCGGCAGTTGTTCGAGAATTTCAAGCCCGATCGTTCCTTGACCAGCCATAACCGCATCATCATCAAAAGGATGAAGAAACGTTGCGCCTGTTTCCTTCTGAATTTCTTGAGCCTTCTCTAATGATTCATCAAAAATATCACCGTGAAGAACAACATTTGCTCCATATTCTTTCGTTGCTTGTACCTTTGTAAGTGGAGCGCGTTCAGGCATAACAATCGTTACAGGAACGTTCGAGATTGCTCCTGCAAATGCAACACCCTGAGCATGGTTTCCTGCTGATGCCGCAATGACACCTTTTTCACGTTCTTCCTTTGTTAAGGCATTTAATTTGTTGTAGGCTCCGCGTACTTTAAAAGCTCCTGTTTTTTGGAGATTTTCAAGCTTTAAATAAACTTGTTGTCCGGAGATATCACTGAAGGTCTTTGAATAATCGAGAGGAGTTGTATGAATAATTCCTTGAAGTTGCTTTCTGGCTTGTTGGATTTGATCAATAGTAAGCAAGCTATCACACCTCATTTTAAGTATTGAACATTTCGTGACTATATATTAATATAACATACAAAAGACAAAAATTAAGAGAAGTCTAAATATTAAAAAAGAAGCTTGTCTTATGCTTGGTGCTGATGCGCAAGCCGGCTCCGCTTTTGACGCACAGGACATGAGGTTCTTAGCCAGTGTTCCTTTGACCTAGCTGCGAAAGCCAAATCGTCGGGCTACTTCGCTTCTTCTGTCGAAGGTAAAGACCGACCTTCTTTGTCAGAAGCTCCACCAGCCGATCGATTTAAGCGGGCTTTCTCCGCTTTTCTTATGTCCATCTGCGCGAATAGAAAATTGTGTTGCTTCACCTTCCCGCTCCGAGGCAAAGAGCGCCTCTATGCGTGAAGGCTCCAGCAAACAAGGTTTCTGAGCGATTCGCCTCCGCTTTTCGCAAAAAAAAAGAGCCCGCAGAAACGCGGACTTTGACATCAACATGGAATTTTTGAATCAATTAGCTGACTGCTACATTTAGTTTGGGGCGGATGATTTCAAACAATGCTTGGCGTTCCATATCAGTTAATGGAACCATTGGTAAGCGAACACCGCCGACATCTAACCCATACATTTGAAGTGCAGCTTTTACTGGGGAAGGGCTAGGTGCCATAAATAATGCTTTCATCATTGGAAGTAGTTCTTGGTGAATTGCTGCTGCACGTTTCACATCGCCTTTGCGATAGCTTGTCACCATTTGCTTCATTTCATTACCGAAAATGTGAGAAGATACTGAAACAACACCAGCTCCACCAATTGAAAGAACTGGAAGCGTTAAGCCGTCATCCCCACTGTATAAAGTAAATGACTCGTCTGTTTGGTAAATAATACGTGTCATTGCTTCAAGATCGCCGCTTGCTTCTTTTACGCTGACGATATTTTGAATTTGTGAAAGTTGTACAATTGTATCAACAGTTAAGCCTGCAGCACTGCGTCCAGGAATGTTATAAAGCATAACAGGCAGGGAAGTAGCCTCTGCAATTGCTTTAAAATGTTGATACATACCTTCTTGATTTGGTTTATTATAATATGGTGTAACGAGCATAATACCATCAACACCACATTTTTCAGCTTGTTGTGTAAGTTGGATGGAAGCGCGTGTATTGTTTGAACCAGTTCCAGCAATAACAGGAACGCGGCCATTCACGACTTCAACTGTAAATGCAAACAATTCCAGTTTTTCTTCATTTGTTAGTGTCGGAGATTCACCTGTTGTACCAGCGACAACAAGACCGTCACTTCCGTTTTGAATTAAATGATTAATTAAGTTTTTCGTTTGTGGAAAATCAATATTACCGTTTGTGTCCATTGGTGTTACCATCGCTGTTAAAACTTCGCCAAAGTTCATTTTCATTCACCCTCTATTCATGATTTTGAATGCCCTTATTACTGTATTAAACGCCAAAGAGGCATTTAAAACAGAATAAGGAGATTAGCAGATGTTTTCACACTGCCTATTTGCCGTTTACTTTTCGGCTCATCGACTTACTATGAATAGAGGTCTATCCCTATTCTTTATCGCACGCATTTATGCAAACAAAAAAGCAACAACGAAGGGCCGCTGTTGCAATGAATATTACTATTCAATGCGTGTGAGATAGCCCTCCATATAGTAAAAACTATATGACAGTCCTGCACTTATTCAATGCAAAACCAGTGTGGTAAATTATGAGTTTTAGCACACTTCGGCAAATCCCCCTTTCGATCATATTCGCTGGAACTCATTTTCCTCCAATGATCTACTAATGGTCTTTGCACCTCTATCCTCACTTCATGAAAATGAAGTAAAGTTGTTTAATGAAGTTGTTGATTTGTACTATAACAAACAACATGATGCTTTGCAATAGATATACGGAAAAAAATATAAAAAAATCATGCTTTCAAGCAGAGGTAAACGCTTTCAAAAATTCCTAAAATATACTATGCTGAGATAGGGAAGAATATAAAAACTACATACTAAGGTGGGAGAACCATATGAAGAAGGAATCAAACCATTTTGAAACAAAGATAATTCATGGGGGCTATGATGCTCATAAATTTCACGGCAGTTTAAATGTGCCGATGTATCAAACATCCACATTTGCATTTCATTCAGCTGAACAAGGAGCAAGACGGTTCGGTGGTGAAGAAGAGGGTTACATTTATTCAAGACTTGGAAACCCGACAGTAACCGTGTTAGAGGAACGAATTGCCCAGCTTGAGAACGGTGAAAAAGGCTTAGCATTCAGTTCAGGCATGGGAGCAGTATCTGCCATTTTATTCGCCTTGACGAAGACAGGCGATCATATTCTTTGTTCTAAAGGGCTGTATGGCTGTACATTTGGCCTGTTACAGCTTCTTAAAGATAAATATAACGTGGATCACGAATTTTGTGCGTTAGCTTCAAAGGAAGAAGTCGAACAGCATATTCGCCCAGAAACTGCATGTATTTATATTGAAACACCGATTAATCCAACGATGAAATTAATCGACTTAGAAATGGTAGCTGAAGTTGCAAAGAAACATAACATACCTGTGGTCGTGGATAATACATTTTGTTCACCATATTTGCAAAAGCCGCTCGAACTAGGCTGCGATATCGTACTACATAGTGCGACAAAATATTTAGGTGGCCATGGTGACATCGTTGCCGGTCTTGTCGTCGGAAAAGCTGAGTTTATCGATGAAGTACGCATGACAACGCAAAAGGATATCGGCAGTATTCTCGGCCCATTTGATGCGTGGCTTCTGTTGCGTGGTATGAAAACATTGCCGCTACGGATGGACCGTCATTGTGAGAATGCAGAGGCAATCATTGATAAGCTGAAAAGACATCCTGCTGTTAAAGAAGTCTATTACCCTGGAGATATGAATAATCCACAGTATGAAATTGCGAAAAAGCAAATGAAACGATACAGCGGATTGATTTCTTTTGAACTTAACGGAAGCTTGGAGACATGTCAAACATTTATGAACCAGCTTGAAATGATCCAAATTGCGGTTAGCCTTGGAGATGCAGAAACACTTATTCAGCACCCTGCTACAATGACGCATGCGGTCGTACCTGAAGAAGAGCGTGAGAAAATGGGGATCAGCAATCAATTAATTCGCCTATCTGTCGGTCTCGAAAACGTCAATGATATTTGGGATGACCTTGAGCAAGCTCTAAATAAATTGTCTTAACAAGCAAGTCGTTCGCAATTATTGCGAACGACTTGCTTGTTGTTTAAGAAGTGAAACGGTTTCGCCAATCCCTTTGTAAAGGTGTAAATCAAAAAAGCTATCCATTAAGGTTTGTTCGCGATTAATTAAAACGGTTGTCGCATGGCTGTTAAGTGCGACATACTGAGGGATTTGGTTTATCGGTGTTACTGCAAGTGAAGAGCCAAGAACAATAAACAAGTCACAGTTCAGAGCTGCTTCCGTTGCTTCTTCAAAGTGGTGAATCATGTCACCGAACAAAACGACATTTGGTTTTAAAATAGTTTTGCACGCTTCTGTCTCGCACCTTGGGATTTCTGTTTTATTCAAATAGTCTAAGTCGTATTCTGTTAAACACGCTGGACAGTGTGCTTGTTGAATCGTTCCATGGATTTCAAATACGTTAGAACTGCCTGCTTTTTGGTGTAAACCATCAATATTTTGTGTAATAACAGACACATCTTTTCCTTGTTGTTCAAGCTCTGCAATAAATTGATGGCCGCTGTTTGGCGTATAGCTTCCTAACAGCTTTGTACGAAAAATGTCTTTAAAGTACTTCCAAAATTGTTCTGGGTATTGCTCAAAATACGCTCTTGAAACAACCTCTTCAAAGCCAACATTCTTTGTCCAAAGGCCAGACTGAGAGCGAAAATCTGGAATACCGCTCTCTGTGCTAACACCAGCTCCGGTTAAAAAGCAAATCTTTTCTGCTTGTTGAATGAATTCCTTTAATTGGTTTATTTTATTCTCCATTTTACTTCACCCAGACCTAATTCTATCATATCTTTACAGCGTGAGGGTGAAGGTAGCGGTTTCATGTTTACAAAGGGTGAAAGCGTTGATATAATCAGTGCAGTCAAATCGGGGAGCTAAGCATAACTTGGCTGAGAGGGAACTTGAAGCGGTTCCGACCCTTATACCTGAACTGGGTAATGCCAGCGGAGGAAAGCAAGGATTGGTGCAATACATATGCGTTATGACCAAAAGACTGCCTCCTATGCAGTCTTTTTTGGTAAAGTTTTATTGGTTTCAATATGAAGGGATAATAATGATTAGATATCTTAAAAAGAAGTGGGTGGCTAGGTTTGCGTGCTTTAGTTTTTAGCGGAGGCCGTCTTGGTGAATGGGCGGTTTCTTATATAAAAGAGGATGATTTGATTATCGGAGTAGATGCAGGTGCAGCTTTTTTAGCGAAGCGCAAAGTTCGATTTCAGTCTGCGCTTGGTGATTTTGATTCTGTAACACTTGAGGAAATAGAGTTAGTGAAGAAATATGCTAGTGAGTTTCAATCATGTGATCCTGTGATGAAGGATTTAACTGATACGGAGATGGGAATGCGCACAGTGCTAGAGAAAGGGGCATCAGAGATCTTAATTCTCGGGGGACTTGGTACTCGCTTTGACCATTCCTTAGCAAATGTTCACTTGTTGCGAACAGCACTAGCACATCAGGTTCGCTGTAAAATTATTGATTCTTACAATCAAATTCAACTAACCAAAGATGAATTAATGATTACAACTGATGGATATCCTTATGTGTCGTTACTTCCATTAACACATACCGTAAAAGGGGTAACATTGGAAGGGTTTCAATATCCACTACATAATGCTTCGTTAGAAATGGGAATGTCGCTTGGGATTAGTAATGTATTAAATGCAAAACAAGGGAAGATTTCTGTTAAAGAAGGTGAACTGCTTGTCATTCAAAGCCGGGATACAGAACAAGGGATAGAGCGATAAGCTCTATCCCTTGTTCTTATTAGACGTCATTTTCTTCGAGGTCTTTTTTATGAATGTGATAGCCGTAGTCATCTTTAATTGAGCGTGTAAGCATTGCTCCAAGCGTAATGAGAAGTCCAGCGATGGTGAAGAATAACATGCCATTTATATCATTGATGAAAATAACGCTTAGCCCTGCAATAAATAGACCGAGTGAAATGACAAACGGAATAAATGAGCTGTTTGGCATATGGATATCACCAATTGGTTCCGCGAGTGGTAAGATACCGTCTTTATCGTATTTTGCATCCCACCACGGATCGAGCGCTTTAATCCATGGTAATTGTTTAAAGTTGTATTCAGGTGGTGGGGAGGAAGTTGCCCATTCCAACGCGCGTCCATCCCATGGATCGTTTATTGCTTTCTCACCATTTTTTGTAGTGAGGATAATATTGATAAGGAGAATAATCGTTCCGATCGTCATCAGAATCGCACCGATTGTACTAATAAAGTTTCCAAGCTCCAACCCCTGGTTTGGCAAGTATGTAAATACGCGGCGCGGCATACCCCATAAGCCAAGGTAGTGCTGAATAAAGAAGGTTAAATGGAAACCGATAAAAAATGTCCAAAATGTCCATTTTCCAAGTGTTTCATTGAGCACTTTTCCAAACATCTTCGGCCACCAGTAATGCAAGCCTGCAAAAATTGCGAACACAACCCCTCCAACAAGGACGTAGTGAAAATGCGCCACAACAAAATACGTATCATGAAATTGATAATCTGCAGGGGCAGAGGCGGTCATAACGCCTGTAACCCCGCCCATAACAAATGAGACGAGAAACCAAACAGCCCAAAGCATTGCAGATGTATATTTAACTTGACCGCCCCACATTGTAAACAGCCAGTTAAAGATTTTAATCCCTGTTGGTAAGGCAATCGCCATTGTTGAAAGTGCGAAAATTGAGTTCGGGATCGCTCCCATCCCTGTTGTAAACATATGGTGAGACCATACCATAAATCCGATAAAACCAATTAAAACTGTAGCGAACACCATCGCCGTGTATCCAAAAAGTCGTTTTCTTGAAAAAGTCGGAATAATTTCGGAAAATAATCCGAAAGCCGGAAGCATTAGTAAGTATACTTCAGGGTGACCGAAAATCCAGAATAAATGCTCCCAAATAATAGAGTTACCACCTAGGTCAATCGAAAAAAATGCAGCCCCAAACAGACGCTCAAACATTAGTAGCAATAATGCTACAGTAAGTGGGGGGAAAGCAAACAAGATTAAGGCAGCTGAAACAAATGTACTCCACGTAAACAAAGGCATACGCATAAAGGTCATCCCAGGCGCTCTCATTGTAATAATCGTCGTTAAGAAATTAATCCCAGAAATAAGTGTGCCAAGGCCAGAAATTTGAAGGCCAAGTACATAGAAATCAGTTCCGTGCGTCGTGTTAGCAAGTGCGAGCGTTGCATAAGACGTCCAGCCAGCTTCAGGTGCTCCTCCTAGGAACCAGCTTAAATTTAATAATAAGCCCCCAAAGAAAAACAGCCAAAACCCAAGTGAATTTAAAAATGGAAATGCAACATCACGCGCTCCGATTTGCAGCGGGACTATCGCGTTCATAAACGCAAACAAGATCGGCGTAGCAGCAAGAAATAACATCGTCGTACCATGCATCGTAAGCAATTGATTATAAAACCCTGCACTAACGAGCGTATTATTGGGATACATCAACTGTAAACGCATAAACAGAGCTTCTAATCCTGCTAGCAAAAAGAAAAACAAGCCTGTAACTAAGTATAGGTGGGCGATTTTTTTATGATCAACCGTCGTCAAATAATCCCAAATAAATGATTTCTTCTTTCCCTCCGTTGCCAAAACCATACAACCTCCTTGGTAGTCGTAAATGTGTGATTATGGTTACTTTTAACAAGATTGTATGGAAATATACACAAATAAAAAATCTCCATGGGGTGGCATGGAGATTTCAATACTTATGAATTTTGACCATTTGTTCCTTTTACACCCATTAATGCAGAGACGTTTACAGGGTCAATTACGTCTTCTTTTTTGAATCGTTTAAATAAAATGACGCCTCCAATTGCAACAATTAAAAACTTCTGAACAAACATAATCGTTGCAGCCCCAATGATGACATCATTCTTTGCGGTATAGATATCTGGAAAGTTAAAGTTCTGAAATGGTGCATAAGGCTGGTCCCATAAAAAAAGAGGGTACGCAATACCGAATAAGATGCAACCATTAATAAGCAAATTCACAAGGCGATACATATCTGAAAGAGGATTTAATTCTCTGAGCGGTGTCATAACTGGCCACCACATAAAAATCGAGAAGAAAAACAAAATTAAATGACTTACCGCATCAAGCACCCATGAGCTGTTTAAGAAAAGGAATATCGAAGGGTTAAGGTAAACGAAGAACAAACCATAAAAAAAAGTTGTTGAAAATACGGGGTTTGTAAGGACCTTCATTATTTTTTTGATTCGATAATTCCAAAGAATGGGTCTTAGCATTTCAGCAGGTAAACCAGCTAATAGAAACGGCGGGACGATGAAATATGCAAGCGACGCTTTCACCATTTTTATACTGAAAAGGTGTTCGCTCATAATGTGTAACGGGCTTCCACAAGCCAAGTAGTATAGAAAAAGACCTGTAAAGAACAAGTTTCGTTTAAATGGCAAGTCTTGCGTATGCTTGAGCTTTGCGGCTTGTTTGCTGTAGAGGATAGCAATTGCAATTAAGATGATTAGCTCCTCAATTCCGAATAGCTCAAGAAGGTGATGCTCTGAAAAGATTTCGACAAAACGGTTCAATATTTTTTCTCCTTTCCCAACGCTGTCTTAAAACTAGCTGCCTATAGTGTTTTTCTTTTTCGTCTTTTTATTTATATTTTACAGATAATTTGTGTAATGAAAATGGGGGAAATAAAAAAACTTTTTGAAAAATGGTAGGAAATACATAAACCAGCCACCTGTAGATGAAAAGATGGCTGCAATATTCGACATTTTCCCTTTGAATGTTAATTTCACGTACTGTATTTAATTATAAACAATGTCATTAGTTTCATGCTAAGTTTCGTGGTGATATAATAAATAAAAATGACAGGAGGAACGCTGGATGGACTTTTTTTCACAACTTGCAGAAGAAAGAATTAAGCAGTCTGTTAATCAAGGGGATTTCGAGCATTTGCCAGGCAAAGGAAAGCCACTAGAACTTGAAGACCTTTCATCTGTTCCAGAAGAGCTGCGAGTTGGTTACAAAATTCTTAAAAATGCTGGTGTCGTTCCTGAAGAGATTCAGCTAAAGAAAGAGATTCTTCGCATTGAAGATTTAATTTCTTGTTGTTATGACGAAAATGAACGAAGCAGCTTACAAAGGAGGTTAAGTGAAAAGACATTACGTTTCAATCAATTAATGGAGAAACGTAAATTTTCATCTAATCCTTCCTTTAGTCACTATCAGCATAAAATCTATTCAAAATTTCGTTAAATACGAAAACCGTTGCATTCTTTCTTAGGAAGAATATAACGGTTTTTTCTTTAATTTAGGAAAAAACACCCCAGTTTCTGGAGAACTATTTCAACTAAACATTTTCTTATTTAACATAGGACTTTCTCGTTAAAAATTTTAATAACTCAAATGTAGTGAAAACCTTGAATTTTCTATTGTGGTATGTTTCTATATGTATGGAATCATCACGTACAACACATGCTGTTGATTCCTAGTTTTATTTATCTATCTAAGGGTATATTATAAAGAACGAAACCGCTGTCATTTATATATGTCAGGCGGTAATGAGGGCTGTCATTCCGCAAACAACGTACTGGGGGTTTTAACTAGGATGAGTAAAAATGAAATGAACAATGACAAGTGGCATCAGTTTCACGGCCCCAACCTAGGCTATATGCTCGATTTATATGAGCACTATCAAAAGGATCCAGAATCAGTTGATCCTTCCGTCCGAGAATGGTTTGAGCAATCAGGGGCGCCGGGAGAAGAAGCGCCAGCTGAACAATCTGGAGGGTTTAATCTCTCTAGCTTGAGAAAAACAGCTGCGGCTGTAAAGCTAGCAGAAGACATACGTACATATGGACATCTTCAAGCTGATATTTATCCGTTTGAAATGGATGTCCAAGTAGAAGCGCCGTATTCAGAGCTAGGTAAATACGGTTTAACGGAGGAAGACCTAAAGGCGATTCCAGCACAAATTGTATGGGAAACAGCCCCGTCTTCAATCTCAAATGCGCTTGAAGCAATTGAAAAACTAAAAGAAGTGTATACAAAAACAATCGCTTTTGAGTTCCATCATGTTCATGATAAAAGTGAGCGTCAGTGGCTAACGCAAATGGTGGAAACAGGTGAGTTGTATCGTTCTTGGACGAATGAAGAGCGAAAAGAAGTATTGAGTCGTCTAATTGAAGTTGATGGTTTTGAAAAGTTCCTTCATAAAACATTTGTTGGACAAAAACGTTTTTCAATTGAAGGCGTTGATATGCTCGTGCCAATGCTTGATGAAATCATTAAGCATAGTTGTGTAGAAGGTACGAACGATATGTTCATTGGAATGGCACATCGCGGACGTCTTAATGTGTTAGCACATGTGCTCGGAAAGCCATATGAACTAATTTTTTCTGAGTTCCATAAAGCACCAAATAAAGAATTGGTCCCATCTGAAGGTTCCATGGGGATTAACTATGGTTGGACTGGGGATGTGAAATATCATCTAGGTGCGAATCGAAACATTGAGCATCAAGAAGAAAGCTGTGTCCGTGTTAACCTTGCGAACAATCCAAGTCACTTAGAATTTGTTGACCCGGTTGTTGAAGGGTATACAAGAGCAGCTCAAGAGGATAGAGAAGAACCAGGCTTTCCAAAGCAAGATATACAACGTGCTCTTGCCATTTTGATTCACGGGGATGCTGCATTCCCAGGTGAAGGGGTTGTAACTGAGACATTAAATTTAAGTCGTCTTAAAGGTTATGAGACTGGCGGTACGATTCATATCATTGCAAACAACTTAGTTGGTTTCACAACAGATCGTACAGAGGCACGTTCTACAAAATATGCAAGTGACGTTGCAAAAGGGTATGAAATTCCAATTGTGCGTGTAAATGCTGATGATCCAGAAGCATGCATCGCTGCAATTAACCTTGCGCATGCTTACCGCAAGAAATTTAAGCGTGACTTCTTAATTGACCTTGTTGGTTATCGCCGCTTTGGTCATAATGAGATGGATGATCCGACGGCAACACAGCCGCTTCTGTATAAGAAGATTAACAATCATCCAACTGTTAAGACTCGTTATGGAGAGCTGCTAGTTGAGGATGGCGTTCTTGAAGAGAAAGAGTTGAAAGCAAAAGAAGAGAACTTCGAAAGAAAATTATTTGATATCTACGAGAATGTAAAAGATAAAAATAATGGTGGAGAAGTTGAAGAAAAAGAAGTTCCAAAACCAGTAGCAGAAGGGATCCCTGAAATTCAAACAGGTGTTCCGCTTGATACGTTGAAAGAAATTAACAAGTCATTATTGCAATGGCCTGAAGAATATAAAGTATATCCGAAGCTTGCAAAAATTTTAAAGCGCCGTGAAAGTGCGTTTGAAGATGGGAATAAAGTTGATTGGGCATTAGCAGAAACGATGGCATTTGCAACGATTCTTGCAAATGGTACGCCGATTCGTTTGACAGGGCAAGACAGTCAGCGTGGAACATTTGCTCATCGTCATATTGTTCTGCATGATGTAGAAACGAATAAGACGTTTTCACCACTGCATCATTTTCCACAAGCAAAGGCGTCATTTGCCGTTTATAATAGTCCGTTAACTGAAACAGCGGTTCTCGGCTTTGAATATGGCTATAGCGTTGAAACGACAAGGACACTTGTGCTTTGGGAAGCTCAATATGGAGATTTCGTGAATGTTGCTCAAGTGATTATGGATCAATTCATTTCAGCGGGACGTGCAAAATGGGGACAGAAATCATCCCTTGTTATGTTACTTCCACATGGGTTTGAAGGACAAGGACCTGAGCATTCGAGTGCACGTCTTGAACGCTTCCTAACACTTGCAGCTGAAAATAACTGGACAATCGCGAACCTTACAAGTGCGGCTCAATATTTCCATATTCTTCGCAGACAAGCAGCGATCACAACAAAAGAAGAAGCAAGACCGTTAATTTTAATGGCACCGAAAAGCTTAATACGTAACCAAAAAGTTGCTTCACCAGGCGAAGAGTTAAGTGGCGGACGTTTTAAGCTTGTCATGGACGACCCAAATACAGGTGCTAACGAGGAGAAAGTTGAACGCCTCGTGTTAACAAGCGGTAAAGTAGCAATTGATTTAACGACAGAGCTTGAAAAGAATGAAGATTTAGATACAGAATGGCTCCATATTGCACGAGTTGAACAACTTTATCCATTCCCTGAAAAACAAATTCGTGAAACGATGGAACGTTTTCCAAACTTAAAAGAAATCGTTTGGGTACAAGAAGAACCGAGGAATATGGGAAGCTGGCATTATATCTATCCGCGTCTGCGTGAATTGGTTAATCATGAAATGGACGTCAATTATATCGGAAGACCAGACCGTTCAAGTCCAGCAACAGGAGAACCGGACATTCATAAGAGAGAACAACAACGTATCGTAAATGCGGCTTTAACGAAGAATTAAGGAGGGACCGACCGTGAAAGAAATCAAAGTACCAGAACTTGCTGAATCCGTTACAGAAGGAACAATTGCCGAATGGTTGAAAGGCGAAGGAGACACCGTTCAAAAAGGTGATCCAATTGTTGAATTAGAAACAGATAAAATTAATCTTGAAGTAAATAGTGAATTTGACGGTGTGCTCACTGAATTGTTAAAAGAACCAGGCGATACAGTTGAGGTTGGCGACATCATTGCAAAGCTAGATGAATCTGGCGAAGGCGGTGGTGCTGCTGAATCAAAACAAGAGAAAGCAGAAGATGCTAACCAAGAGGAAAAACAAGAAGAACCTAAAAAACAAGAACAAAAGCAAGAACAAAAAGAAGAGACAACAGGCGATGATAAGCAAGAAGAAACAGACAATAAAGGTCCACAGCAAGGTCCTGTTGCATCTCCTGCTGCACGTAAGCGTGCTCGGGAGCTTGGCATTGATTTAAATGATCTTAAAGGGTCTGACCCGCTTGGCCGCGTTCGTACAGAAGATGTTGAACAAGCTGCAAAAGATAAGAAAGCACCAAAAGAGCAGCCAAAACAACAAAAACAAGAGCCAGCTAAATCATCTGCTGCAAAAGATGAGAAGCCAGTTGAGCGTGTGAAAATGTCTCGTCGTCGCCAAACGATCGCGAAGCGTCTTGTTGAAGCACAGCAAACAGCAGCGATGCTTACAACGTTCAATGAAATTGATATGACAGCGATTATGGAGCTGCGTAAACGCCGGAAAGACGCATTCCTTGATAAGCATGGTGTGAAGCTAGGCTTCATGTCGTTCTTTACAAAAGCAGTTGTCGGCGCGTTGAAGCAATTCCCGCTTCTAAATGCAGAAATTGACGGGGACGAGCTTGTAAAGAAACTATACTATGATGTTGGTATTGCGGTTGCTGCTGAAGAAGGTCTTGTCGTTCCGATTGTTCGTGATGCAGATCGTTTAAGCTTCGCAGAAATTGAAAGTGAAATTGGCAATTTAGCGAAGAAAGCACGTGACAATAAATTAACATTAAAAGAACTTCAAGGCGGTTCATTCACGATTACGAATGGTGGTATTTTCGGGTCCCTTTACTCAACACCTATTCTTAATACGCCGCAAGTTGGGATCTTAGGCATGCATAAAATTCAAAAACGTCCGATCGTTGTTGACGAGAAGACAGATAAAGTAGAAGTTCGTCCGATGATGTATATCGCTCTTTCATATGACCATCGAATTGTAGACGGTTCAGAAGCTGTTCAATTCCTTGCAGCAATTAAAGATATGATTGAAGACCCTGAAAACCTTCTGTTAGAAGGATAAATAGTAAAGAAACCGCTGATGCGATCAGCGGTTTCTTTCATTTCCTAGGTTAAGAAAGCCGGTTATGCTTGAATGCATAACCGGCTTTCTTCTATATTAAATATCTTTTTTACATAAGTACCAATCGATACATTCAAGTCCTTCTTCTTTTTCTCGTTTTTCGGCATCTTCCTGTGTCTTTGGTGGCGGTGTTAGCACTTTATCACCTGGTCTCCAGTTTGCTGGAGTCGGTGTTTGGTGTTCTTCAGTTGTTTGCAGTGCTTTTACTAGTCGTAAAATCTCATCCATATTACGCCCTGTTGTCAGCGGATAGTAAATAATTGATTTAATCACTTGCTTATCGTCAATGACAAATACAGCTCTGCTTGTCTCTGTCTGACTTTCTTCTGGCATAATCATGCCGTATTTCATCGCTACATTTCGGTCTAAGTCAGCGATAATTGGGAATTCAATTGCTTGATTGAAATTCTTTTCAATGTTTCGTACCCATGCAATATGAGAGGATACGCTGTCCACGCTAAGACCAAGTAACTCTGTATTCATCTTCTTTAATTCAGGATAGATATTCTGAAAGGCTACAAATTCTGTCGTACAAACTGGTGTAAAGTCAGCAGGATGTGAAAATAAGACAAGCCATTTGCCGCGGTAATCCCTTAGGGAACGCTTTCCATGAGTGGTTTGTGCTTCAAAAGCTGGAGCTTTAGAGCCAATTCTTGGCATTGAGGTAAATTGTTCTTGATTTTCCATTCTATCGCCTCCTCTATGAAGCGTATACCCTGCAGGGATTTAAAACAAACAAGCTTCGTAAAATTGTCACATACATTTGAAATGATGAACCGAAACAAGCTCACTTGAATAAAGTAAAGGCAATAAATAGGCTTAAAAGTTGCATAAGGGCAAAAAAATAAACAATAGTAAACAAAACTGTTGACACACAACAGTAAGATGCATATCATGAAATTGAAAGTTGCCTTAGGTAAAACTTTTTAGTGGGAGGAAGAAATTGTGCCACAGGTAAATGAAAAACCATTATCAGCTTACAAAGAAGCTGAAATTGTTAAGATAAAACAAATAAATGTGGAAGGAACATTAAGAAGAAGGCTCCTCGACTTAGGCTTTGTGAAAGGAGCAGTCGTTGAAGTTCTGCAAAAGAGCCCTTTAAAAGACCCAACAGCCTATTATGTCAGTGGTACAACGATCGCTCTTCGAAAAGAAGAAAGTGACAAAATTATTGTTGAGCGGTTTAAGGAGGATGAAGAATGACTACATTTCGTATTGCATTGGCTGGTAATCCGAATACAGGGAAAAGTACCCTTTTCAATGCACTAACTGGAATGAGACAACATACTGGAAACTGGCCTGGAAAAACAGTTTTACAAGCGGTTGGTCATTTTGAATATCAGGATAATCAATATGAGCTTATAGATTTGCCAGGCACATATTCGCTTTATTCGAACTCAACTGATGAGGAAGTGGCAAGGGATTATATTATTTTTGAAAAACCTGATGTAACGGTCGTTGTAATGGATGCTACATCGTTAGAGAGGAATATGAACTTGGCACTTCAAGTATTAGAGATGACATCAACCACTGTCATTTGTATCAATCTAATGGATGAAGCGAAGAAAAAAGGCATTACGATTGATACAGCACGGTTAGAAGAAAAGCTTGGTGTGCCGGTTGTTAAGATATCAGCACGAAATAGAAAGGGATTTAATGAGCTGTTTAAAGCTTTAGAAGAGATAGCGACAGGAGATCGGAAAACAAAACCATATCACGTGTCTTATTCGGAGACACTTGAAGAGAAGATTGCCGAGGTTGAAGAACATGTGAAACGAATTTTCGGTAATGAATTTCCAAGTCGTTGGATTGCTCTTCGCATTATTGATGGAGATGAACAGCTTCTCCAATCATTAAAACAGCATGTTATGAAACAGAGAGGAGAAGTAGAGCATGAACACGGACGTGCAGCTGAAGTCAATTGAGCACCTTTACCGTCACGCGAAGAGCAAACAACCTGTTGATACGCGTGATGAGATCGTTTCTAGCATTTATGAAACGAGCCGTTCAATTTGCGGAGGAATTGTCACAAAGAAGCAAAAGGAAGATCAATTTACTCGCAAGCTTGATCGCGTGTTAACATCACGTTTGTTTGGCTTTCCGATTATGTTTATTCTCCTTGGGACGGTTTTTTGGGTCACGATAGCCGGAGCAAATGTGCCCTCAAGCATGCTTGCAGATTTATTTGCCACTCTTGAAGCTCAATTAACGAAAGGGTTCATGGCAATCCATGCACCTGAATGGTTACACGGCATTCTCGTACTAGGCCTTTTCCGCGGAACAGGCTGGGTAGTCAGTGTTATGTTACCGCCAATGGCTATTTTCTTTCCGATTTTTGCCCTGCTTGAGAACTTTGGCTACTTACCTCGAGTTGCCTTCAATATGGATCGTTTATTTAAGCGTGCAGGTGCTCACGGAAAGCAATCATTAATGATGGCTATGGGGTTTGGTTGTAATGCGGCAGCCATTATGTCAACGCGAATTATTGAATCCCCACGGGAAAGAATGTTGGCTATTTTAACGAATAACTTTGTACCATGTAATGGCCGCTGGCCGACGCTCATTTTGCTTGCGACCTTATTTATGGCAACAGGGGTTACAGGAGGAATGTCTACAGCTGTTACTGCAGCTATCTTAATGGGATTAGTACTGTTTGGCATTCTTGTGACTCTTATTGTTTCTTGGGTTCTGTCGAAAACAGCACTCAAGGGTGTACCAACACACTATACATTAGAACTCCCACCATATCGGAGACCTAAATTTTTCGATACGGTGATTCGCAGCAGTATTGATAAATCGTGGAATGTGTTAAAGCGAGCAGTCGTTGTTGCCGCGCCAGCATCAATTTTAGTATGGATACTCGCCAACATTGATATTAGCAATACAAGTTTGTTAATGTATGTCGTTAATTTCTTAGACCCATTCGGTCAAGCGCTTGGGATGGATGGTTTTATTTTAGCCGCCTTTCTGTTAGGGCTTCCAGCGAATGAAATCGTTGTACCTATTTTGTTAATGGCCTACCTTTCACAAGGGGCTATGCTTGAGCTAGAGGATTTGTCAGCTATGAAACAAGTATTTCTTGACCATGGGTGGACGTGGGTAACAGCCATGAATGTCATGTTATTTTCACTGCTTCACTATCCATGTGGTACAACACTTGTCAATATTTATAAAGAAACGAAAAGTAAAAAATGGACGTTTATGTCATTTGCAATTCCAACAGCCATTGCAATTGGTGTTACATTTGCCACAGCAACACTAGCTCGTGCCCTTGGCTGGATATAGATGATGAAGCTGCCTGTATGGCAGTTTCATTTTTACAACCCACTGATAATAATATTCATCATTAATAGTAGATTTATATTTTTTTTGCTTAAAATTTGCATTAATGCAAAAAAGTTATATGAAGGAAAGTTAAGGAGGGAGAAAAATGAAGAAATGGTTAGCGAGTGTATGTGTGGCCATACTTCTTATATTTACTACAGCATGTTCACAGACAGAGGTACAAACAGAGGCGAATGGGAGTGGGAAAATAAGCGTTACAACAACAATCGCACAAATTGCAGACATTGTAAAAAATGTTGGCGGCGAGCATGTTGAAATTGAAAGTTTAATGGGGCCGGGTACAGACCCTCATTTATATCAAGCAACTCAAAAGGATATTCAAAAGTTAAATGAAGCTGATGTTATTTTCTATAATGGTCTTCACTTAGAAGGAAAGATGAATGAAATCTTTGAGAAAATGAGTGCTCAAAAGCCGACACATGCGGTTGCAGATGGTGTGCCGGAAGAAAAGTTAATTAAAGAAGGCAAAGATGCGTATGACCCGCATATTTGGTTTGATGTGCAGCTGTGGACATATGCAGTTGATGAAGTAGTAAAAGGGCTCAGTGAAATGGATAAAGAACATGCCGAGGAGTTCAAGGCAAACGGTGAGAGCTATAAAAAGGAATTGGCTGAGCTTGATGCTTTTGCAAAAGAACGATTATCAGAGATACCTGAAGAAAGCCGAGTTCTTGTAACGGCCCATGACGCTTTTAATTATTTTGGTAATGCATACGAGGTTGAGGTAAAAGGATTGCAAGGTTTAAGTACAGATTCTGAATATGGCATAAAAGACGTACAAAATATCGTTGACTTACTAGTGAACCGGAAGATAAAAGCTGTTTTTGTAGAAAGCTCTATTTCCGAAAAATCTATAAATGCAGTCGTTAAAGGAGCAGGTAAAAGAGGGCATGAAGTAAAAATTGGAGGTGAGCTATATTCAGATGCAATGGGAGCATCAGATACAGAGACAGGCACGTATATCGGCATGTTCAAGCATAACATCAATACGATAACAGATTCCTTAAAATAAAGGAGTGAGACGAAGGTGGACCCATTAACAGTTGAGAATATTACAGTCGCATATCAGAAGAAACCTGTTCTTTCTGAAGTTAACTTTTCTGTACCAGAAGGCAAGCTGATTAGTATTGTTGGGCCGAATGGTGCCGGGAAGTCAACACTCATTAAAGCAATCTTGGGGCTTGTTCCAAAAGCAAGCGGCTCTGTTCACATATATGGAAAGCCTTATCATAAGCAACGTAAATTAGTAGGTTATGTGCCGCAGCGTGGTGAAGTGGATTGGGACTTTCCGACAAATGCACTCGACGTTGTTTTAATGGGGCGCTACGGTCATATCGGCTGGTTGAAGCGTCCCTCGAAAAAAGATATTACCTTCGCCAAGGAATGTCTTGAAAAAGTCGGGATGAGTGCATATGCAGGTCGTCAAATTAGCCAGCTTTCTGGCGGACAGCAGCAAAGGGTCTTCCTAGCGCGAGCGTTGGCACAAGATGCAACGATTTATTTCATGGATGAACCGTTCGTAGGTGTAGATGCGGCGACGGAAAAAGCGATTATTACACTACTGAATGAATTGAAGGAGCAAGGGAAGACCGTCCTCGTTGTTCACCATGATTTGCAAACGGTCCCGGAATACTTTGACTGGACGTTGCTTCTTAATATGCGTCTGCTTGAAGCTGGCCCGACCGAAGAAGTCTTTACAGTAGAAAACTTGCAAAAAACATATGGCGGACGTCTTGCATTTTTAGAAAAAGGCTCTGCCATTATTGAACACTAAAGGAGGGAGAAAACAATGCTTCAGGAAATGCTTGCAATGTTAGGGAATGCAAATACACAGTGGGTATTAGCGGGCACCTTGCTGCTTGGAATCTCAAGTGGGGTGTTAGGAAGCTTTGCACTCTTGCGTAAGCAAAGTTTGATAGGCGATGCCATGGCTCATGCAGCACTTCCTGGTGTTTGTCTTGCATTTATTTTATATGGTAAGAAGTCCATGCCGTTGTTTTTAATTGGAGCGGCTTTGGCTGGACTACTTGCCACTTACTTTATTCAAGCGATTGCAAAGCACTCCCGTATTAAAGAAGATACATCGATCGGCCTCGTGCTTTCTGTCTTCTTTGGTTTTGGAATTGTGTTGCTAACGCGAATTACGCAATCTTCCTCAGGGAATAAAAGTGGGTTGGATGATTTTATCTTCGGTCAAGCCGCATCACTTGTTGGAAATGATGTGAAAGTCATTGCCGGTGCTGCCGCATGTCTATTATTACTAACAGCACTTTTATTTAAGGAGTTCAAATTGCTAAGCTTCGACCCAGCGTTTGCCCAAGGAATTGGAATGCCTGTGAAGTGGTTTAATGGGTTATTAATGACATTAATTGTCGGTGCAGTGGTTATCGGAATTCAGGCAGTTGGAGTTGTGTTAATGTCAGCTATGTTGATTACACCAGCAATTGCTGCAAGGTATTGGACCGAAAAATTAAGCGTTATGGTCATTCTCTCAGGAGCAATTGGAGGAGTAGCAGGTGTTAGTGGAACATTATTAAGTACAGTTGCGGAAGGGCTTGCCACAGGTCCAATTATCGTCATCGCTGCCACAATAATATTCCTCTTTTCCTTGTTGTTTGCCCCAAAAAGAGGCTTACTCATAAAGACAATTAAACATTTGCGGATGAAAAGACAAACAGCAAAGGAATATGTGCTTATCTCTTTGTATGAGCTGTATGAAGAAGCAGGTAACAATGGAAAAATGTCTTTTACCACTGAACATATTAATGCCAAGCGACCTGTTTCAAGCATTTTACTCAAATCAGCAATTCGAAAGCTGAGTAAAAGAGGCTTCATCCAGCTTACAGAAAACGATGGTATTCAGTTATCATCAAGTGGTTTGAAGCAAGCTCACCAGCATACCCTTCAATATCGTCTGCAGGAAATTTATTTAATGCATGAGAAGGAGTTTGCGGTGCCTGAAGTAGAGGATATACGCACAGACTATGAGAAGCTCCCTTCGCATTTGAAAAGTCAGCTTAAAGAAAAACTGAGTCAATATAATCGTGAACCATTATTACTAAGGAGTGACAATGAAGGTTATTTGTTAAATGAAAGGAAGGTGCAGGCATGAGTTATGAAGCGTGGATAATTGTTACAGGCTCCCTTGTAGGTGTCACATGTGGGATTACAGGGTGTTTTCTTATCTTAAGAAAGATGGCAATGCTTGCAGATGCAATTAGTCATACCGTCCTTTTAGGTATTGTATTAGCCTTTTTGGTCAGTCAATCGCTTGACGGTATCTATATGCTGATTGGCGCCACAGCTGTTGGGCTGTTAACGGCATTTTTTGTACAGCTTTTAGATTCGAGCGGTGTGCAGAGTGATGCGGCCATTGGCGTTGTGTTTACTTCCCTCTTTGCCCTTGGTGTCATTCTTATATCCATGTATGCAGGAAATGTCCACTTGGACGTCAACCATGCCTTAATGGGCGAGATAACATTTATTCCGTGGGATACGTTGACATACAATGATATGAATCTCGGTCCGAAAGCTGTTTGGATGCTTGGCTCTGTTTTGATTATCAATGTGTTGTTGATTGTGCTGTTTTATAAAGAATTTAAGATCTGTTCTTTTGACCCGCAAATGGCAGCTGCAATCGGAATTCCTGTTCTCCTCATTCATTATATGATGATGGGAATGGTTTCTCTTACAACTGTAGCATCATTTGATAGTGTTGGAGCTATCTTAGTCGTTGCGATGTTAATTGTCCCAGGGGCTACTGCCTATCTCTTAACTGATAAGCTGTACCTTATGTTGTTGCTTAGTGCGGTAACTGGAGTGCTCAGTGCTGTTATTGGATATTACACAGCTACGGTGTTTAATGTTTCGATTGCTGGCGCGATGGCTACAATCGCAGGTTTAATCTTTGGCCTCACCTTCTTTCTCTCTCCTTCACATGGCTTACTTTCAAAATTTTTGGCAAGAAGGAAAATACAATCACCAACTTAAAGACGAAAGGCGGCTTAGTTAGGCCGCCTTTTTATCGTTATTCTGTTCAAAAAGAGTATCATAATAATAAACTTTCGGAAGGTGGATGTGCAGCCAATAGTCTTGAAGCATTGTCATAGAGACAAAGCTAACCAGTTGCCAATCGATTATTTTCCACATGTTATCACCTCAATTCGCCTTGTTTTAATGTATGATAGGGAAGGTTTGTCATATGAAAGCAGGATTCTACAATTAAATGTCAAAATATTAAGAATACGATATTTTGTAAGGGGGAAGAAATGTGGAGAAAGCAACAACGGTTGAACAAGAAAAGTTAGTCGTATTAAATGAAGCGATTGAAAAGTACGTACGCCCTGATACCTTTCCATTGGCAGTAAAAGTTTTAAAGGAAGAAGAGGCATTACCTGAACGAATCAAACGTCCGAAACAAGATTTAGGGATGACGTTTAGTATCTGTCAAGCTGTGACAATGTCCCGCCGTTATGGATGGGCAATGGCAATGGGAGCAGAGGACCAGTCCTGTCCAATTGCAAAGGTAGCCTTTGGTTATGAAGATGAAATTGATTTTTATAAAGATGGAAACCTGCCTAACCAAATGTATACAAAAACATGTGAGCTTGGGGCAAAAACAGAAGCCGCTGTTCCGAAATTTACAAAAGCAGAGGCTGGCACTGTTGTCATTTCCCCGCTTACAAGAGCATCTTTTGACCCTGAGCTTGTCATTGTCTACGGGAACTCAGCTCAAGTCATGCGAATGGTCGCAGCAGCACTGTACAACACAGGTGGGGAAATCACGTCAAGTTTCTCATCTCGTGCTGACTGTGCGGACTTAATTATCCGCACAAAGCAAACAGATAAACCGCAAGTAATCTTACCATGCTACGGTGACCGAGTGTTTGGTCAAACTCATGATCATGAAATGGCCTTTACGTTCCCTTATTCAATGGTGGATGATTTTCTTGAAGGCTTACAGGGTACGCATAAAGGCGGTGTACGATATCCAATTCCAACGTACTTACGTTATGAAGCACAATTCCCGCATACGTACCAAAAGTTAAATAAAATGTTTGAAGAAGAAAAGGCTTAACATCCAACAAGCGCCCCCTTAAAGGCTGGCGCTCGTTCTTTTTGAAATAGCATTTTGAAGTTCATTCGGATGATGTAACACATCACGAATAAGTTGAATCGTTTCATAGGCAGCGACAAGATCAAATGTTTCGTTGTTTGTATGTTCGTATTGGTAGCCAGCAGATAGATTGACAGAAGGTATGCCTTCCCGAGAAAAAATAAGCGCATCACTTGTTCCGCCTTCTGTCATTTTCCAATCTGCCATCCCTAGTCTTTGGCCAGCCTGCTCAAACAATCGACCGTATGCTTGTTCACAAAATAAATCAATACCCATGCGTGATGTGACAATATCGCGACTGTTTCTCCGGTCAACAACGATAGCTGCGTCGACGTTTTCTAGAAAGCGGCGGTCCATTTCGATTGCTCCTACACATCCGATTTCTTCTTTAACAGTAAAAGCAAGCTTTATTGTCCCATTGAAATTCAGCTTGTGTATCTCTTCAATTACTTTTAGAATAATCCCAATTCCTGCTCGATCGTCTGCACCGAAAATCCCTTTGCTTGAAGAAAGCACTGTCCCATTCTCGATGATTTCCCGTGTTGGGTGAATCGCTTCACATGTATCCATATGGGCAGATAATAAGATGGTTGGACCGTCACCGCATTCATAGGTTGCCAGAACATTCCCTGCACTGTCCACATATACATCGTCAACTTGCTTCGAAAGTCTATTTACTAAGTATTGACGTATTCTTCGTTCATTTCCACTTTCACCAACAATATTGAAAAGCTTTTTAAAGTAAGCTTTATTTGCAGCAGCTAAATAACGATCAAGCATACGTGGTGACTGCCATACTGCATAAAGACGTTCAGCCATTTCAAGCAAATCAGATATTTCTTTGTATCGAAGAGAAACCTTACGCTCACTTCCATGGAAAAGTAAATCAACTGTTGAAGGAGCACATACTTTAAGAAGTCTTTTTTGCTTAAATGTTAAAGGATATTTAAACCAAATTCGAGCAGGTCGTTTATTGTGACCATCACAGCACATTCCAGTATAAATACGAAGTTCATTTAACCATCTCACAATGCCCCGGACATACGTATCTAAGTCAGCAAATGGAAGGTCTCCTTTTTCAGAATCAAGCAATAATTCACCGCCAACACGTTCAGGTTTGCATGCTCCCTCTAAAAGATGAATCCACTGATCTTCAGTTATGTTTTCTTGGGATATTCCTTCTTTTTTAAGTTGTTCAACTGTATTGTGAAGACAACGGCCCACTATTGTTGGCATAATGCCCTCTTTTAAATCTTCCGCTAAGAACCCATGGCGAATAAAAAGTGTTTGAAGGTTTACTAACATGTAGCATCAGCTCCTTTTTTTGTTATATTCATAGTATAGCAAGGCTCATGTGAGTGGCTTTCACATGAGAATAACTTGAGGCGGGGGAGCTACAATGGAGCGAATTCGGGATATTGAACCAATACAACAGGAAAATCAATTAAAAATAGCCTATAACGAAGCATTGCAGGCGGAGGATACTAACCGAAGTGAAATGTTAAAGGCACAGCTTGTAAACCTTTATGTCTTTCATGGTGAGAATTTTAAAATGTCGGCAAGACCAAACAAACAAATGGCAAGAAACTATTTACAAAAAGCTTTACGGCTTAGTCCTAAACATGCAGTGGCTAATTATCGGCTGGCCCATCTTTATTACAGGGAACATCTCTTTTCTTTAGCTGTGTTTTATTTTGAACGAGCATTGAAAACAGGCGAATTAAATGATACGCAGAAAATGCTGTCCTACATGTTTCTTTCTAATTGTGGGTTTCAAATTGCAAAACAAGCGTTGGAAAGAAAACAAGAATTAGAAGGTAATTGTGAGCTAGAAATTGACGAAGATAAAGTGGAGCAATATGAACAAGAAATTTTTCTTACAGAACCAGAAAGCTTGGAGCGGCTGCGTTATCGAATCGTAACACCTGATGAGAAACGTATTGTGTCAGAGGAGCGGTATTATAGCTATTTAGATGAAAACTCACCCGAAACCATCTACTTCATTTTAAGTGACGAGGGGATGTATATAAAATACGAAGGGGAGCTCCGGCGATTAGAAGTTAATAAGTTCTGGATTGCTTATGTGATTCTGAAAAATGATAAATGGACTGGTAATACAACCATTTTAAATATTTTTAGAAACAGTTTAACTTATCACGTTGACATACATCCAGATAATATCCGTCAGCATCTTTCGGGCTTACGTCGGGTTCTCCCATTTTGGGATTCGATTATCGAGATGAAACAAGAACACCGACATGTTTTACGGCGAAGAAAAAAAGGGTTAACATATTGTATCCTTTGTCGTGCAAGTGATCTGTTACTTGATGAATAACACCCTTTTTCATGGAACAGGGTGTTTATACTGAGAGGCAGAGGTGAATTTGAACGACTATTAGAGAACTACTCGCCACTTAGCTAGGCTTGAAGATGTTAAGGAATTGGCAAAGCTTTATATATTGATAGGCGTTAAAATGCACTTAGAAACAGAATTAAAATGGCTTCAAGCTCTTAAAGAAGAAGCAAATGATGAGCGTTTAGGGAAGAAAAAGCTATCTCCAAAAATAGCAGATAGACACACCTTATAAAATGGGTGTGTTTTTCTTTTGTACACCATATTTCTTGCAAGTTATGACAAAACAAGGCATGCTAAAGAAGTAAAAACATAGCAAAAAGGTAGGTTAAATATGAAGAAATTATGGCGGGTGTATCGAAATACATCTTTTGTTATAAAAGTGAGTGTTGGTTTTCTATTAGGTATTATAACAGGGCTAGTTGTTGGACCCGCAGCGACGATTGTTTCCCCCTTAGGTGATTTATTATTAAGATTATTAAATATGATTGCGATACCGGTTATCTTTTTAACAGTTGTGTTGGCTGTAGACCAGATGAATCCAAAGCAATTAGGAAGAGTCGGGAGCAAGCTGTTCCTTTATTATTTAACAACAACGGCAGCAGCTGTTTCAATTGGTTTTGGATTAGCCGCTTGGACAAATCCAGGCGAAGGGTTAAGTCTTGGAGAAGAGAAGGTGGAAGTACCAGAAACACCTTCTGTTTCAGAGGTTTTCCTTAACATTGTTCCAAAAAATATGTTTGAAGCATTTACAAGTGGAGATATACTTGCAATTTTGTTTTTAGCAATTATTATTGGTTTATCTATCGCAGGTATGCGTTTTTCAACAGAACAGCACATGCGTCAATATGGAGAAACGCTCCATCACTTCGCAGAAGCAGCGAACAAGATGCTATTTCGTATATTGACCGGCGTCTTGGAATATGCCCCGATTGGAGTGTTTGCGATTAGCGCTACTACCTTCGGAAAGCAGGGGATGCAGACAGTAGAATCGTTAGCTAAGCTGGTTGGTGTCTTTTACGGAGGAATAGCAATTCTCTGGCTACTTGTATATGGAATGTTTTTGATTTTTTACCGTATTCCAATTATGAAGTTTTTAAAAGATACAAAGGAAGCTTACACAACAGCCTTCTTCACCTCAAGCAGTATTGCTTCTCTTCCTGTGGCGATGGATGCTGCGAAACGAGCGGGAATTTCCGATCGTATCGTAAATTTCAGTCTGCCGCTTGGGGCTGCCTTTAACTCTGATGGAGGAGCCTTACGCATGGGTGTTTCCGTTATTTTTGCAGCCAATGTGGCAGGGATTCAAATGAGCGGCACAGAGTTATTGATCATTGTCTTAACAGGAACATTACTTTCAGTAGGTACTGCAGGCGTTCCGGCCGCTGGTCTTGTTTCCCTATCAATTGTGCTCCAAATGTTTAACCTTCCAATTGAAATTGTCGCACTTATTGCAGGGGTAGATGCATTAATTGGCATGGTAGGTACCGCTTCAAATGTAATGGGTGACCTTGTTGGGGCAGCTGTGGTGAATAAAAGTGAAGAAAAATTTATCAATTGAGAAGAAAATGCCGGCCAAGTGCCGGTATTTTTATTTTTCGAATTTAAATTTTCACGTATCATATTTAAATGTAATCTTACAAATAATTCAATAACTTGTCAAAATGTAGTTCTTTATAATTACATTAAAATGGTAATATTAACTTGATTTTCATCAAAATGTATACAATTAAAGTATGACTTATTGAAGAAAGGAGGTAGCCATGGACGTTGAAGTAGCTTTCACATGCAAGTCATCAGCTTCATCAATTGAATATATAATGGATGTTTGTCATACAACATTTGAAAGATTTAAATTGCAGCGTGTCCATATATTGAAGTTTCTCATCCATGAAGCATTGATAAATACGGTAGAAGCAATTTCAAAAAAATATAATTCTAAACAAATTAATCAATATTTCACGTTTCAATTAAAACTAAGCCAAGACATTGAAATAAGAGTTATTGATTCTGTCGGCGGATTGTCTCAAGCTTACCTAGACCAATTAAATCCTAAGCAACTTGAAAATATTCTATGGCAAGAAAGTGGTAGAGGCTTACTGTTAATTAAGGAAAAAACAGATAAAATGTGGTACAAAGAACTAGGAAATGAAACCTACGAATTTGGTTTTAAAATAATGGGGGTAGGAAATAGATGACAAATTTTGAAGACCAAAATGAGGTAAGAGTAAATATTGAAAGGATGCAGCAATATGAAAAAATCGCTTTTAGCGGAAAGCTTATTTATGGGAACACCTCGACAGTAAAAGCGAAGCTACAAGCAGACATAGGGGAAGCAGAAGGCTACATTCTTAATATGGAAAAAGTCATGTTTATTGATAGTACTGGCTTTGGTGTACTAATAAATTTGGCTAAACATTTAAAAGAACGAACAAATAAAATTGTCCTTGTCATTTCAAACGATGAACTTGCTGAATATTTTACAATGGCAAAATTTCATTTGTTGTTTCCGATTGTCCATAATGATCAAGAAGCTTTCGATAAGTTGCAAAATGATGAAAGTTTTCAGAAGCTCTTACAAGACTATTAAGATAAAAGAGGGGAAAATATGAAAAGTATTCGTACAAAAATTCTTTTGTCATTAGGAATTATTTTCATCTTATTTGCAGCCACAAGTGCTTATCAATACAAGGAGTTTGGGAACTTCAAACAAAAGCTGCATCAAGTTGACCAAGTATCATTACAGACAGCGCTAACTGTTAAAGAAATGGAATTATCGATCGTTCAAGTTCAACAATGGTTAACAGATATTAGTGCTACTCGAGGCCTTGACGGTCTTAATGATGGATTTGATTTAGCTGAAGAATATGCAGTAAGCTTTAAAAAAGATATTAAAAGATTGATAGAGCTAAACCCGAGCAATGAATCAGAGCTAAGAACCTTAGAACAAGCTTTTGATGAATACTATAATACTGGTCAAAAAATGGCCAAAGCATATGTGGAAGGTGGTCCACAGTCAGGCAATAAAATAATGGGCGAGTTTGATCAGGTAGCTGAAGATTTACATAATGAAATGGATAAATATTCTAGTAAAGCATTAGATGAGATGAATACAGATTTTAGCTTTATGATAGATAAAAGCAAATTTTTACAATTATTAATTTTAATCGCTTCAATTATTATTATTTTAGTATCAGTTATGATTACAGCAATCATGGGCCGCTCAATTATCAATCCGATAGTCCAACTGATAAGGAGTACAGAAGAGATAGCAGAAGGGAATTTGAAAGAACCAATTATCCCGATTTCAAAAGATGAGACAAGCAAACTGGCCATGTCATTTGAAACGATGCGTCAGCGTTTAGTTGAATTAATTAAAGAAATGAATGGTTTATCAAATGAATTGAATCAAAGTAGCAGAGCTTTGACAGGTTCAGCTCTTCAGGCGAATGAAAGTTCTCAGCAGGTTGCTTTCACTATTTCGGAAATTGCTGATGGTGCTGCACATCAAGCTAATCAAACGAACCAAATTGTGAAATTGATTGATTCATCAGACGCAAAGTTCTCAGAAGGTATGGTTCAAGCTGCACGTAACGTGGAGAATACGGCTACTGTTACAACATTAGCCAAAGAAGGAAACCAGAAAATTAATGAAGCTATTCAACACTTAGGTACTGTCACCAAAACCGTTACGTTTGCAACTGATGCTATTCAAAAACTTGGTAAGCGCTCTAATGAAATTGGAGGTATCATAACGACAATTAGTGACATTGCTGATCAAACGAATTTGTTAGCTTTAAATGCCGCAATTGAAGCTGCCAGGGCAGGAGAACAAGGAAAGGGGTTTGCCGTTGTTGCACAGGAAGTTCGCAAGCTTGCAGAGCAATCAAATGGAGCGGCTTCAAAAATTACAGAATTGATTAATGATATCCAAGCTGAAACATATGTAACAGTTAAAACGATGGAAAGTAACTTAGAAGCTGTAACAGAGCAAGTGAAAATTATTCAGCAAGGCGGCGAGTTTATTACCAATATCGTCAGTAAAGTAAGAGAAACGGAAGATGACACGACAAAGATCCAAGAAATGCTAGAGGAATTCAAACTATATTTGCAAAGAATTACAGATTCCACACAAGAAATATCAAGTATTAGCCAGCAATCAGCTGCAGGGGCCGAAGAGGTATCAGCTTCCTCAGAAGAGTTGACAGGAATTATGGATGAAGTGAAACATAGTGCCAATAAACTTGCAAATTATTCATCCCAGCTTCATGGTCAAGTGAATAAATTTAAAATATAAGAAAGAAAGGTTTCTATGGATGAAGGATATAAATGATTCAATTGATTGCTTTTCAATCAATACACTTCAAGCTCCTGTAGAGTTGAATAAAAGTTTATTGGAGATTATTTATCATAGTGGAGCTGCATTAGTCTATACTTCTGTTGAGGGTGAAATTATTTGGTGTAATAGCCTTTTTGAACAACTTTCAGGATTTCAACTTAAAAACCTCTTTCAAAAAAATATTAAAACCTTTTATTATGAAGCTGAAACGTATCGTGAGCAGTCAAAATTTTGGGCAACGGTTCAAAATGGAGAAATTTCAAAAGGAAAAATAAAAATCCGTCTATTTGGGGACTCCGGCTTGGAAAGAGATGTTTCCATACTACCAAACATTAACCACAAGGGAGAAATGACAGGGTTAATATGGCATATGAAAGCTGTTCCGTTAAAAGAAGAAATTCATTTTGCAAAAGAATTAGAAATGGCCAAACAAGTTCAGCGCAGTGTTTTAAGCGAACCGTTATATCAAGATAATATATCGGTAGAGGCGACCTATGTTCCGTGTGAAAGTCTTGCTGGTGATATGTATGCTTGGTTTCAAATATCTGACTATCAATATGGAATTATTTTACTTGATATAATGGGGCATGGCATTTCTTCTGCATTAATTAGTATGTCCATTCGATCATTGCTTCGAGGAATGATTATACGTATAGTCGACCCGGTCCTTGTGATGCAAGAACTTAATAAACATATGCATCACTTATTTCAAGGTGCTGATAAGTCAATCAACTCTCATTTAACGGCCATTTATCTTCTAATTGATACCCACAAAAAAGAAATCCAATATGTAAATGCCGGACACCCTCCTGCATACGTAATCGAATCAGGCACAGTTACTTCCTTGGATACGGGCACCATTATGATAGGTGCTTTTCCATCTATACCAATTGAAAAAGGCGAACTACACTACGATCAAGCAGCAAAAATTGTGTTATATACCGACGGACTTATGGATGCCTTACATCCTTCGCCTATACAAAGTTTAAAGATGATTCAACACTCTTTAAGGGAGCATGAACATGATAAGAATAATACCTTGATTTCCAAAATAACTCAAAGCTGTAATCGTTCGCTTTCATCTAATGATGATATTTGTATTATTGCGGTTTCACTCTAAGGTTTTTTTGTTGTTTTCTTACCATGTTGCTTAGCTCTAATGGAAAAGTTATTATTCAGATTATAAAAAATATATTGACAAATAAACCGTGAATCATGTAGTATCACATTTAATAATTCAATGAGTATTTCCTTATCAAGAGTCGGGGGAGGAAGCTGGTCCTGAGATCCCGCAGCAACCTGCATTGTCAAGGTGCTAATTCCAACAGACGAATTGGTCTGAAAGATGAGGAGGAGTGTCAGTCATTTACCCTCTTCCTTTTGAAGAGGTTTTTTTAAGTTTTAAAACCAAGTAAGTAGGTTATATTAGGTGGTTTAATGTGGTAAATAATAAAAGGGAGTGAGACACATGACAGAAACAGGTTATTGGTTTATTGCATTTGCATTGATTTATACGTTCTTTTTAATTGGTTCGGGACGGTTAGCAAGAAAACGTGCTGCAAGCGGAAATGGATTCTTTGTTGGAGGTAGAAACTTTGGTAAATGGTTTGTGGCCGTTTGTATTACAGGGCTATTTTCTGGTTCCTCATACATTGCGATACTTGAATTAAGCTATACAACGGGTATTTCGGCTGTGTGGTATGGAGTGGCAGAGACGGTGCAAGTATTGTTGATTGCATTTGTTATTCTTTCACCGTTTCGAAAAAAAGCACTTGTCACAATCTCTGGTTTAATTGGTGATCACTTTGGAAGGCAGGTTCAAGCACTTGCAGGATTAATAACAGCCTTTACATTTCCGATGTGGTCTGTCGCAACGTCGCTAGCGTTCGCTTCTGCACTTAGTGTTTTTACAGGGGTACCATTTGTTGTATCAGTTGCAATTACAGCGCTGTTGCTTTTTTTCTATTTACAATTCGGCGGCATGTGGTCGATTGGTTTTACACAGCTAAGCAATGTCATTGTATTCTTTATTATGCTGAGTATCGGGACATACGCCTTCTTCCTTAATCCAGGTATAGATGGAATAACAAAATTGTTTGAAGCAAAACCAGCAATGGCTTCTTGGACGTCTGTCGGGATTCAGACAATTGTTGCTTGGTTTGGGACATTTATTTTGAATGTTGTATTAGCGCAAGCAGCCTTTCAAATGGCACTTTCGTGTAAAAATGAAAAAGAAGGACAGAAAGGTTTATTACTTGCCGCCCTTATAGGTGTCCCGTTAATAATCGGCGCGATTGTATTCGGGGTTTCAGCTGCTGCAGTGGTACCTGGTGAAGCAAGAGGGTTAACAGCCATTCCGCTTTATTTAATGGAAACATTGCCTGCACCATTAACAGCGCTCTTCTTCCTCGGTTTCTGGGCTGCTGCACTTAGCTGGGGTGCTCCTTGTCAATTTTCTGGAGCAACAAGTCTAGGCCGGGATGTTGGCAGAGCGGTTAATCCGAAAGCAAATGAACAAGATCTTGTTCGTTATACGAAATGGTCGCTACTTTTATTAAGTGGTTTAATGATTATCTTTGCGACACTTCGTGCTGAGCAATCAGCCTGGTGGAATGTTCTTGCATGGGTAACGCGAAATTCCGCTACATTTGCTCCAGTCATTGCAGCATTATTCTGGCCGATTGTAACAAAAAGAGCAGCGCTTGTTTCATTATTTACAGGAGCTGCTTCAGGGTTGCTGTGGTATCACTTAAGCAATTGGGACATTTCAACGTTTTACTTAAACACACACCCGGTTTGGGTTGGGATGATTGTAAATATGACAACCATTTCACTCATTACACTTATCGATGCAAGAGGTCAATGGAAACCATTGCTTCGTTCGAATCGTTCAGGTGTTACAGCGCTTATCATTTCAGCCGCTTTAAGCATTTATGCAACTACTGCAATTGATTTGCTATATAAGACAGGGCTGTTAGGAATGGTCGTTTTCTTTATTGTCGCTGGCATCTTCTTTAGCCTTATTCGCTTTATCCGTCCGACTGAAGAAGTGTTAAAAATAAGAAAAGCAAGCTAATTTAATAGAGAGACTGCAGTTTTCGATATCTGCAGTCTCTTTTTAATGTTTTAGGCAGGTGAAAAAGTGAAATAGCTACAAGAGGTACTTATTCAACTAAAGGAAGGTGAGTGTATGGAATATACAACAATTGGTAGTACAGGGATTGAAGCTTCAAGGATTGGCCTTGGTACATGGGCAATTGGCGGCTGGATGTGGGGTGGAACAGATGAACAGCAATCCATTAAAACAATCCATTCTGCCATTGATAAAGGAATTACCTTAATCGATACCGCACCTGTATATGGATTTGGTCGTTCTGAAGAAATCGTTGGGAAAGCAGTGAAGCAATACGGGCAGCGGGACAAGCTTGTGCTAGCTACAAAAGTTGCACTTGATTGGGACGAGGAGGAAAATGTAGTCCGCAATGCTACAAAAGAACGGATTAAGCAGGAAGTTGAAGATTCCTTGCGCCGCCTTCAGACGGATTATATTGATCTCTATCAAGTGCATTGGCCAGACCCCTTAGTTGAGATTGAAGAAACAGCACAAGCGATGCATGAGCTTTATCAAGAAGGAAAGATTCGAGCGATTGGTGTCAGTAATTTTTCTGTTAAACAACTAGATGAATTTATGAAGGTGGCTCCTCTTCATGCTGTTCAACCGCCTTATAATCTATTTGAACGCAGCATTGAGAAAGATATTTTTCCATATGCACAAACCAATAATCTATCAACCTTGTTATATGGAAGCCTATGTCGTGGGTTGTTGACGGGTAAAATGTCAAAAGACCATAAATTCGAAGGAGATGATCTTCGGAAAAACGACCCAAAGTTTCAAGAACCACGGTTTTCACAATATTTGCAGGCAGTTGATGATTTAGATAAGCTAGCAAGAGAGCAGTTTAATAAAGACATTCTATCACTTGCGGTACGCTGGAACTTAGACCAACAAGGATCGAATGTTGCTTTATGGGGTGCAAGAAAGCCTGAACAAGTTGAGCCAGTTAACAGTATGATGGATTTTCAACTAGATGATGAAACAAAGCAGGCTATTGAAGAGATCCTACAACGCAATATTCAAGACCCTGTTGGCCCAGAATTTATGGCGCCGCCAAGTCGGGAACAAAAGTAAGTCAAATCGCAGCAAATTATCATGGAGGTGGCCAATATGGTAAACAATATTCAAAGCTATACAACATTAAACAACGGTGTAAACATGCCTTACTTCGGACTTGGAACATACAAAATGGAGAATGAGCAAGAAACAGTCGAGGCTGTAAAGAAAGCTCTTCAACATGGTTATCGTTTGATTGATACCGCTTCTTTCTATGACAATGAAGAAGAAGTAGGAAAAGGGATTGCTGAATCTGGGGTTAACCGTGAAGAGATTTTTGTCACTACAAAAGTGTGGAACTCAGAGCAAGGTTATGATGAAACACTTCAAGCATGTGAACGAAGCTTAAAGAAATTAGGGCTTGATACGATTGACCTTTATCTCATTCATTGGCCTGTTCCTGGTAAATACAAAGAAACATGGAAGGCGTTAGAGAAGCTTTATTCTGACGGGGTTGTGAAAGCAATCGGTGTATGTAATTTTAAGGTGAGCCATTTAGAAGACTTAATGGCAGATAGTGATGTTGTGCCAGCTGTTAATCAAGTTGAATATCACCCATTTCTTCAGCAACCGGATTTACACGATTTTTGTGAAAAACATAATATTCAACTAGAAGCGTGGGCACCGCTTATGAGAGGAAAGGTGTTTGACGACCCGACAATCGTTTCATTAGCAGAAAAATATTCGAAAACACCAGCTCAAATTACACTTCGCTTTGAAGTGCAAAATGGTGTTGTGACGATTCCTAAGTCTGTGCGTGAAAAACGGATTGTTGAAAACGCAGATATCTTTGATTTCCAGCTAACAAATGAAGAAATGGAACAAATGCGAGCAACCAATAAAAATGACCGAATGGGCTATGACCCAGATGCATTCCCTTATGAGTCATTATAAATAAACAAATTTTCCCTTTGCATCTTTTGTGCAAAGGGTTTTTTATGCTGCAGAGCAATTAATTTGCCCAAAATTTTAAAAACTTTTCCTAATGGGGTGACAAATTTCTAAATTTTACGTCAAAATATTATAATAGAGTAGTAAGGGGTGAGGGAGATTTTGAAGAATTACATCATGCAGGGTGTAGTAGTGGCCATGTTAATCATTGCTATTACCGTCTTGCCATTTATCGTTACCGAAACAGGAGCAGGCTTTACATTAAAGTTAAACAAAGTCGGTGAATTATTTCAAAGTAGTATACAGCAAGGCTTGTTTGAAAAAGTAGATGCTGCATTTTTCGAGCGGACCGTGCGTACATTCTTTGTTTTGCTTATAAGTCTATGTTTAGGGTTGGCATTTGCATTACTATTAGGGTTGTTTGCGGCGCGCTTTCCATTGTTTCGTTACATGCGTTCACTTATCAATCTTTTATCCGTAGTGCCGGATTTTGTAATTATTTTATTTGCAATTATGCTGGCTGTAAAAATATATGAATGGACAGGAATTCGGGTTGTCACGCTCACATCTGATAAAGCGACAGTTGACTTTTGGTTTCCGGTTTTGATTTTGTCGATTGCACCAGCTTTTTATTTCTTAAAGCTTATTCATTTGCGCTATATCCAAATTAGCGGTGAAGATTATATTCGGACAGCTGTTGCCAAAGGACTTAAGCGCTCTACGATTCATATGCAGTACATATACCGAAACATGCAAACGTATCTGAATGCTGAATTAACAAAAGGCCTTTCATTAACTGTTGGAAACCTTTTCATCGTGGAGTACTTACTGAATATCATTGGACTTACTCATTATATATTTGCTGTTCAGGATTTTTCAGCCATGCTGTTAGGCTTGCTGGCGCTGTTAGTGGATGCATTATTGGTACTAGGTGTCGTCAAACTGCTGTTAGCTTTGTTTAGAAAGGGATTTATCTATGAGTAAATTAAAACAGTTAAATCTACCGTTGTATGTCGGGCTTTTTCTCGTATTGGTCCTTGTTTTTGTTTCAATCGGAGGCCATAAAATCGCTCCTTATACGTTAGAGGACAAATTAGAATCTGAATACAAAATGATTGACGGTGAGGGCGTACTCCTTGCACCACCAATGCGTCCGTTTGAAACCACTGAATATTTGTTAGGAACCGATAATTTTGGATATGACTTGTTAACGAAGCTTCTTTATGGAGCGAAATATACGATTGGCATTGCTTTTGCGGTTTCCATATTAAAAATTATTATTGGGGGTGTGATTGGCCTATACGCTGGAACATCGCGAAAACCATTCACTTGGTGGAGTGCAGTTGAAAATTCTTGGAGCTATGTGCCCATCTTTTTAATTTTGTATTTCTTTTTGCGTCCGATTTCGTTTCAAACATCACTTGAACCCTCACAGCATGTGACTGTTTTTATAGGGTTAACAACACTTCTTAGTTTACCGAGTATTGTTGCCTCGGTTCGCAAGCAAACAAAGACAATTTCCGAGATGGAATTTATAAAGGTTGCGAGAACTTTAGGTGCGAACCGAAACAGAATCGTTTGGAAGCATATTTTTCCTCAATTAAAAGAAGGGTTGCTGGTTATGTTTGTGATGGAAATTGTCTATGTCATGACAGTTATGGGGCAACTCGGCATTTTTCATCTTTTTATCGGAGGAACAGAAGTCCAGAGAGACCCAACGATTTATTTATCGATTACAAATGAATGGGCAGGGCTTATCGGCCAATCACGGGGTTATATTTGGCACGACCAACACATTTTATTAATCCCATTGTTTGCTCTTATCTTTGCGACTAGTTCTTTTGTCTTGCTTGCTAAGGGGCTACAAAATTATTTTCAAACCGATTATCAGCGTGCCCCATGGATTCCAACTGGTCAAAAGCAATCCTATCCTCTTCCAAAGAAAAAAATTAAGATCAGTAACCGTCTTGAGCTACAGCCATTAGAGGTGATATTTGGTATGTACCTGATTTTATTTGTGGCGGGTATGTTCGTCATTTTTGTTGGCTGACATCTCTTTCGATAACATGTCCTTCGTATGATTGTGCGAACGTACGATCTGTTGTATCATGGAAATACAGTCGCATAAGCAGGGTGGGCGGTTGGTACCCCTTTAGGAAAGGGGGTGCTGCCAACAGTGCAGGATTTACAAGTTGTCATTTCAGCTGGTATATTCCTCGTTGCGTTACTCAATTTTATTGTGTTGTTGATTGATAAAATAAAAAAGTAACCCACCCTGCAACGGCCAAGCATTAGGGTGAGTTACTCTCTTTTGTTATGAGCCGACCGCTCTTCCTGCGGTTGCGGCTAGATGGAACCGTCGATGTTTGCGCATCGTCGGTTCTTTTTTTATTTTCCTCTATTAACTACCCTCATTATACTCGCAAACAGTCATGAAAGTAAACTGATTTACATGTAAAACGTGCTTCTCTCCTAGGAAATCCTTTATTTTTTAAAAAGTTTTTGTACAATGGAGAAGTGAAACCCGTAGATTTTATGCAGAAAGAGTGAGATGGCGATGAGTCACGCAAAGACCTTACATAACGACATTTATAAAGAGAAGCCGGTGCAGGCAAAAATGATTCCAAAAGCTGCGCAAACAAATCGCAAAACAACTGTGGAGCTTGTCTCACCTTCAGATAACGATGCATTCTATTTTCGCATGCTAGAGCAAAAAGGTATTTGCTTGAATGAAAACCAACTGAAAGCGGTTCGACATACAGAAGGCCCATTGCTGACGCTTGCAGGTGCTGGGAGCGGAAAAACCTCGGTTCTTACCTCACGGGTTGGTTATATGCTTTCAGTGAAAGAAATTCGTGCTGAAAACATATTACTCTTAACCTTTACACGAAAAGCTGCCGGGGAAATGAAAGACCGTATTACGAGAATTCCTGGAATTACACAACCGATGCTGCGACATATGATGGTTGGGACGTTTCATTCTGTTTTTCTCCGTATTTTAAAAAGCAAGGGCTACGATCAGAAAATATTATCAAATGAACGTCATAAACAAATTATTATTAAAAAGATTTTAAAAGAGATGGGTCTTAAAGATGAGTATGACCCTGAAACACTTCTTTCTCAGTTCTCTTATTATAAAAACATGCTTATCCCGCCGCAGAAATTACAAGCAACGACACCTGTTGAAAAAGAGGTCAAAGCGATTTATACATCATATGACGAATTTAAGATTGAACATCATTATATGGATTTTGATGACATTTTATATTTTACATACGATTTGCTGACAGAAGATGACGAACTGCGAACAAGGCTTCAGGAACGTTTTCAATATATTCTTATTGATGAATTTCAAGATACAAATCTAGCACAATATGAAGTGTTAAAAATGATTGCCGAGCCTCGAAATAACTTAATGGTTGTTGGGGATGACGACCAAACAATCTATCAATTTCGTGGTTCAAATCATAAAATTATTTTAGAGTTTCCATCCATTTTTCCTCACACGGAAATTGTAACACTGGATATTAATTATCGCTCTAACCCTTATATTGTCGGTTTAGGGAATGAAGTGATTCAATATAATCGCGAACGCCATGAGAAGAAGTTGAATGCATCACATACAAAAGGCTTACAGCCATCCTATGCAAACCCGGTTACTACGACAGAAGAAGCAACAGCTGTTATTGAAAGAATTGTAGCTGATGTGAATGATGGCAAACGGGAATTTCGTGACATAGCCGTACTGTACAGAACCCATGCTGTAAGCCGGGCGATTGTCGACCAATTAGTGTGGAAGGAAATCCCTTTCGTATTGCACAGCAATAAAGATTTATTCTATGAACAAGGTTTGGTAAGGCCAGTACTTGATTATTTAAGGCTTAGTTTGAATCCTAATAATTTAGAAGCAGTGATGGGGATTTGTCCGACGCTTTATTTAAACCGTGATCGGACACTGGATTTTATCCGAAATAAATTGTTAGAAGGAGAACTTACTGGTGACCGAAAGCCTGCCCTGCATTATTTACGAGATTTACCACAGCTAAAAGCCTTTCAAAAGAAACAGCTTGAGGAACGGATTAAAATGATTGAGACATTAAAAGAGAAGACAGCATTGGAAGCGATTAAAGAAATTCGTTCTGGTACAGGGCAATATGAAGCTTATTTACAAGATAACAAACGTCAAACATTTACACTTCATAAAGATATTATTCAAGAAACATTAGATGAATTAAGTGAATCAGCCAGCCATTTCAAAGATTTGCGCAAATATATTGCCTTTGTTGAAAAAATTATCGAAAAGCATTATGAAATGGAAAACCTGCGCAAACAAGAAAACCCAGATGCAGTCTCTCTCATGACAATTCACGGGGCAAAAGGATTAGAATTTCCAGTTGTTTATTTAATTGGTGCAAGTGAACAAATCTTGCCGCACAGTTCATCACTTGAAGCAGCAGAGGACAGGCCAACGGAAAAGGCTAGCAGCGAAGAGCAGGTTAATGAATCAGTGGAAGAGGAACGCCGGTTAATGTATGTTAGCATTACCCGCGCGATGGAAGAGCTTTATATTTCCTCACCGAAGTACTTTCGAACAAAACAGCTAGAAATATCAAGGTTCTTAAAGGAAGCATTTGAGCAGTAATAAGAAAATCCGCCATTTAAGGCGGATTTTCTTATGCTTCTAGCTGTTGCAGTTGTTGTGTGAGCTTTTCTCGATCAAGTTCTTCCCCAATAAATACGAGGGTTAAGGGCATCTTCATGAGGTCTGGCATGAGCATTGGCACCCCGTAGGAATATTGGAACGAATAAATGTTTTCAGCATCCGTAAATTTGACATAACCTTTTACACGATAGACGGTATCAGGCATCGTCCGTAGAAAATCTTCAAAGGCAGTCCGGTTAATTGCGGAGGAAAACGTATAAACAAATGACTTAATATGCAAATGTGGGGCTTGTTCGTGTGCTTCTTTTTCTGTTAGTGGTGATTGTTTTAACTGTTCTGGGTTCACCTTTGCGAACGTTGTGAAAAAAGTTTTCGCTTTTGGGTTTAACGATTGAATTTGATAAAGAAGACTTCCTTGCTCCTGTTCGTTTACCGTATCCATTTTATTTAATAGTAATACATCCGCATGTTTGATTTGTTCATGCATAAGTCTGCGCATTTGGATGCTCATCTGTTCTTGGTGCTTCCAACGGTTTAGATCAACAATCGAATAAATGCCTTTCATTTCAATTTTATTTGCAAAAATCGGTGATAGGCATGCATCGTATACTTCCATTGGATGCGCGGCGCCTGTTGTTTCAATATAGACAGCATCTAGGTTGTAACTTGAGAGTAAATCTGCAAGCTGTGCTTCAAATTGTCCGGAAAGTGAGCAGCAAACACAGCCATTTAATAATTCCTTCAATGGTGTTTCTTCTGAAACTGCGTTTGAATCAACAGAAATTTCTCCAATTTCATTCATCACAACAGCAACATGTCGGTTTAATTCCTTTTCATGCTGCAGCAGTTGAGTCAGTAATGACGTCTTCCCGCTGCCGAGAAACCCGCCGAGTATGTAGATTTCAGTTTTTCGCATTAGAATCCTCCTTATCGTTAAGATTATAATACGTGGAGAAAAAAACGAAAAGCAAAGCGAAATATTTTTGCATTTGTCTGGCCTGTTCTATACTAACAGTAGAAGAAGCTTCGAAAAGGAGGATATGCGATGAATTTTGAACAAATACATAATCGTTGGAATACAGATTCTGCAAAATGGGATGGTGCCTCTGCAATCTTTGGAGGAAAAGAACTTCATCCAATGTGGGTTGCTGATATGGACTTCCAAGTGCCAGAAGCCGTACAAAAAGCACTTATTGAAAAAGCACAGCACGGAATATATGGTTATCCGCATGTCCCTGATTCAACCTATGAGTCCATTATAAATTGGCTGTTGAATCGTCATAACTGGAATATTGAGAGGGAGTGGCTTTCCTTTAGTGCAGGAGTTGTGCCTGCAATTAGTATTTTAATTAATGCTTTAACTGAGCCGGGAGATAAAATTATCATTCAGCCACCAGTTTATTTTCCTTTTTTTAAGATGGTGGAAAAGAATGACCGTCAACTATCATTAAATACGTTAAAAGAAAAGAATGGGCGTTACGAAATGGACTTCGAACAGTTAGAAAGCATAATTGATGAAGAAACAAAGATGCTGATTTTATGTAACCCGCATAACCCAGTGGGACGTGTTTGGACGAAAGAGGAATTGAAGCGTCTTGGTGATATTTGCGTCAAGCACAACATCATCATCGTTTCCGATGAAATTCATGGTGATTTGATTTTTGATGGGCACAAGCATATCCCGTTTGCCTCTATCTCAAAAGAATTTGCGGAGATTACAGTTACGTGTATGGCACCTAGTAAAACATTCAACTTAGCTGGTCTTCAAGCTTCTTATATGATTATTGAAAATGAACAAATTCGTAAAAAGGTGAATGATCAGAAAGTGAAACAAGGGATGTTCCATCTTAACACATTTGGCTTAGTTGGGATGGAAGCAGCTTACCAATATGGTGAACAATGGCTAGATCATTTATTAAAATATGTAGAGGAAAACGTTAAAACAGTTGTTGATTTTGTGCAGGAGCAATTACCTGAACTTCAAGTGATAAAGCCAGAAGGCACATACCTTATTTGGATTGACTGCCGCAGCCTTGGTCTTGATTATAAACAGTTAGAAAAACAGTTAATTACCGAAGGAAAGCTTGCCTTGAATCAAGGGTACACATTTGGGGAAACAGGCAAAGGGTTCGTACGTATGAACGTGGCAACACCGAAACAACATGTGTTAGATGGTTTAGACCGTTTGAAAATGTTTGTCAAAAGCGTGAGAAGTTGATGAGTGAGGAGACAACATGAGTGCGATTTATCTTGACGTTCTGCAAGGCCGCGGCTCCTATTATGAGCTCGGTCTTCTCCAAGGACGTCTCCAAAAGCAATCACCACTCTATGAAAATCACCGCAAGCGGCGTAAGCAATCAATGCGCCGGTATACGGCAGAAACTGAACAAGTATATGAGCTGTATCAGCAATTTGCGCCAGGGTTGTGGGAAGAATTGCGAGGCTTGGCAGAGGGTCTTGGCTGGTCGTTAGATGAAACAGTTCATGAATATAGCGGCTTTCAAATGGATTGGAAGCGTTCTGGGTGTACGGTCGTTATCGGTGATAAGTATTATATTCGAAATTATGATTATCATCCGAAGACATATGAGGGAAGATTGCTGCTATGGCAACCAGAAAGCGGTTATGCTTCAATTGGCCCGACACAGCGGATGATTGGCAGAATTGACGGCATGAATGAGAAAGGATTAGTCATGAGCTATAACTTTGTGAACCGCCGACGAGCAGAGCCTGGTTTCATATGCTGTATTCTTTCTCGCATTGTTCTTGACACGTGTGCAGATGTAGATGAAGCGGTAGAAACATTACAACGTTTGCCGCATCGGCATTCATTTATGTACACCCTGTTTGATGCAAGCGGAAAGCATGCAATTGTAGAGGGTTCGCCACGCGGTGTTAAAGTACGGGAAGGCGGTCTATGTACGAATCATTTTGAACTCATGCCTGATGAGAACCGCTACCATCTTGTTGAGTCGAAAAGGCGTATGGCAGAGCTTGAAAAGATTGATTTTTCAAGGCACACAGCAGAAGAAGCTTTTAAAATTATGAACCATACCAAACACGCTATTGCTGCAACGGAATTTGGAAACTGGGACGGTACAATTCATACAACAAGCTATTTTCCGATGGCGCAACAAATGTGGTTTGCGCTTGGCGTTAATGCAATGAATGTGAAGATTGATTTTGAACGTTGGGTAAGCGGTGAAAACATTTATCTCAAGCGAATTAAAGGCTCGATTCCAACAGATTGGCTCACACCGAATATGGGGATGAAATCTTAAGGTTGAATAAGCAAGTGAGCGGGTAAATTAATAAAAGGCCATTAAACATATTGGAGGTTTTCATATGAGTCACTTACAAGATCAAACAGCGATTATTACTGGTGCAAGCAGCGGGATCGGTAAGGAAATAGCTACAAAATTGGCACAGCAAGGCGCAAATGTTGTCCTAGCTGCACGGCGTGTGGAACGTTTAGAAGAATTGAAAAAAGAAATTGAGCAGACAACATCAGCAAAAGTACTTGTAGTGAAAACAGATGTACGGGACCGAGAAGATGTTGAAAACATGTACAAGCAGGCGAAAGATGAATTTGGAAAAATCGATATTTATGTAAACAACGCAGGTGTCATGCTCCTCTCCTTCCTAGAGAAAGATAAAGTAGAAGAGTGGGATGTAATGGTGGATGTTAATGTAAAAGGTGTTCTTTATGGGATCCACGCTGCCTTACCGTCAATGTTAAAGCAAGACAGCGGTCACATTGTGAACATTTCTTCTGTGGCAGGACATGAAGTATTTCCATCTAGTGTTGTGTACAGCGCTACAAAATACGCAGTTCGCGCCATTTCAATGGGCTTAGAGAAAGAGCTGGCAAACACGAATATTCGCGTAACAAATATTTCTCCTGGTGCAGTTGATACCGAGCTGACACATCATATTACTGACCAAACCGTCATTGACAACTTCAAAGATAAAAATCAAGGCAGAAAAATTCTTGAGCCAACAGATATCGCAAAAGCCGTTGCTTATGCTGTAACACAACCGGAATACGTCAATGTAAATGAAATTATCGTTCGACCATCAAAAAAATAACTTGTCGTAAGGATACAGACGATATTGTTTGTATCCTTTTTCATTGCTCATGTTATAATCCTCGTTAAATGGATCAACAGGAGGGATTGCCATGAACAAACATTTCGTATTTGTCTACGGCACACTTCGGAGAAATGAACCGAATGATTTTCTTTTAAAAGATGCGACATTAATTGCGGAACAGGCTTGGACATATGGAGAAATGTATGAAACAAATGATTATTACCCTGTCTTATTCTCATCAGAAGAAGAACGAGTATATGGGGAATTATATGCTGTAACAGATGAGCAATTAAGGAAGCTTGATGTACTTGAAGGATACAAAGATGAAGGTGAGAATAATCTGTATGACAGGCATTTGCAACAAGTATACACAGATACAGCCGTATACGAAGCAAACGTGTATGTACTGCATTCAAACTATGAAACGATGAAAACAAATAAAATTAAATATGGGGATTGGAAGGTGCATCAACTGCTTAAGAAAGAGCAACCTTTGTCTTATTTTGCGTTTGGTTCCTGTATGGATCAAGAACGCTTCGAGCTTGCAAAAGTTGACCATTACTTTCAACGAGTAAAAGGAAGAGGTGTACTGGAAGGGTATTCATTGCAATTTACTTATCATGTACAAGATGGAGGACGTGCAGACCTTGTTGAAGATGGCGGCACGGCAGAAGGGATTGTTTATGAACTTCCGTATGCAGCAATTGATTACTTGTTTACAAGAGAGGGTGTCCATACGCAAAGCTACCGGCCTGCTGTAGTTCAGCTAACGTGTTCTGAAGGGGTGCTCATTGATGTGCTTACCTTTCTCGTCATTCCAAAACAGCCTGAATTAGCACCTCCATTCCATTATGCGCGCGAAATTCTCCGCGGCGGAACAGGTGTATTAAGTGAAGGATACATACAGCAAGTGCAGAAGCGTTTTATTGAGGAATTTCAAGTAACAGGTATAGCAGAATATATTGAAACAGTAGCTGGCAAGGAAGTGAAAAAGTGAAAACAGGGACATTGACGAAAATAGATGGTACAACACACCTCTATGAGATGAGAAAGCTAGGTACCGAGCATTTAGAAGAAATTGAAACACTTCAACAGACAGTCATCGCAGAAATGCCGATTAAAGAATATTGTGATGCACTATCACAGCAAGAACTTCTAAATGTATTAGGTGAAAGAGGTCTTACGCTTGGTGTATTCGTAGAAGGAAAATGTGTTGGATTTCATGCGGTCTTATTTCCTGGTTTAGATGAGGAAAATCTAGGATATGACTGGGGTTTGGATAGCAAACAGCTAATGCAGGCAGCACACTTAGAAATTGTACTCATTTATCCTGAATATCGTGGGAATGGACTTCAGCAACTTATGGCAAAAGAACTGCTTGAGATGTTAAACAAAATGGAAAACATCCGCTATGTATTTGAAACGGTTCATCCACTTAATACACCGAGTGTAAAAAATACGTTAAAACATGATGTAGTCATTGTCGAATTAAAAGAAAAGTATCAAGGCACGCTGCGTTATATTTTTATGCAGGACTTACAACAACCCATTTTAATAGACGAAGCGAGTGTAGTGGAAGTGCGACAGGAAGATATTACGAAGCAACAACAGTTACTGAAAAATGGCTATGTAGGCTTCGACCTTATCAAAAGCGGAGACAAAGTTAACGTTTTATTTGCGAAAAAACGTTAACAAAACGTCTTATAAGCATCCTGCTATACAAAGACGCATGTGTTTTAGTATTCTTAATAATAAGGTCATATTGATAGACGGATAAAGGAGGTTCTGGTTTTGGAAAAGATACAAGCAGATAAAGTACAACAAGCGATTAATGCATTTAATAACAAAGAAGTTTACATACATTTAGAAACGACCAACGGTGCATATGCAAACTTTTTCAACGAAAAGATGTTTAGCGCAGGGGCGTTTATTCGGAACGTTAAGCTTACATATAGTCACGGTAAAATTACAGGAGAGGGTCCATTTCGTGTAGGCTTAAAGCTAAACGGTGGATGGGTTTACGCTGAAGGCTTAACGCATTGGGAAGTTGATGAGAAAGATCGGTTATTACTTGCAGGCCACAGCGGTGATGGAAAGCTGGCAGCTGCACTGGAAATAAGCGAAACACCATTTGATTAACGTATTCAAAGGAGGAACAAAAATGGAACGACATGTTCTTGTAATCTTCCCCCATCCAGATGACGAAGCATTTGGAGTTTCAGGTTCAATTGCCTTATATCGCAAGCAAGGTACGCCTGTTACATATATGTGTGGAACACTTGGTGAGATGGGGAGAAACATGGGGAACCCGCCAATTGCAACACGAGAAACTTTGCCGCAAATTCGAAAAGCAGAATTACAAAAGGCATGTGAGGCTGTAGGTATAGAAGATCTACGTATGCTTGGCTTTCGGGATAAAACACTTGAGTTTGAAGAGCCTGAAAAGTTAATTACGCTTGTTCGTGATGCAATTGATGAATTAAAGCCATCGTTGATTATTACCTTTTATCCAGGCTACTGTGTACATCCTGACCACGAAGCAATGGCTGCTGCTGTAATGGAAGCAGTGCGGCGCACCCCTGAAAGTGAGCGCCCAACTGTTCATGCACTTGCCTTTGCTCATAATTCTGAAGAAGACTTAGGTAAACCTGATATTATCCGTGATGTCAGTGAAGTGATTGAGCAAAAAAGAGAGGCAATTAATGCACACCAATCCCAAATTCACGGCCTCTCAAATGCTGTTAAATCAAGAGAGCAAGTTGAAGATGATGAACAGCTGATCGAATGGATGAAGACGGAACATTTCTGGACGTACACCTTTTCTTAAAACGTAAAACGTCTCGTTGTGACGAGGCGTTTTTCTATGAAATCATTAAAATTAGCAAATTAAGTGAAACTTTTCTAAGTTGTGTGCGTATACACTAGAGAAAGGCAAAATGATGTCGATTTATCTCGTTGATAGAAAGTGTATTTGTTAGATTTTGTCTTTCTGAGAAGAAATATGGTATAGTAGCGTTAACTAAATTGACGCTAACATGAATTATTTTCAGTTATTACATAGAAAGGGTGTGCGCTTGTGGCAATTAATTTGCAAAAAGGGCAACGAATTGATTTGACCAAAGGGAATCCAACTTTAAGCCAACTGATGGTAGGGCTTGGTTGGGATCCAGTGAAAACAAAGAAAAGTGGCGGTCTCTTAGGCAGCTTATTTGGCGGTGGAGGCGAACCAAATATTGATTGTGATGCATCTGTCATCATGCTTGAAGATGATAAGTTCACGAAGAAAGAGCACCTCATATATTTCGGTCAGTTAAAAAGCCGTGATGGCAGTGTTCAGCATACAGGTGATAACTTAACAGGCGAAGGTGAAGGCGATGATGAGCAAATCATGATTGACTTGAAAAAAGTGCCTTCAAATATTAATAAACTCGTATTTGTCGTTAATATCTACGATTGTCAACGTAGAAACCAAGATTTTGGAATGATTGAAAATGCATTTATTCGGATTGTTGATAAAGGAAACAGAGAAGAATTGATGCGTTACAATTTAACAGATAATTATAGCGGGAAAACAACGTTAATTGCTGGTGAAATTTATCGTCAAGGCAGTGATTGGAAGTTTGCTGCTGTCGGTACGGGCACAAATGATACTGGTCTTGAAAGCATCGTTCGACGTTACGCATAATTCTATAAAATTTCCAATATGAGAGGAGAATAAAAGAATGGCAATTTCATTATCAAAAGGACAAAAGGTAGATTTAACAAAAACGAACCCAGGGTTAACAAAAGTCGTCATTGGACTTGGCTGGGATACGAATAAATATGATGGTGGAAATGATTTTGACTTAGATGCTTCTTGTTTCTTGCTTGATGGGAATGGAAAGTGTACAGCTGAAACGGATTTTGTATTCTATAACAATACGAAGCATCCGAGCGGTTCTGTTGAACATACAGGTGATAACCGTACAGGTGAGGGTGAAGGCGATGACGAGCAAATCACAGTGGATTTAAGTCAAGTGCCTGCGAATATTGAAAAGATTTCCTTCGTCATTACAATTCATGATGCAGAAGCACGCAGCCAAAACTTTGGACAAGTTTCAAACAGCTTTGCTCGTATTGTAAATGAACAATCAAATGAAGAGCTTATCCGTTACGACCTTGGAGAAGATTTCTCTATCGAAACAGCTGTCGTTGTAGGAGAATTATATCGCCATAGTGGTGAGTGGAAATTCGCTGCCGTTGGAAGCGGTTATCAAGGTGGTCTTGCATCACTTGTTAAAGACTTCGGCTTAGACGCATAAATTAAGAAGCAGAGGTTAGGGTGCAGAGAAATCTGCACTCTATCTATGAAAGAAATGATTGGAGTGAGGGATATGGCCATTCAATTGACAAAAGGTCAACGAATTGATTTAACAAAAGATAACCCAGGTTTGACAAAAGCAGTCATTGGACTTGGCTGGGATGTGAACAACTATCATGGTGTGGACTTCGACTTAGATGCATCTGCTTTTTTAACAAATGAAAACAACAATTGTGTCAACGACCAAGATTTCGTCTTCTATAATAACTTAGAGCACCCTTCTGGTGGTGTCGTTCATACAGGTGATAACCGTACAGGTGAAGGGGATGGAGATGATGAGCAGCTTGTTGTTGACTTCTCAAAACTTCCTTCCCATGTAAAGCGTATCGGGATTGCTGTCACAATCCATGATGCAGATGCTAGAAAGCAAAATTTCGGACAAGTTTCGAATTCATTTGTACGTGTGGTTGATGAATCAACTGGTCAAGAGCTTCTTCGCTATGATTTAGGAGAGGATTTCTCGATTGAAACGGCAGTCGTGGTATGTGAGTTATATCGACATGGAGATGATTGGAAGTTCAATGCGATTGGAAGCGGCTTTTCGGGTGGCCTTGCATCACTTTGTCGAAATTATGGTTTAGAAGTTTAATATTTTTATGTGATGTGTTTGGACAATTTGGGAGGAATATGATTGGAAATCTTAAGAACGATCATCGAGACATATGCCCAGTTTTTTGATTGGCAGGCATGGGGTGAAGTATTATCCGATCCTGTTTCATGGGGCCTCATCGGGACATTAATTATATTAGAAGGCTTACTATCAGCAGATAATGCGCTTGTATTAGCGGTCATGGTAAAGCATCTTCCAGAGAAACAGCGTAGAAAAGCTCTTACATATGGTTTGATAGGTGCTTATTTCTTCCGTTTCTTATTCATCGGTCTTGGAACATATTTGATTAAGTTTTGGTGGTTAAAGGTATTAGGTGCTGCCTACCTAGCTTGGCTTGTATATAGTCACTTTGCTAAAAAAGGTGGAGACGATGACGAGGGAGAAATCAAAAAAGACGGATGGCTTATTCGTACTTTCGGTATGTTTTGGGGTACCGTTATTGCAGTTGAGCTAATGGATTTAGCTTTCTCAGCAGACAGTATTTTAGCAGCACTTGCGATTTCTGAAGAGATTTGGATTTTATTGCTCGGCGGAATGCTCGGTGTGCTTATGATGCGTACTGTTGCAGGTGTGTTTATCGTCTTAATCGAGAAAGTTCCAGAGATGGAAAATACTGCATTTATTCTGATAGGTATTATTTCTTTGAAAATGTTCGCAAGTGTTTTCGGCTTCCATCTAAGCCATTATGCGTTCTTTGCCTTAATAATTGTAACATTTATCGGAACGTTCATTATTCATAAACGCAATAAGAATAAGCAGGCAAGACGTGAAGCTGCCTCAACAAAAGAGTAAAAAGAAGGGGGCTAATCTCCTTCTTTTTTTTCATCGTCGGTCCTGATTCTAAGATGTAAAGGGTGGTAGGATGCAGTATTTTCATTATTTAACAGATTTTCAACGAGAAGGTTTATTTTATCAAACACCGTATTCTTTCACAAAAGATTCTCCTAAAGAATTCCTTGAACTTGCGCTTGGTGCTGTATTGTATATGCCTGCTACCCGAACTGATCTGGAATCGCTCTTAATCGAGAAAAAGTACGAAGAATTAGCTTCACTTGTCATATGCCTAGAAGATGCTGTTAGTGACTTTGAAGTTGCTGAAGCAGAAGACAATGCTGTGAAACGTATTCGCATGGTCTATGATTCGGTGAAACGAGGAAAGGTGTCAATAGAAGAACTTCCCCTCATTTTTATCCGTGTTCGCAGCCCCCAGCAAATGATGCGGCTCTTTCCTCGCTTAGAAGAAAGTATAAAAATTGTCGCCGGATGTGTATTTCCAAAATTCTCCCAGGCTAATTGTCAAGAATATTTAGATAACCTTAAAGCCATTCAAAGGGAGACTGGAGCGGGGCTTTATGGAATGCCGATCTTTGAAGCGCCTGAAATTCTGTATAAGGAAAGCCGGCTTGACTCCCTCTTAACGATCAGACAAACACTGTCAGCGTATCAAGAGGATATTCTAAATATCCGTATTGGAGCAACAGACTTTTGTGGGTTGTATGGGATTCGGAGAGATTGCTATACAAGTATTTATGATGTTTCACTTATAAGGGATGTCATTACCGATATTGTAAATTTGTTTGGCAGGGATTATGTTATTTCTGGACCTGTATGGGAATATTTCGATTCAAAAGAGCGCCTTTTCAAACCACAGCTTCGTCGCACACCATTCCGTCAAGCGTATGGTGAAAGAGGACTTGAAGTTCGTTCACAATTATTGGATAACAACCTTGACGGGCTTATCCAAGAGACATACTTAGACTTAGCGAATGGCCTGCACGGAAAGACGATTATTCATCCAACACATATAAAGCCTGTGCAAGCAATGCATGTCGTTACCTATGAGGAATTTATTGATGCTTCTATGATTATGAATCAGGCTGAAGGAAACAACGGTGTTTTCAAGAGTGAATATGGCAACAAAATGAATGAAACAAAGCCGCATTTTAAGTGGGCACAAAAAACAATTCGAAAATCTAAGATCTACGGGGTGTTTCATGAAAACCACAAATATATCGACCTACTCACAGAGCCAATTAAAATATGAAATCACGGACCGTTTATCCGTTTCTCTTACACTGGCAGACAGCACGGTCAATTTAACACCAGATTCCCTTTTTCAAATGGCAGCTCGTATGAATAAGAAACGCAGCTTCTTATTTGTCAGTAAAGTGCTTGGAAAACATATTCCAACCCACCCACTTGTGCCACAGCTTGCGGCAGGCCTGCTTGCACTCAAATTTTATCAACAAAAAACAGGCAATTATGATGAGCGGGTGGAAACGATCGTTCAGGCGCTGCAAAGTAATGAACCGCTTAAGTTGCAGCAAGCATATGAGCAATTAGATAAGAAGAAGCTTGCCCTTACCGATAATCATTTATTTGTCGGATTTGCTGAAACCGCAACGGCGTTAGGGCATGCGATGTATGCTTGCTTTGAGGATTCTGCTTATTTTCATACAACACGTGAAGATTTATTAAACGAAACTTCAGTGATTACGTTTGAAGAAGAGCATTCACATGCAACAGCTCACCGCTGCTACGTGTCAAAAGAAGTACTTGAATCAAAGCAGCCTGTTGTGCTTATTGATGATGAAATGACAACAGGTAAAACAGTGCTTAATATTATCCGTTCAATCCATGCTTCTTTTCCAAGAAAAGAATATGCGGTCGTTTCACTGCTTGACTGGCGAAATGAAACAAATAAACAGCAATTCACAAAGCTAGAACAAGAACTTGGAATTACAATTGAAACAGTCTCTCTTCTTTCTGGCGAAGTAGAAGTAAAGGGGGAACCACTCCTTACAAACAGCTTTTCACAAAATGGACAAGCAGATTGCGATCAACAGGTAAACCTACTGAACGTTAATCATTCATTAGTGGAAGCGCCGTATATTTCTCTTAATTCTTTGAAAGAGCAAAATAACAGCTCCTATTTACGAGATACAGGCCGCTTCGGTTTGGAAACAGAAAGAAATCAAGCACTAGAGCAGGAATGCCGAGAAATTGCTTTACAACTATCAAATCATTCTGCTCAAGGTAAAACACTAGTACTCGGCACAGGCGAATTTATGTATATACCGATGAAAATTGCTTCTTATATGGAAGGGGAAGTGTACTACCAATCAACAACACGCAGTCCCATTCACCCGATAAACGATAAAGATTACGCAATTCAAAATGGTATTACTTTTCCAAGTCCTGATGATGAAAGGGTTCAAAACTATCTTTATAACCTGTCTAAATATGAAGATGTTTATGTAGTGTTAGAGCGTGCAACAATGCTTGAGAAGTTGAAAGTGTTTTTACAAGAAATGGATCGCTTTAAAGGGAAAGTACATATTGTCTGCTTAGCAGGGAGAGGGGATGAGGATTTTGACAAACAAACAGGCTGCTAAATTCGGTTCCTATCATCCTCAAGATGTTGTTTTCTTGCTAAAAGATTTATCCCATATTTCGATTGAAAAAGAGACAACAGAACGAGAAAAGGCGATTCAATCAGGCGTCCATTATTCAGAAATGCTCCCTGTTGAATATAAGCCTTCATCTCAATACTTAGATGTATTTCATCAATCATTAGAAAAGTATAAACAACGTGTTGCCGAAGCGGCCGGTGTTGTAGCAGAACGAATGCTTCAGAAGAAAGGTAAAAATCTTGTGCTTGTTTCCTTAGCGCGAGCAGGTACACCGATTGGTATTCTTATCAAACGTTACATTGCTTATCGATACGGCGACGATTTGCCTCATTATAGTATTTCCATTATTCGTGATCGAGGAATTGATACAAATGCGCTTCGTTATATCCGCGAAAAACATCCTAAATCACATATTCAATTTATTGATGGGTGGACAGGAAAGGGCGCCATTACAAATGAATTGACAAAAGCTTGTAGACAGTTGAAAGAGCAAGAGAAAATTATCTTAGATGATGAGTTGGCTGTTCTTGCTGATCCTGGATACTGCTCCTCCTTATATGGCACAAGAGAGGATTTTCTAATACCGAGTGCTGCATTAAATTCCACCGTAAGCGGGCTTGTCAGTAGGACAATTTTGAATGACAATTATATTCACGAAGGTGATTTTCACGGCGCGAAATACTACAATGAGTTACAAAATGAAGATGTATCGAATTATTATATTGAAACGATTTCGAAGCAGTTTCAGCATGTAGGTGAGCGTGTTCATGATCGTCTTATAAGTGATAGTGTTACCGAACCCGATTGGTCAGGTATGGAGACTATTCGTGCCATTCAAGCAGATTTTGAGATTGATAATTACCATTTTATTAAGCCTGGTGTCGGGGAAACGACTCGTGTGTTATTGCGGAGAGTGCCATGGAAGGTGCTCGTTAAGAGGATGGATAACCCTGATTTAGAACATATACTGATTCTCGCAAATGAACGAGGTGTTCAGGTTGAACAGTATGAGCAGATGACATATGAATGCTGCGGCTTAATAAAACCAATGGGGTGAAGAGGATGGATGCATTTGCAAGTGATTTAGACCGGACATTAATTTATTCCTATCGTTTTCTTAATGAAGAAATTGCGGCCGTTCCAATTGAACGATTTGAAGGAAGGGTGATTAGTTATATAACGGAAAGTGCCCTTAACATGTTGACGATGCTTTCAGAACAAATGCATGTAATCCCCGTTACAACTCGAACAGAAGCCCAGTTTCGACGAATTGCCATTTTTCAAGAACATATCAAGCCACAATATGCGGTTACAAGTAATGGTGGGAAAATTTTAGTTAACGGAAAGCTTGATGAAAGCTGGGAAAAACAAATTGCATTAGAGATGGACCGACTTACATTAAGTGTGTCAGAAGCTTTTGCGCACTTGCAGCAATATAACAATGAAAAATGGTTAAAAACCTTGAAGATTGCTGATGAATTATTTATCTATTGTGTCCTTCATGAAGACTATTTTCCAGCAGAACAGCTTGAGGTATTTGTTAATGATTTTGAAAGTAGCGGATGGGTTGTCAATCAGCAAGGGCGTAAAGTTTACTTTTTACCTAAGTGTATTGGAAAGGAGAAGGCATTACGTTATATAAATGAGCAGTATGGCATTCGTACTAAGTATGCAGCTGGTGACGCAATGCTTGATCGCAATATGCTTCATGAGGCTGAATATGGTTTTTGTCCATTACATGGGGAAATTGCAGCACGTGCAGAACAATTGTATGAAGTAACAGCACGAGAAGGTATGCATGCAGCAGAGGATATTATCGAAAGCATTGCCAAACATGCGGGTACCTCTCCTAAACAAAAGCCTAAGTTGTCAGCTCACTCGTAGGTGACGAAGGTTGCCCTTAAATGATTTTCTACAGGATAGTTCCTCTATGAAGAGAAAGATTAAAGAAATGAAGAAGGGGGTGAGAGGATGAATTACCGCATATTAAAACCACGTTTGCTTGCAGCAGAAAACGGAAAGTGGCGTGAACAGATTAAGAAGCCAATACAAGAGAGACCTCATTATCAAATTAGTGAAGATTGCTTTGAATTTGGACAAGTTGCAGTGCGTATTTTAGGTGTTCCGCATGATGAGACAGAATATTTACATGAGCTTTATGAGCTGTCTTGTTCGGACAATGTTTGTGTTTTAAGCGAAGAATTAGACAAAAAGATTGAACAAAAAACATTTCAAGCGATTCAAAATATTATCTTAATAAATCAAAAGGAAAAAGGCTTGTCCGTTAATCGGTTTGTTGCGTTTATGGAAGGGGAGCAGCTGATTCCTAAATCTTCTAATCTTGCTTTTAACCGACGCTTACGTGAAGCATTTATGGATGTATTGCGCCTTTTTCATAAGACGCATCCAGGTGGGTTTCAAGATAGTGATTTCAGGCGGGTATTTGTTGATTTGATTAAATGGTCATGGAATCACCTTAATAAGTGGATGCAGGAGGATGAAATTGAGAATGGATTTAAGACTGTCCTTTGGTATGGCGAAGCAAATAAAAGTCAGCGCTACTTCCTCTATTACTTAATTTTGCTCGGCTTTGATGTGTTAATGTTTCACCCTGAAGGAACAGATACGTTAAAGGAACTAGACCCGCAAGCTGAATATTCTGCTGTTTTTCAGTTTCCATCAACCATGTCGGTAAAACCATTTCCAACTGAACGTCCAGAGCGGAAAGGAACAGTGGCATACCGGGCTTCAAAAGAAATTGAGCAAGTGATTCATCATGATCATTCTCAAATTTATAAGCCTTGGCAATTTCGTCATTATACACCAGCTTCAGTAACGTTGAAGACAACTTACGATGAATTATTTATGATTGCAAAAGAGCGTGCCTTCATTCGTCCGAATTTCTCACTTGAAAATCAAACCGTTCATATTCCAGCCCTTTTTGCAAAAGTAGCGGGTGTTTCAAATAATAAGCGTGAGTATTGGGAGCGGCTCCAAACGTTAACAGAACAAAAGATGACGCTGCTTATTCGTCAATTTCCGTTTACACGTGAATCAAATGCGAATCAAATTTTTCATTATCAACGAGCCTTAACGAAAAATGATATTTTAGACCCTGAAAAAATGCAAACCGCAAATTGGTGGCAATTTCACTTCCTTCCAGATGGGCTACAAAAAGGAATCGCCTCTGCCATTTCGCGTGTATGTGCAACACCAAAGCTGATTCCAAAAGAAAGCGAACGGCCAGAAGACATAAGTCTTTATCTATTTACTCAATTAATGAATCTGCCAAAGGAAGTACTGACTATTTTACAGCAGTTTGATTACGCGCAAGAGGTGCCGAAAGTGGTGCTGTATAATTATGAACACAATGGGATTTTATCACGTTCAGATGCAGCGTTGTTGTTGTTCTTAAATGAAATTGGAGTAGACATTATAGTCTATAACCCACCTGGTCATCAGGACATTGAGCTATACATTGAGCAAGAAAATTATGATATTCATTGGTTAGAAGATGTAGCGTTTGAGCAAGAGTTTAAAGAACCAACCTTTATTAAACGTTTCTTAAATAATATTTTTCCTTTATAAAGGTTGAAAATGGAGAGGAGTGATTCGATGAGTGAGCAGCACAATCCTGTTTCCGTCGAGCAAGAAGATATTTTAACAAAAGAAGAAGCGGATGATACGCGAATTCAACTGAGAAAAGAACCAGAAGTTCAGCAACTTGCACACCAAATAGACCATCGCAATCAAAATGAGTTATTAGAGTTTGGGAAAGAACCAGCTATTCAAATCTCGCAATTTTCAGATCGGATTCTATCGATGATGCAATCTTCAGAAGTTAGTGATTCAAGTAAAATGCTAAAGCAGCTTGGAAAAGTGATGGACCGTTTTGATAAGAAAGATTTCGAAGAACCAAAAGGGTTTATCGGTAAAATGTTTAACCGCGGTGAAAAGATGATTGAGAAAATCTTTAGCAAATACCAAACGCTTGGTGGTGAAATTGAAAAAATTCATGTTGAAATTTCCAATTACAAAGATCAAATGGTAAAAACGACTACAACGCTTGATGAAATGTATCAGCATAATGTTGAATATTACTTAGAATTAGAGAAATATGTGGTGGCAGGACAACTCAAGCTCGAAGAATTAAAAGCAATGGTGCCAGAATACGAGCAAAAAGTTCAATCAGGCGATCAGCTTGCTCAAATGGAACTTAACACGTTAACAAATTCTGTACAGGCATTAGAAGAACGAATTTATGATTTGGAAATGGCAAGAATGGTTGCTATTCAAACAGCCCCTCAAATCCGTCTTCTACAGCGCGGGAACAGCCGCCTTGTTGGGAAGATAAACTCGGCGTTTGTAACAACAATCCCGATTTTTAAAAATAGTGTGATCCAAGCTGTCGCTGCAAAACGTCAAAAGCTGGTTGCGGATTCATTGAATGAGCTTGACCGCCGTACAAATGAGATGATTCGCCGTAATGCGGAAAACATTTCACAGCAAAGCACGGAAATTGCAAAGCTTGCAGGGCGTCCAAGTGTTGATATTGATACAATTGAAGAATCATGGCAAATTATCGTCAAAGGAATGGAAGAAACACGTTCCATTGAAGAAGAGAATAAACGTCTTCGTGCTGAAGGAACAGAGCGAATTCATAAGCTTCAAGATGATATAAAAAAGATGCGGCATTAAAGAAAAGAAGCGCAAATCAAATCGATTTGCGCTTCTTTTTTTATGAATATAATTTTTCAAGTTGTTTTTGAACATTTTCATCATCAAGGAATTCGTCGTATGTTAATTGTTTGTCAACCATGCCGTTTGGTGTCAGTTCAATAATGCGATTTGCAATCGTTTGAACGAACTGATGGTCATGGGAAGCAAAGATCATTGAACCTTTGAATTTAATTAATCCGTCATTAAGTGCTGTAATGGATTCAAGATCTAAATGGTTTGTCGGTTCATCTAAAAGGAGGACATTCGCACCGCTTAACATCATTTTTGAAAGCATACAGCGAACCTTTTCGCCTCCAGAAAGAACGCTTGCTTTTTTCAATACTTCTTCACCAGAGAAAAGCATTCTGCCTAAGAAGCCGCGTAAGAATGTTTCAGTCTCATCTTCTGGTGAATATTGACGAAGCCAATCAACCAAATTTAAGTCATTATTTTCGAAATAAGCAGTGTTATCCTTCGGGAAGTACGCTTGGCTTGTTGTAACTCCCCACTTATAAGTACCGCTGTCCGGCTCCATTTCACCCATTATAATCTTGAACAAGGTTGTTTTAGCAATTTCATTTGGGCCTACAAGTGCAATTTTATCATCCTTATTCATTGTAAAGCTGATATTATCAAGAACTTTCACACCGTCAATTGTTTTCGTTAAGCCTTCTACACGCAACAAGTCATTTCCAATTTCACGCTCTGGGTTGAAGGCTACATAAGGATAACGGCGAGATGACGGCTGGATGTCATCTAGTGTAATTTTATCAAGTAATTTTTTACGAGATGTTGCTTGTTTTGATTTTGAAGCGTTCGCGCTAAAGCGAGCGATAAAGTTTTGAAGCTCTTTAATTTTCTCTTCTTTTTTCTTATTTTGCTCTTGAGCCATTTTTGTCGCAAGCTGACTTGATTCATACCAGAAATCATAGTTTCCGACATAAACTTTGATCTTTCCGTAATCAAGGTCTGCAATATGGGTACAAACCTTATTTAAGAAGTGACGGTCATGGGATACGACAATGACTGTATTTTCAAAGTTAATAAGAAACTCTTCCAGCCAACGGATTGCTTTAATGTCTAAATGGTTTGTCGGCTCATCAAGAAGAAGAACATCTGGTTTACCAAACAGCGCTTGTGCGAGGAGAACTTTCACTTTTTCTCCACCCGTTAAGTCAGCCATTTTTTTTGAATGGAGATCTTCAGAGATACCAAGCCCTTTAAGAAGGACAGCTGCATCCGATTCTGCTTCCCAACCGTTCATTTCAGCAAATTCGCCTTCAAGCTCAGCTGCACGCATGCCATCCTCTTCAGAAAAGTCTGGCTTCATATAAATGGCATCTTTCTCTTGCATCACTTCGTATAAGCGTTGATGACCCATAATAACCGTTTTTAATACTTCATATTCCTCATACTCAAAGTGATCCTGTTTTAACACAGCGAGACGCTCGCCAGGGTTCATACCAATATCGCCTGTTTGTGCTTCAATTTCGCCTGATAAAATCTTCAAAAAGGTCGACTTACCGGCACCGTTTGCACCAATTAAGCCGTAGCAGTTACCAGGTGTGAATTTAATATTAACGTCTTCAAATAGCTTACGGCCGCCGAAGCGTAAGCTTACATTATTTACAGTTAGCATCGTAAACGATTCCTCCAAATATTCAATATCGGTAAGATTATATCATTTCTAGTACGTATTAGCGACACAGTTTGCCTTGAAAAGGTGAGAAATCGGAAAAAAACATGTCAATTAAAGCACATTTCAAGTAAAATAAAGAGTTGGAAAGAAAATTTGGAAGGATTGAGATGTGCGTGAAACAAATCACTCGTAATACTGTTGAATTATTGGCGCCTGCTGGAAACTGGGAATGCATGCGCGCCGCTGTAGCAAATGGAGCAGATGCCGTTTATTTTGGCGTTGATAAATATAATGCGCGTGTTCGTGCGAAAAACTTTCGAATGGAAGAACTGCCTGACATTATGGCGTATTTGCATAAATACAATGTTCGGGGTTATGTAACGTTTAATATTTTAGTGTTTGAAAATGAATTAGAGGAAGCAAAGCTGCTTGTTGAAGCCTGTATCGAAGCAGGCGTAGATGCATTAATTGTCCAAGATATGGGGCTGATGCAAATGATTCGCGAAGTCTCTCCAGATTTTCCGATTCATGGCTCGACACAAATGACAATCACGTCTACAGAAGCGGTCGAATTTCTAAAGCCATATGACCTAGAAGTAATGGTCCTTGGCCGAGAAAACAATATGAAGCATATTCAAAAAATCTCAGAAAAAACAAATGTGCCGCTTGAAGTTTTCGTTCATGGTGCCCTCTGTGTTTCCTATTCAGGACAGTGCTTAACTTCTGAAATGTGGGGTGGACGCTCAGCTAACCGAGGTGAATGTGCTCAAGCATGCCGCCTTCCATATGACTTAATTGTTGACGGTGAAGTGAAGGAAATGGGTGATGTCGCTTATGTGTTATCACCGAAAGATTTAGCTGCCCTAGAAATCGTTCCTGAGCTAATTGAAGCAGGTGTGTCATCTTTCAAAGTAGAAGGCCGCTTAAAGTCTCCTGAATATGTTGCAAACGTGGTAAGTAAATATCGCAAAGCAATTGATGAAGCGTTGCAAGGACAAGACTATCAACCGTCTCAATCTGAGGTGCGGGAACTCCAGCAATCGTTTAGTCGTGGGTTTACATACGGCTTCTTAAAAGGGACGAACCATAAGCAGCTTCTTGATGGGACGTTTCCGAAGAGCCGTGGAGTTTACTTAGGTACGGTTAAGAAAATCTTAAAGGATGCCGTGCTATGTGATATCGAGGCACCGTTAAAACGCGGGGATGGGATTGTGTTTGATGCAGGACGCCCTGACCAAAAAGAAGAAGGTGGACGTGTCTACGATATTCGAAAGCGTGGAACGAAATTAGAAGGTGAAGTCAAAAGCGGATTGATTGAAATTGTACCTGGTCGTCATGACGTGAATTTAACAAAAGTGAAGGTTGGTAACCGTATTTGGAAAACAAGTGACCAGGAGTTAGATAATCGTCTCCGTAAAACATATGAAGCAGAGCAATCACACCATTTATTCCCTGTTTCGATTACAGCGAAAGGAAGAGCAGGACAGCCGCTTATCAGTACGTGGAAAGACCTAGTGACGGGTAATGAAATCGTTGTAACATCAGAAAAAACACTAGAAGAAGCAATGAAGCGTCCACTTACCATAGCGTATTTGAGTGAACAATGGGGTCGTCTTGGCGGGACGATTTTTGAGCTTGCAGAAGTTGAGGCACAATTTGAAGAGGAGATTATCCTGCCTGTTAAAGAGCTAAACAGAATGCGCCGAGCTGCAGTAGAGGAGTTAATTCATTTACGGAAACAGCCAAGGCAGTACGAAAAGCGTTCCGTTAAGCTTGAAGCAACACAGCAAACAGCACCAGCTAAGGCGACGAACCTTATTCCTTTATGCCGTACGATGGAACAAGTAGAGGCGGCATGTAAGACAAATGTAGAATGGATTTATGTAGACTTTGAATTTACAACAGATTATCCGCAATCTGTTGAAACAGCACGCAAATACGGTAAGCTGATTGCACTGGCGACCCCACGTATTCATATGCCAGGTGAGAATGGTATTTTAAATGGAATGATTAAAGCCCGTCCAGATGCGGTTCTTGTCAGAAGCCTTGGAGCTGTCGAATATTTTACGAAGCAAGACTTTGGTATGCAGCTAATCGGAGACTTTTCATTAAATATTGCGAATCATAGAGCCGTTAACTTATTTATTGAACGTGGGTTGGATCGCGTTACACCGTCATATGACCTAAATATTGAGCAAATGATTGATCTATTAGAACGATCACAAACGGATAAGATGGAAGTCGTCATTCATCAGCATTTGCCGATGTTCCATACCGAACACTGTGTTTATTGTACTTTCTTAAGTGACGGTACGGATTATACGAACTGTGGCCGTCCGTGTGAGGAGCACCGCATTTCTTTACAAGATAGAATCGGTATGACTCACCCTGTGCGTGTGGACATCGGATGCCGCAATACGGTCTATAATGCGATTGAGCAGTCAGGTGCCGAATATTTACCAAACTTTATGGAATTAGGTGTAGAGAATTATCGGATTGAATTCCTTGAAGAAACAGGGGAAAAAGTCCAGGAAGTCATTCATCTTTATGAAGAAGCCTTAAATGGAAAGCGTACAGGCTCAAGTGTATGGCGTACACTTAAAGCAACGAACCAGCTTGGTGTTACACGAGGTCAACTTATTAAGTAGTAATTGTACATTTTGAGATCAGCCTCTCTGCATGCAAAGAGGTCTGATCTTGTTCTTCATTTCATTTGCCAAAAATTGAAATAAAATAAGAAATCGCTTATTATAAAGTTATATGTCTGAATTTTCTTAACTTTATAAGGGAGGGGGAATATCGTTGAAAGGGCTACATAGAGGTTGGTTTATCCTTGCATTATTGGTGCTGACGATGCTTGGAAGCCTTGGATTTGGGAGGTTTTCTCTCGGGGCCATTTTACCGTTTATGAGAGAAGGCTTGCAGCTTGATTATAAAGAGATTGGGTTTGTGGCTTCAGCAGCGTTTTTAGGTTACTTAATTAGTGTTGCAATTATTGGCAATTTTACAATTAAGTTTGGAGCAAAAGCAGTATTAAACACTTCACTGCTAATTGTTGCGGTAGGAATGGTCTTATGCGCAAATGCAAATGGGTTTTGGGTGGCATACGCTGGATGTTTGTTAATGGGACTGGGTTCTGGCGGGTCATCAATTCCAGCCATGGGGCTTGCAGGTCAATGGTTTGCGAAAGATAAAAGAGGAATGGCAATTGGAATTGTCATGGGTGGCGCTGGTGTTGGTATTGTAATAAGCGGCATCATCGTACCAGCGATTGTGACAAACTATGCTGATTCTGGCTGGCGATTAAGCTGGGTTTTGCTAGCAGCGATTATCGGTGTCTTTATTTTCCTTAATATCGTCTGGTTGAAAAACTCACCAAAGCAAGTAAATCTATCGCCTGTAGGTGAGAAGCTTAATAGCACAGTGATTTCTCATTCAACAAAAGAAACAGACCAGAAGAATGATAGCGTTTACAAAAACAAAGTCATTTGGATGATTGGGATTATTTACTTAACATGGGGGTTTAGTTATTTAATCTTTTCTACTTTTTTAGTTGATTACTTAATTAGTGATCGGGCGTTTTCTGAAGAAACTGCCGGGTTGTTCTTTTCGGGAGCTGGGTTAGCTAGTATTATAAGCGGTTTTCTTTGGGGAGGTACATCGGACAGGCTTGGCCGGATGTATACCCTTTCGATTGTGTTATTCATTCAATTTGTTATTCTATTTGCTTTAAGTGTTACTTACGCAAACATCCTAATTTTATTAGAAGTGTTAGTTTACGGGATGACACTGTGGGCGGTGCCGACAATTATGAATGCAAGTGTGACGGATTATATTAACATTCGTTACGTTCCGATGGCAATGGGTTTTATTACGATCTTTTTTAGTGTTGGGCAAGTGGTTTCGCCAGTCGTAACAGGCTATATTATTGATGTAACCCATCATTATATTGGTGTCTTTATTCTTTCATCAGCTGTAAGCTTATTAGGGGCAATCGGGGCTGTTAAAATTCATTTGCATCAAAAAAGAGTAAGGTTTGCAGAAAGTGAAATGCCAGGGAAAATGGGTGGCTAATCAATGAACCACCCATTTTCTTATGATTGCTAACAGAGTGCGCGGAATTTTGCTCGGACAGAAGCTATAATATCAATTTGTCCAGGACTAATTGGGGTCGTTTCGGTTGAAGCGGCTAACACACGTGGACTTGGATAAGCTTCTGGCGTGACCCCACCTTCTACCATTTCTTCGGGAATTGAAAAAACAGGGACACCGAGCGTATGGCCGATAATTGCCGCTTTTTCCTGTGCATTTCTTACAGCAAGTGATAATGCTTGATTATAATAAAATTGTTTATTTGAAACAGTGAAGCTTATATTTGAAATTGTCGTTGTTCCATTTTTGACAGCAGTATCAACAACGATGCCGACTTTGTTGATATCATCAATTGTTACGCGAAGCATATGTGTCACATTATATCCTCTAAACACTTGCTTTCCATCAATAAAATCATATTCCATCAAAATACGATAATCATCTGTTTGAATCTTTTCTTTCGGAATCCCAAGCTCTCTTAGTGAATGGATAATTCTTAAGACGGTTTTGCTGTTTTCTGCTTGAACTTCGGTAAGGTTCATACCTTCTGTCGTTACCCCAATCGTCACAATGGCCTGATTAGGCTGGACAGTAAGCTTTCCTTCCCCTATCACCTGTATAAGTGGTTGTTTTGAAGACTGTATTGGAGATGGAGCAGGTAACATTGTTTCACCCCGCTTTGTTAGATTGTCATCGTTATAGATTATGAATATAGTCCACTCTTTATAACAAAGGTTTAAGAAGATAAGTGTTCTGCTATATATTCCCATGGCTTATCATTTTACTTCGAAGATGGTATATTAAAAGAGAAGGTGGTGAATATTGTGAATAGTCAGGAGATCCAACATGACCAATCGTATCAAAATGAGAAAACATTGAACTCAGCCACTTCGACCAACTCACAGCAACCCTCTATCGGCGTCATACCCCGAAAACGGAACGCACTGGAGAGACTACTAGAGAAATTAAAAAAGAGAATGAAAAAAAGAAATAAATCAAAGAAATAAAATGACATTCGCCTAAAGCACAGAACTTTTCAGAGGTTCTGTGCTTTTTTCATAATTAAAGGGGGTCACTAATATGTTGTAGTTAGAACTTAACATATGAGGTGACAATGATGACTCAGCATTGGTCTTTTAATTATTTGCGACAGCAGCCTCTTTTATTGCAACGACTGTTTGATGAAATGCGCTATAATATGCAACTGTTATCTATTACTCCTGACGCTGTTACGCGAAATATTCTACTCAATCAACTGTGGATGCAACTGAATACGTTACAACAACTGCAAGCGTCACAAACTGTTTCAAACCCTATGAAACCACCAAACCAAGCCGATATCCCTTCCAGTGGCTATCCGTTAACAACTGGTCAGTATATTAATCAATCGACTCCTTCACGGACCTTTACAGAAGAGGAGTTGACAAATTTCACAGGGACAAATGGCAAACCTGCTTATGTCGCTGTAAATGGAATTGTCTATGATGTGACCAATAATGCGGCTTGGGCAGCTGCTACACATTTTGGATTGCGAGCGGGACAAGATTTAACTGCTGCATTTGCTTCTTGTCATGCTGGACAGCAATGGATCCTTCAACAACTAACGCCGGTAGGGAGGCTGACAAATGGGGAATAGCAGGTTATTACCGCCAGAGTCTGTGACAAACGCTTCTGTAGCCCAAAGGCTTGTCCACACTGCGCAGCATTATGTGAGAGATAGAAGACAATCCAAACCGAATTTAATTCATCTAGAGTTAAATGGCTGTGCAGGCAATATTATTTCATTTCTTGATGGGTTCGACCCAACATTTGAATATGTGATTACATCACTCGTTAACCTTCAATATAATAATAGCCTCATGACTGCAGAAGGCGAAGAAGCAATGGAAAAGCTGATGGGTATGCTCGATCAAGAATTTATTCTTTCTGTAGAAGGCGCTGTTTCCTTAAAGGACGATGGACGCTATAACATTATCGGGAAGTGGAAAGGAAAGCCGCTGACAGGCCTTGAGGCAGCAAAAATGTTTGGTGAGAAGGCAAAGCATGTCGTAGCTGTTGGTGCTTGTGCCACACACGGCGGGGTGAGTGGAGCAAAGCCGAATCCTTCTCAATCAGTTGGTCTTCAAAGTGTATTAGAACGCCCCGTCATAAAGTTACCTGGATGCCCGTGTAATCCTGATTGGTATCTTGGGACGATTGCACATCTTGTGTTATATGGAGAACCGAAATTGGATAGTATGGGGCGGCCGCTTTTATTTTACAGTACATTAATACACGACAGGTGCCCTCGCAGACCTTATTTCGATCGTGGTATCTTTGCAAAAAAGCTTGGTGATAAAGAATGCTTGTTTAAGTTAGGCTGCCGTGGACCTGTTACACGTGTTGACTGCCCAACGCGAGAGTGGAACGGACACGTCAACTGGCCAATCGGAGACAGCACACCTTGTATTGGCTGTGCTCAGTTTGGGTTTCCTGATGCGATGGCACCATTTATAAGCTTTAATACGACAGGAGAGGATGAATGAGTGGGAAAACGAATAATACTTAATCCTGTTACGCGGATTAGCGGTTTTATGGAGCTGGATGTCACTGTAGAAAACAACGTCGTCACAGAAGCAAAAACAAAGGGCATTTTATTCCGCGGCTTCGAACAAATGCTCCAGGGCAGAAAGCCGTTTGATGCTGTTTATTTTACACAGCGTATTTGTGGGATCTGTTCAGCAGCTCATTCCATTGCATCATCACTCGCATTAGAACAAGCGCTGGGAGTAGTACCACCAGAACAAGGAAGGTACTTGCGTGATATTATTCATTGTGCAGAATTTCTACAAAATCACATTCGTCACTTCTATCAGCATACAATCCCTGACTTTGTAAAGCTTCCAAATATTAATCCGCTTCAGGCTTCTGAATATACAGATTTCCGCCTACCTGAAAAAGAAAATGCACGCCTAGCTAAGCATTATGTTGATTCATTGCAAATGAGCAGACTGGCCCATCAAATGCTTGCTGTTTTAGGTGGGAAAGCTCCCCATAACCACGGTGTTTTTATTGGGGGGATTACAATGCCGGCTAGTGCAGATAAAATCATTCAGCTGAAGTCAACCTTACAGACAATCAGCACTTTTGTTGAAGAGAGCATGATTCCAGATGTGTATACGATTGCCCAATATTACCCTGAGTATTATAAAATTGGTGCAGGGTATGGAAATTTCTTGAGCTATGGGTTGTTTTATAATTATCAAGATATTTCCCCTCTATACGTGAAGCCGTCTGTCTATACAAATGGTAAGGTTGCTCCGTTTAATTCGGCCAATATTACTGAAAATATTACGTATTCGTGGCATGCTGACCAGCTTGAAACGTATACACCATTTGAGACGATGACAACTCCTGACCTTGATAAAGAAAAAGGGTATTCATGGGTTAAAGCACCAAGGTATAATGGCTTGCCTTATGAAGTCGGCCCGCTTGCAAGACAATGGTTAAGTGGTGAATATCGGAATGGCATTTCAACGATGGACCGGGATATTGCAAGAGTTCTAGAAACGAAGAAGATTACAGAAATAATGGCTGTTTTGCTTGACCTTGTGATTCCTGAGGTCGAGCTTCAGAAGCAATATTCACTTCCAAATCAAGCTGAGGGTGAGGGATTGACCGATACAATTCGCGGGGCTTTAGGGCACTGGTTGAAAATAGATCAACAAGTGATTTCCTTCTATCAAATTATCACGCCTTCTGCGTGGGATTTTTCGACTCGGGATGAGAAGTATCTTGGGACAGTAGAGCAAGCTTTAATTGGAACGCCGATTCAAGATGAGAACAATCCTGTTGAGCTTGGGCGTATTCTTCGTTCATTTGACCCGTGCATGTCATGTGCTACTCACGTCTATCGTCCTGGAAAAGAAATCAAAACCATTCAGGTGATCCCGTGAAAAAAGTTACAGTCCTTGGGATCGGCAACATATTAATGATGGATGATGGGATTGGGGTATATGTAACCGAACAACTGCAAAAGCGAATAAATCATGGAAAGGTAGAGCTGGTGGTCGGTGAAAGTGACATTAATTTTTGTATCGATGTGTTAGAGCAAGCGGAGTTTGTAGTTATTATCGATGCTGTGCGAACAAATAAAGTACCTGGGAGTATGACGATGTTCCCCCTTGAAACACTTAAGCCACACAGTGAGCAAGGATTTTCTGCTCATAACCTCCATTTGTTTGATTTCCTGTATTGGAGTGATCAGAAGCTAAAAGGTACGCTTATTGGCATCGAGCCAGAAAAGATTGCATTGCACTTTGGATTAAGTCCAATGTTAAAGGAGAAATTTGATGATATTGTCGCTGAAATTGAATCGTATATTTTGAACTTAGTTAAAAGCAGCTGACGACTGCTTTTTCTTTTTGGAATATTGACGCAACTCTCTTTAACTTCTAAAATGTTAACATAAATGATAAAAAAGTTTACATTTTAGGGGGGATGGTAAGCTTGAAGATTAGTACATATAATCTGACATTGGTCAGTATGCTTGCTGCTATTATTGCAGTAAGCGGTTCGTTGCGAGTACCTACTGGAATTCCTGGCTCTGAATTTCAGCTGTCAGCGCCAATTGCGGTGGCGATTGCTGCGGCGTTTGGTTTTTGGCGGTATCTTGCTGCAGGTGTATTGGCTAGTTCGATTTTATTTTTACTCGGTATACATAATATTCTTAACGTCGAGGTCGCGATGGTCTTTCGTGTTACAGCAGGTGGGTTAATTGCTGTGTTAGGAACAAGACTTCCAATTGTTGCGGTAGCAGGACCTTTAGGTTCTTTTACAGCGAGATGGGTGCTTGCCGCCACACTTCAAGTGCCGTTTTGGCCGCTGATTATAAGTGCAATTCCTGGAATGATCTTTACCGCCATTACATCATGGCCTTTATATCGCATGTTAAAACAAGTACGAGAGAAGGCAGGTGGTCAAGTTGCCGGAAAAAATTTATAGTCTGCGAATGCGTTCAGCCGAAGGAGGCTCACATGAAGTTGGGGGGACTCATATTTCAGGTGCTGAGCGGATATTGAAGCAGTCACAGCTTGAGGCGTATGCCAAGCAAATGATTTCTCGGGCTCTTCAGCATGAGCGGGGAGAAGCTGATTTTATTCAATTAGTTGCGGAAACAATTCCTCAGGAAGATATACAATATATTGAACCCCTCGAACCGATGACGATGCAGTATAACAATCTGTCAGAAACGAGGTTTGCTGTCCGTACATATTTAATCGATCTTGGCGTATCGGTGAATGCAATAGAAAAAGCCTTCCAGCTTTTATCACGTCAAGCAGGCTTTGCTGGTGCGTATCTTGTTCATTCTAGAACAGGGGAAATCCTTAATCCGAATGGACAGGCAGTAAGGGTTTCACGTATTGATTGGGATGAGGATTCCTATAAGCAATGGGCTAAATCGAATCATCAACTGGCTACTACAAGAATAAGAGAAGCGGTTGCATTAGCTTCGAAAGTTTCTTCTTCTCCTTATACGCTAGCAGAATTGTGTTGGTCGGATGACCCAAGCTATGTAACTGGCTATATCGCAAATAAGGATCTTGGCTATTTTCGAATAACACCTTTTAAAGAACAGGGAGACTATTCAGGAGGAAGAGTATTTTTCGTCGCAGACGATGCAAATATTGAAGACTATATTCATTACCTATCAAAAGTTCCAATCTTGATCGGAGGGGAGAAAAGTGACATTTCAGCTGAATGAAGAATTAGAAGTGCTGAAGAAACAGCATTTAAAGCGTGCCTTAAGACGAATGGAAACTGCCTGTGAGGCTGAAACGTCCGTTGAAGGAAAGCGTCTTCTGTTGTTTTCTTCAAATAATTATTTAGGCCTAGCAAATGATGAGCGCTTAAAACAAGCTGCTGTTTCAGCCATCAATGAATTTGGGGTTGGCTCAAGCGGCTCACGGCTTACGACGGGAAATATGCTTATCCATGAGCAATTAGAACAGGAAATTGCTAGCTGGAAGCAAACAGAATCGGCTTTACTGTTCAGCAGTGGCTATTTAGCAAATATCGGTACAATTTCAGCTCTAATGGGAAAAGGTGATTTAATCATTAGTGATGAATTAAATCATGCCAGTATTATTGATGGTTGCCGTTTAAGCAAAGCAAAAACACTCGTATATCAACATGTCAATATGAAGGACTTACGAAACAAGCTAAAAGAAAGTGTTCAATATCGCCGCGTATTAATTGTTACAGATGGTGTGTTTAGTATGGATGGTAATATTGCACCGTTACGTGAGATAGTAGACCAAGCAGAAGAATTTGGTGCTTGGGTAATGGTCGATGATGCACACGCAGCAGGTGTATTAGGTAAGCATGGAAGAGGGACGGTTGAACATCTCGGGCTGGAAGGACGTGTGCAGCTCCAAGTAGGGACTTTAAGTAAAGCTGTTGGCACAGAAGGTGGGTTTGTGGCAGCTTCTGAGGAAGTGATTGACTATTTAAAGAATCACGCTCGTTCATTTATCTTTCAAACGGCTCTCCCGCCGGGCACGATAGGAGCGACGAGGTCTTCTATTCAAATTATCCAACAAGAATTAGAAAGAAGAATGCATTTAAAAGCATTATCTGATTTCTTTCGTTCACAGCTTGAAGAAGCAGGTTTTGACGTGGTGAAGGGTGAAACACCAATTATTGCTCTAGTGATTGGAGAGTCAGAACGTGCGCTTGGTTTTTCGAAAAGACTGGAAGAAGAAGGTGTTTTTGCGCCTGCCATTCGTCCGCCGACAGTTCCTGTAGGAAGCAGTCGTATTCGTTTTACATTAATGGCGACTCATACTCGAGAGCAAGTCAAAAAGGCTGTTGATAAGGTCGTAATGATTGGGAAGGAATTAAACGTTATTTAAAATTAGGGTTATGATTTCAAAGCTCCTGTCATAGGTTAAGAATGATTGAATGACGGGAGGGAAATACAATGAGCCAGAACGAGTCCAGAGATAATGAAATGAATAGTCAATCAATGAGCATGCCAATGACGAATATGTACGGAAATGGTATGATGCCTGTAATGCCAACTCAAGCTCCTTATGGGATGTACGGACAAATGATGCCATATAAATCATTTCAAAATGCATTAAAGCTGATACAAGAATCTGTACAAAGTGAACGGGCTGATGAGTTGTTTTATGATTATTTAATTTCTTTGGCACCTACGAAAGAAGAGAAAAAAATAATTAAGTCAATCCGCAATGATGAACGGAAGCATAATAAAATGTTACGCGCAATGTACCAAGCGTTAACTGGACAACAAATTACAACCTCACCAGATGTGACCTTTGAAAAACCAGCTTCCTATATTGATGGCATAAAACAAGCGTTGTTTGGGGAGCTTGCTGCAATGGAACGCTACCGGGATATACGAGCAGGATTACCAACACGCTATTTTCGTGACGTGGTATTTGAAATTCTCACAGATGAAATGAAACATGCAGATAAATATAATTATATTTTAAATGCAGAGCTACGTAGAAAAATAGGGATGTAACTCATTCCAGAAAAAGGACGAACAAATCATTAGACAAACACGCATAAATCCTGTATAATATTAACAATTAGGGGTAAACTGAAGATAGAATAAAACAAAATGCATGGATTCACATCTGTTAAGGGAGACGGCATGAATATTCCCTATAGTGATGTGAATTTTTTATTCATCTTCTAATCCCGGTTTTGTTACAAATAGGAGGAGTGGTGTATAATGGCTTTTGGTCGAAGAAATGATGAGGAAATTAAAACAGCTGAAACAAAAATTTGGGAATGTAAATCTGATGAGTGTAATTGCTGGTTAAGGGATGACTTTAAAAGCGAAGAAATACCAACTTGTCCAATTTGTAAAAGTGAAATGGAATCAACAACGAAAGTACTACAAGTCGTTGAAAACACAACCAAAAAATTCTGACCTTTTGTTTAAAACAGCCTTTTGGCTGTTTTTATTTTTTTTGGACACTCCGTGCATTCTTTCAATGCTCGCTTGGTACATAACTTTTACTTCTACGGCAAAGATATGAAAAAATGCAGGAGGAGTGAGAATAGTGGATATAAGCTTTATTTGGAAAGCGGCACTTATTACGTTGGTTGGAACCTTATTATTACGTATCAGCGGCAGACGGTCGATTTCTCAAATGACCGTTTCACAAACGGTGATTATGATTTCAATCGGAACAATTTTAATTCAGCCTGTTAGCGGGAATAATATTTGGAGAACGTTTGCTACAGCTGCAGTTTTAATTGTTACGTTACTATTATTAGAGTACATTCAGATGAAATCAAACACCTTCGAAAAGCTTATTACAGGCCAGGCAAAGCCTGTGATTGAAAATGGAGTTATCAATCAACAAAATTTAATGAAAATGCGGCTCAGCGTTGATGCATTAGAGATGCGTTTACGTCAGTCTAACATTTCATCTGTAAATGATGTGAAATGGGCAACGCTGGAACCGAGCGGACAGCTTGGCTATATGCTTTTAGAAAATAAACAGCCAGCGACGAAGGAAGACATTCAACAATTAATGAATCTTATTAATAGTAAATTTCCTAGTACTACGCAGTCTTCGTTAACATCTGCTGTGAATCAGACAGATTTATTTACGGAGGTTGTTCAGAAGGAAAATATCCCCGAACCGCCACCTCATTTGCAATAAAGGTGGCTTGAAAGGATGTCAGTTGTGCATAATCAAATAGAACACTTTGATGTTGTCATTGTTGGAGGAGGACCGGGCGGATTAAATGCCGCTTTAATATTAGGCCGGTCATTACGTAAGGTAGCATTGGTTGACGATAATCATCCACGTCATGCGGTAACTTATGAATCACATGGTTTTCTTACACGTGATGGTGTGAAGCCTGCTGAATTACGAAAGATTGCTCATGAACAAATGGAGAAATATGAAACAGTCCATCGGTACACAGATGTGGTAACAGATATTAAACAACATGGAAAGCAATTCATAACGATTACGAAAAGCGGCGAGAAATACAGTAGTAGAAAAGTGATTTTCGCGACAGGTATGCGTGATGAACTGCCTGAAATTAATGGCTTACATGAAATATATGGTCACAGTGCTTTTTTATGTCCGTATTGTGATGGATGGGAGCATAAAGGAAAAGCACTAGGTATTATCGGCAACGGTGATAAGATTTATCGTTACAGTAAGGAAATTCATCATTGGGGTAAGGACTTAATTTTATTTACAAATGGTGATGCTCGACTTGAAAGGGAGCACCTAAATGATATAAAAAGACACGGCATCACCGTCATCGAAGACAAAATTCAACGGATCGACTCAGCTAATGGACAGCTTTCAGAGCTTGTTCTAGAAAGCGGTCAGCGTATAAAAAGAGAATGTCTTTTTCTGGGAGATATGCTACAAAAACAAGCATCCACAATTCCAAGACATTTAGGGATTGAAACAAACAGCAATGGCAGCTATAAAACAGAAAAGCACGGTCGCACAAACATTGAAGGATTCTTTATTATTGGAGATGCGAGGAATGTCTTTTCAGGGGTGGTAAAAGCTGCTTGTGAAGGCTATGAAGTGGCTGAAATTGCAAATAATCAGTTGATTGAGGAAGATTGGCATAATCAATCACAAGGATAGGCCTGGGTGTGAGGTCTATTCTGTGTGGCCTTTCTTTTTATAATTGATTCATAGTATCCTTTGAATGGTAGGGGAGGTAAAAATGTATAAGGATAAAGATTTTTTTCAACGTATGAGGTATTTAGATGGGATTACAATTATTGATACGGAAGGTACGATTCTATTTACGGTTAAATTTAACCCAAGGTTTCACTCGGAAATAGAAGATGTTGATCGAATAATAGGTGATCATTTATTTAACTCTTTTCCTACTTTACATGAAGACAATAGCACACTCTATCATGTATTAAAAAAAGAGGCTCCTATTTTTAAAGAGAGGCAAACAATTACTGATTTTAGAGGAAAAAGAAGTCTTACTACAAATGTATCCCTGCCTATTATTTCACATGGGAATATTATTGGAGCAATCGAATTATCCAAGGATTTAGGCGCGGAGGTTGAAAACCATAATATTATATCTTTAAATTCTGACATGTTTTCTAACCTGCACAGGCTTGATGGAAATCTTAAAATGGAACAAGCACGGTTTACCTTTGATGATATTGTTACCGAAAACGATACAATAAAGGAATTGAAGCAAATGGCAAGGAAAGTGGCAAAAGGTCCTTCTCCAGTATTTATTTATGGGGAAACAGGAACTGGGAAAGAGTTATTTGCCCACGCTATCCATAATGCGAGTAACCGAGCAGACAAGCCTTTTATCACGCAAAATTGTTCAGCTATCCCTGAGAAGTTAATTGAAAGCATCTTATTTGGAACAACAAAGGGGAGTTTTACGGGAGCTGATAATAGTCAAGGGTTGTTTGAGGTTGCGGATGGAGGCACAATTTTCTTAGATGAAATTAACTCCATGCCGATTTATTTGCAGTCAAAATTGCTGCGTGTCTTGCAGGACGGCTATGTTCGAAGGGTTGGCGATAATAAGGTTCGGAAGGTCAATGTTCGAATCATTACAGCCTCAAATAAACACCCTCGAGAATGTTTGCAACAAGAAGAGCTGAGAAAAGATTTATTTTATCGGCTTTATGTGGCCCCAATCCATATCTCACCTTTGAAAAATAGAAAAGAGGATATTAAGCCTTTGTTAGAGCTTTTTATTAATAAATATAATCAATTATTAAAAAAGAATGTAAAGCATGTCACAAAAGAAGTTTATGATATTTTTTTAAACTACGATTGGCCTGGGAACATTCGAGAATTTGAAAATGTTATTGAATTTGCAATTAATATGATTGAAGAAGATGAAGATACTCTTGAGAGGGAACATATAAAAATGCGCTTGGATGCGTTTAAAAGCTATCATAATCTGCAAACAGAAGAAGAGGAAGAAATGACCCTAAAGACAGCTGTTGAGCAATTAGAAAAGGAAATGATCCAAAAGGCTATTCTTCAAACAAAAGGAAATGTTTCAAAGGCAGCAAAAGCCTTAGAAATTCCTCGTCAAACTCTACAGAATAAGTTAAAAATGTATAATATTCAATAAAAGTGCCCAAAACCTAACATTAGGTGCCCAATTTATTACATAATGAACGGGTTATTTTCTATTCTAAACGAACGTATTATTTTTATTATTCGTATGTTAAATAGATGTAAATCATTAGATAGAGTGGCGTTTAAGCAAAGAGGCTTAGACGTCACTATTTTTTTGGCACAATTTTTGCAATGTTAAGAATTATATGAAGAAAGGATGGGATAGAGAAATGATTATTGGAACGTTCAAGGAGTTAAAAAAAGGTGAGTCACGAGTAGTGCTTACCCCTGTAGAAGTGGAACAGCTCATTTCCGAGGGGCATCAGGTAATAATAGGAAAAGATGCAGGTGTTCAAGCAGGTTTTTCAAATGAAGCTTACCGTCTTGCGGGAGCTGAAATAGTAGGTTCCTATAAGGATGTGTACGAGAGAAGTGAGCTTATTGTGAAAGTAAAAGAGATTCTGCCTGAAGAATATGAATTAATGAAAGAAAATCAAATGATTTTCACTTGTCTCCACCCTGCAGCAAATGAGGAAGAAGTTAATGCATTAATTAAGAAGAAGGTCATTGCGTTTACAGCAGAAGATACTCACCAATATGGCTCTCCAAATAGTGAAGCTGCAGGAAAAGTAGGAGCTTTAATGGGCATTCAATATTTATTAAAGCATAACGGTGGCATGGGGAAGCTTGTAGGAGGGCTTGGCGGCGCTCCAGGTATTAATGCTTTAGTTATCGGAGGTGGGATTGTAGGCAAGAGTGTTATAAACATCCTTTCTTCACTTGGGGCGCATGTTACGATGATGGATATCAATATTTCTACTTTAAGAGAGGCGCAATATTTATTTAATGGCAATGTCACTACATTATTTTCTAACCAATCTAATATAAGAAAAATTCTCTCCGATATGGATTTAGTCATAAATTGTGTGAAGTGGCCAAAGCATCGAACTGACCATCTTATTACACGTGACATGGTGAAAAGTATGCAAGAACGTTCGGTGATTGTTGATATAAGTGCAGATGTCGGAGGCGCTATTGAAACCTATCGACCAACAACCTTTGAACAACCAACATATATAGAAGAAGGAGTTCTTCATTTTGGTGTAGATAATATTCCAGGTACTGCTCCTCATACCACTTCAATTGCATATGCTGCTTCAGTTTTTCCGCATATTCAAGCAATTGCTAATCTGGGCTACATAGAAGCTTGTAAACGAAACCCATACTTACGAAGAAGCTTAACAACATATAAAGGGCTCTTAACCCATGAGGAAACTAGTATGGTTCAACAGCGGGATTATAAAACACCTGAGGAAGTGTTAGGGTTTGAAGGATTAAATCTTACAAATGCTCCAAAAGCATTTTAATTATTACATAAGGAGGGTTTTTTATGGAAGAACCAATTAATATGGGGATTATTTCTCTTATTCCTGCAGCTGTAGCAGTAATTATGGCATTTGCAACTAGAAATACAGTTTTTTCATTAGCGCTAGCATGCTTTATCGGCATTCTATTACAGGGAAAAGGGTTAATGGGATTCCCTACATTGTTAAAAGAAACACTTGGAACAACAAGCTTCTCATGGATTTTCTTACTTGAATTATTTATTGGTGTATTGATTGCATTTTTTCAACGTACTGGTGCTATTCAAAATTTCACAAATAGTATGAGCAAAAGAAATTTAAGTCGAGTGAAAACCCAGTTAATTGCTTGGTTTATGGGAATGTTTGTATTCTTTAGTGATTATTTTAGTCCGCTTTTTGTTGGAGCAACAATGAGAGATCTTTCAGATAAAGCGAAGATTTCTCGCGAAAAGCTTTCATATATCGCGGACTCGACCTCTGCCCCTGTAAGTGTCCTGATGCCAATTACAGGCTGGGCTGTTTTCATTTCTGGTTTATTAATCGGCTTTGGTCCGGTTACAAATGAAACAGAAGCAATAAACACGTTTGTTAAATCAATTCCTTTTAATTTTTATGCCATTTTATCTGTCATAACAGTCGGGTTATTAGCTGTAAAAGTTATCCCTGATTTTGGCCCAATGAAAAAAGCAGAAAAAAGAGCAATGGAAGAAGGAAAAGTATTACGTGATGGTGCAGAACCGATGATGGGAGAGGAACTAACAGATACTCCACCATACGAAAATATAAAACCTAATATTTTCCTTAATTTTATTTTCCCAGTATTGGTTGTCATCTCTATTGCAATTGGAACATTTATTGTAACGGGTTCTGCTAAAACAATGGAAGCATTTCTAACTGCCTCAGTAGTATTAGGTGTTTTAATGCGCATCCAGGGTGTTCCTTTATCTGATATTATGAAAACCGCAATAAATGGTATGAAGGGAGTAATGCCTGCTATTATTATTCTTGCTTTTGCTTATTCTCTTAATCAATTAAGTAAAGATATGGGTACAGCAAACTATATTATTTCTATTTCTGAAAACTGGCTAACGCCACATTTATTGCCTTTTATTACATTTATTATTGCCGCTGTCATTGCATTTTCAACCGGAACCTCGTGGGGAACGTTTGCAATTGTCATGCCTTTAGCGCTGCCGATTGCTTTTAACTTTGCGGGAGGGGAAGTTTCCACTGTTGTGTTAGCTTCTATTTCAGCAGTTGCTGGAGGTGGTGTATTTGGAGACCACTGTTCGCCACTCTCAGATACAACCATTCTTGCATCGACTGGTGCTGCAGCTGATCATATTGATCATGTTAAGACTCAACTTCCTTATGCATTGATGGTAGCGAGTGTTTCCTCTATTTTTTATCTCGCAATCGGATTTCTATTTGTGTAATCGTAAAGATTAGCAATTAAATAAAACAAGGCAAACTCGAAATGGAGTGTTTGCCTTGTTTTATTTAAAAGACGGTGGGGAGTAGAAAAAAATTAAATTGTTTGAACATTCCCAAGCGGAAAGCTGTCAATACTCAGTATGGATTTTTCACTACGAATGGTTGATTTTGCTAACTCAATAATATATGGGGCAATTCCGGACGGGTCTTCACCTAATGCTTGTAATTCGGTCTTCATCACTCCTGGGTTAAATACATGGGTGATAATTCCGTTTCGAGACTCTTCTTCCTCAACTGAATAAGTGAGTGTTTCAACAGCTGCTTTACTTGCACTATAGGCAGCAAATCCAGCAGCACCTTCCTTAGCTAAGCCAGAGGTTATATTAATAATTTTCCCCCCTTTTTGGGCCCGCATAATTGGTAGGCATTCTCTCATCATAAGCAGCACACTTGTTGTATTATTACTCCATTGATAATGCCACGATTCAAGAGACAAGTCAGCAACATAGTCCTGTTGGAAAACAGCCGCATTGTTAATTAAATAATCAATCTTTCCGAATTTTCCGTATGCAGCCTGAACGACCATTTTTACATCTGATTCAATCGAAGCATCTGCTTGAAGGACAAGTGTTTCAGCTGTGGAAGAAACAGTTATTCGTTTTTGGGTTTCTTCTAATTTTGCCATTCGGCGTCCGCACAACACAACATTTGCTCCTTCTTTCGCAAAAGCAATCGCCATTTCTCTTCCAAGTCCGCTTCCTGCCCCTGTTATGATGACGATTTTTCCGCTAATATTATCCATTCTCGTCCTCCTTTAAATATTGTTCCGTTAATTCCTATTGTTTTAATAGGGTATAATACGTTGTTTGATTTGTCAATTAATTCTGAAAAATATATGTAAGAGGACCTATAAGCAATTTGTATACGCTCTCTCTGTATGCATGCTATACTGAAAAGACATACATAAAAAGGCAAGAGGGGAACAAAATGAATGATACTGGACTTGTACTAGAAGGCGGAGGAATGAGAGGGCTCTATACAGCAGGTGTGCTCGAATATTTTATGGAGAAGAATTTGTTCTTTCCATATGTAATTGGTGTTTCAGCAGGTGCGTGTATGGCAGCTTCTTATCTTTCACGGCAAAAAGGACGTAATAAAAAAGTGAATACAGGGCTCGTTAATGACCCGAGGTATTTATCATTTCGAAACTTATTATTAAAACGGCAATTATTTGGGATGGATTTTCTATTTGATGAAATTCCAAATAAAGTTGTCCCGTTTGACTTTGATACCTTTTTAAGAGGAGAGGAACAGTTCTTAGTCGGAACAACAGATTGTGAAACAGGGGAAGCGGTTTATTACAATAAGCATGATCACGGAGAGGATATTCTGACGATTATTCGAGCTTCCAGTTCGTTGCCATTTATTGCTCCTGCTGTTGATTATAACGGAAAGAAACTGCTTGATGGAGGAATTATCGACCCTATCCCGTTAAAGAAATCACAAAATGATGGCTATAAGAAGAACATTGTGATTATGACAAAGCCTGAAAACTTTAAACGTAGTCCAAGCCGGTTTCCATCGCTCACAAAAGTGATGTGCAGAAGCTATCCAAAGGTAGCGGAATTGTTACAACAACGGTACCGTTTATATAATGAAACATTAGGTTATATGGAAGCAGAGCAACAAGCAGGCAATGTTTATGTTATTAAGCCGAGCGTTGATTTACCTGTAAGCAGAATTGAACGTAATCAACAACGTTTAGTCGACTTATATGAACTTGGTTATCACGACGCAAAGCAGCATGAAAAGCAATTATCAAACTGGCTGGCACGATAAAGCAAAGAGGTTGACTCGGAGTCAACCTCTTATTTCATTAATTGTTGAATCTCTTTATAAGTCATGATCCCTTCTTGCTTACACTCTTCCATAAGATGGGTGAAAATTTCAGCTGTCATCAATGCATCATTTAATGCATGATGACGTTCACGGGTTTGTATATGATAACGGGCCACAAGGTCATCTAAATAATTGTTTTTAGAATGATGCAGCCAATTGGCTAATCGCAAAGAATCAATGTAAGCAGGGGAGAAGCTTGGGAGGCCCCATTTTTCAATTGTTTTTTGCAAAAAATTAATATCAAAGCTTGCCGGATGAGCGACAAGAATTGTGTTCTGACTGTATGCTAGAAACTTATGCAGGGCTAAAGGAAAACGGGCTCCTTTGTGAATTTCTTTCCGACTTAACCCTGTCAATTCTTCCGTATGCTGTGGCACTGAACCAAGTGGTTTTATAACCGAGTAAAAAGTGTCTTCATAAATGACCTGTAGATTCTTCACTTTAACGGCTCCGATTGAAATAATTTCATCTGAAAGGTCAGGAAAGAAGCCGGTCGTTTCAAGGTCAAAAATTGTAAATGTACAATTGCTTAAATCAGTTTGGGCGTCATGAGTCGATTCAAATTGTTCAATTGATTGTTTTACAGTTTCAAATGAGGGGTGCTGTTTGGCCTTCAAAATTTTATGCTTATAGAAAAATTGATCATAAAGAAAATACTTAAGAATTTTTACGTCAACTGGAAGCATTAAACCACCCGATTTCTATTAAAGCTAACTTCAGTAGCCCGCTGCATTCTGTTCGCAATATGGAGTGCTTCTTTTAATTTCCGTTTATCCTCTTTCGTTAAATCCTTTAGCATGATTTCATTTGTAAGTGGTTTTCCACTTTCAAGTTCATCAAGGTTTTGTTTAATTTGAAAGGACAATAAATGATGAAGTGCTACTTTGGCATTTCTTACATCACGCGGATGAAACGCTTCTATTTTTTTCAGTGCATTCAGCCGTTTTATTGTATTGACATCTTTTACGCCATATTTTAATGCATTAATTCGAATGGAATGGACGATTTGCATAATCGCTGACTTTTTTAAATTGAACGTCTTTTGTTTCGGCTTCATATTCAGCCTCCCGAGCACACCGACAGGTACGCGCACGCGAATCGCTTCTTTCATAAGCAGCTGTTGAAGTGTTAACGAATGCTTGACACGCGTCGTTGTAAAGTCACGAACATCTTCAGCTAATGAAAAATCGCCAAATATCGGACGGAAGTCAAAGAACATTGCAAAATCGCGTATTTTATCTGAATCCATTTCCCGAAGCCAATAGTCAATTTCTTTTTTCCATTCTTCTGTTGATTTACGCCATTTTAGTTCACGAGCCATGATGCCACCGGTACATTCAGGAAAGCCACATGCAGCCAGCTTTTCATTTAACTTGTTTGTGAAGCGTTGAAAATAAGCTTCAATTTCTGCCCGGTTTGGTAGGTGAGCATATTCACTTAGGATAATACCGTTATCTTGGTCAGTTCGAAAGCTTTGTTCTTTTCGCCCTTGACTGCCCATAACAATGAAACAATAGTTAATTGGCGGAAAGCCATAGCCTTCTGCACGCATTTCATTTTCTGAAATCTTAATAATTTGCCGGTTTAATGTATCATTATAATTTGTAATCACTTCACTCACATCATAAGCAAAGCTGTCTTGCTCAATCAATGCGCGGATAAATGCGTGAAATGTACGGTTCTCAAGCGGAGCTAATTTCACTAGATCTTCAATGCTGCGGGCATTTGTCACTTTGTAGGTAAGATCTAAGTAATCGGAATCTTGAATATTAAGAAATGAAGTGCTTGTCAACGTACCGACTACAGCGTGGTGATGAAGAACTGGAATAAAATCAACCAGATCATTCTTAAAATACGACAACGCCTCATAAGCGAATGCTTCATCTTGGATCCAATAAGGTTTATGTTTCTTCCATTGCTTTACGAGATGGTTGTCTTGCTGCTCAGTTAAATAACTTAACATCTCGTATTGGGTTAACACACCTTGCATTGTTTTCTCATTTTCACTAACGACAAGGCCGTACACCCCTTGTTCCTTCATACGAAGTGCTGCCGTTTGCATCGTGTCATCCGGCTTAACGAAGTTAGGAGAATCCATTAAGGTCTTTACTTTCGTACGAAATAAGGTGATGTTTTCGTCATCTTCTTGAGATGATTTAAATTTGATTTCATCGTAGAGTGTTTTCATACGATTACCAATACTTTCGAAAATGATTTTCGAAAATTGTTTGTTATCGGTCATGACTTCTAAGAAATTTGCTTTATTAAACTTAAATACATTGCAATTTTCGAGTGCTTGCACAGAAAATGTCATTTCACCACTTGTAAGCATAATCATTAGTCCGACCAAATCACCTGGGTAGTAGTAACGTAATGTGAACTGTTTGCCGCTAGAACGGTGAAGAACGTTTTTCGCTAATCCTGAGACTAAGAAGTAGATATCTAAGTCCTCTTCCGATTCATCTTCATGAAAAAGCATTTCATTTTTTGCAAATGTTGTATATTTCGCTCCGGAAACAACTTTATTAAGTTGTTCGTCTGTTAAAAGGTCAAAGGGGTAGTAATTTTTAATTAATGTATAGAGATCCGTTTGTTCCATCACATGCTCACCCTTATCATTTATGTATTTGTTTCAACACTACCATATCTTTTCCAATGAACAAAAGGTTTAGCAGCTGACAGATGTGATGAGCTTGGACTCTTTGATGATTATTGACTATAATAAATGTGATGTAAATTTGAAGACCACATAATTTCAAAAAGAAAGTAATGATACTGTGTCGTATGAGCAATTATATAAGTCGATCTCATTTAAAAAATCTCTTTTCAAAACATATAAAATCTTTTCGTATTCAAACCAATTAGAGTATGTTGGAAAAGGAAGAAGTGCTGCGGTTTTCCGTATTAGTGGGACAAATAAAGTTATGAAAGCCTTTTACCCAGAGTATGAGGTGCTAGCTTCAATAGAAGCCGAGAATTACAGGAAGGTTTGTGATCACAAGCTGTTTCCGAGATGCTATCATCACGAGGAAGGCTATCTTATCTTAGATTATATCGAAGGGACGACATTATTTGACTGTCTGGAAAAAGGCGTAACGATCCAACCGTCAGTGGTGAAAAAAATCGACCGTACCTTTCAATCATTATCTGCAATTGGAGTGATCCCAATTGACCTCCATTTGAAAAATATCATTCTAACGGTAGATGGGGAACCGAAAATAATTGATATTGTTCGTTACGGAAATGCAGCCGTTGATCATAGGTGGACGGATTTCAAAAGGTATTACGAGCGTCTCTATCATTTACGGTTCATTCCGAAGAAATATCCTTCGTGGTTTCTTTCATTTCTAGGTACTTTATATAAGAATTTCATCGAAAAAAAGGCTGATTCAATTTGAATCAGCCTCGAGTTTTAAAATGCCCAGTTCCCTTTACGGAAGATCGGTTCTTTCTTGCCGTCTTTTGTTTCCCCGTCAATATCCATTTCAGCAGACCCCATCATAAAATCTACATGAGTAATACTTGAATTCGCTCCATTTTGTGCTAACTCTTCTTTGCTCATTTCTTTTCCACCTTCAAGGCAGAAGGCGTACGCACTGCCGATTGCAAGGTGGCACGAAGCGTTCTCATCGAACAATGTATTATAGAAAATCAAATTTGAATTTGAGATCGGTGAGTCATGTGGTACAAGTGCAACTTCACCAAGGTAATGCGAGCCTTCATCTGTTTCAATTAATCGCTTTAACGTTTCATACCCGTTTTCAGCTGTATAATCTACAATTCGGCCATTTTCAAACGTAAGGGTGAAGTTTTCAATTAAGTTTCCACCATAGCTTAACGGCTTTGTACTTGTAACTTTCCCGTTAACACCTTCTTTTAGCGGTGTTGTAAAGACTTCTTCAGTCGGCATGTTTGCGACGAAATCAACGCCTTTTGCATTTACACTACCGCCGCCTTCCCAAAGGTGTTTTTCAGGAAGCTCAATTGTTAAGTCGGTACCAGGTGCTTTATAATGAAGCTTTTTATATTTCTTTTCATTTAGTAAGTCAACTTTATCCTGAAGCGTTTGATTATGCTCTTGCCAGGCTGTTACTGGATCTTCTTGATGAATGCGTGTTGCTTCGAAAATCGCTTCCCAAAGCTTATTGACTGCTTCTTCGTCACCGCTGTCTGGAAAGACTTTTTTCGCCCATTCGCTCGTTGGTGTTGAAATGACACTCCAGCTAACTTTGTCCGATTGAATATAGCTTCTGAACTTATCCATCGCTTTTCCAGCTGTTTTATTTGCTTCTGAAATACGTTCTGGATCAACTTCTTTCAAAAGGTCGGGATTCGATGCTGAGATACTGAGAAAAGCTGCTCCGTTTTCTGCCATTTCTTCAAAGCCTTTTGCCTTCCACATTGGATATTCTTTGAAGGCTTCAAATGGTGCGTTTTTAAATTTTAAAAGTGTTAAATCCTCGTCACTCCATTCAACATGAACATGCTTTGCCCCAGCCTCATAGGCAATTTTTGCTGCCTGGTGAACAAATTCACGAGCATTAATGGGTGCATTAATAACGAGTGTTTGGTCTTTTTGAATATTAACGCCTACTTTTACAGCAAGCTCTGCATATTTTTCTAATTTTGATTGGAAATTTCCCATATGTATCCCTCACTTTAAGCATTATAGTTATAGCTTACCAACTTTTCAGTAAATAATAAATGAAACCGTTTCGCTTAAGAAAAATAAGTCATAAAAAACATTTTAAATTGTATTATATTTCCTTTAAAGTGTAATATTTCTTGAATTTTAGATATCTTATAGGTATAATTACCTAAAATAGAGGCATTTGAGGGGGAGTATAGTCTTGTTCAAGACGAAGGCAAAAGAATATCATTATTTTTCAAGTACATCCTATTCAGATATAGATGCAAATGACCGGCTGAAAGAGAAGTTAGACTTCTTAGGAATTTCGCAAATTAGAAGGGAGTCCGTTCATGACCTGTATGATGTGTATATGACCTGTAAGGATGAAATTATTGATAAGTTTTATGAACGTCTTCATCAAATGCCTGCTCTACATAGCTTGATTGAACAGCATTCTACAGATGAACGGCTGAAAAAAACCTTTCATCTATATATGCAAAGTTTGTTTAAAGATGAGTTAAATCTTACATACGTATTTAAAAGACGGGCAATAGCTGAGGCACACGCTAAAATTGGTTTAACTCCTGACTGGATGCTGGCTGCCTATAACTTGCTGAATCAGCTGTTTATTCCTCATATTACGAAGCAGTTTATCAAAAAACCAGCAAAGCTTTTAAATGCTTTACTTGCGTATGAAAGCATCGCTGTACTTGATCAGCAAATTGTCATGGAAACTTATATGGAACTTCAAGCAAAGAACTTTATCGGTGGATTAGCAAATGTGATTGAATTTAATGCAGGCATAGATGAGATTCGAAAGCTTCTGGAATATCAACAAGAACAATATGAAGATTCTCGTTCAGTTAGCAGCGTTGTTGAGGACTTTGGCGCAAGTATTCAAGAGGTCTCATCTTCTGTCTATGAAGTAAATGCGATTTCTCGAGAGCATTTAAAGGAACTTGATGAGAATATTTCAACACTGATCCATTTAACCGATAACCTTAAAGGTGTGGACAGTTCTCAGGAACAAATTCAACACTATGTAGAAGACTTAAGTAATCGAGTTCAAAATATGGAGAAAGTAATGAGCTTGATAAAAGATATTGCTGACCAAACGAATCTCTTAGCGTTAAATGCTTCAATTGAAGCAGCGAGAGCGGGTGAGCATGGAAAAGGATTCGCTGTTGTGGCTGAGGAAGTCCGTAAACTGGCTGACAATACGAAAAGTTCGATTTCGGATATTAGTAATGATATTAAGGAGCTGTCATCGATATCCACTGATATGAGCGTGTTAATTGATAACACGAGTGAGAAGATGCATGAAAGTACGAAAAATACAGAAACGTTATCAATCCGTTTAGATAAATTGAATACAAGCCTTCAAGCAGTTGGAGAACGGTTTGAAAGTATCTCAGCAATTACAGAACAACAAACAGCTTCAATGGATGAAATCACCCAACGAAATAAAAGCATTGCTGAAGCTACAAAAGAAGGACTTGAAATTAGCAGAGAAACAGGGCAAGCTGTCTATGATTTAAGTAAAATCATCGATAAGCACCGGATTGATTCGATCTCTACCAATATGAAAATGAGCCAAGAAGATTTAATTGAACTTGCCATTACAGACCATATATTGTGGCGCTGGAAGATTTACAATTTAATCTTAGGATTTGATTCAATGAAAGAAAGTGAAGTTGCTTCTCATGAGCAATGCCGCTTTGGAAATTGGTATTATGGAAAAGCGAAGCAAGTATACTCGAGTGAACCAGCTTATCAAAAGGTAGAGGAGCCACATCGAAAGCTTCATGCATTAGCAAAAGAAGCAGTGGCAGCTGTTAATCAAAACAATCTTCCGAAGGCAAATGACTTATTACATGAAATTGAAGAGATCTCACAAATCGTCATAAAATATTTAAGAGAGCTTAAGCAGGTGATCCTTAACCAAAAAGCTCAATATACGTCAAGCGTACACAAGTCATAAGAAAAAGTCCTCACTTCAAAAATTGAGTGAGGACTTTTAATATTTGCTTAGTCTGTTATTCGCTGAACATTCTTAATCACAAGCCTACTCTTAGGGATCGTCGGTATTCTACCCATGTGATAACTTAAATCTTGAGGTGGGACAGTATAATTAATTTTTTTTGTTAAGAATTCCATGCTTTCTTTCATAATCAGCACAGTCAGCCATTCTCCAGCACAGCGGTGTCCCATATAATGATCACCACCACCTTGAGGAATAAATGAAAAAGGGCTTCCTTCCCAGTTATGAAATCGTTCTGGCTTAAACTCATCAGGCTGGTCCCAAAGGTCTGGGTGATGGTTTGTGCCGTAAATATCTAACAGTACTAACCTGCCTTTTTTGAAAACAAAGCCGTTCCATTCGAATGTTTTCTTTACTCTGGCGGCAGTGAAAGGACCAAAAGGGTAGAAGCGGCGAACCTCTTGAACAAACATTTGGCTATAGTTTCCTTTGTTTTCCTGTAGCTTTTCTTTTACTTCTGGATAGTCATGTAATGCGAGGGCACCGAATGTAATATATCTGCCAATCGCGACAATCGGCCGAATAACATTCAACAATTCAATTGCCGCCATCTCTTCATCGAGCTTTTTCCCATTCAATGTTCGATGCCAAGCAATAATGTATGCGGCTGTATTTGCAGGGGGATTTATTTTCTTCGAGCGGATTTGCTTGATGATTTCCTTTATCCACTTCTCGGTTCTTGCACGTGCTTTCTTTCCACGTCGATACCTTTCGCCTGTTTCTGCAAAGGTGTCAATCATTAAACCAAGGTCCTTCGTTCGTTTTTTGACTTCATCTTCTTGAAGAGGTACACCTGACCAAAGACAAGCGACCCTGCACATTACTTCTTCCGTTTCCTGAAATAGGACGACTTCCTCTTTATTTCGCCATTCACTAATTTTGGCTTGCCATTGCTCTTTCGTAATTTCTTTCATCTCATCAAGGCGGTCTGGAGTCATCATCGATAAAAACATTCTTTTACGATGCTTATGTGCAGCGCCGTCCATTCCCTGCACGGCATTTTCACCAAATAATGTTTTTTGGACGCGTTTTGGAGCGGCATTTTTACGCATAAAGAGGTCATTATCATAAAAGACTTCAGCGGCCTCTGCCCCTGCCATACAAATGACCTTTTCACCGAGTAGTCGAGTTTGAAAAATATCGGAATTTAATTGCTGCCTACGATTAGGAATAAATCGAAAACCTTCTGATAATAACGAAAGCGTATGATCCAGTCCTTTTTCTTTCGGAATATGGCTGCTAGTGAACATTTTTTCAGCTCCTTCTCAATAATCTGCTTTGCTTTCCACACTATAAAGAACATACCCAGATAAAACCAATCTAAAAACGTGATGAGGTTATAAGTTAATGAAGGATTATCGTCTGTTTGATTGGGGAAAATAATTGGTGTCATAGGGCGATCATTTATTTTTTAAAATAATTCGAATTTTGTGTATAATAAGCATGAAAAGCAACAAAAAGTAAATGTCTTTAATAAGAGAGGGGGGCTATTTTTGAACGAAAATTTTTCTGTTTTAGAGCCAATCTTGAATCGAACGAAGGATGCTGTTCAACAATTCATGGGGATTATTACTCCAGTAATCGAGGATGCGAAAGATGAACACGAACGGCTTTATTGGCATCATATTTATGAAGAAGAAGAACATCGATTAGATAGATTAAACGTCTTGCTGCCTAAAATTGTTCATATGCAAGCTTCTGAACAAAATAAAGGGGAATTGGTTCGCCTGCTTCAGGATATTAGTCTTGAAAAATTTGGCTTACACAACTTTCTAGAACATTTAGATTTATCGCTGTTTCAGTTTAAGGAAACAGAGCATGGTTCTGCTATCCAAACGATGCGTGATATGACCGCTGTAGATTATCATGAGATGAAAGGTATTATGAATGAGTTAAACAGCAAATATGAAGGGACAAGCATTGAAGCAGCAACGCCGACCGATGAAAAAGAAGGTGCCGCTCAAAGCTTGAAAGCCATGCAGTATGTAGAGTCGGATGAGCCGAAAAAGATGCATCCCGTGAAAGAACAACAAACAAAACGGCTAACAGTCGGCAGCTTAAAGAAATAAAGGAGGGGTTTTACTTTGTCAATTAAAAACATGTCCGAATCACCTTTGAATGAAACACAATGGGAAGAACTCGACCAAACAGTTATTAACAGTGCCAGCAGGCAGTTAATTGGCCGCCGCTTTATTGATATTTATGGACCATTAGGAAATGGTGTCCAGTCTGTTACAAATGACATCTATGAAGACTCAGAATTAGGAAGTCTTAGTTATCATGGTCAATCCTCAGAAATTTCTCTTCCGAAAAAACGTGTGAATTTAAGTGTTCCACTGCTTCATAAAGACTTCATTCTTTATTGGCGAGACCTGCAATATGCTGAAGCGCTTAACAACCCAATTGATTTTTCTGCCGCTGCGAATGCAGCACAGCAATGTGCACATTTGGAAGATGATTTAATTTTCAATGGCTCAAAGGAATTTGATTTACCTGGATTGCTAAATGTAAAAGGGAAGCTTTCTCACATTCGAAATGATTGGATGACATCAGGTGGCGCCTTTAGTGATATTGTAGAAGCCCGTAATAAATTATTGAAAATGGGTCATACAGGGCCATATACACTCATTTTATCACCACAGCTCTATGCGTTGTTGCATCGTGTTCATCAAGGAACAAATGTATTAGAAATTGAACATGTTCGTGAATTAATGACAGGAGGCGTGCTTCAATCACCGATGATTAGCGGTGAAAGAGGGGTTATCGTGGATGCGGGTAAGCAGAATGTTGACTTAGCAATTGCTCAAGATTTTGAGACCGTCTTTTTAGATGATGAAAATATGAATTACATCTTTAGAGTGTTTGAATCTGTTGTGCTTCGTATTAAACGACCAAGTGCGATTTGTACTTTAGAAGACCCGGAAAAAAATGATTAATACAAAAACAGCAAAATGAGGTTGTTCTCATTTTGCTGTTTCTCTCTTCTATGCAATTGAATAAAGTTTTTGCGGTTTTGACAAAAAACTAACATCTAAAACAGGCTTCACATTTTCAATTCCAATATCTTGAATGACCATTTTTGCTTCTTCAACAAATAGAGGGTTTGTAGAGCCTTCATTTACTTCATACAGACGTTTTAAGTATGTTAACTTTTCTTCGATTTTGATTTGTTTATATGTTTGGTTTTGACACTCGACGATTTTTTTATGAACAGGGACTGAAATCATTCCAATTTCAGCTACGTTGACAATCATATGCTGGCCTTCATCATTTACAAAACTAAGTGAATAAAAAGAAGAGCCCATGACATCGACATTTGTAATGACAGCGTTTTTATATTCTTCGCCAGAACGAAGGCGGATAAATTGTGTTTCAATGACACCACCGATTTTTCTCTCGTTTGAAAGCTTTGCATGAATGTCTTTTAACCCTTTTACTGGTGTCGACATGTTGGAGACCTCCTTGAATATATAAAACCTATGAAAATAATTCTCATTATCATTGTAATTGATAATGACTTTCAGTGCAAGTTAATTTTCTAAAAATTTTTGTTTTGGAGGGATAACGTGAAAAAGTTAACAGTCGGTTCATTAATTCCAAATCAACAAAAAGGCAAGTTGCTTATTACAAAGTCTTCGCAAAAAAAAGAACAAATAAACGAAGTAGAAAAGAAAATCGTGATTACTCAGCATGACCAAACGTTTAACGTCATTCTTAACAAAGGCGAAACATTGCTTAATACAGCATTAATGCAGGAAATCCCGCTAGATTATAAATGTAAAAAAGGCACATGCGGTAGATGTCACGTTCATGTGAATCAAGGAATGGAATACTTGACAGCTGTTAATGATCAAGAAAAGAAAAAGTTAGAAACAGCAGTAGAACATGGAGATCGATTAGCTTGCCAGGCAACCATTATATGACAAAAAAGCAACCACTACACGTTGTAGGTGGTTGTTTTTTTGTATTGGTATCAAGCTGAACAGATTAAATAGATCGGTATCATTTTATATGTGTGAAAAATGAATGAAATGGGGAAAGGAACAATAAGAGGTGAGACAACATTTGATGACACAAGAAAATCGATATTCACGACAGGAGTTGTTTCAGCCAATTGGGATTACAGGCCAAAGGAAAATCTCGCAGAAACATGTTCTTCTTATTGGCTGCGGTGCTTTAGGAACGTCGATAGCTGAATCACTTGTAAGGGCTGGTATTGGGGAAATCACAATTGTTGATCGCGATTATGTTGAGATCTCTAATCTTCAGCGGCAGCAGCTGTTCGTTGAGCAGGATGCCATTGAGCAAAAACCGAAAGCCATTGCTGCAAAAGAAAGATTGTTAATGCTCCGCCCTGATGCTGTTATTCATGCCCACATCAAAGATATAACTGCTGTAGAAATGGAAAAACTCGTTCAACAAGCAGATGTAGTCATGGATGGGACAGATAACTTTGAAACACGCTTTATGATCAATGATGCAGCTGTTAAATTTAGAAAACCATGGATTTATGGAGCATGTGTCGGCAGTACGGGTGCAATGTATGTAATCAGACCTCATGAAACTCCTTGCTTACGTTGTATGTGGTCATCCATTCCGGCTATGAATCAAACATGTGACACAGCAGGTATTATTAGTCCGGCTGTTCAGCTAGTTACTGCATATCAAACAGCAGAAGCATTGAAGCTATTAGTGGAAGATGAAACATCGATTCGTTCAAAGCTACTTTATTTTGACACATGGACAAATGAACGTCTTGAATTAAATTTATCTAAACTAAAGAAGCCGAATTGTCCAAGCTGCGGACCAACACCTACATATCCAAGTTTGCTGGTAGATGGACAGATGAAAACCGCAGTGCTTTGTGGACGCAATACTGTCCAAATTCGTCCAAATCAAGAGCGAACAGTCAATTTAGCTGAATTGGCAGCTCAAATTGAAGAAGGTGGAATAAAAGTTAAGCAAACACCGTACTTACTGCAATTTTATATGGAAGATTTTCGAATGGTTTTCTTTGCTGACGGTCGATTATTAATCCATGGTCTTAAGGATAGAAATAGAGCAAAGAAACTGTATCATCAACTTTTTGGATAGGGAAAAGGAGTTTTTGAAAATGTCGGTTCAATTTAAGGGAAACAAATCAACCCCCATTTCAATAGGCATTCTTACAGTAAGTGATACACGGAACAAAGAAACAGATAAAAGCGGCCAAGCGGTCCGCAAGTTGTTAGAAGAAGCCGGCCATTCAGTTGCAGCATATGAACTGGTTGCAGATGAACTAGGAATCATTCAACATGAAGCACAGCGAATGCTCGATGATAACAGCGTTCAAGCTTTACTCATAACAGGTGGTACAGGGATTGCGAAACGAGATGTAACGATTGAAGCCATTACACCCTTATTTGATAAAGAAATCCCAGGTTTCGGTGAAATCTTTCGGATGCTTAGTTTTACGGAGGATATAGGGACGAAAGCATTGCTAACGAGAGCTTCAGCTGGGGTGAAGAATAACAAAGTAGTATTCGTATTACCTGGTTCTACAGGGGCAGTTACGTTGGCGATGAACCGATTAATACTCCCTGAGCTTCATCACATTACCCATGAATTACAAAAAGACAATTAAAGTGGTGGATGTAAATGAAGCAACGCAAGGTATTGTATGTTGGAGCGGCAGTTGCGTTCATCACCCTCTTAACCGCCATGCTATCGCTCCAAGCACAGAGCGTGAAAAGTGAGAAAACAACTCTTATTGTCGGAGCGGCATCAAGCTTTCTGCCAATGATTGAAGAGATTGAGCAAGAATTTGAACAAGCATATCCAAACATTGATGTTCGCTTTCATGTTGGTGGTTCCGGTTTGTTGGCAAGACAAATCGAAGCGTATGCTCCAATTGATGTGTGCATGCTTGCTTCTGCGAAAGAATTTCATTTATTAGAAGAAAAAGGACGGGTCCAAGAAAAAGGTGCAGGCGTATTTTTAAAAAATAAACTTGTCAGCATTCAGCCAAAAGGGGCACCTAAAAAATCGCTCAACGACCTTGTTGACACAAATAATTGGCTTGCAATCGGAACCCCTGGAGCAGTGCCAGTTGGAACATATGCAAAGGAAGCACTTAGAAATGGAGGTAAATGGGAACAAGCACATGATCACCTCGTGTTCGGAAAAGATACACATCAAGTATTAACGCTTGTTGAGCAAAGGGAAGTCGGAGCGGGGATTGTCTACAAAACAGATGCAAAATCCTCTCATTACGTCCAAATAACAGATACGATTCCTGAAGACCTTCATCGTCCCATTCATTATATGAAAGGTGTACTTAACATTTCAGAACATAAAGAGGAAGCAGAAGCTTTTACAGCATTTTTATCTACAGAAAAAATGCAAGCTTTATTTGAAAGCTATGGGTTCGAAGTGAAGTAGAGTTTGATGTGAGTAAGAGTAGGGGGAGTTATGAATCAATATTTCTGGGAACCAATTCAACTTTCATTGTTCGTTTCCACAATTGCTACAGTACTTGTTTTCATTACAGGTACATTACTAGCCTACATATTTACACGTTACAAGGTGAAGGGGAAGGTTATCTGGGAATCGGCTTTTATGCTACCGCTTGTTCTTCCACCTAGCGTTGTAGGTTTTTTGCTGTTACAGCTTTTAGGACGAAATGGAGAAATTGGAAAATATGTTTTTAAACTTTTTCATGTAACACCGACGTTTACTATTTATGCTGCGATTATTGCATCAGCCGTTGTCTCATTTCCTCTAATGTACCAATCAGCAAAATCAGGATTTACGTCGATACCTAAGGATATGATTGAAGCTGCTGTTTTGGAGACAAAAAAAGAATGGATTTTTTTAGTACATATTTTTCTTCCGCTTTCAAAAAGAGCGCTTCTAACAGGTGTTATCCTTAGCCTGACGCGTGGAATTGGTGAATTTGGTGCAACACTGATGTTTGCAGGTAATATCCCAGGTAAAACTCAAACCATTCCGACAGCTATTTATGTCGCTTTTGAAAAAGGAAATGACACGCTTGCATGGGTTTATGTAGCAGTAAGTATTAGCCTTTCCTTCTTTTTTCTTTGGTTCACTACAAAGCTGCAAAAGGATGCTTAACTAGAAAGAAAAACGCAAGGGGTTATTCCTTGCGCTCATAGTTTCCACTTTTTCCGCCTGTCTTACGGCGTAAATATGTAGAGCCAATTGTCATTTCTTTATCAATCGCCTTACACATATCATAAATCGTTAACGCTGTAGCAGAGGCAGCAGTTAAAGCTTCCATTTCAACACCTGTACTGCCCTTTGTTTTGGCTTCTACTGTAATGATGGCTTCATACCATTCATCTTCTACAGATATGTTCCATTCAAAATCAATATTAACTCCTGTAAGGGCGATTGGGTGACACATCGGAATCAGATCAGAAGTTTTCTTTGCTGCCATAACACCAGCTACTTGGGCAACAGCAAACACATCGCCTTTTTTATTGGTTCCTTGCTGGATTTGTTCATAGACGGCACTGCTTACAGAAATACGTGATTCGGCAATTGCAGTTCGAGACGTTATTTGTTTATCCGAAATATCAACCATTTTTGCCCGGCCTTGGTCATTAAAATGCGTGAATTTCGCCATGATGTCACACCTTTTTGAAAGAGTTGGAGACTATTATATCATGGATAAAAAATGATACATAGAAGAAAGAGAGGAGAGGTAGGATGATAAGCAGAAGAAAACCTATTCCTGTTTCAGAAGCGATAGAAAAGGTGGTGCAAACAGTTAGAGCAACCGGGACAGAAGATATTCCTTTAGATGAGGCATATGGCAGGACTTTGGCAGAACCAATTATCGCAACCCATAACGTTCCGCCATTCAACCGTTCTCCATACGATGGGTTTGCTATCCGCTCTGTCGACTCAGAAGGAGCCTCTTCAAGTAATCGTGTAACCTTTAAAGTTATCGATCATATCGGAGCTGGAGACGTTTCTTCTCAATGGCTGCAAGCAAACGAGGCAGTAAGAATTATGACCGGAGCGCAAATACCTGAAAATGCAGATGCTGTTGTTATGTTTGAAGTGACGAAAGAGGAAGAACGATCAGATGGTCAATACTTTAGCATTCAAAAGCCTTTCAAGAAAAATGAAAATGTGTCAATGCAGGGTGAAGATGCAAAAAAAGGAGAAGTACTGATTGAAGAAGGTGCTTATATTCATCCAGGCGTGATTGCCTTACTAGCAACCTTTGGCTATGCAAAGGTGGAAGTAAGCAAAATTCCAACGGTTGGTGTTTTTGCGACTGGTTCTGAGCTTGTTGAAGTAGATGAGCCATTAGAACCTGGAAAAATTCGCAACAGCAATGGAGCAATGATTCGAGCGCAACTAAAACGAACGGGCGTAAGAGTACTTGATTTTGGTAAGTTGCATGATGATGAAGATTTATGTTTTACACAAGTTCAGTCTGCTTTAGATAAAGTTGACGCGCTAATAACGACTGGTGGCGTATCAGTCGGCGATTATGATTATTTACCAGCGATTTATGAACGATTAAATGCTGACGTCCTTTTTAATAAAATCGCGATGCGTCCAGGCAGTGTTACAACTGTCGCACATGTAGAAGGAAAGTTGCTCTTTGGTTTATCAGGAAACCCATCAGCTTGTTTCGTCGGATTTGAACTATATGCACGTACTGCACTTTTGAAAATGATGCAAGCGTCAAAACCTTATTTACCTTATCAAAAAGCAACGCTGTTAGAAGATTTCAAAAAAGCAAACCCCTTTACACGTTTTATTCGGGCCATTTATTGGGCAGATGAACAGGGACAATATGTTGTTCCTGCTGGTTTCAATAAATCAAATGCCGTATCCTCTCTCGCTCGTTCAAATGCTTTTATTGTGTTACCAAGTGGAACGCGGGGATTTGTAAAGGGAAATGAAGTAGATGTTTTAATGCTTGGTATTGAAGAAGGAAGCGCAGTATGGCAGCTGTAGGACCACCAGTGTTACAAATCGTCGGGTATAAAAAAAGCGGGAAGTCAACGTTGATGCGAAAATGGATTTCTTGCTGTGAAACGCTTGGCTGGGAGGTAGGAGCAATTAAGCACCACGGTCATGGCGGGGCTCCTTCGCTCGGTGAGGAAAAGACAGATAGTGTATCGTTTTTCAAAAGCGGGGCAACAGCGTCATTGGTAGAAGGCGATGGTGTTATTCAACTTCTCTTGAAAAAGAAAAATATCACCTTGGACCAAATGATTGCATTCTACCAAATAGTTGAACCTTCTCTTATTTTAATAGAGGGATATAAACAGGCTGCCTTTCCAAAGGTTGTGATTATCCGTAACCGAGAAGAGTGGGAGCAGCTGCAACACTTAACTAATATTGTAGCAATTATTACTCATTTACCTTTTTTGATGAACTTTTCATGTCCAGTATTTTCATATGAACAAGAGGAAGCCTATACAGAATGGTTTATTAATTATATTCGGGGGGAAATGCTATGAAGCTATATGAAATAACAAATCAACCGCTCGAATTAAATGTCATGCTCGAAAAGGTCCTTCACCCGGGTGCTGGAGCAGTTACTCATTTTATCGGCACAGTGCGTGAATGGACAAAAGGCAAGCGTACGCTATTTCTTGAATACGAGGCATATATTCCGATGGCTGAAAAGAAATTAGCGCAAATCGGCAATGAGATTGTAGGAAAGTGGCCGGGGACAAAAGTTGCCATTTCTCATCGTATCGGTGTACTTGAAATTTCAGATATTGCTGTCATTATCGCCGTATCGTCCCCACATCGAAAAGCAGCATATGAAGCAAATGAATATGCCATCGAGCGAATTAAAGAAATGGTACCTATTTGGAAGAAAGAAAAGTGGGAAAACGGTGAAGAATGGATTGGAGACCAACGTGAACGTACAGCCTATCCAACAGGACGGCCGGAAGGGGTTGATAAGATATGATTCAACTGTATTATTTTGCGAGCTTAAGAGAGAAGACAGGAAAACAAAGTGAAGAAATACCATTTCAGTCGCTAACCGTTCAAGAGGCATTGAACTGGCTTCATAACTCTTACCCAACCATTTCAACAAAGCACTTAATGGTGGCAATTAATGAAGAATATGCGACAAAACAAGAAATGATCCAACAAGGTGACACCGTCGCTTTTATTCCGCCAGTGAGCGGAGGATAGAACATGACTACTAAGTATCAAATATATCTGAAAACGTTAACGAACCTACCTTTTAGGGGAAAGCAATGAATAAAGCATCGTTAGTAGCAGGGATTATTTTAGCAGGAGGAGAGTCCCGACGATTCGGTTCGCCAAAAGCTTTTGCAAAATATGACGGAGCTTATTTCTATGAATATGCAATACAAGCCCTTCAACAAAACTGTGAAACCATTACAATTGTTAGCCATCCCGCCATCACAAAACAGTTTCCAAAACACTTAACGGTTATTGAGGATGAGAAAGCATTTAAGGGAGATGGCCCATTAGCAGGGATTCATGCAGTGATGAGTGCCCAAGAAGCTGATTGGTATATGGTGTTACCGTGTGATATGCCGTTTATAACAAGTGAAATTATGACTCGAGTGAAAGCAGAGCTTCATACAAATAGTGATGCTGTATTAGTAAGAGGAGAAGAAAAGCGACACCCGTTAGTTGGTGCCTATCATAAGCGAGCAGAAGCAATTATTTTACAACAATTACGGAATAGAGAGAGAAAGATGATGAAGTTGCTACAATCGCTTAACGTAAAATGGCTTTCAGAACAGTCCATCGCAAAGAATGGAGGGGAAGCCTTTCAAAATATCAACCGCCCGCTTCGCTAAATGATTAGCTTATAAAGGAATGATATGAAATGACAGCTAAGCACATAACAGATATGTTGGACAGGCCTTTACGAGATTTAAGGATTTCAATTACAGACCGTTGCAATTTCCGTTGCAGTTACTGTATGCCAAAGGAAATATTTGGACCTGATTTTAATTTTCTGCCAAAAGAAGAATTGCTTACATTTGAAGAAATAGAAAGGCTGGCAAAATTATATATCTCCTTAGGTGTAAAAAAACTTCGTATTACTGGTGGAGAACCATTAGTGCGTAAAGATGTTGACTTGTTAGTGAAGAAATTAATGAAGTTAGGGATGGAAGATATTGGATTAACGACAAATGGCATTTACCTTCGTCAACACGGAAAAGCCCTTTACGAAGCAGGCTTGCGTCGATTAAATATTAGTCTTGATGCGATTGACCCTGAGCTTTTTAGTGAAATGAACGGGCGGGGAGTCACTCCGAAATACGTCTTAAATAACATTGATTATGTAAGAAAACTTGGGTTTGATATAAAAATAAATATGGTCGTACAAAAAGGTGTTAATGAGCATCAAATTCTCCCAATGGTCGATTACTTTTATAAGAAAGGCATCAACTTACGGTTTATTGAATTTATGGATGTTGGTAATGCAAACGGCTGGGAAATGGATAAGGTCGTAACGAAGAAACAAATCTATGAAACAATTGCAGAAAGGTATACATTAGAGCCAGTTGAACCAGCTTACTATGGAGAAGTGGCTCAACGTTATCGCCATGTTGGCACGGGAACAGAAGTTGGTTTTATTACTTCTGTGTCGGAGTCATTTTGTTCGACATGTACACGAGCAAGAATCTCTTCTGATGGTAAGTTTTTTACATGCTTATTTGCAAATAGTGGATTTGATTTGAAAGAGATGCTTCGTTCAGGAGCAAGTGACGACGAATTGCTCCACGCCATTTCAGATGTATGGAATCATCGTTCCGACCGTTATTCAGATGAACGAATGAAACATCGAAAAAGAAAGAAAAGGAAAATTGAAATGTCTTATATCGGTGGCTAATAAATATGGAGTGGAACAGTAAAAAAGTCAGCGGCTTCTAACAGTTAAGGAAGCAGTTGACTTTTTTCTATTTAGCATTAAGATAAAACCATTTTACGTACATTGTCGAATAAAACATGATTTTCTAAGTAAATATGCTCAAAGGTATCTTTTTCAAGCATCGCAAGCCGACTGTATACAAGTCTGTATGTGCCGCAAGCATCAAATGGAGGTTCAAAGTCGTTTGTAATCTCACGCAATTCCTTCAAGAGGTCCCCAGCGTTTTCATGGTCTTGCTCAAGGTCTGTTAGATAAGGAAGAAGGTTAAAGCGATTTGCTTCACTTGGGTTGTCTACATACTTATTAATCAATGGAAATACAATTTGTTCTTCCTCATCCGTATGTTCAAGTAAATCGTGTTTCAAGTTTGAATAGATTTCTTGAATACGAAGTAAATGCGGATGACGCTCACCATGTACACGAGCAACTTTGGTTACATATGGTGTCAGCTGTTGAAACTCTTCTCGCAAATAGGCATGATGTTTGCTTTCAATATGTTCAATCAATTTTTTCGGAGAATAAGAAGTAGGCTCCACTTCTGCATTTCCTTCACTCTTTTCTGCAATATCCAGTACAGAGGCTAACACTTGCTCACTGTCAAGTTGTCGCATTTGCGCAGCTTCTGCTAATGAAATTTTACCTCCGCAGCAAAAGTCAATTCGTAATTGTCGGAATAAATCACTTGTATGTGGAACGATGGACACGATTTCAGATACAGTTGTTTGTAATGTAATTTCTCTCATTGTCATCACCTCATAGGTTATTTCTTATTTTTACTATATATGAGGTAGAAGTATAGTGAAGTGAGCTGTATCACAATCATTCTTTTAAATTGACGGTTTGTCAAATTAAGTGCAACAGTTCTTCCTGAAACGCTTCGTGTGCTGATTTCCATTCAAGGCACTTTCGTGGTCTGCGATTAATAAAAGACAACGCTCCAACTAGTTCGTAATCAGTTACTTTAGCTAAGTCGGTTTTCTTGGGGAAGAATTCACGAATGAGTCCATTCGCGTTCTCATTACTCCCGCGTTGCCACGAAGAGTAAGGATCAGCGAAATACACATCAATCTCAAGTTCTTCCTCAATGGTTCTATAACACGAAAACTCTTTTCCGCGATCCACAGTCGCGGTTTGAAAAGCTCCATGGGGAGTTGCCCTTCAAGAAGACGAATAGCCTTTTCCATAGACGCAGCTGTGCGATTAGGCATTTTAATGGCGTGATACCAACGGGTTTTCCTCTCGACAAAAGTGGCTAGACACCCCTTACTGTTTCCTCGACTGGAAACAACACTGTCGAGTTCCCAGTGGCCGAACGTGGACCGTTTTCGAACCTCTTTGGGACGTTTATTGATAGATGTGCCAACGTTAAATCGGCCACGAGTTTCCTTTGGTTTCTGCCGTTTTCCTTTTTGTCGGAGTACGTTGAGGTCTCCTTCGTTCAATTTCCCAGTGTAGATCCACCGGTAAAGCGTTTTAAAGCTCAGGAACCCTTGGAATAGACGACCCACAATTTGTTCTGGAGACCATGTAGCCTGCAATTTCTCGTTAATTGTCGCAGCCATTTCTTCAGACCATTTCCCGATCCGACCACAATTCTCTCGACGGGTTTGATACGTGTCATGGGCTAGCTCAGATTGATAAGTATCTCCCACCTGATTTCGTCTAACTTCTCTGGAGATAGTGGATGGACTGCGCTTTAGCTGTATGGCAATATCTCGAATCGATTTACCTTCAGCTTTCAAGGTTTCTATACGTGCTCGGTCAAATGTGGTAAGATGTTGATAACTCATGACAATTCCTCCGTGTGATGTTTGGTGTGGTAATCAACATTATACACGAGGTTGCCATGGGTTATTTTTTTACCCTAAAGTTCAGGTGTTGCACTTAATATTACAATTCGTCAATTAAAAAAATTCACATAATACCGAATGATTTCCTCTTCGCCATTAATATTTTTCACTCCATTAATGGTTACTTCATATTCATCACTATAATAATCAATGTTATTCGGTTTAAAAATAATGCAGTATGGTACACCGTAATAGTCATTGTTAATGTGGAAGTATTCGGAACCTTTCATAAAAGTATTATCATTTTTGTCAAATGTCCATGCTTGCTGTGTACGAATATTTTTGAGTTTCACAACTACTTCATCCAGGAGCGGTTTTTCATATTTGTTAGGATTTAAGGAAACAGACCATGGATCACTACTGTTAAAGAATTCACTAGGAAAAGCTTCTTTGTTTGGCCAAAGAATTTGATCATAATCGAACCTTTCCTCTCGACTTCGGTCAAAAACTGCCATTGCTGTAGCTTCATATGCATAGCCAAAGCCTACTTTTTTTAATGGAGGATTTAAAATCCATCTCCTATGACCTAAGCGGTCGACATTTTCTTCCTCACGGTCTCTCATATAGCCTCTTTTAATACTATCTGCAATATTTGAATACCCAATCCCTAAGTTACTGCTGCTTGCTGCTTTATAAGCCTGTTTGAAAAATTCGTCTGTCATCCCATTCGGTTTGGTCGGATAATGAGAAAGCAAGCCATTTGCTTTTGTTAAGACAGCTCCGTGTTGAGCTTTTCTATTCAATGCTTCATCCAATATTAAGTCGTCAGGTAACCCAGCTAAATACCTTACAAAATTGGCCATTTTCAATCCATCCTGTAAAAATTCATTTTTCAATGTGCCGGCTTTAAATGGTGCTTGATAACGTGGTGTTTCTAAATAAGGTTCTTCATCAAAGGAAGGTTGTAAGTCATGCCATTTCTTTTTTATTTCACTTTGTCGCTTAGGTAAATCATTTATAATAATCATTTTATGTTCATTATTCCATGTCACATCTGCTCCCAGTGTTTCACTGACAAAACGGAGCGGAACCATCGTTGTTCCATTATTGATTAGTTCGGGAGCGGTATCAAGTTCGTAATGGCGATTGTTTATTACGGCTGCAGTTGAGTGGAGTATAAGTTGCATGGTTGTGTCATCTTTGGTAGCTGAAATACGTTCTTCTTCTGCATTCCAGCTGACATCTGCACCTAATGATTCGAATATGTGGCGAAACGGTACAAGAGTGCGGTTATTTTTAATAATAGGCGGTTGGAGGTAGTTTTGCTTTTCACCATTAATCAAAATCGAAACATCTTGAGTAGTTGTAGCCTGAATGTGTAAGTTAGTTGAAAATAATACAAATAATAGCAATATAATGATTCGAAGCATGATGTTAGCTCCTTTCCTTTTATTTAGTAATTCATGAAGAAGGTAAAGAACCCTTTTTTTATTGTGTAAATATAACTTTAGATGGGGGATAAAGGTAATAATCTAACAACGAACATAAGAAATTTCACATACTGTATTGATAATATAAATATTATCGACAGGTAGACATTTAAATCATATAGATGCTAGCGATGAATGAAGAAGTGAACTCATTGTGAAAAGAAGGTGGGACACCACTAAGCACTTATGAATGAGCTGATGATTATAAATCCCAACGATCCGGTGATGCTGGCAACCGAATTGCCTGTGGTGTAATTAGTAAGTCATTAATATTTAACCCCATAAACAAACCTTAATAGGCATGTTTATGGGGTTAAAAGTTTGCGGAGGTGTCTTAAATGAGATGTAGTTGAATAATGCACCTAATTGATAAGCATTTTTTGAAAAAATTACATGTTAAATTGTTTGATTTGACTATTTAAGTCCTCTGCTAAACGGGATAATTCGCCGGCACTTCTTGCAATTTCCTCCATAGAGCTTCCTGTTTGTTCGATAGAAGCACTTGTTTCTTCAACTGAGGCTGCAGATTGCTCAGAAACAGATGCTATTTCACTAATTGTATGATTAATTTCTTCACTGCTGCTTGTAACATCCAGTAAAGACTGGGAAATATGATTTATTTGTCCTGTCATTTCAGCAATCATTTGGGATATAGTAACAAAAGTTTCGCCGGTTTTATTGATTTGTTCTGTTCCTGTATGTACTTGCTCGTGCCCTTCTTGTAATGCATCAACTACCTCATTCGATTCACCTTGAATATTTTCTACAATATTCGTGATATCAAAGACAGAATCAGATACTTGTTCAGCAAGTTTGCGCACTTCGTCTGCGACAACCGCAAAGCCTTTTCCATGTTCACCAGCTCTAGCAGCTTCAATCGCAGCATTCAAGGCAAGTAGATTTGTTTGGTCGGAAATATCTTTTATCATTTGTACAAGCTTTGAAATTTCTTTTGATTGTTTATTAAGTCCTTGTACTTTGTTTACAGTTTCGTTTACCATTTCACTGATCTGCTTCATTTGTTGGATAGATGTTTGCATAAGGTTGCTTCCTGTATTTGTCATATCCATTACTTCTTTTGAAGAGGATGCTACCGATTGACCATTTTGTTGGGCAATGTGTATTTTCTTTATAAAACCATCCATTGACTCAGCTAATTCAGCTACACTAGTTGCCTGAGCTTCAGCACCTGTAGAAACTTCATTCATCGCCACTGAAATTTGACGACTTCCTTCGGTCACCTCATTTGAAGATTGCGTTAATTCTTCACTTTGGCTGGAAACTAACTGTGATGCTTGAGAAACGGAATACACGACATTTCGTAAGTTTTCTTTCATATTATTTATTGCTAAAGCAAGCTGTCCAATTTCATCTCTGCCATTATAAGAAATGGCTTCAACTTGAAGGTTGTTATGAGAGATTTCATCTGCCATATGTACCACTTTTCTTATGTATGGAGTGACTAAGCGATTAATAACTCTCAGGGTGATCGTTCCAAGGATGACTGTTATTACAATTGATAGAAGGAGAGTAGCAATTGTTTCTTTTAATTTGTCTTTTGCAAATTTTCCTGCTGCTATTCTCTCAGCTTCAACTGTTTCATTGAGTTCTTCAAATAGGTTTACAATTTCACCTCTTAGATCATCTGCTTCTTTTCTTGCTAATACATATTGTGCTTTCTGCCCACGATCGACTGAAGGTATGATTTTTTCCTCGAAAATAGAATCGAATTTTGCATTTTTTGCAACAATTGCATCAAGTAACTGTTGTTGTTCTTGCGTATCTAAACGTTTTGCGACTTGTTCTTTTAACAGCTTCAACTGTTCATTCTTTGATTGATATTCTTTGATAATGTCTTTTGTACCATAAATTACATAATTAGCAACTCTCACATCTTTTGTTCGTATTAGAGAGCCCATTTCGGTTAATTGAACTGATCGTTCACTTCGACGATTTAACGCATCAAGTGCCTCAGATACATCATGCATTTTAAAGTAAACGATACCTGTGGAAATAAAAAACAAGACAACACTTATTAGAAAAGCGAGAGAATATTTAAAGCTAATGCTCTTGTTTTTTAAGGTAAATTGTTTCATAGATATATCTCCTCTCTGAAATAACTAGGACTTTTAATTTATTAACAAAGTAATTATAGTGTAAAATATAATGTAAATCTAGTAATATCTACTAAATAAATCGCTGTTTTCCTAAAAAAAGAATGAACCCATCAGATTAATGGGGTTCATTCTTTTCATTTTATTATTTAATTTATAAGAGAAAGCTCACCAGTAAGAATACGAGAAAATTCTTCTGCACATAAGGGCTTACTAAAATAATAGCCTTGTATTTGATCACAGTTTTGCTCAGCTAATTTCTCAAATTGTTCAGCTGTTTCAACGCCTTCTGCTACACTTTCAATACCTAAATTTTTTGCCAGCTGAAGAATTGCGGTTGTAATAATGTCAACTCTATTTTCTTTACCAATTTCGTTTATAAAGGAGCGATCTATTTTCAGTGTATCAATCTGCAACCTTTTTAAATGTGTTAATGAAGAATAACCTGTACCAAAATCATCTAGTGCAATTTTGATTCCATACTGTTTTAGTGTATCGATCGTTGATTCGACAGCTTGTTTGTCTAGGAGGATCGATGTTTCTGTAATTTCCATTTCTAATAGGGGAGGGGTTACTCCTGTTTTTTCAATTAAATACATGACTTTGTTAGTAAAATCTTTCCTTAAAAAGCTTCTTGTAGAAACGTTTATAGAAATGGTTAGGTTATAACCGTCATTTGTCCATTGTTTTAGTTGTTTACATACAGTTTCAATTACAAATTCAGTAATATTATGAATCAAACCATTTTCTTCGGCTATAGGAATGAATAAACCTGGTGAAATCATGCCAAGCTCCGGATGCTTCCAACGAATAAGTGCTTCGGCTGCGATTACCTTCTGACTTTTAGTATCTATCCTTGGTTGATAATGCACTTCAAATTGCTTCTTTTTAAGAGCTTGTTTTAATTCACGTTCAATCAGCAAAGTGTCAGAGAAGCCGGCCATGGAGGAATTAAAATCTAAATGCATATTCCTGCCAAGTTTCTTTGCTTCATTAAGGGCAAGATTCGCGTTCTTTAATAGGAGTTGGGCGTTGTCACCATTAATTGGGAAAGAGCTTATTCCAATACTAATTGTTAAATTAATTTCATGACCTCCAATTTCAAAAGGCTCTTCAATCTTTCTGAGAATTTGTTTTGCTAAAGTGTGCGAATCATGTTGTGAAGTTATTGAAGATATGAGCACAAATTCGTCTCCACCAATTCTTGAAAGAAACATATCTCCGCTTAAACATTCTTTTATACGTTCAGCGACAATCATTAAAGCTTGATCACCTGCTAAATAACTAAAAGTATCATTGATTATTTTTAATCGATCAATATCCATATACATAACTGTAAAAGGTAACTTATTCAAAATCCGCTCAGTAAAATGCTCATCTAGATTCCTCCTATTAGGTAAACCTGTAAGTGAATCATGATAAGCATAGAACGTTATTTTCTCTTCTGCTTCTTTTTGCTTCGTAATGTCAATAATTAAACCATCTAAACGAACAAGCTCTCCTTCTTTATTGATGTAGGGTGTAGTATAGTCATGAATCCAGACAATATTACCGTTTTTGTGTATGATTCTATAAAAATGTCGTAAAGGTTTATTTAAGAAAAGTTTTTGCTGGTTCATTTGAAATTGTTCACGGTCATCTGGATGAATTAAATCAACCCAATTTAATTCACTGTTCATAAACTCTTCTTTTTGATAGCCGCAAATTTTTTCAACCTTTGAGGATATATGCATTTTTTTATCGTCGGTTAATGATACAGACCAAACACCTAAGTCTAAGTTTTGGTAAATATCTTGAATTCGTTTTTCACTTTCTTTAAGCTTCAAAGCCATTTCTGTATTTGAAGTAATATCAAACATCGTTCCGATCAATCGTACAACGGATCTATTTTCATCAAATGAAGGACTGCCTTGTGAATAAAAATAACGGACTTCATTTGTTTTTAAATGAATAATTCGATACTCAACTGAGTAGCTTTCCCCTAACTTAATCGCATTTTTAACAACATTTTCTACCTTCTTACGATCCTCTTCATGAACGAGTTGCAAAAAGTTATTCATTGTTGGTATAAAATCTAAGTCTGCACCGACAATTTCATACATTTGCTGTGACCAAAATGCTTCATCTTCAACAACATCATAATCCCAGCTCCCGACATTGGCTGTTTTTGCAATTGATTCTAAATAATTTTGTGTTTTGAATAATGTTTGTTCTGTTTCCTCTAATTTGCTTAAATCATGACTAACTCCTAAAATGCCAATCACTTCACCTCGAAGCCAAATTGGAAAATAGGAGACTCGTGTCTTGAATTTAATACCATTTTTATGAAGGATATCAAGTATAAAATGTTGTGTGGCTCCGTTTATTGTTTTCGAAAAACTATTTGAAGCTTGCACCTTGTAATTTTCAGGAATGTAATCGAGGTAAAAGGAATTGAGTACCTCCTTTTCTTCAATTCCAGCTCTGATTCGATTTGTAGCTAAAATTTTTCCTTTAGTACTTAAAATAAAAAGGACATCTGGATGGTATTCAAATAGTGTACGAAATAAGCTTATATGCTCTTTATGACATGAAGAATTCTTATTTGTTAACAATTCTTCAATGTATATCATAAATTCCATTCATAAATCCCCCCGTTCGAAATTATTGGAGTGGCATATAAAACTATAAATTATAATAATTTAACCGGGTTGAATTACATAGATGAAATAGGGAAAATATGCTTCTATAGACCTTGTGTTATTCCATTATCAATGATGAAAAATCTTGTATGTACAACTTAATATTACTATTTTCTTAATAAAAATGGAATTTGTTTTTTACAAGAAAGTGAAAAATTTCTATAATATCAATACTAAATTTTTTATTGGCTCTAATTTAAAGAACAAAAAATGTGATGATAATTCAATTGTCAAGATATATAACAAATATTTGTGAACATTTTTTGATAATTATATTTCCATTTGACGAAAAAACTGCTATTATAAAAGTAGTTAACATTACCTATGTGAAAATAGTGTTAAGTATAAATCTTAAGAACTATATGATTACTTCCGTTAATCGCAAACATAGTCGAAAGATATGGACGCAAAGCCACGGGCCTTACATAAATGTATGGCAGCCGGGTTACCGAAGAAGGATTGAAAGATTTATCCTCATTCGGGATAAATCTTTTTTATTAACGAAGGGAGGGCACCCTAATGAGTTTGATTAAAAATATTTTCTCCCCTTTAAAGGAAAAGAAGTCTCGAATTAATGAGTTCGACTTTTCATTGAAAACAGCTAAGGAGAAGGCTGCAATCGGTACAATTGCGAATCGAATTGCACGATTGTTGAATTTTGAACCAGAGGATTGTGAGGAGCTATTTTTTCAGGCCTTTTCATCGAATCCGAAAGATGAATGGAGAAACACATTGAAAATTGCTGAATGGTTATATGAAGCAATCGAAAATAAAGAAAATATATGGCAGCAAACAAGGCTGCTTCCTATATCAGAAGACATTCGCCGCGTATTAATTAAAGTTTTTGAAGAATATCACACAGAATACTATTACACGGGGGAACGTCATTCCTCGATAGAGTTTTTTGAAAAATGGAAGGTTTATCGAGATGTTATGTATGCGGCAACACAAAAGCAATTTTTGTTAGCGGATAATAAGGAAATAAACGCACATTCAACCGGGGAAGTATTATTTAAACACGAGATACTTGAGATGTCAGACATCGGATCTTGCCGGGAAAGAGCAAAAGTGATTTTAATAGAGCAAGGCATCGATTCAATACGGATTATGAGTATTTGTTTAGTGATTTCTGAAATAGCTACCAATGTTATTAAACATGCAGATAAAGGTATTCTCACCTTTATAGAGGATAATGGTTACTACAAAATGATAGTAGAAGACTATGGACGTGGTTTTTCACTTGAAGATTTGCCAAATACGATATTAATGGCAGGCTACTCAACAAAGAAATCCCTTGGACAAGGCTTCAAATTAGTCTTGAAAATCGCAGAAAATGTGCTTCTTTATACATCCCCAATCGGTTCAAAGCTACTTGTCACATGTGCCCCGAAAAATAAGGTTTTACAATGATTGTATAATCCATGAATAAGTTTAATATAATTGATACCTTGTTATTGGTCAATATCTAATGTGCTATTTTCGGTAGCAAGCCGGTTGATAGTAGAGCGAGATGCAAAGGGGAGAGGAAGTAATGGGCTTAGTAGTTAATCGAATAGAGGAAGGTACACAAACGAGGTTATTGCTAAAGGGTGATTTAGACATTGCAAGCATTCAATTATTAAATGACTATTTACAAACTATTAAAGAACACACCCAAAAGTTAGTCATTGACTTAAAAGAAGTAGATTTTGTGGATTCTACAGGCATTGGTGCAATTCTAGAATCAATTTATCTGGCGAATGATAAACAAATTCCTTTAAGAATTGCTAATTATAATGAAGCAATTGAAGAAGTGTTTGAAATGATGGGAATATTTAAAATATTAGAAGCATTATGCATTGAGGGGGGAGAGAAATGAGTGCTAAACAGTTAAACTCTAAACAAGATCAAGAAGCTGGCATGACGAAACCGTTAGAGAGAGAAATTAATTTAGCTCGCAACATCCAAATGACATTATTAAACGGCCAAACACCTAGTTTAGATAGTGGAGAAGTGAAAGGCGTTTCGATTCCGGCCAGGTTGATTGGTGGAGACTATTACGACTTTTACCCATTATTAAACGGAAAAATGCGGATTGTCATAGGCGATGTAATGGGGAAAGGAATCCCTGCAGCCATGCTGATGATCTTAACAAGAGGGGCGTTCCGAAGTGCTGCAGAAAGTACGATCGGACCTGGAGAAACCCTTACTGCGATGAATAATGCGATATGTAATGATCTAAGGGCGTTGAAATCATTTGTAACCGTGTTTTGTGCAGATTGGGACCCGAAGACTAATACGTTGACATATGCAAATGCAGGACATAACCTTCCACTTATCTTTCAAGGGAAGACCATACAAGAGCTTCCAAAGCTAACAGGAGTGATGTTAGGTGGATTACCAAATCAGCAATATACAGCAAAAGAAATTCATCTTAAAGAAAAGGACTTTGTCTTCTTCTATACCGATGGGATTGTAGAAGCACAGAATGAAACTGGAATTCAGTATCAGAAGGACCGATTAATTCAAATATTGTTAGAACATAAAGAGGAAAACGTTGAACAAATTGAAAAAGCTGTTATCGACTCAATAAATCAGTTTACAGAAGGTGTGACACAAAAAGATGATATTACGATGGTTACTCTGAAAATATGTAATAAACAATTAAAGATCAGCAGTTATAATTCTCCCATTATTACGTAAGAGGTGGAGTCTATGAGTGGAAGTATTGTTTCAAAAGGAAAAACAGTCGCTGAAGCAATCAATATCGGCTTAGATATTTTAGGTCTTACGAAAGAAGAAGTTTCAATTGAGATTTTGCAGCAAGAAAAGAAAGGTGTCCTCAAGGTAGGTTCAAAGCAAGCAATTGTAAAGCTCACCCGAAACGTTGTTGTACAGTTGAAAGAAGAAGTAGAACAAATAAAGAGCAATAACCTAACGTTAGAAGAATTGATTGACACGTTAGAAATTCCAGAGGAGAATTCCCCCGTACAAACAGCTGTATTAGAGTCCACTCCTTCCAAAGAAGAATTAGAAAGCGAAGGGGGGATAGTATGGGTGAAGAGTGGTCAAATCTTTTCGAAAAATGGGGAAACACATTTCCCGACCATACAAGTTGGAGCAGAGATTGAGCTTTACCGAAATGGTGAATTGGTAAAAGGTGTAACAGTCGTTTCGGAAGAAGATACATTTGAAATGAGAATTCAAGACATTGAAGTTCCCACAAAATGGGACATCACTTTTAACCAGTCAAAAACAAAAGCTCTGTTAAAAGTAATCCCAGGGTATATTAAAAAGTATACAATTCAGGATACGGCGCCAGAACGACATATTACGATAAATGTTATTGAATCAATCATTGACCGAAACAATTTAGAGTATGATGAAATCTTAGTTGCACTCAAAGAGTTAGGGGTTAAACATGGCTTTGATCATGCCGAAATGTTAAAGGCGACTACTACAAATAAAGAAGAAATATTTGTAGTGGCATCTGGCATAGAACCGACAAATGGAAAGGATGGTTGGTTAGAATTAAAAGTAGAAGTAGATGATACGAGCGGTCCTGTTGAAAAGCAAAATGGAACAGTGGATTTTCGTGAAATACGACGTATTCCTTCAATTGAAAAAGGAAAAGTAGTTGCTGTTCTTCATCAGCCTGTTCCTGGTAAGCCGGGAAAAAATGTATTGAATGAACTGCTCCCTCCAAAGCAGGCGTTTCCGATCATTTGTAAGCAAGGAAAAGGAGTACAAGTTATTGACAATACAAAGGTTGTTTCCACAGAAGCTGGCAGACCGCATTTGATAAAACGAGGAATGCTTGCCACCGTTTCAGTCCTACCAAAGCTTGTTCATCATCAAGACTTAGATATAGCCTCTGGAAATATTCGTTTTAAAGGGGACGTTGACATCTTAGGTAATGTTCAAGACGGCATGCTTGTGGAAGCAGAAGGGAATATCTTCGTTGCGAAAAATGTAAATATGTCAAAACTTACAACAAATAATGCGGTTCTTGTTAATAAAAATGTCATTGGGAGTACCCTATCTGCAGGAAGAAACAATATGGTTATTGCTGAACTAGGTGCCTTGCTTAATCTTATCAAAACGAAAGTGAAGCAAATTATTAGCTCCATTCAACAATTGGAAACATCTGCAGCTTTTAAAACAACAGATTTAAACCAAGGCGGCATGAAACCTTTAATTAAAATATTACTAGAAAAAAAGTTTAACATCCTTCCAAGATACCTTAATCAATTTATTCATACAATAAATCAAGGAGACGAATCATTAGATAGAGAATGGGTGCAAATGGGAGAAAAGTTAAAACGATGTTTCTTGTCGACTATTCCGAATGAGTATGATTCACGAGAACAGATCGAAAATTTACTAGAAGAAATCGAAACCTTATATCAAGTCAGTCAAACTCCTGTAGAGCCCAATGCCTATATTTCCATTAATTATTGCTTAAATAGCAAAATCTATTGTAGCGGAAACGTGACCATACATGGGCAAGGAAGCTATAATTCAAAAATCCATTCAGGTGGAAAGTTAGAAATAAAAGGTATCTTAAGAGGCGGAGAAGTATATGGTCAATATGGGGTAGATGTTGAAGAGTCAGGAACAGAGGTAGGCGTACCGACAAAAATAAGTGTACCTGCCGATCAAACAATAAAGATTGGAACAGCAAAAGAAGGAACAACAATAAAAATTGGTAACGTCCAATATAAATTTCATGGAAACGCTTACAATATTAAGGCTCAACTTGATCCGCATGAAAATAAAATAATGTTTAAATAACCAATGTATTTGGGGTGATAAAGCTTGTTTTCTTATCAGATCGAATTACAAGAGAAAAGTTTGATCCTTTATTTTAAAGGATCACTAGATATTGAGGTAACTGAGATGATGTATGATAGAATTCTTCCCTCCTTGCACACTTATAAGCATATTGTTATCAATTTTCAAGAGGTAGAGTTTGTCGACTCCACAGGTATTGGCCTATTAATTGAAATGGTCCAAGAATTGCATGAACAAAATACAAACATTTCGATTGTAGAAGTATCTGAAAGCATAAAATCAATATTTGAGTTATTGCAGCTTTCTGACATTCTTGGAGAAAATGTCTTACAATAATGTATATAGACCTCATCTGCACCATGCAGAAGAGGTCTTTCTATTGAAAAGGGAGTAACTGAAGACCTGCATTCTTTTATTTACTACTCTTACAGTTAAAACATCGATTTTTCCCGCTCAAAGTCCCTAGAAAATAAAAATTTCACGCACCGTATGAATTTATTATAAATAGATAAAGGATATAAAGAAAATCATGTTTATGTGTGTTTGTAAATGTAAAATTAATAAAGCAACAGATCATTTGCATTTTATTTTTTCATGTTTGAAAATGAAAGTGAAAAAATCATTGAAGGAGGCTGACAGTTGAAGTTAAAAGGAAAAAAAGTTATCCAAATAGTAAGCGATGATTTTGAAGATTTAGAATTATGGTACCCTGTGCTGCGCCTGCGTGAAGAAGGGGCGATTGTTCATATTGTTGGTGAGAAAGCCAAGCAACAATACAAAGGGAAGTATGGCGTACCAGTGACATCTGATTATGCATTTGAGGATATCGATCCAAATGATTATGATGCTTTATTAGTTCCGGGTGGTTGGTCTCCGGATAAATTAAGGAGATATAAGACCGTCATTGAAATTGTTCAATCAATGGACCAAGCGCGAAAACCAATTGGGCAAATTTGTCATGCTGGTTGGGTATTAATTTCTGCAAATATCCTTCACGGTCGAAAGGTAACAAGTACCCCGGGAATTAAGGATGATATGAAAAACGCGGGAGCAACTTGGGTTGATGAACCTGTCGTTGTTGACGGACAGCTTGTTTCAAGTCGCAGACCACCTGATTTACCTGATTACTTAAGAGAATTAATTGATGTAATAGCAACATCATAGGCACAAGGCTGTCTTTCACTTTTCGTGGGAGGCAGTCTTTTTTTAATAAATATCGATCATATGAGGAAGCCTATTGTAGAACATTTCATTTATGAAAGGGGTCATTAATCATGACAAGAGGACAAAGCAAAAAAGGTCAGCACAAAGATAAAGCAAAGTTAGCTCAAACACCAAAAAACCAAATTATCCCCGATGGTCAAGATATCGAGTTTTCTCAAGAGATTGCTGATCAAGATGATTTTGAAGCACAGCAACGTTCAGAAGCAGCAAATGCACGTGCGCAGAAAAGAAAATAATTATAAAAAGCAGGCTGTCTTCACAGGCTGCTTTTTTACATTAAATTCCATGAAAAATTGAGGTTAATTTGTACGTTTTTGAACAGATTAACAAATGCCAAGAACATACGAGGAGGTAATTAGCATGAAAAAAGTATTTTTATCTATTATGACGATGATGTTATCTGTCACAGTTTTGTCTGCATGTAACTATGGAGGAAATGACATGAACAACCCAGAGGATGTAAACTACAATCCAGTTCAGTATGATAATGACGGGGTCAATAATACAAGAGATAATCTAGACAATGATTTAGATATGGATAATCAAGGTCTAGATTTAGATAATGACAACCGTAATGTCCGTCAACCAGGTGAGCCAGATACATCTCAAAATATGGATGAAGAAGAACCAGACTTAGATGAAGAGCCATCTGAAGAAAAACGTGGCAAGTAAATTAATCTATATTCAAAAAAACAAAGCGCTTTGCCAATTGGCAGAGCGCTTATTTACTTAAAAAACATCTAAGTTGTCTAAGTTATTGCTGTTTATACCATCAGGTTCACTTCTAAGAATATCTCGACCATACTTATGAAAGACATCGATATGAGCAAGCTTTCCTGCTTTTGCTTCTGCTATTGCGGTTGGATAATCGAGAACACGACCAGTATCTGTTTTAAAAGCAATAAGGTCGCCATCATTGTTTTTGCGTACAGCAATAATTGTTTCCTGATTCGTGTTTGGGTTTGAATTCATGGCTTCTTGCGCTGCTTGTTGTTCTGATTGTTGCACATATTGATTATAAATTTCTTCATAATTTTTGTCGTTCAATTTCAACACCTCCTGTTTTCATGTTAGCTTGTGGAGGGGAGGAGAACGATATACTCTCTCATAAAAAAAAAGGCCAGCATATTCGCTGACCTTGTCTAATATTTAAATAACGCCTTGCGCCATCATCGCTTTGGCCACTTTCATGAAGCCTGCAATGTTTGCACCAGCTACTAGATTTCCTGGCTGTCCATATTCTTCAGCTGCTTGTAAGCTGTTACGATAAATATTTGTCATGATTGTTTGAAGCTTTGCATCTACTTCTTCAAATGTCCATGGAGTTCTCATGCTGTTTTGAGCCATTTCTAATGCTGATACAGCTACACCGCCAGCATTAGCTGCTTTTGCTGGTCCAAACAGGATGCCATTGTCTAAGAAAATATGAATTGCTTCTAATGTTGAAGGCATATTTGCTCCCTCGCCAACTGCTTTAACACCGTTAGCAACCATCATTTTTGCAGCCTCTTCATCAATCTCGTTTTGTGTCGCACATGGAAGTGCAATTGAACAAGGAATGGACCAAATACCGCTGCATCCCTCAACATATTCTGCATGTGGATGAATATTCACATACTCGCTGATTCGTTTACGTTCAACTTCTTTAATTTGTTTAACTGCCTCAAGGTCGATACCAGCTTTATCATAAATATAGCCATTTGAATCACTACATGCGACAACTTTTGCACCTAGTTCAGTTGCTTTTTCAATCGCATATGTTGATACATTTCCTGACCCAGAAATGACCACTGTTTGACCTTTAAAGCTTTCACCTTTTTCTTTTAACATTTCATTTACGAAATATACTGTACCATAGCCAGTTGCTTCTGTTCTTGTAAGACTTCCACCATATTCAAGACCTTTTCCAGTTAGAATACCAGCTTCGTATCCACCGCGCATTTTTTTATATTGACCGAACAAATAGCCAATTTCTCTAGCACCTACGCCAATGTCTCCAGCAGGGACATCGATATCCGCTCCAATGTGACGTGAAAGCTCACTCATGAAGCTTTGTGTAAAGCGCATAATTTCGTTATCAGATTTTCCCTTCGGATCAAAGTCTGATCCGCCTTTACCGCCGCCAATTGGCTGACCAGTAAGTGAGTTTTTGAAAATTTGTTCAAAACCTAAGAACTTAATAATACTTGCGTTTACTGACGGATGGAAACGTAAACCGCCTTTATAAGGTCCAATTGCACTGTTGAACTGTACACGGAAACCTCGGTTTACGTGTACTTTTCCTTCGTCATCTACCCATGGAACTCGGAATGTAATAAGCCGTTCTGGCTCTACTAATCGTTCAAGAATTGCATGATCCATAAATTCTGGATGTTTTTCAAACACAGGAACAAGTGAATCAAAGTTTTCCTTTACTGCTTGATGAAATTCAATTTGATGTGGGTTGCGTTTTGTCATTTGCTCGTAAACATCATTTACATATTTTTTTGCTGCTTCATATTGTGGGCTTTTCGTTTCTTGCATAGTTGCCATCTCTCAATCTCCCCCTAAATTAATAACACGTCAACTCCAATTATCCCGAAACGTTGGACAAATTAATATGAAAATTGACAAAATCATTCTTTATATCCCTATAGAAATATATTACAATTATAAAATAATTCAAACAATATTTAATTTAGATAAAATTGATGCCAATATGAGATAGTTTAATTGGGGGATAAAAAATGGAGTTAAGGCAAATTAAATATTTTATCGAAGTGGCTGAACGTGAACATGTGACAGATGCTGCCAATGCATTACATGTTGCTCAATCTGCCGTAAGTAGACAAATTGTAAATCTTGAAGCAGAGTTAGATGTCAGTTTATTTATTAGAGAAGGTCGTAATGTGAAATTAACACCTATTGGGAAAGCATTTCTAAGCCATATGAAAGAAGCAATGCATGTAATTGAAAACGCTTTACGGGAGGTGGAAGAGTATTCAGAACCAGAACGCGGAACGATACGCATCGGCTATCCGAGTAGCTTAGCTGCTTATTTGCTTCCAATTGCTATTTCTGCGTTCCGAGAGAAATATCCATTAGTTAAATTCCACCTTCATCAAAGCTCTTATCATGAATTAATAAAAAATGTTATAAACGGGGAGATTGACCTAGCTTTATTAGGTCCTATACCGAAGCATGAAAATAAAGTCGAAGGAAACATTCTTTTCTTAGAAAATATGATTGCGTTAGTACCGGTCAATCATCCTGCCGCATCTCAAGATTCTGTAACACTAAGCGAACTGCAAAATGACCCGTTCATTTTGTTTCCAGATGGATATATCTTACGAGAGGTAGTGGTAAAGGCTTGTCAAGAAAGTGGGTATGAGCCAAATGTAGCTTTTGAAGGAGAAGATATTGATGCGATTAAAGGATTAGTTGCAGCAGGGCTAGGGGTAACACTTATTCCGGAAATAACCATTATTGATACATTGCCGCGAGCAACGGTCAAGCTTCCGTTGCGCGACAAACCTGTAACACGAACAGTTGGAGTTATCATTCCAAATAATAGGCAATTACTTCCGACCGTCAAGCTTTTTTATGATTTTGTTAAAGACCATTTTAGAAAGTTAGCACAATTTCATTAATTCTTTTCCGACAAGAGATGCTTTGCAATCAGCTCATATGATTTAGCCCGAGCGCTGTAATCATGAGTGATCGTTAGAATCATCACTTCATCTGCATGATAGGTATCTTTTAATAGACGTAATTGTTCTTTTACTTCTGATGGGCTGCCAGCTATCATTTTTTCGCGGTGTTCCTTCATTTTGTTAATATCTTTTTCCGTGTAGGGATAGCTTTGTGCTTCTTTAATAGAAGGAATGCCGCTGCTGTAACCTTCTTTTTCAACGAGGATGTGCCAGAATAATTGACTTAAAGCTAATTCTTCCGCCTGTTTTGTTGTTTCAGCACAAATGACTGAAACAGCGATCATTACATATGGTTTGCTACCATTATGAGGTGTGAATTGTTCTCTATAATTTTTAATGATTTCGTCACCATTTACATTGCTCATAAAATGTCCATATACATATGCTGTACCATTTTCTGCAGCCATTTTCGCGCTTTTTTTCCCTGTACCTAATAACCAAAGAGAAGGTTTATCATTTGGAATAGGAACGGCTTTAATCTTTGAAGATGGATGATCAGGGGAAAATCGATCATTGAGAAATGATTGAAGTTCTTTTATTTTATCTGGCATTTCATTCACTTGCTGTAAATAGTTATCTGATAACGCCATCGATACTTCAGCTGAGCCGCCGGGTGCGCGACCGATACCTAAATCAATTCTTGCAGGGTACAATGTTTCCAGCAAATGAAAATTCTCAGCTACTTTATATGGTTTATAGTATGGAAGCAAGATGCCACCAGAGCCGATTCTGATATTTTCTGTAACTGCACCAAGATGAGCGAGAAATATTTCAGGAGATGGACAGGAGAGGGTATCCATACTGTGATGCTCTGCTAACCAATATCGGGTAAAACCCCAGCTGTCAGCAGCTTTTGCTAATGCAATTGTCGCATTGTAAGCATCTTTATATGTGGCCCCTTTGGAAACTGGACATTGGTCAAGAATACTAATTTTCACAATTAAACCCCCAAACCAAAAGTTTTCCTCATCATACTAAAAAACTGCTCTCAAATTCAAGAAAGTGGTTTTTCAAAAAATAATCTAAGACTATTCTTGCCAAAAGATTGATGTTTTTCCCTAATAAGGTACAATAGTACGGGATGAAGTTTTGAATTAAAGGAGTATTTTTATGAAGTTTAACTTAAATATTGATCCAGAAACTGCAAAAAGTTTAAAAGCTATTTCAGAAACAAAAAATATTTCATTTGAAGAAGCGATCGAATTGGTGTTAAATCGCTATTCGCAAGTAGGTTTAGAGGAAATTGAAAAGGTGCAGCAAGCTATAAATAATGCTTTCAAAGGGTAATAGAAGGGAGCAAGGTAAACGTACGGGAGTTTAACCGTACGTTTATTTTTTATTCTTAAAACAAGCATGACCAAATCCTTATGAACATAGAATAAATGGCAAGGCAGAAAAGTAGATACTTCCAAAAGCAATAAATGTTATTAAAATGACGGTTTGTCAAATTAAGTGCAACAGTTCTTCCTGAAACGCTTCGTGTGCTGATTTCCATTCAAGGCACTTTCGTGGTCTGCGATTAATAAAAGACAACGCTCCAACTAGTTCGTAATCAGTTACTTTAGCTAAGTCGGTTTTCTTGGGGAAGAATTCACGAATGAGTCCATTCGCGTTCTCATTACTCCCGCGTTGCCACGAAGAGTAAGGATCAGCGAAATACACATCAATCTCAAGTTCTTCCTCAATGGTTCTATAACACGAAAACTCTTTTCCGCGATCCACAGTCGCGGTTTGAAAAGCTCCATGGGGGAGTTGCCCTTCAAGAAGACGAATAGCCTTTTCCATAGACGCAGCTGTGCGATTAGGCATTTTAATGGCGTGATACCAACGGGTTTTCCTCTCGACAAAAGTGGCTAGACACCCCTTACTGTTTCCTCGACTGGAAACAACACTGTCGAGTTCCCAGTGGCCGAACGTGGACCGTTTTCGAACCTCTTTGGGACGTTTATTGATAGATGTGCCAACGTTAAATCGGCCACGAGTTTCCTTTGGTTTCTGCCGTTTTCCTTTTTGTCGGAGTACGTTGAGGTCTCCTTCGTTCAATTTCCCAGTGTAGATCCACCGGTAAAGCGTTTTAAAGCTCAGGAACCCTTGGAATAGACGACCCACAATTTGTTCTGGAGACCATGTAGCCTGCAATTTCTCGTTAATTGTCGCAGCCATTTCTTCAGACCATTTCCCGATCCGACCACAATTCTCTCGACGGGTTTGATACGTGTCATGGGCTAGCTCAGATTGATAAGTATCTCCCACCTGATTTCGTCTAACTTCTCTGGAGATAGTGGATGGACTGCGCTTTAGCTGTATGGCAATATCTCGAATCGATTTACCTTCAGCTTTCAAGGTTTCTATACGTGCTCGGTCAAATGTGGTAAGATGTTGATAACTCATGACAATTCCTCCGTGTGATGTTTGGTGTGGTAATCAACATTATACACGAGGTTGCCATGGGTTATTTTTTTACCCTAAAGTTCAGGTGTTGCACTTAATATTACAATTCGTCAAATAATAAAAAAATGGTAGAATCGACCGTTTAAGATTCATTATGGCAACGATTCGACAAAATTATTAAACAGAATATTCTCAAAATTAAGAAATTTATGTTGACTTCTAATTGTGATGATTTATATAATACGATATATCCGAATGATAACGCTTACATAAAAAGGGGGGCGTCTAATTGCCTATCTTAGAAGTGGAGAACATTTCCTTGCAATTTGGAGGGGTTAAGGCTTTAAATGACGTATCTTATCATGTTGAAAAAGGAGAGATCTTTTCACTAATTGGGCCAAATGGTGCTGGAAAGACAAGTATGCTGAATTGTATTAGCGGCCTCTACAAACCTTCCACTGGCTCAATTAAATTTAATGGTCAAGACATTCTTAATATGAAGCCGTACAATCGAACATCCTTAGGGATTGCGAGAGCTTTTCAAAACATCGCGTTATTTGCACAAATGTCTGTACTCGACAATTTAAAGCTTGGACGTCATGTTCGAATGAAGTCAGGCTTATTCTCTGGCGGCATGTATTGGGGGGGAGCAGAAAAAGAAGAAGTGGCCCACCGTCATTCCGTTGAGGAAGTCATTGAGTTTTTGGAAATGCAAGATATTCGTCATACACCTGTCGGAACATTACCGTATGGTCTGCAAAAACGTGTAGAAGTGGGAAGAGCACTTGCATTAGAGCCTGAATTAATTCTACTTGATGAACCGATGGCTGGAATGAACAATGCAGAGAAAGAGGATATGGCCCGGTTTATTTTAGATATGCATGAATTAAACGGGATTACAGTTTTCCTAATCGAACATGATATGGGCGTCATTATGGATTTATCGGATCATATTGCTGTTCTTGATTTTGGAAAGCGCATTGGCTTTGGAACACCACAAGAAATTCAAAATAATCCAGAAGTTATACGTGCTTATCTCGGCGAACAAGAGGAAGTAAGCTAAAGGGGGGAGATAGTTAAATGGTGCAGCAAACTTTACCACAGTTACTGCTTCATAAAGCAAAGAACGAAAGCAACAAAGTGGCACTCAGACAGAAGGATCTAGGTATTTGGAATCAATGGTCATGGGCCACTTATTATGAAGCTGTTCAATCATTTGCAATAGGCTTACAAGAACAGTTCAGTGTACGAAAAGCTGAAAAAATAGGTATTATTGGGGATAATCGTCCAGAGTGGGTGATTGCAGAACTTGCCGTGCAATCAATTGGAGCAATTCCTATAGGTATCTACCAAGATGCTACACCGGAACAGCTGCTTCAATACTTAACAATAAGTAACACACGAATACTTATTGTTGAAGATCAAGAACAAGTTGACAAAGTACTAGATGTTGTTAATGAGCTTCCACAAATTGAACATATTATTTATTACAATGACAAGGGTTTACGAAAATATACCCATCCGAAACTCAAATTTTTTAAAGAAATTCAATTGAGCGGGGAAAAACATTTAAGTAAGAATCCTACAATACTTGAAGAACAAATTAAAGAAATTGACCCTACAGACATTGCCCTCATCACATTTACTTCTGGGGCTACAGATCAATCAAAAGCAGCTCAATTCAGTCACGAGAATATTATTCAAACAGCTTTATCGATTAACGAAGTTGATTCAGTTGACGAAAGCGATGATTATTTATCCTTTTTGTCATTAGCTTGGATTTGCGAGCAAGTTATGGCGATTGGTCTTTCATTAACGAAAGGATTAACAATAAACTTCCCAGAAGAACCTTCTACTATTTTAAATGATTTAAGAGAAATCGGCCCTCATATTATTCAAGCACCACCAAGAACTTATGAAAATATCATTGCCCGTTTTCATGTCCGAATGAACGATTCCACTCCTTTCAAGAAAAAAGTTTTTTCATTTTTTGAACCAATGATTGAAAAAATGGCACGTCTAAAATTGAGCAACCAGTCAGTCTCATCATCACCTAATATTTCTTATTTGCTTGGTGATTATTTGGTCTTTAGTGCTATTCGAGACCATTTAGGTCTTTCACGCCTTAAACGAGCTTATGTTACGGGAGGTGTTTTAAACGCAGACGCTTTTGAATTCTTTCACGGGTTAGGTGTGAACTTAAAGCAAACATACGGAACGGTCGAAACAACCGGTTTTTCAGCAATTCAACTTGATAATCAAGTGAACCCGAATACAACAGGGAAGCCATTGCCTTCTACCAATATTAGCTTAACTTCAGATGGTGAAATCCAAATTGAAGGTCCGGGGGTGTTTGCAGGTTATCTTGGTAGCGAACAAGGCAAAAGCTTTGACACTGGAGACTACGGGCAAATGAATGAAAATGGTGAGCTGCAAGTGTTTGACCGCATAGATGACCTTATTACTTTACCTTCTGGTGAGCAAATTTCTTCTGGACTTATCGAAAGTAGTCTTAAGAAAAGCCCTTATATTCAAGAGGCTGTTGTTTTCGGAAAAGATCGAGCATTTGTTACAGCGATGATTAATATTAATCGAGCTAGTGTTGGGAGATGGGCAGAGAAAAATCAAATCACGTACACGAGTTACCGCGATCTTTCCGTAAACTCGGAAGTCGTTCAATTAATCCGTGATGAAGTTGGAAAAATTGTTAAGTCACTCCCGTCTGAGAGCCAAGTCAAACGATTTGTCATTCTGCCAAAAGAACTTGATGTGGCAGAAGGTGAGTTGACTCCTACACAAAAAATTGTGAGACAGGTTGTGGCACAAAATTATGAGCCATATTTAACTGCTCTATACGGAAATGATGAACAATTTGATAACATGTCTCGTTCTTTTGAAGAACTTGAACAAGAAACAAACAGGGAATCGGCAGTTCAGATTATATCCCTAGAAATCTCACAGGGGGTGGCTTAAGGTGACATTTTTTATGCAAATGCTCGTTAGCGGCATTGTTGTCGGCAGTATCTATGCGCTTGTTGCGTTAGGATTTGTCTTAATCTATAAGGCAAGTGATGCACTTAACTTAGCGAACGGTGAGTTTGTGTTAATCGGTTCCTATATTTGTTTAACTTTAGTGACGGTGTTGAAGCTGCCTTTCCTAGTAGCCCTGCTTCTTACTTTAGTCTTTAACGCTATTCTTGGGTTAATTGTTGAACGAATTGTATTAAGACCACTATTAAATGCACCGACAATATCTGTCATCATGGCTACGATTGGTCTTGGTAACTTATTAGCTGGGTTGATTCATATGATTTGGGGGCATCAAACAAAGATGTATCCGCAAATCTTCCCGAACACTCCAGTAACAATTGGAGAGGTAATCATTACGCCTGTTTATTTGTGGTCGTTTGTCATTGTATTGGCACTATTAATTGCCTTTACTGTTTTCTTCAAATTTTCAAAAATGGGCATTGCGATGCGAGCAGTGGCGGATGATCTTCAAGCAGCTGCTTCAATGGGTATCAGCGTTAAGAAAGTCTTTGCGGCTACGTGGGCAATTGCATCTGTAGTAGCGGCAGTCGGTGGCGTACTGTTAGGAAATATTAACGGTGTGAATGCAACAATGTCGTTAATCGGCTTAACGGTTTTACCGGTTGTTATACTTGGCGGACTTGATAGTATTCCAGGAGCAATTGTCGGAGGCTTCTTAATTGGAATATTGCAAAGCATGGCAGGTGGTTATTTAGACCCTCTTGTTGGCGGAGGGTTGAAGGATGTCTTCCCGTTCATTATTGTTATTTTGATTCTCATGATTAAGCCATATGGATTGTTTGGAAAAGGTGGAATTGAAAGGGTGTGAAGAAGTGAGAAATCCATTTGTAATGGGATGCGGAACATACAAAACGCGTTACAACAAAGACATGGCGATTTTCACAGTACAACGAGTGAAGGTAAGAATGATTATTTTGGCAGCACTAGCATTTTTGTTTCCACTGCTCACAAATGACTACGTGGTTGGCTTAGCAACGCTATGCGCGATTGCTTCTGTCGGGGCAATTGGTTTAAATATTTTAACGGGATTTACAGGACAAATTTCGATCGGCGTGGGTGCTTTCTTAGGAGTAGGCGGGTATACATCCGCAATCTTAACGAGCACACTTGGTTTAAGCTTTTGGGTGGCTATCCCAGTTGCAGGAGCTGTTACTGCAGCAGTTGGGGCACTTTTTGGAATACCATCGCTGCGCTTAAAAGGTTTGTACTTAGCAATTGCAACGCTTGCAGCACAGTTTATTATTCTATTTGTGATTAGCCGCTGGACTAGTTTAACAGGCGGAACATCTGGAATGGTGCTTCAAAGACCTTCCATCGGTAGTTTCTCCTTCATGTCAGCTAGCAGTTACTACTATTTATGCTTGGTCGTCTTATTAGTGACAATCATCTATTCATTAAATTTGTTCCGGAGCCGTATCGGCCGAGCTTTTTTAGCTGTTCGTGACCGAGATGTAGCCGCACAAATTATGGGGATTAATCTTTTTAAGTATAAGGTGTTATCGTTTGCTATCAGTTCCTTCTTTGTTGGGATAGCTGGGGCGCTGCTTGCACATTATACGATGATTGTAAGTCCAGAGTTATACAGTATCAATGTATCTATTCAATATTTGGCGATGATTTTAGTAGGCGGTCTTGGAAGTATTCTGGGTTCCATTCTTGGGGCAGTTTTTATTACACTTCTACCGGTTGGACTTGGTTTTGTCGTCGACTTTATTACCGTCTTTATGCCTAATATGCAGAATGCTTTAGCTGCCTTTCAAGAGCTTACATTTGGAGCAGTCATTATTTTGTTCCTTATCTTTGAGCCTGGAGGATTAGCGCATATTTGGAGCAACATTAAAAATTACTTTAAGCTCTGGCCGTTTTCTTATTAGCAGAGACAACGAAACATTCAGTGTTTTGTTACTCAATAAATGAAAAACAAAAACAAAGGGGAGTAGATTGAATGAAAACTAGGTGGGCAAAGTCTTGGTTATTAATCGCTTGTATGATGTTAATGACCGGCATACTAGCAGCTTGTGGAAGTCAATCAACAGATGCACCGGCACAAGAAGCAAGTGGAGAAGGTTCAAGTGATGGCGGTAACACAGTTAAAATTGGTGCATTATTTGATATTACAGGCGGAACTGGAGACGTAGGTACACCATACGCTGAGGGCGAAAAAGCTTATTATGAATATTTAAACAGCAATGGTGGCATTAATGGACTTCAAGTTGAGCTTAATGGTGATGATTACTCGTACGATATTGCAAAGGGTCAACGGTTGTACCAAGAGTTACGCGATCGTCATAAAGTCGTTGCCGTTCTTGGCTGGGGAACAGCAGATACTGAAGCACTGCGCCAGCAGGTTGCACATGATAAGTTACCATATTTCTCCGCTTCTTATTCTGAAAATTTGAAAAACTTAGACGAAAGTCCATATAACTTCTTAACAGCCGCTACATATTCTGACCAAGGCCGCGCGGTTGTAAAATGGATTAAAGACAACCATAAAGGTGATGGCGAACCAACACTTGCATTGCTATATAATGACACAGCTTTTGGCCGTTCTCCTATTGAAGATATTAAAAATTACGCAGCTGAGGTTGGCGTGAAAATTGTTGATGAAGAAGTAATTCCAGTAACAGCAACAGAAGCTCAATCTCAAATGTTAAATATGCAGAAGAAAAACCCTGATTATGCGATCATTAACCAAACATGGGGTGCAGCCGCAACGATTTTGCGTGAAGCACAAACATTGGGCATTGAAACACAGTTTATCGGCTTGAACTGGGCAACTGGTGAAGGTGTAATTGATATTGCTGGTGATGCGGCTGAAGGTATGCTTGGTGTGGTAACACATGCATTCCCTTATGAAGACCTTGAAGGAATGGCTGAAATCAAGGAATACTTAGAATCAAAAGGGCAAAGCACAGATGACATTAGCCAAAAGTTCGTCCAAGGCTGGGTTACAGCGAAAATTATGGCTCAAGGTATCGGCAATGCTGAAGAAATGACAGGTGAGGGTATCCGTCAAGGGATTGAAAAGATCAATAATCTTGATTTAGGCGGATTAGCTGCTCCAGTTACATTTACTGCTGATAACCATGCAGGAACAAATCAAGTTCGTCTTGCTGAAGTGAAAAACGGAAAATTCGAGATTATTTCTGATTATTTCAGCTACGAAGATTAATAATGATGAAAGGAGGCTTCGGCCTCCTTTTTCTCTCACACTAATAAGGGGAGGATAAAGAATGCTTCGGGTTAATAATATTGAAGTTGTCTATTCTAAAATGATTCTTGTTCTAAAAGGGATGTCATTAGAAGTACCGCCTGGTAAAATTGTTGCCCTGCTTGGAAGTAATGGGGCAGGCAAGTCTACAACACTTAAAGCAATTTCTGGTCTGCTTGGAGGAGATGGCGGCCAAGTGACGAAGGGCTCGATTACGTATAATGATGAGGAAATTACCGGTATAAGTGCGGATGCAATTGTAAAGAAAGGCATCTTTCAAAGCATGGAAGGCCGCCGTGTATTCAAGCATTTAACGGTTGAAGAAAACCTCATTGCAGGAGCACATTCACGAAAGGACCGTCATCATTTAAAAGAAGACATGGAACGAGTCTATCACTACTTTCCGAAGTTAAAGATGCTCCGCTCACGCCATGCAGGTCTTCTCTCTGGCGGTGAACAACAGATGCTTGCAATTGGTAGAGGAATTATGGCAAAACCAAAGCTGCTTTTGCTAGATGAACCTTCACTTGGGATTGCACCTTTACTTGTAAAAGAGATTTTTCAAAATATAAAACAAATTAACGAGGAGGAAGGAACGTCTATTCTTGTTGTTGAGCAAAATGCCAATGTCGCTCTTTCAATTTCAGACTACGGGTATATTGTAGAAGACGGCCGAACGGTAATGGAAGCACCTGTTTCCGAATTACTTGAAAACAAAGAAGTGCAAGAACATTACTTAGGCATGAGTGATGAAGGTCGTAAAAACTATCGTGAAGTAAAATCCTATCGGCGGAAAAAACGATGGGTGTAAAGATATTAAGCGCACAGCCATTCATTTCAGCTGTGCGTTTTCTTTATGTAACAGCAGAACATTTTATTTTCTTTTGCCATTCCAATATGATAGAAAAGGAACCATACATATTGGATAAGGAGGAGTTCGATGAATCAAACAATCAATACGATTCAAAGTCACCGTTCTGTTCGCAAGTTTAAAGATGAACGATTAACGTCTGAACAGGTTGAAACAATTGTCCGTTCAGCTCAATCAGCAGCAACTTCAAGTTATATTCAATCCTATTCCATTATAGGTGTCACTGATCAACAGAAAAAAGACGCCTTGGCACAATTAGCTGGGAACCAGCCCTATGTAGCCAAAAGTGGTCACTTATTTGTATTTTGTGCTGATTTATATCGCCATGAGCAAATAGCTCAATGGAAAGGTGAACAAATTGACGAATCACTTGAAAGCACGGAGTTATTCATGGTCGCTCTTATTGATGCAGCACTTGCCGCCCAAAATGCTGTGCTTGCTGCAGAATCGATGGGACTTGGCGCTTGTTATATTGGCGGTATTCGCAATGATTTAGATGGGGTTCAACAAATCTTAGAAACACCTAAGCGAGTTATTCCCTTATTCGGGCTGACCGTTGGTACTCCTGATCATGACCCAGACCTGAAACCAAGATTACCACTTGAACTTATCTATCATGAAAATACGTATAACACTGATTTAGAACGTATGAAAGACCAGCTTTCTACATATGACCGTGTAATAAAAGAATATTATAAAGAACGAACAGACGGTAAACGAGAGGACAGCTGGACAGACTTAATAATGACATTACTTAGCAATAATAAGCGTAAATATATGAAAGAATTCATTGAAAAGCAAGGCTTTAATTTAAGATAGACAATACACCAGTGCGGCTTATTTCTGCACTGGTGTTTCGTTTAAAAAAAGGCGATAGCCATAAGATAGTTGTCCATCCGGATTTGTACTACAAACATACAATGTACTGTAGCAAAACAAATCAGAGAAAGGATGAACACCATGTCCTCACACCACCATCACAAGGGGAAATATGGAAGTGAAGGCAAACCGTCAACACCTCTTTACCCACAGCATCATCACCAAGAAAAGCATCATGAGCCGAAGCAAGAAAAGAAAAAATCTGTAAAGCGTCACAAAAATGCGGTCGTGCCTTCTTCTACAAATAAAAACGTGCATCCAAAAGCTATTAAAAAAGCTTATGTGAAAGTGCCTGTCGTCTTAAGTGAAACAAAGGTACAAATAGATATGGATGCGACAATTAAGTTTCCAGAGCCTGTCTTAGAAATTAAAGAAGTGAAGAAGAACTTAAAGGTAACGCAATGCCGTTTGTTACTGCCAACGAATAAGCTGTTTATTAAAGGCTTTGTTCGTAAAAACATCCAATATGCAACACCAAAATATTCAGACAGAAACTCTGTTGTTTCAAACATTCGTTCTTTAACAATAGACCTCCCGTTTAGCACAGTGACTGAGATAGATTATATTAACCCTCCTCAATTTGAGAAAAATCCTGACCGTCGCGACTTCACGTACTTTAGAACGCATAAGTTACCACAAGGGTTCTCGGATAAAGATCAATTATTATCAGGCGACCTTTCACAATTTGACCAAATCAGTGGGGAAACATTCAACGAGTTACCTTACTGTGAACTGCTTCACAGCAACTTTATTGAATATGATGAAGCACTTGACCGTAAAATGGGCCGTGTTCAAGATGGCAGTGGAAATTGGGTAGACGGTCCGTTTGAAGAGGGCACATTTACAAAAGTAGAAGAAAAAATGGTCGTTGAGTTAACACTGAAAGTCTTACAAAAACAGCAGGTGTATATCGATGAAAAAGGACACCATCATCATTGTGACTATGACAAAGATGACCACTATGATAAACACAAATATTAAACAAAAACGAGGCGGAAATATCGCCTCGTTTTCTACGTCTTATTCCTTTTCGTGAATGATGGAACGCCACTTTAAATCCCCGCGTTCTAATCCACGGATTAGAATTTCAGCTGTTCCCATGTTCGTAGCAAGTGGAATTGCATGTACATCACAAAGGCGCAATAAAGCCGTTACGTCTGGTTCATGTGGCTGCGCAGTAAGAGGATCTCGAAAAAAGATAACCATATCCATTTTATTTTGTGCGATTAGCGCACCGATCTCTTGGTCACCTCCAAGCGGGCCAGATTGAAATCGTTTCACCTTTAAATCAGTTGCTTCGATAATCTTTTGCCCAGTTGTACCAGTAGCATGAAGTTCATGACCGTCTAAAATATCTTTATAAGCTGTCGTGAATTGTACCATCTCTTTTTTCTTCTTATCATGAGCGATTAAGGCAATTCTCAACGTTGTTCAACCTCCTTGGAAATAACTCATTCATTAAGTAAGTTTGAAATTTCTTCTGCTGGTATCGCGAATCCAACCTTTTTTGATTCCTCGTTTAAGGCAACAGAACCTTTTGCATAAATAATGCCAATTACTTTCCCCTTTTCATCGATGACTGGACTGCCGCTGTTTCCGCTGTGGATAGGGGCATCAATTAGCATAGCAGACATGTTTGTTTTATTTTTTTCGCCGACAATTGTGCCTTCAATTGCAACTTGATTATAAGAAAGTGGATTACCAATCACATAAATAGGGTCATTCATTTGCCACGTTTCATTTGCCTTCACATCTAAATGTGGAAGAGGCTTATCAGAATTAACAGATAATAGTGCCAAATCTTTACTCTTTGATGTATGCAGTACTTTTGCTTCTAGCACCGTTCCATCCGGAAAACTAATTACGCTTTTTCCGTTGTCGCGAACAATATGATAATTCGTTACAATTAATCCTTCGCTTGAAATATTAAAGCCTGTACCGTTTCGGTTTTCCGACTGAATCATAACGACGCTTTTTTTATATGTTTGAATCTTCTCTTCTTGAGAAAGGTTTGAGGATTTCGATAAAAATTCAAGAGCAGGCAGGTTGAGAACGTTGAGAAGTGTTCCTGCAGTACTAATGATTAAGAACAACGCCACGATTATAAGCATGCTCTTTTTTAATTTAGATGGTGGTTGCTTTTCTTTTTTTAACGGTTCTTCTTTTTGGTTAAAATATTTTTCAATCTCTTCAGGGTCTTCGTATAAATCTGGTTCATTTCGCTTCAAGTCATTTAAATGCTCTGAAAATTTTTCTTTTTCTTCTTCGTTCATTCAATGGCTCCTTTGAATCATTATCCATATTTATTGTAGCAGAATGGAGCCCCTCTAGAACAACAAAAACGTTCCAGCGAATATCGCCTGGAACGTTTTGATAGATTTATTGAGCCTCTTCATGTAATTCTTGGGCAATTCGCAACAACTCTTGTGCTAAAAAGTCAATTTCCTTCGCGTTAGAAGCATAAGTTTGGTTAAGGTTGGTGCTTTCTGATGAATGGGTCGCTGCTACCTCTGAAAGCAGTGTTAAATTATGAAGCATTTCATTCGAATGAATAATGATTTTATCTTTGTATTCATGATTTTCCTTTAAACGATCATAGGCAAGCAAGGCAATTTTCGTATCAAATAAAAGTCTTTTGGTAAAAGCGTGATAGAGAGGCAGTCCATCTTCAAGATCACTGCACAATGCCATCATTTCATCTAAATAAACCGTAACACCACCCATATACCAATCAGGTTCAAGGCCAATTCTTGCATGGGCAGCTCCTATTCGTGTGACATAATGGATGTACGCATCATCAATTGTATCAGTGAACAAGTGCTTGAAATAGTCAACCTGTGTTTGTACAAGACGCTGGAAAGTGGAGTTTGTCTCAGCGATTTCAGCCAATTTCGGTACTGCAGCCATTCGATTATAGAAACGAACGATAACCTGTTGTGTTTTTGACTCGATATAGGACTGATAGTTATTCAACAATGTGAGGTGTTTTTCTTCAAGCCCGATATACTCGATCATCTCTTTCCAATGCCCGTTGATGTGGATTGCCATGTTAATCACCTTTCCAGAAGTTGTTTTTTGTAAAAATAAGTAATTAGAACTAGGTCTAAAGAATTAATATGTATCTCCATTATAATCGAACAAAAACCATTTTGTTATAAATAAGTTGCAATTTTATGAAGTTTCCTCCATTAAGCAAGCCGACCTTCATTTGGATGGTCGGCTTGTTTGCTACGATAATTTATTGATTTCCTCAGTTACAACAAACGCAAGATCATCATTTCCAAACAATGATAACACGCCAAGTAGTGTACTATGTGGGATTTCTTCTGACTCATGCTTTGGTACGGTTAATTCTAATGTCTGCTTCAGGGCAGGGTTTGCGGCTTGGTTAGGGTAAGCCTTCTGATATAATTCTTCAGGGTCTAGGTCATGATTTACACACCACTGTGCAAAGACGAGGATCATCATATGTTCATCACGTTGATAGTTTTGGATAATTTGGTCTTCTAATTCTTTCTTATTCATCTCAAATCAACTCTCCTTTAGGAAACGACTATTCATTTATTATAACGGCAGGGAGGTTCTCGTCACAATGCTCGATTAAAAGATAGAGGTTGCATGTAAAATACTTTTTCGCTAAAATTAACAGAAAATTATCAATCTAAAGAAAAAGTGCACGGGCTCTTCTTTTTATAGAGGAGCTATTTTCAATTCATCAGATGATCAACAGGGGGTTTTAGATGTGAGCATGAAAATTGGAGAGGACCTTTTTAATGAGAGGGTATCCAAAAGTTTAGCAGATTCATTTATGCGTGAGGCAGTTTCAACAGCACAAAGCCGACTTACAGGCGTACGTGAAAAAACAATTGAAGAATTGGGAAACTGGGAGGAGTGGCGAGAATTATCAGCATCAATTCGAAAACATACCATTGATCATTTAGATACATACTTACACGAATTAAGTGAAAACGTAACAAAACAAGGTGGCCACGTAATCTTTGCTCAAACGCCAGAGGAAGCGAACGAATATATCACAAGCATTGCAAAGAAAAAGAAGGCAAAAAAGATTGTAAAATCAAAATCAATGGTTACCGAAGAAATTGGATTAAATAAAGCATTAGAAGGATCAGGCTGTGACGTAATTGAAACAGATTTAGGTGAATACATTATTCAATTAGCGGAAGACCCGCCATCACATTTTCTAGCACCTGCCCTCCATAAAAACCGCGATCAAATTCGAGAGGTTTTTAAAGAAAAACGGGGGTACACGAATACATCTAAGCCTGAGGAAATGACATTGTTTGCAAGAGAGCAATTACGCGACGAGTTTCTTTCAGCTGATATTGGAATTACAGGATGCAACTTCGCAATCGCAGAGTCCGGTACAATTTCACTTGTTACAAATGAAGGAAATGCCGAAATGGTAACAACGTATCCGAACACCCAAATTGCGGTTATGGGAATGGAACGAATTGTACCAACGTGGCAAGAGTTTGATATTTTGATCAGTATGCTTGCTAGAAGTGCTGTTGGTCAAAAAATCTCCACCTATGTGACAACCTTAACAGGACCAAGAACGGAAGATGAAGGAGATGGTCCTGAGGATTTTCATTTAGTTATCGTCGATAATGGGCGTTCTAAAATGCTTGGGACAGAGTTTCAATCGGCACTGCACTGTATTCGTTGTTCCGCATGCTTAAATGTCTGCCCAGTTTATCGCCATCTAGGAGGTCATGCGTACGGTTCAATTTATTCAGGTCCGATCGGTGCTGTTATTTCACCTGTCCTCGGTGGTTATGAAGATTATAAAGAATTACCATATGCGTCAACACTCTGCTCAGCGTGTACGGATGCTTGTCCAGTAAAGATTCCGCTTCATGAGCTGTTATTAAAACATCGTCAAAACATTGTACAGGAAGGAAACACACCAAGTGCCGAAAAGCTTACAATGAAAGCATTTCAAATGGCAACTTCCTCACCAGCGATGTATAACGCAAGTACAAAAGCAGCGCCACATCTGTTAAAGCCATTTACAAAAGAAGATAAAATAACAAGTGGGCCTTTCCTATTGAAAGAATGGACAAATGAAAGAGACTTCCCGGCTCCATCAAAAAACCGCTTTAGAGATTGGTTCAAAAACCGTGACAAAGGAGGTTCAAAGTCTTGAGAGGACAAGGAGAAGTAAGAAATAGAGACAGCTTTCTAAAACATTTAAGCAAACAATTAGGCCGAACAGAGCTAAAGCAGGAAGTAAAACGACCAAACTGGGGACTTAAGCCGCAATATAAAATTTTGCAAGAGGCAACACAAGAGGAGCTTGTTGAATTATTGAAAGCAGAAGCTGCCAAGGTCAATACACCTTTACTGGAAACAACGACAGACAACCTTTCAGATACTTTGGAAGCAGCCATTGGTTCGTTTGATAATCTTTCCATCGTAACATGGGACGACCCGCGGTTTGAGGAATATGAAACGACCGGGGTACTTAATAAACATCACTGGCATACATGGAACGCAAGCTTGGGAGAAGAGAATGTGAGAATCACTCAAAATGCGGATATTGGCATCACATTTTGTGATTATGCTCTTGCTGAAAGCGGCACGGTTGTGTTAACAAGCTCAGCTGAACAAGGACGCTCTGTTAGTTTACTGCCAACTGCTTATATTGCAATCATTCCAAAAAGCAAAATCGTCCCGCGCTTAACGCAAGTCACTGATGCTATACACGAAAAGTTCCAGCAAACAGGAGAAGTTCCTTCATGTATGAAGTTTATTTCTGGTCCAAGTAACAGCGGAGATATTGAAATGAACTTAGTCGTCGGTGTACATGGACCGATAAAGGCAACCTACATTGTAATTAATGATCAATGAAAGAAAAATATATAAAGCGATAAAATTTAATAATTATACATTATGATGTATTTAGTTCCGATAAATACGAGATTTATAGAAATGGGTTTGTATAAAAATAAATAATCTGTTTATTTTAATAGCTAGTCGAAAGCGTAGAAATGAGTAAATTGGACTTTATTGGTTATCTCCCATCTCAATTTCTGGTACACTAGGCATCAGTATGATTGAAAGGGCGGATGGGTGATGTTGAACGCAATCATCATTTTCATAGCACAGCTGTTTTTCGTACCTGTTTTGACGCTAAGAACTATTCTTGCGGTTAAGGGAATGAAAACACAAGCTTCTGCGATGGGAATGTTAGAAGGAATCATATATGTTGGTGCTTTAGGTCTTGTATTTAGTGATTTGTCTAATTACATGAACATGGTCGCATATGCATTAGGTTTTGGGACAGGCGTTTATATTGGTGGTGTGCTAGAAGAAAAGCTTGCGATTGGTTATATGACAATTGAAGCGAACATTCCAGAGAAGAATACAGCATTGATTAACCGCTTAAGAGAAGTGGGCTTTAGTGTTTCAACAAGTGAAGTGGAAGGTATGAACTCTATGCGTTATCGCTTAGATTGTACCGCACGAAGAGATCGTGAAAAAGAGTTCTATCGATTAATAAGTGAATACGAGCCAAGTGCCTTTGTTGCTTCCTATGAACCTCGTAACTTTAAAGGCGGTTATATTACAAAAGCAATGAAAAAACGTCGTGAACTTTTCATGAAAAAGAAAAAGCGAAAAGAACAAGAAGCAAGTGCAAACAGTTAAACGAAGGACCTTCAATGGTCTTTCGTTTTTTAAATGAATAAACATGCCCTAAAAGAACTACTAAGGATGAGAAAACGTGAAAATGTTACAATGAGCAAATAAATAGAGCTGGATTGGAGGATGACATTGAAAAAATTAGTGTTAGTTGGTGGGGGGAGTGCCCATCTATTTGTGTTAAAACAATTACAGCAAAAGAAACTAAATGATGTTGAGATAACATTCATTTCTTCTGATCGCTATCAATATCATTCTAATATGTTCCCAGGGTTTGCAGAAGGATTATACAGTAAAGAAGAAATTCGTATTGATTTAAAACATTTAGCAGATGCTGCAGGAGTCCAATGGAAAGAGGGTTCAGTTCTCTCTCTTGACCCAAATGGCAAAGTCATTTTAACAGAACAAGGGGAAGTTCTCTCTTATGATGTCATTTCCTTTAATATTGGTGCTTTAACGGAAGGTTTTAACATTCCAGGAGTTGCACAAAATTCTGAGACAATTCGACCGAATTACAAAGCGATTGATGCTATTGAACAGGTAAGAAACGAGGAAAAGCTTGTAGTAGTTGGAGAGGGATTATCTAGCGCTGAACTGAGTCTTTCACTTCAAGCATGGAGGAGAAAACAACATATTAATACTCCTGTTACATACATATACTCAAGTCATTTAATAGCGAATAAGAAGACCAAAACATGTGAAAAAATTGAAGCATTCGTTAGAAAGAAAGGGGTTAACATCAAGAGCAATACAAAGGTTACGAAAGTGAAGCCTCAATCTCTTGAAACATCCACTAACGAAACAGTCCCATTTGATAACCTATTGTGGTTAACAGAACCGAAAGCTCCAGATTTATTCAAGCTTGCTAAGCTGCCTGTCGATGAAAAAGGCTTTTTACTAGTCGAAAAGACATTGCAATTAAAAAAGTATCCATCAATTTTCGGTGCAGGGGACTGCGTGACAATAAATAGTGAACCTATCGTACAAAAGAACAAACGCGTATCAGATAAAGAGGGACCAGTTCTTTATAAGAATTTAGTAGGCTACTTTAACACAGGAGAAGGCGAATTATTTGAGCCTATAGAAAAGCGTGCTTCCCTATTATCCGCTGGAGATAAGCAAGGAATGTTCTTCTTTAATGGACACGTATTTTTTAGCAGATGGGCCTGGTACCTTAAGGACAAGCTTGACCGCAGCTTTATTGATAAGTATCAATAATAAAGTCTATTAAAAAGACTTCATCTTTAACTAGGTGAAGTCTTTTTGTATAGAGTGGGAAATTTCAAGTGCGTTTTTAAATGCAGAAGATAGGGAAGGCACAATAGGGATAAAAACAATTATCGATTTGTTGGAACAGAATTTAGATTTAAGGGTGGCCTTATGTATGAATGTATTTGCATTAGCTTTCATTTTTATTGTTTCAGGGTTAATAGCGATTCTTTCTGCGATTCAACTATCTACGTATGCAGATATAATCAGCAAAAAGACAAATATAGGCGGATTTTTAATAGGAACAATTCTGTTAGCTGTTGCTACCTCATTGCCTGAGCTGACTACTACGGTATCTGCAAGTATAATCGGGAGTGCGGATATTGTAATTGGGAATGGGTTAGGCAGTATTTTATTTAATTTCTTTTTCTTATTTTTACTCGATATACATTTTCGAAAGAAACGTCTTTTTTTAAATCTTACACATCAGCATTTTTATACAACTATTATTGTGCTGCTCTTATTTCTAACTTCTAGTTTAGGGATAGTATTTGACAATGCGGTGCTTAAGTGGGGAATTAGTGCAACCAGCATTGTTTTATTTTTTATTTATATTGGTGGAATGTGGTTTATTTCTAAATTACAGATAAAGAAAAGTGAAAATGAAAACGAGGTAAACAATAATAAGGCGCAAAACCTTGCAATGGCACAGTTAATGATACGCTTTTTTGCTTTTTCAATTCTCATTTTTATCTCGGGAAGCGCTTTGTCTATTTCAGGAGATGAACTGGCCAAAACGACAGGTATAAGTGCCACAATTATTGGTAGCATTTTAGTGGCGATTGCTACATCAGTACCTGATGCCATGGGTGTCTATGCAGCTCTTAAGCTAGCAAATGTCAATATGGCTGTAGGGGCGATATTAGGGAGCAACGCGTTTAATATATCAATTATTTCAATAGGGGATCTTTTCTATCGTAAAGAAAGCATATGGAAGGCGGCAAGTGGTGAGCTCCTATTATTAGCTATATTAGGGTGTGTGTTAACTCTTATTGTGATGGCTATTATTAAACGTAAGCAAGCACAGAATACGTTTTCGTACCTCGTTCCTTCATTTGGAATTGTAGGGAGCTATTTAGTAGTAATGGTGTTGCTACTTATATAAATTAATATGTCAAACCCCGATTTTGGCATGATTCTTGCATCTATTTAAAGTAAAACCATGAAGGAGGAGTTCCAATGGATGCAATTGGTATGCGTACCATCCCCTCGTTATTGCAGGAGCAAGTGAAGCAAAATGGCAATAAAACATTTTTGCTGTTTGAAGATGCGAATGGTGGAAGCTATTCTGTCAGCTATGAGGAGTTTGACCAAACCGTAAAAAAACTGATCAATGTCTTATGTAGCAAAGGAATCCGAAAAGGTGATAAGGTGCTTCTTCACCTGCCAAATTCATTAGATTTTATGTATGCATGGTTTGCGATTACAAGTATGGGTGCAGTCATGGTGCCGACGAATATTCTCTCGCCAAAATCAGAAATGGATTATTTGATTTCACACTCAAACTCAAAGTTGATTATAACTGAAGAAGCATATTTGGATAAATTTACAGAGATCGTAAGTGAACGAAACTTAGAAGTCCTTTTGTCAAGGTGCGAAGGGAGAGAATATGAAGATAAGGATTTACAGAGGTTGTTAGATTCTGCTGAAGTGCTTTCAGTTGAAACGAACAATGTAACGAGTGATGATGTGGCGGCTATTTTATATACATCAGGCACAACTTCAAAGCCGAAAGGTGTCTTAGTAACACATGCGAACTATATTTATGCTGGTGAATATATGTCACAAACACTTAAGATGAGAAGCGATGACCGCGGGTTAATTGTTTTGCCGATGTTTCATGGAAATGGCCAATACTATTTAACAATGCCGCTGTTAACGGTTGGTGGCAGCATTGCTTTAACGGAAAAATTCAGTGCTTCTCGTTATTTTGAGCAGGCTGAGTCCTTTAAAGCAACCATCGGCTCTTTATTTGCCGCTCCGATTAAAATGATTTTACGTAGTGGCGAAGGAAAAACGTATAATCATAAGTTAAAGACAATCATTTTTGCCCAATCGGTTACGGCAGAGCAGTTAGAACAGTTTGAACAAACATATGAGGTAGGTTTATTACAGATTTATGGAATGACAGAAACAATTGGAACACCATTAATGAATCCATTAGACGGTGTACGAACGAATATGAGTATTGGTAAGCCGGGAATCGGTTATGAAGTAAAGCTGGTTGATGAGGATGGAAAAGAGGTTGAAAATGGTGAAGTCGGGCAAATCATTGTCAAAGGTATTCCTGGCCGGACGTTAATGAAGGGATACTTTGAAAACGAAGAGAAAACAAAAGCATCGCTTCAAGATGAATGGCTTTATACAGGTGATAATGCCCGCATTGGTGATGACGGTTGTTTTTACTTTGTAGACCGAATGAAGGATATGGTGAAGCGTGCTGGTGAAAATATTGCGACAAGTGAAATTGAAGACATTTTAAATGAACATCCACATATTTCAGATAGTGCTGTTATTGGGGTTCCAGACGAAATGAGAGACGTTGCTATTAAAGCTTTTATTATTCAAAAAGAAGATGCGGATTTATCAGAAGAAGAAGTAATCAGCTATTGTAAGGAAAGATTAGCATCGTTTAAAGTACCTGAAGAAGTCCAATTTGTTGACGAATTCCCACGAACTTCTGTCGGTAAAATTCAGAAGCATCAATTACTCACGACAACGTAAATCAAAGAAAGCTGACACAATCACGCCGAATGTGTCAGCTTTCTTTGATCTATATTGAAGCTTTTGAGGGGTGAGTAAGCTGTTCACCACATAAGATTGGAGCAATGTTATACTGGTGGCCTTCAACTAAATAACGAAGTGTCCATTCATATCCCACCTCAGTTAAAAACAACCCTGTTTCAGAAGTTAAAAATAAACGTTCTTTTTTTGCGGGCGAAGTTTCTTCAAACATTGTTAACGCCGCTTGCGAACCATCAGAAAGCTCCCATTCTTCCCATTGTGGAGACATAGACAGATGTTGAAGAAGAGAGCCAGCTGTTAAAAAGTCCTCCATTGAAAATCGCCCATGGTTTCCTGCACAAACGATAAGCACAGAACGCTTGGAATGAAGCCTCGTAATTTCTTTAGCAACTGCCTTCGTGTTCAAAATCGAAGCTGTATACACAGTATGTGCATTTGCACAATTATTTAAGGCGACTGTACCGTTTGTCGTTGATAAAATGACCTGCTTATCATCTAACCCGAGTTTAATTAACTGCAAAGGATCAGGTCTTCTAAAGCCAGCAAGATCATAGCCATATTTTTCACCAGCAAGGATATAGCTTTCTTCCTTAAGCGTTTCAGCTTTCGTTAATGCGTGCTGTGGAGATGAGACAGGGAGCACGGATTTAGCTCCGTGCTGCAGCAGCATGCAAATTGTTGATGTTGCTAATAATGAGTCTATGACGATAACCGCGCAATTACAAAGCTTTGTAGGGTCAATTTCCTCTTTCCGCATTAATACATGTATTTTTTGCATTAATTCCACTCTTTTATCATATTATTTGTCTTTCCTTTGCTCGGTGCGATTGTTCGATCAAATTCGATATTCCAATATTTAAATTAGAAAAGCGGTCATCGTTAATTTCGCCTTTTTTCCAGCGGTAGTAAATTTGCTGAAGGATAACGGCAATTTTAAAGAAAGCAAAGGATAAGTAGTAATCAAATTGATCGACGTTTCGATTCGTTTCATTTGCATAACGCTCGACAAATTCACGTCTAGACATGAATCCATTATGGTGTGTGACAGAAGTTAATCCTGTCTCTTTGTCGCCTTGTTCAGTCCAATAAGCTACTGAACTAGCTAAATCAGACAATGGATCACCGACAGAGCATAATTCCCAATCAAAAACGGCTACCGCATCACTTAGATCTTGGTGATGAAGCATCATATTATTTAGCTTCAAATCATTGTGAACAACAGTTGGAGCAGGGGATTCTGCTGGAAGATGTTCTAGGAACCACGGAATAAGTTGTTCAACATATGGATGCTCCTCAACCTTTGAGCGCTCATACCGACGAATCCATCCTTCTACTTGACGTTTTAAATAACCATCAGGACGGCCTAACTCAATTAATCCTGTTTGTTTAATATCAATGCTGTGCAGCTGCGTAATGGTTTTAATCATGGCAGTTGAAGCTTTTTCACCGACTTGCCCTTGCTTTGTTGCTTCAGCTGGAATGTGATCATCAAGCACAATGCCTTCTTTCTTCTCCATCACATAAAAGTGTTTATCCATCAGTTTGTCATCTTCTACATATAAATAAGGTGCTGGAGCTTGTGGGAAATAAGGGTGAATCTTTTCTAATATCCGATATTCACGCTCCATATTATGGGCTTTCGGTGGAATTTCACCGAATGGCGGGCGGCGAAGCACCATTTCCTTGTTCGGAAATTGAAGCAAGTAGGTTAAGTTCGAATAACCAGCTGTAAATTGTTTCACCTTCATTGAACGTGCATCTAATTCTGGGAAATTATCTGCAATTTTCTTTGCAACAAGCTCCCATTGGATTTCTCGTTCACTTGGTGCTTTCACTTGTAATTGGATACTCAATATAATTCCTCTCCTCGTTCGAATGCCTTCTTTAATGACCGGGCTACTACATAACGATGGACTTCATCAGGGCCGTCGTAGATCCGAGCGGTACGTGCTTCACGGTAAAAGCCTTCTAGTGGTGTGTCACCAGTAACTCCTAATGCGCCATGCACCTGAATAGCACGGTCGATCACGTTATGCAAAACATTCGCTCCGTAAAATTTGATTAAAGAAATATCTTTACGAGCCTGCTCTCCTTGGTCCATTTGCCACGCTGCATGCAAGGTCATCAAACGTGCAGCTTGGATTTCTGCAGCTGAATCTGCAATGAAGTTTTGAATGCTTTGGAAATCAATTAATTTCTTGCCTCTCGTCTCACGCTTAAGGGCGTAATCCATCATTAGTTCCATACTGCGGTGGCAGACACCAAGCCAGCGCATCGCATGTGTGATTCTTCCAGGTCCGAGGCGCAGCTGTGCCAGTTTGAACCCTTCACCCCGTTCACCGAGCAATGCATCTTTTGGTACGCGGCAATTTGTATAGCGAACTTCGCAATGCCCGCCAGCAAAATGATCCCCAATCACCGGTACTTCTCTTACAATTTCAAAACCAGGATTATCATGATCAACAATAAATAAGCTTGTTTTCTTATGCGGCTCTGCATCAGGGTCTGTTACAGCGACTACAATTGAAAACGAAGAACCAATTGCACCTGTTGTAAACCACTTATGAGCATTGATAACCCAGCCATCGTCATCTTCTTCAGCCGTTGCCTGCAGTAAGCGTGGGTCAGAGCCAGACACTTCAGGCTCAGTCATTGCAAAGCAAGAGCGGACCTCGCCGTTTGCGAGCGGAACTAAATATTTTTCCCGCTGTTCTTCTGTTGCAGCATGGACAAGAATTTCACCATTACCAGCATCAGGCGCCATCGAACCGAATATATATGGCGCAATTGGGCTTTTTCCGATAATTTCAGAAAGAAGACCAAGCGTTAAAAATCCAGTTCCCATACCGCCGACATCTTTAGGAAGATGCCCTGCCCATAGCCCCATTTCCTTTACCTTTTCTTGAAGTGGCTTCAAAATGTCTTCCGGCAGCCCCCGGTGCGGGACCATATGTTTTTCATTTGGATAGACGTATTCTTTCATGAACGCATTCGCTTTATCAATCATTTCTTGTTGTTCTTCTGTCGGCTTAAAATCAAACAATTCATTCAACCCCTTTGAAATAGTTACTTGTTTATCATGCAAGTTCCATACCAAGAAAAGGACTATGGATAAATTTTTAGAATTTTGACAAAAGTAGCAAAAATATTTAATAATATACTTATAATAAAAACGTTGTTAATCAAAAGGAGGTCACAAGCTTGCGTCATTCCTTAGCACAGCCTATTGATACAGGGATACTTGAACCCATCGGTACATATTTTGAAAAAAGCGATGACTATGAAAAGATGAGTCAAATGAACAGGCTGCTCGATTCAATTATTGACTCTAGTTACGACGGAATCTATGTAGCAGACGCCAAAGGAAACGGGTTAAAAGTGAATGATGCCTATACGCGTATTACAGGGGTAAAAGCGCAAGAGTTGCTCGGGAAAAATATGAAAGAGATTGTTGAGAAAGGGATCGTTTCTGAATCTGTGACATTTAAAGTGTTAAGGGAAAGAAAAGCAGTTACCATTGTGCAACGAGTGAGAGAGAAGGAAGTCCTCGTAACAGGGAATCCGCTTTTTAATGATAATAAGGAAATTACGCATGTGATTACAAACGTACGTGACCTTTCAGAACTAAATCGATTAAAGCTTGAATTAAGAGAATCGAGAAAATATATGAAACAAATTCTTGACGAAATGAATGAAGTTAAGCGCCAAGACCGGATGAATATGCTCCGTGATGGCGTGATTGCACAAAGCAAGCAAACGATGAAGGCAATCGGGCTAGCGCAAAAGGTTTCACAAGTTGATTCAACCGTACTGTTGCTTGGAGAATCTGGTGTTGGAAAAGAAGTGTTTGCAAATATGATTCATACAAACAGTCCTCGTACAGATAAACCATATATAAAAGTAAATTGTGGTGCAATTCCACCACAGCTGCTTGAATCGGAACTGTTTGGGTATGAAAAAGGCGCATTTACAGGCGCTGACCGTAATGGGAAAGCTGGACTTTTTGAAAAGGCTGATGGCGGTACGATCTTTTTAGATGAAATTGGGGAAGTCCCGCTTGAACTGCAAGTGAAGCTTCTTCGTGTACTGCAAGAATTCGAGGTTGTAAGAGTAGGGGGTTCAAAAGCCAAGAAAGTTGATATCCGCGTTATTTCAGCTACAAACCGAGACCTCCATAAAATGATTGAAGCAGGAGATTTCCGAAAGGATTTATTTTACCGCTTAAATATTGTACCGATCACAATTCCTCCGCTGCGCGAACGAAAAGCTGATATTGCACCGCTGGCCTATTATTTTTTGAATAAAGTGAACGAACGATATCAGTTTGAAAAACACTTCAACCCTGAAGTTATTTATGCGATGGAACAATATAAATGGCCCGGAAACATTCGTGAAATGGAAAACTTAATTGAAAGAATAGTCGTAACAACTGATCATGAAGAGCTACAGGTCTTTGATTTACCAGAGACGATGCTGCCTATGTGTAAGAAGCAACAGCAAAAAGAAGGTGAAAATGCGTCTATTGATTTGAAGGATAAAGTTTCAGAATACGAAAAAACCCTTATTGCTGAGCAGATAACAAAACATAAGACAACACGAAAAGCAGCTCAAGCACTTGGAATCAGTCAATCATCACTCGTTAAGAAAATGAAACGATATAATTTGTAGAAGATGAGTAGGTACATTTCGTGCTTACTCTTTTTTATGCGATTGTCAGTGTAAACAGAGAAATAAGAAATATCTCTCGTATGATTCCAAATCGAATCAATGTAAGCGATTACAATCTGAATCAGTGATTCGTTTTGGAATCGCTTACATAATAAATTTAAAAAGAAAAATAATAACATTTCTACTGTTAAAATGATTGTTTTGTTGTTTGGAAGTCTTCTAAAACGCATTTTTTTATATTCTTCTTTTAATTTGGCACACAACTTGCATTAGATATAGACAAAGATTTAAAAAAGAAGGTGAAACGAGTGATCGTCAATGACATGCTTTTTGATAGAAATGTAAAGACTTTCAAGGAAAGACCACGAAACGTGAACGAAATGTTAGATAATGCCATTATGAAACATCCAAACAGAGAAGCCATTGTTATGGGAAGCTTTCGGCAAACCTATCAACAAATAGGAGAAACCGTTCATCACCTCGCTGGTACATTATCACAGCACTATGGCATAAAGAAAGGCGACCGTGTGGCTCTATTGCTGCATAACTGCCCTGAGTTTATTCAATTCGTTTTTGCTTGTGCACGATTAGGAGCGATTGTTGTTCCCCTCAATACACGTTTATCTGAGAAAGAGCTATCTTTTATGCTAAACCATTCCACTACAAAGTTATTAGTAGCAAGCACCGATTCAAGTGAGACAATCAATCAATTAAATTTAGAAAACGAATGTCACTTTATTTATCTCTCAAAGCAAAATGAAAAAGTAGAAGAAATGACGCTTCAAAAACTGCTTCAACTGTACAGCACACCATATGAACTGAAGAAGGTCGAAATATTTGAAACAGACCCGTTATTTATTATGTTTACCTCTGGGACGACTGGCACGCCAAAAGGAGCCATTGGAAGTCATGCGGGTATAATCCACAGTGCAATGAATTATAGGGAAGTGCTTAAACCGCAAGAGAAAACACGTACCCTTATTGCTGTTCCGTTATTCCATGTCACAGGCCTTATCGGTCAAATGTTTTTTATGGTGCTAATCGGCGGCACGTCCGTTTTGCTCGAACGTTTTCAGACAGAACCATTTATTCGTACGATGCACGATGAAAAAATCACCTTTTTATTTAACGTACCAACTATTTATATCATGGTCATGTCTCATCCTCTTTTTCAAAAGCATACCTATCCATCTGTAAAAGTAATTGCTTATGGCGGTGCCCCGATGTCACAAGAAACAATCGAACAGCTTCGAAAAGCATTTCCTGGTGTTCACCTTCACAATGCTTATGGTGCAACTGAAACGTCCTCACCAGCAACGATTATGCCTGTCACATATGATGATTCTAAGTTATCTTCAGTTGGACAGCCGGTACCTGTAGCAGATATGAAGATCGTATCTGACGATGGCGAAGAGCTTCCTCCTAATCAAATTGGTGAACTATACATTAAAGGTCCAATGGTCGTTGAAGGGTACTGGGATAACGAAGAAGCGAATAAGAAAGCGTTTGAAGATGGATATTGGAAATCTGGAGACATGGCACTGATTGACGACGAACGATTTGTCTACATTATGGACCGAAAGAAGGATATGATAAATCGCGCCGGAGAAAATATTTATTCCGTTGAAGTCGAAAATGTACTGTATGAGCATGAGGCTGTATTAGAAGCAGCAGTTGTCGGAGTGCCAGACGAAATGTTTGGTGAACAAGTAAAAGCGTTTATCGTTAAAAAACCAGAGAAGAAAGTAGAAATCGAAGAACTTAAACAATATGTTAAAGAACGAATTGCGGATTATAAAGTGCCAAAGCATATTGAATTTATCGATAAACTTCCACGCAATCCAGGCGGAAAGATTTTAAAAGCGAGATTAAGCAGGATGCATCAGTCAAACTATACGGCTTAGATAATTAATTTTCTGAATATTTAAACATAGGTGGGTGAGAAGATGAAAGCATTATTTGATTTAACAGGGAAAACAGCACTCGTTACAGGTGGCAGCAAAGGAATCGGACTTGGCATGGCACAAGCTTTAGGTGAAAGCGGAGCAAACGTTGCGATTGCTAGCCGTGGAAGAGACGCACTTGAAAAAGCAGAAGAAGAGTTAACGAAAGCAGGCATCCATGCTAAGGGGTTTCAAGTAGATGTAACGAATAAGACGCAAGTTCAAGAGCTAATCAGCAATATTGTTAACCATTTCGGTTCGCTAGATATTCTTGTAAACAATGCTGGGATGAACATTCGAAAGCCTCTATTAGAGGTGGAGGAAGAGGATTGGGATCGCGTCCTTACGACAAACCTTAAAGGAATTTTCCTTGTCGGACAGGCAGCCGCAAAGCAAATGCATAAACAAGGAAACGGAAACATCATTAATATTTCCTCAATTCTTGGAGGGATTGGGATGAGCATGCAGACAAGCTATGCAGCAAGCAAAGGGGGCATTAACCAGCTCACAAAAGTATGGGCGGATGAACTAGCGGAAAGTGGTATTACCGTAAATGCCATTGGTCCTGCTTATATTAAAACACCGATGACAGAAGCATGGCTGTCTGATGCAGAGCGTTATGAGCAGATTGTTAATCATACAATGCTTAAGCGTGTTGGAGAACTAAATGATTTGGCAGGCCCTGTTGTATTTCTAGCATCAGAGGCTTCTAGTTATATTACTGGTCAAGTGTTGTATGTCGACGGCGGATGGACTGCAAAATAAATACATTTAATAGGAGTGTGATTGAATGGAGGCACAAAACGTAGAGCGAACAGAAACGCAAATGACTGAACGACAGCAAAATAATGTGTTAGCAAAACTAGCAATGTTTTTTGCGAAAGTGGCTGAAAGATGGTTGCCTGATGCCTTTATCTTCGCTGTTTTATTAACAGTAATTACGTACTTAGGCGGTGTTTTTGTTACAGACAGTGGACCGTATGACATGATGATGCATTGGGGCGAAGGGTTCTGGGGATTGTTAACCTTCACTGCTCAAATTGTAACAACCTTTATTATGAGCTATGCACTTGCATTAACAAAGCCTGTTTCGAAGGGGCTCGAAAAAATTGCAGGCCTTTGTAAAACAGCCAATTCAGCAATTGTTATTGTTACGTTTACCGCCGCATTCGCATCATTAATTAGCTGGGCTTTTGGTCTCGTTGTAGCCGGGATAATGGCAAAGCTAGTTGGTCGAAAAGTCCATGATGTTGACTATCGAATCCTCGTTGCTGCCGGTTATTCGGGATTCCTGCTTTGGGAAGGTGGAATTTCCTCATCACCAGCTCTTTTCGTCGCAACTGAAGGTCATAACTTTCAAGATATGGTTGGCGTACTTCCAACATCAGAAACATTATTTTCAATTTTAAACATTGTGATCGTTTGTTTAATCTTCTTTACACTCCCGTTTGTAATGAAGTTTATTCAGCCGAAAAACAAAGCTGATCGCTTTCTTGTTGACCCGGAATTATTGAAAGATGAAGAACTAGAAGAAAGCAAAGCAGAAAAGAAACGGAATTATATCAATGATAAAATGGACCGCAGCCGCTTAATACCGATCATCGGTGGATTATTTGGTTTAGCTTATCTCGGTAATCACTTTTATTTCAATGGCTTTTCACTTGATTTAAATACAGTCAATTTGTTGTTTTTAACGTTCGCACTTCTTCTATACGGAAATGTAAAAGAACTTGGAAATGGTCTTAAGAAAGCTTCAGGAAGTGTTGGTCAGTTTGCTTTGCAATATCCGTTCTATGCAGGAATAATGGGGATGATGAGTGCATCTGGTCTTGCTTTATGGCTTTCGAACTTTTTTGCAAGCGTTTCCACACCTGACACCCTGCCGCTTCTAACCTTTTTCTCTAGCGGATTTCTAAATATGTTTGTTCCTTCAGGCGGAGGACAATGGGCAATCCAAGCACCGATCTTCTTACCTACAGCTCTCGAAATGGGTGTCGACCCTGCCAAAATTGTGATGGCTGTCGCGTGGGGAGATGCGTGGACAAATATGATTCAACCATTCTGGGCAATCCCGTTGCTTGCAATTGCCGGCTTAAAAATCCGTGACATTATGGGTTTTACCATGATTACCCTTCTTTATACTGGCGTTATTATTTCAGCAGTCTTTTTAATCTTTGGTGCTTAAAAACAACTGCCGCAAAAGCCTTATTGTTAAGGCTTTTGCGGCAGTTTTTTATTACATAATAGGAGAGGAATGACAATATTTCACCCAAAGTTCTGTAATACAGGTTGTAGAAAATGGACTCTTTCAAGTTGAAGGAGTTCTTTTTCGTGATTCCTATTATTGGGTTAAATGTACTATAATGGACTTAGAAAAAAGAACTCTTAATAAAAAGGAGAGGGGGAAGGGTATGTTTACTGTATGCTTTGCAGAGCAAGCAAAGTCCGAATTACAATCTTTAGATTCAAATGAATTGGAGCTAGTCGATAAACGAATTGAGTCGCTGAGAAATGGCCGATGGAAAAATGGCACACGGGTAAAAAAGTTGCGTTCAATTAATAAAAAGTTAACTGTTTTTGAAGCGAGGGTTGACCGTGGGAATCGAATGTTATTTACACTTTACCCAGAACCGTCTGATGAAAGAAATAAGACAATTATTCTCATCTTCAACCTATCTGTTAAGCATGATGATGTCATTCATACAGCACGATATGTACTAGATGACCAAATTAGCATGGAAGAGTATATAAATGAAAAGGAGCTCGAACAACCGTTTACGGATTTTGTTAAGGAAACGGAATCTATCTGGAACCAGCAGCACTTTTTCAATCAGTTTGACCAACTCAAAAGCTATGAAATTGACGAGGAAACGATTATCCGTTTTATGCAAAAGGACGAAGTCAATGCAGACGAATTTTGGGATTTGAAACTAAGGTTAACAAAAGAACAGCGTGATGTGTTAAACCAACCGCTTCCGATTTTAATGAGCGGAACAGCAGGCAGCGGAAAAACAACGATCATTATTCATAAGCTGTTATCAGAACCAGCGGTAAGCAAGTTATACCTTACATATAGTGACGAATTACGGGATGAAGCGAAGAAGCAGTTTCTAAGTTTAGTAAAAGGGCTCGATGATGAGCACCAGTTGATCCGAAATACAACCTTCCGCACCTTTCATGACTTGTTGAAAGAAGATCAAAAGGATGAATTTCAAGTGCTATCGACGCGTGATCATTTTCAAAATTACTATCAAAAGTTTGCAAGAGGTCAGCAGCTTGAAAAACAATTTCCTTTCCTGATGGTTTGGGAAGAAATAAGAGGGGTTTTAAAAGGCGGTATATTTGCAAAGGATTCGTATACACTTTCACAACAGCAATATGAAGCGTTAGGGCACTTAGAGGCTCCTAACTTTATAAAAAAGCGTCGTGACATGTATGAAAATATCTTTCAACCTTATCAAGATTGGTTGAAAAAGAGCTACTATATCGATGAACAAGACCTTCTTAACGAAAAGCTTCAGTCCGAAATCGAGCATTATAATATGGTGATTTGTGATGAAGTACAAGATTTAACAATGCTCCACCTTCAGCTTGTTGCAGCTCTGGCAAATGATGATTGCACAAGAATTATTTTAGCAGGTGATGACCACCAAGTTGTTCATCATAGTGGTTTTCGATGGGAAAATGTTAAAAATATGTTTTACCAGCAATATAACATTCCGGTTAAAAACATCGTTCAGTTATCAAAGAACTTCCGGAATTCAGGAACAATCGCGGCTTTAGCAAGTGAAATTAATAACTTACAGCACGATTATACCGACTTTAAATATAAAACCTCACAAATAGAGTACTTTAACACTGGCAAAGAGCCTGTTTTGTTTGAAAGCTTAAAAGAAGAAACTATCATTGAACAGTTTCATCAATTCGGCCCACACGATGCGATTCTTGTTCGTGACGAAGAAGTTCGGAAAAATTTACATAAAACGTTCCATAGCCTATACAATTACAGCCCACTGATCTTTACAGTATTTCAAGCAAAAGGACTTGAATTTAACCGGGTTTTGTTGTGGTCGATGCTTGAAAAAGACTCAGAACAAGCAAAAATGTGGAACCAGTTAAGCCGAATTATTCACAATAATGAACGATACAAAATTAAAGAGAACCAAATTATGCAACGGTTTATCCGCTATGAAGCGAGTCTCTTCTATGTAGCGGTAACGCGTGGAATGAAAGAGTGCTTTATCTATGATGGGACAGATTCATCATCTTTTTGGAAATTAGCTAATCTTTCCTCAAAGCTAAGTGTGATGAACAAACTTGCGACAAAACAAGCGAAACAAGTTGAGAAAACCTTACCAGAAGACTGGCTTCAAACAGGGAAGCAATTATTAAAGAAAAAGATGTATGAACAAGCGTTAGAATGTTTTAACCGCATTCAAAACGATAGTAACGTGAAACAAGAAATTACGATCTGTGAAGCCTATATCGCAAAACAAGATGGGGATTACACAGCTGCAGGTCCGAAATTTAAAGCTGTCGAGCTGTTTGAAGAAGCGCTTCATTGCTTTGAAGCTGGAGAAGACTATGATGAAATTGAACGTTTAAGCAATTATGTCATCCGCTACGTTCGAAATGATAAAGAATTGAAAGACAAGTGGGAATATATCAAATCTGCCAATAAAGTTAAAAGTTTCGATCATCACCAGCAATGGAACGGAAGTGGCGCCTATTGCAAGCGGATTAAACGATACATGGAAGCCATTTACCGCTACGAGAAAGAGGAAAGTAATGTTACCAAGGCATATATTAATGCAGTATTTGTAGACGCTATGAATGATCCAGAGCTTTCAATGAAAGAGCTGAAACAACTGATTGAATACTTTAAGCATGCAGGCGATGAAGAGAAAGTTCTTCAACTAACACAAAAGCAGCTGTTTTTAAAAGAAATGGCTTACATCCAGCAGATTATGGAATTACTCACTGAAAATTATAATCAAAACCATATGCTGAATATTGAACAACAAATCTTTACAACTTTTCCAATTACACTCCCATTACGTGCAGTTTCAAAACCATTTGATTTCGGTAAAGCAGAAGTGAAGTACGCCTTTGCTTTGCTTGCAGACCACCTAGGTGAAGATGAGGCCATTATTCAACAATTGATGGAAGAAGCTGCCGAGCAGAATCATGTGGAAGCGCAATTTCATATAGCCTGTAGCTTTTATGATGCAGGAAATGTTGAACAAGCATTGCATTGGTTCCACAAAGCATCAGAAAATGATCATCCATTTGCTCTTTTCAACATCGGCTTAATCTTTGCTGAAAATGGTAATGAGAAAGAAACAGTAAAGTGGTATGAACAAGCGGCAGAAAGAGGATTTGAAGATGCGATGTCCGATTTAAGTATTTATTACAGAGAAGGAAAGGCCGTACGAAAAAATAAAAAGAAAGCCGCGTATTGGCAAGAAAAATGCAAGGAAATGAACAATCAAAATAAAGCTATTTTTGAAGACTTCAAACAAAAGATCAGCGAGATAAAGGCTGAACTAGACAAACAATTTTAAAGCATTAAAAAGGTTACGACAGTCCCACTGCCGTAACCTTTTTTAGAGAAACTTTAATTACTATTAAACGTCCAATAGTTATTGAGAAAAAAGTTCACAAAAGGAATAATCAATGTTGTTGCGATTTCACCAATTATGTAGTGAAAAGAGAGGATCGCTACAATCGTATAAATAATACCCGTGTTCATCACAAACCCTATAGAAGACACAGTCGTAAACTTTACAAACTGCGTATGGGTATACCTACCGCCAAAGGTGTATTTTTTATTCAGTAAAAAGGAGAAAATGGTCATAATGATAAAAGAAATCGATGCCCCTAATACAGGTCTAAGATAGAGCATCTCAACACAAAGAAACATACATAAGAAATAGATGGATGTACATACAATCCCAACGACACTATATCTTAGAAACTTACTTAAGAACGTTTTATTCCTTAACATATCAGAAACCCTTTCGAACATTTACTTTCGTAACTTATATACTATCATTAATTTATGTGAAAAGGGCTTATGTTTGAGATTTTTTAACTTTTTATAAGGTTCATCCTTTTGCTGAAACTGAGAAAAATCAGGGAGGAGATTATTGTGTTATCGATAAAAGAAGCTTGAGAAAGATTAAAAGCAAACAAGAAGCTGAGACTTAATGCTTTTCGTTTGCTTTTAATTGTGAAGCTATGACTGAACGTGGTTTTGTAAGAAGTTTTCTTCAAGGGCTGGTGTTTCTTCTTTAATTGGGGATTTCTTATAGCGTCCAATAATGGTGCTAGCTACCGAGATACAAAGAATGGAGACGAAAGCTTTCTGCCATCCGACCATCGCAAGTGTAAATAAGATAATAATACTGTCACAAATGAAAATGACTAATCCTCGATTAAAACCAAATCTTCTGTCAAGATAAAGCCCTAATATATGTATACCTCCGAGTGAGGAGCCATTATTTAAGACGAATGTTACCCCAATTCCGATCAATACTCCAGCAACCGCTCCTACAAGCAGAATAGGAAGGTCAAATGAAACAAACCATTCATCCAGCCATGAACTTATAACTGACAGGAAGGTAATCGAAAGAAGACTAGAGAACGTAAACCACTTTCCTAATTGCTGTATGGAGATAAAGAAAAAAGGCAGGTTTGCGATAAAAAACCATAGTCCCCATGAGAAGCTTGTTACATTTGTAAGCAGAGAAGCAATCCCGGCCGTACCTCCAAAGGTGAGGAAATTTAATGAAAGCATTTTAAGCCCGATTGAGGTGATAAAAAGTCCAAGTATAACGATTAGAAGTTTTTTAGTAAGTTCCATTGCTATCCTCCAAATATTAGTTTCCTTTATTAAGTAAACATGATAAATATCTTGTATTCAATACATTTGGAAAAAGTTCAACTAATCGGAATTTTATGTAGATTGGCCGGTTTTATAAAGAGGAAAAGGGCGTAATGATGCAGAAACATTTAAAAAGTTGTATGAATGAAATGATAGGGGGAGAAACATGCCGATTAATGTTTACTTGAATTTCAATGGAAATACTCGCGAAGTAGTAGAGTTTTACGCACAAGTTTTTGAAACGGAGAAGCCGCAAATTATGACGTTTAAGGAAGCACCAGCAGACCCGAGCCATCCATTACCAGAGAGCGCGAAAGATTTGGTGATGCATACACGCCTTGATGTATTTGGAAGTACGCTTATGTTTTCTGACGTGTTTCCAGGAATGGCGTTCACCCAGGGTAATAATATTAGTCTATCAATCAACAGCTCAAACCTCGAAGAACTGAAAACAACCTTTGAAAGACTGAAAGAAGGCGGCACAGTCCACATGGAGCTTCAAGAAACATTTTGGAGCAAATGCTACGGGCAGCTTACAGACAAGTTCGGAATAGACTGGCAGTTTAATTATGAGGAAAACTAATTTTTGTTACATAATCCTATACAGCATATGTGTAGGGTTATTTTATTTCAAAAGAAACTTTAGATGGAGTGTGACTCATGAAATTGATTAGTAATCATAAATAATCTGAGAAATATATTGGTGAGGAGCTAAAAAATCTATTTCACCAATGCCAATCTGAAATAGTTATCGTGACAGCATATATCACGAAAAACCCTTTAATACAACAAATAGATGAGAACCCATCAAAAGATATAAAATTACTAGTACTGATGAATCTTAAGGATTTTGTTTCTGGGGCTTCAGATTTGACAGTTATTAAACATCTTTCATCATTAGAACATGTAGATATTCGTTACTATTCAAATCTCCATGCGAAAATTTACTTATTTGGCCGAGAAAAGGCGGTATTAACTTCCGCTAATTTTACTTCAAATGGTCTTTACCATAACATGGAATGCGGAATTATTCTAAATGAGAGGATAGAACAAATTTATCAAGATGTAACAGATTTATGGGTTAATAGCACACCGATCGATGAAACTCTTATTATAAAGATTGAGGAGGAAATAAATAAAACAACTATTAAACAACAGGCCAATGAATTAATAGATAATCTTGAATTAGCTAGTAAAAACATTATAAAACCAAATAGAAGCCATACAACCTTTAGACAAAAAGGAGAAGTGGAAGAAAACGAACATGAAAAATTAATCGATGAAGAACAAGCATTAGTTATTGTCTTTAAAAAACAACAATTACGTAATGAAGAAGCAAAAGAAATGAAAATGATTTATCAAACGATCAAAAGAAACATACCTACACAAGCAAGAGATGATTGTGCGTTTCGCTATACGATAGGAAAAAGGAGTGCGGACATCGCTTGTAATATAAGAAATAACCGAATATTTTTGTTACCCTATACAAAAAAGCAGTTCATTCAGTTAATCTACCCTTTAAAAGAGGTAGGAAATTTGGAGGGGGTTGTACCTAAGGAAAGAAGAGCTGCATTAGAAAAATGGACATTTAGAAGTTTTCCATGCCTGCTTGTGAGATTTACAATAGAAGAAGTTAATATGTTGGATGAGAACCATTGGAAATACTTCAATCAAGCATGCATGATGGCGTTACATGCAAAAAAATCACGGCTTAGAAAAAAGAACATACTGGTTAACTGGATATGAGAGTAATTAGATGAATTCGAATATTTAATGAACAGGATAAAAGGCTCTTAAAAGACAACTCCACTAGGATTATTTTTACTAAATAGAAAAATGTTGTTTTATACATATTTGAATATGAAAATAATAGTAAGGAGCTGTTCTATATGGCAAACATTAAATATGAGATCACGAATGAGATCGGAACTTTGTCTGAAAATGCAAAAGGCTGGAAGAAGGAACTAAATTTGATTAGCTGGAACGATCGTACACCAAAGTATGATCTGCGCGATTGGGCACCAGAGCATGAGAAAATGGGAAAAGGTGTGACACTTACACTTACAAAAGAGGAGCTTTTAGCGCTACGCGAGATTTTGAACGGTATGGAACTTGATTAATAGAAAAGCGAGGGAAGTACATTGCTTACCAATTCAGAACTGAAAATGCTTGTCGATTTTTTGTTAGAGAAGCTTTCACCAGCTGTTATTTATTTGTTCGGTTCAGAAGCAGCCGACCAAACACATCAGTCTAGTGATATCGACCTTGCTTTTTTAAGTGAAACATCAATATCAGATTATGAGCGGTTTATGCTTGCTCAAGAACTAGCTACTATAACAAAGCGTGATGTCGATTTGATTGATCTAAACAAGACAACAACTGTTTTTCAAATTCAAGTGATTTCTACAGGGAAAGTCCTCTATTGCGACAATGAAACGAAGCTGGCGGAATTTGAAGTACTCGTTATGAAGAAATATGCGAGACTTAATGAAGAGCGACAAGCAATTATAGATGATATTATCGAGAGAGGGAATGTTTATGGACAGTAATATAGTGTTAAACAAAGTTAGCATTATTGAGCGTTGCTTAAAACGTATTCGGGAAGAATATGACCATAATCCAGAACATTTGAAAAATTATACGAAGCAAGATTCGATTATTTTAAATTTGCAGCGAGCTTGCGAGGCTTCTATTGACCTTGCCATGCATATTGTTAGAGTAAAGAAAATAGGTATTCCTCAAGTGAGTAGGGATGCGTTTAATATGCTTTTAAATGAAAACATTATTTCTAAATCAATAGCAGATAACCTTCAATCAATGGTCGGGTTTCGTAATATTGCTGTTCATGATTATCAACAGATAAACCTAACTATTTTACAAAGTATTATTGAAAATCACTTGCAAGACTTTGAAGGGTATGTAAATGAAGTGATGGAGATACTTAAAAAAGATTAAGTAATATAAAAAATGAACCTTCAATCCAACTTTTTGGATTGAAGGTTCTGCTTTTTAAAATTAATAATAGTATTATTCAGCTTGTTTTCTTAAATTCCCAGACATCACGATTATCCATCCTATTAACCCAAATAATACAAATCCAAATGCATGTAGTGACCCATATATCGGAATCATATCTAAGATTGTTATGGAATAAAACCTTCTTGCTAATGGATAAAAAGCTGAAAGCGCAACAATACAGTAAAAGGCAAGCGACGAAAGGGTTAAGCATAGTTTGCCAGCATTTTGCTCAAAATGCTTTCTCATTTTCAAGAGGAGATATGTATTGTAGATTGTAATATTACAAGCAAAAATGATGACCCCCATATTTTCAATCCATTTTGAGAATATGATTCCAAAGGCAATCAATATTGGTCCTGCAATATCAATCCCAACTAGCCAATTATACCAACTTTTCTTAACCCAAATGCGCCCGAGCATACCGATGAAAATAGGAACGATTGCTGATGAGTAATGAAAATGAACAGAACTTAAAGCGCTTATTTTAGGATCAACATGCAAGAAAGTCACTTGGAATTGGTAGAGGGTATACCAAACACCACCAATGAAGAAATAGATGAGCCCCGCACCGATTGCGATTTCCTCCACGTTTTTCTTTTTCTCCAAAATAAGGAGCACCCCATATAAAGCGAGTAAAAACGTTAAAAGCAACCACCCGAGAGAAAGAAGTCCGAAAAGCATTGGATTGTTCAATTCCCACGTTTTATTACTCATAAGGGAACCTAATGAAAGTAGAGCAGCTGGAAATTGCAAAATTGTTATGTATTGTAGAAATTTTTGTTGAATGCTTGATTGTACGTTTTTGTCCAATAATTTAATAACGAGTGGAACAACTACAAAGAATGCAAACGTTAAAAACTTATCGATCAAACTGAATTGGAAATAATCACTTTTAAAAGTTTCAAAGCTAATCACCCCGCCAATTATGACCGATAACAATGAGTATTTCATCATTCACTTTATCCTTTCAAGTTTATAAGCTGAGTCACATATCTTGCTTTATTATAGCAACTATGCCGAATATTTAATATAAAATTAATATCCAACACTTCATTAATGAGAACTGATTTTACAATAGAACAAATAATTGATATGATTTTTTAGTTATGTTATTTAATTCTCATAAAAATAAGTTAATATATTTGGAATAATATGATTTGATTGGAAAAAGAAAAAAGATAAATGAGGGAAAAGAATGACAGAAAAAACGTTTGATGCAAAAATAGAGAAATTAGATAAAAAAGGATCGGGTTTGGCGGCTGTATGGCGTGAAAATAAGGAAGGGAATTTAAAGAAGTTAAAACTTATCATTCCTCAAACACTTCCTGGAGAAACGGTGCGTGTAACAGTTGACCAACCGGAACGTAAAAGAAGAAAGGCGTTGCCGGACGAAATCCTAGATGAACACCCAGAAAGAGTCGTTCCTGAATGTCCTCATTTTGAGAAATGCGGCGGGTGTGTTTGGCAGCATTGGAGTTATGAAGGCCAGCTAAAACAAAAGACAGAACATGTAAAAGAGGCAGTTGCTTCTGAAGGCTTTAAAACAAGCCTTGTTCGCCATACAATCGGCATGGATAATCCATGGCATTATCGCAACAAAATGGAGTTTACCTTCTCGCCAGATGGTGAACTTGGTTTGCATGAGCAAGGGAATTGGCGTAAGGTTATTCCTTTGGAAACATGTTTAATTGCTGGTAAAGAAATGGTTGAAGCGACAATGGAAGTAGCAGAATGGGCAAAACAGCATGAATTAAGAGGGTATAATAAGGATCTTCATGAAGGATTACTTCGTCATTTGATGGTTAGACAATCATTTGCTACGGGGGAAATCATGTTAGCATTGTTTGCTACAGAAGCTCCTTTCGGAAATCTTAAAGTAGCAACAGATGATTTAATCAAAAGAATCACTGAAAAGTTCCCACAAGTGAAAAGCTTGATGTGGTTAGAAAATACCGATTGGGCAGACCGTGCGCAATCAGAAGAAAGCCATATCCTTGCTGGACGTGATTTTATTTATGATGAAATGGCTGGCTATCGTTTCCGTCTGTGGTTTGATACCTTCTTCCAAACGAATCCAACTCAGGCTGAAAAGTTAGTAGAGCTTGCACTCGAAATTGGAGAGCCAAAGGAAACAGAATACATGATTGATCTCTTTTGTGGTGTTGGTACCTTTTCGCTGCCATTTGCCAGTCGAGTTGGAAAGCTTGCTGGAATCGAAATAGTTGAGAGTTCAATCGAATCTGCTAAACGTAATGCAGAAGATAATGATATTTCAAACACCTATTTTCTAGCGAAAGATGCAAGGAAAGGAATTGACCAGGTATTAGAGAGCTTTGGCAATCCAGACTTATTGTTACTTGACCCGCCGCGCTCTGGGGCTGGTGGTAAAGTAATGAGAAGAATCGGTCGCTCGAATCCAGAACGTATTGTTTATGTTTCATGTAATCCATACACTTTTGCAACAGATATCAAGGAACTAGAGCCATTTGGTTATACATTAAAAATGGTTCAACCAGTTGATTTATTCCCGAATACGATACATGTTGAATGCGTTGCTTTATTGATTAAAGAATAAGATTGTAGAGAACTTTTCTGAAGGGGGAAGTTCTCTTTTTAATGGGTTAATTTCATTTGTTCGTCTTTATTCTTATCTTCAGGTAATGTGTAGCCAAGTGCTTTTATAACCGTATAATCGTTTTCAAACATCCGCTTTAACATGTCTTCCTTATTATCCACATAGTCAAACATTTTCACTTCTTGCTTATGGCTGCTATACCGATGCAGCCGACCGAGATTATCGTCAACATGGAGGGGAGAACTTGATGATAACGTTTATTATGGCAACTTGAGCGAAGAAACCCCAATCTTTCGGGAAAAATAAGAAGTTTACATAATATATATTATCTACAGTTATAAATGATATGAAATTTCTTATCTCATATCATAAGTAAACTTATAATAATGAGACATAAAAGGAAATTTATTAATAAGATCCCGTACTTGTCCAAATTTGCATTATCAGATGTTTTCTATATGATGCTTTCTGAAACCTTATTAAAAATAAACTCTACAATACCAATCTAACTCGCAGCATTCAAAATTTATCTACAGTCACGAATTACATTTGTCACTTCTTTAAATTCTTATTAATTATTTCTCTTATTATTTCCCAATTAATAACTTAAAATTTCTTCTAAATTGATTGCTGCTATTTCGTTATCTCATTTCGTCTCAGATCTGTTTCACAAAAAAACACAGAGAAAATGAATTCCCCTGTGTTTCTATCCACTATATCTAATTCTTTAAACCGGATATACGCCGTGTTTGCGTTCTGTGAAGACTTGGTATTTGCTCATGTAGGCATCGAATCTTGTGATTAGTTCATCGCGGAGTTTGTCTGGGTCGACAATGCCGTCTACGATTAGTTCTGATGCTAAGCGGTAAATGTCGATATCTTGCTTGTATTCTTCACGTTTTTCTTGGATGAATTGCTGACGTTCTTCTTCAGGTAGCTCAGCGATTTTGTTTGCATATACAGCGTTAACGGCAGCTTCAGGGCCCATAACGGCGATTTGTGCTGATGGTAATGCTAAGCAGCAATCTGGCTCAAATGCTGGGCCTGCCATTGCGTATAGACCTGCGCCGTATGCTTTTCGAACGACGACAGAAATTTTTGGTACAGTTGCTTCGCTCATTGCCGAAATCATTTTTGCACCGTGGCGAATAATGCCGGCTTTCTCAACTCTTGTGCCGATCATGAAACCTGGAATATCAGCAAGGAACAATAGCGGAATATTGAATGCATCACATAGATTTATAAATTTTGCAGCTTTATCAGCTGAATCGTGGAATAAGACGCCACCTTTCATACGCGGCTGGTTGGCGATGATTCCAACTGGCTTTCCATCTATTCTTGCTAAGCCTGTGATAAGTTCTGCAGCGAAAAGTTTCTTAATTTCGCAGAAAGAATCTTCATCAACAAGGCGTTCGATTAAGTCATGCATATTAAATGGTGCATTTTGATTTTCTGGGATAATTTGAGAGAGCGACTTCTCAAATTGTTTTGGTTGAAGCGGTTCTGCTTTTGGTGCTTCATATTGATAATTTTGAGGGAAATAAGATAAATAATTGCGAGCAAATGAAATAGCTTCGTCCTCATCTTTTGCTAATACATCACCGCACCCAGATATTGAGCAATGCATTTTTGCGCCGCCCATTTCTTCAAGTGATACCTTCTCTCCGATAACCATTTCAGCCATACGCGGAGAACCAAGGTACATGGATGCATTTCCATCAACCATGACAACGATATCACAGAAAGCTGGAATATAGGCACCTCCTGCTGCTGATGGACCGAATAGTAGACAAATTTGAGGTACTCTTCCTGATAATTTTACTTGGTTATAGAAGATTCGGCCAGCACCGCGTCTACCTGGAAACATCTCAATTTGGTCCGTGATACGTGCTCCCGCGGAATCGACTAAGTATAGCATTGGTAATTCAAGCTTTTCAGCTGTTTCTTGAATACGAATGATCTTTTCAACTGTACGCGCACCCCATGAGCCGGCTTTTACAGTTGAATCATTAGCCATTACGCAAACCTTTTGACCGTTAACCTTTCCGATGCCTGTTACAACACCGTCTGCAGGTAAGCCATCTGACATACAGTTGGCGAAGAAAGCATCTTCAATATTAAGACCATCGTCAAATAATTTTTCTAGGCGCTCCCGTACAAACATTTTTCCTTTTTCTGCGTTCTTTTCATGGTATTTTGCTGAACCGCCTTTTTCGATTTTCTCGATACGCTCCTGCAATTGTTGTTCTAATGACATTTTCTTGTCCTCCTTCATGTTTGTACTCATCGCACTACTCTCCTTTATATTGCGGTTTTCGTTTTTCTTTAAATGCTTGCAAACCTTCTATACGGTCTTTTGTTGGTATCGTTATAGCATAGGCCATTTCTTCAATTTTTAAGCCTGTTTGTAGGTCAACTTCTACGCCTTTATCAATTGCAAGCTTTGCTTGGCGAACTGCGATTGGGCCATTTGCGGAAATCTTATCAGCAATTTCATTGGCTTTTTGAAGCAGCTCTTCTTGACTTACAACATGCTCGACAATGCCGTATTCTTTTGCTTCTTGGGCAGTCAACCGTGCTGCAGTGAAGATTAATTCTTTCGCTTTTCCTTTTCCGATTAGGCGTGTTAGACGTTGTGTACCGCCTGCCCCTGGGGATAATCGCAAGAGATGTTTCTGTTAAGCCTGCTTTTGCATTATCTGAAGCAATTCGGATATCGCAGGATAGGGCCAGCTCAAGCCCTCCGCCGAATGCAGCACCATTAATTGCGGCGATGACCGGCTGTGGTAGTGATTCGATTTCATCCATTGTCGAGCGGATAAGCGCGACGGTTTTCTTTACCTCTACTTTCATGTCAGCGCGTTCTTTCAAATCCGCTCCAGCACAGAAAATTTTCTCACCAGCCCCTGTAATAATGACACAGCGTACAGAGCTATCAAACTTAATCTCTGTTAACACTTCATGCATGTCGTACAGCATCTGTCTTGAAAATGCATTCGCCGCTTCTGGACGATTCAATGTAATCGTTACAACTCCATATTCACTACGTTCGACCAAAACTGTTTGACTCATCAACACGTCCTCCCAAATTATCTGGAACTCTCACAGCTAGCACGCTCGACTTGAAGCGCATGACTTGAGAGTGGCTTATCGATTTTAGATTGAATGAAATTCGCAGCTTCCAGCAATTTTTCTGAATCAATACCTGTCTCAATTCCCATGCCAGAAAGCATGTAAAGCAGGTCATCTGTTGCAAGGTTTCCTGAAGCCCCTGGGGCGTATGGACAACCACCAAGTCCTCCTAGTGAACTATCAATCTTCGTAATTCCTGCTTGAAGTGAAGCTAATACATTTGCAAGCGCGGTTCCACGCGTATTGTGAAAATGCACAGCAATGCTGTCTTTTGGAACAACTGCCGTAAGAGCTTGCAATGTTTCTTCCACTTGTTTAGGATTAGCAACACCAATTGTATCGCCAATCGACAGCTCCCCGATTCCAAGTTTAAATAGCTTCTCAGAAACACGAAGAACATTTTCGATCGATATATCCCCTTCATAAGGACAGCCAAAAACAGTTGATACATATCCCCTCACTGTTTTATTAGCATTGCGAGCCTCATCGACGACTTCTTTTAAGATAGGAAATGTTTCTTCAATCGTTTTATTTATATTTTTCTTATTGTGCGTTTCACTTGCGGACATGAAGACCGACACTTCATCGACATCCGCTTCAAGCGCCAGTTCCAAACCTTTTTGATTTGGAACGAGCGCCGCATACGTAATGTTTTCTTTCCGCTTAATGCTTTTCATAACCTCAACCGCATCTTTCAATTGTGGCACCCATTTCGGGTGGACAAACGACGTGACTTCAATATAAGATAAGCCCGTTTCAGAAAGCTTATTGACCCACTCGATTTTATCTGCTGTTGAGATGAATGCTTTTTCATTTTGAAGACCGTCTCGTGGTCCTACTTCTTTGATTGTTACATTGCTTGGTAAATACATCGAAAGCCTCCTTTACAACTTAGACTGAGTGGTCGGTCATTCGATAACCGCAATCGGGTCTCCTTCGTTAACAAAGTCCCCTTCATTTACTTTCAACTCTTGAACAGTACCTGCACTTTCTGCTGCCACTGGAATTTCCATTTTCATTGATTCCAAGATTACAATGTCTTGTCCTTCTTCCACTTGGTCACCTACATTTACAACGACTTTCCACACGTTACCTGCCATATTTGAGTTTAGAACTGCCATCTTCATTGCCTCCTCTTAATTCTTTTGTGTTAGTTCTTTAAGATAATATTTCTCTACAAAATTTGTTGTCGTCTCGCCTTCTTTAAACTTTTCATGCTTTGCGACATCTTTTAGCATCGGGATATTTGTCTTTATACCTGTTACTTCATAACCTTCTAAAGCCTCTTCTAAAAGTTTAATTGCCTCATCGCGCGTTGAACCTGTGATAACGAGCTTAGCAATCATCGGATCATAGAAAGGGGTTACCTTAGATTCACCGTGAACCGCTAATTCATGTCGAATATGCGGGCCTTCCGGAAGCTCTAGTGCCGTGATTTGACCAGGCGCTGGGTAAAATGTCTTCGGGTCTTCAGCATAGATACGCGCTTCAATCGCATGATTACTCAATGTCAGCTCGTCTTGCTGCCAAGGAAGGTCTTCTCCTGAAGCAACGCGAAGCTGTAATTCGACTAGGTCTGTACCAGTCACTTGTTCTGTAATCGGGTGTTCAACCTGCAGACGGGTATTCATCTCAAGAAAATAGAAGTTCTTATCCTCATCAACTAAGAACTCAATTGTTCCTGCATTCTCATACCCAATCGCTTTCGCTGCAGTTACAGCAGCTTCACCCATTTTCTTGCGAGTTTCTTCATCTAAGAAAGGAGAAGGTGCTTCTTCAATGACCTTTTGGTGACGGCGTTGAATGGAACACTCTCGCTCAAACAAGTAGACGGTATTTCCTTTCTTATCTGCTAAGATTTGAATTTCAATATGTCTTGGGTTTTCAATGTATTTCTCTAAGTACATCGCACCGTCGCCAAAAAACATAGTGGCACGCTTTTGATTGCCTTCAAAGCCTTTCTGCAGTTCAGCATCATTGCGGACAATTTGCATCCCGATGCCGCCTCCGCCTGAAGAAGCCTTCAGCATAACCGGATAGCCCATTTTTTTTGCAATTTCGACAGCTGCATCAGCATCTTCAATCGGCTTAGCAATGCCCGGAACAATTGGGACGCCTGCTTTTTCCATCGCTTTACGTGCTTCGATTTTACTTCCCATCATGCCAATAACATCAGCGGAAGGGCCGATGAATGTCAGCCCTGCCTCCTCACATTTCTTTGCAAAGTCAATGTTTTCACTTAACAAACCATAACCAGGATGAACCGCTTCAGCACCAGCTTCTTTTGCTGTTTCAATGATTTTATCAACCTGTAAATAACTTTCATTCACACGTGGTTTCCCAATTAAATACGCTTCATTGGCCATTTTCACGTGCGGTGCGTCCACGTCAGCCTCTGAATAAACAGCGACTGTCTGAATTCCTAATCTTTCGCATGTTCTGATAATTCTTGCCGCAATTTCTCCCCTGTTTGCAATAAGCACTTTTTTAAACACAGTATCTTCCTCCTCTGTTTTCCCCCCAAGACGTGGTATTTATGCGTTTAAATTTAACATTTCCATAGATTGTTCCCGTAATCTGAATTTTTGAATCTTCCCTGACGCAGTCATTGGATATTGATCCGTAAATTCAATATAACGTGGAATCTTATGTCGTGAAATTTGCCCACTGCAGTATTCACGTATTTCTTCGGCAGTTGCTGTTTCTCCTTCTTTTAGAATCAGCCAAGCCATAATTTCTTCTCCATATTTCTCATCTGGAACCCCGACTACTTGAACATCAAGCACTTTTGGATGCTGATAGAGAAATTCTTCAATTTCACGCGGATAGATATTTTCCCCGCCGCGGATAATCATATCTTTCAGTCGGCCGGTAATTTTACAATAGCCGTTTTCGTCCATAACAGCTAAGTCGCCAGTATGAAGCCAGCCGTCGGGATCAATGGCATCTTGAGTAGCATCTGGGTTATTGTAATAGCCTTTCATTACATGATACCCTCGTGTACACAATTCTCCTTGTACACCGTGAGGCACGACTTGATTTGTACCAGGCTCAACAATTTTTACCTCTACATTCGGCAACGCTTTTCCGACAGATGAAACACGAAGCTCAATCGGGTCATCAGTGCGTGTTTGCGTTATAACAGGTGAAGACTCTGTTTGGCCATAAGCAATCGTAATTTCATTTGCACCCATTTTATTTACAACCGCTTTCATTACTTCAATCGGGCAATTTGAACCAGCCATAATCCCTGTACGCAATGAAGAGAGGTCATATTTTTCAAACTCAGGGTCATTTAATTCGGCGATAAACATTGTTGGTACGCCGTGAAGCCCTGTACATTTTTCGTCTTGGACTGTTTGAAGCACTTGCTTTGGATTAAATTCTTGGACAGGCACCATTGTGGCCCCAACTGTGACGCACGCCATTGTTCCAAGTACACAGCCAAAGCAGTGGAAGAATGGAACAGGAATACATAGGCGGTCTTCATTTGTTAACTTCATGCAGCTTGCGATATTAAGAGCATTGTTTGTCAGATTATTATGTGTCAGCATAACCCCTTTTGGAAAACCAGTCGTTCCAGAGGTATATTGCATATTAATCACATCATCAGGGCTTAACCCATTCATTCGTTCATCAAGCTGTTCTTCTGAAACATTGTCGCTCATCGCAATGATATCGTTCCAAGAATATGTACCTGGATAGCTGTTTTCACCAAGCACAATAACGTTTTTAAGCTTTGGCACTTTCTTTGATTGTAATTTACCAGGCTCTGCTGTTTTCAGCTCTGGAACAACTTTATACAATGTATCAATATAGGAATGGTCTCTGAATTGCTCCATTAAGATAATCGTGGATGAATCTGATTGTTTCAGTAAGTATTCGAGCTCTGCAGCTTGATAGTTTGTATTCACTGTTACAAGCACAGCGCCCATCTTTCCTGTTGCAAACTGGCAAGTCAGCCATTCAGGCGTATTTGTTGACCAAATCGCCACATGCTCTCCAGCTTGAAGGCCTAAGCTCATCAAGCCTCGTGCAGTTTGACGGCACACTTCATCAAATTCCTTATACGTATAGCGTAGGTCTTGGTCTGCATAAACGACAGCTTCATGATCAGGTTGTTTAGCGGCGACATCCTCAAGCAACTTGCCAACAGTAACATTTAACAATTCTGACATGTATGGTCCCCCTCTTTAATAGTAAAGTGCGCGTGACCAAGAGACGATTGACCTTAAGGTTAACATCCAAGCTGTCTAGAAATAACGAGTCGTTGGATTTCTGACGTACCTTCACCAATTTCCATTAACTTCACATCACGAAGCATTCTTTCAACCTCATATTCTCTCATATAACCATAACCGCCATGAATTTGAATCGCTTGGTTACATGCACGGAACGCTGCTTCAGAAGCATACAGCTTTGCATAGGCTGATTCTTTTGTAAACGGTTTCTTATTATCTTTCAACCAAGCAGCCTTGTAAATCATATTACGTGCTAATTCAAGTTCCATTGCCATATCCGCAAGCTTGAATTGAATCGCTTGGAAGTTGGAAATCGGCTGACCAAACTGTTTACGCTCTTTCGAGTACGCTAAGGCACGTTCAAAAGCAGCCTGCCCAATCCCTAAAGCAAGTGCACCAATTGAAATACGTCCTCCATCCAACGTATACAAAAATTGTTTAAACCCTTTTTGCGGGTCTCCTAATAGATTCTCTTTCGGAACGCGAACATCCTCTAAAATTAACTCACAAGTATTGGAAGCTCGGACACCCATCTTTTCGTAGTTGCTGTTAATTGTAAATCCAGGTGAATCAGTTGGTACGATAAATGCAGAAATAATATTTCTACCGCGCTCATCTTTTCCAGTTACTGCTGTTACGGTTACTGTTCTTGCATAGCTTGCATTTGTAATCCAGCACTTTTCACCGTTAATGACATATTCGTCACCATCAAGGACTGCGCGTGTTTGAGTACCGCCTGCATCTGAACCGGCATTTGGTTCTGTTAAACCAAAAGAAGCGAGTGTTTCACCTTGTGCAAGTGGAATAAGGTATTTTTGCTTTTGTTCCTCTGTACCAAAATAATAGATTGGGCTTGCACCTAAGGAAACAGCAGCGGCATAGCTAAGACCTGTACCTCCACATGCTTTTCCGACTTCTTCAACAGCCATTGCGTAAGAAATCGTATCCCCGCCAGAACCGCCGTATTCTTCAGGGAATGGAATGCCAAGCATACCTAGCTCCGCCATTTTCTTAAATGTTTCTTCTGGGAACTCAGCTGTCTTGTCATAGTGTTCTGCTTTCGGGCGGATTTCATTTTGAGCAAAATCACGCACCATGTCACGAATCATTTGTTGTTCTTTCGTCAATTCAAAATTCATTTCTTCTCCCCCTTAAATTAACAAACAAAAGATATATTAGAAAACAGACCGACCAGTTGGTCTGTTTCTTTCATTAAAAAATGAAAGCGCTTTAATTGTATTCAATAAAAGTTACTTTCATGCCTGACTCTTTAAAAAAAGAGTCTTATATTTTTCATTATGTTTCGTCTCGTCCGTCAGAACAGAGTTCAAAATAAAATCTGTAAAAATGGACCCAATCTCATCAATTGATTTCTTTCCATCTCTGCGATACCACTTATAAGTCCAGTTCACAATACCGAGAATCGACATCCCAGTAATATCAACGGGTAACTCGCTGCGAAATTCGCCTTGTCGGATTCCTTCTTCGACAACATCGAACAGGATCGTCCTGAATTGGTAACGTTTTTGACGAATTTTCTCATGGTATTCAGGTTTTAAGTAATTGCTTTCTTGATAAAATACTGAAATGTGTGATTTGTACAAATCAAATACCTTTACATGTGACTGGATAATTGCAAACAGCTTTTCTGTTGGTGTATGGTACGTTTCAATAGCTTCAATTGCTTTTTCTAAGGCGTATGTAATAAAGAGATCGTGGATGACATAGAGAAGTTCGTCTTTGGATTGAAAGTAGTGATAGAAGCCGCCTTTTGATGTGTTTGATTCTTCAACAATTTGCTTTACGGTTACACCATGATAACCGTGTGCTTCAAAAAGCTTTAAGGATGTTTCGATAATGCGTTCTTTAATATTTTTCATATGATTAACTCCTTGAAAACTAGTATACAACAAAATTCAGAAAATTCAAATCCTAAATGCATATTTTTTTATAATTGTATTACAATTTTTCCTCAAATAAAAGCCGGCTATACATAGAACAGCCGGCTTTTCATCTTATTCTGTTTCATTTATTTGTTCATCTACTCTTGCTTCTGTTACGTTTCCTGTCTCACTTGTATCAACAACAAAGGAGCCGTTACTGTAACGGTCAGCTGGACGTAAATCTTTAATCTTCACTGTTTCGATTGCTTCTTTTTCGGTGATAAGCAGGACGGCCATTTGGTTATCTGTTTGCAGAGCGGCCGTAATTTTATGCGGATTTGTCTTCAATTCACGCAGCATCACAACGCCACGGTTGGCACGTGAAGCCGCTTCGAATTCATCGAGCTTCATTTTCTTCACGGCACCACGCTGCGTAGCGATAAAGAGGTAAGGCTTTTCATCCTCTAATGCAAAGCCGGTGGCCACTTCATCACCCTGCTTTAAGTTAATGCCTTTCACCCCGGTTGCCCGTGGCCCGACGATACTCACTTCTTCTTCATTAAAGCGAAGTCCATAGCCATTTCGCGTTACAATCAATAAATCTTGTTTTCCGGAAGTGATGACAATGTTTTTCACTTCATCATCCTTTTTCAAATTTACAGCGACCAGCGGTTTTGAGTAACGTTGTGCTTGATATTTGTTTAATTCTGATTTTTTCGCCATCCCGTTTTTAGTAAAGAAGACGAGATACTTTTCTTCTTTGAAATCTTTAACAGGATAAGCCGCAATCAGTTCATCCTCTTTGTCGAGCGGCACAATACTTGAAACATGCTGGCCAAGGTCTTTCCAGCGAATATCTGGTAATTCATGAACAGGCAAGTATAAATAATTTCCACGGTTTGTGAAAACAAGCAATGTTTCTGTCGTATTAATTTCAAACTGTCCTAATACATAATCGTTTTCCTTCATTCCCATATCTTTTCCGTTTGAAGCAGCATAAGAACGAAGGCTTGTCCGCTTAATATAACCGTCTTTTGTCACTGTCACCATTACATCTTCACTTGGAACCATGACTTCTAAATCAATTTTTAATTCTTCGATTTCTTCTTCGATTCGTGTCTTTCGATCATCAGCATACGTTTTCTTTACGCGGCGAAGATCTTTTTTAATGACTTGTAGTAGCTTTTTCTCACTTGCGAGAATTTCGTTTAACTCCGCGATTTTCTTTTCAAGCTCCTCTGATTCTTTTCTAAGCGCTGTTATATCGGTATTCGTTAGACGATACAATTGAAGCGAGACAATAGCTTCCGCTTGCGGTTCAGTAAATTCATATTCTTTCATTAAGTTACGTTTAGCATCTTGCTTGTCTTTTGAAGCACGGATGGTTGCAATCACTTCATCTAGAATCGACAGCGCCTTCATTAGGCCTTCTACAATATGATGACGTTCTTCTGCCTTTCGCAATTCATAACGGGAGCGGTTTGTGATTACTTCTTTTTGATGGTCAATATACGCATCTAAAAATTGCAGTAGCCCCATTTGCTGTGGTGTTTTATGATGAATGGCAACCATATTAAAGTTGTACGAAATCTGTAAGTCCGTATTTTTATAAAGGTAGTTTAATACACCGTCTGCCTGTGCATCTTTTTTTAACTCAATGACGATTCGCAAGCCTGTTCGGTCTGTTTCATCACGCACTTCAGAAATCCCTTCCACTTTACGGTCAATCCGAAGCTCATCCATTTTTTTAACAAGATTCGCTTTGTTCATTTCATAGGGGATTTCTGTAATAACAATTTGCTCCCGGCCGCCGCGGATTTTTTCCACTTCCGCTAGCCCGCGTACAACGATTCGGCCTTTCCCTGTTTTATAGGCTTTTTTAATCCCATCAATGCCTTGGATAATACCACCTGTTGGGAAATCGGGTCCTTTAATGATTTCCATCAGATCATCAAGTGTACAGTTAGGTGAGTCGATCCGTTTAATAACACCTTCAATCACTTCACCTAAATGATGAGGCGGAATATCTGTCGCATAACCTGCAGAGATACCAGTCGAACCGTTTACAAGCAGGTTTGGAAAGCTTGCCGGCAAGACTACAGGCTCTTGCAGTGTATCATCAAAGTTAGGGGTGAAGCCGACTGTTTCTTTATCAATATCCGTTAATAATTCAGAAGCAATGGCAGAAAGGCGGGCTTCTGTGTAACGCATCGCTGCAGGCGGATCACCGTCAATGCTTCCGTTGTTCCCGTGCATTTCGATAAGGACATTCCGCACCTTCCAGTCCTGGCTCATTCGTACCATTGCATCGTATACAGAGGTATCGCCATGTGGATGGTAGTTCCCAATTACCGTACCAACCGTTTTCGCGGACTTCCGAAATGCTTTTTCTGCTGTATTATTTTCTTTGTACATCGCATACAGGATTCTACGCTGTACAGGCTTTAACCCATCACGCGCATCAGGAAGAGCGCGCTCTTGAATAATATATTTACTATAACGCCCGAAGCGGTCGCCAAGGACATCTTCAAGCGGTAAATCTAATAGTTTTTCTGTCTGCGCCAAAACCTAGTCCTCCTCCATCACTGCAAGGTTATCATTTTCAAGAATATTTGTTTCTTCATCTAAGCCAAACGCTACATTGGACTCAATCCACTTCCGGCGAGGTTCGACCTTATCACCCATTAAAGTTGTTATGCGGCGTTCAGCACGGGCAATGTCCTCAATCCTTACACGAATCAATGTCCGTGTTTCGGGGTTCATTGTCGTTTCCCACAGCTGGTCTGCATTCATTTCACCAAGACCTTTATAACGCTGAATCGTATAGCCTCTACCAACTTTTTTGATCGCTTCTTGCAATTCTTTTTCTTCCCACGCATATTCAATCACTTCTTTTTTGCCGCTTCCTTTGCTCACTTTATAAAGCGGAGGCAAGGCGATAAAAATTTTCCCAGCTTCCACAAGTGGTTTCATATACCGATAGAAGAAGGTTAAAAGCAGTACTTGAATGTGCGCGCCGTCGGTATCTGCATCAGTCATAATGACGATTTTGTCATAGTTAGTATCTTCAAGATCGAATTCAGGTCCGACACCCGCTCCGATTGCATGGATAATCGTATTAATTTCTTCATTTTTAAAGATATCAGCAAGCTTTGCTTTTTCAGTATTGATTACTTTACCCCGAAGCGGCAGAACAGCTTGAAAGCGACGGTCACGCCCTTGCTTAGCAGAACCCCCTGCTGAATCACCCTCCACTAAATACAATTCATTTCGACTCGGGTTTCGGGATTGTGCTGGTGTTAATTTTCCACTTAGCATGGCATCTTTACGTTTGCGCTTTTTGCCGCTGCGTGCATCTTCTCGTGCTTTTCTCGCCGCTTCACGCGCTTGCTGTGCCTTAACAGCTTTCTTAATCAGCATCGAACTAATGTCGACATTTTCTTCTAAAAAGTAAGCAAGCTTTTCCGAAACAACCGCATCAACGGCTGACCGTGCTTCACTCGTACCGAGCTTGCTCTTTGTCTGGCCTTCAAACTGAAGCATTTCTTCTGGGATTCGAACAGATACAATCGCTGTGAGCCCCTCACGAATATCCGTTCCTTCTAGATTTTTATCCTTTTCTTTGAGCAAACCGGCTTTTCTTGCATATTCGTTCATCGTACGTGTCATCGCTGTCTTTGCTCCAGCTTCATGTGTGCCGCCGTCTTTCGTCCGCACGTTGTTAACAAACGATAAGACACTTTCTGAAAAGCCGTCATTAAATTGAAACGCAAATTCCGCTTCAATCCCCAGCTGTTGGCCATCAAATGATACAACTGGATGCATCACATCTTTTTCTTCATTCAAAAAATCTACAAAAGCTTCAATCCCGCTTTCGTAATGAAACGTTTCTTCTTTATCATGACGTTTATCACGAAGAACAATCTTTAAGCCTTTAAGAAGAAAAGCAGATTCACGTAAACGCTCACTTAACGTGTCATAGTTGTATTTCGTTACTGAAAAGATGGACGGGTCCGGCTTAAAGTGAATGGTCGTTCCTGTTTTACGTGTTGAGCCTTTCTTTTCAAGCGTTGTAACAGGCACACCACCATTTTCAAACCGCTGCTCGTAGATACTTCCATCCCGCATGATTTTGACTTCTAGCCATTCGGATAAGGCATTTACGACAGAAGCACCGACACCATGTAAGCCGCCGCTTGTTTTATAGCCGCCTTGTCCAAATTTACCGCCGGCATGGAGCACAGTAAGAATGACTTCAGGGGTTGGTTTCCCCATACGGTGCATTCCTGTCGGCATTCCGCGTCCTTCATCCCGGACGCTGATACTATTATCTTTATGTATCGTTACTTCAATGAGTTCGCCATGTCCTGATAATGCTTCATCGACCGCATTATCGACAATTTCATATACAAGATGATGCAGCCCGCGTCCATCCGTGCTTCCGATATACATTCCCGGACGCTTTCGGACTGCTTCAAGCCCTTCGAGAACTTGAATCGCATCATCGTTATAATCAAAGTTTTGTTTCGTAGCCAATGACTTTTGCTCCTTTCAAGATACAGTCATATGTTTATTTTACCATAACAGAACGTATGTTTCTATTTAAGGTGAAATGAATCGCTCTTTTTTTAAGCGGCATTTTTTATTGTAGCTTTTCTTTTGCATAAAACCAATCACTTCGAAGTAATTTTTTGAATGAATCGAATGATAACGGTTCAATAATAGTTCGTATTAACAGGGCAGATTTCCTGCGTATTTTCAATACTTTCGTTTTTTCAGCCTTACAATTTGCTTATGAAAGAAAAGAAGATGACCAATAAAGACGGCCATCTTCTCAAAGGTTTATGCTCTTTCTAACATTCTTTCCAATGCTTTTTCCGCTAAACGTGCTGTATGTTCGTCAACGATAATTTGATTCATCACCTTCCCGTTCTCAAGCTCTTCAAGCGACCAAAGCAAATGCGGCAAATCAATTCGATTCATCGTAAGACACGGGCACATATACGGATTAAGTGAAACAATTTCCTTATCCGAATGCTGCTGGATTAAGCGTTTGACAAGATTCATTTCTGTTCCAATTGCCCATTTGCTTCCCGGCGCTGCTTGTTCAATCATATCAATAATATATTTAGTCGAACCGTTGTAATCAGATTGCTGAACCACTTCCCACGTACACTCAGGGTGAACAAGCACCTTCATATCAGGCTTTGTTTGACGGATATGTTCAATGTTCTTCACTGTAAAATTCTCATGAACCGAGCAATGTCCTTTCCACAAAATCACTTTTGCTTTCTCAAGACTGCCTTCACAGATAAAAGTTTCATTAACAGGGTCCCACACCGCCATTTCATCGAGCGGGATACCTAACTTGTAAGCTGTGTTTCTGCCAAGGTGCTGATCAGGCAGGAAGAGGATGCGTTCCTTTTGCGTAAAGACCCATTTAACCATTTCAACCGCATTTGATGAAGTAACGGTCGCGCCGCCATTCATGCCGACAAACGATTTAATATCTGCTGTCGAGTTGACATAAGTGAGTGGGATGACAGTATCACCAAATTGTTGCTGAATCGCACTCCAGGCACGTTCGGTTTGCTTTAGATTCGCCATATCAGCCATTGAACAGCCTGCTCGCATATCTGGCAGGATCACTTTTTGTTCTTTTTGCGTTAAAATGTCCGCTGTTTCAGCCATAAAATGAACGCCGCAAAAAACAATGTATGAGGCTGCTTCATTTTTTGCTGCTAATTGTGCAAGTTGAAGGGAATCCCCTGCTGCATCTGCAAACTGGATCACTTCGTCTTTTTGATAATGATGCCCAGGGATAAACAGAGCATCCCCGAATTTGTCTTTAATTTCTCGTACGCGTTGTTCCATTTCTTCTGTTGTCATTTCACGATATTTTTCAGGCAGCATCACTTGTGATGTGCTGTTTAATAAATCAAGAACACCCATGGCAGTTTTCGTTCCTCCTCATTTGTTGTTAATCGTTTCACATACTACGGCGTTATGATTGTATTTTATGCTTTCCTTCAAGTTAAAGCTGATATCAAGCGCCCGAGCGGACTGGGTTAAGTATCCAAGTGAGATATAATCGACATTTGTTTCACGATAGGAAGCAATATTATAAGGGGTAATGCCTCCTGATATTTCTGTGATGATTGGTTTCGGTACAACTGTAGCATACTCCTGTGCTTGCTGAGGGGTGCAATTATCGAACATAATCACATCTGCTCCAGCCTCGACTGCTTTTAGTACTTGCTCCATAGACTCGGTTTCAACTTCAATTTTTATCATATGTCCGATACGGCTTCGGATCATTTGTACAGCGTTTGTGATACTGCCTGCATATGCAATATGGTTGTCTTTTAGCATAACACCGTCATATAAACCAACCCGGTGATTATAACCGCCCCCGCATGTAACAGCGTATTTTTCAAACATTCTAAGCCCTGGCAGTGTTTTTCGCGTATCACACACCCGCGTATGCGTACTGTCTAATGCGTTAACGGCCTGTTTTGTCGTCGTTGCAATGCCGCTCATATGCTGCAACAAATTTAAAATAACTCGCTCGCCTGTTAATAAATCTTTTACAGGCCCTTTCACCTTCGCAAGAACGGCTCCTTTTTGAAGGAATTCACCGTCTTTTTGAAGGGTTTCTACTTCAATATTCGGGTTAAGAAGCTTATAGCCGGCTTCAATGCAGCTGATGCCAGCGAGCACACCATCTTGTTTTAATAAAAATTCGCCTTCTGTGATGTCGGTTGATTGGAACAAATGCTCATTTGTTGCATCTCCATCACCGATATCTTCAATGAAAAATTCCTGCATTTTCTGTTTTAATTTTAACTGGTTCATCTTATCTCACTCCTGTTGCGGCCACATCAGGTTGTTTCCATTCCTTTAATGTGCGTATGATCCGTTTTTTTGCCAAAGACTGTTCTTCAAGTGGATAATCACTTCGATAATGTGCGCCTCTGCTTTCTTTTCTTAATAACGCAGAGGTTGTAATTAACCATCCTACTGTGATCATGTTCACAATCGTACTATCATTTTCAGAAAGGTCTTCTGGCAAGCTTTGAAGAGCCGGCATATACTGTTCAAACCATGCTTTCGCCTGTTCGAGTGTTTCGTTGGTGCGGATGATGCCAACGTGTTCCATCATTACACGTTGGATATCGGATTTTGCTGGAAGTGTATAAGTTTGCTTTCGGTTCATTGTGCGACTGCTAGTATATAAGCTTGAAAGGTTTCTAGAAGGCTCAGCAACAATATGCTTAGCGCACTCACTGCCAAACACTAACCCTTCTAGTAAAGAGTTGCTAGCAAGGCGGTTGGCTCCGTGAACACCGGTACAGGCTGCTTCGCCGATTGCATACAACCCAGGTAGTGATGTTTGACCATGTTGATTTGTCACAATACCGCCCATTGTAAAATGAGCCCCTGGTGCCACTGGAATGAGTCCTTTCTCCAAGTCAACACCATTTGTTTGACACAGCCTTGTTATCGTTGGAAAACGACTTGCGAAATCTTTCACATTCGAAACATTTAAAAAGACCTGTTTGCCTTTTGTAAGCGAATAATAGATTTCACGAGCTACAACATCCCGAGGCGCAAGGTCTTGCAATGGATGAGCGTTCTCCATAATCCGTTTTCCATCTTCATCGATAAGGAAAGCTCCTTCACCACGCACCGCTTCTGAGATGAGTCCAAATGACTCGCCATTTATAGTGAGGAGGGTTGGATGGAATTGAATAAACTCCAAGTCCGCTAATTCGACTCCTGCACGGAAAGCGATCGCAAGTCCATCACCACTTACAGCTGGGTCATTCGATGAGTGAGAATAGAGGCTTCCACAGCCACCGGTTGCAAGCACGACGGCTGAAGCATATAACCGGTTTATGCTGCCGTTTGGCTCTCGTACTTTAACACCTATGCAACGCCCATCTTCAATTAATAAATCGGTGACCGTATGATGCGTGCGGAACTCGACTTTTTCTTGAAGTTGTTTTTCAAAATAAGCCATCATATTCCAGCCCGTCGCATCACCGCCGGCATGGAGAATTCTTGCCTGACAATGAGCCCCTTCCATTCCAAGTGAGAGAGAACCGTCCTTTTCGCGGTCAAAAGGCATCCCTTCCTGTAGAAGGCTTTTTATCATTTCGGCCCCTTTTTTTACAAGCAATTTGACGTGCTCTTCATCATTATGAAAGGCTCCAGCTGTTAAGGTGTCTTTGTAATGCTTCTTCCAGTCATCAGTTTGAGCGATGGCTGCAGCGATACCGCCTTGTGCTTTGACAGAATTACTATGCTTCTTAGTAGATTTTGTTAGGATACATACATGCTTATGATGTTTTGAAATCTGCAATGCGGCCATATATGCAGCAATCCCGCTGCCCACAATCAAAACATCAGCCGCTTTTTCATTGTGCATGCCCACCAACCTCCAACGTAATATGGCATCTTTATGTCGAAATGTTTACAATAGATTAACATATGTCTTGACACCTATATTTACACATAATTAAACTATTGACAAGTGTTTTAAAGAAAATAGAATTCGACTGCTTTTTTTATAATGGAGGCTAGTAAAATGAGATACTTTGATTACGCAGCAACAACGCCGATGAGTGAACGTGCTTTGACCGCTTACCAGGAAGCGGCACGAAACTATTACGGAAATACGAGTAGCCTGCATGATATCGGTTCTTCAGCTCAGGAGATCCTTGAAAAATGCCGAGCAGTCCTTGCCTCTTTTTTGCAGGCAGAAGCCGAAGGGGTTTATTTTACAAGCGGAGGTTCTGAAGCAAATGCGCTTGTCATTCAGTCTGTCGTGTATGCGAGAAAACAACAGGGGCGGCACTTGATTACGACCGAAGTTGAACACGCATCTGTTCGAAATGTATTTCGTATGTTAGAACGTGAAGGGTTTGATGTCACTTATGTAAAACCTGACTTCGAAGGGAAAATTCAGGTTGAGGATATAAAAGAAGCGCTTCAAGATGATACGATTTTTGCATCCATTCAGCATGTAAACTCAGAAATAGGTACTATTCAAGATTTACAAGCAATTGGGAGTATTCTTCGGGAGAACAACGTCTTTTTCCATAGTGATTGTGTTCAGTCATTTGGAAAGCTTCCAATCGATGTTAAGGAGATGAACGTCGATGCTGTTTCATTATCAGGTCATAAAATATACGGGCCTAAAGGGGTAGGGGCCTGCTATATTAACCCTGCTCATAAGTGGGTTTCCCTTATACCTGGTACGACACATGAAAAAGGCTTTAAGCCTGGAACAGTAGATGTCCCCGGCATCGCTTCCTTCGTTACTGCATCAGAGGAGATAGTCGAAGAGATGGAAGAAGAAGCAAGACGCATGAATCGGTTACGCGAACGATTTCTTACTTTTCTTAAAGAAGCAGTTTCAGAGGTGGTGGTGGAAGGCAGTTATGAACATCAGCTTCCACACATTTGCGGCTTACGAATACACGGAATAGAAGGACAATACGTGATGCTTGAATGCAACAAACGAGGGGCTGCGGTTTCTACAGGTTCAGCGTGCAGCATCGGCAAAACGACACCGTCGCAAACCATGACCGCTACAGGAAAAAGCAAACAAGAAGCAAAGGAATTGTTCCGCATTTCATTTGGCAGACAAACAACAGACGCTGATGTTGACTTTCTCGTAAGTGCCTTGTTAGGTACAATCCGCCAATATACCGCATAAACAAAGGGGCTGAACAAGTGTCAGCCCCTTTACGTTTATTTCGTCATTGCATGTTCAACTTTAATGCAGCGATCCATAACGACGGTCATGCCGTTTTCTTTTAAATAATTGTACGCTTCTTCATTTTCAACACCAAGCTGTGCCCAGAAGACATCAGCGCCGACTTCAACGGCTTCTTTCGCGATTTCAGGTAAGAACTCACTGCGGCGAAAGACGTTGACGATATCAATGTGAACATCAATCTCCTTTAATGAATTCACGGCTTGAATACCTAATACCTTTTCCGCGTTCGGATTAACTGGAATAATTTCATATCCATTATCAAGCATCGCTTTTGAAACCATATAAGATGTTCTGTCTGGGTTGTCTGATAGACCAATAACCGCGATGCGCTTTTTCTCTTTTAATATTTTTCCGATCTCATCTCTTGTTGGATTTTCAATTGCCATGATTCTTCCTCCTTTCCCTTAATTGCGATTATATCGAAAAATTCACACATTTGGCTAATTTTACGCTTATTAGTCAATTAAGCCTTTGTCTTTCAAGAATTGTACGGCCACATCTTTCGGATTTTCCTTATCCATATCTACTTTCGCATTCATTTCTGACATTTCTTCTTCAGAAATTTTGCCTGCCAGCTCATTGACGACTTCCTCAAGCTTTGGATATTCATCTAACACTTCCTGACGAACAATCGGTGCTGCATAGTACGGTGGGAAGAAGTTTTTATCGTCTTTAAGTGTATGAAGATCGAAGCGGACAATGCGTCCATCCGTTGTAAATGCAGGGATGACGCCAACTTCACCATCATCAACTGCTTTGTACATAATGTTAGGGTCGAAGCTCTTTTCTTCTTTAAACTTAAAACCATAAGCCTCAACGAGAGCATCATAGCCATCTTCACGCTCATAAAATTGATGAGGAGCCCCAAATGACATGTTTTCAGAGTGCGGTACTAAATCAGAAAATGTTTTGGCTTTGTATTCTTCGTTTTTCTCTTTCGGATAAGCAAGTGCATAGCCGTTCTCAAATCCAAGCGGCTCAAGCCATTTAATGTTGTATTCCTCTTGATACCCTTCTTTTACACGGTTATAAATGTCTTCTGCTGTATCATCAGGGTTTGCTTTTTCTTTTAACACGGCTTCAAGCCCTGTACCTGTATATTCAACATACATATCAATGTCGCCTTTTTGGATAGCTGGTGTTAAAATCGATACTTCTCCAAGTCCTTCTTTAATTTGTACAGGGTAGTCTGTTTTTGCTTTTATGTATTCTGCGAGAATGTTTGGTAAGATATATTGCTCTGTCCACTTTTTACCTGAAATAATAATTGGATCTTTCCCATCTGCTGACTCACCACCGTCGTTTCCTCCGCAAGCTGTGAGAAGTAATGCGAGTGACGCAAATAAAATGAATAATTTCTTCAACTGCTTTCCTCCTATTCTTGTTTTAAACCTTTTGGTGTTGTTGCTTTTTCTAAGATTTTAAGGACAATATCAAAGCCAATTGCCAGTAATGCGGCTGGAATGGCCCCCGCTAGAACAAGTGAATTATTCCATGTGCTTAACCCGCGGTAAATCAAATCACCCAGTCCGCCTGCACCGACAAATGTTGCCAGTGTTGCTACGCCAATTGTCAGGACAGTGGAGGTTCGAACGCCTGCCATAATGACAGGGACGGATAATGGGAGCTCAATCATCCGCAAGATTTGGCTATTCGTCATCCCCATTCCTCTGCCGGCTTCAATCGCTGAATTATCGACACTTGTGATGCCTGTATATGTATTTCGTAAGATGGGCAGCAATGCATACATGGTGAGTGCAATCACTGCTGTCGTATTACCGATACCAAATACCGGAATCAAAAACCCGAAAAGGGCTAAGCTTGGAATGGTTTGAAAAATCGCTGTAATCCCGATAATCAATTCAGCCATCTTCCCAATTCTTGAAATGAAAATGCCAAGCGGAACAGAAATAAGAATCGCAATCACGATAGCTATAAAGGAAAGGATGAGGTGCTCTTGAAGACCTGTCAGGATGTCTGATTGTCTCGTTGAGATTGTTTCTAAAAACATAGTGAATGCATTTTGTTCCATTATGCTCCCCCCTTGTGTCGATGAAGATTGGCAATGCCATCTACGAAGCTTTTCATCGTCAATACGGCATAGTAGCCGTCATCGTTTACAACAGCAAGATAAGGATTGGTATGTGTCGATAAAGCAGTAGCAGCCTCTTGATAAGAGCTCTTTACATGCATCACTTTGACATTTTTCATCTGCTTTTCGGCAATTTGGTCTTGATATTGTTGGCATTGTTCTGCAGTAATAATGCCAACTGGGTGATTTTGTTCATCCACTACAACCAATGCTTCTGCATCATTCGCTTCAAACTGTGATTGAAGCGATGAAAGACGTTCATTTTCTTTCACAGCAGGCCATTTTACAACCATATTTGAGAGGTCTGCCTGCTGAAGCGGGTTTCCTTTGTCGCCAATAAACTCAGCAACAAAATCATCTTTAGGGTGGCGGACAATGTTTTGTGGTGTATCTAATTGAATAATTTCTCCGTCTTTCATAAGAGCCATGCGGTCGGCAATCTTTAACGCTTCATTCATATCGTGTGTAACAAAAACAATCGTCTTATGTATCGTATTTTGTAAGTGCAGCAGTTCATCCTGAAGTTGTTCCCTGCTAATCGGATCGAGTGCACTAAATGGCTCATCCATTAATATAACCGGTGGTTCTGCAGCAAGAGCCCGAACAACCCCAATCCGCTGTTGTTGGCCTCCGCTTAATTCGGCAGGATAACGGCCTTTATAGATATGCGGGTCTAAGCCAACAAGGTCAAGCAGTTCATCAACGCGTTTTTCATACTTTTGTTTAGGCCATTTCTTCAGCTTCGGTACAAGCGCTATGTTATCTTCAATGGTCATATGCGGAAGCAAGCCAATCCGTTGAATGACATAGCCGATATTCCGTCTTAATTCAACGGGATTTGTCTGACTGATATCTTGTTCATCGACGAATATTCTTCCTTCCGTCGGCTCGATTAAACGGTTAATCATTTTCATGGTTGTCGTTTTCCCGCAACCACTTGGACCGATTAAGGTGAGAAGTTCTCCTTTTGGAATTGTTAGGTTCATATTTTGGATTGCTAGTGTGCCGTCTTGATATTTTTTGGATACATTTTCAAATCGAATCATCGATTACCCTCTTTCTCTCTTTTCACAGTCCGCCTTCCTTCTCAATACCCAAAAAGCTGCTGTCAAAAACGTTTCGAGTGCTTCTGTTATTTTCTTTTTTTGCTTTGAATCCTCCTTTCCCTACGTATTCCTATCAAAATAAAAAGCTACCCTTTTTATAGGATAGCTTAAATTAGTTTAACATTGTACCAATGAAGGTGTTATTGATTTGCTTTAATCGGCTGCTTTTGTTTCAATGAGCTTTGCAAAGCCTCCCATGCGGATTGATTGGCAAAGTAGCGGCTCCAGCTCGCAACACCGGCTAGCTCGTAATCAAGTACAAGCTGACCGCGTTGTTTCAATGAATATGGATCTTCCATCCAAACTTTATAGGTCACATTTTCTTTCTGATTTACATATTCCGCATAGTTTTGGCCGCTTTTTTGGTCGGGTGACGGCGTAATTTGATTCTTTTTTAACCATTGTTGGATACCGTCCATGCTGTATGCCTCCGAGGAGACCTCGATATTCCCATTTTCCGTCGTTTGTTCTTTCCATAACCTTGTATACAGCGGGACACCTAAGATCACACGTTCATGCGGAACAACTTCAAGCAGTCGTTTTAAGTTGTTTTCAACCCATGGCAAGCTCGCAACACTGCCGGATACAGGAGAAGTGCCCCAGTGCTCATCATAGGCCATCACAACGATATAGTCGACGATGTTTGCTAATTTCTCGCGTTCATAAAACTTTGACCAATTTGCTGCTCCTGAAATAAAGGTAACATCCATCGAAACGACGAGCCCCGACTGATGCATACGAGCACTAAGCTCACGCATAAACTGTGTAACAAGAGGCCCGTCTTCAAGATTCACATTTTCAAAGTCAACATTCATTCCATCAAGCTGATAGGTTCGACTATATTCCAGAAGCTGACGAATGACTCGCTGCCTTTTTTCGAATGAAGATAACACTTCATGAGTCAATTCAGGGTTAAAGTCATTTGAAAACAGCGCCCAAAGATGGTAATTATTTTGCTTTGCCCACTTTGCATAAGCACTGGAAGCAATATTTGACACTGTACCGCTTTCATCACTTAAGGAAAACCAAGTCGGTGAAATGACGTTCACCCCAGGCATCGGTTCAATCTTGTTCGGGTCTGGATTTTTGGAATAGACAGCTTCCCATGTCATATTAATCGGCCACTCGAGCTTTGGAAGCGGCGCTTGCTCGGTTTCATTTTCAAATGTATACTCAGTAGGTTCTAATATGATAACAGCTTGCTTTGGTAAATAGCCTTGTGCCCCTGTTTCGGTACGGACATAATAGAAATTTTCTTTTTCACTTTGAACTGTAAGGGACGCACCGCTTTTTAATTCCACTTTATATGCCGAAGTTTTGGTAGGTTGTGACCGTATTCGGCGATTATGCTTGCTTTGTTCACTTTTAACCTTTGCAGGCAAGACGGTTTCTCTGTTTTGTTGAATGATAACTGCCCCAGTTTCTTCCTTATATAATGTCTTAAAACCATATAATGCTTCAAACGGTTTTACTGCAACGTAAACTTCGTTGTCCTTTGCTTTAACGACAGGCGCTTGAAGCGGAAATGGCTTTTCATTTAAATAGTATTCGAGTGCTTCATTTGGATATTGCAGCACTTTGTTTGCTGTGGTTGCAATCACGGAGCTGCTTATTGGATCATACGTGATGCTTTCATCAATATGTTTTTGCAAAAAAGTAAATGGGACGTACACATCTCCATTCTCCAGCACAGCTTCCTGCTCGTAACGACCTTTATCAAAAAGAATTGGATGTTCGGCTTCAAATACCGGCACTTGTTCTTTTGAAGGAAAAGGGTAGAGTAACAGGATAATAGTAACAGTGAAAAGGAACATTGAAAGTAGTGCGGCGTATAGTAGGTTCCGTCTTGGCGGACGTTTTCTGCGTTGTCTTTCCTCGATTGTCATCGTCTTCCCTCCCCCTAACATCGTAATCGAAACTGTAAAAAAAGGGAAGTGAAAACACGACTTTTTCTAAATTTTCACGATTATTGCGAAACCATTAACTCTGAATCTAAATGAAGGAAATTTGCTCCCCCGTCACGAAATATTCGTGATACAATGAAACGTGCACTTATCTGTTTACAGGAATTTAAATAAAAGGAGTTATGACGATGTTTACAACCGTGATACTTTTTATTTTAGCTTATTTAATCGGTTCGATCCCTTCTGGCTTAATTGTTGGAAAGGTTGGCTATGGGATTGATATCCGTGAACATGGCAGCGGAAATTTAGGAGGAACGAACACATTCCGTACACTCGGTGTAAAAGCCGGGATGATTGTCACGATTGCTGATATTCTAAAAGGGACACTTGCTGCAAGCCTGCCATTCTGGTTTGGGAGCGATATCCATCCACTTCTTGCCGGGATCACGGCCGTTATCGGTCATATGTTTCCGATTTTTGCAAATTTCAGAGGTGGAAAAGCGGTCGCGACATCTGGAGGCGTACTGCTGTTTTACAGCCCTATTTTGTTTCTCATTCTCTTAATCAGCTTCTTTATTTCACTTAAAATAACGAAATATGTGTCCTTATCCTCGATGATTTCGGGAATATTTGGACTTGCTTACAGTATTTATCTTCTTGATCTTCCGCTCATTATTGTAGTGGCGGTTCTTGAAACGTTTGTTGTCTATCGTCATCGTGCTAATATTAAACGGATTATAAACAAGACCGAACCGAAAATAAAATGGATGTAAAGGCGTATCACAATCAAATTTGCATTTCCCTCACACGTTTTGTATAGTGAAAGTAAGAATAAAAGAATAGCAGAACCACAAGGGGAGCCCTTTCGGCTGAGAGTGAACTTAACGTTCAGACCCTTACAACCTGTTAGTTAATGCTAGCGTAGGGATGTGGCTTCTGATGGAGACGAAAGCAATACAGGTCCATCATGCCACCTGTGTTGCTTTTTTATGTGAAAAGCGTTCTCGGCTTTTTACGTAAGAAACCTTCACTGCATCCTTAGGTTGTTAAGCCATCCTTTGGTTCTAGCAACAAGGAGGATTTTACCTATGATAAAAAAACGTCCACTCGTCTTTTTTATTGAAATTGCCATTCTATCAGCAGCAGCTTTTGTGCTTGAGCTGTTCTCGTTTCGATTATGGCCGCAAGGAGGAAGCATCACCCTCTCTATGATTCCTGTTTTCTTAATTGCGTTCCGCTGGGGAGTTGTCGGCGGACTGCTGTCAGGTTTTATTCTCGGACTATTAAATCTTATGAATGGTGCTTTCATCGCAACACCTGTTCAAGCATTCTTAGATTATATTGCTGCATTTACACTGCTTGGAACAGCGGGCATCTTTGCAAAACAGGTTGGCCAAAAGCTGAAAGAAGATAAAAAGAAAACAGCAGCCGTTTACGTTTCGCTCGGTGTTTTCATCGCAAGCTTCTTAAGGTTTATGTGTCACTATACAGCGGGTGTTGTGTTCTTTGGTGAATATGCCCCTGAAGGAACACCTGTATGGTTATATTCTCTTCTTTATAACGGAACATTTATGCTTCCAATCTTTATTATTGGAGCAGTTGTTATAAATGGATTACTGCTTACATCACCACAGTTATTTAAACGAACAAAAACAACACAAAGTCTCCAATACTAAAAAGCAACCTCACGCGAAAGAAAATCGCGTGAGGTTTTTCTTGTTTTTTCCACACCTCTCCAAAAAAATGACCTCTCAGATTCCTTTTAAAACTGTTTTTCTCTTGCGATGAATGGTATTAGACCTGCAAACGAAAAATTCTTTTACAATTAATATATGAAACTCTCATAGGATTCCACCTTTTTCTTTCTTATTGCTCGTCATTTTTTGCAAGATGATTTATAATAGTTCTGTGAAACATATATTTCACGGAACGTAGAGAGGTGATTTTGTGTCAATTTTTGCTAATTTGGGTCAGAATAATAAACAGGATGGCATTGAAGCCGTCGACATCCCTTTACATATTCAAACACAATATCGTTACATAAATGATATGCCTTCTTTTATTCAAACATACTTAATGAGCAGAATTTCGCTCAGCTATTCGGTCAACACCATTCAACGTTATATTTACGATTTGAAATTCTTTTTTTGACTTTGTCGTGAAGCAGACGGGTGCTTCGATCAGGACAAGCGACATTTCATTAGAAGACTTTATTGAAATCGATGCTTCTGGGATTGAAAGCTATGCCTCCTACCTTGCAATTGAAGCTAAAAATGGTGCAAAAACAATTCATCGTAAACTCTCAGTCTTAAAATCGCTATTCGATTATTTAAAACAAAAAAAAGGTCGTGACGATCAATCCTGTTGAAACCGTTGAACGGCCAAAGGTAAAGCGACGAGACCCGATCTATTTAACACGTCCAGAGCTTGAGCAGTTCTTAGAAGTTGTCACATCTCAAGTGCAATTGACAAAACGAGGACAAAAATATCACAAGGTGCTTCAAGCACGAGATGCGGCGATTATTTTATTAATGGGGCTGACAGGAATGCGGATATCTGAAGTGTGTGCGATAACGGTGCAGGATATTTCGTGGTCTGAGAAAGAAGTTACAGTATTAGGGAAAGGGAATAAATATCGAACGATCCCTTTTAATGATAAAATTCAGCAAACATTAGAAAATTACTTAAACAGCTTACCTCATGAAAACAGGCCGACTGCACTTGAAGACGCTTTGTTTATCGGCTATGATTTTCGTACACAAACCTATACGAAAAATATTTCAATTAGTACCGTTCAAAAAATGCTCAGCCGCCATATTGAACGGGCGAAACAACAATGCCCTTTCTTGCAGCATAAAAAAATAACGCCACATAAGCTTCGCCACAGCTTTGCAACTGAACTGGCGAGGCAAGGCGTTGATATTCTTACAATTCAAAGCTTGCTCGGTCATGAATCGGTGGCGACAACCCAAATCTATGCCCATGTTCAGAAAGAATCAAAACGAAAAGCGGTTTCCCTCCTTTAAAACATGCTGTTCCCTCTTAATATAAGTGGGAACAGCATTTGTAAGTTAACATAATGTTATTATCGTAAATTTAATCCACTTGTTAATCCGCCATCAACAGGAAGCAAAGTTCCTGTAACGTAGGACGCGAGATCGGAGGCAAAGAAAAGAACAGCATCTGCGATATTTTCAGGCTGACCGACCTTGCCGAGCGGTACCTTTTTCGTTAGCTTTTGCTTTCCCTTATCATCCATTGATTGAAATAATGGTGTGTCAATCGGACCTGGTGCCACTGCATTTACATTAATAGATGGTGCTAATTCAAGTGCTGCCGTATTCGACATGCTGACAATTCCGGCTTTTGATGCAGAATAATTCGCTTGACCGAAATTCCCGAGATGGGAGACAGATGAGATATTAATGATTCTTCCATACTCGTTCTCTAGCATATGGGGTGCTACATGCTTCATCATGGAGAAAGAACCTTTTAAGTTCACATTCAATACTTGGTCCCACTCTTCCCCGCTCATCTGAATCAATCGCTTATCACGAAAAATCCCTGCATTGTTCACTAATATATGAATATTTTCGTGCTCTTCTTTTACTTCTTTCACAGCTTGTTCGATTTCTTCTTCATTCGCGACATTTACTTTCTTTTGGAGCGGGTCAGTGCTGTCTGCATGAACATCAAATGAAATAACGACGGCTCCTGCCTCTGTCAGCCGATTTGCAATTGCTTTTCCGATACCGTTCGCCCCTCCTGTAACAATTGCTGTTTGTCCTTGAAGGTTAATCATGACTGTAACTTCCTTTCTAGCGGTTTAATGTAATATTTTCTTTTACTCGGTCCCATGCGTTATCATTTCCTTGCTTACGTAATTGGAACTTTTGCGTGCGCTGTGTTGCGGTTTTCGGAAGTTCTGAGATGATTTCAACATATCTTGGCACCATATAATAGGCCATTTCCGTCTCACAGAAACGAATAAATGATTCATAATCCAGCTCTTTCCCATCCTGCAGTACGAGAAAGACTTTCACATCCTCTTCTCCTAAGTCTGATGGGACGCCGACTGCCGCTGATTCTGTAATAAAGGGGTGTTTATTGACAGCGCGCTCAATTTCGAAGGATGAAATATTTTCACCGCGGTAGCGGATGCAGTCTTTTATGCGGTCTTTAAAGTAAAAATAGCCATCGTTATCTACGCAACCGCGGTCACCTGTATGAAACCAGCCGGCTTGAACGGTCTCTGCCGTCTTTTCAGGCATTTTGTAATATTCTTGGAACATCGTGTGCCCGATTGTTTCCTTAACAACTATTTCTCCATTTTCATTTGGCGGTAACTGCTTTCCGCCTTCTCCTACTACCTTTACCTCAACATGGTCCATTGGTGTTCCGATTGAACCGACTCGAATCGCATCAAGTGGATTACAGAGTGCAATTGCTCCTGTTTCAGTTAAGCCATAGCCTTCGACAATCGTTAAATCAAAACGCTTCTCGAACTGTTCCCAAATTTCTTTCGGGCAGGCTGCACCGAACACTTTTTTGACTGAGTTATTGGCTTCATGCTCAGTTGGTTCGTTTTTCATTAAAATCGTCATCATCGAACCAATATAGTTAAAAACAGTCGGCTCATAGCGCTGAATATCCTTCCAAAAACGACTGGCACTAAACTTTCGCGACAATGCAAGCGGAATTCCGGCAACAAGCGCCCCCATGACAGAGAATTGCTGGGCATTCGCATGAAATAGCGGTAAGCACGTATACAGCTTATCTTCCTTCGTCAGATTCATCATTCGTTCTTGAAAAAGCCAGCCTGTATGAACATAGGAATAGTGCGGAATGACAACGCCCTTCGGCAGTCCTGTTGTACCAGATGTATAAATAATCGCCATTGGGTGACTTTTATCAATTGATGCGCTAATATCTTCAAACTGTTTGCTTTCACCGGCCACTTTTTGCATCATCTCTCCTATTGAAGATGTACGTACTGCAAGAGCATGCTCTGTTTTCAATCGAACGTGCTCTTCTTCAAATTCTTCATCCATTATTAACAATTCAGAATCCGAATGCTGCAGGATATAAGCAAGCCCTTCTCCTTTAATATTTGTATTAATCGGAACCATCACGGCGCCAAGCTTTGCTAAACCAAACCATAATGCTAAATAATCAGGACTGTTTTTCATCATAAACGCCACATGCTGTCCTTTTTGAACACCGAGGCTTTTAAACGCGTTTGCAGCTTGATTTGCATAATCGTCCATTTCTTTAAACGTATAGGTTAGATCTTCAAACTGTAAAAACAACTCAGAGGGTATGTCTTTCGCATTTTCCCTTAACAGTTGAGGAATATTTTCTACTCGTTTCATCATCGTTACACCCCTTTTTAAAAGATTCGGTCTATTCACTTGGCACTTTGATAATAATCGCTTCACCTTGGGCCAGCCCCCCGCAAATACTTGCTGCCCCGTAGCCCCCACCGTTGCGACGTAATTCATGAATAAGTGTTAAAAGTATTCTCGCACCGCTTGCGCCGACCGGATGTCCCATCGCAATTGACCCGCCGTTTACATTTGTTTTTGAACGAATTTCTTCAATTTTTTCTTTATTCTTCTCACCTAAAAGAATTGTACTGACAAGCGGAACAGCTGCAAATGCTTCATTAATTTCGAATAAAGACAAATCATCAACTGTTAAGTCTGCTTTTTCGAGTGCCTTTTGAATCGCTAGTGCTGGCACAGTCGCAATATCGCGAGGATTTGTGGCAACGCTTGCTGTACTAATAATTTCTGCTAAGATCGGCTGGTTGTTTTGCTTGGCTGTCTCAGCATCCATTAACATTAATCCAACCGCACCATCATTAAGACCCGGCGCGTTTCCCGGCGTGACAGTCGAACTTCCAAGCACTGTTTTCAAAGAAGCAAGCTTTTCATAAGTCGTTTCTGGTCTTGGAAATTCATCTTCCTTACATGTGTAGACATTGTTTTTTCGGTCTGTTTTCGTTATTTCCATTACTTCATCGCTAAATTTCCCGCCTTCATTTGCCTGTTTCCACCGCTGTTGACTTCGGTACGCCCATTTATCCTGTTCTTCCCGTGATACACCATACTCCAAAGCTACATCTGCTGCATCAATCGACACGAGATTATAATCCATATAACGAATACCATTTAACGGGTCGCGTATATTCACATCTCCAAGACGGTTTCCCCAACGGAGCGGCCGAATCATCATTGGTGTTCGACTCATCACCTCTGCACCACCGGCTATACTAATCGCTGCATCTCCCCGCATAATGGTATGAGCACTTTGTGAAACAGCAGACATCCCTGAACAGCATGCCTTATCAATTGTCATAGAATTTGTCTCAGGGGGTAAGCCTGCTTTTAACAACGCTTGCCGTGCAATAACTGGAGCGACGACTTCCTCAGCTTCAGCCTGCGTACACACACCCCAATTCACATTAGAAATTTTATCTGATAATCCTTCAGAGCGTTTCAATAATTCCTTCATTACAATTGAGCTTAGTTCTACCGTTGAAAAATCTTTGAAAAAGCCTCCAAACTTCCCAAACGGTGTTCGAATACCACCTGTAAGTACTGCGGTCTTTGTCATTTTTTACTCCTCCATTTAATGAGACTACAGTTTCAGACTATAGTCTTTTTCTGTGTAAAAAAATAAGCTTATGAATAAAACATAATCGCTACAATCAATGCAGGCACTGCTGCAATCGTTGGTCCCAGTACAGTTGTAAAGAAAATATGCTTATATGCCTGACGGTGTGTTAAGCCTGCAATCGCAAGAGCTGTAATAACAGCACCGTTATGTGGCAGGGCATCAAGTCCACCGCTCGCAATGGCTGCGATCCGATGAATTGCTTCTGGTGCGATTCCTAATTGGATATATTTATCTGCGAGTACTTCCATCGCAATTCCAAGGCCACCTGAAGCAGAACCGGTCACACCTGCTAGTAGTGATGTTGCCGAATAGAGGGAAATCAACGGGCTTCCTGGAATTTGTGCAAGACCTTCTGATAGAACTGCAAACCCTGCGGTAGCGGCGATAACAGTCCCATACCCGACATCTGCACTTGTATTAACAATAGGGATAACCGTGTTTAATGCTCCTTGATTTAAGGTATGTGTTTTATTATCAAGGTACTTCCAGAAAATAAACATGGATAAAACAACAGAAAGCATAAGCGTATATACAATATCAAGCTTAATAATATTTAACGTAACAAGAAGGAAAAGCGGTGGAATAATACTAAGCCAAAACGGTGGGAGTTCTCTTAACTCCTCTGTTTGTTCTTCCTCTTCTCCTCGAGTTACATAGCCTTCATTATTATCACGTGATTTTTTCAACGCTCGATTTAAGTAATAGATGTTAAAGATAATAATAGAAATTGTCGCTGCAATTCCAACCATCGGAGCGGCTGTTGGTGTTGTATCAAAATATTGAGTTGGAATGATATTTTGAATCGCCGGCGTACCTGGAAGCATCGTCATTGTAAAGGTTGCCACCCCAAAGAAAAAAGCTCCCATAAAAATATGCCATGGAATATTTAACTCCTTAAACAATGGCCGTGCAATCGGTAAGATTGCGAAGATAACGACAAAGACACTAATGCCGCCATATGTCAGCAGTGCACTTATTAACACAACAGCAAGAATGACATTTAATTGCTTCTTTTTCCCGATAACCTTTAGAATTGATTCCGCTATCGAACGGGCTGCACCGCTGTCCTCCATGAATTTCCCAAACATAGAAGCAAACAGAAAGATTAAATAAAACTTACCCGCAAAGCCGATAAACCCTTTCATGTATGATTCCTGCAAGGTTTCTAAAATCGGCATATCTGTCAGCACGATTACAAATAAGCTTGCAACCGGCGCAAGGATAATAATGCTGATTCCTCTTAGTGCAAAAATAATTAACAATGCCAATGACAAGATAATGACGCCTACTTGTAAAATTTCCATCAATCCACTCCTCTACTGTTTTAGAAACCGCTTTCAAATCTCTGCTTTTCATATGAACAGAAAGCATAAATTTGGTAAGATAAATAAATACATTCATCTTACCATCTTTTCATAGACTGAAGTCACAAACTATAGTCTGTAGTATAATAGTAAAAGGTACTCAAGGATAATGTCAAGAATTTTTTGAATATTTAAATGAAGGTGATATCATTGAAATCATTAACGCCAAGGCAAGTAAAGGCCCAACAAACAAAGAAAAAAATACTAGACACAGCCTTACATTTGTTTAGTGAAAAAGGGTTCAACAAAGTTACAGTTGATGAAATTGTTGCAGCTACAAATACATCAAAAGGAGCATTTTACAACCATTTCAAATCAAAGCATGAAATTTTTATTGAAAAATTTAAAGAAATTGATGACTTTTATTTAGCCTTTGAAGCGGAACTTTCTCCTGGGATAACAGCAGAAGAAAAATTACTACAGCTCGTCCATGCTCAAATGAATTACCTGCGCGACTACCTCGGTAAAGATCTTGTGCGGACAATTTATATGAATGCAATCCAGCCGAACAATGATCGTTATATAGCCCAAGAAAGTCGGCCTCTTTATCGAATAGTGGAATCATTTTTTGCAGAAGGAATTGAAAATGAAGAGTTTAGCACCAAACATTCGTCTGTTTTTATGACACGCCTCTTTACTAGGTGCTTGCGTGGTACTCTTTATGATTGGTGTTTGTACGAAGAGAAATACGAATTAGTAAATGAAGCCACCCTGCTTATTGAAACACTATTAGAAGGGTTTAAAAGAAAATAACGTTTATTTGTTCTTCTCCATATGTGTGGAGGAGAAGAAGAAGTTTACATAATATTATTATAGTAACTCTAAAATGGATAGCACTTTCCCCTATCCATTTTAGAAATAATTATATTTACCTTTCTGTTTCAGCGAGAACCTCAAGATTTTCTCTAATCGGCTTATAAATTTGATTCCATATTTTAATTGCTGTTTCATTTGCTGCAATGTCATAGGCAATCTTTTCATTGGAGGCAAGCGCTGTTTCTTTTAATAAACTCATTTCACTGAGGTAAAGGCTTTTCGTGGAGTTTAATTCCTGAGTTGTAAATGTGAGTACTTTATTTTCAAAGGTTAGCTCCATGTTGACAGTAGCTCGAGCTACATGCTTCTCACCCCAAAATTCGTCCGGGTCTTGCTCATCATCCAGGTAACCGTAAATATAGACGTCCATCTCTTGCAAGTCTTCCCACTTGTACGTTTTTTCTGGTGTGAAAATTCCATTTATCGTTAACCCTTCTTCATCAGCATACTCATAGACACCAAACAAAAGGATATTTGGCAGTAGAAAAAATAACAATAAATAATTTAATAGATGAACAAGCAATCGTTTGCGCTCTTTTTTATACACATAAATGATAAAGTTAATCAATATCCAAATGCCTAAACTGCACATACCTGCAGTTAAATATAGAAAAAGCTCTGAATCCTTCTGCTTGAAAAAAACAGGATTTTCGATCTCATAGATTGTCATTTTCAACTCTTTCAGCCATACATTAAGTTCAATTGCCATGACTATTGATACCATTAATACACTTAATAGTACTAGGAGCCAAAATAAATAAAAAAAGAATTTCTTCCATCCTTTAGGTTGTGAAATCATCATTTCATAATTGGCATACATATGATATGCCCATTTTAAAGAAACACCGATCATCACAAAAACATATATACCGAAAACCACTTGAATAATAGGCAATATTTCTCCCCCCCTTTTTTTAGTAAATATTGCTTTCGTGCTTTTGCTGAACTTCCTTTTCTAATTTTCTAAAGGAGGATTCCGTAAGACCGATTAAATATTGGATAAGTTCTTGTTTTGATTCAGTTACTACTTGTTCTCGTTGTTCTTTGCGTTTATTAAAATACGTCTTAGCTTGCTCACTTAATTTGCCACTGGCATATAAATATTCAATTGAAGCATCGATGTTTAAGCTTTCACGCCAACTTTTTTCATACCAATCTTTTTCATAGTGATTAATCCATTTCATACGGTCAACTTGAACAGCCTGCAGCTCTACTGAAGCATTCTGTTTCCATTCCTTCCATTTCTTTGCTATTTCTTTCGCTTGAATTAACTCATTTTTTAGTTGGGTTTGATTTCGAACATTTACATACAGCCCTTCTGATGCTTCTGCGATTGCTTTTAATTCCTTTTGCCCTTCTATGTTTACATCAAAACCAATAACGTTTAACAAAGGTTTGATAGGAGAACTTTTTAGCTTCTTGGCTGTGTGGACGGGATTACCGCCACAAGTTTCAATTCCGTCACTTACAAGGTAAATAAGGTTTGTATGCTTATCAGATTCGTAATTTTCTAAGTCTTTTTGGGCGAGGACTAATGATTTATCAATGGCAGACCAGCCCGTCGGTGAAACCTCTTCAAGAGCTTGATTGAGCTGTATCTCGTTGTACGTTTGCATCGGATAAATGATATCGCTTCGGCTGCATGACTCTTCCTTATCTGATTTTTTATTACTTCCTTTATGCCCATATACTCGTAGTGCTACTCTTGCTTCATTTGGAAGACTTTGTGCAAATTCTTTAATAGCTTGTTTGGCTAATTCCATTTTTGTTTGTTCACCGATCTTGCCCGCCATGCTGCCGCTCGCATCTAGAATTATTTCAACATTTAAATTTTGCTTAAATGCAAATCGACTATCTTCAATATCAGGGTTGCCAAATGAAGCAACCTTCCAACGGCTGATAACCAATTCAGGACTGTAATAATCCTCTACAAATAGGGAACTTAAATGGGACCAATATTCATCAAACAATTCATTTCCTTGCCCAGATAATACTGGAAAATTATCGAGTGCCTGTATCACTTCTGCTTGGTTTTGTTCTGATGTCCGATAAAATAAACTTCCTGAGAATGGACCTGGTTCAGTAGCAATTAATTGTTCAGTAGATAATGTTTCTTCCAATTGCTCACTTTCATTATCTGTAGTTTGCGAGCTGGAGCACCCAGCTGCTCCAAGTAACCCAAGCAGGCACATTAAAAACAGCACGATGGATTTTATATTTTTCACCATGTTTAACCAACCCCAAATAACAAGCAAAATTTAATTGATTTCATGCTTTTGATCGATCCAATAATAAACATTATCAACAAAATCAATTTCTCTGCTTTTTCCTATTTGAAAGACTTGTTCTTCAAAATGAGGTATAACACCCTCTTCATCTTTAATTGTCTCATACCGTACAGATGTTTTTACTTCGACTCTTTCCTTTGCAAACATATCAATTGTTGTTCCTGCTGGGGTTGCACCATTGTCTGTAATAATTCGGTTAACAGTACCTTTCATTTCACTGCTAGCTGACTGTAGCCCTGCAAGAATGAAAGATTGCAGCTTTACGTTACTAGACAGTTCAACAGTTAATATGTCATCAATAGCCGCATAACGAATTTCATTTTTAGACCAATTTGGATGCATCCCTTTTAACTGTTGTTCTTTCAGGCTAATATCCGGACCGATCGGAACATACGGGTCCAACGGGTTAAGAATCGCGTATAGGTCATAGTCTTTGATCGCTTCTTCCGTTTTGTCATAGATTAACTTTGTTGCCGCAAGACTCGCTTGGTCAGCGCTATTTGAAGCTTGCTGTTTATCAATGAAAACTTTGGCGAAATTGAGAAGTACGAAAAACACAATGATCATAAGCAAAAAGAAAACACTTAGCACAAAAATTGTCACATTTCCTTTTTCATTTCTGATTGAATTAGTCATTAGCGGATCACTCTACTTTGGATTTCTTCTTCAAACGAAACAAACTGTCTATTAGCCGGAAGATTGTTTTTAATAATTCCCGGTAAAAAGACAAGTGCAAGCTTAACTTCTATTTCGACATCAAAATACCCCTCTGAATCTGGTGAAGAAATAGTGCTTCCTTCGTAAGAAAGAATATGATCGTTTGCTTGAATTACTTTTTCAGCAGCTGCTTGTGCTTTCCCAGCATCTTCGGTAATTGCATATACTTTTGCTGCCTCGTTAACAGCTGATTTTGTTGCGACAACTGCATATGCCCCAACAAGAAACTGCCAACAAATTAGCAACAACAGAAAAATCAATGGCAGAACGGCCATAAATTCAACAGTCATCGACCCTTTCTCATCTTGTATACGTTTCATTTCTATGCGCCTTCCTTTTCGATTGGATGATTAAGAAACGTCTCTTCTGCCCAGTTTCGAGTGTATACTGCAAACGTAACGGCTATTAATGGAAAGACGATTATAAAAAGCAACAATTGCGTAATAAAGACAGCATTATATTTAGAAGTTAATGCCATTACGCCATACAATCCTGCCATGCTAATCAACCATTCAATAAAACCCGTTAAAAGTATAAGCCCAAGCAATGGGAAAAAGTATTTCTTTCCTAATGAAAAAGCATTGTTCCAACATTTCCAGGCCGGTTCATTTTTAAATGCCACAATACAAGGTGTAATGTAGAAAAATACAAACACGATCATACCTGGAATGATGAATAGATACATGCCTACTACCACACTTATCATGTAGAAGAATCCAAATAGAAAAACTGAGAACCCATAACGAAAGAAGGTGTAATAGGCAGAACGAAGACGGTTCTCCTCTCCTTCAAAATCGCTTTGTACAAACCGTGCAAAAGGAAGCTGCGCTATATAAAGAAACCAAACAATAAACGCCACGTTATACGTTGCTGAAATAAGAGGCATATTTGAAATGCTCGCGTAAAAATAAATATGGTTCATTGCCGTGCTATACAACAACAAAAAAGGAAGGACGAGTGTTACGGAAAGTAATAATAAGGACTCTATATTCCGTGAATAGAATCGCACACTTGTTATGAACGGATGCATGATTTTCCCTCCCTCAATAAAGTTTTATTTAATTACTAAACAAGCTTTTAATCCCATCACCAATTTTCCCTAGTCCTTTTCCAATTGCTTTTCCAACTTTACCGGCTCCCTTGCGAAGACGACGTGTCACAGCATTGCTTCGGTCAGCATACTTCAATAATAAGCTCGTTCCGTATAATATCCCCCCGGCGATCATCAAGGTTCCAGCCACAGCTTGACCTCCGGGTACGACAGCTGCAATCATTCCAGCATCCATCATCGTCTGTCCTAACGCGCCTACACCGTGTTGAAACATTTTATCTCGTTCATCTTCAGTGATACCATTTGTCGGGTCCGTCGTATATGCTTGTGAAAAGCTATAACCGGTATAAAATCCATCACCTAACAAACTGAGACCCGCTGTGACAGCATTTAGCTTAGGAAGCGGGGCAGAAGGGGTTACCGCTCTTACTTTATTAATATCAGATAAGACACCTTTTCCACCTAAGACATCCATTGCTACCATATTTGCCTGACCAGCAAATCCTTCTCCACCTAAAGCAATATTGGATGCACTTAAGGCAAGCTTACCTTTAAAAAGATAACTCCCTTTAAGCAATTGAGACCATTCATCCACTTCGCCATCCTTCATAACTGTTCCGATATATTTTAAAGAACCTGACGTATAATCTCTGAAGCCATATTTTATAAATTGAGCAGGCTTAGGGTCGAAATCCCTCGTTTCTAAAGTTCCGTTTGAAATGTCATTTGGGTTTTGAATCTCGAGGTTAGGAACATTTAATTCAGAGGTTGGGTCGTTTATATTCGGCCCATCTCTTTGCAAGTCGGGTGATTTTAGAGATGGATTTTCGCCGTTAGGAACTGCTTCTTGTAAACCTGGTGCTTCTAACTTTGGAGATTCGTATTTAGGAATAGCTTTTTGCAAATCTGGCGCTTCTATGTTAGGAGATTCATAGTTGGGGACTGCCCTTTGCAAGTCTGGACCTTCTAAGTTAGGAGGTTCATAGTTTGGCACAGCTTTCTGCAAATCTGGTGCTTCTAAATTAGGCGACTTATAATTAGGAACAGCTTTTTGCAGGTCTGGTGCTTTCATGTTAGCGAACGCAACAAACGGGAAAAAGTTCATCACAATAATACAAACAGCTAATATCCCAGCTAATTTAGAATTAATCTTCACGCTTACTCCTCCTCCATTTTTTTAATCTGGCACGTTATTGTCGTATAAATCATGAATCTCTTTTATCTTTTTATTATGGCTTTTGTCCTTTAACGCCCATAATTTCTCTTTTAAATCACTTCCAACTTCGTCACTTTTATCTAAGTATTCCGTAATAAGCTCTCTCAACTCATCAACATTTTCATCTGATAAACTGTCATTGTTACTAAAGTAATGGGTTATTGCATACAAATCGTCATATATGTCATCTTTCGTATTGATCCATTCATTATGAAAGTCCATAAGTTCCCATCCAATATCGTTATTTGAGTTATAGACTTCATTGGATGCATTCGTTTTCCACCTATACCACTTTTCAGCTTCTTCTTTCGCTTTCTCTAATTCGTTTTCTAGCTCTTGTTGATTTTTGATAGATGCATACTGCCCGCCGGCTGCCTGAGCAACATTTTGAAGCTGTTTTGCTCCATCAGGATCCATATCAAACCCAATGACATTCACGATTGGCGTAATTTGAGAGTCTGCTAGTTGTTTTGCAGCTTTTACGGGGTCTCCATCGCATGTTTCAATACCGTCGCTGACCAGGTAAATAATATTCGTACTATTTTCTCCGCTGTAATCCTTCAGGTCTTTTGAGGCTTCTTGAAGAGAGTGGGCGATTGGGGTGTAACCAGTCGGCTGAAATTCAGAAAGAGCACCTTTTAAATTGGTTTCATCATAAGGTTGTAAGTCATAGACAAGTTCACTGCTTTTACAGGACAAAGCTTTATCTTTTTCTGCACTGCTTCCTTTATGACCGTAGACGCGTAATGCCACATTTGCTTCTTTTGGCAAGGAAGAGGCAAACCTTTGAACCGCTTCTTTTGCGGCTGTCATTTTTGTTTTGCCACCTGATACCGCACCCATACTGCCGCTTGCATCCAAAATAATTTCAACATTGTAATGCTCTTTAAATTGAAGGCCCGGGTCCTCCATGTTTGGCCCTTCAACTGAACCGCTGTTAATTCTGTCTAAAATCGGCTGCGGGTCTGGGTATTTTTCAGAAAACATGCTAAGCAGGACTAAAAAATATAAATTCATTACCTCGTCATCTGCCCCCTCGATAACAGGGAGTTCGTCTAATGTAGGACCATGTTTCTTTTCATCAAAACCCTCTCCCGAAAAAGGCCCTTCTGGAAAGGCGATAAACTCTTCTGCAGTTTGCGGGATTTTGTCTACACCTTCAGGAAGCATCGCTTTTAATTGTTGTATTTTTTCTTCAGGCGTTGTGCTATCATGCTTATCTGTTGTGGTTTCTATAGGTGTTTCTTTACTCTGTTGTTTTGCATTATCTGTATTCTGAAAGCAAGCACTTAATAAAAGTAACAAGCTCCCTGTTATAAGAATCAAGTGAAGACGTTTCATAATTTTACCTCCATCAATTAAGTGAAGAAGAAGTTTGTATGTATATAATTGACAACAAGTTGCTGAATACGTTACTACTCAACAACTTGTTGTCATTATGTGAATGTTTAATTTCCGCTCAAACCTTTAACTATTTTACTTAACGTACTTGTAACTGCATTTCCTATCTCACTGTTACCTTCTACTGCTGCAGACACACCTGCCATTACGGCAATTACTACGCCGGCAAGCGCGACCCATTCAACAGCCTGAGCACCAGTTTCATCATCTTTAAAGTTTTGTAGTTTTTCAGTTGCTTTCACATATAGTTTTAACATTTACATTTCCTCCTTAGTAATGAAGTCATAATGATGATAGGGAATGTTCCCTAGTAGACGCAGAACTACATAAAGTTTTTTCCATTAAGATGTCATTTCATGAGGTGAGTGTGTTACAATAGAACTAGTCAAAAATACTTGTTGAGGACTTGCCTCTGCCAAGGCAAGTTTTTCAAATGATGTAAGTAGAACAACGGATCTTTATGAAAGACCACCCCCTTTAGTTAAATAAATTAGTGATAAAATCTCCGTCTTTTAAAATATTCAACACCATCAGACCAGCAATCATAAGAACAGCTGTCGGCGCGACAATAAGTGTCGTGATTAATGTAACTTTTGGAGATGCTTTAGCAGCTTTTTCTTTGACAAGCTCTTTTCTTAGCTTTCTCATATTTTCTGACTGAATTTTGAATGTAGTGGCAACGGGAACACCTAATCTTCCACCTTGAATTAACGCTTTAATTAAGATTTGAAACTCAGGATTATCATTGCGACGCAACAGCTGCTCATAGGCTTTCTCACGCGGCAAGCCGAGATCTAACTCTTGATTAAACCTAGCAAATTCCTCACGAAGTGGTCCTTCGAAAAAGCGAATCACCTCCCTTAAGGAATGATCAAGACCCGCTCCTGCCTGCAAGGTAACGCTGACGGTATCTAGAAATTCAGGTAAGTCATAACGGATTTGTTCTTGCCGGGCCTTTGCCTTTTGTCTTAATAACAGAATTGGCGTCATGTATCCTGCAAGCGGTAAAATGACAATCCCATACTGCGAAAAAGGAAAGCCAATAACAAAGAAAACAACGCCTGCTAACAGTCCGATTAAGCCTAGAACAATTTTGGTTCCTTGAAAGCGGTCAACGGTTAAATCAAGTGGATTACCCGCCCTTAATAACAAGCTTTCAATCTCATGTGACTCACTAAAAAAATTAACTCGCTTTCCAATTGAAGCGTAATCATCTGCTAATCTTAATAGCTTCTTTAAGGCAAGCTGTGTTGTTGTTTGTTTTCTCTTTATTGCTTGTAGCTGGTCACCTGCCACATGATGAACATGTTCCATCAATTGCTGCTTTTCGTTAAGGTAGCGATACCATTCCTTTAAGAAAACGATAAAGCATAACAGAAAAAGGACAACAGTTGTGATTATGAGAGAATCCATATCGTCACACCTTTATATTCGTCACAGCTTTGATTAAGAAAAATGCTACGGCTGTTCCGATTACGAATATGATTAATAAAAGAAGTCCAACGCCCCTAAATAAGGGGTCAATAAAGCCTTCATTCATCGAATTCATCATTAGCACGATGACAATAGGCATAACAGGGATCAACACTGACACATATCGTTGTTCCGCTGTAAGAGTTTTGACTTCTTGAGCAACAAGCTTTCGGTCTTCCAGCGTGTCTGCCATTTCCTGCATCACTTCACTTAAATGACCACCTGTACGGCGTTGAATAAGTAAAATCGCAGCAAAAATGCGAAAATCTCTTGTTGGAATCCGTTCTTTCATTTCCAAAAGGGCTCTTTCGAAGGTAACGCCTAACTGCAATTGACGGGACATTCGCCCGAATTCCTCCTTAGCAGGGTAGCTCATTTCCTTTGCCACAAGGTGCATTCCCTGTGAAAGCGTTAATCCTGCTCGAAGCGAATTACCAAGCATCCGGCATACATCAGGGAGCTGTTGGTTTAGTTTGGTAAGCTGCTTATTCCGCCTTAACAAAAACAACATTTTCTGAGCAATAAACACAGCTAAAACGGCTGATAAAATGTTATACGGTGATTTAATGTCAAAGAATGCGTTCAACGTGTAACCAATTCCCATCACACCAATTAGAAGAAAGCTATAAAACTCAGAAGGTTCAATAGGAAGGTTTGCACGTCTTAATTTTCTGCGTACGTCTTTTGCAAAATCAGTTTCATCAAACCGCTCACCAAGCCCGGCGAGAAAGCTTCTCCGCTCTTGTGAAGGTCCGAATATTTCTTCAGCTCGATTCCGCCATTCTTTCTTCTTTGTACGATAGCCCAAATAATGATAAATCCCCCAAACAGCAAATAAAGTTGCGAAACTACTAATGATGGGAATGAGCATGCGGCTCCACCTCACTTGGAATAAACATCGACTGTTCAAGCTCTACTCCATATACTTTTAAGCGCTGTAAACATTGTGGGATGACCCCGGTTGGAGTGAAATGACCGAGGACTGTGCCGTCGTCAGCAACACCTGTTCGTTGAAAACGAAAAATCTCGTTCACTTCAACATGCTTCTCTTCTGTCGTAACAATTTCAGAGATTGAGACAATTTTACGTGTCCCATCAGATAGACGTGTTCCTTGAACGATGAAATCAAGAGCACTGACGATATAATCACGAATAATGTTTGAAGGTAACTCCATCCCTGCCATGACAACCATCCCTTCCAGACGATTGAATGCGTCCTCCGGAGAGTTGGCATGCACAGTGGTTAAGGAACCTTCATGACCTGTATTCATTGCTTGGAGCATATCGAAGGCTTCTGAGCCCCTCACTTCTCCGACAATGATTCGGTCAGGCCGCATTCTTAGTGAGTTCTTCACTAATTGGCGAATGGTAATTTCCCCACTTCCTTCCATATTAGGTGGGCGAGCTTCCATACCGACGACATTTTGGTTTATGAGCTTTAACTCTGCAGAATCCTCAATCGTAACGACACGTTCCTTTTCTGGGATTGATTGAGCAACCGCATTTAATAGCGTTGTCTTTCCACTGCCGGTTCCACCTGAAATCAAAACACTCATTTTTGCTTTCACCAGAGCTTGAAGAAATTTTGACATCTCAGGGCTGAAAGAATCAAATGCCATCAGCTCATCCATCGAGTAGGGTTCTTTACGAAACTTACGAATCGAAACAAGTGTGCCGTTTAAGCTGACAGGCGGAATAACCGCATTTACCCTGCTTCCATCGCTTAATCGCGCATCAACCATTGGCGAGCTTTCATCAATCCGCCTGCCTAGTGGTGCAACAATTCTATCGACAATATGCCGTAAATGTTCCTCATCACGAAAGCTGATTTGCGTTTGCTCTAAGCGTCCTTTTTTCTCAATAAAGACTTCATTATGGCCATTTATTAAAATTTCTGTAATCGTTTCGTCTTCTAACAGCGGTTCAAGCGGACCAAGTCCTGTCGATTCATTTATAAGCTTAGTAAGCAGCATTTCTTTGTCACTGCGTGGAATGACAACTTTCTCTTCTGCCATATATTGCGTAATAAGCCGCTCAATTGTTTGTCGCATTTCTGCTTTGCCCATGCTTGTGAGCCGTTCAAGGTTTGTTTCTTTTAACAGGCGGGCTTTATAATGATCAGCTAATTCTAAAATATAAGTACTTTGACGAAGCGCCTCTTCGTTTGTTTTGTTTTCGTGTGCAAATGACTTTTTCTGTTCTTGCTTTCGATTAAAGAGCGCCATCTTTTTATCACCTCTATGACAACATTTTCAATGTCCATTTTCGTATATCTTTCGCTGCTTGCGTGAGCTTCTTTTCATTTGCTTGTTTTTGAAGAGGCAGTCCTTGGTTTACAGCTGCTTGAACACCTCTGTGGTCACGTTTAATTTCTGCTGCTACAGGAATGTGAATGATTTTTTTAAGATCAAATACATTTAGCTCATTATCTCTTCCGACTTGATTGACAAGCAGCTCCAGTCTTCCTTCTGTATCCACTCCGAGTTTGCGAAAGAGTGTTTCCACATGTTTGAAGGCTTGCACAGAAGGGGTGTCTAAGTTTAAGACGTAATAAATCATATCTGACTCTTCTAGGGCACTGTACGTAATTTCACTCATATTGTTTGGTAAATCGATAATGATAAAATCATAGCTTCGGCGTGCCGAACGAATAACACGTGCAACAAATTCTTCCGAAATATTCTCAGCTGTTTCCGCATCGCAAGGACTTAGCAATACTTCAAGCTTTGAATGTTTTTCGCGCTGGGCAATATTCCGAAGGTTGTTTTCATTCAATTCAGCCATCACTGACATCAAATCAGCAATTGTTCGATGATTATCAAGTGAAAGAAAGGTTTCAGCTCCGCCAAATTGCAGGTTCAAATCAATAAGTAACACCTGTGCGGTTGATTCAAGCTTCAAAGATTGGGCAAATGCTGTCGCAAGCTGTGTCCGCCCGCTTCCCCCCTTTCCGCTGTAGAAAGAGAATACTTTACCTCTCCCGCGAACAAATGATTTTCCTGATTTCACAGGAGCATCTAACTTTGATTGCTCATCAATTAGGAGTGAAATTTTGTCAATTCGATCTGTTAAAAGATTCAGTTCCTCAGGCATCAAAATATATTCAAGTGCCCCTGCGCGCATAATATCCCGAAGGAGAAGAAAATCTTGTTTGTCTGTAATAAAGATAATCATCGCTTGCTGAAGCTCAGCATGAATATATTGAACAAGTTCAACTTCAGAGCTGTCTTCAGGCTGTACGAGCAATACAATTTGAGGGGCGATACGGTCAATTTCTTTTTTTACTTCTAAGGAAGTTAGAAAATGAACATCTGAGTATTCAACTAATTCTTCTGCTAATTGCTTTTTCATTGCTTCATAGTCTGTAATAACGAGAATTCGATGTGCGGTATTCATTTTGCTCCTCCTGTTATTATTGTGTTGTTTCTTTCTTTACGTTTTCCGTATTTTTCTTTGTTTCAGGATTGGTAGGTTTTTGCTCCGTATTTACGCTATTCGTATTTTGATTTGGAAGAGGTGGTTTTGGCTTCGTTTCATTACTTCTTTCAAAGGGATTGGAAATATTCAGCTCGCCTTTCCCGACGTTTGATTTCAATACGCGAATCATTTGCGCATAATGCTGTTGATGGATAAGCTTTGAAGCCTCTTCGAAAGGAATTTCTAATGCCACCCCACTGAAGCTATCATTATTTTTTGCGACCATCGCTACTAAGACATCTTTCATAAACACTTTAGTCACAGGCTTATCATTGACAACATTTGAAATAATAATATCGACGCGGTCAAGAGCTTCTAACTCTTGGTCAAACCTTATTTTTTCTGAAGCAAGCATCGTAACAAGACGGTGGTTTTCATCGCGCAGTACAGTGGCAGGCTTGATAATGTTTTTTGTGATCAAATCCCCCTCTGAAAGTGGAACGACCGTTACTTTGCCTTTTAAGGCAGATTCACTTGTTACAAATGATTCATTGGCATATTTTTGTGGCATTTCAATTGTCTTGATTTGATCTGGCTGAATCAGCGTCCGAGAAGCGATATCCCCTGCTGCGACATATACTTCAACCTTTGCACCTAGCTGAGTATTTAATTCTTTCATCTTTTGTAGAATTAAAAACCCAGCAACAGCTGCAAGTAAAAAAGAAATAATCAGTAGTATAATTGCTCTTCGCTTTGACTCCAGCATCTTCTAGTCCTCCTAATCTACGACCCTTCCTCATTAATGATTAAATGTGAATATTTTCTAAATTTTTACGTTAATCGTATCAAGAAAAATTATGCAAGTCTGTCGAAGTTTGTCGAAATATTACAACATACCGAAAATACTGAATTGTTCCTAAAAAAGGTGAATTTTTTGATGGATTTTTCACCAAGTTAGGTATTTTAGAATAGTACTTGCAAGAAAATAAAGCATTAGGTCTTCACCTGTGACTTTAGAATAGAAAGTGTGAAATTCTTTTTAAAGCATTGAAATAGCAAGGGAAAAGCAGAAATTAAAATGAGTTTACACTACAGTCGGCTAGTTAAATAGAAATATACATGTTAATTCAGATACATTTCTATTTTCTTACCCCTATTTGTTCACCTATTATCCTTATTTTTCTATCTTGTTTAAAAAATACTAAAAAGTACCTAACTAAACCTTATAACTAGTGCTTTATATCTAGTTAATTAGTATAATAGAAGTACCAATAGCTCGACACGCTGTGGTACTTTATTTTGCTAAAGAGGTGAACGTAATGAGTGAACAGAACCCTTTATATGATAAGCACATAACTTGTCTCGTATGTAATCACACCTTTACTACAAAAAAAGTACGTTCACGTTTTATTCAAGCTGTTAGTTTAGAGTCAGATTTTTATTCTGATTATAAACATGAAGATCTAAGTCCTTTGCTTTACCATGTGAACGTTTGTCCTTCTTGTGGGTATGCGTTTGCTGATGAAGCAGCTACTTATTTTCTGCCTGGAGCAAAAGACATTATTATGCAGAAAATAACTCGTTTTTGGCGTGGACAGTCTTACTATTCGGAGGAACGGACTTCTAAAGAAGCAATTGAGGCCTATAAATTAGCAATTTATTCAGGGATTTTACGCAAAGAAAAGCCGATTGTAATGGCTGGGCTGTATATGCGTCTTGCCTGGATCTACCGCAAGCTAAAAGACGAAACGAAAGAAATAGAATGTCTGAATCTTGCCTTGAAATCTTATGAACAAAGCTACTTTCAAGGAGATTATAAGGATGCCAATATGTCATTAACCCGTATTCTTTATTTAATGGGAGAGTTATATCGCCAAACAGGGAACCCTAATAAAGCCATTGTTTACTTTTCAAAAGTGATTCAGCTTAAAGATAAAGTCATTGAAAAACGGATTGTTGAACTTGCCCGTGACCAATGGATGCTGATTCGTGAGGAAATGAAGCAGGAGAGAATGCGGAAGAAAGCATTCGATCAGGCTGTTGCAGCACAAAAAAAACCCGAAAAGAAAAAATTCGGGTTGGGCTTACTCAAAAAAAACACAATAAAGAGGAGGCGGAGAGCCTCCTCTATTTACATTTGATGCTTAATCCCTCGTTTAACAAGAAACCAGTTTGCTGGGTAACTAGTAGCAGCCCCTAAGATCATCGCAATTTGCATCATAAACCAAAAACGAATATCAATCGGCTTCAAACCACCCGGAAAGATGTAGAAATGAACAATCGTCATCCAACCAAACATTCCAACCTCAAAAGCAACTAATGATAACGTATCTGCTTTGATAGCTTTCACGACACCTTTTCCCCAGCCTAGGTTTTCAGACATTGGAACAATCGAGAACAATTGAAAGAAAATCCCGAAGATATAAGCGAGCGTAAATTCAACCGAATAATCAGTAAAGAGTTTCGAGCCTAATAAGTGAAGACCTGTTATAAAAACAAGGGGAGCACCAATTACATCACCAAGAATACAACCGCTTGAACAATGACTTGTTGAGACAAAAACACTTTGCCAAAAAGGCTTATCGCCGTGTCCATGGCCTTCATGACCTTTTTGACGGCCCATTCTCCAATAAGCCCAGATCGCAATTGGTCCTAAGTATAACCCTTGCATCGGCCAGACAACATTCATGATTTTCATGTGCTGAGGATGCTTAAGTATGTCGAATAAAATAATAATACTGCAAACAATCCCGATTCCAATCGCAATATAGCCGATCATATGAATCATTTTGAAACACTCCTTTTATTAATCCTCTATATAAGCCCTACCCACCTACCCTATTCTTTCAAACAATAAGACCATTTAGTTAACATAATATTATTACCGTCTATCTATCTTCACTAAATATTCGAATAATTCTGTATATATTTTCTGACTATCCGTTTATAATTGGATTAGACACAAAAAAGGAGGAAAAATAATGAAGGAATCGTCCTATGTTATCTGTTCTTACGTTCACCATTGTTCAGATAACTCATTTTATTTCGAAGTGTTTAATGATGAGGTTAGCGAGCAAACAGATAGGAGCCCGATTACCGTTATCACTTCTGCTGAAGAGCTTATTTGTTTTATAGAAGAATTCGAGCTTGTCAAATAAAAAAGAGTTGAAAGCGGCTATTATAAGCCAATTTCAACTCTTTTTTTCTGTCCCTTTTAGGCCAAATCCCGGACCAAACTTTTTTGAATGCAGCATACCTGCTGTCGCCCAATTTTCACGTTCATATTCCTCGAACAGTACTGTTACCCATTCAGCTTTTACACCTAGCAGTTCGACAGCATTCTTGGTTATTTCAGAAGCAAATAAAGCTTTTTGTTCTTCTGTCCTTCCTTTTGCTAACTTAATTGATATAACAGGCATCAGCCAGCACCTCATTTAAGATTTTGTAGATTCGTAGATTTCTTGCACTTGTTTAACGGCATTACGGTAACGCTCACGGCTCCACGAATTATAAGACGGATGCGGTACATCATCAATCACTTTCCAAGAACTGCTGTCGACATGTTCCATGGCCATTTGGAAAAACTTTTGGGCAAATCGTCCACACGGAACTAACGTATACGATTTATTCTCTAGTTCTTTCAGTCTTTTTAAGAAATGATTCAAGATAACCTTTTGCATATCATTCCATGTTTCATCCTTAAATTCCTTCTTATGATTGGAAGTTCTGATTCCTTCCACAATATCAAAGAAGTCATTTAATTGTTCAATATCGTTTTTTTGATATGCTGCTCTTTGCATCGGTAATTGACAAATGTTCATTAGCCCGATATTTTCAACCTCTTCTGCTTCATTATGCTCTACATATTTTTTTACAAGCAGCCCAAGTGGCGTCTTTTGTTCAGCACCTACTAGATGTTTCGTCATCGTGGCGCCTGAAGCACCTGCGACGGGCACACCATTTTTCACTTCTTGCACATGTGGCGATTCTAATATAAAAATCAGAGAAGCTTGTTCAACATTTGCGTCTGGCACTAAATATTCTTTTGACAAGCTGTTCATAATGTTGCGAAAGTCCATTCTTCTCCCTCCGACATTCCATAATTACCTATCATTGTTGCATGGATCGGGTTTTCATGCCAGCTAAAACCTATATTTCAGTTAATAAGCTATTAAATAGCCAACCTATCTTCCTGTTTTTCATTTATTTTAACAAAATTTTACTTAAAATTGCTATGATAAAGAAAAAACTAAAGGGGTATGAAGATGAAAAAGGATCTCCTTCTTCAATTAAGCCGGGAATTATTAATCGCCTCTGTGGAGCTTTCCACAGAAATTAGCAAAAAGCCAATTAGTGAATGTACACCGACTGAATTATCTTTTCTACAAGCGGTTGACAGAGTGAATGAAGAATACTTAAATATACAGAAGTAAGGTTGATTTATTTTAGTTCTGGAGAGATGAAAGATGGATAATGAGTTACATACCATTGCTGACGAATTAGCTTCTGGTGAGCGAAGTGTACAAGAGATAAGCAAAGAAGATGCTCCGCAATTTTTTTCAATTATTCGTAATCGTGAAGATTTCAAGCAATTTCACGGTATTGCAAAAAAAGGCGGCAGTGTTGTCTTTCGCTACCTGGAAACACCACGCTCCTAGCTAGCCAAAGGCTGCTTTATTAGGAATAACCTTCCTGTAAAGCAGCCTTTTTTCGTTGATATTCGCGGCGAAATAATCTTTTATATTACTGTCAAATTATCAATATGAAATAATCACTTCAAAAATTAATTTTTATGGAATATTTCACTTCAAATTTGGGTAAGTATGATCTATAATGAAACACATCATTCAAAAAATAATTGATTATGAAATAAAAACTTCTTAATAAAAGGTGGAATAAAAAGTGGCAATTGAAGAAATCTCTCCAGTGGTACATGAATATATGAAACGAACAAAAGGTTCTTATGACATTATGCAGCAAGCGCAAGATGTCATGCCAAATGGTGTTACAGCAAATATTAAATCTTTCTCTCCTTACCCAATTGTTATGAACAAAGGAAACGGTGCTTATTTAACAGATGTAGATGGCAATGAATATATCGATTATCTCTTATCCTACGGAGCACTTATGCTTGGACATGGTCATCCAGCAGTAAAAAAAGCGGTTATCGAACAGCTTGAACAAGATGGAACAAATTTATTTGGAACTCCACACGAGCTTGAGATTAAATTCGGGAAACGTATTATGAAGCATTACCCGAGCATTGAACGCTTGCGTTATACAAATTCCGGAACAGAAGCAACATTACTTGCAATCCGCCTTGCTTCTGCTTATACAGGCAAAAATAAGATAGCTAAATTCGAAGGACATTATCATGGCGGCTATGACCAAGTATTAATCAGTATCAACCCGTCAGACAGTGAATATGGTTCTGAAGAACAGCCAAATAGTGTGCCTGAATCCAAAGGAATTGACCCTTATTATCAAAAACAAACATTGGTGCTGCCATTTAATGATATTGAACGAACTGAAAAGCTCCTTCGTCAACACAAGAACGAACTTGCTGCGTTAATCATTGAACCAATCCAAGCAGGCTTTATTCCTGCTGAGCAAGCGTTTATGACAGAATTGAGACGCATTACAGAAGAACTTGGCATTGTCCTTATTTATGATGAGGTAAAAACCGGCTTTCGCATCGGTATCGGCGGTGCGCAACAAGCGTATAACATCAAGCCTGACATTACGACACTCGGTAAAGTAATTGGTGGCGGTTATCCAGTCGGTATCGTTGGCGGGAAAAAAGAAATTATGATGGAAAGTGCCGCATCCATTAATGCTGACGTTTTTGACTCAAGCCAAAGTAAAACATCAAGCGCCAAAGACGTGTTATTCCATAGTGGAACGTATAATGGGCACCCGACAATTCTTTCTGCTGGAATGGCCGTGTTAGATGTATTAGAGTCTGAGATGGACCGTGTTATGCAGACAACAGACACATTGAAACAACGGCTAGAATGGTTGTTTGCGAAAAAAGGAATCCCAATGAAAGCGATTGGAAAAGGAACAATCTTTAGTGTAGTATTATCAGAAGAGGAACAAATCAAAAACTATCGTGAATTCCAGAAAACAAATATGGCTCTACGTAAAAAGATTGACTATGCTTTGTTAAATGAAGGAATCTATACAAAACCGCTAAACCGTTACAGTCTCTCAACAGAGCATACAGACGCAGAGCTTGATAAAACTGTCGAAGCATACGAGAAGGTTTTATCGCAATTGTAAGTGTTAAAAGGGTGAAAAAATGTGGTATTCGAACGAATTAGTGCAAAACAAGCTGAAATGAGCAAATCTCAAAAAAAGATTGCAGCATTTTTAATTGAAAATCCAGAGAGTGCCCCCTTTCTTACTGCATCAAAGCTTGCGCGTAAAGCAGGAGTCGGCGAAGCGACAATTATTCGCTTTGCCGTCTTTCTTGGTTATAAAGGTTATCCTGAGCTTCAGCGGCATTTACAGGAGGCTTTGCAGCGAAAGTGGACATCAGCAGAACGGTTTGAAAAGACAACGGCTGTAGAGACAAAACCGATGGATGTGTGGAAAGAAGTTCTTTATGATGATATGCGGAACATAAAGGAAACGATGAGGGGCATAGATTCTCACACTTTCAATACAATCATTCAAGAGTTAATTAAGGCTGAACGCATTTATATTATTGCTTACCGCAGTGCGCAAAGCTTAGGTGTATTTTTAGAATTTTACCTTGATCTAGTTTTGCAAAATACTGAGCTTGTTCAGCAGTCAGACGGCGTATCTGAGCACTTATTAGATATTACTGAAAATGATCTCGTAATTGGCATGGGTTTTTCACGTTATACGAAGCGGACGGTAGATGTTATGAAATATGTTCGTGATAAAGGCGCCAAAACATTAGTTATTACAGATCATCCAATGTCACCACTTGCTCCGCTTGGTGATTATCAAATCTATGCAGCAGCTGAAATTAACTCATTTATTGATTCATTCACTGCGCCATTAAGTGTGATTAATGCCCTTATTACAGGGGTTACACGCTCCGAACAGACAAAGGTGAAGAAGCGGCTAGAAGAATTGGAAACTCTCTGGGACAATTTCAATGTTTTTCACGAGTAAAGCAGCTATTGTCGGCTGCTTTATTTGCGTTCTATACCCCTTTGCGTATAAAATAAAAGCACAATGTATATAAGGAAGTGTCCTTTCATGAAACGGCTTTTTCTTGCCATCATTTATTTCTATCGAAAAGTTATTTCACCATTTAAACCGCCGACATGCCGCTTCTATCCAACGTGCTCACAGTACGGGTTAGAAGCCATTCAACGGTTTGGCGCACTAAAAGGCGGCTGGCTAACCATAAAGCGGATTTTCAAATGTCACCCCTTCCATCCTGGTGGTATTGATGAGGTACCTGAAAAAAATAAAGAACCTGCAGCTAAATGATAGCTTGCAGGTTCTCTTTATTTAATGGTTTAGAAAACCCCTGGCTATGCCGGGGGTTCTAGATAGCTTATAGCGTGGTAATAAAAAAATCCCCCTTCATGGTAAGATAAAGTTGGTTTCCCGACCACTTTATCTCGCCATAGAAGGAGGAATGCCCCTTGAAGGACATGAATAGTTTAGCACACACAACATGGAATTGTAAGTATCACATTGTGTTTGCGCCAAAGTACAGAAGACAGATTATTTATGGAAAATATAAAAAGAGTATTGGACAAATTATCCGGGATCTATGTGAACGAAAAGGTGTGGTGATCCATGAAGCCAATGCCTGTCCGGACCACATTCATATGTTAGTTAGTATCCCACCTAAATTGAGTGTGTCTCAATTCATGGGTTACTTGAAAGGGAAGAGCAGTCTCATGATTTTTGATCGACATGCCAATTTAAAATACCGATATGGAAACCGGAAATTTTGGTGTAGAGGCTTTTATGTTGATACGGTGGGTCGAAACAAGAAGCGAATACAAGACTACATTCGAAATCAGCTGGTGGAGACTATCGAGCTGACCAGTTAACATTGTTCGAAGAGTTTGATCCGTTCACAGGACAAAGAAATAAGAAAAAATAAGGAAATTCTTTAGAATTGGTGAGTGAATGTGGTGCATAAGGGAAACCCTTTCAGTGGGCCTTTAAGGCCGAGGCCGGTAAAAGAGGCTTTCAGCCGCAGAGCAAACCACCAGTTCACACTGGTGGTTTTGATTTTACATATCCTGATTATGATAGCGATAGCGGTACCGCTTAGGTTCTTCGATCTTCTTCTCACTTCGTTTAAAAAACAAAGTCATGCTCTTTTGACGGCTTTGAAGGGTCCCCACTCCAAGAGCAATAAATAATAAACCAACTAGGACATTTTTGATAATTTCGTATTTCTCCCAATCAAAAAAGTATTCTGCAGCGTTTTCAAATAAAAAGATAAGACCGAATCCGATAAAAGCAAAACCAACTACCTGGCTTTTTCCTCTTAAGCTGTCCCAAGGAAAGAGGGGTTCATCATCAATCGCTTGTCCACGTTCCTTCTTAAATAAATACCTTAATGCGTCAAACAAGCTGAATACCCAAAAGATCGGGACTAAAAATGTAAATGTATCTAATAAGTCCGTTAAAAAGCCAAGAGAAAAGAATAAAATCATTAACTGAATTCCCCGGTTGGACAACCCTAAAAACATATGAGCTAGTCCCGGGAGAAATGACATAATGACGGTTATGATGCGCTTAAATGTCATATCAATCACTCACTTTCTATTATATCATTCGTTAAGAGCATGTCATTTCTTATCATCACTTTCCCTGCTTACATGTTAACTAACCCCTTTTTTAAAGGAAATTTGCAAAAAGATCTGGATTTATTATACTCGAAGTTTATCAAAATGATAATCTTTTTTTGCGACTTTCATCGAGTCCTTATGGGTAGCGGTAATCTCTGAAAGTGCCGAAGTTTTGAGCCGTGTGGAATTGAGGATAGGACGACTGGAAATAAACGATGATTGGTGCATCGTCTAATTGCGGATAAAGATTAAAGAGCTCTCTGTCGCCATATCGGATTGCTTCAAGGGCAAGCGGCAACTCACGTTTAAAGATTTGATAACGAATCGAGGCTGTTTGTATTCCATACTCTTCTCCTCCGACATACACCATAACAGGAAAAACAAATTTGTTGCCAGTGTATATCCACTGTCCAAGCACCTCATCACGAAGCTTACGATCAATCTTATCAAAACGGTAATACGGACCAATCATTAGAAACAATTCTGCAGTTAGATCGGAATGAGTTAATGTATAATAGCGTGGAATAAGCGGAGATGTCGCTGAAGTACCTCCAAAAAATGTAACATTGAGTTTATTTGGGTTCAGCTTCGTCACATGCATACACTCCTTTTAATTGAATGTAGTATGATATGCATTTTGCCTAGTCTATGTGCAATCCTATTAAGCGCACAATTGGTCATTCAGTCTAGGATGTCTTATAATGGTGTTGGATGAAAAATTGGCATGTTGTGAAGGGAGTTTCGTGATGAAGCTGGAAATTACAGAAGAAGCACTACAATGGTATAAAGAAGAAATGGATCTTGAAAAAGGCGATCACGTTCGATTCTATGCCCGTTACGGCGGAAGCAGTTCCATTCAAAGCGGTTTTTCCCTCGGTGTCTCACTAGAAAAACCTGTAGAGCCGTTTGTAACAGCGGAACAGGATGGCATTACGTTTTTCGTTGAGGACAAAGATGCTTGGTATTTTGACAACTATAATTTATATGTGAAATACAACGAAGCGTATAGCGAAGTCGAATTCGAATATTTAGAAGAATAAAGAAAACCCGCTTTTTAGCGGGTTTTTCCTATATATACTAAATGTGTTGCACAGCTGCAATCAGAAGAGCCAAAGCCTTTGGCAACCACCACTCCATCATAATCCTGCTTGAATGCTTCAAAACGTTCGCATTCCCCTAGCGTGCGGTCAAATGTCTCGACTTTTGTAATCTCTCCGTAAGGTCTTAAATAATCAAAATGCCAACGGAGCGGTTTTTCAATTTTAAGATGCCTGTTGAGCCTTGCTTCTATGTTTCGTTTAGCACTACCGATATAAATATATGTGCCAGCCGGAAAAGAAAATGTCCCAAGCTTTCCAACTGTGACGGTTTTGTCTTCTGTAAGGTTAAGGTAGACGGCATAAATCGAATGTGCTTTGTTCACATTAATGTTGTGATTCATCTAGCTTGAAGCGGCGAATTTGGTCAAATTGCTGTTCTTCTTTTAAAATCCGTAATTGCCGCTCTCCAAATAAATCAAAATGAGGGAAATCATTTCGCATATCGATCCATTCACGCTGAAGACCGTATTGTTTGCCCCATTCTGTTAACTTCTCTAAATTACTGCAGCCTACCTTTGTAACAGTATTACAGCCAGGAAATCGTTCATCAAGCCAAAAGTGAGTAAGGAAGGAAATTTCTTCGTTTTGCACAGCTTCCTTCCATTTTCTTAACTCTTCTTTTGTGATACCAAATGCCATACCATGTCACCTTATTCTGTTTGTTTTTTTACTCTTTCGTACGTTTCATGCCACTCGGGATAATAAGATTTCATCCGAATTGGTCTGAAGTTTTCTTTCTTTGCACAAACGTGTTCGGAATGTCCTGTAACAGCTAATGCTCCGCTTTCGGTGAGAATTTCATAGCCATAGATTACCCGAAGCCCATCATATTTTTCAATCCATGTTCGGACTGTTGCTATTTCACCATAACGCACGGGAGATTTATAAGTCGCACGGACATCAAGGACCGGTGAGATAATCCCGTCCTTTTCCATCATCGCATAATCAAATCCAAGCTCGCGAATTAGGGCTGTGCGTCCTACCTCCATCCAGATAATATAGTTTGCATGATAGACAACACCCATTTGGTCTGTTTCTGCATAGCGTACAGGAATCGTTGTTTCAGATACGTACATTACTATTTTCACTCCTCAATTACAACTTGAAAATCGTTGTCCGTTAACGTGGACATATCTGCCTCGAATTCGTCTTGCTTAAAAATTCGGTAAGCTTGTTTTTGAATCGCTTCATCCACTACATTCGTTACATACCTTCCATTTCCTTCAATCTTTTTATTAGTATAGTGTTCAAATACATATCGTTTCGCATCTTCACTTAATTCGTAGCTGTAACTCTCGGCGTAATACTCGGTTAATTGTGTCAATTCATCCGCTGTATAGTCAGGGAAATGAAAGTATTTCTTAAAGCGTGATGCTAAGCCGGGGTTTGAATTTAATAATTGTTTCATTTCAGTCGTATACCCTGCGAGAATCACGACTAGATTATCGTTGTGCTTTGTCATCTCCTCTACCAGTGTATCAATCGCCTCTTTCCCGAAATCATTTCCACGCTGAGAAAAGAGAGAATAGGCTTCATCAATAAACAAAACGCCTCCGAGCGCTTCTCGAATTTTCTTTTTCGTCTTCAATGCTGTTTGACCAACATAACCAGCTACAAGGTCTGCTCGTCCGACCGTTACTAAATGGCCGCGCTTTAATAAGCCGCTTTCCTTTAAGATTTGTGAAAAGATTTTAGCAACGGTTGTTTTGCCTGTGCCTGGGTTTCCGGAAAAGACAGAATGAAGCTGAATCGGGACAGTCTTCAAGCCTTTTTCTCTACGCATTTGCTGCACCTTGACGAACGAAGCAAGCGTTCGTACTTCCTGCTTAATTGTATGCAGGCCAACGATTTTGTCTAATTGTTCTTCCGGTGATTTTTCTTCTGATACTTCATTGGTTTCTACGTCTTCTTTTTCAATCACTGTGTAATCGACAACATCGAGTGCCTGATTACTTGTTGCCTTCGAGCCTTTTTGAAAAATCGCATCCATGACAATATTTTTAACAGTTCGAGCATTACCAAATGATTCATCGACCCGTTCTTTATCAATTCGCTTCTCGATTTCTTGCATCGCTTCTTCCGTTAAGACGTAGTCATTATCAAGTGCTGTCATTTCTGCAATCTGCAACAGTTCATCCGTCGAATAATCATCAAGGTGAAGGTGATTACTTTCTGGAAAACGACTGCGCAGTCCAGGATTAGACCATAAAAACTGTCGCATTTCTTCTGGGTATCCTGCCAGAATAACCGCAAATGTTCCTGCATATTCTCCGCTTGTCATTGCCGAAACAAGTGTATCAATTGCTGTTTGGCCATAATCATTGCCTGACTGACCTTCACGATGCAGGCTATACGCTTCATCAATAAATAAAACCCCGCCTTGTGCCTGCTTGACCATCTTCATGACATTTTCTTCTGTTTGCCCAACATAAGCGCCAACAAGATGTGAACGGTCCACTTCTGTTATTTCTGGTCTATTTAAAATGCCAAGCTCATGATAAATCTTTGCGAGCAAACGAGCAATCGTCGTTTTTCCAGTCCCAGGGTTTCCGGTGAAAATCATATGAAGACTGAGCTCATCTTTAAACCGATAGCCTTCAGCCTTGCGTTCCTGCTGGTACTGCAGGAAGTGATAAAGCTTCCGCACGTTGTCTTTTATTTTATGAAGTCCAATCATTTCTTCAAGCTCATCTAAGCAGGAGTGAGTCTTCTTACCTTCTTCTTTTTGAAAGTAAGCTTGCCATTCTTCCTTATAACTCTCAATTTGTGAAATGGCTAGCTTCATCCCTTCTGCATAGTTCGACGAATAAAAAGTACCTGAAAGTGATTCAATATAATTCGTCGCTTGTTGAATCAGCTCTGCTAATGCTTTTTCTGTTTCTTCAAGCACTTGTTTTAATTCTCGGTATTTCTTTTCCAGTCGCTCATTATTTACAAGCCTTGCAGCATGAAGACCTTTACTTAGCCGGGTATGGTAGTTTTGAGCTTCATCTAGAAATTGTTGACTTGTTTCAATGTACCAGCTTGCAACAGTACGTTTTGCAGGTCTGTTATCCGTTTCTCTTATTAATTGAAATGTTAAATCCTCATAAATCGTTATCAATGCTTCAACATGCACGTGTGCAATAATTTCTGCTGCCCGCTCCTCTTGTGGGTTAAGCTCTTTGCTTAATGCAGCCCACTTCTCAGCTAAATGATCAATATATCCGATTCTCTGGCTTCTGCTTGTTGCAAGTAAACCTAGAATACGGGCTTTAATTACCCTGTAATCCTCATGATGTTGATGCTGTTCTAATATTTTTAATAATTTAAGACCATCTGTTTCATTGAATTTATCTATTGAGTTATCCCAATTTATAACTTGTTTATCGATCTGTTTAAGTGTTAATTGCTTTTTTTGTTGCACAGTTTCACCAACCTTCCCCGATATTTTAACATAAGCGAGAACTATGCTAAAATTTTATCTTTTGTTGTACTTAATCACAGAATTTATACTACAAATACGGTATGTGAAAATTTAAAGTGCTAAATTTAAAAAACCGGCGGAATGCCGGTTTTACTGTTCGTCTAATTGACCATTTTCACGCGCCTTTGCTTCATCTTGGATTTCAGCACGCATTGCTTGTATACTTTCTTCACGGCGCTTGTTTTTCTGATCAATTTGCTGACGTTCTTCACCAGAAGCAAATTCTTTCGTTTCCTCTGCTTCTTCTATGTTTTCGATTGTATTCTGAACCATATCTTGAAGCTTTTCTACGTTATCTTGACGATTATCTGGGTTTGGACGATTGTGCATTGAATGCCACTCCTTTTGTTTATTCAATAGTTGTAGATTGTCTCATCTGCTAAGGATTATTCACCTTTTGTTTGAATAACATCCGGAGTTTCATTAGACTTTGTTTGACGCTGTTTTCCTTTATTCACATTTGACTCACGCGGCTGGGTGCCATAGTGGTTTGGCGCAAAATGCTTGCTGTCTTTTTTCGGATTACCCATGTTTTCACCTTCTTCTTAGATTTGTTACATGGGTAGTTTTTGCAAGCAGTGCTCACTTATACAAGTAACTTAGCCCCATTGCTGTTGCGCGCGCTTTTCTAACCGTTCCTCAATTTGCTCAAGAGCCTTAGCATCTTTTAATAATTCACGCTTATTATCCGCAATCAGTTGTTGAAGGGTTCGTTTTTTAGTTTTTCGCACGATTAACATCCTTTCCATTTTATTCTTTTATTCAGTATGGACAAAATGTTCTTAGTTCATTCAATATTCAGATATTTCTTACACAAAAAACTCTCCCCTTTTGGGAGAGTTTTAAAACCAATTAATCCAAATTTTCGATATTCGTCACCATTTGGTCATATGACATGGCACCTATCATTTGATTTTGTAGCTTGCCATTTGAGTCAATAAAATACGTAGTTGGCAATGAAACGACATTGTAAAGGTCTGTATTGACTTTCCCATTTCCATCCATTAAAACAGGGAATGTAAGTCCGAATTCTTCAACAAACTGCTTAACATCTGCTTCATTTTTTTCTGTTTGCGTTGCATTTACTGCTAAGATTACAACATCTTTGTCAGCATAGTTTTCATGAAATTCTTGCATTTCCGGCATTTCTGCGCGGCATGGCGGACACCAAGAAGCCCAAAAATTAACCATGACCTTTTTACCTTTTAAATCTTGCAGTGTCATTTGTTCACCTTCTAATGTCGTTAAGGTGAAATTAGGTGCTACAGCTCCTTTTTTCAGTTCACCTTGTATTTCTGTTTCTGCATTATCCGGTGTAGCTGTAAGCTGATTGTTTTCTTCTTCCTTTGAATCCGAGTAAGCAGAAATAACACCGTACGCGATTAATCCCATAATAAAAATCGACGCAATAATTTTTTTCATCCTAATTCCCCCTTTTAGGAACGATATTTCCATTCAAACAGCAATAAACCAACAGCAGCGGCAATAAATAAAAGTTGTCCAACCGAAAAGCTTAAGAAAACGGTGGAGCGTTCCTCGGCAAATACGATTGCAGCTTGTACGACAAAGTACCATATACTTATGTAATTTACCATATTTATGTGCATAAAAAGTGCAATTAAAAAGGCTAAAGACGACAAACTTTTTATAAGAAAAATAACATCTACGAATCCATTTAGTCCCCAGATGATTCCATTATATACAGCAAGGAAGCTCATGATGATAGCTGAAAGTGCAAGAATCCATTGTGGTAATGGAAAATCAGCCTTTCTTCCTTTATAAATTAAATACAAAAGCCCAGTTACCACTCCAATAATCCACCCCAAAGTCCCTCCGCTGAAATAAAGAATTCGTACAGGTGCATTAATTGCTTCTACAGGGTGAAACAAGATATAGCTGAATTTCCATATGAGCAAAGTGAACGCTGCTGTGTTAAAGAAGACGTCTGTCATGTACTTTTCCGCTTCTTTCTCCTTAATCACTGCTTTTAAAGCGATATAAGCAGAAATGGCGCTAATAATTAAGACAATGTAGCGATATTGAACGACAAAAGGACCGATTTCAACCGCATTCCAAATCAATAGAAAAACTCCTTTAAAAGCCATGTTTTGCTAAGTTCAATTTTCATTAAACCATAAGAGGTATTTAAAAACAATAAAATTGTTCCAATTCGGTATGTGAAATTTATATTCGATTTAAAAAGAGACAGTGTTCATTGAACACTGTCTCCTCACGTACAAGCTTACATTTTTTCACGTAGGACCATTTGAAGGATACCACCGTTACGATAGTAGTCGATCTCGACATCTGAATCGAAACGTGCAAGTACTTCAAATTCTTTCGTGTTACCGTCTTCGTCTGTCGCACGAACGTTTACTAATTGACGAGGCTTAATGTTCTCATCAATGTCTACTTCAAATGTTTCACGGCCAGTTAAGCCAAGAGATTCATGGCTGTCACCGTCTTTGAATTGAAGTGGAAGAACGCCCATAAGTACAAGGTTGCTGCGGTGGATACGCTCATAGCTTTCTGCGATAACTGTCTTAATGCCAAGAAGGTTTGTACCTTTTGCAGCCCAGTCACGAGAAGAGCCCATTCCGTAATCTTTACCAGCAAGAACGACTAAACCTGTGCCGCTCTCTTTGTATTTCATTGCCGCATCATAGATATACATAACTTCATCCGTTGGCCAGTATTTTGTCCAGCCGCCTTCTGTGCCTGGAGCAACTTGGTTACGGATACGGATGTTTGCAAATGTACCACGTGTCATAATACGGTCATTACCACGACGAGAACCATATGAGTTAAAGTCGCGAGGGCTTACGCCTTTTTCTTGTAAATATTGACCTGCAGGTGTATCTTTACCGATTGCACCAGCTGGAGAAATATGGTCAGTTGTTACAGTATCACCAAACTTACCGATTACACGCATTGCTTTAAGCGGCTTAATTTCTTCTGGATCTTTTGAAAGACCGACGAAGAATGGTGGGTTTTGAATGTATGTTGATTCATCATCCCACTTGTAAAGCGGCTCTTCTGTTGTGTTGATTTCGTTCCAACGCTCGTTGCTTGAGAATACATCTTCGTATTCTTTACGGAACAATTCAGGTGTAACTGTTTGGTCAACAACCTGTTGGATTTCTTCTTGTGTAGGCCAAATATCATCAAAGAATACATCATTTCCGTTCGTATCTTTACCAAGTGAATCATTTCTCAAGTCGATATCCACTGTACCTGCAAGTGCATATGCAACGACAAGTGGTGGTGAAGCAAGATAGTTTGCTTTCACTAGTGGATGGATACGACCTTCAAAGTTACGGTTACCAGAAAGAACAGATGTAACTGTCAGATCATTTTCAGCGATTGCTTTTTCGAATTCTTCTTTCAATGGACCTGAGTTACCGATACATGTCGTACAGCCATAACCTACGATGTTAAACCCTAATTGGTCAAGATAGTTTAATAGACCAGAATCACGCAGGTATCCTGTAACAACTTTTGACCCAGGTGCCAGAGATGTCTTAACGAATGCTGGTACCTCTAAGCCTTTTTCAATTGCTTTTTTCGCAACAAGACCTGCACCGATAAGTACATACGGGTTAGACGTGTTTGTACAGCTTGTGATCGCTGCGATTGCAATCGAACCAGTCTTCATCGTTGTTTCGCCGCCATCGTTTAGCTTCACATCTACTTCTTTGTTGAACTCATCTTCACTTAACCCAAGACCTTGAGTACCTGCAGGAGCTACAACCGCTTCACGGAATTTCTTCTGCATGTTAGAAAGTGGGATTAAGTCTTGAGGACGCTTTGGTCCGGAAAGATTTGGTTCGATTTCAGAAAGGTTTACTTCTACAATATCTGTATATGTTGGGTCTGGTGTTTCACCAGGTACATAGAATAAACCATTTGCTCTTGTATATGCTTCAACAAGGCTGATTTGCTCTTCTGGACGACCAGTTAAGCGCATGTAGTTAAGTGCTTCCTCATCAACTGGGAAGAAACCACATGTTGCACCATATTCAGGCGCCATGTTTGAGATTGTAGCACGGTCAGCAAGCGGCATTTCTGCAAGACCAGGTCCGAAATACTCAACGAACTTACCTACTACTTTCTTTTCACGCAATACTTGCGTTACTTTAAGTGCTACATCTGTTGCTGTTGCACCTTTTGGCATTGTACCAGTGAATTTTACACCGATTACTTCAGGTACTGGGAAGTAAGAAGGCTGTCCAAGCATACCTGCTTCAGCTTCAATACCACCAACACCCCAGCCAAGTACGCCAAGACCGTTGATCATTGTTGTATGAGAGTCAGTACCTACAAGTGAATCAGGGAATGCTTCATAACCATCTTCTGTTTCCACGCTGTGAACAACGTTTGCAAGGTACTCTAAGTTAACTTGGTGAACGATACCTGTTGCAGGTGGTACTGCACGGTAGTTATCAAATGCTTTTTGAGCCCAGTTTAAGAACTGATAGCGCTCTTGGTTACGTTGGAACTCAAGATCCATGTTGAATTCTAATGAATCTTCTGTACCGTATTTATCAACTTGAACAGAGTGGTCGATTACAAGGTCAACCGGGATTTCAGGGTTGATTTTGTCAGGATCTCCACCCATATCAGCCATTGCCTTACGAAGAGACGCAAGGTCTACAACAGCTGGTACCCCTGTAAAGTCCTGTAGGATTACACGGGAAGGTTTAAATGGTACATCAACTTGCTTCTGCTTGTCCGTACCCCAGTTTGCTAGATTTTCAACGTGTTCTTTCGTAATCACGCGTCCGTCTTGTTGACGAAGCACTGATTCAAGAAGTACACGAATAGAGTATGGTAGACGGGAAGTGTCCGCTACGTGGTCTAACGCTTGAAGATTGTAGAAATTGTACGTTTTGCCATTCACATCAAATGATTGACGAGCTTTGTAAACATCATTGTTTGACATATGTATTACCCCCTCGGACTAAAATATACAAAAATGTACAAATAATTGGAAAATTAGCAGGACGTGACTTCTCCCACTTACAATTTGAACTTCCTGTACCATTGTAAAACATATAGAGACATAAGTAAATAACAACTAAGTTATCAATTTATATAAGGTGCTCTTATGAAAGCTCTTTTATTCAAAAATTTAAGAAATGTATAAAATTTTGTTGAATTTCCATTCTATTTTAGAGGAGGTGACGACTGATGGCAAAACGAAAAGCAAACCACTTACGCCCTGGAATGAATGCTGCAAAGGCACAAGGACAAGGGGCAGGCTATAATGAAGAATTCGGTGAAGAACCATTAACAGAAGCACAAAAACAAAACAATAAAAAACGTAAAAAAAATCAGTAGAATCCAAAAGTAAAACCCGCCTTCAGAAGCGGGTTTTATTCATTCACTTGACGAACAATTTCTTGCAAGTCTTGTTGAAATTGCTGCAGCTGAGGCTGTTGATGTTCAGAAGCAGTCTCTAATGCATTGTTTATTTGCTCAAACGCTTCATTTACTTCTTGCTGTAAGTGCTTCAATTGCGTCCCGTAGTCAGCGCTTTCTTTCACAATGTTTGCATAAGCATCTTTTGCTTGTGTGGTCCCTTGCTGTGCTGCCTGAAATGCTTGCTGTTTATCTTTATTATATGGCATGTGTGTGCACTCCTTTTTCAAAAGCATATTGCTCATTGTATTATGCACAAAACCAACATTTTTCATACGTATCTTCACGATAAACAGGGCAACCTATCACTGAAGGAGGGATCATGATGGAACGAAATACAGGCAAAGATATCCGTAAGAACGCACCAAAGGGTGAAAACCCAGGTCAACCTGAACCATTAAGCGGTTCGAAAAAAGTAAAGAACCGTAATCATACACGCCAGAAGAAACATTCAGGGCACGATCTTTAATTCAAAACCGCACACATGCGTTCAATCAAGACCGACATTTCTGTTTGAGCAATTGTTCGAAAATCAATCATCACTTGCTCGTGTTTAATGCGGCACACAATACTCGGAGTTTGCTTTCGAAGTTCATCACTTAGTTCTTGGGCGTTCATGTCTTCATGTTGAATACAAACCGCCCATGTCGACAGATCAACTCCGGGCATTGTGCCGCCTCCTATTTGCGATAACTCTTCTTTCATTTCCGAAAACTTAAGCTTCTTACACGCTTGAATCGCTTCGATAAATTGGCCTGCTTTTTCATAAATTTCTTCTTTCGAAGCTAACAGATCACGAACAGCCGGGATTTCTTTTATTGCTTCTCCGCCAAGCACATACGGAAGAATAGTTGACTCCAGAGCTGCCAACGTCATTTTATCAACTCGCAGCACCCGTGCAAGCTGATGTTTCTTTAAACGGTCAATCAGTGATTTCTTTCCTGCAATAATCCCTGCCTGCGGTCCGCCAAGCAGCTTATCTCCACTGAACGAAACGAGGTCTACCCCTGCTTCTAACACATCCCGCACAAGCGGTTCTTCCCCTATTCCATGAACAGCATAATCATACAGCGCACCGCTTCCAAGGTCTTCATACAGCATAATATTTCGCTGTTTCGCTAACTCCACAAGCCGTTTCGTATCCACTTCTGCTGTAAAACCGATTGTTTTAAAATTACTCGTATGTACTTTCATCACCATCGCTGTCTCATCCGTAATAGCTCTTTCATAATCATACAGATGTGTTTTGTTTGTCGTTCCTACCTCTACAAGCTTTGCTCCGCTCTCTTCCATAATAGAAGAAACGCGAAACGAGCCGCCAATTTCGACAAGCTGACCGCGAGAAACAATCACTTCTTTTTCCTTTGCAAATGCCTTTAAAATTAAATAAACGGCTGCAGCGTTATTATTCACTACCATCGCACTCTCAGCACCTGTCGCTTCACACAGCAACTGTTCAATAACTGCGTGCCTTGAGCCGCGTTTGCCGCTCCTTAAGTCATACTCAAGGTTTGTATAATGTTCGGCTGTCTCCTTCACATGCTCAATGGCCCGCTCACTTAACCTTGCCCTTCCAAGGTTTGTATGCAGCACAGTTCCTGTCCCGTTAATGACATGCTTTAATTGATAAGAGCCCTTTTCTGCGGCCACTTCATGCAATTGGGCTAAGATGTCATTTGTAAAATCATCTACATTTCCTTCCCAAGTTTCTTCTAATAATGACGTGCGTAGCTCATTGATAATTTCTTTCATCCACTTCGTTAATTGCTGCTCATTCCATGCGCTCTTTTCTCGTAATTCGATAAAACGTAGGTCGTGTTGTAGTTCATGTACTGCAGGAATTTGCCGCACAAATTGCTTCATTCGTATACTGCCCCCTGCCTTATTTTTTTTGGATAAACATAACGAAAGCCCGGCAATACCGCCAGGCTGCTTTTTCTATTTCTTCATTTCTTCTATAACCCGAATCATTTCCTCAAAGTCAGGAAAGGTACCCGTTTCAAGCTTTGAATAGATTTCTTCACCATTTACGACTACTTCAAATGCACCGCCAGTGCCTGGAATTAACACTAACTCTGTGATATCTGCTCGAAAATGGTTAAACAATGTTTCCGCGAAACTCGCGGCTTTTGGTGCGTAGTTTCACCGCATACAAAACTCAATTGAGACTTGATACTTCATAAGCATCTTCCTCCTTGACTCATTATGTTTTATTATAAGCAATTTCCACTATTTTCGCAAAAATCCCTTGTTGCTCGAAATGGCTCTTTCCTTTGTATTATAATAAACAAAAAGGGGGTGGCTTAAATGAGCGAACACGAAAAGATTCGGTTAACAAGTCTCTCAACAAAAGCCGGCTGAGGCTGCAAATTAGGTCCTGAGGACTTGTCGCAAGTTTTGCGGCACTTACCAAAACAAGAACATGACAGTAATCTGCTCGTCGGTACAGATACATCAGATGATGCTGGCGTTTATCGCTTAACCGATGACATTGCTTTAATTCAGTCTGTCGATTATTTCACACCGATTGTAGATGATCCATATATGTTCGGTGCAATTGCGGCTGCCAATGCATTAAGTGATATTTACGCGATGGGCGGTACGCCAAAAACAGCCCTCAATATTGTTGGCTACCCTGTCAAAAAGCTCGGTGGGGAAATGCTGGCGCAAGTTCTTCAAGGTGCAGCTGAAAAAGTAAAAGAAGCAGGCGCTGTAACGGTAGGAGGCCACTCGATCGATGACCAAGAACCGAAATTCGGTCTTTCCGTTACAGGAATTGCCCACCCTAAGCGAATTTATCAAAATGTTGGTGCAAAGCCGGGTGATGTGCTTGTCCTTACAAAACCAATTGGTGTCGGGATTATCACAACAGGCATTAAGCGCGGGGTCGTGACCCCATCTCAAGAACAAGCGGTAACTGAAACGATGGCTGCTTTAAATAAAACAGCAAGTGAACTGCTTAAAGACTATACCGTTCATGCTGTAACAGATGTAACGGGGTTCGGTCTGCTCGGCCATGCCTATGAAATGGCAAGCGGAAGCGGGGTTCATTTTACGATAACGATGCGGGATATTCCGCTGCTTGATGGAACCCTTGAACTTGCTGAGCAAGGCGTGATTCCAGGTGGTTCAAAATCCAACCACCGCTGGCTGAACCGTGCTGTTACATATGATGAAAATGTTAGTGAAACAAAGCAGCTTATCCTTTGTGATGCGATTACATCAGGCGGCTTGCTTGTCGCAATGCCAAAAGAAGATGCCAAGCGCTACATTCAAGCATTATCAGCAAAAAGCAATCTCGCAGCAAATATCATTGGTGCAGTTTCAGAAAAGCAAGACACCGCCATTCACGTACAGTCTTAAAAACAAGAGGTTGACTAAGCGTCTATCACACGCTTAGTCAACCTCATTGCATTTATAAACGCTCTTTATATAATTGATAGTTTTCATCATCAAAACAAACAAAGAAAACCTCTTGAATGTCAAAGTACTCAGCAAGAAAGTTCTTCGTCGTCGTAATCGCAATTTCTGCTGCCTCTTCCTTTGGGTAGCCGTACACACCTGTACTGATATTTGGAAAGGCAATCGTGCGTAAAGTGTGCTTTCGTGCTAAGTGAAGTGAGTTTACATAACATTTTTCCAGTAAACTAGCTTCATTCTGCAACCCGTCTTTCCAAATTGGCCCTACAGTATGAATAACCATCTCAGCAGAAAGGTCTCCACCTGTTGTCAATACAGCTTCGCCTGTTGGACAGCCTCCAATTTCACGGCACGCTTCCATTATCGCAGGCCCTCCAGCGCGGTGAATGGCACCATCTACTCCTCCGCCGCCGGCTAAACGGCTGTTCGCTGCATTGACAATTGCATCAACTTCAAGCTGCGTAATATCACCTTTCACTAAACGAATTCGTTGTTCAACCCGAGCCACCTGCACACCTCCTTATGTTAGCTGCGTCTTCTTCGAGCCATCACTTAACCATTTCCGCTCTTCCCCAGCACGAACGGTATAGTTCCAAGCATCTAACAGCTCCAGTAATGGAATCAAGTATTTACGTGACACGCCGAGTGCGTCTTTGGCTTCTTTTAAGTTAAACGTTTCCCCTGTATTTTGCTGCAACGTCTTCACCATCTTTTGAAATGCTTCAGCATGGAGAAGCATTTTCTCTGTTAAAGCGTAGGCTTGCTTTGTATGAAGTAAATATTTTCGTAATTGTTCAGCTTCTTCAGCCGGGAGTGAAGCCTCTTTCGTGTACGTCTGCCAATCTTTCACCATTAATCCATCTGCACTCATACTTGAAACAGCTTGCTCCATTCGCTTCGCCCATTGCATCGGATACTTCGGTGTAAATGATCGTAACGAAAGGAACTGCCCATGCTGCTTAAGCACGTCTTCATCCTTAAGGTTATCAAGTACGATATGAACTAGCTGTTGTGGATAGGTATCCAAGGCTTGGGTCATCTCAGGCTTATTAAATCCAAGCGCAAGCGGCTGTTTTTCATGAAAACTTCGAAGCAAATGAACAACGTCTTCCTGGAGCTGTTCAATTGTTTCTGTTCTTGCAAATTTTCCTGTCTTTAACTCAACAACAGCTCCATTTGTTTTTCCACGACACAGAAGCGTTGACAAGTCTGCTTCATCAATTGAGGTGAGGGTCGATAGTTCACTCTTCGTCAGCCAATGATGTGTCATTAATACTTCTTTTACCCGCTCATCAGGTGTCCCTTCTCGTTTCTTCTGCAAATATTGCACAGTTTCTTCACCGAAGCGATATCGCTCTCCATTTGGGTCAACAATTGCCCCGCCTGCAATCGTCTCAACAGGTGTCGGCCTTCTTAAAATAAACCTGTCACCACGCCGAACGACTACTTTTTCATCAAGACGAAGTTGACAATAGATTTCTTCGCATTCTTTTTCTACAACATTCCGATCAAAGAAAACGAGTTTCCCCATCACTTCAGCCGTGCCGATATGAAGGTTAACCGGCGCACGCTGTTTGATAGGATACATTAATTCATCGACAAAACGCAGCACGACATCAATTGTATCTGTTACGGCAAAGCGCTCTGCTGAAACGAGGACATGTCCGCGCTGAATATCTTCTTTTGATGCGCCGCTTATGTTAATTGCGGCACGCTGTCCTGCCTGTGCTGTTTTCACCTCCTGCTTATGCACTTGAACTTGTCGTGCCTTCACTTGAAGGCGCTGCGGTAAGATTAACAGCTTATTTCCTTCTCTCACCAAGCCTTCATAGATTGTTCCTCTGACAATTGTGCCTTGGCCTTGGATTGTAAATACTTGATCAATCGGCAAGCGAAAATCCCCCGCTTCACTTCGATGTGTCAACTCTCCTAGGGCGGTGCGAATTTTTTCTTTTAACTCTGGAATGCCTTTATGCGATAAGCTGTCCACATAGACAATTTCCTTATCGGCAAATACTGTTCCTGCTAACTGTTCATTCACATCCAGTGTCACAAGCTCAAGCATTTCATCATCAACACGATCGATTTTTGTAATCACCACAATCGCGTTTTCAACACCGAGAAAGTTTAATATATCGATATGCTCCTTCGTTTGCGGCATAATCCCTTCATCTGCAGCAATGACAAGTAATACAGCATCAATCCCGGCAACTCCGGCAATCATTTGGCGAATAAACCGTTCATGCCCAGGGACATCAACAATCGAGACAGAAACGTCAGAGCCTAATTTCAACTCAGCAAACCCCGGTTCAATTGAAATACTCCGCTCTTTTTCCTCCTTTAAACTGTCGGTATCAATATTCGTTAAAGCCTTCGTTAATGCCGTTTTCCCATGGTCGATGTGTCCTGCCATTCCAATCGTAAAGGCTGGAATTCTCACATTTCCACCGCCTTTTCCTTAAATAAGTTGAATATAATTCCATCATACACCATTAGAGCTGTTAGGAAAAAGATTTATCAGAAAACTGTTCTTTTTTGCTAGAATGTAAGAATAAAGGAGGGAATATTGGTGAAGCCGATCATTCGTGGATTGCTCGTAGATAATGAGACAAGATGTCTACATTACCACAAAAAGACTGATATCATCGCGATTAAATTTCCATGCTGCAAGACGTATTATCCGTGCTTCTATTGTCACCAAGAGACAGCTGGCCACCCTGCACATGTTATTCCAAAGACCTCTTTTGATGAAAAATCGATTCTTTGCGGCAGCTGTAAGTACGAACTTACCGTAACGGAGTATTTACAATGCCGGTATCAATGCCCAAATTGCCAAGCAAAGTTTAACCCCAGCTGCAAAAACCATAACGATCTCTATTTTGAAATGAAGAAAGGAGAGTAGGCATGTTAGAACCTACTCTCCTTCTCATTACTTTATAGTTATAATATCCACAGCCATTGCAAGTGCTGCACCACCTGCGTGCATCACTTCTAATTCAATCACTTCATTCCGGCCATTAATTACATAATCCTTCACATTAGCGACTTCACGCATCGGCTCAAGCACCGGCGTTATGAAAACACCGTCATCTGTTTTCACTGCTCCATTATACAAGCCGCCTCGGCCGCCAATTCGCACTCTTACTGTCCGTTCTTCTCCTGTTACATTTTGAACAGGAATTTTTATCTTATAAATAATTCCGTAATGACCGCTGTTTTTTATGACCTTACTCGGATCACCACCAAGGGACTCAATTTCTGACAGTAAGTTGTCTGTTTTCCCATTTGAAATGCTGTAAGCAACCTCTTTTGTTCCTGCTTCATACACTGGCAGCTCTGTTTCAATTTCTGAAGCACGCCAAGTTCCACGCGGGTGAGGGTTTGCCCGATCAAGCTCAACTGGCTCCTTCTTAATCGTATGTAAATCATCTACCGAGCGGCTTAGAACCGTGCGGACAACATATTTCATTTCCCCGCTTCCATTTGCTTTCACGACGGTAAAATCATCAACAAATCCAAGCAAATAATCTTTTTCAATCCCAAAAGCTTGAATCACAGCTGTTTCGCCAGCTTTCACAACCGTATCCTTCATGTTAATGCTCGTTAACTTGTTGCTTAAGACACTTTCAGCTACAGGAAGCCCAACATCATAGTTCGACCAACCATTTGCACTTGTCCGGTTGACACCTTTCAATCCTTTTAATTCAAGGTCATTTGTCGTGGATAAATTTTCTATTGTAATTCCGACGTTGACCCTTTCACCTAATTTATTAATATGCCATCCGAATATACGATGATCCATTTCACTTTCTGTTGTCTTAACTTCATCATGCCAAAGTGTCACATCATCATGTGGAATGGTGCTTTCCTTTAAGATTTCAGGATTATCGCTTACCATCAGGCGACGGTCTCCAACAAGACGTGCATTAGGCACAGGGGAAGGTGTAATTATTTCGGCCTGCTCTTTTTCTAAAAAAGCCGTTTTAAACTTGGCACGATTTACGTAAAGGTGTGTTTCTTCGGTTTCTTTAATGTAATGGGCTGTACCTCCGAATGCTTCCGTAATTAATCGAATCGGCACCATTACGACTCCGTATTGTTCAATCGGAAAAGCAGTCAGGTGAATAAACTCTTCATCCATAAAAGCTATATTTTGTCCGACAAACAAATCCATGCTTGCTCCGTCAAATTGAATATGGATTTTTTCCTCTTCTTTTGTCCAATAGATCTCACTGTCAAGCGCATTTAATACCGACTCAAGCGTAATATAATTTCGCCCACCTTTAAAAATTGGTGGTGTTTGAAAAGAAAGCTGCTCCCCATTTAAATAAAACGAGGCTTCTGTCAGCTCGATTACTTGTTCTTTCGATAAACTGATTGTAATCGTACGATTCTTTCCATCAAAATCAACAATGCCGCCAAATGCTTCACCAACAAACCGAAGCGGCACCATTGTACGTTCTTTATACAGCTTAGCCGGAACGTCTAACAAAACCTCTTGTCCACTTGTAAAAGCAATTGGTGAATCAATCGCAAGCTGTACTGTTTCGTTTTTTCTTGTCGCATAAATCGTTTGTTCTTCTTTATTCCAATCAACAGTCGCGCCCATCGCTTCAAAAATTGCTCGCAACGGTACTAATGTACGTTGGTTTTCAATAATCGGCTCGACATCCTGAAAGTCTACTGTTTCCCCGTCCACTTTCACGATCATATCGTTCATCTCTTTTACTGTCTTTCTCTGTTCAACCACCTCTGTATTGGCTGAAACAGGTATAGCAGAAAAATGAACAGCGAGTAGTGCGGCGAATAGAGCTGAAAAGATGCTTTTACCCCTTCTCAATGTTGTTCCTCCTCTAGTTAACAAATATAACCATTTTACAACGATGATTATAACACCTATTAACAATTTAACCAATTTTAAAGTAATTATTTTGCTTCAATATTTAACGAAGTGAAACAACGATTGGTTGCATCTATTTCAAAAAATGACTATAATGTTTTAGGTGACAAAATATGATGGGGCTGGTTGGGTTGCTGGTGCACTCCGCGGTCTTCAAAACCGTCCTGGGAGGCGCGTGCCGTCTCCGGTGGGTTCGATTCCCACACAGTCCCGCCAACATACATAAAATATTGCCTCAGCCACTGCTCTCAATGCAGTGTTTTTTTATTTCTCCTGTTACATATAAAGTATCTATTGTATACTGAACATAAATTCGAACGTACGTTTTGTTAATTTAGGGGTGAACATAAGATGAATGAATGTCAGCAAAAGAATGTGCAGCCGTTTTTGAAATGGGCAGGCGGGAAGCGACAGCTTCTCCCGGTGCTTCGTGAGTATTTCCCAACACAATATGAAGATTATTATGAGCCGTTCGTCGGTGCAGGGGCTGTACTGTTTGATTTAATGCCAGAGAAGGCGTTTATAAATGATGTGAATGAACAGCTTGTAAACGTTTATGAAACGATTAAAGACAACGTTACCGAGCTAGTTGAACAGTTACGCTTTCATGCTGAGCACCATGAGAAAGAATACTACTATGAAATTCGGGCATGGGACCGCTCCGAAAAGATCACAAAGCTTTCGGACGTGGAGCGTGCTGCCAGGATTTTATATTTAAATAAAACATGCTTTAACGGCTTATACCGCGTTAATTCTAAGGGTCAGTTCAATGTCCCATTTGGAAAATACAAAAATCCAAATATTGTGAATGAAGACGTGTTACGCGCGGTTAGTACGTATTTAAATTCAATTCAGTTTAAAATAACAAATACAGATTTCGAAGAAGCGGTAACAAGTGCTAAACGCGGAGATTTCGTATATTTCGATCCACCGTATGACCCATTAAATGAAACCTCTTCATTCACAAGCTATGCGCAAGGCGGCTTTGGTAAAGAAGAACAAGTGCGACTCCGTGACTGCTTCGTCAAACTTGCAGAACGCGGCTGTACGGTGATGCTTTCAAATTCGTATACACCATTTATCCAAGAGCTGTATAAAGACTTCCACATTGAAACTGTGCAGGCATCACGAAGCATTAATTCAAAAGGAAGCGCACGCGGAAAAATACCAGAAGCCGTGGTGATCTTTGATGGCCAAAACGAAAAATGATACGGCGTGGGAGATTTTATTTGAGCGATACGACATTATCAATGCGATTAAGTGCGACGGTTTCTTTCGTATCAAAGCTGCTGATATCCGCAAGGAGCGCGAACCGCGCTTAATGTGTAAGTTCGATCATTATACAAACCTGCCAAATATCTTTAAGTTATATAAGCTTGGGATTCTTCCTTTATCCCGCTCTGAATATCTTATTGGGCCATTTCACTTGTTTGAAAGCGTTCGCTATCAGAACGTAGCACCAACACGTGTTTCAATGCCTGCTTATATCGAAACACTTCAACATGATGACTTATATTCAGAAAGTGCAGCACTTCACGCAGCACACGTAAGTGGAATGTTTCATGATTTACTTGGCTTAAAGACAAATGAACACCTGTTTCCAACGGTATCCGGTCGAATGGGTTCAAAGAGCTTTCAGTTTAACATGAAAACAAATGAATCTGGCACTCTGCCTATTTCAGTCCAAGGAGCACAAATTGAAGTTGACGGCGGCTATGAAAGCAAACAAGCCTTCATCCTCACAGAGGCGAAAAAAGAAAAAACAACAGACTTTAACATTCGGCAATTATTTTATCCTTATCGAGTGTGGCGAAGCCGTATAGACAAACCGATTCATCCGATTTTTTTTACTCATTCAAATGATATATTCAGCTTCTTTGTCTATTCATTTGATGATGAAAAACAATTTGATTCGCTCCGCTTAGTTCAAGAACATCACTATATGATCGATGCAGAGACAATTACTTTCGCTGAACTCACTGAGCTAGCTAAATCGATAACACCGCAGGCTGAGCCTGACAACGCTCCGTTTCCACAAGCTGATAAGTTCGAGCGTGTTGTTGATTTGCTTGGCTTATTATACAAACAGCCGCTTACAAAGGAAGAAATAACAGAGAATTATGATTTTACTCCAAGACAGACTGATTATTACACAAGCATCGGTCGTTATTTACGCTTAATTGATAAGCGACGAACGAATGATGGTATTTCATTCTCCCTCACTACGCACGGGCAAGCAATTATGAGCAAGCCATATAAGCAAAAATATATTACATTAATCCAAACGATATTTGAACAGCCTGTTTTTAACCGTGTTTTTTCTGAATGGGCTCCGTTGCAAAAGCTTCCAAAAGAACGTGTTGTCGAAATTATGAAAGAAGAACAAGTAGCGATTGGCTCCGAATCAACCTACTTTAGAAGAGCACAAACTGTTCTGAAATGGATGGAATGGATTGCAAACGTAACAAAACGGTAAAAAGGACAGGCATTTGCCTTGTCCTTTTTATCCGTCACTCATTTTTGTCCGTGTTGGATGAATCGCTTTTTCTAATTCTTCTTTTGCAATGACGTTGTTTCCAGTAACTGCTTCACTGTACGATTTGCCTTTTTGACTGCCATTATGATTTTCACGCTTCTTTTTGTTCGTCATTTCCTCGCCTCCTTACCGATAGCTTTACCTTGACTTGAAGACAAATTGCTTGGTAATCTTTTGATGCACTTGAAAGTGTTGTACTTTCCGTTTATGTTTCCGACATAACCTGTTAAAATAAAAGGACAGAAATGTTTTTGGGAAGAGTTAAGAGGTGATAGAGATGCTGTCAGGTTGGTTTATGTGGTTTATTTTATTTTGGGTCGTATTTCTTGCAGGGTCCCTTGCGATTGGCGGTTATTTTATGTTTCGCAAGTTTTTGAAACGTCTGCCAAAAGAAGACGGCAAATCCATCCTAGATTGGGAAGAGTATTATGTTGATAAAACAAGAGCGCTATGGCCAGAAGAGCAAAAGGCTTTCTTAGAAGAATTGGTGCAGCCTGTTCCGGAATTATTCCGAGATGTCGCGCGGCAAAAGATTGCCGGCAAAATTGGAGAATTAGCGCTTAAAGAAAAGGCAACAACGATTACTCAAGATTTAGTGATTCGTGGTTATATTATTGCCACACCAAAACGGGATCATAAATTTTTAATCAAAAGGCTTGAAGAGAAGCACGTTGATCTTACTCCATACAAAGCATTATTTTAATAGAGCAAAAAACCTCGTCATCCCGATTAATGGGTTTTGACGAGGTTTTTTTCGTTTGTTTGTTCCGCATGAAGCTGCTTTTCCATTTTACGATAACTAATATACATCGCTGCCCGCCATGGCACAATCATCCCGAATGCGAGCAGAAAGAACATTCCGCTTGTTTCTCCAAATGGAATATAATGTCCAAGTATTGTTTTTAAGATTATCCGAAAAATGAGCAAACCAAATAAAATAAACATAAATGCTTTTGAGCGTTTTAAATAAATTTGACCCTCTTTTATTTCAAACTTCGATGTTTTGATTAGTACAATGGAAAAGAGCGCACCCACACTCAATGCCTCTAACACTTGAGAAAGCGTTACTTGAAACATTGGAACGAAAAACATTAACGCTCCTGTACTCATAAAAACAGGTGGTAAAATAATCTTCTTAACCGTGGCTGGTTTCTTTGCTGCTTTCATACGGATAAAAATCGCAAGTGTCGCCATCACAATGGCTAGGATTGAACTTAAAACAATATACATCATCATCAACTCTTTTCTTACAAATATGATGATTGTGTACTCAAAGTATAACGTTTTTTAACGGTTTTTTCATCTTTTTCTTGTAAAAAACACAAAAAAGAAAACCATTTAAGACCACTTTCGTCCTTAAATGGCTTTATCTCATTTATAGCAACACACGCTCAATGGCGTCGAGCACTCTTGTTTCATCAAATGGCTTTACAATGAAATCTTTCGCGCCTGATTCAATCGCTTCAACTACAAGCTTCTGCTGCCCCATCGCTGAACACATCACAACGACCGCGTCGCTGTCATACCCTTTGATTTCTTTTACGGCACTAATCCCATCCATTATAGGCATGGTAATATCCAATGTAACGACATCCGGTTGAAGCTGTTTATAAAGCTCAACCGCTTCTTCTCCATTTTCTGCCTGCCCAATCACAACATGCCCGCCTTTATCCAGAATATTAGATAAAGTCAGCCGAATAAATTTCGCATCATCAACTACAAGAATTTTCGCCATTTATTATCCCCCTTATGTCAAGTCCCCGCTTGCATTCCCATCTTACTATATAAACTTTTCTAATTTATTATCATAATAAAAAATACTTATTACCTTAAGTATAATAGTAACATAGTCGCCCAACTTTGGATAGCAATGTCTCTTTTTGTAGAGCAAAAAGAAAAGCCGACAACTTGTCGACTTTTCAAATCGATTAGACATCTTCTGCAATTGAAAGGATGATGGTCATCGTGACACCAACTACCGTTAAATAAACACCTAAGTCAAACAGCATCGCTGTCGCCACTTCAACATCACCAAGCAACGGTACATGATGAAGATGTGCAAATGTATGACTTAAAAACGGCACACCAAACAAAAAAGAGCCCATAGCAGTCGCAACAGCCACCGTTAACCCTACAGGAATAAAGGTACGAAAGCTTACCTTAATTACTCGTTTCATCGTTCCAAAGCCATATGTAAGGTACATAAGAACAAGCGCTCCTGATGTCATTAAGCCGCCGATAAATCCGCCGCCAGGAGCGTTATGCCCTGCTAAAAACAAATAAAATGAAAACGCAAGGATGACAAAAGCGATCATCGTTGTCGTTGTTCTTAAAATTAAATCATTCGTCCTCATAACCTCTCCCCTTCCAAACATCATTTGTGTCATTATCATTATAATATAGAATGAGCTCTGTTCCCACTAAAACCCGGTAAATCCACCGAAAAGGTTTATAAAATAAGAAGAAATCTTCGTCATCCAATCAAAAAATAAGAAAACACCCATTACAATCATTAAATATCCGCCAATTTGAATGATTTTATGATTATGACGCTTAATCCATTGCATCTTTCCAATAAAGAAAGACATGATGAAAAATGGAATCGCAAAGCCAAGTGTGTAAGCGAGCATGTATAGAAGTCCTGAACCTGGATTTGATAAGCTCATCGCAAGCACCGCAGCTAGAATCGGCCCCGTACATGGTGTCCAACCTGCAGCAAACGCTAACCCAATTACAAGTGAACCGAGGTAACCTGAAGGTCGATTTTTGAACGTAATTTTACGGTCTTTCATTAAAAATTCCGGCTTAAAAACACCGATAACAATAAAGCCGAAGAAAATAATCAAGATAGCGCCTACTTGGCGGATTAAGTCATCATAGCGTGTAAAAAGCTGCCCAAAATAGCTTGTTGACATCCCTAATGCTAAAAAGATAATCGAAAAGCCAAGCAAGAAAAACATCGTGTGCAGCATTGTCCGCCTTTGCAGCATGGCGTTTTCTTTTTGTAATTCTGAAACGCTTACCCCTGTAATATAGGATAAAAATGCTGGATACAAAGGAAGACAGCACGGCGATATAAAGGAAAGAAACCCAGCCCCTAAGGCTAGGAAGAGATTAACCTCAGTCATTACATCAGCTCCAGCTGTACTAAAATAATAAACCCCATCTAATTCTAACAAAGTATCTAAAAAGAGATCGAAACATTTTTTTTGACGATTTTGTGTCAGCGGATGTTACTTTCCTTAAACTCCTGTACAAGCTCCTCGCTTTGTCCTTGCTGCATTAAATACATATGATAGTACTGATTTTTCTTTTGCAATAGCTGTTCATGTGTGCCTCTTTCAATGATCTCACCCCGATGCAGAACAATAATTTCATCAGCATCCTGAATGGTTGATAACCGGTGCGCGATCGCAATCGTCGTCCGCCCTTTTCGCATCCTTTTTAATGCTGCTTGTATTTTTTCCTCTGTCTCTGTATCAATATTCGCTGTTGCTTCATCCAATACTAAGATTTTTGGCTTTCTCACCATCGTTCTTGCAAATGAAATCAACTGGCGCTGACCGCTGGAGAAAGTGCTTCCACCTTCATTAACCTCATACTCATATCCATTCGGAAGCTTCTCAATCATGTCATGAATTTGTACAAACTCCGCTGCTTCCTTAACATCTTTCCGCTCAAAATCATGACTGTACATTTTAATATTATCTTCAATCGTCCCCGCAAATAAAAAGGCATCCTGTAAGACGAGACCGACTTGGTCACGGTAGGATTTCTCATTTAAGCTTTGAAGCGGGACGCCATCAATTAAAATCTCTCCTCTAGAGCCAGGGTAAAAATTCATAAGCAAATTGATAATCGAACTTTTCCCACTGCCTGTATGCCCGACAATCGCCACGGTTTGAGAAGGTTTGGCGGTAAATGAGATGTTTTTCAACACATCTGTCTTGCCGTCATAGGAGAAGCTTACATTCCGAAACTCAATTTCTCCATCTGTAATCGTCTGCTTACCAGCTTGAAAAGAAGGTGCATAATCGTCCTCATCTAACAATTGAAAAACACGCGTGCCTGCTACGAGTGCCTGCTGTAAGATTGACAACCGCATCATCATTTGGTTAACAGGCTCAAAGAAACGCTCTAAATAATTAATAAATGCGTATAGGACACCAATTTCCACAGCTGATTCAAACGATTGAAATCCAAAAAACGAAAGCACTAACATAATGGCGAGCAAATATAAAAGGTCAACTGCAGGCCTTAACAGCAGCCCGTCCAGCTTAATACCTTTCATTCCTGCTTCATAATGAGCATCATTAATCGCCGCAAACTCATCGCGCAGACGCTTTTCTTGGTGGAAAATTTGAACCATTGACATCCCTTGAAGCGACTCACTCATCTTCGCATTTAATTGACTTAATCGCTCCCGAAGCGTATAGAAGTAAACAGAGCTTAACCGCCTGTATGTCGCCATCAATCCGTATAATAACGGCAGCAACAATATTGTAAATAATGCTAAACGAGCATTTAATAAAAACATCGCTACAAAAATCCCACTAAGAAAAACAATATTTTTCATAAACGTAGATAATACACTGACAAATAACTCTTTAATCGCCTCCGTATCATTTGTAATACGAGAGACAAGTGCGCCTGTCGGTGTCTGGTCAAAATAACGTAGTCCAAGCTTATGAACGTGTTTAAACACATCTTCACGCAAGGCATGAATTACCTTAAGGGCAGTCGTTTGAAAAATATACAGCTGGAAATAATCAGCAAAAACGCTAATCACATGTGTCACTAAATAGGCAGTCGCTAACCATACTAACGGTTGAAAAGGAAACGTATTTGGTGTTAAATATTCATCAATGAATACTTTTACGAAATAAGGTCCTGCCAGCTGTCCTGCGGTTGTGACTAGCAACAAGAAGAACGCTCCGATAATTTGCTTTTTATAAGGCTTGCTGTATGAAAGTAGCCGCTTTAAGCTGTTCCATTGCTCTTTTGATTGAAATTTACTCATCATTTTGGCCTCCACGCTCAACAAGGGTTTCCATTTGTTGACGCAAGAATGTTTCACGATACCAGCCATCTTCATTCATCAAGTCATCATGAACGCCACGCTGAATGACTCGCCCTTCATCTAAGACAAGAATGACATCTGCATGACGAACAGCACTTAAGCGGTGTGCTGTAATAATGGTTGTTTTCATGCTTCGTTTTTCTTTTAATTGCGCTAAAATAGCTGCCTCTGTCTTCCCATCAACTGCAGAAAGTGAGTCATCTAAAATCAAAATCTCCGGGTCTACTAATAAAGCACGTGCAATAGAAAGCCGTTGCTTCTGACCACCTGAAAGCGTAACCCCCCGCTCACCAACTACTGTTTCATAACCTTCTGCAAACTGTGTAATGTCCTCGTGCACTTGTGCTGTTTTCGCTGCCTCGATAATTTCTTCATAACTAGCCATAGGTCTTCCAAATGCTATATTATCAGCAACAGTTGTAGAAAAAAGAAAATGGTCTTGGGGTACATATCCAAATGCCTGTCTTAAGGCTGTTAATTTATAACTCGTAATCGGGTGTTCATCAAGAAGGATTTTTCCCTTATTTACCTCATGTTCACGAATAAGCAATTTCAAGAGTGTCGACTTACCGCTGCCTGTCTTCCCGACGATCCCTAGCGTTTCACCGCGTTTTAAGCTAAATGAAACATGAGCCAAGACTGGAGGAAGCTCGTTTGCTTCTGAATAATGAAATTCATCAACTTGGAATTGAATGTCTCCCTTTGGCGGCGTATTCACTTCTGCCTTATCATCTGTAATGAGCGGCTTTTCAGCTAATAGCTTGCGCACCCTGTCATAGGAAGCGCGACCGCGTTCAACAATATTAAATAACCAACCAAACGCAAGCATCGGCCAGATTAATAATCCAAGATAGGTCGTAAACGACACTAAGTCTCCAACCGTCATGTCACCTGCAGTCACAAACCGGGCACCAAAAGCAATGGCGAGGAAAAATGAAAGACCAACAATAAATGAGATCGTCGGATTAAACAGTGAATCAATTTTTGCAACACGTATATTTTTCTCAACAACATCATCTGATTGCGCAATAAACTTCTCAGCATCCTGCTCTTGCTGTGCCAATGTCTTTAATACTTTAATACCACTCATACTTTCCTGAACCTTATTATTTAATGATGAAAAAGCTGCTTGAGCACCGTGAAAGTGCTTATGAAGAAGCCTGCCATACCAACTCGTCATGAATGCCATTAATGGCATCGGCAATAAGCTAATCAGAGTCAACTTCCAACTGATTGTGCTTCCCATTGCAATTAATACAAAGCCGCCTGTCATAAGTGAATCAACAAACGTTAACACTCCAGCTCCTGCGGTTGCTTGAATCGCCTGTAAATCGTTGGTCGCATGTGCCATTAAATCCCCTGTACGTCTTTTCTCATAAAAGGAAGGCGACATAGAGGTAAAATGCTTATACAAATCATTACGCAGCTGCCGGGCAAGCTTTACTGATGAACCGAAAATAAAAATTCGCCATATATAACGCACAACATAGACGGATACCCCAACAGCAAACAGTATACCAATCCATGTTAGTAAGATCTCTTTCGTTAACGTCCCTTGTTCTAGATGATCAACTATTGTGCCGATAACTTTTGGTGGAATTAATTCTAGAAAAGCTACGACGGCTAGCAGAGCGATGCCAATTCCGTATGCTCGTCTTTCTTGCTTAAAAAACCACCATAATTCTTTAAACACACGCATTTACGTTTCCCCTTCAAAAAGACATAATATTTCGAATGCTACTATTATAGTGGCATATTTCTCAGATTTGCAAATATTTCATATCATCACAATTCAGTACGTGAAATTTTAATACTTGAATAATAACAAAGACACTCAAAACTTGAGTGCCTGTCCAACTTACTTTTTCTTTTTATTATTCGTTTGCAATTTATTCATGGAGTTCATCATTTGATTAATTTTCTTCTGAGATGGCTTTTGACCCATCTGCATCATCATCACACGAAGCATTTGTTCATTAATTGGTGGATTCTTCTGCAAATAATTCTCCATATACTTTCGTGCTGCAAAAAAGCCGATTGCAACACCTGCTAATAGTGCTATAACGCCGACCAAAATAGTAGTCCACATACCAAAAACTTTCCTCCTTCATGTTGTCTACACTCAAGTGTACTAAAAGGTTTAATAAGATACAATATTTTTAGTTATTTTTATTGTTTTAGACAAAATTTCGCTGTTTTATCGGATTTAACCAACCATATCGATTTGTCTCAAAATCCATCGCCAAAAAAGATGTATACATCTTACGCAAGATTTCAAAATAAATCGTTTCTGCTTCATACCCTCCACGCGCACTTAAAGTCATAAAGGAGGGGAACACAGATAGCTGGGCCTCAGATATGCCGGTACGTGACTTTATATGTAAAGAATGGACTTGTCCATCGCTTGTATAGCCACTGTAACGCTTTAACTCTTTCTGAAGCTGAAACTGAATCGCCGCTGTTGGAATTGGAAGGGTGATGTATTGGACTTGCCGTTCAATAATATTGCTTTGTTCCATCGTTGTCTGTTCATACTCCAAAAAAAGACGATAAAGCAATGATTCCTTCCCGAAATACTCCTCTGCGACATCATCTCTTAATAAATACATGGAATAGTGCCTCATCTGCTCTCCCCCTAAATTCTTCATATCAGTAAGTATAACCAAACAATCAAAAAATGATTGTCTTTTACTGGAGCAATGAGACACTAGTTTTGTCGAAGAAAAACCCCTTATGATTGATTTACTCATAAGGGGTGAAATTCTTGCTTAATTTTGTAGCAATGCTTTTAGGTTCGCTTTTACGTTTTCAACTGTAAAACCGTATTCTTCAATAATCTTCTCACCTGGTGCAGATGCCCCAAAGCGGTCGATACCAAGAACTGAACCTTCATCACCAACATAACGATCCCAGCCTAGAGAAGCACCCATTTCAATTGCAAGACGTTTTTTCACGCTTTTCGGAAGAACAGATTCCTTATATTCTTTCGATTGCGCTTCAAAACGATCCCAAGAAGGCATGCTGACAACTGCAACATTAATTCCTTCTTCTTTCAAGCTTGCTTGTGCTTCAACAGCTAAGCTCACTTCAGAACCTGTCGCAAGAAGCATAGCATCAGGTGTTCCGTCTGCTTCTGATACTACATATGCCCCGCGCTGTACACCTTCTTCTGCATGTTCAGCAGTTGAAGCAAGTGTCGGTAGACCTTGACGTGTCAAAACAAGCGCTGTCGGCTTATCTGTCGATTGAAGCGCTGCCTTCCATGCTGCCACTGTTTCATTTCCATCTGCTGGGCGGATAACAGAAAGATTAGGCATTGCACGAAGAGATGCAAGCTGTTCTACTGGCTCATGAGTCGGACCATCTTCACCAACTGCAATACTGTCATGCGTAAATACATATGTTACCGGCAAATGCTGCAACGCTGACAAACGAAGTGCTGGGCGCAAGTAATCGCTGAATACGAAGAATGTTGCCCCGTATACATGCAAGCCACCATGTAATGCCATACCGTTAAGTGCAGCTCCCATTGCGAATTCACGCACACCAAACCAGATGTTACGGCCGCTGTAATCAGCAGGTGTAAAATCACCTTGGTCCTTCATCATTGTTTTATTAGAGCTTGCAAGGTCAGCAGAACCGCCGAAAAAGCTAGGAACTGTTTTTGCAAGTGCATTAATTGCTTCTCCTGATGCCGCACGAGATGCAGGCTTATCTTCACCAGCACGATATGTTGGCAACTCGCGATCCCAGTTTTCAGGAAGCTTTCCTTCAATTGCATCTTCTAGTTCTTTCGCTAATTCAGGATATACTTCTTTGTAATCTTTAAATTGTTGATTCCATGCTTCTTCCGTTTCTTCTCCACCAATTGCTTCATTAAAGTGTGTATATACTTCTTCCGGTACGTAGAAGTCTTCTTCAAATGTCCATTTATATGCTTCTTTCGTTTTCTTAAGCTCATCAGTACCTAATGGTGCACCGTGTGAAGCAGACTTACCGGCTTTTGTTGGAGAACCAAAGCCAATAACCGTTTTCACTTCAATAAGTGTCGGACGGTTCGTATCTGCTTTTGCTTCTTCAATCGCTTTATCGATCGCTTCTAAATCATTGCCATCTTCTACACGGATAACTTGCCAGCCGTATGCTTTGTAACGGTCTTCCACACTTTCAGAGAAAGAGCGATTTAAATCACCATCTAGTGAAATATCATTTGAATCATATAATACAATTAAACGACCTAGCTGAAGGTGTGCAGCGAGTGATGCCGCTTCCGCAGAAACACCTTCCATCAAATCGCCGTCACCGCAGATGCTGTATGTATAGTGGTCGATGATATTGTGGTTGTCTTTGTTATATTTACCTGCGAGATGACGCTCTGCCATTGCCATACCGACAGACATAGCTACACCTTGTCCAAGTGGACCAGTTGTTGCTTCAACACCAGGTGTATATCCGAACTCAGGGTGACCAGGTGTGCGGCTTCCCCATTGACGGAAATTCTTCAAATCATCCATTTTTACATCATAGCCTGATAAATGTAGCAGACTGTATAGAAGCATTGAACCATGACCAGCTGATAATACGAAACGATCACGGTTAAACCAATTTGGATTCTTTGGGTTATGCTTCATAAACTTCGTCCAAAGTTTATATGCCATTGGCGCGGCACCCATCGGCATTCCTGGGTGGCCAGAATTTGCTTTTTCGATTGCATCAATTGCAAGTGTACGAATAGTACTAATTGATAGGTTTTCAATAGAGTGAGACATGTATTTCTTCCTTCCTTAGTAAGATTACATCGTCTATCATCATATAACGTTCCGACAAATTTCACAACGTTTTGGCAAGAAATTTCGGTTATTCGTCAAGCCTTTCCCTCTTAATGATATGAAGACTTGTCTTTTTCATCTTTTAATTTTTGTGGAGTAACGTCTTTTCCGTTTGGATCAACAATTTTAACCGACTTTAAGGTATCTTTCATTGAACCGCGAAAAGCTTGTAAATATTCTTGGCGTAAATTGTGTTGCTCTTCTTTTTCTTCATTTGTTAAACCTTCTGCTTTAGACTTTCTTGAAAGCTCATTAATACGATTTATTTTTTCTTTTGAAAGCATTATGCTTTTCACTCCTTTATAAGCAGTAACCATTAGAGGCATTTAACATCCCCATACATAGCTCGATCTTAATGCAAATCGTCCTCGTTTGACAAGTGTTCGGTTTCTCTCACGTATTCTCTATAGCGCCTGTGCACCGTTGCTTTACTCACATCGTACCCAAATCCGCGTAATGTCGCTGCAATATCTGCAAATGTCAATTTTCGTTGACGAAGACGCACAATTTCCTCGATTGGGACCTCTTTTCGGTCTCGTCCTGAATTTATGTGTTGATTTTTCAAATTGTTTTGGGGTTGATATCCTTTTTCAACTGCCCGCTTCATTCCACGTTTAATTTTAAGATTATGTAATTTCCGTTGATACTCCTCTACGATTCCGACAATTTCGAGTACCATTGAGTCAGATTCTGATAGCTGAAGCTGTCCTTGCTGACTAACCGTAAAGATGTCTGCTTTATCTTTATTTAATGCATGCAATAACGCAATCTTTGCGTTTCCTCTACCAAGACGTGTTTCATCTTGGATGAGGAGTACTTCAGCCTCTTTATCACGAAAGAGCTGTAATACTTCTAGTATGCCGTCCCGGTCGACATCATAACCACTTGCTTTTTCTGAAATTGTTTGAATAACTTCAAATTCATAATCTACTGCAAGCTTCTGCAGCTCTTCACGTTGACGTTCTAACGAGGAATGCTGGGCTTCCTTCTTTGTGCTAACACGACAATAAATAACGGCTTTCCTCATCAATGTCTTCCTTTCTTAATCTTTCATGACTACTTCAGCCTGATCTAGTTTAACAGGAAGAATGATTTTTTGCCCTGGTTTTAAATAAATACTTTCGACGTTATTTTTACGCTCTACCCATGAAATGAAATCTTGGTTGGAATAATTATGATGCATTTTATATTGTTCAGATAGTTCCCACAATGTATCGCCTTCTTTGATCGTTACTTGCAAATATTCTTCAGCACTTACTGGCTGTAATTCTTTAAATACCATCCCAAAAACAACTGCTGCGACTACAAACAACATAATTAAATAAGATAAGTCCCGTTTCGACATATTATCCCCTCCGAATGTTTGTTCGTACCCTTATGTTAGTGCGAACAATTGTTTCCGTCAAGGGTTTTTTCGAACTTATGTTTGTATCATTAAAAAAAGTTTGCTATAATATGACACAAATCAACGTTGAAATGAGGTGCGATACAAGAATGCCAAAAATCTCAAAGCGGCAACAAGAAATCCTCGATTACATTAAACAAGAGGTACAAAATAAAGGATACCCACCATCTGTACGCGAAATTGGTCAAGCTGTCGGCTTAGCTTCAAGTTCTACCGTTCATGGACATTTAGCTCGACTAGAAAAGAAAGGTCTTATTCGGCGTGACCCGACAAAGCCAAGAGCCATCGAAATTCTTGAAGATGAGTTTGCAGAACGAATTCCACGAAGCGAGACAGTAAATGTCCCAATTATCGGTAAAGTAACGGCTGGTAATCCAATATCTGCAATCGAGAATATTGAAGAATATGTACCTCTTCCTGAACGTTTTGTTCCCACAGATGATGATGTCTTTATCCTAACTGTTGTCGGAGAAAGTATGATTGAAGCTGGTATTTATGACGGCGACTTAGTCATTGTTCGTAAGCAGCAGCATGCAAACAATGGAGAAATTGTCGTAGCGATGACAGAAGAAGATGAAGCAACGGTTAAGCGTTTCTTTAAAGAAAAAGATTATATCCGTCTACAGCCGGAGAACTCTTCTATGGAACCAATTATTCTTCGGAATGTCATGATTCTCGGTAAAGTAATCGGCGTATACCGGGCTATTCATTAAAACTAGTTATTTCAAAGTTTCAAAGAAAAGGAAGCACCGCTCTCTACTTGTAGTAGGGAACGGTGCTTTTTCACATTAATATGTATACCCTGCTTACTTCACAGGTACGGTTTGACAAGCCAAGCGATAACCATATTGAAGCTCTGCCTCTAATTTTTCGTATTCCTTTGGTGTCGGCTCGTTACATAATTCCTTACCGCTTAACACCTCTACTCGACATCGGGTACAATTCCCTTTTTGACACTTATAATCAAGAGGGACATTTTGTTCAAATGCTGAGGCAAGTAGTGACTGACCTTTAACAGGGATAATTTGAAACACTTCATTATTTTGTTTCACTTGAATTTTCATTTCACTCATATCAACTCATTCCTTTCTCATTAATTGATAGTCGATTCTTTCTAGTATATGCAGAGAATGGGCAAATAACAAACCCAACTAAACTTCAATAAAACTGTCTCTTTTATCCATAGAAGATATTACTTATATAGCCCTGCAAATTTTTTTGTTAACATTGTATTAAAAGTGTTTAACAAAAATAAGTAATTTAACAGCAGGTGTTAATATGTTGAAAAATTCATTTTTATTGGTAACGCTAATCATAATAAATCTCTTTGTTTCTTCTACTGCATACGGAAAAGCCGCTCCTCCAACGATTAAAAGTAAAGCTGCCGTTATGATCGATGCTAAAACAGGTGCCATTCTTTTTGAAAAAAATGCAGATGCATCGATGTATCCGGCAAGCTTAACGAAGATGGCAACAGCGATCTATGCGATCGAAAATGGCAATTTAAACGTTATTGTAACCGTAAGTGAGAAGGCAAGGAATACAGACGGGACAAAAGTCTATCTTGAAAAAGGCGAACAAGTCACCCTTAGAAAACTTATACAAGGGCTCCTCATTAATTCAGGCAATGATGCTGGCGTTGCAATTGCTGAGCATTTAAGTGGTAATCTTAAGACCTTTTCTACTGATATAAATAACTATCTAAAAGAAAAAATCAAGGTGAAGCATACACATTTTCAAAACCCGCACGGTCTTTATGACCCAGAACATCAAACAACAGCAAAAGACCTTGCAAAAATTACACAGTATGCTTTAAAAAATGAGACGTTCAAAGAAATATTCGGTACAAAGAAATTAAAATGGAACGGCAAAACGTGGGATACGACCCTTCTTACTCACCATAAATTATTAAGAGGAGAAATTCCTTATGAAGGGATAACAGGAGGCAAAACAGGGTTTGTAAACGAATCAGGATATACGCTTGCAACGTCTGCGAAAAGGGATGACCTAAGCCTTATCGTGATTACTCTAAACAGCAGAACAAATAAAGATGCCTATGATGACACAACGAAGCTATTAGATTATGGATTTAATCACTTTCAACGAGACAGTATAGAGGCAGGTAAAATATTTGAAATTGGTACTGAGAAGTTTCAAGCAACCAAACAATTATTTTTCACACACCTTTTAAATGATGTCATTGATTTAAATATAAAGAATGATGGAACCTTACAAATCAAAGACGGCGAAGGAGACGTTATTCAATCCTTTGATTTACAAGAAGTAAACGAAGAAGCAAGTAATCACTCCTCTAGTATGGAAGAAGATGAGACAAAGGACCTTTTCCAAAAGAATTCTTCCATGTGGCTGCTGATTACAGCACTTCTCCTTTTAAGCAGCTTTGCTATTCTTCGACAAAGATTTAGAAAATAATAGAATCCTCTTGAAGGGCTGGTCAGCATATTCTGGCCAGCCCTTCATACATCTTCCCCACTTCGCCCTACAGTCCAACTCATTTCATCTCTAATCTGCTCAGTACAAACAACAAGAACTCGGCAAACTTAACGTTTTTTCGTTCTATGCTGCCGAAAATTTGGCCAAATTAATTTCTTTCTATTATGCAAGCGCTTTATTCGCAATATTTCCACTATTGGCACATTATTTGCATGTATAAGGGTGAAAAAATAAGGAGAGGAGAATTACAATGGAAACAACAAAATTTGAAAACAACACAACAAATCAAGTACGCCCAAAAACAATGAAAGCAGCAGTGGTCAATGAATTTAAGCAAGAGCTTGAAATTAAAGAGGTCCCTGTTCCTGAGCTTGAATACGGAGAAATACTTGTCAAAATCAAAGCGTGCGGGGTGTGTCATACAGACCTACATGCAGCCCATGGAGATTGGCCAGTCAAGCCAAAGCTTCCATTAATACCTGGTCATGAAGGTGTTGGAATTGTTGAAGAAGTTGCAGAAGGAGTAACTAGTTCAATTAAAGTTGGAGATAAGGTTGGGATCCCATGGTTATACTCCGCTTGCGGTGAATGTGAATATTGTTTAACAGGACGTGAAACACTTTGCCCAGACCAATTAAATGCAGGGTATTCTGTTGACGGCGGTTATGCAGAATACTGTAAAGCACCTGCTAAATATGTCGTAAAAATACCTGATGGAGTGGACCTCGCTGAAATTTCTCCCATCTTTTGTGCTGGGGTTACAACTTATAAAGCCTTAAAAGTAAGTGATGCAAAAGCTGGTGACTGGGTCGCTATTTATGGCATAGGCGGACTTGGACATGTTGCACTACAATATGCGAAAGCCATGGGATTCAATGTGGTCGCCGTAGACATTCAAGACGATAAGCTAGAACTTGCTACAACATTAGGCGCAGACCTTACCGTGAATGCTATGAAGACAGATCCGATTAATGACATAAAAGAAAAGGTTGGGGGTGTCCAAGCTGCGGTAAGTGTTGCTGTGAATAAGAAAGCGTTTGAACAAGCTTATGGTTCAGTGAAACGCGGAGGTACCCTCGTTGTTGTCGGACTCCCTAACGATGAACTACCAATTCCAATTTTTGATACGGTTCTAAACGGAGTTACAGTAAAAGGCTCCATCGTCGGAACGAGAAAAGACTTACAAGAGGCTATTGCATTCGCAGCAGAGGGGAAAGTGAAAACAAATATCTCTACCGATTCCCTTGATAATATTAATAGTATTTTTGACAGAATGGAACAAGGAAAAATAAACGGTCGCGTCGTTTTAACGTTAGATGACTAAGCCTTACTTTCAAAAGTAAAACGAAGGAAAGGGAGAACCGTATATATTTGTTCTCCCTTTTTCATTTTTGGAGGTGGAGATTATGACCAATGAAGTATTATATAAGAAAAGTAATTTAGAGCCACTTGATGAATTTATGGAGTTAGCTCCTGAGATATTTCAAGCATTTGTATCCTTTAATGAGCTTAGCTTAACAGAAGGAGTTTTGTCAGCTAAGTTTAAAGAATGTATCGCCATTGCTATTGCTCACATTACTGGATGTCCCTATTGTATTGAGCTCCATGTTAACCAGTTCAAAAAGAAAGGCGGCACAAAGGAAGAAATGTCGGAGGCTATCATGGTCGCTACTTCTTTAAAAGCAGGTTCCGCACTTGCGCACGGAGTGAATGCCCTAAACTCGTATGATGACACAGAAAGAGAAATCTTATACAAACAATCTTATTTCGATAGATTGAAAGAATTTGCTGACCTTAATAAACCACCCTTTTCTTCTTTTGTTCAATTCGATCAATTATCCATTAAACCAGGTAGTCTTTCTACAAAAGAAAAAGAATTAATTGCCGTCGCTTCAGCCCACACAACCGGTTGTCCCTATTGTATTGATTTGCATACAAAGAGGGCCAAAAAGTTCGGGGCAACAAAAGAAGAAATAGGCGAGGCTGTTTTTGTATCCACTGCTCTAAAAGCAGGTTCTGCACTTGCCCATGGGGTAAATGCCCTTCAATCATATGATTCGTAACGAAGTCGACATACCCTCCTTAAAAATCATGATGATTCTTTTGGAGAGTATGTTTTTTCATTTAACAAATAACGAAGCTTACGAATAGAAATGTTCAATCGTTTAGCCGCTTCTTTTCGGTTACCAAGTGTGTCACGCAACGTCTCTTGTATTAATGCTTTTCCTAATTCTTTTTCGAAACCTTTTACCCTATTCAGAACGCTTTCTAGTTGAATTTCGTCTTCCTTATTCACGACACTTATAATCTCTTCTATACATGTATTCAACATTTCTTCAATTTCACATAAAGGCTCAACCTCACCAGCCCGTTCATTGTTTGTCACTTTAAAACTTGAAGGTAAGGAATCTTTTGGTAATGGTAAGTCTTCAGCAACGATTATTTTCTGTTCCGGGTCAGTTAGCATTACTGCTCTAGTCAATACATTCATCAGCTCTCGCACATTTCCTGGCCAGTCATAGCTTTGTAACCTTTTCATGGCATCTACTGAAAACGTTAATTCATTTTCAGTATGCTTTTGCAAAAACATTTCAACTAACACTGGTATGTCTTCTTTTCGATTACGCAGGGGTGGAATCGTCAAGGTAACAACGTTTAATCTATAAAATAAGTCTTCTCGGAACTTCTTCTTTTTAACTGCTTCCATAAGATTTTCATTTGTCGCAGCAAGTACTCTTACATTGGTTCGAATATGCTTCTCACTGCCAATTCTCATAAACTCCCCTGTCTCTAAAACTCTAAGAAGCTTTACTTGAATCGCATGTGACGCTTCAACGATTTCATCTAAAAACAAGGTTCCATTATTCGTCACTTCAAATAATCCTTTTCTTTCACGTGTTGCACCTGTAAATGAGCCTTTTTCATGACCAAAAAGCTCGCTTTCTAGTAGTGATTCCGAAATCGCACCACAATTTACTCCGATAAAAGCCTCTTGATTTTTTGGGCTAGCCTCATGAATAAATCGAGACAAAACTTCTTTTCCGGTACCTGTCTCTCCTTCAATCAGTACATTTACATTCTTTCTGGAAACCTTATATGCTGTTTTCAATAAATCCTTCATTTCTTGATTTTCTCCAACGACCAGCCCAGCATCCTGAGCAATTTGATAAACCTTTTGTTCTGTTTCAGAAATATCTGATATTAAAAAGTCATCAATTTGCTGCTCTAGGACATCAAGTTCATCAAATGGTTTCGCAATATAATCATTGGCTCCCCTCTTGATTGCTTCAACTGCTGTTTGAATCGTACTGTGTCCTGTCATGATAATGACTTTACACTGCGGTTGTGCCCTTTTTAACTTTGTTAAGATCTCAAGTCCACTTATATCCGGCAGCATTAAATCCACTAATGCTAGATGGAAGAGGTCTTTTGTTAAATCTAGGTGTTCAAACTCGTTCCCACTGTAGAGAACTGTTGACTCATAGCCTTTTGTTCTAAATAAATGGGACAAAAAATTCCCGACTTCTCTTTCATCGTCAATAATTAGAAGACGAATCATTTTATCCCCCCTGCTATTTGAGTGGAATTCGCAATACAAAAAGACTCCCTTTTCCTACTTCACTACTTACCTCAATCGTCCCTCCGTGAGCTCTAGCAATTCCTAGACTAACTGACAAGCCGAGCCCCGTCCCTTTATTAGAACCTTTCGTTGTATGAAAAGGATGGAAAATTTCATTCAACCGTTCCTTCTCAATGCCCATTCCGTTATCTCGTATTGAAAGAAAGATTGCCTTTTCATCCTGATAAGTACTGATTTCGATCATTTTATCTGTTGTTTCAAAACTTTCAAATGCATCTCTCGCATTAATAAGAAGATTTATAATGACTTGCTCAATTTGAGGTTGATTTCCATAGAAAGTTGGTAAACTTTCATCTAAAGAAGCCATAACCTTGATCTGATTTCGTTCAATTTGAAACTTTACTAAGTTTAATACCTGGTCCACCGCGTGATTCAATGAACAATGATCAAAGGAATAATCATCTTGCCGAGAAAAAGTAAGCAAGCTTTTAATTATATTTTTACACCGATCTCCACAGTTCTTAATGTCCTGCAACATTATATAAGAATGCTCTTCTTTCGGAGTTGAACGCATCAACAGCTGGGAGTTTCCTAGAATTGCAGTAAGCGGACTATTTAATTCATGGGCAACCCCTGCCGCCATTTCACCAATTGCAGCTAACTTTCCTGAATGCAGCAGTTGAACTTCCATCTTTCGTTTTTCCGTTACATCTTTCATATTTACAATTACTGCATACATTTCCATCTCATCATTATGGACAGGGTAAGCATACATTTCACATGTGCGATTCTTATCAAACTGGACCTCTTCGTATGTTTGCTTCCTTGAACCAATGGTTTTCTTTACTAAATTTAAACATTCTACTCCTAACGATGAATGAAAATCGATTACTGAATTAGATTGGTGCCACTCAAAAAAGTTGTTCAAAGCATGGTTATACTGAAGTACATTCATATCGGTATCAAAAATCATAATTAAATCATCTACTGCTTTAAATGTATCTTCCCATTCTTTTTTCCCCTGAAGCACTTGATTATATAAACGGGAATTATCAATACTGACGGCTAAATGATCTGCAAGCTGCTCTAAAAACAACTGGTCTGAAGATTCCCAAACTTCATCTTTTTTTCTCCCAAAGCTTATCACGCCTATTACTTTACTTTTAATATAAACAGGTAACACAAGCACATTTTTGATGTTTAATTGGAGAAGGAGTTCTTTTTCAAAAGAAGCATAGGAAGAATCAGTTAATGACTGAGCTTTTCGTTTTTTTTCTTTAACAACACTCCAATAGATCGAATTTTCACACGGGATGTTAGTACCCTTCTCTAAAATCTTAGAAGTATCAGGGTACACATACGTTAAAGAAAGATGGTCATTGTTTAATAGAGAAAGACTTAATCGGTCAAAATTGATAATAGCCTTCAGCTTCAATGCTACATTTTCTAAAATAGCATCGATCGACATATCCACCTTAATGCTTTTCATAACTTCATTCATAATTTCGAGCTGTAAATTTTTCTTTTTTAATTGTTCAATGCTTGTTTTTAATTCTGTGTAATAATTTTTCTTCGACGACTTAACTCCAGTTAAACGGGAAATCATTTCTTCCTTTTTATCGTGAATCAAAATGCATCCTCACTCCAAACTTGAAATTTCACATCGCCTTTAAGATTAACTGTTTTACATTCTTAATCGTCGTATCTCTTGGGTTTGTAATCATACAGGCATCGGCAATAGCGATTTCACTCATTGATGAAACGTGTTCTTCTGTTAGGCCTATTTCCTTTAAGGATTGTGGTGCTCCGATATCACGAGAAATTTCATTAACGAGATTGATTGCCTGCATTACTGCTTCCTTTTCTGTCATGCAACGCGTATCCACGCCCATAAGTTGTGCTATCTTTTTAAACTTATCAGGGGCTGCGATAAAATTAAATTCCATCACGTGAGGCAGCAAGATCGCGTTAATTTCACCATGAGCCATCGGAAACCTTCCCCCAATCGCATGTGAGATTGCATGTGCAGCACCTAATATGGCATTTGAGAAGGCGAGTCCAGCCTGTAGGCTTGCCATTGCCATTGCTTCCTTTGCACTTCTATTTGTTTTAGATGCCACCGAAGGCCTCAAATTTTTAGCTACAAGTGTGAGAGCACTTTCTGCCTGAATATCTGTTAAAGATGTGGAGGCTATACTGACATATGACTCAATTGCATGAGTAAGCACATCCATTCCTGTTGAAGCTGTAAGAGAAGGGTCTTTCGTTACTAATGTATATGGATCAACAATCGCGATATCAGGGATGAGCGTCTTTGAGACAATCGTCATTTTCTTTTTCCTTTTGCTGTCTACAATAACTGAAAATTGCGAAACTTCCGAGCCTGAACCCGCTGTTGTCGCTACCATCACCATAGGTGGAAGAGGCTTTTCAATTTTATCGACGCCTTCGTATTGATGAATTTCCACCTGATTTGTCGCAAGAATAGCAATCCCTTTTGCTACATCAAGAGCACTTCCTCCGCCTACCCCTATAATCGCATCACATTCCTGCTCAATATATATCCGACTCCCCTTTTCTACCTCATAATCCTTTGGGTTCGTCGTCACTTCATAAAATGACGACCACTCTAAGCCAGAATTCTTACAATTTTCTATAATCCTTTCCAACCAACCTGCTTCAATAACACCGCGGTCACTAACGATTAAGACTTTTTTTGCCCCAAGTCGCCTGCATGCATCCCCTGTTTGTTCAATTGCATTACTGCCAAAAATAATTTCAGGCGTTACAAACTTATTAATATGCACCTTAATCACCTTTTCTGGAATTTGATAGAGAAATTAAGCTAATCAAATTTTGAAAACCTATAGTGTTTAAGATTATAACATAAGTAACTTGAAAACTATGTAATGCTTCTTGATATGAGAGAAGTAAAAATCAAGGCGCACCAAAATGACTGACCCAGTTCGAGTCAGCCATTTTAAGGAGTTATTTATAGATAATATCTTCTCGTAATGAAGCGACTTTCGTTAATGCCTCATCAATATCATTTTCAGGTACATCATAGTGTGCTAGTGCATCATGAAGATGTTTGGCAATCGCATCAAATTGAGCTGGCTGTATATCCATTCCTTCATGGGCCTTTTCCATCGACTTGCCTGAGTATTGATTTGGTCCACCTAACGCAAAGCTAATAAACTTTGTTTGGTGCTGACGCTGCTTTTCCATGTCTGTATTTTCAAAAAAGTGATTTACTGACGGGTCCTTCAAAACCAACTCATTATAGAAATAGTCCACTACTTTTGCAACCGCTTCTTCTCCACCAATTTTCTCATAAATTGTTTGTGCCATTAAAATAAAACACTCCTTCATCAATTGATTGGTAATACTGTACCCAATAATTAGTCCTTTCACACATTTGAATGCAAAAGGCACTTAATATTCAACGTTTTAACTACAATAATTTGTTACTATTTTTCACTACCATTCTTTGCTTTTAAGATAACATTAACCTCAAATGTTGTTGTAATGTCATTATTTTGTTTGTAGATGATAAACTCAAAAGTTACAGTTCCTTTGCTGCCTCTTGAAGATACTTTTGTTTGTGAAACCTTAACTTCTGTATATAGAGTGTCATTTGGATAGACAGGTTTATGCCAACGTAAATGATCGATCCCTGTTCCACCAATAATTTCTTCACCATGTATGCCAGCCCTTATCCACTTTTCCCAAACGAGCGCAACTGTCTGAAAGCCTGAGGCTATTACTCCCTTAAAGACACTATTATTGGCAAATTCACGATCAATATGTATAGGCTGAGGATCATATTTTTCTGCAAAACTAAAAACCTCTTCCTCTGAAACCGTGACTGGTTCTAATTTAAATACTTGTCCAACTTCTAATTCTTCAATATACATTTACTTCGCTCCTTTTTATGTAAGGAAAATATCAATCTACCTTCATGATTAAATTCAAACATTTCTGAAAAATAAAAGCAAATAAAATAATTTTTTAACTTAACTTTATCGGGCGCGATCATATTGCTTAATTAGAAAAAGGACCAAACTCACCGAGTTTAGTCCTTTTTCTTTAACCCCTTATTTTTAACAAGTTGTTTCTTCCCAAATAATTAACTAAAAGCCAGCTCTTTTTCACGTAACTTAAGCGTTTCATCTGTAAATTGATGCACTTCCTGCAGAAGCTCTGGGTTGTCCATTAGCGACATGCCATAAGAAGGAATCATTTCTTTTATTTTTGTTTCCCACTCTTTCATTTGTTCTGGGAAGCATTTGTTGATTACTTCAAGCATAACGTGCACAGCAGTAGAAGCACCTGGAGAAGCACCTAATAATGCTGCAATTGAGCCATCATCGGCAGTAATTACTTCTGTACCAAATTGAAGTGTACCTTTACCGCCATCTTCAGTATCTTTGATAACTTGTACACGTTGGCCTGCTACTACTAAATCCCAATCCTCGCTTTTAGCGTTCGGGATAAAATCACGCAACTCTTCCATACGTTGCTCTTTCGATAGCATAACTTGTTGAATCAAGTATTTTGTCAATGACATTTCTTTTGTACCTGCTGCTAACATCGTTAAAACATTATTCGGCTTTACGGAAGTTACTAAATCCAGCATTGAACCAGTTTTTAAGAACTTTGGTGAGAAGCCTGCAAATGGTCCAAATAACAGCGATTTTTTATTGTCGATAAATCTTGTATCAAGGTGTGGAACCGACATTGGTGGAGCCCCAACCTTTGCTTTTCCATATACTTTTGCATGGTGCTGTTCGATAACCTCTGGATTTTTACATACCATAAATAGTCCGCTTACTGGGAAACCACCAATATGTTTCCCTTCTGGGATACCGGATTTCTGCAATAAATGCAGGCTTCCGCCACCGCCTCCAATAAAGACGAACTTTGCAGTATGGTGTTCAATCGTATTTCCATCGTGATCCTGCACTTTCACTTCCCACAAACCATCACTAGTACGCTTAATATCATGCACAGTATGGTTGTAATTTATATTGACATTATTACTCTCTAAGTGACTAAATAACTTGCGCGTTAAAGCACCGAAATTTACGTCTGTTCCAGAGTCAATTTTTGTTGCAGCAATCGGTTCATCCGATGCGCGGTCTTGCATAATAAGCGGCAGCCATTCCTTCAGCTTTTCCGGATCATCGGAATAATCCATTCCTTTGAATAGCGGATTGTTTGTCATCGCTTCAAAACGTTTCTTTAAAAATGTTACATTGTTTTCCCCTTGTACGAAACTCATATGAGGCAATGACATGATAAAGTCCTGTGGGTTTTGGATTAGCTTGCTCTTTACAAGATAAGACCAAAACTGCATTGAAAGCTGAAACTGTTCATTAATTTTAATCGCTTTACTAATATCAACAGTTCCATCAGACTTTTCCTTTGTGTAGTTAAGCTCGCATAGTGCAGCATGTCCTGTTCCAGCATTGTTCCATTCGTTAGAACTTTCTTCCCCTGGCTTTGTGAGCTTCTCAAACACTGTAATCTTCCAATCGGGTGCTAACTCTTTCAAGAACGTCCCTAAAGTCGCACTCATGATTCCTGCGCCGATTAAAATGACGTCTGTTTTAGTTTCTCTGTTGCTCATTTTTCCCAACCTTTTCCCCTGAAATTTGCAGAAAAGATGACGTTACACCAAGTAAGGTGCAACCCAGTTATACACCTTTTCCGTCTTAATTATAACCCTATCATAGTATTAATAGATTAATTTATCTACTATTATATGATAATTATAAACGTTTTTAAAATCCAGTGAAAAGTGCGAAAAGTCTATTTATAATAGCTAATAATAGGCAAAACCCAAAGTCTCAACCCAGATTCTAACAAGGATAAAGTTCTGCATTTACTAATATTAGTCTTCTTTACCACGAAAAAATCATATAATTTGAAAAATATCTTTTTCTATATTATTAAAATATTTTTCGAATAAAGAGATACAGTAAAGCTGTTTTAACCTATCATAACATAAGCTTTACGTGTATAAAAATTTATTATTATGCATATTTTACTATAGTAAGAATAAAAAATATTGTTTTGTAAATATACTTCTAAAAATGGAAACTGAATAAAGTAATAGATACTTTTTCTTCAATATCAAACAGTTCATTGAGTCAAGAAAAAAATAATCAATTTTTTTCTCAAATTAATATCATTTTGCGATGAATCCGGTAATTAGAATGATAAAAAGCGCTAATTTAACCCCTTTAGTTGAAATTGAACCTTGGATAAATACGTTCTCCTTCGTTAGATTATCCTTTAAGTTGTTGACCTTTTCACACTTCTCCTGAACCCTTAAAGCGTTGAATACACATTATAGCTTTATTACAAATGACACCATTCACAAGTAGATAAAAAGCAATCTATTTCTTTCAACAAAGTATCTAATGATTATACTTAACCTCCAAAGGACCAACCAAACAAAAAGAACAACGTCATACCTGCAAAGGCAATACTTATGAGTAAAGCAAAAATGGGGATGACCTTATTTTTTCCAATTTCTTTTTTAGTACCAATCACTCCAAAGATAAGTCCTAATAAAGCTGTATATGGGGCTATTTTAATAAAATTCAGTATAGCTCCCAAACCATCATTGCGAAAGAGGGAAATGATAAAAAGAATAAACTGAATAACAAAAGCTGCTAATATGATTGCAGACAATCTTCCTGATAAAGTTTTTGGCATATATGAAAAACTCCTTTCGATTCTCTAACCCCTACTCAAGTGTATCTTCATTGACAAAATCAAGGAGATAATTCACCATAAAGGTATATTATTCCATAAAAAGGAGCGAAGAAGAAATGAATAAGAAAGTTTTGTTTGGACTCCTTTTATTATTGGTTTTTTCATTGTTTTCTATATTTACTATCTCTGAACAAGCTTTTTATCCAGGTGCGTATAAGACTAGTTATGATAAAAACGAACGGATACTATACGTAAATCTAGATAAGACATCTCCAGAAATGAAACCGATTAAAATGAATGATAAGCAGATGAATCAAGCTTTAACATTTTCGATGAAAAACCACCATCTAAAGGAATATTGGAACACCCAGTACCGTTTGATCATTCCGATATTTATTATGGGTGGGTTGCTATTATGGAAACGTTTTTTCAATTCGATATTAACTAAATTTATTACATATAAAGCATATACATTGTTGTATGTCCTCGGGTTGATTAGTGTAGTTATTTGGAACGTCTATTATATCCAATCAAAGCATGAAGAAATTTCAATGTTATTAGAGCAGTTAATACGACAGGAGAATGGATAATCCTCCGTATCTAATCAAATAACACCACTTTAATTGAAGAGTTCGATTCATCATTAATGAAACATGCCATGATGTTTTTTACTCTCTTTTAAACTGGGAGTCTTAATACATCCTTTGATTTTTTTGCAGACGAACTTTTTTGCCTTATACCTCAATTATTAGTATAGTTTCTATATTTTTTAGGACCTTCTAATTCAAGGTCCTTATAACCTTGGATAATGTTAGTATGTACCCCCTCAAGAGGTATTGTGTCATACATGGTACCACGCTCGTATTCATAGTATGCTGTCATCATTCCCTCACCGCGATTTTCTTTATAACCTTCGATTCCATTTTTAATCCGAAAATAAGTTTCCAAAAAAGGGTCCTGGACACTCTTCTTTGTCATTTTGCCAGCGATTTGATCAAATTCTTCATTCATTCTTTCACCAAAATCAAATTGGCCTTGCACAACAGCTCTTCCATCTTCAATTTCAACTATAGTACCTATATTTCCATTATAGTATACATATTTTTTCGTCTCGCCGACTCGAAAGATATATTCATGGTATAAACTATCACTTTCAAGCGGCTTAAAATCCAAATTTAAAGGTAAAGAAATTGCAGCTCTACGCGCTAACACGCTATCATCTTGATTTAAAGCATCTTTATTAAATTTATAGTCTTCTGACGTAATAAACACCATATTACGAATACTTTCATATCGCACATGATAACCCAATTTTTCAGTAACAAACCGAATAGGAACAAACACTCGACCATTTTGTAATTTAGTGGCAACATCCATTTCAATTTTATGATTATTTTTATACGCTTGTTGACTGTTGTTCTTGATTACTAATAGATCTCCCATCTTATTTTGTATAATGGCAGTTTTAGAAGAATTATCCCAAAGGTAAGAAAGATTCATAGATGAAAGACTTCGAATAGGAATCAACAAACGTTGTTCTTTAAAATAAGGCTTAGCATCTGTTTGAATAAATTTACCGTTTACATTGATTTCAACGTAGGCAGTATCATTAATTGTCTTAGCTGACACTGTTGAATTACTACAAAACAGACTAAAAACAAATAGCATTGATAATAGAATTTTTTTCATCTAAGCCCTCCTACAAAATAAAAAAATTACATAAAAACCATTTTTATGTATCCTTACATTTTATATTAACATTTAATGAAGTTCCTTGAACAATAGAAATTCCAATATTTACATAATATTATAATTAATGTACGCTTATTATATTGGAAATATATCGGAGGTGATTTATGTGATTAATAGGATGTTACTGTTATATCTATCCCTATTATTAACCTTAACTTTTACAGGCTGCAATCAGGATAAAACGGTAAAATCCATTGCTGAGTTAACTCGAGAAAACAAAGAATTAAAACGAGAATTAAATGACTTAAGAGTAAATACGAATGAAAAAAACCGTTCTAACAGAGAAGCTTTACATGCTAGAGTCCAGCATTTAGATAATGAAATCTCTTACTATCAAAAGGTGATTAAAGAGTTGTTAGAAAATAACGTTAGCAATAACAACTTTGGTATTTTTAACCCAAAACAAATCACAAAAGGTGAAAAAATAAGTGATTTAACAGTTGAAAATATTAACGATAGCGATTCAGAAAGCAAAATTGATATTACATTTAAAGGAAAATTCATTATGAAGGGGGACGTCTTTGTTTCAAAAGCCAGTGGTAATTATTTATTTAGAGTTCAACCAGGATATCTTGCAAAAATACCGAAAACAATTAAGGATTTGGAAAAAGGAGCTATTGTTTTTATGATTAATAACCCTAACAAGCTCATAGATTCGTTGGCTGATAAGAGTAAAATGATTGATGACTCAAATGCTTTAAACATTAAAGCTGAGTTTACAAACTACAGGTACCTTTATATTCCCGAGTCAGATGCGGTTCATTCAGCAAACATAGAAACCCTTATAACCGAGTGAACTCGCTCAATTAGCTTCTTAGCTAATTGAGCTCAAGGATTATTAAGGGTTTAATCCTAATTCAGCTTGTAGCAATTCTTGTCGTTTACAATTGTGCAGTTATTATTTATTTTGATTTTTTATTCTTTAAATTCTTCCCAAACATCCTTTTGAGTTTCTGTTTGAAAACCTGACAGTTCTTTGTACCATAATTTTTCATTTTCACCGAGGTGAGAATCGATTTGAGTTAATATCCTGTTTATAAGCTTGCTTTTTTCTTCTATCTCTTTTTTATATCCCTCAACCTCTTCACCATGTTTTTTATTCATTAACCCAGAATAACTGTTTATTATGTCATCTATTAACATCCCAATCGCCGACATTTCTCCACTCATCCTGTGAAACTCTTTACTTAATTGTCTGAGTTCCCCTAAGTGTCTTTCTAAATAAACATCGCCCTTTTCTTTTTGTAATCTGGAAACCCAAAAGTCAACACTAGTCTCATTAAGCTTATTCATAGTCTTTCTTACTGTTAATTGATTTTCTGCTCCGACCTGAGCCATAAAGTGTTGTTTTTCTTTATATAGATAAAAATTAAAACAAAGCGAGATTATTAAAAACAAAACAAGAGTATAGTTTATGATTTTATATTTTTTTTGCAACTATTTCTCCTCCGCGTATAAATTTTAAAACCATTACCTCCCTCAAACATTCTGTTGCAATTAGCTTCAGTATAAAATTTACTTACTAATTATTTACCCTTCCACCTATATGGGATTTTCGACCATTCGTATAACAGAATAAACAAGAACATCATAAAACAGACTCCGATACTATCTAGCCACTTAACTTTACCTTTTAGGACTATTTGGCAAATGATTGATCCTATAAAATAAATTAAAGGGAGCCTGATGCTTTTCTTAAACATACTATCACCACCTGACTTTAAGCTATATAAAAAGGCGTATCCGCTCATTGATTGATACGCCCCAAGTAGGTGTTAAATTAACTACCAATTTATTTAGGTTTAATTAACATTCAATTCATAATGATAAAACTGTTCATCACGTTTGTATCCATTTTTCTCGTATAGCCTCTGAGCATTGTAGTTGTCAGGAGCTGTACTAAGGTTTATACTACACGCTCGGGTTTCAACGGCATAATCTTTTGCTTTTTGCAGCAGAATCTCTCCAATTCCTTGTTTTCTAGACTTCACATCTACATACAAATCGTTTAAGGTCCATGCTCTTTTCATAGATATTGATGAGAAAGTAGGATAGAGCTGGGTAAAGCCTAAGTACTCTTGTTGATGTTTAACTACAAATATGACTGAATCCTTTCTTTCCAAGCGTTCTTTTATGTAACTCTTTGCACCTTCTAAATCTGAAGGCTGTTCATAAAACACCCGATACATATTAAACAAATTTGTTACCCCTTCTAGATCCTCAATTGTAGCTTGATATGTTTCCATATACGTTCTCTCCTAACCAAAGTTGATAATTTTATTTCAGTTTGAACTAACTTGCATTAATTTTTATTGATTTTAACTCCATTAAATCATCAATTACAATATCTGCTTGAGCAAGTTCATCTTCTCGGGCAAAGTCAAAGTTACAACCTACTGCTAATAACCCATTATGCTCTGCTGCCTTTATATCAGATAAGCGGTCTCCAATTACTACTGCTTTTTCTATATTATATTTTTTTATAATCATCTGAACTAATTCTGTTTTATCAAGCGACTTGATTTGCTGAATACTAAATGTTTCTGTAACCCATTGATCTAACTTATAGTAGCTTACAATGGTCTTCAAATATTCCATTAATCCATTACTCGCTATGTATATGAAACAATCATTCTCTTTTAAATAACGAAACAGTTCAACAACATTTGGATACAAGGCGCCTCTCCCATTTTTTATGTTTTCAATTAATTTCCCTTGAAAGAAATCATTTGCTTGCTCCCGAACCTTACTTGAATGACTCGGTAATAAAGTTGCCCATACAGTTGGTAAGGGTACACCCATAATTTCACGATATTTTTGAATTGGCGTTTCTGCCTCCCATAAATTTAAGGACCTTAAATATTCAAACGTGTTCTCAAGAGATAACTCTAATATTTTATCTGTTTGAAATAGTGTCCCATCCATATCGAAAATAAATGATTGTCTCATAGTTCCCGCTCCCATAATTTTTGTAAGTCGACCAGTTCACTTCATTCCAATTATTACAAAAAACCACTTACTCGACAATCAAATCCTCGAAAATTATCCAAAACCTACATTTTTGCAAGCTCAATTCATACACTTCTCTTAGAGGTGATGAAAGATGCCAAGAGTAAAATATACAGACAGTGATGTTGCTTTAATGGCGAGGATGATGAGAGCAGAAGCTGAAGGTGAAGGGCGACTAGGAATGCTAATGGTCGGTAATGTGATTGTAAATCGACTAAAAGCGAATTGTTTAGACTTTAAAGATTTAAGGACAATACGGCAAGTGATTTTTCAAGTGCAGGGAGGAAATTATTCTTTTGAAGCAGTGCAAAAAGGTAACGTTTTTTATAACAGAGCAAGAAGTGTTGAAAAAAGATTAGCCAGACAAAACTTAAACTATTGGAGACAACACCCTTCAAAATATGCTCTTTGGTATTTTAATCCGTATGGAGCATGCCCTTCTCAATGGTACGGTCAGCCGTTCACAGGACAATTTAAAGAACATTGTTATTATGAACCAGAGGCTAATACGTGTGAAGGTGCATATCGCTGGTAGAAGATATTTTACAACATAAAAAAGGGTTTGAGTTTGGGATATTCCAAATTCAGACCCTTTTCTCTCTATTTATTAACCTCTCCTAGACCAAATTACTACAGGAATAAGAGCTAGTGATAAAAGCCCTCCCGCTAAAGATAAGACAGCGAAGCTTGTGTTAGCTACTACCATTCCAGAAAGAGCTCCGCCAGAAGCACCTGCTAAAGCAATAAGAACATCAAGTGTCCCTTGCGTTTTTGCACGTGTGGCAGGCTCTGTCGAATCAACAACTTGAGCCGTCCCACTAATTAAGCCAAAGTTCCAGCCTAAACCAAGCAAGGAAAGAGCGATTACGATTAGAACAACAGAATCCCCTGGTGCAAATGCAGCTAATAAACCAGCAAATAACAAGGTAACACCTGCTGCTATACTCATCGCTGTTCGTCCTACTTTATCAACGAGGACGCCAGTAATAAGTGAAGGAAGATACATCGCGCCGATATGAAAACCTATCACAATTCCGACTTCAGATAAGCCATGGCCATGATGTTCCATATGAACAGGGGTCATAGTCATGATGGCAACCATCACAATTTGGGTTAGAACCATGACCGTCGCTCCAACCGCAAGTCCTCTTTTGTTTATTGTTTTATCAATCGCATCTAATTCAATATCATACTTATTTTCTCTTTTATATACTGCTATTTCGTTCGCAATTAACAGAGGGTCTGGACGCAACATTATAAAGAGTACAAGACCAGCTAGGATATATGCAGACGCAGATAAAATGAAGGGCCCTGCAAGTGCTGGAACACCAATCAAAATCGCTACTTCCCCCATCACACCCACTAAATTCGGACCTGCAACAGCGCCAAATGTTGTCATAACCATTGTAACGCTAATAGCAGTCGCTCTTTGTTTCTGATTGGCTAAGTCAGTTCCTGCATAACGAGCCTGCAAATTTGTCGCAGTCCCTGCACCATAAATCAGCAAAGAAGCAAATAAAAGAATGACACTATTCAACAAGGCGGCAATGATCACTCCAATTGAACCAAGTCCGCCTACAATAAAACCCAATGCTAGGCCTGTTCGTCGGCCGTGACGTTGAGATATCCGTCCTACAATTAAAGCTGCGCCTGCTGAACCTAACGTAAATAAAGCTGCCGGAACTCCTGCAAAGGCATCTGTACCAAGCATTTGTTGAGCTAAGAGCGCACCTACAGTGATACCAGCTGCTAAGCCAGCCCCTCCAAATATTTGCGAGATACTTACCACAACTAGTACTTGCTTATACAACTTATTTAGATTAGCAGGAGTATCTATGTAACTTTGCACTGATTCCTGCACCCTACTTTCCACTTCTAAACACCTTCTTATCCCCCATTTGTATTGTCTCAATCCAGACAATCTTATATCACCTGAAATCTAATCAACTAATTAATTGAATGATTGAATTTTAAGTATAAACATGCGCTTTGTCAATTCCTTTACCTCCATTTGTTACATATGCAGTTTTCGGATTTAGCAAGATTATGTGGCCATGATGTTCTTTTGATCCTTTACAAAACTTGATAGTGAATGATACTATTCAACTAATAAGTTGACTAGTTTAATTTAGGGATGTGCGTTTACATGGATGCAAGAACTTTTAAAGATCGAATTTATTACGAATTCACTCGTATTGGTAAGGTTTTATCCAGCCCTAAGCGATTAGAACTGCTGGATTTGCTTTCTCAGTCACCCAAAACCGTTGAAACATTATCGAAGGAAACGAAGATGTCAACAGCAAACACTTCTAAACACTTACAAACATTGCTCGAAGCACGTTTAGTAACGTATAAAAAAGAAAAAAATTATGCCATTTATCAATTAGCGAACCCAAAAGTTACGGAACTTTTATTCTCCATAAAATCTGTTGCAGAAGAACAAATAGCAGATATCAACCTTCTACGCGAAGAGTTTATTGTAAGAGGAAATGAGTTAGAAACGATTGGACTAGAGGAATGGATAGAACGCAGGAAAGATGAGAGCCATGTCCTCATCGATGTTCGACCGAAAGCAGAATACCTAAATGGATACCTAGATGGAGCTATTTCTATCCCGATGGATGAATTGAATGAGTATATAAGCAGCCTTCCGAAGAATCAAAAGATTATCGCTTATTGCCGTGGTCCATACTGTGTATATGCCACCGAAGCTGTAAAGCGTTTGAAATCAGAAGGCTTCGAAGCCGCTCGCTTGGAAGCCGGTATTCATGAATGGAACCAGTATAAAGAAAATATCACTCATTAGACGTAAGGAGAATTAAGAAATATAACCATTTAGAAAGAGCCTGATTACTGAATCAGGTTCTTTTGGTTCTTTTTAAGAGGTGATGAAGATGAATAACCAATCGACTCAAACTCAAGTAGGTGTGAAAGAAAATATTGCACAATTTGTCTTATTAGTAGTCATTAATTTATTTGTAGGCTCGATGGTCGGTTTGGAAAGAACGATATTACCGATTATAGGAGAAGAACGTTTTGGATTAGCATCTATAAGTGCTGCTCTGTCCTTTATTGTCAGCTTTGGTTTTTCAAAAGCAATCATGAATTTCTTTACAGGTAGTCTTGCTGATCGAATGGGTAGAAAGCAAGTGCTTCTTATTGGCTGGGCTGTCGGGTTGTTTGTTCCTATTTTGGTCATTTTCGCTCATGTTTGGTGGGTCATTGTTGTCGCGAACATTCTTCTCGGTATTAACCAAGCTTTAACTTGGTCGATGACCGTTAATATGAAGGTCGACCTTGCTAAATCAACACAAAGAGGACTGGCTGTTGGGTTCAATGAATTTGCTGGGTATACAGGCGTTGCGGTAATGGCAGCAGTATCAGGCTATGTTGCATCAACTTATTCCTTAAGTCCAGAACCTTTTTACATTGGAATTGTCCTTGTCATTATCGGCTTCATTTTATCATGGCGAAAGAAAAGAGCATACAGTGAACGAGTAGCCGGCTGGCCGGAAGAAGCGCTTTCTAATTATATCGCAACGATGCATGAAGCAAGGCCTTTCATGCCGCCGTTTGTTGGAACAGAAGAAGAGCGTGACGCACTTGCTCATTTTATCACAAAATCTGTAGCTAAATCTGAAAGCTAAATGGCGAAAGGAGAACAGTAGAATGAAATCATTCATCTACCTCCAAGCAACGTTCATTCCAAATGATTTTGAGCTTCCGATTCCCGGAAACGTGCCTTTTTTCAAGTTTTTAATCGTTTTCAGCTTTTTGCTTCATATCATCTTTGTGAACATGACATTATCGGGTGCTGTCTTTGCTGTATATCATGAAATAAAAGGGATCATTACAAAGCAAAAAGTATATGACAGACTTGCCTTTCAGCTGGCCACCCAAACGTCAATTTTTAAAAGTATTGCTGTTGTGCTCGGCGTAGCACCATTGCTGCTTATCAGCGTTATTTACACACAGTTTTTTTACCCGTCTACCATTTTAATCGGGAAGGCATGGCTAAGTATTATCTTGCTGTTAACAATTGCTTTCTTACTGTTATACGCGTATAAATTTACGTGGGTGCGATTGAAGCGGAATAAAGGCATACACTTAATGTTCGGTTTGTCAGGTACACTTATTCTTTTATTCATTCCACTCATCTTTATCGTAAATATCGTATCTATGCTCTACCCTGAAATGTGGTCTGGGGCGAATGGCTTTTTCCATAGCCTGTTCTACTACCCGCAAATTTGGCAGCGTTACGCCCACTTTATATTAACTAGTTTTGCAGTAATGGGCATTTTCATGTACTTATGGAACCGCCGACAACTCAGTAAATTACATGCATCACTGAACGAAAACGATTCAAGTGCGCAGTCGGAAACAGCTGCTACGACTGAAAAAGAAAACAAAGAAGCACCTATTTACAATGCAGGTAAAAGGTTCGGTATCAGCATGACCTTCTGGACAACAATTTTACAATTTATATTCGGAAGCCTCGTGCTTGTCAGCCTTGAAACAGATAAAATGCTTCTGTATATGGGAGGAGATTCCTTCTTAACAGGGTTGCTCATCGCTTCAATTGCAGTCACGATGCTGCTCACATTTTTCTTATATTTAGTCATGAGAACGGATGCGAAGCGTTGGGTGAATTTAGCAGCAACTTCTTTCCTCATCGTCGTGGCGTTAATGGGCTGGATGCTTCACGAAGTTCGTGAATTATATGTTGAACCACACCGAGAGGCTAATCCGCCAACTGTTATGCAAGAAGAAGCACCGACATTAAACGCTTTAAACAAGGAAGAAAAATAAGTATTACATAGGTAAAGGGTGCCCGAACAATTGGTGCACCCTTTATTATTATTTTTATCAAATGCTTTCATATCCATCATTATTTGCTCCAAATTGAGCTATCAGGAACATAACAATTTCGGAGTTGAGTTTTGTTGGAATTACTGTACTAGACCTTATACAAAGTTACAGTTGTTCTCCACCTAATCCCCTTCTACCGTACATCTATTTCCAATCACCTCCACTAACTCCTCTTGGTATCCTGCTTTTCTACTCGCTTTCATTGCTTCTTTTACCATTTGCAGTTCCGGAAGTGATACGGATTCTAGCTTCCTTAAACGTTCGTCTGATAATGTGACCTCTGACATGGCCAGCTCATAATATTGCTCATCATATAACCATAGCTTTACATGTTTAGGGTATCTTTCTTTAAGACGCTGTGCCATTTGTAAGCCTTCAGGATCAAAGTCACCTGAATAATACAACGTGTTCCCTTGCTCGACCAATTTATCCATCAACACGAAGGCTGAGAGCTTAAATTGACCATGGGTACAAACTAGAGCGGGATATACCTCACCCCCACAATGATCAAGCACTTCTGAATAGACACTCGAATTTTCAAGAATAAAGACGTTTTTCCCTTTAGAAGGATAAATGGCATCGTACTTAATTAATTCTCGCAATGGTACGTTTAAAACAGTATTCGTTTGCAACGCGTGCTCCCACACTTTATGTCTCTCTCCCGCTTCTTCTGCTATTAGCCCTGTACACGTAACAAAATTCAATATATCATCCCGTAAAATGCCTACCGAATAAAGTAAATCATTTTTTGCTTCAGTTGATGGGACATCAGTCATGCCTTTTTGAAATTGCAGTGCGTGGAGAAATAACTTTCCACCAAGCTCGTGCAAATCTAATCCATGGGGGGTCTTTCACCGTGCGTTGTGCAAACAGAGGCAATCGCTCAAATTTCCCTGCAGGTGGCAGCTGCTTTAATGCTTCACACACTTTCGTTAGTTCCGTTTTCAGATGTTGTGCATCTTGCTCATATTGCAGATGAATAAAGCGTGCAAAGCTTTTATTCAATCCAATTTCTTCTAGCCATTCCCTATGTGTTGGAAACTTTTCGATAAGTGAGTGAAAGAAAGCCTGCTTTGTTCTCGCCGCTTCCTCTTCTACTTCTCGGTTCGTCTTTATTTCTTCCCCGAAAAAAAAGTGATAACAGTTCTTCGAACGGAATTGAGGAAAATCGTGTATTTTCTAGTGCAGTTGCAAACCCTTTTAAAGAGATTGAAGGTTTAGTTGCGTATGTAAAATCTTTTCCAAAAAAAGCGCCTAACGCTTGTTTTTCCTCATCAGTATATTGTGTTAATGAAACTGTTCCCCCAATTCTTCCTAACGATTGATACCGTTTACGCATATGAATAAACAGCTTTTCAAAGCCGGGTTCACTTCGAAAAAACAAAATCGCCTCTTGTCTAATCTTTTCCATTTCATTCACTCCAAAAAGGAAGGTGCCAACAAGCTCAGCTGAACACCTTCATTATTATTCATCAAAACTCTTATCTAGCTCTTTGAATGAAACTGTGCGTGTCTTGTTTTCCCATCCCAATGATAGCGAAGAACGGTTACAAACGGGGCATTTTTCGGGCGGACAAGCTCGCAAATCGATAATGATGAAACCGTATCGTAATCCCCCCATAAGGCTTGGGAATTAATAATATAGTTAAATCCGAGCTCTTCAACTAATTCAAACATATCACGAATATTATTTTCATCAACTCCTGCGAATGCTTCGTCTAACGATATGACATAAGGCGCATGATTGTCTGCTTCTTGATAACGAGAATACGCTGCTGTGAACAATGGGATATACATTGCCATTGCCTTTTCTCCTCCACTGAACTTAAAGAACACTTGGTTTGTAAGCTCACGTTTTGGTTCGTTTGTCCGCTGATAAGATAAAACAAACGAAAACCATTTACGGTAATCAAGCACTTCCTTCATCACTTGATGGAGGGTATCTCCTTGTCCCCTCTCCTCTACAAGCTCACGTGCACGTGCGATCTTAGCTCGGAAGTGATTCGTCACCCGTTGTAAATCTTCATGTTTCAAAAGATTTGCATTCATTCTTAATAAGTTCACAAGCTCCTTTGTATCCATCTCGTCTTCTGTTTCTGCCGTTCGCGGCTTCCATTTGATTGAAAAATTCAAACCAGATGATGTATCACGCTTTTCCATAAGCTTGTCCATTGCTTTCACCCATTGCTCTGCTCGTTGAATTTTGCTTCTTAAAATCCGCCCTACCGACTTTAAAATAATTTCTTCATACAATTCACGATCTTTTTCATTTAAGTATTCCTTCTGAAGGCTGTAATCGGATTCAATTTCATGTAAAACAAAATACGGGCTTACTCTCTGACCTTTATACTCTAAAATGATTTTCGTGCGGCTATTTTTTTGCTTCCAATCGGCTGCTTTTAACATCATTTCTTCCGTCAGTTCAAAATCAACCGCAATTTCAGCTGCTTCATTGGCATGTTTCTCTTGTGTCATACGATATTCTACTAAGTTAGGCTGCTCCTGAAAAAACACTTTATTTAAACGCTCGAATTGTTTTGTCCGATCACTTTCCTGAATAACGTGCCCATATTGCTTCAGCACCCTCTTTGCTCGTTCGTACGGGGAAGCACTTCCATCTTCTCCTTTATGTATAACCAAATGTAATTGTTCTTCATCAATAAAGCTCACTTGCCAAGCATGTGATAAAGCTGTTGAAAAAGCTAAGCGTTGCTTTTCTCGTTTTTCATCTTCCAGTTGCTTCTCAATAAGATGCTTCGTAGTTGTAACGCCTTTAATTGTCCTAGGATATTCCTTTTCAATTTCATTTAACCTGTCGCAAACATTATTGATTTCTTGGCGAATTTCTTCAGCACCCATTTCTTTTAATCGTTCTTCAAGCTTTTCTAACTTTAGTTCTTTTTCCTGCTTCTTACTATTTTGAACAGCCAGCTCTCCTTTAAGCCTATCGACCTCTTCCTTTACTTCTTCTAGTTGCTCACGATAACTCATTATCGAGTGTTTCTTACTTTTATAACGGGTGAAGATTAATTGCAGTTCATTTAGTCCATCGCTATAAGTTCTCATATATGTTAAAGCATTTTGATAAGCAATTGGTGAAAATTCCAAATCAAACGTTGCAGTCTTTTGCTGAAGTTCACGTTTTACTCCTTGCCATGTGCGATAAATTTCTGCTAGCTTTTCATTTTTACGCTGAACTTCTTTTTCTTTGTTTTCTTTTTTGGTTGTTGAATTGTTTCTTTCTTTGTATGCTTCCTGTGCATCTCGGTCTCGCGGAAACATAGCATAAGCATTCTGTGCTTGTTCGATTTGACTTTCAATCGTCTCCTCTATTTCAAGTAATGCTTGAAGCTCATTCTCTAACTGATAAAGCTCCTCTGTAAGTGAAGCAATCATTTCAAAACGCAACCTTTTTCGAGCAGTGCGTCCGATGAAATCAGCACGCTCTTTCTTCGGTGCATGACCTTTTACAATTCCAATTTGAAACTGACCATGCTCTGAAACGATTGTCCCATGTTCCTCAGCAGAATCTTCAGAGACAATAATACTGCGGAGCACTTCATCAATTCGTTCAGTTGAAATAGAGACTGATTCATCAAGGTCCGGCTTCACATAATTAGCAAGCGTATGAGCCATCATTACAGGCTTAGGTACAAAAATACGGTCATTATCTACATCAACGTCTTCTTCTGTAATCAAAGCATCCAATAACCCACTTTGCTCTAATGCAGCTTCAATTCGTTCACGCACAGTTTCTGACACGTCATCCAGAAATTCAACCGCAGCGTAAAAAGGTACATGTAGAATCCCTTTTTCAGTTAGCCATTTCCTTACCCTTGTCGTTTCCTCGTGACGGTCTGGCTCAGGGTCACGCTTTTCTTTCCATACGTTTACCTGTTTCTCGGTTTCGTCTATTTTTTCGCGCTTTAATTTTTGAGCATGAGAATTTTCAATTTTTTCCTTTTCTAATGTTCGTATCTTATTTTGAAAAATTTCTACTGCTGGAGCCTTCACGTCTTCATATGTAAACGGTTCGTATAACTCATTCAATCGCTGTGATAGTTGGCGCAATCCTGTTTCTTCCATTTTAATAAGGTCGTTCGCTTCGTTCCATGCATATACACGTTCTTGAATCGTTGCCTTTTCTTCTTCAAAAGTTTGCTGCCATTTTTGTTCTTCGTAACGCAGTTCATCAAGTTCTTGGTTGAGATCACCAATTTCTTTATACAACTCAAGGTATTGGGTTTTATATTTTTCATGATTGTGCCAATCTTGCATGATATGATGTAAGTTGTCTTCGTGTGCCTTTGCCTCTCGTTTCCACACGGTAAAATCAAAATCTTCTTCACGATGTCTATGAAAGTCTTCGCTATTTATCGTATGATTCTGAAAAGATACATCAGCCGCATCTTCTTCTAATCTTTCTATTTGTTCTTCCAGATTATTCTCTTCTTGGTCAAGACTATCTTCACCTGTCCGCAATTGTTCAATCAATATTCGTTCTTTCTTCGATTTCTTCTCAAGCTTCTCTTCGTAAGAGTGGAATGCTTTCAATATATCATCTAGTTGTTGCATTACTTCTTTCTTTTCAGTTTCCTTATCCCATACATCATGCTTGTAGAGCTTTTCTTTCTCATCCGTTAATACAGATTGTTCACGCTCTAACCGCTCTTGGTGCGCTTCTAAGTGAGCAAGCTTATCTTCTAACTGTTTTTTACACTCAGCTAGTTCGCTAATGGCTGTCTCGATTTTCTTCGTCTGTTCATATTCCTTCACAAAATGCGAAGCCTTCTCTGCAAGCAACCATTCATTATATGTCGTGTACGTATTGCTTAACTTTTCTAAAGCACGTTTATCTCGTTCCATCTGTTCTAGCTGTTGCTTCTGTTGATCCATATTTTCAATCGTTTCAGAAATATGACGCAAATCTTCATCCGCTATTGCTGGTAACGAGCCTTCTAAGATTTCGTATATGACTGTCGGCTTAAAATCCTTTGAAAGTTTCGGGCTACGTAATTGAATAAGCAGTTTAATTAGTTCTTCGTATGCATCAGTAGAGTCGAAACGAAAAATATACTTATTTACAAGCCCCATATATTCCTTTTTCGTTTGCACAACTTCACCGCCGTCAGCAACTCTTTTTTCTAACTCTTTTTTCGAGAAGGGAATCTTTTGCACTTTTCCATTTCCTTCTTTTTCTTCCTTATATAATTTGAAATCAGCTCCAACTCGCCTTCCGTCTGTAAGAACAAACCCCCAAAAGCTCATCGTTTTATTTCGTTTCGCTCGCAACCCAATTCCTGTTGTCATATACTGATTTGTATTTTGTCTTTTATACTCTAAAAATAAATAGCCTGTACGTTCATCGCGGTCGACAATATCCTTTTCACCAAGCAAGTAATCTTCCATTTTTCTCGCTTTTGAACCGAACGGATCAAGTCTGTCCGGGCTCGTTTTCCCATCTAATAATACAGGCAATAAGCTTTGCATTGTTACTGATTTTCCTGATCCGTTAGAACCTCGCAACAACAGCTTTCCATCTGCAAAATCAAAATATTCTTCATCGTAATACCAAAAATTCAACACACCTGCTCGATGCAGCATCCATTGATTGCTCTCATTCATTGCTCGTCTCTCCCTTTTGTATGAAGTCTTTCGGATACACGCCAACGATTCGCCCTAACGCTGGATAAATAAACATCATTCCAGTTTCTGTGTCCAGTTTAGCAAATTTCCATTCAAGTAATGCATCCAGCAAATTCGCAGAAAGCTGTGAAAGTGTCGCTTCTCTATACGATTTACTCCACCCCCTCCCGAAACTGCGCTTGGCAATCACGTACAACATTTTGATAATCAACTTCTGATAGACGGATAACCCCAAACTCATTCGGCTCATATTGTCCGGTCTTTTCATGCATCACCTTCGCAAAATGCAAGACAATATTTGAAATTGCCTTTTGGAAATAAGCTATAACGTACTTTGCGTTCTGGCAATGTTAAAAATGCCGCATTCTTAAAAATTTCAAAGCGAAATTCAGTATGTGCTTCAATATCGTCACGCAGGCGATTACGAAAATTTCGTAAATAGGCAAAGTCTGGGTCATCCTTATCTTCCCGATACATTACTGGCGACAGGTACAGCTTCCGGTACACTTGATGTCTCCGGTACTCACTTTGTTTACCACTCCATTCTTCATTTAAAATATCTTCTATATTCTGATATTTGAATAAGTCTTTCGGATAGGAACGCATAAAATATCGGGAGATAACCGGCACTTCATATAACACTTCATGATCGACATTGGCTGAGAAATCATTTATATCTCCATCAATCGTTGTAAGTAGACCAATTTCCTTCGCAGTCTGTAATACTCGAATTAACGACTTGCGTTGCTCGTAGTTTGTCCAATCAATCGGAATTTCTCCTGTGTACATTCCTTCTAGATCCTCACACATATCAGAAAGGAGAAATTGTTCATCCGCTGTTTTGCTTTCAAGAAATGCAAGTAAACAGTTAAACAAGGCATAATCTAACGGATGTTTGAACGCTTGAATACCCATCCAAGCTTCTGGTTCTGCGGGGATTTTTTCAAGCTTGGCGAAATAACGATGTACAATTAACCGGTATCTAAGTTTTTCCTCTACATATCGCTTTACAACCTTCTCCCTTTCCCTAACCTTTTGATACAACTCTGGTTGTTCCGCTCGGATAATCCAGAAATTTTCCAATAACGCCGTTAATACCTCTTGTGCTTTCTCATCAAACGCTCTTTCAATTACCTCCACCCAGCGACACCTCTAATCTAAAAATTGTATTTCAAAGTTTGGCATGGAAAGCTTTCCATCCGTCGCTTCAATGATAATCGCCTCATCATCCAGCTGATTTACTTGAATGCGTTGCCCTGTTTCCGTCTTCACAACTTTATCTTCTTTGGCCATTGATTTCCCAATCCAGCTTAACAGCGTTTTACGAATAAATGGCTCAATCACAGGCAAATCACTCATTTTAATTCTCTTGTTGTGAATCAATTGCGCTATTTGAGCTTGTTCATTCTCTCGTTCTCTTAAATGCTGCTTCATCACTTCTTCCTTTTCCTCTTGGTTATCAATAATTGCAGTTGGTTTTGTTTTTTCACGATAATATTTCACAATAGGCTTTGTGATAACTTGTGCAGGCTTTTCATCCCATACATCACTATAAATATCTTCTGTCGGGTCATTATCAGCGACAAAATGGCGTGTATGAAAGCAGCCAAACACAACAGATGATAACTTATGGGCTTCTTCAATGTTTTCTAACGATGAAAACCATTTTGCTAAATGTAAATAATCTTGCTTACGACTGCGAAAATTTTGATGCCGTTCCCCTAGTCTTTGTACAACCCTCGTAATCTTTCGAATCATATCATTTGTCTTATATTGTAATGAAAGCAATTCACTTTCACTCGTTTCAGTGCCAACAAACCACACTTTTAAGCTATTCCATTTTTCAACATACTCTAATTCAAGTTCCTCTCTAGACAGCCCAATATCTTCAAAGCGCGGCACTTTTAATTGATAATCTGCGAGGGTAATCGCAAGCTGTTTCATATCCTCTTCTGATATTTCTGTTAATATGGTTTCGATTTTAAATGAAGTTTGTTGAAGCGAAACGATAAAATCCCGCAAATAGACTGTAAATTGCTCTTTATAAGCTAAAAATGCTTCAGTCATCATTTTTTCTTCAATATTTTCACTTTGTAAATAAGCAATATAATCTGAGGAGTTTTGAATAATTTTCTTGAAATAATCAAATGTATCTTCCCAGACACGGTAAATTTCATCCTGTGCCTGTTCTGCTGAATCTCCCAAAACTTCTTTAACCTTCTGCAGAGACGCATGTAAGCGATCAAATAATGTTTTTTCTAGAGAACCGCCAAATGAATCGCCTAACTGCTCTAACTTCATGACCATTCGTTCAATTTCCACAGTGTACGGACTGCATTGGTAGCGAAACTTCTTTTTCTTAAATTCTTCAATCGTGCGCACCTTACCCATTTCTTGTCGTGCAATTAAATTCTTCCACTTCACAAGCTGCTCTAAATCCTGTTGCAATTCTTCTTCTGTATAAGAACGGAACATATCAAAACTTTTCAAATACGTATAGATTTCTTCAGCAAATAAATAATGTCTCATCCGCTCATGTTGCATAAAAAAATAGCGTAAGATTGCTCGATACCTAAAAGCATTCTCAACCGCTAAATATTTTGTTTCATATATAGGCTTCAACAATGACACATCCACGCCATACACATCCAATCTCTAAGAATACCTTTATTTTACTGTTATATATACAAATTGTCGAATGGTGTAATATGTATGTCGTTTAACTGCAGGGGCTTTAATGGGGCTCCCACACACGGATTATTGGACTTCTTTCCATTAAAAAACCCGCTTCCTTCTCTTCTGTGAGTGGAAATGGGCTTTTATGGTTTATTTTCGTTTTTTACTTTTGTATCACTAAAAGCGGTTCACCTCTTCCAAAATTATGATTTATTTTCTACCGATTGCTGTTGCAGTTGGTGTTGGCGGCAGATAAGAATGCTTCTTCTTTCTCTTGTTAAACGCTCTGCTCACTTTATCCACTAACGTTAATAACAGAAACACACCAAGAATAGTTAAGGACACAAGATATAAAGATGTTACCATTTAAAAAACCTCCTTCTTTACGTCAAATTTAATGATTAATCATTAAATCCAGCTATATATTACCAAATAAACGCATAAAAAGAAATAGGTTTTTGCATTCTTTTAAATTCTTTCCTTTCCTTTATAATTGTGTGAATTACTTTAAGTTTAATGTCTCATTTTTCAGTCTTTAATAAATCAAAAAAAAGACGATTGCTTATAACGCAATCGCCTAGAATTTCTATAAAACGGAAGTGGTTCTAGCTTCTCTCTTTTTCTTACACTTCAAGATTAAGCACTTTGTTTTGGAGGTTCTTTAAAGTCTTTCTTCTTTCGAATCGAATAACTAACCCCAAAGATTACTCCAAAGATGACTAGAATTGCTGCAAAGAAGAGACCAGGAGTGGCAAATATTTTTGCTAAATTACCTAGTGCAATACCAATTACACCAAAGTCAGCATCACCAAATGTTGTGCCTTCAAATCCAATGGAACCGAGAACTGGAAGAAGTAAAGCTGGAAGGAAGCTAATTAGAAAGCCATTGGCAAGTGAGCCATATACGGCACCTTTTCGTCCGCCTGTTGCATTTCCGAACACTCCAGCAGCTGCCCCAGTGAAAAAGTGAGGCACAAGTCCAGGTACAATAACCTTTAATCCAACAAGTGGGAGAATAAACATACTCACTAAACCTGCAACAAAGCTAAGCATAAAACCAATAATAACGGCATTACTTGCAAATGGGAAGATGGCTGGACAATCAAGAGCTGGAATTGAGTTCGGTACAACTTTTTCAGCAATCCCTTTGAAAGCAGGTACAATTTCAGCAAGCAACATACGTACACCAGCTAAAATAATGTAAACACCAGCAGCAAAGGTTAATCCTTGTATAAAGGCAAATACTAGAAAGTTTGTTCCACCACTTAATTCACTCTCAACAAACCCTGGGCCGGCAAATGCGGCGACGACCAAGAATAATAAGATCATTGTTAATGATACAGATACGGATGTATCGCGTAAAAAGCCTAGTGATTTTGGAACTTTAATTTCTTCAGTTGATTTAGAGCCTTTCCCTACTAACTTACCAATGGAACCTGAAACAAAATAACCGAACGAACCAAAGTGACCAATCGCAAAATCATCAGAACCTGTAATTTCTTTCGTATACGGCTGAAGTAAAGCCGGCATTAATACCATAAGGGAACCAAGAATGATTGAACCAGTTATGACCATTAATACACCACTGAATTCAGCTGTTGTTAAAATAACTGCAATCATACATGCCATAAACATCGTATGGTGCCCTGTTAAGAAAATGTATTTAAATGGGGTTAATCGAGCTAGTCCGATGTTAACAACCATACCAAAGAGCATAATCATGGCGGTCTCTGTTCCAAACCCTTCTTGAGCCAGCGCTACAATTGCTTCATTATTTGGAATAACACCTTGGAGCTTAAATGCATGATCAAACATTTGACTAAACTGATCTAATGATCCAATCAATACACCTGCACCTGCTCCAAGGATTACAAATCCCATCACAGTTTTTAAAGAACCGGAAACAATATCTGCAAACGCTTTCCGCTGAAGCAATAATCCTATTAAGGCAAACAATCCAACAAGAATAGCAGGAGTCCCGAGGATATCTTTCATAATCAAATCAATCATGAATAAACTACCCCTCCTTTACCATATTTGTTTCAAGTGCGTCCTTTAATTCGTTTTTATCCATAATGTTTGTAAGCTTAATGACATGACGTTGGCCGTCTTCTAAATTTTCCACGATTTCATTAGAACCGATATAATAATCAGCTGGTTCACTTTTGGCAGTCGTTAAATCGGTATGGGAAACTTCAGCTTCAATTCCCATTTCATCCAACGCTTTCTTCACATTCATTTCTACGATGAAACTACTTCCTAGACCATTACCACAAACAACTAATATTTTTTTCATGACAATTCCTCCTCGTGTGAATATAAATGATTATTAATTAGCTCGACGCCTTCTTCTGAAGATTTGATTTTCAGCAGTTGATTGAGACTTTTTTCATCCGAAAGTAAATCAGTTAACTGCGATAACGCCTTTAAATGTGTTTCATTATCAATAGCTGCTAGTACAATAATAAGGTTTGCATCATGTTTTGCATCTTCTGAAAATTTCACACTCTCTTCTACCAGTAATAAGCTCATCCCTAAGCGGTTGACTCCTTCTTCAGGTCTTGCATGAGGAATGGCGATTTTAGGTGCAATGACAATATACGGACCCAGATTATTAATATTGTCAATCATAGCTCTTACATACTTTTCAGTGATGTAATTTTTCTCAATTAATGGTTTTGAGGCTTCTTGTATCGCATCTTCCCAATTTTTAACCCGCGGGATAACTTGTATCATTTCATCTGTTAGTAATTCATTAAGCATTGGTTTCTCATACTCCTTTGGAAACATAGTGGGAGATTCTCGAAGCAATCGTTCAAGCTCTATCCTTAATTGTTTGTCGTCTTTAATATCAGCATATCGACGAATTACATCAAGCATGGTTGAAATGCTTGTTTTTGTCGGATTACGTCTTGGTTTAAATGCATTAAAGCGCATTAATAATGATTCTTTCTCAGCATCCGTTAAAATTGGATTTACCATAATGACTGGAACATGGTTTTCTTTAATTGGTGATGTTGAAAAAATCACATCCACATCATAATTCTTTTGTTGATATTGTCGAAGGGAAATATTATCGACAATATCAACTGTTGACAATAAATGTTCTAATTGTCCGCGGAGGATTGCTGATGTACCGATGCCGTTCTCACAAACAATAATCGCTCGTGTTCGAGGCAATGGCGTTTTCCCTTCACGCTTCATCCAACCGCCGAAGTGCATAGCAATATAGGCGATTTCTGATTTACTCACTCGTTGATGGAGAAGCTTCTCTAAATGTTCGACTACCTTTTCCGTTAGCTTAAAAATTTCTGGATATTTCATTGATACGGAATCAGCTACATTGTTTGATTTAGTCACGCCGTATTTAATTCGATAATAAGCAGGTTTTACATGCATAAATAATGTTCTCACAAGTTCCTTTTTCTCTTTAAACATGATACACGCATAATTTTCAAAGTCATTCACCATCAGTAAAACGACTTGTTTCAACCGCTTCATTTCTCGATTTTTGTCCATATCAAAATTAGAATAATTTACTTTGGCCCCTAATAAATGGATGGTGATGAAATAAACCTCGTCAGCTGGAATTGTTATTTTTGCTCGTTCTTTAAATTGGGTTAAAAGTTCCTCAGCTGCTTGATATTCTTGTGTATCTTTTAAAGCTTCCTTTTCATCATCATCAATAACAATTGGATGCCCTGCTTGAACTCGCTGCTTTAAAATAAGAAGCTGCAGCGCTAACCAAGATAACATTTCACTCGTTAGCTCAATGCCAAGTGATTGTTCACTAGCTGAAATCATAGAAAGGATTTGTTGGCGCTCTTTTATTAGCTCCTTATCATCTTGAGGGTGAAAAAGAGTTGGAAACTTCTCTAAGATTTCCTTCCATTCCCATTGCACCAACAGTTGATCTAAACTGTGAGTAAACGCTTTTCGTTGGTCGAACTCTCTTCCAGAAACTTTATATCCTTTAAAACGATGAAATGCTAGTGTCAGGTTAAACATTTCACTTAACATTTCTTTCAACTCTTTTAAATCACTTGCAATTGTACCTCGGCTTACTTTCGTTAAATCTGTTAAATTGGTAGTAAACACTTCTGTTTTACTTGTTAAAATTTCAATAATCATTAACAATTGACGTTCGTTTTTTGTGTAATTGTACTGCCAATCATCAACGTGGTTAATTAGTTGAGAAACTCGTTGTTTCGTTTCTTTTTCTAAATAAAGACCTTTTCGAGCCACTCGGGAAATTGGTTTCAATTGATGGTCTGACAGCCAGCTATTAATTTTTTCAAAATCATAGTACAGCGTGCGTCTTGATACTCCCAATGTTTCTGTCAATTGCTTTATTGATACATACTCTTCTTCAGCCTGGATTAGCTTTGACAAAATTACAGTACATCGTTCATCAATCATTTTCATCAACTACCTTCGAAGGTGTGCAATTTTTGATTTATCAACAGTTGATCAACCTGTTGTCTTTTATTATATATCCGTTATCATCAAAATGTAAGGGTTTTCACTGTTCGAATATTGTTATGATGTTTTGTGCAAAATTGAATACTACCATTTGTTCTTATTTTTTGCTATCATAAGCAAAATCGCTAAAATTATCATAAAAGAAATAATCCCTCAACGCGTTCAGCGCCAAGGGATATACCAAGACCTATCGTCCTTCACTTTAGACTTCAGGAGAAGTTGATGTAGCTTTCCACTCCTATTCGTAGTCGTTAAACAGCTTCTAATTTCATCATCGCGCCAAAGTAGTATGAAGCTGTAGCAAATGCAATGAATGCACATAAACGATTGCCTTCATTAAAAAGCCCGTTTCCTCTCTTTTTCGAGTGGAAACGGGCTTTATGGTTTACTTTCTTGGACTAACTGAGAATCACTAACGGCGGTTCACCTCTTCCAAGATTATGATTTATTTTCTACCTAATGCTGTTGCAGTAGGTGTTGGCGGCAGATAAGAATGCTTCTTCTTTCTCTTGTTAAACGCTCTGCTCACTTTATCCACTAACGTTAATAACAGAAACACACCAAGAATAGTTAAAGACACAAGATATAAAGATGTTACCATTTAAAAAACCTCCTTCTTTACGTCAAATTTAATGATTAATCATTAAATCCAGCTATATACTACCAAATAAACGCATAAAAAGAAATAGGTTTTTGCATTCTTTTAAATTCTTTTTCTTCCTTTATAATTGTGTGAATTACTCCAAAATTGATGACAGGTTATTCATCTAAAAATTCAAAAGAAAGACGACTGCTTAGTAGGCAATCGTCTTGTTTATTTTGAACTGTTATTGTGATTATCATTACTAAAGAATACGTCTGCCATTAGCAATAGTACACACCCTACTAATATAACGATAGCAATAATTGTTCCTTTCATATCTTGGCCCCAGCTATGGAAAATTGTATAGAGTTGAAAGATACTTAAGAGAATGATTCCTAGCCTTAACGGTAATGTTTTCATGTTTCTCACCCTAACTTAATCTTTTTCCTTTTTTTGAGTGAATGTAGCAGGTTGATTAATATTATAAAAATAACCCCCTCGCTCGTTCAAAATAATGATGCAAAGCATGTATAAGTTCGATTGAGGGGGTTCATTTCTTTTAATTTACAGTAACTTCCCTTTCATTTAAAGGCTGAACAGGTCTGTGGTTTTCAGGAAAAATCTGTTTAAATGATTGAATTTGCTCTTTTGACATTTCAATTGGCTGCTTCATCATGTACCATTGCACATTTTCGGTGCAAGGAGGTGTTGTTAATGACCCTTTGTAATGAATTGTTGTTTGGTCCTTAGGCACAAGCTTGGATAATTCGATTGGCTTTTCTCCTGTTCTACTTTCGTCCATTTCTTCCTTAGGCAGCATATCCCATACTGAACGGAGGCTTTCATTTTCCGCTCCTTCTTGAATCATAACTCCTAACACGGCAAGCTCCCCATTTTCAGCTTGATGAACAAGATGTAACTCCATAGCATGGTATTGGCCATTAAATTTGTGCTCACTTGGCGCATGAAAGTGAAATTGAGAAAGGATGTATTCCTTGTTGTCAATCACAAGGCTATGTTTGTTTTGAATATCAGCCTTAATTGTATGACCGTTGTTAATAATTGAATACGCTGATGGTTCATATTGAATTTCAAACTGATTAGCTTTTTCGCTCGTAGTAACTTGAGAAAAATCAATATTAATTGGTGATTGTTCACTTCCATCCGTACAGGTAGAATATGCAGCATCCAGTGTTCCCCATTGTTTTGGACCTGTCTCTCCTTTATAGGACCAATGCACTTTTGAAGCATCATTTGCTTGTTTCTCTTTCTTCTTCACATCGCGTTCCTCTTCTGGTATTGCCGTTTCCACGGTTTGTTCTGAACAAGCTCCCAGCGAAAAGCTAACAAAAACAGCTAAAAATGGATAAAGTAACATTTTTTTCATTATGTAATCGTTACTCCTTTCTATTTTTTCTTACAAGACACATTACTAGAAATATTCAACTATTACACAATCATTTTTTACTAAAAATCGCTTTATTCCAAAATTAGCTAATATATACTAGGTGGATACCTATAGAACTGTTGAGAGGTGAATACCGTACTTTATTACTGCTTGTTATTTTATTCCCCTACCAAAAAAGTTTCTTCCCTAACACATAAACAATATGCCATTTTCCCTATTAACATGGATATCTTAGCACCTATGAAAAGCATAGCATCTTCAAAATATCCCCTGCCCTATCATGAAATTTTTAATGAGCAAAGAAGAAGGTCTTTCGTTTCAAATAGCGTAATAATAACACTATAAATCTTTAAATTATAAGGAGTGAATACGAAAATGATTAAAAAACTCGGACAAGTTATGTTGTATGTTCATGATCAAGATGATGCCGTGAAGTTTTGGACAGATCAATTAGGGTTTCTTGTCATATCTGAGGAAAATAACGAACAAGGCATGAGGTGGGTCGAAATTGCTCCAAGTGAAGATGCAGAGACGAGCATCATTCTGCATAATAAAGAATTTGTTGCGAAGATGTCACCTGGATTAAACCTTGGAACACCTTCTTTAATGTTTTTTACAAAAAATCTTGATCATTTGCATAGTGAATTATCAAATAAAAATATCAAGGTTGGAGAGATTGTCAATATGCCTTCTGGTCGGGTATTTAATTTTGCAGATAACGAAGATAATTATTTTGCTGTCATGGAAAAGGAGCAATAGGTTTAGCGAAGTAAGGTGCGGAATTTACTCAATTACAAAATGGGCTGAAATTCAAAAAAACGTTCATTTGGCGAGAAATTGAAAAAAACAAGTAACCTATAAATAACACATCTCAAGTTCTCGCCATTCTATTTCTCTTACTTTTGAAATTCTTTTCCCATTCTTTTAAGCATCGTTACCTGGAATTAATAACAGAAGCAAACATCAAAAGGTTTTTACCCATTCTAACATTCAAATTTAGCTGTCTATGCAAAACTCAGACCCTTATCGAGCCACGGAAGCCCCTTGCAGCATAGTAGGATTCTGCACCATTATGATAGACAAAGACAGTGTCGTAGCGACGATCACAAAAGAGGGCTCCCCCAAGCTTTCGAATATGATCAGGTGTTTGGACCCAGCTTGATGTTTTCATATCAACATTTTCAAGCTTCTGCAGCTCCCGATATTGAGCTTCTGTTAACAGTTCAATGCCCATGTCAGTTGCCATATCAATCGCGTTATTTTCTGGTTTGTGTTTTTTCCTAGACTCCAGTGCTTCACGATCGTAACAAACACGTCTACGACCTTTAGGACTTTCAGCTGAACAATCATAGAAAACGTATTCACCCATCTTTTTATCAAAGCCAACAACATCCGGTTCCCCGCCAGTTGCTTCCATTTCATTAAGCGACCACAGCTTTTCAATATTATCTTCGAGCTTAGCTTGCACTTTCGCCCATTCAAGACCTTGGTGTCGATTCATGTTTTTCTCAAAACGGGCTTTCAAAGTTCTAAGCAGTTCTTCACGTTGTTCTAATGATAACTCTTTATTTGTCTTTGTCATAATAGCTTCTCCTTTGTTTTTATTCAACAAAATTTCAGAAGGCCAAATTGCTCTGTTAGTACAATAACTTCAACACAAAGATGCGTTATCCTTTTTTGATAAGACTCACGAGAAAGAACAACATCTTTAAGGCAAATAACGTTTGCCTTCTTTTGCTCCCTTCCTTCAATAAGCCAAAAATTAAGCATGAACCTTTACAAGGCTGCTCTTAAAAATTTGATAAAGCTCGTTGCTTCATTTGTTTCTACTCTTGTTATGACATAGGTGGCAGAAGTAGGTGTCTGAACTTTTTCTGATTTTATTTCTAACAAGTTGTTCTTGGTTATTTCCTCTTTAACCATTGAAAAAGGTAAATAGGATACACCAAGACCATTTTCTATAAACCTTTTGGTCACTTCTACTTGATTCACCACCATAGTTCGAACCATTGGGTAGTGGCTCTTAACGTCATTTAATAATAAATCCCAATAGTCTGGATGATTATGAGTTATTAGTCTGTACTGAGCTAACACTTTACTTTCAACAGCATTACTTTTATCTTCGCCCAAATGAACCCCTACTAAAATAACTGGTTCTTCATGTATAGCTTCAACCTTTAGATTAGTTTGCAATGGGTGTAGTCTTGATAAACCTATATCAGCCTTTCCAGCACTTATTTCATCACCTATTTCAAAAGATTTAACAACATTTATAAACACTTCTATATCAGGATTTTTATCAATAAATGTTCGTAACAATGAAGGCAAAAAAGATGATGCAATTTGAGGAGCTGCGGCAATTGTTAATTTACGATCATAACCTTGTTTCCAAGCTTCAAAGCTGTTTATCCCTTGTTCATACTTCGAAATAAGCTCTTTCGCGTATGGGAGAAACTTAAGCCCCGCAGGAGCAAGAGTAACTGTTTTTCCATTCCTTTCAAATAGCTGAATACTTAGATGGTCTTCAAGCCGTTTTATATGTTTTGTAATGGCAGGTTGAGTTAAGAATAGTTCTTCTGAAGCCTTTCTAAAATTCTCATATTTTGCTGCTATAATAAATGTTTTTAACCATCTAATATCCATTAAAGCCACCCTTATCTCTTATAACACTTAGTTATTATAATTTACCATTTTTGTTAATTTTAATTATATATCTTATCCAATATAATTCAATTAACACCTTCAGATTTATTCAAGGATTATTTTCATGAAAAAGGAGTGGGAAAATGAAACAGAACGTAAAAGATATTTGGGATGCCGGATTATATGATGAGAGCCATTCATTTGTCTCGAAGTTTGGAAATGATTTAGTTGAGCTTTTAGCACCTACGACGGGCGAACAAATTCTTGATCTTGGTTGCGGCACTGGGGATTTAGCAAATACCATCTATGATTACGAGGCGGACGTGAAAGGTGTCGATAAATCAGCAAATATGGTAAAGGAAGCATCGAAGAAATTTCCACATATTAAATTTGAGGTTGAAGATGTTTTAGAATTAGAATACAAAAAGGAATTCGATGCTGTTTTCTCAAACGCTACTCTTCACTGGGTAAAGGAAGCGAAACAAGCTCTCCGATGTATATATAGCAGCTTAAAATCTGGTGGACGATTCGTCGCAGAGTTTGGTGGTAAAGGAAACGTTCAGATTATTACCAATGAAATTGTAAATCAATTAAAATTAGCAGGAATCGAATATACTTCTGAACAATTTCCTTGGTATTTTCCAAGTATAGGTGAATACTCTTCCTTGATGGAAGAGACCGGATTTCGAGTGACGTTTGCTCAACATTTTGACAGACCAACACCTTTAGAGGGGAATAATGGTTTAAAAAATTGGATTGAAATGTTCGCTGGAAACATGTTTGAAGATAAATCAGAAGCAACAAAAGAGCAAGTTATTAAAAATGTAGAAAATAACTTACGAGACATTCTATTTATAGATGGTCGTTGGATTGCCGACTACAAAAGAATTCGAGTAGTTGGAATGAAAGAATAATTGAAAGAAGGGATTGAATAGTCCCTTCTCTAGTTTTTTAGCGCAGTATTTACTGCTTCAATTGCATGAATACAGATTACTATAAAATCTGCACCTGCCTTTTCTAAAGATGATGCAACTTTTCCTAATGTTTTACCTGCACTTTCCCAATTGCCTTCAGCTTGATAGCGTTCAATCTCGTCAAAGTCAACACTATACAACAGACACTTGGCTGAATGTAAACCTCCTAATTTCCCTTTTACCTCTTCGTTAATAATTCGGTAATACTCTACAGAAGATTCCCAACTCATTCCACCAATAAGCCAAATAGTTTTCAAAGCTTCCCTCCTTACGCCATTAGGGGGTGTGTCATCACCCCGTCCTGCTTCGTTCTATATCCCTTTTGGATATATGTACCTAACAGGCGGTGCTGCTGTGACCACAACACTAGGTTTCAGATGTTTTTTTCTTCTTTTTCTTCGATAAGCCGCTAATTGCTTTCGATATATTTATACTCGCATTAACATCCGCATGCCTTTCATAGCCGCATTTTTTGCACTTGAAGATACGACCATGACGGTTATTTTTATGGATATATCCACATTTACACCTTTTCGATGTGTCTTTAGGGTTCACGTATTGAACGTCAATCCCGGCCATTTTCGCTTTGTATTCGATAAACTGCTGAAGTTGATAATGGGTCCAAGAATGCAGGTTTTTTCCTGCTTCTTTCTTTGATTTTGCTCGATGCCGAATGCCTGTCAAATCTTCCATTCGAATCAGATGAACACCGTTCTCTAATGCAAAATTCACGACCTGACGGCTCAGTTTGTGGTTCACATCTTTCATACAGCGCGATTCTTTACCTTTTGACTTTTTAATCGCGTTGGATGAAAATCGCCTGCGCATAAAAGCCATTTGCTTTCCTTTGAAGAACATCGACTTTGTGCCAACAGAAGCCAAGGCAAGATAGTTCAACCCGGCATCCACTCCCATTGTGCCAGCTTGAAGGGGTTCTACTTGGGGTTTTTGAGGTTCGAAGGAAATGGAAACCGAAAGAAACCAGCGTCCTTTTTTCTCATACAATTCCGCAGCCCCTTGTTTCACTTCGCCGCTTAACAACCGGTCAAGCCAATGCTTCTGGTACGTTTGCACAATAACAGGAACGCCTACACGTTTTTCAAGCGTTGGGAACGAGACTTTATATAACCCTTTTTCCTTTTCAATCCTGCAGTTTTGATTATTAAACCCACACCAAAAAGACCGAAACAGCTTTGCATGTTGCTTCTTTTTCTTGGACTTTACCTCCCGGATGGTTTGGTTCACAATTGCAGCAGGGAATGTTGGGAAAACAACTTGAAATGCTTTGACGTAGCTGTTTTTAAGGCTTCATAATCCAACAGCCAGTTCGCAAAAAACGTATTGATCTCGGTCATCTTTTTATACATGGTTTTCTTCTTTTCAGTTGGTATCATCAATTCTAACCTGAGTGAAATGGTTTCCATTTTCTTCTCACCTCCCTGTCTATCTTTATTTTACCAAAAAGAACACATGTTTGCATCGATTTATCCCTTTTTGTTAAAAAAATTGAGCGATTCATCCCGCAGCTCAAGCAACGGGCTTTCTCGCTCAAAGGTCTGTTAACTTGCAGTAGGTTCAATTGACCCCATTCTAATTGTTCCAGCTTCCCCTTTTTCATACGAAATTACCTTTTCCCGAAGGGCGTCAGCACTAAATAATAAAGGGGTTGCTTCTTCGAGGAGTACTCTCCCCTGCGTCTGTCAAAACTATTCTTTTGCCTCTTTCGAAAAGTTTCATTCCTAAATCATCTTCAAGTTTTTTGATTTGCATGGTTACAGTAGATTGATCATAATTCAGCTCCTCTGCTGCTCTCTGAAAGCTTCCAGTCGAAGCAATTAGCTTAAAGGTCTTTAAGGATTTTAAGTCCATTTTAAAAACTCCTTCTAGTTAGTTAAATAAAATTGAATCCATATATTCAGATATGGGATTGCTTCAATGATATTTGTGCTTTTACTAACAAAGTTGGAAGGGAAAGAGAAAGTATCTTCAAAAGGTGCAGTTCGCAAAGTCTTATTCTTGGGAACAATGGGGTTTGCTGGGTTTTAGTTTTTTGGTATTTTTAGGGTAGCAACTCGCTGGACAATTAGGCACGGTCATTGCAGCTGTAATAATGGCAGTTCAGCCATTATTAGGTGCATGAGCATAATTGAGGACATCTTATAAAGGGAAGGTGATAAGGTTTATGGATTCAGAGGTTAGTATTTTAGGTGTGTTAGTGGCAATGGTGTTAACCATTATCTTAATCTTTAGAAGAATTAACCCTACATATGCAATGATTGCAGGTGCGCTTGCTGGCGGAATAGTTGGAGGAGTTGAGTTAGCAACAACCCTAGACTTCATGATGGAGGGGGCTCAATTATTGACCCCTGCAGTGTTACGAATACTAGCAGCTGGAGTGTTAGTCGGCGTATTAATAGAATCAGGGGCAGCAAATGTCATTGCGAATACTATTGTTACAAAAATGGGAGAAACAAGAGCTTTATTAGCAATTACGTTGTCTACATTAGTCTTAACGGCAGTAGGAGTGTTTATCGCAGCTGCTGTTATTACGGTTGCCCCGATTGCTTTAATGATAGCCAAACGAACTAAAGTTTCTCGGTTAAGTATTTTAATTGCTGTTGTATGTGGGGCGAGAGCTGGGAATGTGATGTCTCCTAACCCAAATACGATAGCAGCTGCTGAAAGCTTTTCCCTACCACTAACCAAAGTTATGTTTGCTGGACTTGGACCTGCTGTAGTCGGAGCAGTTGTTACTTATTTAATAGCCAAAAAAATAAATAATAAAGGGTCAAAAGTCAAAGAAATTAGGGAAGAAAAGACAGATGAGATGGGTCAGCCTTCCTTTTTGGCAGCCATTTCAGGTCCATTATTCGCCATTTTCATACTCTCATTACAACCTTTATTGGATATTAAAGTTGATTCATTACTTGCATTGCCAGCTGGAGGTTTTTTTGGGGTGATTGTGATGAGAAAAACAAAAGAGGTAAAGTCTTATATGTCGAGTGGACTTCAAAAAATGTCTGGTATATCCATTTTAATACTTGGGACAGGTACGTTAGCCGGTATTATCGTTAATTCTTCACTCAATAATATGATTATGAGTGGATTAAATGCATTTCATTTACCCATCTCTTTCATCGCACCTCTATCAGGTTCATTTATGTCGTTAGCCACAGCTTCAGCCACATCTTCTGTTGCAATTTCTAGTAATGTGTTTGGAGAATTGTTACTAGAGAATGGAGTTAGTGCTTTAGCAAGTGCAACGATGATAAACGCAGGAGCAGTTGCATTTGATTATTTGCCCCATGGTCCTCTCTTCCATATTTCAAGAGATAGTTTCTTCATGGATATGAAAGAACGACTTAAAGCTCTACCTTACGAGACTTTAATTGGGATTATAGTCGTAATTGTTTCTACAATTATTTATGGCGGACTACTATAGCACGGGGATGCCTCTGAAGGATTTTTCATATAAAAAATCATTTTGCCATTTCATACATCCCGCAGCGTAAGCAACGGGCTTTCTCGCTCAAAGGTCTGTAATCGTTGAAAAAAGCGAAATCAACTCCTTTCCCTCAAACTTTTTCATGGAATTAAACCAGCACCGCTCGGTTGGAGCGGTGCTAATTGAATAAGATTAGTAATCCAATTTGAGGGTGGTTGAATGTGTTTAGGTAATATCGTTTTATCATTGCCTTTAGTTGAAATTATTTGCATTTGAGTTAAAAACAGTTTTTTCTTGAGGAGTTTTGGAGTCTACGTTCTTTTCTTTCAAACTATCCTGTTCATCAATATTTTTGACCCGCTTCATAATTTTTTATATTATTCATTTACTTCTTAATATTAAAATGCTGAATAGCAAACTCTCTCGTCTCTGCTTCTTTTAGATATGCACACGTTTAATAACTATTTTTCACTTGCTCCTTCACTGATCGTAAATCTTTGTATATTCGCTTCGCTTCCCATTACTAAATATTCTTTCCACATCTTTCAAATCACTTCATCAACAAAGCTCTTCAGCGATGCTGATGAGTTTTTTCATTCCCTCACTTAACTTTTGTTCATTCAAAAAAGAGTAGCTTAGCCGAATCCACTCGTTTGATCCTTTTCCCGGATTACAAATGGAGCCTGGGACAAATGAAATGGATTGCTCCAGACTTTTGGCCAGCAGCATTTCCATCGGAATCGATTCAGGAAATTTAACCACAGATTAAGCCCCCCATTAGGACTGTTCCACTCCCAATCGGTCATGTAGAGCTCTTTCTCCTTGACACCTTTTCGAACATCGAGGGCTATTCTCAGCTTTTCAATATGCTCATGAAGGCGTTTGGATGTAAAGTAATGAAGGAACATTTTCTGGTTTAATAAGGGCGTCCCATTGTCTGCCAGAGATTTCACAGCAAAAAGGTGCTTCATCAGTGCTTTTTGTTGAGTTTTATTCAATTTATGAAAGAAATAAGCAAACACATCTTCACCTCTTTTCCTTAGTCAAAATCACTCTCTTCAAAAATGAATATTTCTTCTATACTTACATGAAAATTACGCGCAATTTTAATGGCGAGTTTTAGAGAAGGATTATACTCTCCTTTTTCCAAAAAGCTGATCGTTTCTCTCCTTACCCCGACCGCTTTTGCAAGTTCTAATTGAGTTAAGTTGTGTTTGGCTCTGTATTCCTTTATTTTCGTTTTCATTTATTCGATGCCTTTCCTATTCTTCGTAATAAGCCAAGAGACGAAAAATGACACCACCATCCCTAATATCCCTAGCATCAAGGTGTCCTCACTATCCAAGTGCTTTTGGAAAGCAAGTAAAGCAATCCAGATATATAAGGAGAAGAAGTATGCTCTACCTGCCGAATAGTATTTCACCTTTTTGGACCGTTCATCATCAGAGGGTAATCCATGTTTAAATTCAGGGTACAACTTTTTCATCAATAATAAGATATAGCCAACAAAGCCAAATAAACCAATCAACAATAAAGCTGATGAAAAATACTCCCTATCCTCCAGTAAATTAAAAATTTGTAGAAGCATACCTATTACAATACCTAATGAAATTACCCCTAATACGATATATTTAATTTTCAAGGCAACCCCTCCTTATGTTAGAAATATATAACTTTATGTTATAAATATACAACATTAATTTTGTTTAGTCAAAGGGATTCCCGAACGTTTATTCGACATTCTTATAAGAAGAGAGAAGCCGTTGAACGCAGGTTTACAACACTTAGTCAAAAATAAAAAAACCTAAACCCTCGGTATTGATCGAGAATTCAGACTCTGATTACTTTATAAAGGCACAATTTTTTCATTAGATCTCTGTGAGTGAAAGAATATACATAAAGTAATGGACTGTGGACGCGGTTGCTTTAAAATGGGCGTGCTTTAATTCGAATCGTAATTACTTAAAAGCTGGAAGATAGGAGGTCGATAATTAGTTATATCGCACTATTGCATGGTATTAACGTAGTGGAAAGAATTAAATCAAGATGGTTGAATTGAGGAATGTTCTTGGAAAGATGGATCTTAATCGGGTGCAATCTTATATTCAAAGCGGCAATATTCTGTTTGAACCAAATGAAAAGGAAGAATCATTGCAGAAACAAATCGAGGAGTTAATTGAGGAAGAATTCGGTTTTCGATCAAAGCTATTTTAAGAACAACAGCGGAATTGGAGAAGTATAAGAAATTGACCGAAACCATTGGCTTTAACACAGTTGCTGTTTTCCCTGAGCGAGCCGGTCCAACAACAAGGAATTAAAACAGCACCGCTCGGTTTGAACGGTGCTAATTGAATAAGATTAGTTAAACCAATGTGATGGGGCTTGAATGTGTTTAGGTAATATCGTTTTATCGTTGCCTTTAGCTGAATTTATTTGCATTTGAGTTAAAAACATACTTGTAGAAAGATTCGCCCCACTTATATTTGCATCACGCAAATCTGCTCCAATAAAATCAACACCTCTTAGATCCGAGTTTTGCAAATCGGCAGCAATCAAATAAGCTCCTCTAAAATCAGTCGTTCTTAAATCTTTACCTTTTAAGTTCTTTCCAATCAAATCAACACCCCTACATTGCTTGCCTTTCTTAATCATAAAAACCTTTGAACTCATCTCACTTCGAATGTATTCACTTGTTTCTATAAGTAACTCGTTTACTGGTTGCCGACAGCTTACCACATCTAATGACAATAAGCGTTCGGCATCCATATCCGTCAAGCTCTGTAAATTTTCTAATTGTTTATTTAACTGCTTTTGCAATGAAGGTGAGATGTTATAAGTTAGTGCTTCAGCGATAAACGCAATCATCTCATATAGCTGTTCCATGACAGGAGATACACTGAACATTTTTTCGGATATTTCAGGATGCTCTTGCCAACTTTGACCACCAAAAGTGTCTTGAGAAACTTTTTGACCGGCTCCTAGACAATCAAACACTGTACATCCTTTAAATCCTTTATCTCTTAAATTCTTATGAATTCCACATCGAAAATCTTTTTGTAAGTTAGGACAAGGTGTGCCAGCAGGCTTATTAATTGCAAAATCACTTGATGCTGCAATATTTAGGGCTGTACAGCAGAGTCCAAAGCATTTCGAGCAATCAGCTTTTAGATTTTCTCTAATATTTTTGGCTGTTTCATTATACATTTTATAACCTCTTTAAGTTACCCAATCATTAAAGATAAGGCTTTTTGATTCTATTGTACACCATAGTTTCACAACTTGGCCGTTATTTGAAATAACATGTATTTTATTTTCAAATCAGAATTATAAACAATATTTTTGTTTGTTAGTCGAGTTTATTGTTTTTTAACAATGTTATTAAAAACAATTCCTTTCATCGTTTCATCTACTAAGTATACGGAAAAGCCTTTCAGTTTTTACTCTGAAAGGCTTTTTTAAAAATCAAAGCTACACACTCACTTTTTCTTCAAACAGTCCTAAATCATTTAAATGAACCCAAGCCATGTGAATATGCTGTGCTTTAAATGTTTGTCTTTTTCGTTCACTCCAGTTATAGACCTCTTCTATGATTGCTTCTGGATCGTCTTTTAAGATTTGAAGAAGCCCCAACAACCATAATTTTTTTCATGATTTATAAGTAATCTCCCCAATTGATACTTTACTAAAATTTAACATATTCCACTTGGTTTTTATTTATAAACTTCTTAAACTTTTCCCAAAACATCAAAAAAGCGTACCCGCTTTAGTTTAGATACGCTCCTGTCTCTTCAATGTTTTTAATTTATGTCTTATGATGCTTCATTCTTTGTTGGTTTATCATTGCCGGTATAAATAAATATAAAGCATAAGCAAAAGACATCCATGCAGTAAACGCAATAACCTGCGTATTATCTAATTTAGTGAAAATCAAATTGTGATTTGATAAAGAAAATGTGTCTAATGATAAACCAATAATCGTTCCAACTATTCCAAACTTTATTGGTGCATTCTTTGATTTATCAAATAAGAGATAAAGATAAGTAACACCCCACAATACAAGCCCTGTTCCCATCACTAATAATAATAAGCTTGTTGTAAAAGGTTCTGTACCGGGACTAAAGAGTACATGCTCTCCAAAAAACACAAAAAACATTGTAGCAAAGATCCAAACTAAGACACCCCATAAGAGAGTCATTAAATACCCTTTCATTACTTATCCCCCTCGTTAAGTAATTGAGTAAAAACTATAAATAGTCGTTCAAGCTCTTCATATGTTTTTTCTACTGGAAAATCTTTTTGTACCATTGCTTGTAAGGCTATCCCATCAACAATTGCATTTATGAGAATTCCCCACGTTTCCACAGAAACACCATCAAGCGGAGATTTTGACCATAAATTTAATAAATTTTTAGCTAATTCATCGTTTTCAAATTGCGTTAGCTCTCCTAATTGACTTCTTATTTTTATATTGTTAAAACTCGATACAACTAAAGTAAAAAATAGTTTATGATAAAAGGAATCATAAGAACATCGACTTTTAGCTGATTCAATTGCTTGACTAATAATATATTGATTACTTCGTTGTGAAATCTCTGACCACGAACTTTCACAAATATCTTGAACAATATCTAATAACAACTGCTCCTTCGTTTTAAAATGATAATAGATTGTTCCCTGTGTTACTCCTGCCAGCTCTGCAACTGATCGTAAGGTGAATTTGTCTATCCCATTATTAACTAAACACTCTTTTGCACTTTTAATTAAGTCTCCTTTACTAATAACATTGGGTTTTGCCAATTCGTCACCCCCTTATTAGTTATTCAACTAACTAACTTAATTACATAAAATTTACCATATTATTTTTATAATTACAATTATTTGACTCCTGTTTTATTAGCATAATGTCAAAAAAAAGGTCGTCAAAGACGACCTCAGCTTGTAGAGAAACCCTGTGTTTTTCTACAAGCTTTTTTCATGACTTTTTAAAATAGGATGATTTTTACTCTATAGAAGTGAGGATTTGAAAGAAAAATACTCCCCTTCACCTATCCATTCTGTCTGGATAGGTGAAGGGCAATCTTTTTTCATGTTCTGGCAGGCAGCTGTAAGTAATGCCTGCTCTTTTACATTTTCCAATCCCCTCAACCTGCAATAGCGAAGCCCATGCAGTTCTTTTGAATCTGCGAAGCTTCGCTCAACGGTTTCTCTTCTTTTTTGTGTAATCACTTTTCCTTCTTTGGATAAGCGATTTCGTCGGATTTGTTCTTTTCGGTCCTCCCACATGTGTCGGGTGAGAACCTTTTGATGATTTTTAGACCGTGTACAGCTTTCAAGTAATGAACACTCTTCACACTTTTTTGGATCGGATTTGTATTCGCGGTACCCTTCTCTTGTAGTGGTGCGATAGGTTAACGTTTCTCCCTGTGGACATACATAAACATTTCGTTCTTCATCAAATTTAAATTTCCACTTTGGCATAAGTCCTTTCGTCGAACTGTACCGACGATGAGCAATGACTCCAAAAATGTTACGGTCAGTTAACCCCTTACAAATCGGCATTGTTAAGTAACCAGCGTCCAGTCCCACACCTTCTAAATCAAAGCCAAACTTTTCAACCTGTAGGTCTAACCGATTCAAATAAGGAACAGAATCGTGAAGGTTGCCTGGAGTGACATGAACATCGGTAATCACATTATATTTCAGGTCAGTCGTTCTATGATCTAAATAAAAGAACCCTTCTGGCTTATTCTCACGGTATAGGTAACCACTCTCAGGATCCGTCTTACTAACGCGGATCGTTTTTGTTTCTTTCACCTCCTCTTTCGGTTTAAGGGGCTTTTTTCCATTCTGGATCCGATCCTCTTCCACAGCTTTGTTAAGTTCATCAATATAATCCCGTGTTTCTTCTTCTACTTCTTCCCGTGTAAATTGGTGTCGGTTGGCATTTGCCTTCAAATGAGTCGAATCCGTAAACAGCACTCGACCACCGACCATACGATGACTCATCGCTTGATGAACGATTTCATCAAAAATGTCTTGAAAAACCGTTGTGCCTTTGAATCGTGTACGCCGATTCCAACTAATCGTTGAATGGTGAGGAACCTTATCATTTAGATGAAGCCCTAAAAACCATCGGTAAGCGACATTTGTCTGAATTTCACGTTCAAGCTGACGTTCGGAACGAATACCATAAAAATAGCCGATAAACATCATTTTGAAAAGAACGAGAGGATCGAGAGAGGGACGCCCATTATCTTCGCAATAATAAGGACGAACTTTTTCAAGGATAAAGGAGAAATCAATATATTTATCAATTTTTCGTAAGAGATGGTCTTCTGGGACTAGCTCTTCAATATGTACAAACTCCATTTCGTATTGTCGGTCTTTATTTGTATGAAACAACCTTATCACCGCCTGTATCTTCATTTACATCTATTATAACAAATTAACGCGGTAATAAGGTAAAAAAACAGGCTGTCGAGACTTTCTCGACAGCCTGAGGTCGTCAAAGACGACCTTTTAAATATAGGTGTTAACCTTAACATCCACATTCTTTATTAAAATCAGATAATGGAGTTGTTGGTAAATTCATTGTCTTCCAAGATGCAATCCCACCACTTAATTCCTTTACCGACAAACCATTTTCTAAAAGAACAACGGCAGACTTGGATGCAGTGTTACACCAAACATCCCAACAGTAAACGATTATCTCCTTATCTTTAGGTAAATCTGATAAATGATTTAATAATTCTGCTTGGGGTATTTCTATTGCACCTTCAATTTTTTCCTTCTTTAAATCTGGTGTACCATTTCTAACATCAATAAGAAAATAATTATCAGGGTTCGCTTTTTTGGCCTGCAAGTAATCCATAGGACTAAATGTTGATTCAATTCGACTTTCAAAATATTCCATTCTATTCACTTTTATCACCCTCCCATGTATTATAAATCTTTAATAAATAACTTTTAAAACTTTCTTTTTCTTTATCATTTAATGGAAATAAAACACCTTCTTCAGACTGCCTTAACAATTCCCAACATTTTTCTAATATTTCTATACCTTTGTCTGTAATATTAAGACAATAAGTTCTTTTATCTTCAGGATTCTTAACTCTTGTAATGTAATTTAATAACTCTAACTTTTCGGCACGCTCTGCCATTGTTGTACGGTCTATTTTTAGCTCTTCTGCAATTTTTTTTTGGGACATACCTGGATTTTCATACACTTTAACTAACATTCCATATTGTCTTGCATCAATTTCAAACAACTTTAACTTATCGACAAAATCTTCCTCTAATAACTGAACAACTTTTCCTGTAAGAAATCCAAATGAATTAATAAGTTTACTCAATAGGTCACCTCCTCAAATAAAATTAATCACCTTAACTGATTATCAGTTTAACTGATTAATATTAAAATGTAAAGAAAAAATATCCACATTATCTTTTTTAATAGTCTCTGTTAAAGTTTGGTGTTTATATTTGTACAAACAACAGGACTTCCAATTATATGGAAGTCCTATACTAGATTATTGTCTTATTAAACTAACGAAGAGAAGTTATGTTAAATAAGAGTTATCTTCTATTAGTTGATTTTATTGAAATATTAGCCTATTTTTCAGTCTCAATCAGAACATCTTCAGCAATAATACAGATTTCGTTTTGAGTTGTTCTTCTACCTGACTTCCAAAGGAGTGCCCTTAGTTCAAAATTTGCTTCCTCGGTTAAATATGCTTCAGTTACATTCCAATTAAAATTAGTAACCTCTTCATCAAACTCAAAAACTTTCACACCTTTAAACGAAAGTGAAAATTCATTTTTATAACATATTGCAGTTTCATTAAAATGTATAATTAAATTGCTTTTATCGGGCTGATTATACGACACAATTCTTGCATCGTAAGGTGTATTTTCAAGTAAGTCCAATAAGTTTTTAGGTAGTAAGTGGTTTATAGAGCTGCTGTACTCAGCATAATTCTTACTTATTTCCCTTGTTTTTTCTTCAAACTTATTTATCCATTCATTTATCCTTCTTACCAGCTCAATTGACGGTTCATATGAATTAGATTGCATTAAAGTTCCATCTTCAACATGAACTAACAAATCACCCGGAAGCCATTTCATTAACCAAGGTTTTATGTTCTCAAACGCCTCTCGCATGGTCTCATTTGAGATAGAGTTGCTCTCTTTTACTTGTTCTAATAATGTAAAATACGTTAAATAGCTATAAACCTCATTTTGTTCTTCAAGTTCTTTAGTTCTATATTTCATTTTTTCTCCTCGTTAATTACGAAAGTTTTTGACTAATACCCCACACCTTTCAATAAAAACTCTTAATGAATTAGTTTCCTGTTCCAAGAAGCTGTGAAGAAGGATATAACCTTTAAATCCATTAAATCGCTGTAATCCATACTATTTACCTCTTTCTTATTGTCGATAAGAACCCGCTTGTTTAATTACATTCTTTCACAAACCTAACCCATAATCTTCATTTGTTACAGAAATGCTACCCAGTTTGTTTTCACTATGGCTAGCACTAATTATAATCCACCAGAAATTAGGTTCCTCTATTTTGTTGTAGACGATTTAGAATTGGAAATCCCCATTCTTCATTAGCAGGACTTCAGTTCCACCTTCTTTAATGCCCACTACTTTCATATCTTCGGTACCAAAGGTCACATTGGCTAACAAAAGTGAAGTATTCAGACCAGCTTCCTTCAACTCTTCCTCAGATTGGTCAATGCCATTTTGGATATTGGAGGGAGATGCATTTCCGATTCCAATATGACAGGCTGTATTTTCATCAAACAAGGTATTGTAAAAAAGAGTATCTGTCTGAGCAAGAGGAGATTTATTAGAGACTAAGGCAATTTCCCCTAGATAATGTGAACCTTCGTCTGTTTCGATGAGATTTTGTAACACTTTTTGTCCCTTTGCGGCATAATAGTCGGTAATCCGTCCTTCTTTAAAAATCAGATGAAATTCATCGATGACACTCCCACCATAGATAAGAGGTTTAGTACCTACCAATTTGCCATTCACCTTATTTTTATGGGGAGCAGTAAATATTTCTTCCGTAGGAATGTTCGGAAAGAAAGGTATTCCATTTTTATCTATGACACCCCCACCGATATAGAGATGATTTTTAGGTAGACCAACTAATAAATCAGTTCCACGGCTATTTGTAAAATGCAAGGCTTCAAATTGGCTCTCGTTTAGGATTTTTTTTCGGGACTCGAAGGCTCTATTGTGACTCTCCCAATCTTTTATAGGATTTTTTCCAGCTGCCCGAGATCCTTTTAAAATTAATTCCCATAATGATTGTAAAGCTTCTTCTTTACTTAGGTTGGGAAATACTTTAGTTGCCCATCCAACGTATGGAACAGCTAGAAGACACCAGCGTACCTCGTGGGATCTAATTTTCGCATAATAATCCCTCAATTTGGTACGAGAAGCTTTTTGGAAACGACTTATCCTTTCTGTAGAAACCTCTTTAAAGACATCTAAGTTTTCAGAAATAATATGGATGTACGCAGCACCTGCATCGTCCCACTCCTTAAAACGGGCAGCCTGCCAATCAGGAAAGTGATCGATTACACTATCTGCTGCATTTAAGTAAAATTCTTTGGTAGACTGTTCGTCTGTCCAATCTATAAATACATTTGAAGCTCCTGCCTCGTAGGCTGCCGTTTGGATTAGACGTGCAAACGTAGCATTTTGTATATCACTATGAATAATCAATAATTGATTTTTTTGCAGATTTACACCAGCTCGTACAGCAAGTTCTGCATACTTCTTTAACTGTGCTTCACTTATAAATTCATATATCCCTTTAATCATTTAATATCTCCCCTGTGATGTTCTTGTATAATTTTACAACAGAACCCTGACCTACTTAAACTAACCTGCTTTATAACGAAAGAAGCGAATACTCTAGTTAAGCATTCGCTTCCGTTTATTTAAGTATAATTTTTCACAATACCCTGCTCTTTAATCGCAATTTCAACTTAGTCCATTCTTTTTCTGGGATGTCTCTATGTTTATAATTGACAACCTTCACATTACCACCACTCGAAATTTGGAAGGTTATTGTTTCTTCACCATAAGGAGAATTATGAGCTCCTTCAAATGTCATCACTTGAACTATCACCTTAATATCACCTTCATCATTTATAATTTTAAGGACCTTTTCATCGCCTCTAAACCAAAGTTTAGACTCCCCATAATAACTTTCAACCGCCTTAAATATTGGGTTAACTAATCGTTCTATTAACGCTTCTTTAATAAATTTCTTAGGGACTGGAATCCTGTTGATTTTCTTTCTTTTAACATCCACAATCTTCCAAGTTCCTTTTAAATCCCCACTTGTTTGCTTTTCAATTGAAAAAAGAACGCCATTGACGATCCCATTGTGTAAATAAAGCACCTGTTAATTGAAGTGAAAACATTCACATAACAAGATTTCATTTGATACCAAAAAGGACTGCTTATCGCAGCCCCTTAATACAAGTATAAATTACTATTTTATTAAGTGTTCTATTTTAGTTCGTACACTATTTAATACATCTGTGTTCACTTTGCCAAACCTTTTTCTGATAATTCCTTTTGAAAGTGTATATACTTTGTCAGCTCTCACTGCTGATGTAACTTTAAGAGTACCTTCGTCTAAGTTTTTTTGTTCAATTACCACTGAATAATCAAGATCTTTTAATTGTGATGTAATAGCAACAACAAGAATATCATCAGTCGCATAATTATAATCATCGTTTGAAATAACAAGAACAGGACGTTGTTTTCTATTGGATAAGTCACTGAATGGCACTGGAATTAAAACAATATCACCTTGTTTATACATCATTCCAAACCTCATCATCTATATCATTATCCCAAAAATCAATGCTACTTTCACTCGCTTTTGTTAAATCTTCTGATAGATTTGTTTCTGCTTTTGCCTTTAAATATTCAGCAAAGTCTAAAATTTTATCGACTTCTTGCTCTGGAATTTCATTAATAATTTTAAGTAATCGTTCCCTTGCAGTATTCATGTTGTTAATCACCTCTTCCATGAATATTTTATCTAATTATATCATTTTGGATTATTTCAAACCATTGGTGTTTAATTAATGCCTCCGTTAACGAAAGAAGGCAGCATAAATTATAAACCCTAATACCAATACCAGAATAAGTATTCCAGCACCCTTCCAGCCTAACCCACCCACTAAATCAAAGAGATTACTCCCATGCACGCTACTAGAAGGATTGTTTAACTCACTTTGTCTTAGTCTCTCTTCTTTCTTTAGGAGTTTCTTTATCTTTACTCATCCTCATCTCCCCTTTTTGCATTAACCTGCTCTATAACGAAATAAGCGAATACCCTTGTTAAACATATTTGCCCCCGCTAGTGCAAATAGTAAGCTATTTTATATCCTGAATCTTCTTCAATTCCACATCTTGTGATATTTCCAACTTATTCTTCTTTTTAATAAAATCATTGCTACCCAAAGGACCAAATACTTCTACCGACTTATAATTTAATATCCAAAAATTCACGTCATCTTTATTAGGAATTTTATAACCATTACTACTATCAGGGTCTTCTTTCAAACCGACCTGTTTTGCAAGGATATAATTATCGTTCCAAGCAACCTCTGTAACTTTAGTCGGGATAACTTCGCTTCCCCAAATATCTTCATTCTTTTTAAGAGCAATTTTCATTTCATGTGCTGATGTTCTTATAACTGAGTAATCTCCTGGTAGGTCAACACTATAATCTGCCGTTCCTGGACACTATGTTAATATTAGTAAATACAGTAAAAATAATAATAAATAATGAAATATTTTTATTTTAGGCATTAACCCTCTACTTTCGTACTTCTAGATACGCTCACCGTTAAAAAATAAATACTAAAATGGATAAAACCAATGCAATAATTGCAAAAAGAAACCGAACAAATACATTTCTTATTTCTTGCTCTCCCTTTGCTTTCTTCATATCTCTTCTGTAATCAAACCAACTAAAAACAGTAAAAATGAAAATATAAATCACCAATAGAAGTTGTAGAAAAATTAAGTTCCCCTCCTTGATACTAATTCACCATAAAAACCCAAAATATTATTAAACTAAAGAAGCATATAACGAAAGAAGCAAATACTCTTGTTAAGCATTCGCCCCCGTTAATACAATAGGGATAAACATTTCGTAACAACAAGAACAGGCCCACCAAGCGGTTTCATCAACCAAATCAGTGGGTCCCTACATTGCTTCATCACCGTATAATATTTTCTTTTACTTTTACTATCCGGTATCTTTTCGTCATCATCAAAATGTAGTTTTGATTACTATGCAGTGTAGATGTATTTAAGAATGTACAGAAAATAAGCCCATCACCTTTTAAGGCATTAAGCAGACTCAGATGTTTTTTATTATTTGAAGGTTATATTACTTATTTCTAAGTCGTTGATCATTCAACATACGTTCATAAGCTTTACTGTTTTTAAATCTTTCTGGGTCTTTTTTTATGCCTTCAATAATTTTTTCTCGCTGCTTATTAGACATTTGCTCCATTGATTTTTTACGTTCTTGAGCAAGATATTCAAATTCTGAAAATAATGGTGAAGTAATATGCTGAGGTTTATTAGGGTCAAATCTACCCTCTTTATGCACTAAGGTGTTATTCCATGATTCTTGTCTAGCCGATTTAATAATAGTAACTAAGACTAATCCTTGAAGATTCAAAAAAACGTAGTATGAATCATGATCATGGCTGATAAATGTATAACCAAAAACACTACCTCCAAAAACAGTATGTAAGTTTAAATCAGCCATATCTTCTGAAGCTGTTTCTATAGGATTGAAAAAGAATACATGATTTTCTATATCCCTTAAATCTTGACTTTCTCCTAATAAATAGCCCCGCATAACTTTTTCAGCATGAATTAACACATCTAATCTGAAGGGATCAATATTCTGTTCTGACACAAATCCGATAATGTCCAAATACAAATTTCGCCAGTTCACAGAGGTTATAAATCGGTTAAACCAAGGACCGTACTCGAATTCTTGTAACGTCCCTGACTGATATTTATGATAAATTGTGTTTGCAAAAGTTGTTTCATCTTGATTAAACAAATCCTCACATTCCCCACATAGCATTTGTTGCTTGTCACCATCTTGTATTTTTCTATTTGGCTCACTCATTAATCGCATATTACCAGTAGGAGAATTCTTTTTCATGCTACGATAAACGAATTTCGGAATTATATGACTTAATTCTAAAGTGGTATCTTTATTACACAAAGCACATTCCATACTAAACACCCCTAATCTTCACTCTATAGCAATGTAAACTGTCGACATCTATTAAATTTAGTTTAACAAAATTCCCAGTAAATAGAAGGTGTTTCTTATAAATTTGTTGAATTTTGTAAAAAAAGGAGGGAGGTGTAATAATGGCAAACAAAGATAATCAATACGTTGTAAGACACGGAGATAAATGGGCAGTTCGTGGTAAAAACAAATCAAGGGTAGCAAAAACATTCGATACTCAAAGGGATGCTATAAGTTATGGAAGAGAACGGGCCAAAAGCAACAGTTCAGAATTAAGGATTCAAGGAAAAAATGGTAAGTTTCGTGATTCAGACAGCTATGGGAATGACCCAAACCCACCAAGTATCTGTATAGAATCCTATACGTCAACTCGGTGGGTTACTATGTTAACTCTTTATACATCTTCTCATAATTTAACCATTGTAGTTTTAAGTTCATATTCAACTACATCCGGAATGACTGAAGCACATCCAGTTAAAGTGTAATAAAACTCTTGTAAAACCTTTTTATTTTTCTTCACCTGATCCAGTTCAATATCAAATACTAAAAAGTAATGTGAATCTTTCATTCTACATACTGGCAGAAGTTCAAATAGTATAAATGGATCGTAATGATAAGGTACAAAAATTTCAAATGAAGCTGATACTAACAATGCTTCTTGAGTCCATAACGGATGAACTAGCTTTTTAGTAAGATACCAGCCCTCCGGCATCAATTGAACATATGTGTTTCCTGACTCCTTATGAACATGTATTAAGCCTAATTGCCTGGATTGGTCAAATTCTATAGCAGTGTCTGAAATAACAGTCATATCAACCCATTCATCAGGTTTCTGTTGGTATTTGGAGATTTTTTGTAAAAACAAAATACCTCTACTTCCAACTTGCTTCTCATAAAAGCTTTCTAAAACCTTGTCTATTGTTTGCTTTTTCCATTTACTATAAGCAGGTACATTAAGTTCATAAAGATGTTTAGTTCTCTTGAGAAATCCATAATTAACTAAAATATTAATTACTTTCCAAACTGTTTCCTTGTCCATGATTAACTCTTCTGTCAAAAGCCGAACATTACGATCATTTTTTCTCTGAGTTAATTTTACATTCTGCTCTCTTTCAAAGTAATTAAGTAATAAAACACATTTTAAGAAAAAGCTATGGTTAGTACCTTCACTTATTGATGAAAAAGTTTTAACAAACATCGATCTTGACCACTGAATTAAACAATCTTTCAAATCAACTGGAAGCTCTCCCTCAACAAGTATTCCGTAATCATTAAATAACTGTGCTTGTTCATTATTAATTGGCTTTTGAATATGTGCAAAAAGAAGTAAGTCATTTATAGTCTTTTCACCAAAGCTTTGTATCACACGATGAAACTTTTTTGAATCTTGATAAAATGCTGCGATATCCTTAGCAATCCATGCCTTCGTGGCACCCTTAAATGGTTCGATTCTTAGCTTATCCAATATTTCATTTACCTGTTCTCGGCTTAATTGCGAAAGGGCTTCTTTATGATTCAAAAAACTCACCCCTATCCACTAACTCCTCAAATGTAAGAATTCGATAATGAAATCCATAATTGATAAGTTTTCGTCTTCTTTTGGAATAATGTCTTTCCTCATCCGTATTTAATGAAACGAGTGAATACAATACAGCATCTTCTTTCCATTCTTCTGCAGGCAGTAATTTCCCGATCCGGAGATATTCTTCCCTTACAGACCCTTGTTGATGGGATAAGGCAATCATCACTTCAACCATGGAAAGTGTCATATTTTCAATAAGTTTTGAGGATGTTATTAATTTATCAATCTCTCTACTGTTAAATGAACCTATAAGGTATTGTTGCTTTTCTTCACCTAACTGATTCATCAATGTATCTATTTCAATTAGTTCACTACACGTTGTTGTAACCTCATTGAAATAAGAAACAACCAATAATCTTTTTGCTTTCTCTTTTTTTAATAAAATTGATAACGCCTTATATTTGTTAGAATTTAAAGTGTCTGGATTTACTTTCTTGTTATGATCTCTAGCAATATAATCACGCCGCTCATCTGGTGGTAAAGGAATTTTAACTTCTACGCACCTCACAGGAACTTGGTATCCTCGGTTTACCAGGGATCGGTGTAGTACTTCATACCACCTTGGCCCAATTAATGCAAAAACAAGATGGCCATTGCCATCAGATCTTGCTAGAGTTGATGCTAAAGCTAATTTATTCGTTGCTTGAATATCTGCTGTTCTTTCATGTGTTGGCGTTGGAAGTTTATGAGCATCATCATATATCACAAAACCAAAACCCTCCAAATCCTCTACGTGATCAGCAAGATTTTCATATGTTCCAATTGTAATTGGTTTTAAGCTTTTGTCTTCCTTACTAAAGAATGTAATATTGCTCTCAGACAGGTCTGTCTTTTCAATGAGTTCACCTTTCCACTTCTCTGCCCTATGTTTATCCTCGACAATTATTAGTGTTGATGTTTTTAATGCCTCAATGATTTTAATTCCGACTAGGATTTTTCCTGAGTTCGGTGGCATAATTATCGTTCCACTACCACCAACTTGATGGTTAAAAGTTAAATACGACTCAACTGCAGCATGCTGGTAATCCAATAGTTGAAGGTTTATGCTGGTAATATCTAATTCCTCTCCAACTTCATAAACAATATCTTTTGCAAATAATTCCTGCTCAAAGAGTAGTTTCTTAATCTCTTTTCTGTACCGAGATTTAAACAATAAAGTCTTCGGATCTGGATGACATACGATTTTACTTTGAATTCCCTCAATGGCTTTAATTTCGCTTATTAACTCTTCCGTTCTTGCCTGTAATTGCAAACGATCATCATCCATGGAAAATTGTAATGCTCCAAAATGGTTCATATTCTTTTTAATTGTCTCTTTTAACGAATCTGGTACTACATTTTGAGATTGTTGCTCTAAGAAGCGAATAATATAATCTACTTCTACTCCTTTTGCTTTTGCAGTCCATAACGCGTATGGGGTTAAAGCATAGGTATGGACTTGCTCGGGTGCTTGAATTAAATCTGCGAATTCAATTAACTCCTGACCGAGTTCTCCTTTTTCATCTAAACCTTCCAACAAATAAATATTCCTGCTGTCAGGATGAATGATCAATGGTTTTTTATACACTTCACCACTTCCTCATTTTGATATTGTCTTTAGGTAATCAATTAATATATAAATAATAGAAGAAACTAACTCTACTGTTGATTGAATCAAATAGGGGTAGAGCTTTCCGAATGCAAACACAAAATAGAATAATAAAAAAGTAAAAATGTAGAGTAATATGTCCTCTGAAAAACTACCTGTTTTGTATGTAAAGGGGAGATTCGGACGGACTGGTTTAAATGGGGCTAGAATAGGAATGCTTCGTCCTGAAAATAAGTCTCCAATTAAGTGAAACAGGTATCCTAAGGAAATGCCAACTGTTAAGAAAGATGGGTAGATTAAAAAAACAACTGATACAAGCATCCATGCAAATAAACTATGTGTCATTCCTCGATGTCCATATCTTTGTTTAACATATTTAGAAAGGCCAAAGGATCTACGACCGATGAATGATCGCAGTTCATCGATATCCGGCAGCAAGCTACCAAAACATATCCCAATTACATATCCAATATGAAAAGGATAATTTAACATAATTGCCAAACCAGCACCTGCTGTTAACGAGCTTACGATGTGTGTTTTATAACGCAATATAACCAAGCTCCCCATATGATTTTATTTTATGGATATGCTTGGTTATTTATGGATATAACTTTTTACTATATATGTTCAAAGGAAAGGTCACTTCTCTCCTCCCTCAGATATAGTGCTTGTTTTATTATGAAAAAATAAACATCCCACCAAGCAGCTGTATAGTAAACTATACGAACAACTCAGTGGGTTCCTTCATTACTTCTTCACCATATAATATTTATGCTTTCTTTGACGTTCCGGCAACAATTTCTTCTGCAGCTTCCCCACTTCGATTAGTGGTAGTACAATGTTTTTTCGGAAATAGGAAGGTGATATTTTCATCACCGTGTTCATAAACTCCAAGATTTCCCCCCACAGCCGCGGTTTTTCACAATACTCCATTAAGGCGGTTACCTCTGGCCCTTTCATAAATTCTGCTTGCTTTTCCTTTCGTTTAGATCGGCGTCTCGCTTTCTTTTCCTCTAAGAGCTGATGTCGATAGCTTTCATATCTTTCAGCCGTAGACCAATCTATTCCCATACAAAAATGGTAAAGTACCTTCCGTCCTTATAGACCGTAGCTTTCTCTACAAACTGCGAGTAAAGTTCTGCAGGGAAACTCTCCTTTCGAAGTAGACCCCATGATTCGATAAAGATAAAAAACTATATATAGAATTACAAACAACATCAAAACACTATATACTGTATCTAAACCATCTTTTTTATCTTTATATAATGATGTTTTTGCAAAAATAGATACTATGCTGTTTAGATAGTAATGAGCAAATAAAAAAAGCCCACCACCTATTTAAGTGATGAGCTAAAAACGAGTTTCTTCTATAATATAAGACAACGCTATTTTTCGTTCCTCTTTAAATCATAATAAAAGCACCTGCCAAAATGACAGGTGCTAGCACGATAAACTTAAGCGAAGTATGACCCCGCTATTGCAAACCGGGCGAACCGATTTTTTCCTTAGATAAAATACTACACTAATTAACTTACGAAGTCAATCAGTTTTTTAAAGTATTTATACACTGAAATTAAGGAATCTTGATTATCATATGCATTTTTAAGCCGTTTTGTGCGTTCCAATAATTTCCTAAAATCTCCATAACGTGCAGTTTTTATACCATCACTATTAATATAAGTATAATGAACATAAATAAGTGCAGTCAAGTCATGTACCTTCCGATTAGAAAGCCTTTTTTTCCTCGCTTGAGATGACAACCCCGGAATCACTTTTGTAAAAATGGTAATCGGTTTTATAACCTTTTGAGGATCAATCTGCCCATTTTTAGTTATATCCATCAAAATAGGACTATTGTGAGCAGCTGTGTTACGTATGTTTTTTACATACCTTAGTACTTGCTGTATTTCTTTGTATGCAGGTGGCTTGTTTTTCCGACGATAATAATACTCCACAAACTTTACGAAAGCACCAAAAGTCATAACTTCAAATAATACCCAAATAGGTGGATTTTCATGATGCTTTTCATATAAACCATAATTATAATGACTTTCTTTATTTAAAGCTTTCATATAATCATCAATAGAGCTATTGTCATGCGCTAAGTAATCAGTCACAATACTATAGCCATCTTCAGAAGATTCATTAGTTATATTCGTAAGAATTTGTGTTTTAACTGCATGCTCTATATCTAGACACATTTGTAATACTAAATAACGAAGCCTCATATCAATAGTGGCAAGGTCTTGCAATAGTTTAAAATCTAAATTGACATACTTATCATATTTATTCTTTTCAAAGTTCTTTCTATAAGCAGTAATTTTGTAGAAGTAATTTGATGTTTGGAGAATGTCTTTTGCTTCGTCTTTAGTAATTAGATCAAATTTCACATTCTTCTGATCTAGGTGTTTAATCATCTCATCAAAGCTTAATTTCTTTTTTAAAATTTTCTGTGTGCTTTGTTCCATCCCAGCTCACCTCCCCCTTTAAATATGAGGTAGTCCATAACTATCATATCTTAAGGAGTTGGAATTGGGAAGGCTTGTATTATTTGCTTTATAATAATAAAGAATATGCATTCATCTAGATTTTTATTCTTTGATACGACTGTTCAACAAAAAATATTGTTCTATATACCTTCATCCTGCTCCTTCTCCATCTACTCCTCACGAATCTGCGAAACGTGTTTTCCTAGTATCTGGATCTATGTCAAGAAAACGGACACGGTAAACATAGAAAAATAGCTTAGCTACCTTTCTGCTGCTTATAATACTGCTTTTCAAACGCAATGGGAGATTGATAGTTGATCGCTGAGTGAATCCGTTTGTAATTATAAAAACTCTCAATGTAAGTAAAGATGCTTTTCTTGGCTTCTTCCCGTGTTCGATAATTCTGATGAAAGATTAGTTCTTTTTTGAGAACGCTGTGAAAGGATTCAATGCACGCATTGTCGTAACAGTTGCCTTTTCTACTCATACTGGTACGGATGCCAAAGCCTCTTAAAAGAGCTTGGTATTCATTTGAGGCATACTGGCTTCCACGACCGGAATGATGAATGAGTCCTTCTTGGATTTTTTGCTTCCCAAGCGCACGCCTTAAAGCTGTAATCACTAACTCCTTCGTCATTCGTTTATCCATCTGCCAGCCGATAATTCGTCTAGAAAACAAGTCCATCACAGTCGCTAAATACAGCCAGCCTTCTTTTGTCCAAATATAAGTAATATCAGCTACCCAAATTTCACCAGGCATTTCAGCTTGAAACTGCTGATTAAGAAGGTTCGGATAAACAGGGAAAGAGTGTTTTGAATTGGTTGTCGCTTTATATTTCTTCACCGTTTTTGAGCGTAAGTCATTCTCGCTCATAATGCGTGAAACCGTCTTTTGCGACACCGAAATCCCACGGTTATGCAGCACTCTTGTAACCTTTGGACTGCCATATACACAACCTGATTGAATGTGCGCTTGCTTAATTTGACTTGTAAGCTTTTCTTTTCGGATCTTCTGTTCACTTTTTGGACGATTCCTCCAAGCATAGAAGCCACTTTTCGATACACCTAAAACAAGGCACATCTTCGCTACACGAAATTCGTGTCGGTGCTCTTCAATGAAGCCATAAATTACTTCCGGTCTTTTGCGAAGATGCCCATAGCCTTTTTTAAGATCGCATTCTCTTCTTCCAGGTCACGCAGGCGTTTTTGTAAATCATGGACAGCTTGGTCTTCTGGCTTGCGGTTTCCACTGCCAACGAATCCTTTTTCTTGGTCAGTCCGGTATTTTTTCACCCAGTTGTGGAGGGTTTGTTCGGCGATATCTAGTTCTCTTGCCACATGTGCAATTTTTTTACCATCCTCCTCCACCATACGAACGGCATACAATTTAAATTCTTTGTCATATTGTTTTCTCATGCTGGACACTCCCGTAATTAGATTAGGTTCATTATAACTGAAATCCCATTTCGGTGTGTCCGTTATTTAGACTAGCATCATTCCGATAACGAGAAATATAATCGATTCTCTAAATCTCCTACCTCTATCACCTCAAATCACTTCTTTTTCGTAAAAAACCTGTTTACTGTTGGCTATTCAAAAAAATAATTTTTAAAAAAATTGTGGGTGGATTGTGGGTACGGGCCAAAAATCGCTTATTTTTACCATTCCCCAATAAATGTAAAAACCCCTCGACGACTACAGCGCCAAGGGATCCGAGATTTTAATATGAAGTTAGATATTGCTCGCGTTCCCAAGGGTGAACTTGTGTGCGGAATATGATTGTCCTATATAAAACAATTTATTTAATCTCTCAAAACCCGCTATATCAAGGTTCTTGAAAAATAGCTAATTAAACTTTTTTATTTCTTTTTAAACATAGGGGGCACAATGGGGGCACATTTGGGGGCAACATCTACTCTGCAATTACTATAGAAAAAACCCTACTGCCCGCCCTTCCGAACTTTAATTGCTAAGTTTTTGATAAAGTCTCACCACTACAGATGCAGCTTCCTCTCGTGTAATTGCCTCTTGGGGCCGAGTTCCATCAAACAGGCCAAGTTCTTTTGCTTGCTTCCATGACTCCTCAGCCCATTTACTCGGCTTTTGATTCTTTACTTCACTCACACCTTTCACCTCCTTCAATAAGTGTTCAGGGCGCTTTCCAGCTTTTAAGTCTTGCCAAGTTAGACCTCCTGTCAATTGCAAATGAGGATAGTCTTTAAAGTTCTCCCAATCACCACCCCAGCTAAATCCAAGTGATTTGCCAATAGCAGCAACTCGTTTCCATTTGTCATTTACGGTCCATAATGCTCGTTGGCCATCACTACTTACAAGGCAATAATCGATAGCCAGACCATAATTGTGGACTGACTGTCCTGGCTTCGCATTGCTGACGACTGACTTGCTTGGGTTGCCATAATCTTTGCCGTTGTACCAGAACGACTTGCGCCCCTGGCCGTAAATACGAGCTTGGTCTTCAAATGAGCGTAACCCCGATGAAATTTGCAACAAAATTCCTTCTGAGTATGCTTGTTTAATAAGTTGAATTGCTTTCTGCTTAACAACCGGATGCACCGCCCCCATGTTACGAACGCTACGGTCGATCAGTGTTTCTACTGATACAGTCATTTTTTCATCTCCTTTGTAACACCTGTTCTTGGATTGAAGATTTCAAATAACCCTGTGGAAGCTAAACCAGCAAACCCTCCAGCCCATAATCGAACCACTAGTTCAAGCTCTGTATATGGGTAAGCTGCAGCTCCCACGGCAAGACCTAGTATAGTTGCTATTAACGGCACATAGTTCTTCGGCAAAGGAAATGTTATTTTAGCTAACTGCATTAAAGCTATGACAGTTGGCAGCATAATCGATGCAAAAGATAGAGTTTCTTCCATATTAATAACCTCCACTCAAAAATTTATTTAATGCTGCGAGCAATTGAAAAAGCCACGGCGAGGCTGCCGTGACTGTCAATCCAATAATCCATTTTCGATTTTGCTTTCGTTCCTTTTCAGTATCTGCAACAATCTGTGCTGCTTCCTCAGCTTTAGCGCATGCCTCATTTGCCATTTCAAGAGCTTCACGGCTGCGTTCATCAGCTTCCTTTGCAATACTTGTTTTTTCCTCTAATTTGCTAATCCGCTGGTCCAAACGATTCAAAGTCTGCGTCATTCCCCTCATCTCGTCGTATATCTCACGGAAGCCAATAGTTACTCCGTTTTGATGGTCCAACCTTGCACCTCCTTCTAAGCCATAAAAAATACACCTGCTGGTTGCAGGTGCTTGTTAGACAATTCCCCCAAATGAAAAAATCCCTTTTATAATTACTTTTACATTTTTAATAATTCAATGAGATTAAACCTAACTTTTGCATTTCTTCAAATTTCTTTTTACCTTTAGAAGTAATTTCCCAAACCCCTTTTTTCCCATTTCTAACGAGACCGGTTTCCTTTAAAGTATTATGCTTTGCAGCTCTAACTCGAGCTTTCCACATACTTTCTCCACTATCATACTTCAAATTTTTTTGTTCTTCGGTAATCCCCATTTTCTCTTCTAATTTAGAATAAACAACACTTAAATCAATTCTACCTTCTCTATACATTAACGCTAGTAAATGATACGCAATTCTTCCTTGTTCCGGAAGTTTAACTTCTTTTGTTTCCATAAAATAATTCCCCCCATTAAAATTCAACATTTAATTAACTTTATTAATTATATTAGAGGTCATTATCAATAATCCTTTTTTTTGAAAATTAAAAACCTACATCTGTTCTCCTTCGTCACGTTCTATTCTTTTCTTACAATGGTCTTTCTCGAACAAATCAAGAAATCTACATATCCAACAACTTGGGAAACTATATGGATTTTTGATAATTTTCTTGCCCATGCGACTACTCATTGTCTCATCTGGAACCCCCCCTAAAATTGTGTTCAAAAGTTGGTCAAGTGATATTAGTAGATTCCAGATGTATCTTTTCACACTTCATCACCACTCTATTGCAACTAATTCTTCTTGTGTTGTTGCCTTTTTCGCTTGTTCATCTAACATTTTCCACTTCATATAAAGTCTCATTTCTTGTTGTTCACTTTCATCTGTAAAAATAATGAAATCTTCTTTTGAAAGAGTGATAACCCCATGAGAACGTGTACCTAACATTATCTCGCTTTTATTTTCATCTAAGGCAAAACGGTTAGCAAATTTATTATAGTTCATCTGATCTTGTGCGCTATAACCGAATACAACTGGCTTGCCGTTGTCACCTAGAATACTAGAAACAATTTCGCTGTGTAATTCTGTTTGATAAGCGTTGTGTAATTCATTTCGCTTATTTGTCTTCGCTTGTTCAAAAAGCTTTTTTTGCGAATCATCTACAACAATTATTTCACCATCTTTGCTTTCAAGATGAAATGAAATTAAATTAGTTGCGATATAGCTATAATCTTCAACCTTACCACCAAAATTCGGAATAACGTTTTTTGTAATTTCTTCTTGTGGTGACATATTATTAGAAACTGTACCAACAATAGATAAATCGCTTTTTTTATAGCAAATTATCATTAACCCTCCGCCTCCCATATAAAGTCAGTAACACCCAATGTAACACTATAACTCGAATTATTATTACTAATTTCTAAAACCAAATCACTATCCTCTATATAAATGTTCGCCAAATCAGCCACCCCATTACCTGATGCCCTTAATGAATATCCTGAAGTTAAATAAGGGTCATGTGGCTTTCTAAAAGCATCGTTACCGAAAATACTATATGCCCCATTTTTATCTGTAGTAAATCCAACTAACCAATTACCTCCATTAGCTCCCAGCAATAACCCTCGACCCTTTTTCGCTTTTATGCCTAAAGGAATTCGTTTTTTATAAGTTGTTGCAGCATTAATAATTGTTGCTATATCAGACCACCTACCTGTAACTACTGTAGGCAAGACTTCTTTCGCACCTTCCCACGTAACACTAGGCTCTGAAACGTTAGGACTTTCATCATCTATTGAATTTCTACTTAATGTCCACTTTAAAACTAAACTTTCGTATTGTACTACATTAATTCCTGATAAATCTTCTAAAGATTGAATATTCGTTTTCACTGGAGTTTCTTCATAAAAGCGAACCTCCCCCAAAACAGAATTTCCTGAATAGTCGCTATTTGTTTGTACATAAATTTGATAGTATCTATATTCACCAACAATTAAATCAAAATCAACTGATGAATTAAACGCCCACGTAATGTTTGTTTTCGTTGCTAATACATCCCAATTAACTTCGTCATTTGAGCCTCTTATTTTTAATGCTCTAGGCGCGTAACTAATTGTATTTTCATTTGTTGGAAAAATAGAACATTTAAAGAACCTTTTTTGACTTCCTAGGTCTATTGTTACAAAGTCGCCAGCGTCACCTAAATTTACACCTTTGTTTATATTTCCATCGAATAATTGATAAATTATGCTTTGATTAGCTGAGTAACTACCTGTCACCGTAATGACGTTGTCTGTTTTTGATGTCATTTTTGGTATTGCAGAATTCCTATTTCTATAGATTAGATCACAAACCACACTCGTATTAGTAAGCTCACGCTTCGTAAACTTTACGTTACCCCATTTTTTTAGGTCGGATGGTGTGATTGTTTTTGTTATTGTGCCTAATGTTCCTCCAACGTGTAATGATGTAACTCCCTCGATATTAAAATACCAAGAGGTGTTAGTGTTAGTGCCGTCAGACGTACCACTTAAAATATCAATATCATTACTTGTTTTTATACCATTAAATGACGCATACCCCTTAGAAAAGCTTGAACCATAAAGAACTAATCCATAACTTCTACCGGCAATTAAATCAACTTCAAAAGATAAAACATCTCCAGGTTGAACTGGGTTAATTGTTGTATCTAAAATATACTTTGATTCCGAGACATCCCATATTTTAAAACTATCAGCCCCATTTGTTTTACTAGAAACCTTTATTTTTATACCTTTTAAATTATTTTTAACAGCTACTATAATACCGCCATCACTAGCTGTTCCGCTTGTGGTATCTAGTGGTCTAGTTACTGTGGAACCGTCTATTAGTTCAAAAATTTCTGCTTTATTGTTTATTAGCTTTGTATTTTCGTAAATCGCACCATCCCAACCAAATTCCGCTTGATAACGACCATAATCAACAGGCTTATTATTCAATGCTTCCGTTGCTTTGTCGTATGCTTGCTTTACTGCACTCGGCGTAGCCGCTTTCGTTTCATCTTCGCTGTCAGTAACGTTCGATAACTGCACATGACCTTTTTGAGTAAGTGAAGCATCTTCGAGTAAATGCGCAGCAACACCTTCCTCAACCCCAGCAACCCCATCCGCATTTTCCTTCAACTTCTGATCAATCGTCTCAACGTTTTCATTCAAATCGGCAATGTTTACATACTCTCCACCTTCAGGCTTTTTCAAGTTGTAATTCGGTGTATACTTCATGACTGACCTCCTTCATCAAAATTTACTGTCTTTAATTCATCCCATGTGTGAGCTGCTAAATCATCCCATGTTTTGTTCCCTAGCTCTGCCCAAGTTGTATAAGAGAAATCAAAGGAAAAAGACAAATGTGCTGGCTTAATTTCGTTTATGATGGCCTCTAAGTCATTAACATTGTCTGGAATGCCTTTGTCGCCAATAAACTTAATGCCAAAAGAAAAAGCAGAAGGATTTTCAATCACTTCTACCTTGCCGTTTACATATGCGTTTGCGATGTTTTGGATCATTTTCTTTGTTACAGTACCTGTGGTAGCTCTTAGTTTCGCTTTAACCTGCTCTCTTCGAAAATCTAAAGGCTTTGAAGTGTTTGGTTCAATCCCTAAGTCCCGTTCCCAGCGTGAAATCGCACTGAATGTTGTATCAACTATAAAGTTCTCAAATGTCTCGTTTTCTTTGAACTCTAATCTTCGAAATTCAGTTGTAAATGTATCTAGCAAGTTATGAATGACCCTGCTTTTACGATAATATGTTGGCAGTGATTTTAACATAAGCTGCTTATAGTCATGCTCACTTATTGATACACTGACCACCATATCTGTTTCATTGGCCATTACAATAACGCTATGCTCAACATTTACACCTTGGACATCGGCCTCAGAATAGCTCACCATAATACTATTAGATGACTCAACATTCACACCTTGGGTTTGTAGTTGAGAATCAACTGTTATAAGCGCAAATCTAAAATCATTCCACTTATACTGACCCAGCTCATCCCAAGTAAGAGTATTTAACTCATTCCAGGTTTGTTCTTTAATAGCTACCATTGCAATCAACCTATTTCAATCGAACGATTAAATAATTTCTTGGTATTTTAAACTGACTGGATAACACAATCTCTTTTGAAAATTCCAGCTGGCCACGCCATAGCAAGTTACCCGCTGTCTGAGCATCATAGAGGCCGATATGTGTTATTGTTCCCCAATCTTCTGTGGTAACTGGAAAAAGTACATCTTTATTATTTGACGTTTCTCCATCCACAGGCTCCTCGAAAGTAATTGCCTGTCGCTCATAACTAGCTGCGCTTACTTCAGTACCGTTGTTTTTATCGGTTGGATCGGATAAAAACAAGCCAACATAAACTTTCTGAGGGCTTGTATATTGCACACCTCTTAACACGGCATTTATCATTGCGTTTTCTAAATAATTACTTAATGCTGCCACATAACCACCGCCTATCCATTTGTTGTGATTGTACCTAGCACCGCCACCTCTTCTTCTCCAATAAGTACATTTCCAACGTCACCATTGACTAGTAAGTTTGAATAATCAATAACCCCTTCACTATCAAGAATAAGATTTCCAATTTGGCCATAAGACACATAGTCCTCAGCAAAAGCCAAAGTTTTTAAGTACTTATTAAGGCTGTTTTCAATGATTGTCTGCACTTCTTGAAGCGCATAATTATTGGTATCAATTATCAAATCAACAACAAGATTAATAGCTTTTTCTGTTGCACTTACAACGGTAACGTCCACGCAAATTGGCCGTTCTTCCTCAATATGACTAAATACGCTATCAATAATGTTTTGGCTTGCTCCTTGACCATTACTATCGATAATGACTACCTTTACAGTTCCACTTCCGTTCCATTGCGGAAATACTTTTGCATCACCAACACCAATGACCTCTTTGGCCCAATTTCGGTAGTGATATTTATTCCCTGAAGTTGCTGGTGTTCTTACTTTCTCAAAATACCGCTCCTTTAGGGATTCGATGGACTCTTGGTCATAGCCATTTGAAAACTCTTCATCATTTGTTACAGTAGTTAATCCGGATAAAGTGACAGGGAAGTATTTAATGGAACCGACAGGACAGTTTCCAATCATCCCCGCTTCATCAGCCATAACAAGAACGCTTGCTTTTCGTGATGCACCTATTACCTTTGATTCTTGGATCGTATATGTTGTAAAATCACTGGCAACTTTATCACCTTCATTAATGGCTGCACCTTGCTGGCCGGTTATAGTTACATAACCCGTAGCAAATGTTGCTGCTTTCCTTGTGATCCCCTGTTCTGCAACGCGCTTTTCAATAATGTCCTCATTCGAAGAAGTAGAAATGAAATAATCATCCAGCGATTGTTCCAGTGCTTTATATTTATCATTAAACGGAACAGCTACTGCTCCAGTAATATCATAAAAAAATGAACCTACACTTTTATCAAATTCGTCGTTGATGTTTGCCAACATTCGTTTTTGAGCATCATCAGCCATTAAAAGTCACCTCCTGCTCGAAAGCTCCTTCGATTGTTATGACTTGAAAGAAAATCGTCATTAAAGAGCCGTCCCTTGTAAACTTCCACCTTGAAATATTTTGAATGTATGGATGTTGGACAAGCGTAGATGTGACCTCTCTTTTAATTTCCGCTTCAATAAAAACTTGTGGAAAATTTGAGCCTAATAAATCCTCTAAAGTTACGCCATATTCAGTATTGTCATAAATTCTGAACTTGAATTTTTCCGTTCTAATTGTCTTTTCAATCCAAATTTTTAGCGCTTCGATTTCCTCGACCACTAATACTTTGCCGTTTTTCAATATAAAGTCGCCTTTTCGAAAATCAAATAAAAAAGACTTTCCTATTTTTACTTGAGGTAAAGTCTGTTCAGGCATTTCTAACTGTGTAATTTTTGGCAGCATTATAACCTCACCGCTTTATCCATGACATAATACGTTTGTTCATCAGCAGCTGGGAAGATAATAACAGAATCACCTGCTACCAACGTATCTGTAAATAATAGCTCTGCCTTTGCCGTATAAGCTGTATCAACATCCAAAGTACGAATGGTATGACTATGTGAGCTTGCGCCTTGCCCGCCGTCATTAACTGAATCTGTCGTTCCGCTATCTGTATCAGAGAGCTGGATTTGACCTTTTATATCAACTTCTCTTTTGTAGGTATTGAGCAGGCTTTCAGAGAAAACTAGTTCTTCTTTTCCTAACACTACTTTCTCATTCAACTTGATTTTTATTTCCGGAAAAGGTGCAAGGACTTCGCCTATTTGTATACCACTTGGGACCGGATTATCTCTTTCCTTAAACATCTTTGCAAATTCAGTAATTGAATCATTCACTCAACCGCCTCCAATCCGGGAACCATTGTATGAATTCCATTTGAGATAGTATGATTTACATCTGTAATTAAATATGTTCCTTGAAGCCCGGTTATTGGTTCATTTATTTCACATAGCCGGCCTGCTCGAAAGCGGTCATCACCTATAAATTCTAGTCCACTTTCTTCAGATACCTTTCCTAAATCTTTTAATGTATTCAGAGCAATTGTATTAGCTTTTGGAAGCTCTTCTTTGTCGATTGTCACGACTTCTTGCAGCTTTCCGTATTTACTTATTAACGAATCGTTTTTTGTTTCAGCAATGACTTTTTCTTCTGAAACAATTTGCACGGCGTTCTTCATGTCTATAATGCTTCTCTTTCTGCTTGGATTGGAAATTGCTTGTGTAATGTCATGTTCAGCTAAGTTGGCAGCCAATCGAAATTTACCTTTAATAATGCGCTCTTCTTGCTTTTCAAGATAGAATTTCCCTTCTCTCATTTCCATCAAATACTTTTTTCCTTGCTCCTGCTCTACTTGTTTCACAATCTCTTTTATAATGTCGCTGACCTTTTTATTATTAAAGATTTTCTTGATTTTTGTTGGCATTGCTACAATCGTGCCAACTGGAACCCCAAAGTCTTTTAATATTTTATGAATTGCCTGGTCTGCAGCCACACCATTAAATTGATAGATAGCATTCGATTTATTCAAGTAAAAGGCATAATCAAAGACAGTATAAGGAATTGACTTTCTCCCTTTTTTGTCTTCTTCTACAATAATGCCCCTCGTAATCTCTTCTCCATTTTTCAAAATCACCAAGTCGCCTATATCACAAGGATTAACAGGAAAATAACGGTCATCATTAAAAGCTATATCAAAGGTAATTTCGTCTCCTAGCTCATCTTTGTTGCTTCTCCACTGAATCGTTCCAATGAGGGGCGTGATATTCGTCATTGTTGAATCTTTTACTATCCATAATTCATGAGCCATTCTCACACCTGCCTGCTCTCAAGTTTAATGAACTTGAATTCTGATAGGACCAATGAATAATACACATCACCAGAACCATCCTGTATACCTGATTCAAAGTTATCTATGCTCATTGCTAAGTTTATCGGCGTATCCGTAATCACTAAGCGAACCGGAATACGCCGGTCAATCCATGATTCAATGATCTCTACATACTCCCAGCCCTTATACGTCCGGTCTCTTAAAAAGGGATAGTCTTTTACAGGAAAAAAGGAATCAATCGTGATAGATTTCAAGCCTCTTAAACCGATTAATTTAATTTCACCTTGGTTAATCGTTGAATAGGTTTCGTTATTTACTGGGCTTGGAATTTTGAAACTCGAAGGGATAACCGGCAGCTTAATAACTTGTTCTCTGTTATTAATGCTTAGAAAAAAATCCATTTACACCTATCCCTCCTCGTTACATATTGGCTATCCTTTTCTTTAATAAAGGAATTAATTCATTCAAAATCTCATTCATTGATTTATCCACCGCGTCAATATTTTCAATAACAACACTTGGCTTTTGTGATTCTTTCAGCAAACTAATAATGGTACGTAATAAATTCACAACTTCTATTGAACCATTTGTATTGCCTGGTCCTTCATTTCTTGCCATTTGTACTGACTTATCATGCGGATAAACCCTTGAACCATTCGGCAAGTCAACAATCTCGCCACCACGCTCATTGATTTGAGCTAGTCCACCTTTAAAGTAACTCGTACCTAAAGCAAATTGAGGGATAGTCGGGATGCTCATCTCCCAGCCTTCCCCCCCGATACCTGGCACCCAATCTGGAACTTTAAAGCTAGCAAAGTTATTCAAGCCAGTAATCATACGATTCAAACCACTAATAACATAGTTTATTGCACTCCCTGTAGCACTTTTCACACCGGACCACATATTAGAAAAGCCTGTGGTAATACCGCTCCAAACACCTTTTAAGCTTTCCCAAAGCTCTAATCCTTTTGCTTTAACGGTATCCCAGTTTCTCCATAACAGTATACCTACAGCTATAACTGCTCCAATTGCAATAGCAACCCACCCTAATGGTGAAATCGCTAAAGTGCCGTTAAATAACGCCTGTGCAATAGTCATGGTCGTGGTGACACCTTTCCAGACATTTGTTGCTGCAGCTGCGCCTGTTACAGCAAGCTTATAAGCTGTAATCCCTCCTACAACTCCAAAGATAATCGGCTCAAGCGTTCCCCAATTATCCTTAAAGAACCCAAACACTTCAGCAGCTGTACCTTTCGTACTCTGCAGACCTTCTATAACCTTAGGGATAATTTCCTCTGCTTTTGTAGCAACAGCACCAAGAAATTCTTGCCCTCCATTTTCGTTAAAAACTTCAACGATGCCTGTCTGCAATTCTCGCCAAACCTTTTTCATCCTTGCACCGAAATTGTCCTGCATCGTTTCAGCAGCTTTTTTTGTTGCCCCTTCGAACTCTCCGATTGCATCTTGCCCATCACTCATAGACAAAATAACGGTTTCTCGCAAATCTTCCCATTGCGTTCCGAAGAGAGCCACACCTGCAGCATTCTGTTCAACTGGGTCCTTCATTGCTGCTAACCCTGCAACCGTAGCAGCAAATGCATTTTGAGCTGTCTCTCCACCAGCAGCAAAGTTATTGGTCATTAATTCAGCATCTAACCCAATTGCTTTAAAACCTTCTGCAGTAGCATCACTGGCATCAATGGACCTGATGCCAAATTCTTTGATGGCATCCCCAGCCTTATCCATTGTGTAGGCTCCTGCTTCTGCACCTTTTACGAGAACATTTGTGAAGCCTTTAGCATCAAAGCCCAACTTCTCAAAGTACAGGGAATATTCGTTAAACGTATCAAGTAAATCGTCAGAGTAGTCACCTGTTTTCTGGAATGCAGTTGTCATTAAATCCATGGCATCAGTTTCCGATAAGCCTTTAAATGTTTTCGTCATGGTTTTAACGGTCTTTCCAACCTCTTTCACTTCTGCATCCCATAGGCTGCTTATTGTGTAGGCTCCCTCAGCAACATTACTCAAAGCACCGTCATTTAGATCACTAAACATTGATTCTAATGTGGCAACTCCATTTGAAACGTCTGCGATACTCTCACCAAAACCTTTATTAAACACTTCAGTGGTCACACCATTTAACTTTTCTAGCTGAGTGCCAGTTGCTCCCGTTTTGGCAGCCAAATTGTCGAATGCCTGGTCCACTTCATGAATCGATTGAGCAATTGTCGTAAGCCCTGCAAATCCGGCCAACACTCCAACTGTTGTAGCAGCTTCCCTCGCCATATTTGCAAAGCTGCTTACAGCCGTGCTCCCAAATTGATTTATACGGTTTCCAGCACTCCTGACACCACGTTCTAAATCTGACACTTGGTTAGATGCTCGCCTTGCATTCGTGGTAAAGTTCTGGTCTCTTAACGTTAAAACGGCGGATATGACTCTGCTAGACATCTCTTCACCACCAAATTCATTGAAGAAAGAACTATTTCAATGAGTATTTAGCTCTTTCTTCATCGTTGTATTGCTCCATGCTAGCCAGCATGAAAAGCTTTTCATCCGCTCTCAAATTAAGCAAATAATCCATTGAAAACCCTTTTTGTAAGTAGTGATGGATAAAATGGAAATCGCCATCACTTTCTATGAGTTTTTTAAATCTTTAACCTTTTTAATGGTTTTGTTATACCCTGCTAACTCTAATCCTGTTTGAGCAATTCTTGCAATTTCACCAGCCTCAAATAACTTCTCAACAATATCAATCGGTTCTGCACAACCAAATGTTTTATGCAACTCAGAGTCTTTCAAATTGGGTTCCGAAACAATGTTATAGACAACATAGGCATCTGCTTGTTCCGCTTGCACATCGTCATTTGCCATTTGAAAAGCTTCTAAACATAAAGAACGCTCAGGCTTGTTGATCGTAATACTTGCACCTAAGCGTTCAATAAATAACTCTTCCTTTGTATCAGCCTTAACTTGATACTTCTCCTTATTCTTAATTAATTCAGTTAGTGTTAGCTTGTTTACACTCATCTTTCATCTCTCCTTATGCACTGATTAAATCAATTGGGTCATAGTCAGCAAAGTTAAACGGCAGCTCTTCTGTACTTAATGTCTTTTGTTCAAACTTCATCAGCATAAATTCATTAAACGTCACTTCTTTAATGGCTATACGCTCTGCACCGAAAGCATCAGGGTCGTCTAATTTCCCCACAATTGAAATGTCAGGAAGAACACCTTTTTTAACAGCATTCGCCATTAAAGAAGCCCCGCGACTGTATACTTTCTTTACAGTCATGGAGCCTTCGCCTGTCCAGCCTGTCATTTTCTTGTGAGTAGCTAAGTCACCAGCCATGTTTACATCTTCAAAGTCAATCGTGATTTTTGCTTCAAAGGAGTCAATATCCAACCACTTGTCACCGTTCACCCACACAGTCCCGAACGTGCCGTTGATTTGCTTATTACTTTTTACTTTGGACAAATTTCTCGCCTCCTTACATTGCAATTTGGAAGTCTAAGTCTTCCATTGCATCAACAATTTTCACGTTTGCTTTTGCAAAAACTTTACTCTTAAATGTGTTTTCTTTCACTTGTTGCTCAGACCATTCGCTTGTGTCAATGCCAATACTTTCCCATGCTAAGCGTTGAGCTTCTATATTTACGCCAGACCTGTTATCAAAGTTCGGGTCAAGAATTTCATCAGCTTCTAGTCCTTCAAAATAGGCGTTAATGGAAGTGAAAAATAATACTTGATTGTCATAGATATTGTTTACTTTCCCTACATAATAATTGTCATAAGTAGAACGAATATCGTCTGACATGAGGTCCATCACTTCCACAACCCGAATCTTTTTGAAGTCCTCTGTTTTATTCAATGTTGTGGTGGTTAAACTGTTCACGCCTCGCCCAATCTTGATTTTTTCACCGTCATTAATGAGAATCAGCTTTCCAGCATCAATGTCTCCGTTTGGATCGGTACTTTCAATAATTGAATCCACTTCTGAAAGCTCATAATAGGTTGCAGAACGCGTAAATGGCAATGCAGCTAAAATACCGGCAATCCGAACACAATAAGCTTCGGTTGTGTATGTTTTTTCTCCCACAACAATGTCGCTTGTCGCGAAGTTAATAATCCCTTCATGATCGGAGTCGGCATGCGGTAAAACGGCTTTATACGAGCGCTTATCACTTTCACGCTTACTTTTAATCCATGTTTCTACATCAGGTACTTGCTCTGTTGTGATTGAAGGAATGGCTAAGTAATTAAACCTTTTGCTCCCTAATCTTGTTAGCCCTGCAGCTAAATCGGTTGCGGTCGTATCTAATCGCTCACATATGACTTTGGCAGGATTGGCTTTGAAGGCAACTTTAATGAGATCAATGTTTTCTTCGGTCCAATCAGTGCCTTCAACTTGAGTACTCTCTGTATACACTTTCGTCTCAAAGCTTCCGGTATCATCATGCAAAATAAGTGCAACAATACCTCTTGCACTCCGCTTCACTGCACTTACTGCTTTCCCTTTAAACTCAATATTGATTTCTGGCAGCCCCACCATATTCACCCTTTCGTTAGTTCAAGAGTTAACATCTTTTCAATGTTACTTTCATCAATTTCTTTTCCTTCTTCATAGGCAATATCAAAATAAAAATTAAGTACGCCATCAACAATATTGGTTGACACGTCTTGAATGTTAAATTTTCGATTAAGAACGTCCAGTTTTAAATCAAACAGCGCTTCTAAACGTTCCTGAACCTCTAACAATTCAATGGAATGCTGACTTCTATCTGAAGGAAAATAATAAATTCGCACAGTTAAGCTTCGACGAATTTGTTCTGGAAAAGATTCTTTTTTCATATTGTCAAACTCCACAAAAATAGAAGGTCTATGAAAGCCTTCTGATACGTCTGTCGATTGAATATCAATCCCAGCAAATGCAGCACTAATTTTAGAATTTATGGATTTCTTAATATCTTTTAACGTAATCATAGAGAACCTTCCTCTAACAAACCATCTAGCCAATCACCCAGCATTTTTTCTATCTCCCTGTCCTCAAACTCCTTCATTGATTTCTCCAGCACATGCTTTCCTCTTACAAACCCGACTTCTCGGCCATCTTTTGTTACCTGTCTATGGCCATCCTCAATTAAGTGAGCATGAGGTGCTGAATTATATACACGTACAACGATTTCTTTGTTTTCACCAATGAAGACTTTTCCCCGCTTCCATCTCTTCTGGTAGGTGCCTGTTACTTTGTTGACTTCCTTCCTTGCTCTTCTTGCGACCTGGGTTCTTGCTTTGCTGCCAACCTTTCGCATAGCCTTTTTACTTTCTTTTGGCAATTTCCGTTGAGCTACTTCTAACAAATCCCGTTGAAATTCAGTCAAACCTTCAATTTCCATTACTCGATCACTTCCCTGCAGAAGATTTCAAGCGTCTCATTTTTAAAGTAAGGATTGAGAATATATTCAATATCAAAGCGTTTCTCCCTGAACATGATATACATGTCAGGTGTAATTTCCTTACCTGCGTTGTGCCTGACAATAACTTTATGAGTGACATTCGTTAAAATGGTTTCAACTTGTTGTTTTTGCATCTTACCAGTTTGAGGGACAACAGCAGCCCAAATAGATTTAACCTTGCTGAATGACTGTGTTATTTCACCTAATTCATTAGTTGTTTTCGTTTTTCCGTATACGTCAATTCGATTTCTTAATTCACCGGAATTTACCTTAGGCTTGTATCTAAATGGCTGCATCTGTATCATCCTCTAAAACAATTTCTGCAAGGGCTTTATCAATACCTAAACTATTGATTTCACTTAAAAAGTTTCGGTTAAAAAACTCTAAAGCATCGTTATAAACATACCTAGAGCGCTCAAAAACTAGCTCTTTGAACGTTTCATCTGTATTTATGTCATAACTTCCACAAGCTCTTTTTAATGCTGTAACAGATGAAGAAAGGATGCGTCTTAGGTTTTCATCTTCATCGTCCCCCAAGTGCATCCTCTCTTTAAATTGGTTCAAAACTTCATCACTAATGGTCATTTTTTATGCCTCCTATCAGCCAGGAGTTCAGTCACCTTTTTGCAGCTTCAAAATCAAAGTAACACGGTCTTCTTCATTTTTAGCATTGCTTGGGTCGCCATTCAAGTCTTTAATTAACTGCTCTTGTTCACTTTTGTTCAACTTTTTCAATTCAGTTTTCGTAAGAGCTGCCCCATCATCTTTTAATTCCTCTATGAATGCTTTCTGATACTTCGGATGCTTCTTTGACAGCTCGACAATTCTTTCTTTAGTAGGTTCAGTATTTCCTTTAGGAAACTCGTCACCAACCTCATAAAGAGTGCCATTCTCTTTGTCTAAAAACCTATTAATCACTTTGTAAGGCATGTGAGACTATACTCCTTTCATTTTAAACTGCTGGGGTAAAGTCAATATCTAAGTCATACACAAGTGCTGCCTTATTATCTTTTGGCTTGCCGTTAGCAAACTGCTTAATTGTGTACAGTGTGGCATCCTCAATAGCAAGTGTTTGGTCGAACTTCTTCAGCTTGTAGCCACCAGCAATAGCTGCAAGATACTGGCCTTTAACAAAGAAAATTGCTTTACCGACAGGCACTTCTTCTGACTCCACAACTTGAATGTTATACGGCAAGGCCATCACCCATTGACCGCTAGGAGTCTGAATTGTATTACGGGCCTGGACACCGATCGCATCAACTGGATTTACAACCATTACAACCTTGTTTAAGACTTTACGGTTTTTACCGGAAGCATCAGTAGAGAGAGCCTTTACGACTTCATAAAGTTCCCCTGCTACAATTTGTCCTTTGTCAGATGGGGCAAATGTCAATGTTCCAGATGACGTCTTATCAGTAATTGCCCCAGTAGTTGGATCAACATCTTTGATTAATCCGACAGGCTGACTTGCAACCGCGCCTCCCCCGTTAACAAAACCAAATTCCAAACCAACAGAATATGATTCAATCAATACAGTGCGAACATAACGCTCGATCCATTCAGGTCCTAATTCAAGCATGTCATTAGGAATAGCAGCAAATGCAGTCAATTTAAGTTGTCCAATCTTCTCTTCTTTGAACGCTGCATTGACTTGTCCTCTAATGTCACCAAACAATTCACCCCATGCATAAGCTTTAGTGGCATCAGAATAAATGAACTTTGTAACCGCTCCTAAGTCTTGGAGACCAATCGCCTTAAGTAAAGGATGTTCAGTTTTCAAATCTTCAAATACACGCTCTTGAGTAGTGACTGGAAGAAGAGCATCGTCTTTGAACCCACCATCTTGCACAACTGCATTAAAGAACTTAGTCTCTTCGCTGGTAAGAACATTTTGACCTCGTTGCTGCAGAATAGAACGATCTAGCATTTCATCATTGACTTGAGAGCGTACTGTGTTAACTACATTAGATTGCAACGCGTCAAAGAAGTCCTGAAAGGCTTCTGTTTGTTCCTCTTGCGTGGATTCTGCGTTTGCAAGTACAGTCGTCAATTTTGCTTTTGCCTCGTTAAATGCTTCTGATTTTTTAAACTTAATAGTCATAGATAAATTCCTCCAAATTTTATAAATTTAAAAAGAGCTTGCCTAAGTTTCTGCTTTTTACAGGTTCTTGGCCAAGCTCTTTTTGATTTGAATTTTTAAGTTGTTCGATTTCATTTCTCAATTCACTAAGCATTTGATTTATTGATTCAGCATCCATACTTCCACTTGCAGCAATTAATCTATTGTTGTTAGCAGCAACGATTTTATTATTGAACTCTTTCGCTTTGTTCTCGAAGATTTCCGACTCAACTTCCTCAGCAACTGCCTCCCCAAGAACCTCATCAACTAGTCCATATTCTTTTGCTTTTTTAGCCGATAAGTACGTTTCATCATCCAGGAGTTTCTTTGCTGTTTTTTCATCCAAGCGTTGTGTGTAAGAAGCTAAAACAGATTCATTAATGCTTTCTAAGTCATCCGCTACTTTCCTTAATTCTTTGGAGTTGCCCATTGCAATTGTCCATGCATTATGAAGCATTATTTGTGTGTTGTTATAAGCTTTAATTTCATCTGCTCCCATAACAATAACAGAGGCAGCACTGGCAGCAATACCTGTAATAATAGCCGTTACTTTCCCTTTATGAGCGCGAAGGGTATTACATAAGTCAATCCCTAAAAATACATCACCACCATAACTGTTGATTTCTAGCTCAATGTCCTCATCCTCTTTAATCGACCTCATCTTTTGATTAAAGTCCCAAATAGATGAATTCCAGCTGATAATGTCACCTTTGATTTTATGCCTCATTTATCTTCACCTCCTTCTTTCGTATTCATTTCTTGATAGTTCTTAGTAATGTAGTGCTTGTCCAATTTAGGATCGCTGGATGGCTCATATCCTGCCTCCTGTCTAATTTCATTTGCAGTGAAGGTACCGCTTGAAACTAATTTATCAATGCTTGTGGCAAGGTCAAACAGGCTGTTATATGAAATTTGCTTAATTTCTAATCTATTGCCCGCTAAGTACTGTTTTCTAGTGAAGAATTTTGAATTACACTCATCACGTATTTTTTTAAGTAATGGGCTGACAGTAAACATCATATAGTTCCTCGTTTGTTTTTCTACATCTGCCATATCCCCATAGATGAGGCTTTTCGGAATCCCAAATGCTAATGCAACTTGATTTAAAAAGCCGTTCGTCACTTTGTTTATTTCATCCACGCTCTGAGCATTATTTGAATTTCCGTCCGAGACTTCATTGTATTTAAAGCCTGGCTGTTGTGGGATAATGGCAATATCTTTTTCGCCTACTGCTTTATACATGTTGTCGATAAACTCTTGAAGCTTTGCTTGGTGTTCCCGACTTTTAGCAGCTAACATATCCATATCGACTGTACCGCGAATTTGATTTTTTCTTTTTTGAGAATTTAGAAGACGGCCAAACAAGTCACCGTAATCCGCAAACAAACTATCAATCAAGGGTGAAAGCTTTTCGTTCGAATATTTAAGATGAATGACTTCGCTTTGCTTGAATGCCCTCTTAAACTCGTACTCTTTGAGTCTCACCTTCACGAAGATATCTTCCATCACGGCATACTCTTTATGTTCAAAATCATCCGCAACGAGCAAATCCTCATCATCAGCTTGAATGATAAGGCACTCATTGTCATAAATAAGCTTGTACACTACACGCTGCCAGAAAGTACTTGCAGTTGTGTTCTTGCTGGGCCGTACATTTAAACGATAGTACAGTTCATCTTTTTCATACTTATCTCCGTTTCGTATTCTAAATTCAGATTGGCTAATCGTCCTAGCAAGAAATGACGCGCACACTTCGAGCGCCAAACGCTTCATGTGAATTCGAGTTGTTGTTTCTTGAAACATTTCCACATCAAACATAAACCCTAATTCGCTGTTCCGTTTAAAAATCGTGTCTAGAAATCCTATTCTACTCACCCCCCACATCAGAATTTGATATTGCCGATGAAGAAGTCTACATCTTCTTCAAGGATATTGTCAGCCTGCCACAGCGCATGAATAAAAGCGTGGAATCCATCTGTCTTTCGTCTAAATTCATCTTTCTTCAAGAACTCTTTATTACCGTCCTTCTTAATATGAACATAGACATTATTTGTGTACCACCGCATGAGAGGATTATCATCAAATATAATGTTTTGATTTGCAAACATCGTTTCTACTCTAGGAGCTAGAAGTGAATGAATAGCCTTGGGGTTTCGAATATAGAGCAACTCAAACCCTTCCGCTTCCAAAGCTGTTTTGACCAAATCTAAACGAAAGGTATCAGCACAAATTGTATTGACTCCATACTGCTCGCGCATGTTACAAAACCAATTTACAATGTGGGAGATATTAATAACAGGCTCATCGACAATCGTTAAAAGGCCCCTCGCTTCCCATTCCTTAACTGGGATTTTTAACTTTACGTTGTTTAAGAAACCTTGTCTTACAAACGAATGGGTTTTCCAAACATAGTCATCACCAACTTTAAAAAGCAAACCAACTGCAGCAAAGTCTTTGATGCTGGCAAAATCCAATCCGCCTACAGCTGTACGATGGGCCAACTCTGGGAATGGTCTGTTTGTTGCCAATATGTCACCCCAAGAAGCAACCGTTTTATTCAAGTCAACTTCAGGGAAGTTCATCCGCTTTGTCATAAATTCTTCTCGATTGGAAGGGTTGTTAACAAGCTGCTTATACTGAGTGAGGACCTTTTTAAATAATCCTTTAGCGTATGAGCTTCTTGGCTCGCTGAACATCGGATTCGCTTTTTCCCACCTATCAGGATTGTCCATTTCTTTTGCATCATCAATCTTACAGATGAACGGAAACAGAGGATCATCTAGTTCTTTACCTTCCAATATGTTTAACGCCCGTTCCTTCATCTTGTCTAAGAATCCTTCACGAACAAACCCGTCGGTACCAATAAAAAATTCCCTAGCATTCGGTACTTTTCCAAGTCCGCTAGAGAATACATTTACCGTATCGTAATTTTCGTATTGGTGAATTTCATCATAAATGACCGCTCCGTCTCGTAAACCGTCTTTAGTGTTTGCGTTTGACGTGTGAAACTGCAGCATACTTTTAGTATCATTACTTGTTATTTCAACTTTCGTGCGATAAAACATATCTTCCAACACTTCAGCAGAACCAACCACATCATAAATTTCCTTGAATGACGTCTTCGCTTGTAGTTCGCTGTTGGCCACAATAGAGATATTGTATCTTTGTATTCCATGCAACGGACTAATTAAAAAATGACCAAGAGCAGATATAAGCCCGTTCTTTCCAGCTCCTCTTGCCATGGTCCAAAGAAATTGCTCATAGAAAACTGAGTCATCCGCTTTGTAAAACAAAAACACAAATGCAGCCAAAAACTTCTGAAACGACTGCAAAGGGAAATACCACTTCTCTGTAAACTTGATAAAATTATCGATCATTTCATCATCGAAATATAAATCATCTCTCGTCAGTATGTATTTCTCCAGGTATTCAATCAGCATTATGCGCTCTTTATTTAGCTTTATTTCACCCGATTTATACTGACGAATATATTCATCAACGTGCTTATTGCGAATCATATTAAGTCATTAAGTGAGCGCTTATTTTCTTCTGGTGCTTCAGGTTCAAATCCAAATGATTTTTCAATGCTGAGAAGAGAGGCGTTTATTTTATTTCGCTCACCGATTAAAGGGTGGGCTTTCGTAAAGCGCTGCGCTCCGTTCTGGGTGACAACAGATTCTCCTTCTTGTTCTATCGTCTTACTCACACGACGAAAAGATTTGACTAAGCTGATATATCGCTCAACTTTTTCAACTTGTACCAGGTCTTCTGTATCGATGCGTTCCATTAGCTGCTTTTTTAACTTTGTAATTGCAACTGCCATTATCCCCCCACCCCCCCCCTATCGTGAACTTTTCAGGTGAAAATCTGAAAAAAAGAGTCCCCATGCGGTCAATGGATTTTTCGGTAAAAACCAAACTTTTTAACCGGGGGGGACCTACCATTTCTCATCATTCCATCTGGGTTCCTTGTATTGATATCCTTTTTCGTGAATTTCATTATGGCAACGAATGCAAAGTGTTGTGGTGTTGTGCAATGAGAGAGCTAACTCAGGATGGTCCTCGATTTCTTTAATGTGATGAACATTTAATTCAATACTCTTTCGTTCACCTTCAACCTTTACTGAATCAACATAAACACGTCCGAGTTTTTTACAACGTTGACATTCATAGTTGTCACGCTTTAATGCTTGCTGTCGTATACCATTCTTCCCTGCCCATGATGTAGAATTGTAGAACTTTTTCTTTTGTGCTTTTGTTTTGTATTCAGGCAATGGTAATCAACTCCAAAAGAAAAAGCACCTCTAAAGAGGTCCTCACTTTTTTAATCTTCCTTTATTAGCTTCTTTTTTGACTTTCTCCCATTCTTCTTTAAGATACACTCTTGACTTTTCTACTAAATCATTTAAATGATTATCGAGGTCTCTTTTCCCCTCATACCCGTACTTCTTTTTTATATCTTCATTTATTTTTTTAATAACATTGTTAATAAAGTCTACTCCCAGTTGTTGTTCTCCCATGAAATACCTTTTCGCTTCTTCGACTCCAATAGTTTCTTCTGCAACCTCCTCAAAATACTTTTTGAATTTTGGAGAAATTAACTCCTTCCGCTTTTCTTCATCAGACAAATTTAATAGGTTTTTCATTTCGTATAAACCTGTAATTTTATTATTTATCTTACTTATTAAATCGTTTATTTCTTCATCCTTTGGATCAGTATAGTTTAAATGCAATTTAATTCTGTTCTGCAAATAAATCAATCTCTCGATATAATCCGCAAATTCTTTACCTTCTAATGTGGGCTTATCGTCATATACTGTCGTCATTGACAAATACTCAGATACTAATTCTTTGAGTTGACCCATCCATTTTACTCTCTCCGAAGTTATTGCATTAACATACAACGATCTTGAATTATTTTTTAATGTAACAAAAATATTTATTAATCCAACAACGAACGTAAGAATTATACCAACTAAAGTGATGAACTCTTTTATTTTCAATTCACTATTCCCAACTTCTTGTATTGCTGTACCCAATAAAGTCAAAAACCCTACCTCCTCTCGCCTACTCTAATTCGACAAAAGGATCTACAAACCTTCAAATATTTGTAAATATATCATGATTATTTTCCTTCTCACTATTAGCTGGCAAGTGGATGACAGAGTTCCCTTCAATGGATAAACAGTGTAACTGGGCTAAGCGCTGAACCCCTTGTCACTCAACAGCTACAGGCTTTTTATAAAAAAATTCGACATTCGCATATTTAAAGAGAATTAATGGGTAAATCAAATTTTAAACTTAAGCATGGCGCTATCCAGAATGTCCTGGTTAACGCCAATATACCTTAGCGTTATTTTCGGATCGGAATGATTGAAGATTTCTTGCAGCATGGCTACATCCTTTGTTTGATGATAAAAGTGATAGCCAAAGGTCTTTCGTAGTGTATGAGTCCCAATATCTTTAAGGTTGTGTTTTTCAGCAGCGCTTCTTAATATTTTATAAGCCATGCTGCGGGAAATTGGTTTATTGCTTCCTTCTCTGCTCCTGAACACATAATGATGATCTGGCTTGCCTTCAACGAAAGCTCTTAAATCTCTACCCAGCTGAGGCGTTAACCTTATCTTTTTTGATTTCCTTGTCTTAAGCTCCTTCATCTTGAGGTGTGTGCCTTTAACATCTCCAACCTTAAGAGCAAGAATGTCAGATATCCGCAGGCCTGTACTAACACCAAGGAAGAAAAGTATGTAATTACGTTCACTTTGATTTCTCAAATAGGCTTTTACCTTTTCTACTTTTTCCATGTCTCGAATCGGCTCAACTGCATTCACGCTCATCCCTCCTTTGGTTCATCCAGCGGTCTAGCTTTTGCCTTGCTCGAATTTTGTATGTCTTTACTGAGGAGACACGGATTGATAATGCCTCTGCTATCTCCTCATTAGAAAGCATAGCGACTTCACTCATTGTAAAAACTTCTTTCTCCCGTTCTGACAGCTCCCACATGGCTTCATTCATTAATTCTCTATCGGCGTCCGTGACTTGGGATTCTCTTGCTTCAATTAATGCATCTTCTTCTGACTTTGTTTTATCAAGCACCAAAGGGTCACATTGAAAAGTTAATTGGTCATACCCTCTCCGTTCTGCTCCTCTCCGGCTTTCGGGACAGCGTGCTGTTCGCATCCATTGCAAAGAATAAGCAATATCTCGTTCCATACTATTAAGCAGCGATATATCTTTCTGCAGCTGCGTTATTTTTTCCACGTCTTCTATCCGCTCCAACTTATTTTTCAGCGTCCTCTTAGTGGCATTTACTTGTTTCAAAGATTGTTTATATTCACGAATTAGTGATTGCATTTAGTCTTCCCCCCTTCCACTACCTTTTCCGAATAACCGCTCCGCGACGACGCCCATATGTAGGTCGATTCATTCCCATTAGTTCTTTGATATCTCGTTCTGTTAATTGATTTTCTGCTTTTCGCTGTTTTTGCTTTTGTTGCTTACGTTTGTTTTTCACCTAACTCATCCTCTCTGAACAAAATAAAAGAGGACACCAACTAAGCGCTGCATGTGCAGCTAACCTAATCAGTGTCCTCCAGTGGGCTGGTGGGACAAATATATTGCAAACTACTTTTAATATTTATTTTTATATATTTTCAAAATTTAATACTTGATCTATTTATCAGCTACATTCATACCTCTTATAAACCTTCTTGTTTTTTTGAAGAATTAAAGTTTTCATTGAAACGGAATATATGTTTGAAAGCTCTTTTACAACTTCTTTTAATCTCTGATTATACATGGTATTAGAATTTTCCCTAAACATTAAATGATAAAAAGATGCCCAAAAAATCGCTGCATCATCAAAATAAATTTCCTTATCAGGTCCTACTATCGATAAAACTTTGTATGGAGTTAAGGCCTCTGCTAATTTATCTCCTTGTAAAACACTGCAAGAAGATAAAAAAATTCTCCGTTTTTCTATAGGTTTTTCCAATAACTGAGAAAACTTTTCAAATGAAATATCATCTAACGTCAAACCGAAACCTTCTTCATCACCATGACAAGCTAAGTGTAAATATCTAAAAGACGATTCTCTGAATTGTTTTAGTACTGCCTTTAATTCTTTTTCTGTCCTTATATATTTATAGACCACTTCTACATCTAATAACTTAAGCATTTTAGTTAGGACTTCACCTTCAAAGAGTTGCTCATCTTCTTCACTAAATTTATTTGACTCAACAATAAATACTCCAGCTTTCAATTTGCTTGTCTTTCTTTTCATTTTAAACTACCTCATTTCACTAACTTTAAAGGGAATTAGTGTTCAATTACTTTTTAAAACATTACTGCATTCTACAAAAAATTATCTATCCTTTAATAACAAATCAAAACTATTGGATGTATATAGATACTTTTGCCCCTATCAACCATTCAAAAGGGTTTGAAGAGTAGGGTATTCCTTGTTGTTAAAAGGCTCAATTGTTTTTATAAATATATACTTTGTATAGTAGATCATCGATTTAATGCTAAATTATTTAACTGTTCAAAAAAATCTCTTAGAAAATCAGATATATCCTTGATAACAAAAAAACAAAAATCTTTTTCAATAACTATTTCTTTACTATAAATATCAATAGTAACATTTGGAAGTTCTTGTACATCTCTATAAGCCCAGTCCTCTTTCGAAACCTTTCCTAATGCATGAATAACTTTATTTCTAATGTTTTTATATTTTAATATATTAAACCATTGTTCTGTTTGTGGAAAATTGAAATCGAGTCCTTGTGTCATCTTTTCCTTTATCTTTTCAATAGTACTTATTTTCTTGCTTATCCTTATATTTTGAAGTTCAGGGTAATTAGCTTCAATATATTTGTACGTTGAACATAAGCATGATTCTAGTATAGAATAAGCGTTAATCAAAATAGATCTTCTTAATAGGTTAGGAAACAATTTGTTTAGCTCCTCATATTTATCTATATGAAAATCCCAAAACTCTTTAATATCTTGTTCACTCAAGCCATAAGTTTGGAGTTTGGTTTCATCGATAAACTTATCTTTGTTAGCATTAATATTTCTTTCAACTTCAAAATAGTAATTTAACAATGTATCTAATTCAATCCTGGCTAATATATGAGTAGAACCATAGATTTGTCTAAGCATAATTTAACCCCTTTATTATAATATGCATAAAACCATACAATTCAAAACTCCTCCCCCTCTTCATTCCTCATCCGCTTCACTTTGCCTTGATGTGTGATTATCCTATACTCCCCATGCGATGGTAATCGACAAATTTTGGCTTTCCCCTCACAATATACTACAACAAATGGCTCATTTCCTTCTTTTTCTAGGTCTATTTCTAGTGTACTGCTGTCTTTAATTGTTAGAATTTGTGATTTCATGAGGATTCCTCCTGTGCTATAATGTAAATAACATCCAGAATAACTAATTTTCCCTATATAAGCCAGGAGGAATCCTGGCTTTTTAACTTGCATTATTTTGTTCGTATTTTTGGGATAACTGTCCCTCCAAGACTTTTGCATTCTGCTCCGGCACGGGTGAAACAGCGATTAAAGAGTCTACATCGGTTCATGCAGCGCATTAGCTTATCTTCTTTTTTCATCCATTCCTTACGTGTATCAATCACAACCCCTTGCATGTACAATTTCACCACCCAGTAAAATAGTAGTTTCTTGAATTGTGACATTACGCGATAGAGTATTTACCATTAAATACGTGATTCCAGGTTAGGTTGAATACACCAAAGTACTTCCATTGTAAATATTGAAAACTAGTATTCTTATTCACTGGAACGGCCTTTCCCATATGATGAAAAAGAACTTTCTTACCTTCCAGAACTGCCTTTTGCGCCTCATTCCAAGTGATATATATAGAATGATTTAGCCCGCATACTGGACATTTCAATTTGTAGTCAACATTAAATTCATAACTACATTTCATACATGTATTCAAGTTCATCACCTTCACCATTTTTCCTAAACAGAAATGTCTTTTATAGTTGATCGTGTGTAGTCAATTTTATTGCCATCTTTATAACCTTTTGTATAAGCATTAGATTCTTGAACAGATGGAATTCTAAAAGGAGTTCCCTTGCCTGTTACTTGTTTCTTATATTCTTCTTTTACTTCTTCCGGTACAAGGACCATTAAAGCATTTTCTTCTTTCTTCATTTGCTCAAATTGTTCCTGAAATTTCTGTTCTAACCCTTCTAAAAAACCCAACATATAGGAATTCTTTAAAGCTATTGTAATTCTCTTTAATCTGTTTGTTTTGTGGGCGATATAATATTCCTCAACATATATTTTTGATAATGTGGTTATGGCTTCATACGCTAACATATACATTTCCTTTGCTAACTTCACATCTGATTCATAACCAAGGAAACATATTGCTTTCTTCCGTTTCGTTTCTCCCTTTAGTTTCTTTCTGTTGATATACGACTTAACTCGGAAATTTTCTCCCATCACGTTGGCAAGATGTCGCTCCCACCAATATAATTGCTTATGAATCGTGACTTGACCAGAATCAATATTCTCTTTGTTTTCTTCCAATTTTACTTCATTCAAAGAAATGTTATTTTTTAGCATTAGTTTTTGAGCCATAAGAAATGCAGATTGAGCTTCATCTTCGTTTGAGTTGTTTTCTGATAATGAAAGTAATCCTTTAATTTTTTTAATGATTTTTTGATTTCTTTCATTCAACACATTAGCCATTACTTCACCCTCTCCCACTCAAATTTTCATAAAAATGGAATTTAACACACCAAAATGCTAAAATATACATACAAACAAGATTTAACATATTCTGTGTGCTTGTATGTTTGTCACTCTTTTCCTGAGGAGTGACCTTTTTTTATGCACTCTCACTCTTAACATTCACAAACTCTTCCTGCAGCTCACTGT